>JAJTBD010000030.1 GCA_021287075.1 Micrococcales bacterium | reverse complement strand
CATCCGCCGCGGCGCCAAGCTGATCTACGCCTACGCCGAGGCCACCGTGCCGCTGCTGACCGTCATCACCCGCAAGGCCTACGGCGGCGCCTACGACGTCATGGGCTCCAAGCACCTCGGCGCCGACATCAACTTCGCGTGGCCGACCGCCCAGATCGCGGTCATGGGCGCCCAGGGCGCGGTCAACATCCTCTTCCGCAAGCAGCTGGCCGAGGCCGAGGCCGCCGGCGAGGACGTCGACGCGGCTCGCCAGCGCTTCATCAACCACTACGAGGAGACGCTGGCCAACCCCTACATCGCGGCCGAGCGCGGCTACATCGACGCCGTCATCGAGCCCAACCAGACCCGCAGCCACCTCGTGCGCTCGCTGCGCGCGCTGCGTCACAAGCGCGAGGTCCTGCCGCCCAAGAAGCACGGCAACATCCCGCTGTGAGCGAGGCAACGATGTCCGAGACGACCACCGACGCTGTGCCTGCCGAGGCCGCGCCCGCCGACGAGGCGCCCAAGGCACCGGCCATCGAGATCATCGGCGACGCGACGCCCGAGCAGGTCGCCGCGCTCGTCACCGTGCTGTCCGCCCTGGGCGGCGGCGAGGACGATGGCAAGCCCCGCCGGTCGGCCTGGTCCGACCCCGGCACCGCCCACGGCTTCTATGTCCGCCGCAACCGCCCGTCCTGGCGGTCCTGGCGCGGCTGAGCCCGACCCAACCCACAACGCAGGTATGCCGCGTGACCGCCCGGTCACGCGGCATACCTCTGTCTGTCGTCGGCCCCGGGCGCTTTAGCCCAATTGGGCACAAACGCCCCGCCCCGGGGGCTCAGGTCTGGGTGACGACGCCCTGCTCGATGAGGGCATCGACATCGTCGATCCCCCACCGGGAGAGGGCTTCTCGCGTCTGGCCGCCCGGCAGGGTCGGCGGCGTCGACAGGTCGGCCGGCGTGGCCGAGAAGCGGGGCGCCGGAGCCGGCTGGAGCAGGCCGTGGTCGCGTCGATAGGTGGCGCGGGCGGCCAGGTGGGGGTGCTCGGCGGCCTCGGCGATCGTCAGGACCGGTGCGACACAGGCGTCGGTGTCGCGGAAGGTCTCGTCCCACTGGGCCATCGTCCGCTGGGCGAAGGTGTCGGCGAGCAGCTCGCGCAGCGCGGGCCACTGGTCGGGGTCGTTGCGGTCGGGCACCTCGGCGGGGTCCAGACCCAGGCCGTCGAGCAGCGCGGCATAGAACTGCGGCTCGATGGCGCCGACCGCGACATGGCGGCCGTCGCTGGTGGCATAGATGTCATAGAAGGGCGCGCCCGAGTCGAGCAGGTTGCCGCCACGGACCTCCCGCCAGACGCCCTGCCCGATCATGCCGACGATCATCGTCTGGAGGTGGGCGGCGCCGTCGACGATGGCCGCGTCCACGACCTGCCCTTGGCCTGAGGTGCGCGCCGCGATGATCCCGGCGAGGATGCCCGTCACGAGATACATCGAGCCGCCGCCGAAGTCGCCGACGAGGTTGAGCGGGATCTGCGGGGGGCCGCCGGCCCGGCCGATCCCGTGCAGGCCGCCGGTGAGGGCGAGATAGGTGATGTCGTGGCCGGCGGTCTGGGCCAGCGGGCCGTCCTGGCCCCAGCCGGTCATCCGGGCATAGACCAGGCGCGGGTTGCGCGACAGACACTCGTCGGGACCGAGGCCGAGCCGCTCCATCGCGCCCGGGCGCATCCCCTCGACCAGCACATCGGCCTGCTCGACCAGACGCAGCACCAGGTCGCGAGCCCGCTCGTCCTTGAGGTCCATCGCCGCCGACGGGCGGCCCCGGGTGAGCAGGTCCTTGTCGCGCTCACCGAGCGTCAGCAGGCCCGAGATCCGCTCGACGCGGATCACCTCGGCACCCAGATCCGCGAGCAGGGTCACGGCATGCGGACCCGGGCCGATGCTCCCGATCTCGACGACCTTGACCCCCGCGAGAGGGCCGGATGACGTTGTGCCAGTGGGCTTGTCGCTCATGGCCACAGTCTGTCAGCCAGCCGGGCCCGTTCACGCGGATCGAAGATATCTGGCTCATCCAGCAGCCGTCGCGCCTGCTCGTCATCGCCCATCAGGGCGCGGAAGCTGTCGGGCACCGTGATGCCGTGGGCCGGCCGGTCGAGCACCTCCACCGGGTCGCCCGAGCGGATCTGCCCGGGCTCGACCACAGCCAGATAGGCACCGGTCCGGCCGCGCTCGCTGAAGGTCCGCACCCACCCGCGCACGCCCAGCCGGGTCGCGAAGGCCCGGCATGGGATGCGTGGTGCGGTCACCCGCAGCGCGGCCGTGCCGACCCGCCACACCTCGCCGATGACCGCGCCGTCGACGTCGAGGCCCTCGGTCGTGAGGTTCTCGCCGAACGCGCCGTCGGGCAGGTCGGCTCCGAGCACCCCCGCCCAGTGGTCGAGCTCCTCCCGGGCAAAGGCATAGACCGCCTGCCAGTCGCCGCCGTGATGGCGGCCGTCGACGACCTCGTCGCCCACCACGCCGCTGCCGAGGCCGCTCCCCTTGGGACCCGGGGCGCGGACCTCGATCGCCTCGACAGGGGATTTGACGATGCCGGTGTCCATGCGCAGTCCGGGCAGGCGGGCACGCTCTCGGGCGGCGTTGACGGATCGGATCCGGGGTGTGCTGGTCACCCGGACACGCTAACGCCGCGATAGCGTCACCGTCGTGAGCACCGACACCACCCCCACCACGCGCGTCCCCTCCGAGATCGACACCGTCGCCGAGGACTACTTCGCCCAGTACTGCCGCACCCACCCGATCGAGGCGACCTATCTCGGGGTGAGCGGTGTCGACGAGGAGCTCGGTGACTTCAGCCCGCAGGGGCTGGAGGAGAGCGCCCAGCTGGCCCGCGACACCCTCGCCCGCATCGACGGGCTGGCCCCGACCGACGACGTCGACGCCGTCACCCTGGCGGCCCTGCGGGAGCGTCTCGGGCTTGCCGTGGAGATGCACGAGGCGGGCGTGGATGCCATGTCGCTCAACGTGATCGCCTCTCCGCTCCAGGAGATCCGCATGGTCTTCGACCTCATGCCGACCGACACCAACGAGCAGTGGGGCACGATCGCGCGTCGCCTGGCCAAGGTGCCCGAGGCCCTCGAGCAGTGGGTCGGCACGCTGCGGTATGCCGCGGAGCAGGGCAATGTCGCGCCCCGCCGTCAGGTGGAGGCCTGCATCCAGCAGTGCGCCGACCTCGTCGCCGACGACGGCTACTTCGCCTCGCTCGTGGCGGGTGCCCGGGCGGGCGAGGACGAGCTCGCCGACTCGGCGCGCGAGGAGCTGGAGGCGGCAGCCGACGGCGCGGCCGCGGCATACCGCACCCTCGGTGAGCGCCTGCGCGAGCACATCCTCCCTCTCGCCCCCGAGGCCGACGCGTGCGGACGCGAGCGCTACGGGCTCTATTCGCGTGCCTTCCTCGGGGCGGCGGTCGACCTCGAGGAGACCTACCGGTGGGGGCAGGAGGAGCTGGCCCGCATCGGCGCCGAGATGGAGGCGGTGGCCCAGCGGATCACCCCCGGCGGGAACATCGCCGACGCGATCGCGGCGCTCGACGCCGACGCGGCATACCAGCTGCACGGCACCGACGCCCTGCGCACGTGGATGCAGGAGCGGGCCGACGAGGTCATCGCCGACATGGCCGACGTGCACTTCGACATCCCGGGGCCGGTGCGGCGGATCGAGTGCATGATCGCGCCGACCCAGACCGGCGGCATCTACTACACCGGCCCGAGCGAGGACTTCTCGCGTCCGGGTCGCATGTGGTGGTCTGTGCCCAAGGGCGTCACCGAGTTCACGACCTGGCGCGAGCTGACGACCGTCTATCACGAGGGCGTGCCGGGGCATCACCTCCAGATCGGCCAGACGGTCTATCGCTCCGAGCTGCTCAACCGCTGGCGCCGGATGATGTGCTTCACCTCCGGCCACGGCGAGGGCTGGGCCCTCTATGCGGAGCGGCTGATGCAGGAGCTGGGCTACATGGAGGACCCGGGCAACCTGCTCGGGCTGCTCGACGGCCAGTCGCTGCGCGCCGCCCGCGTCGTCATCGACATCGGGGTGCACTGCGGCTTCGACGCCCCCGAGGAGGTCGGCGGCGGGGCCTGGGACTACGACAAGGCATGGGCCTTCCTGACCGCCCACTCGCAGATGGACCGCGACTTCCTGCGCTTCGAGATCGACCGCTATCTCGGCTGGCCGGGGCAGGCGCCGTCCTACAAGATCGGCGAGCGGCTGTGGATGCAGCTGCGCGAGGAGTGCGCCCGCCGGGAGGGCGACGAGTTCGACCTCAAGGCCTTCCACCGGCGTGCGCTCGACGTCGGCAGCCTCGGCCTCGACACCCTGCGCGCGGCCGTGCTCGGCGAGCTCGAGGTGCCCGAGCAGGCCTGAGCCACAACGCTGTTGGGTATGCCGCGGCGCCCGGTCGGATCCTGTCCGACCGGGCGCCGCGTCTGCTGCTCAGGGGGTCACTGCTGGGTGGTCTCGGTGACGCTGAGGCCGGCCTTCTTGGAGCCGGAGAGGATCTCCTGCACGATCGCCTCGGCGCCCGCGATGGAGGTCAGGTCGCCGCTGGTCAGGTCGCCCTTGACCTGGTCGAGCTTGGTCGTCAGCCTGGTCATCGGCTCGGCCAGCGCGTTGCACAGCTGCGGGTCGGCCTTGACGTTCTCGGTGGCGTTCTTGAGGAGCTTGACGTCGAGGGCGGCGGTGGCCGCGGCCTTGACGATGGCACCGGTGCGGCCGTCGGCGCCCTTGGTGAACTTGCCCTCGATGTAGGGCTTGTAGATCCACCGGTGGAAGGTGCCCGCGGTCAGGCCGAGGTCGGCGACGAAGCGGGTCTTGGCGAACGCGCGCGTGTTGTCGGTGGGGCAGGTCACCGCGGCGGCCGTGGCGGCGGAGCCGGACGTGGCAGAGCCGGAGGTGGCGGCGGAGGTGCTCGTGCCCTCGGCCGTCGTGGCGGCGCCGCCGCAGCCGGCGAGCAGGAGCGAGGCGGCCATCGCGGGGGCGACGGCGACGCGGGCGATGCGGGTGGAGGTCATGCGTGTCCCTGTCGTCAAGGGCGCCCAGGTCTCGAGCGCCGGTGATCGGTGCGGGCCCAGGTGGGCCCGCTCCCACAACGTCTGACGCGGCGGGCCCATGCCCGGGGTGCTGTGAGACGCACCACACACCCCGTCCGAGACGCTGCGACAATGCCCCGGTGCATGTCGTGATCACCATCTTGTCCATCGCCCTCGTCGTCACCCTCGTCGCCGGGCTGTGCGAGCGCTGGGGCTTCCCGGCACCGCTCGCGCTGCTGCTGGTCGGGGTGCTCGGCTCGGCCCTGCCGTGGGTGCCCGAGATCGAGCTGGGCCCCGAGCTGGTGCTGACCGGCATGCTGCCTCCGCTGCTGTTCGCCGCGGCCATCCGGGTGCCCCTGATCGACTTCCGGCGCAATATCCCCGCGATCCTGTCGCTGTCGGTGGGCCTGGTGCTCGCGACCGCGGCCGCCGTCGGCCTGGTCGTCTGGCT
Organism: Micrococcales bacterium; assembly: GCA_021287075.1. Lineage (GTDB taxonomy): Bacteria > Actinomycetota > Actinomycetes > Actinomycetales > Dermatophilaceae > JAJTBD01. Next base: position 34,536 of record JAJTBD010000030.1, on the reverse strand, counting down.
GCTGCTGCCCGTGCCCTTCTGGGTGGCCTTCGCCCTCGGCGCGATCGTCGGGCCGCCCGACGCCGTCGCCGCGACCGCCGTGGCCAACCGGATCGGCCTGCCCCGCCGGCTGGTGACGATCCTCGAGGGCGAGTCCCTGCTCAACGACGCCACGGCCCTGGTCTCGCTGCGCACCGCGGTCGCGGCCGCCGGCCTGGCCGCGGCGCACGCCGAGGAGGTGACCGCGTGGTCGGTCGGCACCGACTTCCTGTGGGCGGTCGGTGCGGGCGTCGCGATCGGGCTCGCCGCGGCATACCTGGTCCGGTGGCTGCGCCGCTTCAGCGCGGAGCCGGTCGTCGACACGGCGCTGTCGCTGATGACGCCCTTCATCGCCTTCGTGCCCGCCGAGGAGGTGCACGCGTCCGGCGTGATCGCGGTGGTGACGGCCGGCCTGCTGCTGGGCCACTGGGCGCCCGTCCACCAGGCCGCAGCGTCTCGGATCAGCCAGCGCACCAACTGGGCCACGATCTCCTTCCTGCTGGAGAACGCCGTCTTCCTGCTCATGGGACTCCAGCTGGTCTATGTCGTCGAGGCGACGGAGCAGTCCGGGGTCAGCGGCGGCCGCATCGCGCTGGCGACCGCCGCCACGCTCGCGGTGGTCCTGCTCGTGCGCCCGCTGTGGCTGGTCCTCTTCCGCGGGATCCTGCTCGCCAAGGGCGCCTCGGCCCAGAAGCCGTGGAGCCACACCTGGGTGCTCGGCTGGGCGGGCATGCGTGGCGTGGTGACGCTGGCGGCCGCGCTCTCGCTGCCGGCCCAGACCCCGCTGCGGTCGGTGCTGATCCTCATCGCGCTCTTCGTCGCGATCCTCACCCTGCTGCTCCAGGGGCTCACGCTGCCGACGGTGGCCCGCCGCCTCGGTGTGCGCGGCCCCGACCCGCTGGAGGACGCCCTCCAGGAGGCGATGATCACCCAGCAGACGACGGGCGCCGCCCTGGCCGCGCTCGAGGCAGCTCCCGGCGCCGACTCGGCGATCGCCGACTCGCTGCGACAGCAGGCCGAACTGCGGGCCAACATCACCTGGGAGCGGCTGGGCCGGAGGGGCGCGGAGGACCCGGAGCCGCCGCGCGAGGTCTATCGCCGGCTGCGCGCGCAGATGCTCGACGCCCAGCGTGAGGAGCTGCTGCGGATCCGCGACGCCGGCGAGGCCGACCAGCACGTGCTGGCCGGAGTGCTCAGCGGGCTCGACGTGGAGGAGGCGATCCTGGAGCGGGTCGAGGCGCGCAACGAGGTGGTCCGGGAGGCCCAGCTGCTGCCGCCGGAGGCCCAGCAGGGCGGCTGCGAGCACCTGCGCGACGCCCCGGGCTGCACCCTCCCCGACGCCCACGAGGGGTGCCCGGACTGCCTGCGCGAGGGCACCGACCCGGTGCACCTGCGGATGTGCCTGACCTGCGGCCACGTCGCCTGCTGCGATTCCTCCGTCGGCCAGCACGCCACCCGGCACTTCCAGCAGACCGGCCACCCGGTGATGCGCAGCTTCGAGCCCGGCGAGGCCTGGCGCTGGTGCTATGTCGACGGGCTCACCGGCTGATCGGCGCAGGCGGTATGCCGCGTGGTCGCCCCAGCGCCTAGCCTTGGCGCCGTGACCAACTCCAGCCCCGCGACCGCGGCCCGACCGGCCCCTCGCGTCCTGCTCGCCTCCGCCTCCCCCGCCCGACGGGCCCTGCTCGAGAGCGCAGGGGTCGACGCCTCGGTGCTGGTCAGCGGGGTCGACGAGGACGCCGCGCTCGCCGACGCGCAGGCCCGCTATGGCGAGCTGGCGCTCGAGGATGCCGCGCTGGTGCTGGCCCGCGCCAAGGCCGAGGCGGTGGCGGCGCTGGGAGAGGCCGCCGACTTCATCGTCGTCGGCGCCGACTCCATCCTCGAGCTCGACGGCGACCTGCACGGCAAGCCCGCCGATGCAGCCGAGGCCACGGCCCGCTGGCAGCGGATGCGCGGGCGGACCGGGGTCCTGCACACCGGCCACTGGGTGGTCGACACGCGGGAGCCCGAGGACGGCGGCAGCGGCGGCACCCTGGGCGCGACCGCCTCGACCACGGTCCACTTCGCAGACCTCTCCGACGAGGAGATCGCGGCCTATGTCGCGACGGGCGAGCCGCTGCGGGTCGCCGGGGCCTTCACCCTCGACGGCCTGGGCGGGCCCTATGTCCGCGGCGTCGAGGGCGACCCGAGCAATGTCGTCGGCCTGAGCCTGCCGCTGCTGCGCGAGCTGCTCGCGGAGATCGGCGTCGCCTGGCACACCCTGCGCCGCCCCACCGCGCCCTGACGCCGAGGCCGACCGGCCGCGACATCTCCCGCCCGCACGGCATACCGCGGCATCACGCAATCCCCCGCATCCCGCGATCCGCGACCCGATGGAACCGATCGGCGCGAGGGCGCGTCGATGCTCATACGGTGCCGTTCACGGCACACCGCTGCCGGCCCGACCAGCCGGCCTGTCACCAAGGGGAGAACACCATGCAGACTCATCGACGTGCCGCGGCAGCCGCGATTGCCGCCGCCGCCCTCGGCCTGTCGGCCTGCGGGGGCGGGGAGAGCACCGGGTCGTCCTCGTCGTCCTCGTCCTCGTCGTCCTCGTCGCCGCCGTCCTCGTCGCCGTCGTCGGCTGCCGCTGCGAGCGAGAGCCCGAGCAGCCAGCAGTCCGCGGCCGCCAGCGGGCTGACCGTCAAGGAGGTGCCGGTCAAGGACGGTGGCCCTCCCGGCGTCAAGACCTGGTTCGTGCCCGCGGAGGCGACCCTGACCGACCCCACCGGCCCGTTCAACTACTCATGGCAGTTCGACCTCACCGGCGTGCCGGCAGAGCAGATCGTGGCCTTCTACGACAGGGAGCTCACCGCCCGCGGCTACACCGTGAGCCGGGACTATGTCGCCAAGGTGGGCGCCAACGAGCTCGACGTCGCCCTGGGGTGGAAGGGCAACGGCTCGACGAAGCCCTATGGCACCGTCACGGTCAACTCGATGTCGGGCGGCGTGATGGTCGCGATCACCAAGACCCCGAGCGACCTGGCGCCGAAGTAGCCTGCCCCGCAAGCGTTCCCGCGACGTCCCGCCCGGTCAGACCGGCGGGACGTCGCGGCGCTTGGTGGCGAAGTGGCGCTCGCGGTGGCGGGCATAGGCGATGCGCTTGATGAGCTCCTCCCGCAGCGCGTCGGCCTCGACCACCTGGTCCATGACGAGGTCGGATGCGAGCCGCTCGAGATCGACGTCGACCTCGTACTCGCGGCGCTTCTCCTCGACGAAGGCATCGCGGGCCTGCGCCCCCTCCTCGGCCTCGACCTGGGCGATCTTGTTGGCGTAGACCGCGTTGACGGCGGCCTCGGGGCCCATCACGGCGATGCGGGCGGTGGGCAGCGCGATCGTCGCATCGGGCATGAAGCCCGGCCCGCCCATCGCATAGAGCCCCGCGCCATAGGCCTTGCGGACGACCACGCAGAACTGCGGGACGGTGGCCGAGGAGACCGCCGAGACCATCTTGGCGCCGTGCCGGATGATGCCGCCGCGCTCGACCTCGGAGCCGATCATGAAGCCCGGCACATCGGCCAGATAGATCAGCGGGATCGAGAAGGCATCGCACAGCCAGATGAAGCGGGCGGCCTTGTCGGCGCTGTCGGTGAAGAGCACGCCGCCCTTGACCGCCGAGTTGTTGGCGACGAATCCCACTGTGCGCCCGTCGATCCGGCCCAGACCGATGACCAGCTCGGGGGCGAACAGCGGCTTGATCTCAAAGAAGGAGTCCTCGTCGACGAGGCCGTCGATGACCTCGTGGATGTCGAAGGGCTGGCTCTCCCGCTCGGGGACGGTATGCCGCGTGAGCGGCTCCGCGGGCTCCTCCGCCTCATAGTCCGGGGCCGGCTCGCGCCAGTTGTCGGGCATGTAGGAGAAGTAGTGGCGGGCGAGCTCGATGGCCTCCTCGTCGTCGGAGGCGAGCAGGTCGCCGACGCCGGAGACGGTGCAGTGCATGCGGGCACCGCCCATCTCCTCGAGCGAGACCTTCTCCCCCACCACCATCTCGGCCATCCGCGGGCTGCCGAGATACATCGACGCATTGCCCTCGACCATGATGATGATGTCGGTGAAGCTCGGGATGTAGGCGCCACCGGCGGCGCTCGGCCCGAACAGGCAGCAGATCTGCGGCACCTTGCCCGACAGCGCCACCTGGTTGTGGAAGATCCGACCGGCACCGCGACGGCCGGGGAAGAGCTCGACCTGGTCGGTGATGCGGGCGCCGGCGGAGTCGACGAACCAGAAGATCGGCAGCTCCTCGCGCAGCGCCATCTCGGTGGCCCGCACGATCTTCTCGACGGTCCGCGCACCCCACGAGCCGGCCTTGACCGTCGGGTCGTTGGCGACGACGATCGCCGGCCGGCCCTCGACGGTGCCGCGCCCGGTGACCACGCCGTCGGCCGGCAGGCCCGAGGACATCGAGTTGGCGAAGCGGCCGTCCTCGACGAAGGAGCCCTCGTCGAACAGCAGGTCGATCCGCTCACGGACGAAGAGCTTGTTCTGCGAGGCGAGCTTGGCCGCCGCCTTCTCCGGGGCGGTCGCGGACGCGGCATACGCCGTCGCCAGGCGCTCGCGCACGTCGGCGACCCGGGGGTCACCGCCGTGGTCGGTGCCGGTGGCGAAGGACTCGTGGCCGGTGTGGGTGCTCATGGGGCTCAGTCTGCTCCGGTCTGGGGGTCAGGCCGACGGCAGGCCGAGGTTGCGGGCGATGAGCATGCGCTGGACCTCGGAGGTGCCCTCGCCGATCTCGAGGATCTTGGCGTCGCGGTAGAAACGGGCGACCGGGTACTCCTCCATGAAGCCGTTGCCGCCGAAGATCTGCGTGGCGATGCGCGTCGCGGTGACGGCGGCCTCGGAGGTGTAGAGCTTGGCGATCGAGGCGGCCTGCTTGACCTCCTTGAGGCCCCGGCGACCGGCCTCCATCTCGTCCTTGAGCCACGCGGCGCGATAGGTGAGCTGGCGGGAGGCCTCGACCATGACGGCGAGGTCGGCGACCTGGAAGCTGACGCCCTGGTTGGCGCCGATCGGGCGGCCGAAGGCCTGGCGGGTCTTGGCATAGTCGGTGGCCAGCTCGAGCATCGCCTGGGTCATGCCGAGCGCGAGGGCGGAGATGGCGATGCGGCCGTCGTCGAGGGTCTTGAGGAACTGCTTGTAGCCCTCGCCCTCCTCGCCGAGGAGGTTCTCGGCGGGGACGCGGCAGTCCTCGAAGGTGAGGCCGTGGGTGTCGGAGATGTGCCAGCCGAGCTTGTGATAGGGCGCCTCAGCGGTGAATCCCGGTGTGCCAGAAGGGATCATGATGGCGCTGATCTGCGGCGAGCCGTCCTCGTTCTCGCCGGTGCGGGCGGTGACGGTGACGACCGAGGTGATGTCGGTGCCGGAGTTGGTGATGAAGGCCTTGGCGCCGTTGACGACCCACTCCTCGCCGTCGCGGACGGCGCGGGTGCGGGTGGCGCCGGCGTCGGAGCCCGCGTCGGGCTCGGTCAGGCCGAAGCCGGCGAGCGCGCGGCCGGCGACGAGGTCGGGCAGGAAGCGCTGCTTCTGCTCGTCGGAGCCATAGGTGAGGATCGGGTTGATGCCGAGGCCGACACCGGCCGAGAGCGTGATGCCGATCGACTGGTCGACCCGGCCGAGCTCCTCGATCGCGACACACAGCGAGGTGAAGTCGCCGTGCTCGCCGGCGCCGCCGAACTCCTCCGGGACGACGAGCCCGAAGAGGCCGAGGTCGCCCATCTTGGGCACGAGGTCGGTCGGGAAGTAGGAGTCGCGGTCCCACTGCGCCACATGCGGGGCCACCTCGCGCTCGGCGAAGTCGCGCACGGTGCGGCGGAAGTCCTCGTGGTGGCGGTCGAGCTCGAACATGGCGGCAGGCCTTCCAGGTCTGGGCGTCTCGGGAGGGTGGGTCAGCGGGAGCCTCGTCGCCGCTTGACGTTGACGTAAACGTAAAGCATGATCGGCGGCATGACAAGCCCGCTCCGCACTCCGGTCCCAGACGCTGGCGACGACCGCGCCCAGACCTGGACGATCCGGGAGATCGCGGACGAGTTCGGGGTGACCCACCGCACGATCCGCCACTACGAGGATCTCGGCCTGATCACCCCGGAGCGACGCGGGACGGTGCGGGTCTATCACCGCCGCGACCGCACCCGCCTCAACCTCATCCTGCGCGGCAAGCGGCTCGGCTTCCCGCTCGAGGAGATCCGCACGATCGTCGACCTCTATGACGCGCCGCTGGGCAAGGCCAGCCAGCTCGAATATGTCCTCGGGCAGATCGACGAGCGGCGTGCCGACCTGGAGCAGCGCCGCGCCGACATCGACGCCGCCATCACCGAGCTCGGCCGCTTCGAGGACCGCTGCCGGGACGAGCTGCGGGGGCTGCGCGCGCGCTGAGGAGCGCACACGGCATACCAGATGCCTTGCGCCGCAATGGGACTCGCGCGGGAAGGGCGCCTGGGATCAGTGCTCCTGGCGGGCCAGGAAGTCGTCGATCTCGGCTGCGTCGGGCGCGGCCGCCGGCCCCTTGCGGGTCACCTTGATCGCGCCGCCCGCGTTGGCACGACGGGCCGCCTCCAGCCATGCGGCGCCCTTGGCGCGCTCGGCGACCAGGACCCCGGTGTGGGTGTCCCCCGCGCCGTTGGTGTCGACCGGCTTCTGCGGGTAGCCCGCGAGATAGGTGCCGGTGCCGTCGACGTGGACGACACAGCCCTTGGGGCCGTCGCGCACGATGGCGACCGGCTCGCCGCCACGCAGGTGCGGCACCGCGGCGGCGGCCGCGGCCGCGATGTCGGACAGGCCGGTGAGGGCCTGCGCCTCCTCGGCGTTGGAGGTCCACACGTCGGTCACCTCGAGCACCCGGCGGCGGATGTCCTCGGGCAGCTCGGCAAAGATCGCGCCCGGATCGAGCACGACGACAACCCCCCGAGGCAGCGCCTCCAGCCACTCCAGCAGTGGGCCGAGCGTCGGCTCGATGAGGCTGTATCCGCTGACGCAGACCAGGTCGCCGTCGACGGGCGCGCTGGTCTGGAGCGACTCGCTGGTGATGCGCCGCTCGGCGCCCATCGTCGTGACGAAGGTGCGCTCGGCGGAGGGCTCGATCATCACGAAGCAGATGCCGGTGTCGAGATCGGTCAGGGGCTCAGCCGTCAGCCGCACACCCTCCTCCCCCAGCTCGCGGCGGATCAGGTCTCCGTTGGGCCCGCTCCCGTGGGCGCCGGCGTGGATCGCCTCGGCGCCCTGCCGGGCGGCCGCGATGAGGATGTTGGCCGCCCCGCCGGCATATCGCGCATAGGTCGAGGCCATCGAGTTGCCCCCGCGGCGAGGCAGGGTCGGGATGTCGACGACCTCGTCGACGAGGGCCTGGGCCGTGTGGATCACGCGCGGGGACATGGGGTGCAGCATGACAGAGGCGGCACCACACGCATGGACGCGGTGTAGTTTCTCAGGCCATGAGCGTCTGGCTGTGGGTCCTCATCGGGCTCGTCGTGGTCCTGGGCTTCGTCGGCAGCCTGGTGACGATCCTGCGCACCTGGCAGCGCCGCTGACCGCCCCCGCGGCAGCCGCCATCGCGCAGCCGCGCGGACTACCGTGAGGGCCATGCGACGTCTGGCTGCCATCGCGGGCATCATCGCCCTCGCCGCCTGCTCCACCTCCAGCGGGCGGACGGGCTCCGGCGACGCCGCACCGGGCACGGGCTCCCCCACGACGAGCGCGTCCTCCGGGACGGGCGGCTCCTCCGCCTCGTCCGCCGCGGCTGCGGTCGAGACGGTCATGGCAGAGGTGAGCATCCCCTGGGACGTGGCCGTGCTGCCCGACGGCGGCCTGCTGGTCACCGAGCGGCCCGGGCGGATGCAGCTGCGCACCGCCGCCGGCGAGGTGCACCGCGTCACGGCCGACCTCGAGGACGTCTATGCCGAGAGCGAGGGCGGTCTGCTCGGCCTGGCCCTGGCGCCGGACTTCGCGAGCAGCCGCACCTTTGTCACCTGCCAGACCCACCAGGAGGGCGGCGACCCCGTCGACGTGCGGGTCATCCGGTGGCGCCTGTCCGGCGACGGCCGCTCCGCCGAGCGGGACGGCACACCGGTCGTGGCCGGACTGCCCATCAGCAGCGGCCGGCACTCCGGCTGCCGACTGCTCTTCGCCCCCGACGGCACGCTGCACGTCGGGACCGGCGACGCGGCGCAGGGCCGCAACCCCCAGGACCCAGTTTCCCTCGGCGGCAAGACGCTGCGCGTCAACCTCGACGGGAGCGTCCCTGCCGACAACCCCCACGCGGCCAAGGGCACACCGGCCGCATATGTCTTCACCAGCGGGCACCGCAATGTGCAGGGCCTGGCGCTGCGCCCCGGCACCGGGCAGATCTGGTCGGCGGAGCACGGGCCGGACCGCGACGACGAGGTCAACATCATCCGCAAGGGCGCCAACTACGGGTGGGACCCGAGCAGTGCCGACTACGACGAGTCGGTCCCGATGACCGACCGCGAGAAGTTCCCCGACGCCGTTGCCGCACAGTGGAGCTCGGGCAGCCCGACGGTCGCCACCAGCGGCGCGGCATTCCTCACGGGCAAGGCCTGGGGCCGCTGGGACGGCGCGCTGGCCGTCGCCCTCCTCAAGGGCAGCGGCGTGCTGGTGATGACCCTCGACGGCGACAGGGTCACCCGGGTCGAGCGGATGCCGCAGGTCGACGAGCGTTTCGGCCGGCTGCGGGCCCTGCGCAGCGCTCCCGACGGCTCGCTCTATGTCACGACATCCAACTCCAGCGGCGACTCGCGCGAGGACCTCGTGCTCAGGCTCGCGCCTGCTGCTCCGCGCTGACCCCGCGCTCCTGCCGGAGCGCCATCAGGTATGCCGCGGCGCCGGCTGCCAGCGCGAGCGCACCTCCCAGCGGGACGCCCGCGTCCATCCCATAGCCCCCGCCCTCCATGACGAGCTGGGCCACGACCACGCCCACCGACAGCGCCACACCCGCCGCCCGTCCCCGGGGTCCCAGCCGGTCGATGCCGATCAGCACCGCGACCGGCACGAGATACCAGGGCCACAGACTCGCGCCGCAGAGGGCGAAGGCGAGCAGCGACAGCCAGGCGCAACGCGCCCACCGGCCGTCGCGGCATACCCAGACGATGACGGGGAGCGCGGCGAGACCGACCAGCTGGGCCACGGATCCCAACGCCGGGGGCAGGTCATAGGCGCCGCCGACGAGCGGTCGGCCCAGCCGCCAGAGCCACAGCACGGGGGCCAGGCTCTCGCCCTTGGCCGGGACCGACAGCGCCCTGGTCCAGCCGAAGCCGAGGCCGGTCAGCAGCGAGACCGCGGCAAAGGCCAGCGCCCCGACCAGACCGGCCGCCGCCAGCCGGGCCGCGAGCTGGCGCACGGCGGCCGATGACGGCGTGGGACGTGACGCTCCCGCGAGCGCCGTGGACAGACGGTGCGGCTGGGCGGCCAGCACGACCGCCGGACCCAGGACGACCGCCGGCTGCTTGACCGCCGCGGCCACACCCAGCGCGACCGCCCCCCACAGCAGGCCCCGCGGGAGCCGCGCACACCACAGCGCGACCACGAGGAGCCCCGCGAGGACGGCGTCGTGGTGCAGGCCGGCGACACCGGCCACGAGGAAGGCCGGGTTGACGGGGCCGAGCCACGCGGCATACCCCGCTCTCCCACCGGCGGCTCGCGCGAGGCGAGGCGCGAGGAGGGCGAGGGCCAGCAGCGCCAGGACGAGCGGGATCCGCAGCGCCACCACCGACCAGTAGGTGTGCGCGTGGCCGACCTCGACGGCGAGCTGGGCTACCCGCAGCGCCAGCGGCGGATAGACGGCGGTGCTGCCGGCCCAGTAGTCACTGACATACGGCGCGAACGGCCCACCGCTGGCGGTCAGCCCACTGGCATAGGGGTCGACCCCCTGGGTCAGCTGCCAGCCCTGGTCGAGATAGAGATAGGCGTCCTTGCTGCCGAGCGGGAGGGCCAGGACCAGCGGCGCCCCCCAGAGCAGACCCAGTCGCAGCAGCCGGGCCGGCTCGTGGGGGCTGTCGCCGCGCGGACGCACCATGAGCCAGGCGGTCACGAGCGCCAGTCCGCCCAGCGCGAAGGGGATGCCCGGGTGGCCCTCGACGAGCCGCTGGAGCGGGCGCAGCAGACCAGGCAGACCCTGCCGCGCACCCTCGGGCGGGGCGAGGGTGCCGATGACCAGCAGCGCGCTGCCGACGAGCCCGAGCGCCCCGGGCAGAGGTGTCGGCATCAGGCTCCTTCCACGACGGGCGGTCTGTCGGACGCGACCAACGGTATGCCGTGTCCGACAGCGGTATTGCGTGTCTCACCTCTCACGGGGTGCGGCCGCGCTGGGGAATGGTCAGCCGCTAGGCTCCCCGACATGGCGCCCATCAGCAAAGTCCTCATCGCAAACCGCGGCGAGATCGCCGTCCGGATCGCCCGTGCCTGCAAGGACGCAGGCATCGGATCCGTGGCCGTCTACGCCGAGCCCGACCGTGACGCTGTCCATGTGAAGGTGGCCGACGAGGCGTATGCACTCGGCGGGTCGACCCCCGGCGACAGCTATCTCGTCGTCGACAAGCTGTTGCAGGTGGCCAAGGACTCCGGCGCCGACGCCGTCCACCCCGGCTATGGCTTCCTCGCCGAGAACGCCGACTTCGCCCAGGCCGTCATCGACGCCGGGCTGACCTGGATCGGGCCCTCCCCCGAGGCGATCGACGCGCTCGGCGACAAGGCCAAGGCCAAGCACATCGCCGTCAAGGCCGACGCCCCGCTGGCCCCCGGCACCAAGGACCCGGTCAAGGACGCCGACGAGGTCGTCAGGCTGGCCGAGGAGTTCGGCCTGCCGATCGCGATCAAGGCCGTCTATGGCGGTGGCGGCCGCGGCCTGAAGGTCGCCCGCACCATGGAGGAGATCCCCGAGATGTTCGACTCCGCCGTCCGCGAGGCCGTCACGGCCTTCGGTCGCGGCGAGTGCCTCGTGGAGAAGTTCCTCGACAGCCCGCGCCATGTCGAGACCCAGTGCCTGGCCGACCAGCACGGCAATGTCGTGGTGGTCTCCACCCGCGACTGCTCGCTCCAGCGCCGCAACCAGAAGCTCGTCGAGGAGGCGCCCGCGCCGTTCCTCACCGACGAGCAGAACGCCGAGCTGGTCCGCGCGTCCAAGGCCATCCTCAAGGAGGCCGGCTATGTCGGCGCCGGCACGTGTGAGTACCTCGTCGCCCGCGACGGCACCATCTCCTTCCTCGAGGTCAACACCCGACTCCAGGTCGAGCACCCGGTCACCGAGGAGGTCACTGGCATCGACCTCGTGCGCGAGCAGTTCCGCATCGCCAACGGCGAGGAGCTCGGCTATGACGACCCGACCCCCAAGGCCCACTCGTTCGAGTTCCGCATCAATGGCGAGGACGCCGGCCGCGGCTTCCTGCCCGCCCCCGGCACCGTCACCAAGATGACCGTCCCGAGCGGCCCCGGCGTGCGCTGGGACGCCGGCATCGTCGAGGGTGACACCGTCGCCGGGGCCTTCGACTCGATGATCGCCAAGCTCATCGTCACCGGCCGCGACCGCAAGGAGGCGCTGGCCCGTTCCCGTCGCGCGCTCGCCGAGCTCCAGATCGAGGGCATGCCCACCGTGGCCCCCTTCCACCGCGTCGTCATCGACGACCCGGCCTTCGCCCCCGAGGGCGACGAGCCGTTCACGGTCCACACCCGCTGGATCGAGACCGAGTTCGACAACCAGATCGAGCCCTTCGGCGGCGGCGCCGACGCGCCCGAGGAGCAGGGCGAGCGCCAGCGCGTCGTCGTCGAGGTCGGCGGCAAGCGCCTCGAGGTCGTCCTGCCGGCGGGCCTGGCCCTCGGTGGTGGCGGCGGTGGCGCGGGCGCCAAGAAGAAGGCCCCCAAGCGCTCCGGTGGCGGCAAGGCCGGTGGCGGCGCGTCGGGCGACTCGCTCGCTGCCCCCATGCAGGGCACGATCGTCAAGATCGCCGTCGAGGAGGGCCAGGAGGTCGCCGAGGGCGAGCTCGTCGTCGTCCTCGAGGCCATGAAGATGGAGCAGCCCATCAACGCCCACAAGGCCGGTGTCATCACGGGTCTGTCGGCCGAGGTCGGCGCGACTGTCGCCAACGGCGCCGCGCTGTGCGAGATCAAGGACGCTCCGGCGGAGGGCTGATCCCCGCTCGGACCCACGATGGCCGCGACTCCCCCCGGGGGTCGCGGCCATCGTCGTTGGTGGGTCCTGCGTTCACCACCCCGCTCCGCCGAGTGCGTAGATAGTGCTGTCTCGCCAGCGTCTCCAGACAGCACATTCGACGCACTCGGCCGATGGGAACGGGGTGGGGGCGGAGCGGGGTGGGAGTGGACCGGTCGGGGGCAGAGCGAGCCGAGGTGCGGTCTGAGCGGGGCCGTATGCCGCGCGCTCGCCCCCGCGCGGCGGGGTCGGTTGCCTAGGGTGGCGGGCATCAAGGGGCTGCTCGCCGCCCGCAACCTGCTCAAGGTCCATCCGGGCACACCCGTCGACCTCGTGGTGCAGGGCAATGCGGTGACCGGGCTGGTCGCGGGCTCGACCCAGGCGACCCAGCTGGCCGAGCACTGGCCCAAACTCCCCAACGGGCGAATCCTGGCCTGCCGCAACGCTCTTGGCGCGCACGATGTCGCCGAGGACACGCTCGCCGGCGGGGTCGAGGTCGTCCCCGCCGGCGGGGCGCATCTTGCCCAGCGTCAGTGGGAGGGCTGGGCCTATCTGAGGGTCTGAGCGATCGGTCAGCCCTGAGGTGCGGGCTGGGTATCGCCGCCCGGCTCTGCCTGCGCCGGCGTCTGCCCACGCCCGGTCGGCTTCGGCAGGCTCGGCTCACCGACACCGGCGTCACCCTCAGGGGTCGCGCCCTCGGTCGGCACCTCGGGGATCCCGGGCACGCCCGGCAGGTCGCTGGTGGTGTCGCTGGTGGTCTCGACCTCACCGGTGTTGTCGGGAGTCTGCGCAGGATCGACCGGACCGCCCGGCTCACCCGGCAGCTGCTCTCCTGAGCCCGGGCTGTCGCCCTCGGGCTGCGGGTCAGCGGGCTGCGGGTCACCTGTCGGCGGGGCCGGGTTGGGGACAGGGGTCTCGGGAGTCCCCGCCGGCGTGGCCGGGTCGACCGGGACCTGCGGCTGGTCAGGGGCAGGCTGGACCGGCGGCTGCGGCTGGTCGGGGGCGGGCTGGGTCGGAGCCTCAGCAGGCTTCTCCGCCGGAGCCTCAGCAGGCTTCTCCGCCGGAGCCTCAGTCGGAGCCTCAGCAGGCTTCTCCGCCGGAGCCTCAGCAGGCTTGTCCGCCGGAGCCTCAGTCGGAGCCTCAGCCGGAGCCTCAGCAGGCTTGTCCGCCGGAGCCTCGGCAGGCTTGTCCTCGGGGAGGCCGAGCTGCTTCTCCAGCTGATCGCCGCTCTGACGGATGGCGTCGGAGTACTTGCCGCCCGTCTGCTTGTCGATCAGGTCCTCGAGCTTGTCGATGCCGGACTGGGCCTTGTCAGGGTTGCCCTGGATCCAGTCCTTGGCCTTGTCGATGAAACCACCGGACTCAGACACTCGCGTCTCCTTCACTCGTGCGCGGGGCATGGCAGCCCCCGGTCAGCCTCGACTCTAGGCCGACGGCGCCGAGAAGGGCGAGGTGAGCGGCCTACCAGTGCTCGCTGTCGTGCAGCTGGCGGGCCGCCTCGGCGATCGAGCCGGACAGCGAGGGATAGACGGTGAAGGTGCCGGCGACCTGGTCGACGGTGAGGTGGTGCTTGACCGCGAGGGTGACGGGGAAGATCAGCTCCGAGGCCGACGGGGCGACGATGACACCACCGACGACGGCCCCGCTCCCCTTGCGGGCGAAGAGCTTGACGAAGCCGTCGGTGATGCCCTGCATCTTGGCGCGGGCGTTGGTGGCCAGCGGCAGGGTGATGGTCGTGGCGTCGATGCGGCCCTCGTCGATGTCCTTCTGCGAGAAGCCGACCGTCGCGATCTCGGGGTCGGTGAAGATGTTGGCCGAGACGCTGTGCAGGCTGAGCGGTGCGACCGCGTCACCGAGCGCGTGCCACATGGCGGTGCGCCCCTGCATCGCCGCCACCGACGCGAGGGGCAGGACGCCGGTGCAGTCGCCCGCGGCATACACCCCTCGCACGGACGTGCGTGAGACGCGGTCGACCTCGATGTGGCCCGAGGGCCGCAGCTGCACTCCCAGCTCCTCGAGGCCGATCTCGCGGGTCTGCGGGATGGAGCCGACCGCGAGCAGCGCGTGGGTCCCCTCGACCTCGCGGCCGTCCTCGAGCCGCACGATGACACCCGCGTCGGTGCGCTCGACCGCGGCCATCCGCGAGCGGCTGAGCACCTCCATGCCACGCCGGCGGAAGACGTCCTCGATGACCTTGGCGGCGTCGGCGTCCTCGCCGGGGAGCACGTGATCGCGAGAGGAGACCAGGGTGACCTGCGCGCCGAGCCCGAGATAGGCCTGAGCGAGCTCGGCACCGGTGACGCCGGAGCCGACGACGATGAGCTTCTCGGGGAGCTCGGTGAGGCTGTAGATCTGCTGCCAGGTCAGGATGCGCTCGCCGTCGGGCATCGCGGTGTCCATGACACGGGGGGTCGCGCCGGTCGAGACCAGCACCACATCGGCAGGCAGCTCCTCGGTGCCGCCCTCGGCGAGCTCCGCCCGCACGAGCGAGGCCGACACGAGCCGGCCGACGCCCCGCAGCACGCGCACGCCCTCGCGCTCCAGCCGCTGCTGGATGTCGGCGCTCTGCGCCGCGGCCAGCCCGAGGATGCGCGCGTTGATGTCGGGGATCTCGGCGACGACGGCATGGGCGGGATCGCCCTCGTGGTCCTCGGCGCGGATGCCGACCTCGGCCGACTGCGCCGTCTGCGACATGTAGTCGGCGGTCGCCACCAGCGCCTTGGAGGGCACGCAGTCGGTCAGCACGGCCGCGCCGCCCAGACCGTCGCGGTCGACCACCGTCACGCGGGCGCCCAGCTGGGCTGCGACGAGGGCGGCCTCATAGCCACCGGGGCCGCCACCGAGGATCACGACGGATGTGCTGCGCTCACTCACGCTCCCTATCCAACCACCTCACCTGCCGCTGGCCGGCACCGATGGTGAGGGGTATGCCGTGACCGCTCGGTAGGCTGCGGGGGTGACCGACGACTCCCCCGCCCTCAACGACCCCGCCACCGACCCCATGGAGGTGGCCCGTGCCGCGGCCGCCGTGATCGCCGAGCGGACGGGCGCCCCACGGCACGCCATCGCGCTCGTCCTGGGCTCTGGGTGGGGCCAGGCCGCCGACCTCATCGGCGAGACCCAGGCCGTCGTCGACAACGAGGACGTGCCCGGCTTCGCCAGGGCCGCAGTCGAGGGCCACAGCGGGCAGATGCGCTCGGTCGCCATCGGCGACACCGGTCGCCGCGCGCTCGTCTTCGGCACCCGCACCCACTACTACGAGGGCCGCGGCATCCGCGCCGTCGTCCACGGCGTGCGCACTGCGGCCGCGGCCGGCTGTGGGGCCATCGTGCTCACCAACGGCTGCGGCGGCCTGCGCCCCGAGTGGTCGCCGGGCACCCCGGTCCTGATCAGCGACCACATCAACCTCACGGCCGACTCGCCGATCGAGGGCGCCAACTTCGTCGACCTGACCGACCTCTACTCCCCGCGCCTGCGCGAGGTGGCCCGCAGCGTCGACCCCTCACTCGACGAGGGCGTCTACGTCCAGTTCCGCGGCCCCCACTATGAGACCCCCGCCGAGGTCCAGATGGCCAAGCGCATCGGCGGCGACCTCGTGGGCATGTCGACCAGCCTCGAGGCGATCGCCGCCCGCCAGGCCGGTCTGGAGGTGCTCGGCATCTCGCTGGTGACCAACCCGGCCGCGGGCATCTCCCCCACCCCCCTGGACCACGAGGAGGTCCTCGCCGCGGGCCGGGCCGCCGCCGAGCGGTGCGGCTCACTCCTCGCCTCCGTCGTCGCACAGATCTGACCAGGCCCCAAGGAGCACCACGATGTATGCCGCGCAGCAGGACCTCCTCGATGCCGCCCGTGCGTGGGCGGCCGACGACCCGGACCCGGTGACGCGGGCCGAGCTGGAGGCGGCGATCACCGCGACCGAGGCCGGGGACGCCTCTGCCGCAACGGATCTCGCCGACCGCTTCGTGGGCATGCTCGAGTTCGGCACGGCCGGGCTGCGTGGCGCCCTGGGCGCCGGGCCCAACCGGATGAACCGCGCCGTGGTGATCCGCGCCGCTGCCGGGCTCACGGCATACCTCAAGGAGCAGGGCCACGACCCGGTCGTCGTCGTGGGCTATGACGCCCGGCACAACTCCGATGTCTTCGCCCGCGACACGGCCGCGGTCGTCGCGGCCGCGGGCGGGCGGGCCATGGTGCTGCCGCACCCGCTGCCGACCCCGGTGCTGGCCTTCGCGATCCGCCATCTCGGCGCCGACGCCGGAGTGATGGTGACGGCGAGCCACAACCCGCCGCAGGACAACGGCTACAAGGTCTATCTCGGCGACGGCAGCCAGATCGTGCCGCCGGCCGACGCTGACATCGCCGCCCAGATCGCGCGCGTCACGCGCGTCGCCGACGTGCCGATGGCCGAGGACGGCTGGGAGACCCTGTCCAACGAGCTGCACGAGGACTATCTCGACGCGGTCGCCGGGGTCGTCTCCGATGACGCCCCGCGCGATGTCAGCGTCGTGCACACCTCCCTGCACGGCGTCGGCAACGACACCCTCGTGCGGGCCTTCGAAGGAGCCGGGTTCCCCTCTCCCGCAACGGTGCCCAGCCAGTCAGAGCCCGACCCCGACTTCCCCACGGTGGCCTTCCCCAACCCCGAGGAGAAGGGCGCAATCGACGCGGCGCTGGAGCTGGCGAGGGCGACCGGCCCCGATGTCGTCATCGCCAACGACCCCGACGCCGACCGCTGCGCGGCCGCTGTCGTGGACGGCGGCGAGTGGCGCATGCTGCGTGGCGACGAGGTCGGCGCGCTGCTCGGCGCCCACCTGCTCGGCAGGGGTGTGCCCGACGGCGCGGTCTTCGCCAACTCGATCGTCTCCTCCCGCCTCCTCGCCGCGATGGCCGCGGCCGAGGGCGTGCGCCACGAGGAGACGCTCACGGGCTTCAAGTGGATCTCGCGGGTGCCCGGCCTGCACTACGGCTACGAGGAGGCGCTCGGCTACTGCGTCGCGCCCGGTCTGGTCCGCGACAAGGACGGCATCTCCGCCGCGCTCCTGCTCGCCGAGCAGGCCGCGCGGCTCAAGGCCGAGGGCCGCACCCTGACCGACGTGCTCGACGACCTCGCCCGGGCCCACGGCGTGCACGCCACCGACGCCTACTCCGTGCGGGTCACCGACCTCGGCGTCATCGCCGACATCATGGCGCGCCTGCGCTCCCAGCCGCCCACCGAACTGGCCGGCATCGCCGTCGCCCGCGCCGACGACCTGGCCAGGGGCGACGGTGGCCTGCCCCCGACCGAGGGCCTGCGCTACTACCTGGCCGACGACTCCCGGGTCATCGCCCGCCCGTCCGGCACCGAGCCCAAGCTCAAGGTCTATCTCGAGGTCATCGAGCCCGTCGCCGACGAGGACCTGGCCGGTGCCCGGGCCCGCGCCGCCGAGCGGCTCGACCGGATCCGCACCGCGATGACCGCGCTCACCGCCGCGACCGGTGACTGAGGTGGCCGACCCGACCCGTGCCCGGGTGCTGGTCCTCAGCGGCCCGAGCGGGGCGGGCAAGTCCCGCCTGTCGGCCCGCCTCCACGCCGCCCACGGGTGGCCGATCATGCGGCTCGACGACTTCTACAAGGACGGCGACGACCCGAGCCTGCCGATGAGCCCGGCGCTGGGCATCCCCGACTGGGACCACCCCGACTCCTGGGACCGGGCCGGCGCCATCGAGGCACTGGAGCGGCTGGTCGAGACCGGCTCGACCGACACCCCTGTCTATGACATCAGCACCAGTGCCCGGACGGGCTCGACGACGGTCACGGCCGGGCCCGATGACCTGATCATCGCCGAGGGGATCTTCGCGGCCGAGACCATCCGCGAGCTGGCCGACCGCGGCCTGCTCCACGCGGCATACTGCGTGCGCCGCTCGCCGGGCCGCACCTTTGTCTATCGCCTGCTGCGCGATCTGTCCGAGCGGCGCAAACCCCCACTGACACTGGTGCGCCGGGGCCTGCGGCTGATGCGCGACGAGCCCCGGCTCGTCGCGCAGCACGTCGGGCTCGGCGCGACGCCGGCCCGCCCCGCCGAGGTGGAGTCCGCGGTCGACCCGGTGGCCCGCCGCAGCGGCTGATAGGTTGCGGACGTCAGGGGTCGACAGGGAGGGGATCGACGTGCACGACCCTCAGCTGAGACCGCCCGGCGGCGGGTCGGGCATCCCGCCTCACCCGTCGGGACCGGCCCCCGGCCCCTATCCACCTGCCCAGCCCGCGCAACAGGCTTATCCCGGCCAGGCGGCATACCCGCAGGCAGGCCAGGTGCCGCTGCTGTCGGCCCACAAGCCCGGCATCATCCCGCTGCGCCCCCTCGGCGTCGGCGAGGTGATCGAGGGCGCTTTCCGCGCGCTGCGCAGCAACCCGCGCGCCTTCCTCGGGCTGTGTGTCCTGGTCAACGCCGCGGTGCTGCTCGTCATCGCCCTCGGGGTCGGCGCCATGCTCGGCATCGCCTATCTGATGGGTGAGTCCGATGCCTTCGACACCCTCGCGACGGTCGGCTTCACCGTCGGTGTGCTCGGCGCGATCATCCTGAGTCTCGTTTCGGCACAGGCACTCTCGGGCATGTTGGCGTATGCCGTGGGCGAGGCGACGCTGGGCCGCTATCCCTCCATGGGCGAGGTCTGGCGACGCACCCGCGGCGCCCTCCTGCGGCTGGCCGGGCTGTGCCTGCTCCTCGCCCTGCCGGTGCTGGTCGGGCTGGCCCTGCTCGGACTGCTGATCTGGTGGGGCGTCACCGCCGACCAGACCGCGGTGTGGGTCATGGGGATCGTGCTGGTCGTGGCGGTCCTCCTCGCGACGGCCTATCTCGGTGTGCGCCTCGCGCTCGCCGCGCCCGCGCTCGTCCTGGAGCGGCTCGGGATCGTCGCGGCCGTCCGGCGCTCGTGGGCGCTGACCTCCCGGATGTTCTGGCGCACCCTGGGCGTCGTCGTCCTCGGCACCCTGCTCACCAGCGTCCTGCAGTATGTGCTCTCCACGGTCCTTCAGATGATCGGCATGGCCCTGATGGCCCTCGCCACGGTGACGATGCAGAACGAGACCGGTCAGCTGGTCGGCTCGATCCTGATGATCGGCTTCTCGCTGCTGTCCAGCGTGGTGAGCAGCCTCTTCGTCCAGCCCTTCATGGCGGCCCTGTATGCAATGACCTATCTGGACGCGCGCATCCGCAAGGAGGGCTTCGACCTCGCGCTGCTGCGGGCCGCGGCGTCGGCCGCCCGATGAGCGTGTGGGCTCGGGTCGCACCGGACAACCCGACGGCCAGGACCTGGCTGGAGGACGAGCTCGGCAAGGTCGCCTATCAGGAGCGCACCGACCCCCTGCGCCGCCTGCTCGAGGCACTCCAGCGGTGGTGGGACGGCCTCGTGCGCGGCTCCGCCCCGGGCGACTCGGCGCCCTCCCCGATCGTCCTGGGCATCGTGGTGGCCCTGCTGCTGGCGCTGGGGCTGTGGGCGCTGCGCTTCGTCCGGCGCGACCACGCCGTCGACCGGGAACCCGGCGCCGTCCTCGGCGGTCAGGCCCGCACGGCCGCCGAGCACCGGGCGCTCGCCGAGGAGGCCCTGCGCGCCGGCGACCACGCGACAGCGGTCATCGAGGGCATGCGGGCGATCGCGCAGTCCGCCGCCGACCGCGCGCTGCTCGACGACGCCCCGTCCGCCACCGCCCATGAGATCGCGCTCTCGCTCGGCACCGGGTTCCCGGCACACGCCGGCGCGCTCCGGCACGCCGCCGACCTGTTCGACTCCGCCGCCTATGGCGGCGGGCAGCCCGGCGTCGACGGGGCCCGGCATGTCCTGGACCTCGGGGAGCGGCTCGATCGCGAGCGGCCGGCCGCCTCGGCGCTGGCCACCGCCGGCGCGGGCTCCGCTATGCCTGCCGTCGACGACCCCGATGACCTCTTCTCCGTCGCCAATCGTGGTGGGGCCCAATGACATCGCTTCAGGTGTGGGAGCGGCAGTCCGCACCGGCGGCCACGACCGGCAAACGCGCCATCCGCGAGCGGCTCAGCGGCCCGATGGCCATCCTCACCGGCATCCTCGTCGTCCTCGGGCTGGTCCTCGGCTTCCTGCTGTGGCAGGCGGCGCACCGGCCGAGCGACCTCCCGCTCGACCCCGACAACCCGGGCCGCGCCGGGACCAAGGCCGCGGTGGAGGTGCTGCGCGCCAAGGGCGTCAGGGTCGACGTCGCGAGGTCCGACGAGGAGCTGCGTGACCTCGATGAGGCCGATGGCCAGACCGTGGTCGTGGTCACCGACACCCACAACCTCGGCGAGAGCACGCTCGCCGGCCTCGAGCGCTTCTCCCGCGAGGCCAGGCGCGTCGTGCTGCTCGAGCCGTCCTACAGCGCCCTCGAGCTGTGGGGGCTGGGCGTGCAGCAGGAGGACCCACCCGAGACGGGCCTGCCGGAGGCCACCGACCGGGTCAGCGCCGGGTGCGTGAGCGAGGGCCTCTCCCGCGACGACGCCGTGTCCACCGGCTCGACCGGCTACTCCCGCATGTCCGACACCCCGGGCACCGACTGCTTCACCGTCAAGGACAGCTCGGCCCTGGTCATCCTGCCCGCGGCGCCCGAGGTCCCGGAGACATGGGTCTTCGGCCCCGCCGAGGCCCTGACCAACCGCCACATCACCCGCTTCGACAACGCCGGCGTCACGCTGCGGATGCTGGGCGCGGGCGACCGCGTGGTCTGGTACATGCCGACCTTCCTCGACCTCGTCGAGGGCGAGGAGACCGCCTCCGACGGCCCGGAGATCCCGGCTGCCGTCGGACCACTCACACTGCTTGCCCTGCTCGCCCTGGTCACCACGATGCTCTGGCGGGGACGGCGGCTCGGCCGCCTTGTCCCCGAGCCACTGCCGGCCGTCGTCAAGGCGATCGAGACCACCCAGAGCCGCGGCCGGATGTATCACCGGGCCGGCGACCCGGCGCGCTCGGCCGCCATCCTGCGCGTCGCCACGCGCGGGCGCCTGTCCACCTATCTCGGCGTCCCGGCCGACGCCGGCGACGAGGCCCTGGTCGACGCCGTCGCCCGGGCCTGCGCCCGCCCGCATGCCGATGTGCGCGGCCTGCTCGTCGGCACCGAGTCCACCGACGAGCGCCACCTGATCCAGCTCGCCCAGAACCTGTCCGCACTCGAGAAGGACGTGCACCGACCATGAGCACCACGCCCGAGCAGCAGCCCGCCCAGCCGCCGACGCAGCCGCCTGCCGAGTCGCAGCCCCCGTCGGGCCCGCCTGCCCAGGCCGAGGACGCCCGCCGGGCGCTGCTGGCCGTGGCCACGGAGGTGGCCAAGGCCGTCGTCGGCCAGGACGCCGCCGTGAGCGGCATGCTCATCGCGCTGCTGTGCCGCGGCCACATCCTCCTCGAGGGCGTGCCGGGCGTCGCCAAGACCCTTCTCGTCCGGTCGATCGCGAGCGCCCTGTCGATCGAGACCAAGCGGGTGCAGTTCACGCCCGACCTCATGCCCGGCGACATCACCGGCTCGCTGGTGCTGGACGCGCGCACCTCCGACTTCACCTTCCGCGAGGGCCCGGTCTTCACCAACCTCCTGCTGGCCGACGAGATCAACCGTACGCCGCCCAAGACGCAGGCGGCGCTGCTGGAGGCGATGGAGGAGCGGCAGGTCTCGGTCGACGGCAGCCCCCGTCCGCTGCCCGTCCCCTTCCTCGTGGCAGCCACCCAGAACCCCGTCGAGTACGAGGGCACCTATCCCCTGCCCGAGGCCCAGCTCGACCGCTTCCTGCTCAAGGTCCTGCTCGACCTGCCGCCGCGTGAGGACGAGATCGCCGTCGTTCAGCGCCACGCCGCCGGCTTCGACCCCCGCGACCTCCAGGCCGCCGGCATCCGCCCGGTGGCCTCCGGCAGCGACCTCGAGGCGGGCGCCGATGCCGTCCGCCAGGTCGAGATCGCACCCGAGGTCGCGGCATACATCGTCGACATCGCGCGGGCGACGCGCACCTCCCCCTCCCTCTCGCTCGGGGTCAGCCCGCGGGGCGCGACGGCGCTGCTGGCGACCTCCCGGGCCTGGGCCTGGCTCAACGGCCGGGGATTCGTCACGCCCGACGACGTCAAGGCGCTGGCCCAGGCCACCCTGGCGCACCGCCTCTCGCTGCGGCCCGAGGCCGAGCTCGAGGGGGTCAACGTCTCGACCGTGCTGGCCAGCGCCCTCGCGTCCGTGCCCGTCCCCCGCTGACCCGGGCCCAGGACGCTGCCCATGATGCTCACCGGTCGCCTCGTCGCGCTGCTGCTCGTCGGCATCGTGCCGGTGCTCGCGCGCCCGAGCGTGCTGACGGTCTGGCTGTGGTTCCTGCTGTGCCTGGTGCTGTGGGTGCTCGACGTGGTCCTCGCCGGCTCGGCCAAGGCCCTCACCATGCAGCGCCAGCCGACGATGCCCGTGCGTCTCGGGGAGCCAGGCGAGACAACGCTTCTCGTCGGCAACCCCACCCGGCGCGCGGTCCGCGGCCTGCTGCGCGACGCCTGGCAGCCCTCGGCCGGCGCGCGCGGCGAGCGGCACCGGGTCAGCGTCCCCGCCGGTGAGCAGCGGGCGGTGCGCACGGCGCTGCTGCCCACCCGCCGCGGCGACCGGGCGGCCGACCGGGTGACGGTGCGGCGGATCGGGCCGCTCGGCCTGGGCGGCCGCCAGGCCTCGGTCCAGGTCGCCGGACACATCCGCGCCCTGCCGCCCTTCCACTCCCGCAAGCACCTGCCGTCGAGACTGGCCATGCTGCGCCAGCTCGACGGCCGCTCGGCCGTGCGCGTGCGTGGGCAGGGCACCGAGTTCGACTCCCTGCGGGACTATGTCGAGGGCGATGACGTGCGCTCGATCGACTGGCGCGCGACGGCCCGACGCCAGCACGTCGTCGTGCGCACCTGGCAGCCCGAGAAGGACCGCCAGATCATCCTCGTCCTCGACACCTCGCGCACCTCCGCCGGGCGCGTCGGTGACACCCCCCGCCTCGACGCCGCCATGGACGCCGCGCTGCTGCTCACGGCCCTGGCCTCCCGCGCCGGCGACCGTGTCGACCTCGTCGCAGGCGATCGGCGGGTGCGCTCGCGGGTGGTGGGCTCACCGCGCAGCACCGTCCTGTCGGATGTCGTCACCGCGATGGCGCCGCTGGAGCCCGCGCTGCTCGAGGCCGACTGGACCCTGCTGACCACCAGCGCCGCCGCCCTGAGCCGCCAGCGGGCGCTGGTCGTGCTGCTCACCCCGCTGGAGCCCGCGGCCATCGAGGAGTCCCTGCTGCCCCCGCTGTCGGTCCTCGTGCGCCACCACCGGGTGCTCGTCGCGTCGGTCGCCGACGCCGAGCTGACCCGCATGCGGGAGCGCCGCGGGGGCACCAAGGAGGTCTATGACGCGGCCGCCGCCGAGCGCACGCTCGCCCTCCGCGCGCGCACGGCCGCCACGCTCGAGCGCATGGGCGTGCACGTCATCGACGCCGACCCCGAACAGCTCCCGGTGCAGCTCGCCGACCACTATCTGCTGCTGAAGTCCCGCGGCCTGCTCTGACACCCCCACGGCGCTCGGGGCGCCGGCTCAGCGGCCGACCGCGACCTCCGTGTCGAGCCGCCAGCCGGGCCGCAGCGGCAGCTCGTCGCCGGACCAGAAGCGGCCCGGGTCATACCAGTTGCGCGGCAGGCCGGGCTCGAGGATGCCCATCGCCTCGAAGGTGACCGCGACGACCTCGGCGCAATAGGTCGCCTCCGGACGCATGCGGGGCTCGTCGGTGGCATGCCGCCTCGGCAGATAGCCGTCGCGGCCACGCAGCCAGCGCCACGCGAGCGCGCCGGTGCTGGGAAACGAGGTGCCGTCCCACCGGGCGATGGTGCGCAGCAGCGCGTCCTCCTGCTCGGGGCGCACCTCGGGGTGGAGCTGGCGCAGCCACGCCTGCTGGCCATAGACCTGCTGCCAGCGCTCCACCGCGGCCCGCAGGTCGTGCAGCTGCACCCCGCGGTGGTGGTCGCCGGACCACAGGTCGGGCAGCGACCTGCCGAGCTCGGCATGCCACATCATCGGCGGCAGGTCGTCGATGACGACCGCCATGCCGACGTGGTTGACGGGCGCGTTGGTCAGGGTCTGGATCGCGCGGTCGGCGGCGGACCTGCCGCGGAAGATCCAGATGTCGCCGGTGCGCGTCTGGTCGACCGCGGCGTCGAGGCTCACCGGCTCGGGGCGCTGGGCAGCGCGGGCTTGGATTGTCGGCATGGTCGGCTCGCCCTCAGCCGTCCGCACGACGACGACGGGGTATGCCGCGCAGCCGCGCCCGCACGCGGCCCGCCTCGGTGCGCAGCCGTGTGCTCACGTCGGCCGCACGGCGCCGGTCGCCCGTGGCGGGCGGCACGGAGGTGACGTCGACATCCTCCGGCGGCAGCGCGGCATACCGCTCATGCAGCCGGGCCCGCACCTCCTCGGGGGTGACGGCGCGGCGCTCCCGCTCCCTGCGAGCGGCGAGCACCCCGGTCGCGGCGACGCCGACGACGCCGGCGGCACCGAGGATCTTGAGCAGTCGCACAGACGTGGAGGCCATGCCCGCAGCCTAGTTGGGGCTCGCTCGCGCTAGCCGGCGACCGGCGCAGAGTAGCCGCGCTCGGCCTCGGCGAGGTCGCCGGTCTCGCCACGCTGGACGGCCCACCGGCCGAGGGTGAAGACATAGGCAAAGAACGCCAGCTCGGCCAGGACACCGATGCCGACGCGCGCGAAGGTGGGCAGTGGCGAGGGGGTCACAAAGGCCTCGATGACGCCGCACAGCAGGAGCGTGACGACCAGCCCGGCGCCGACGGCGATGGTGGTGCGCCCCTCCTCGGCGAGGGCCTGGGCACGGGTGCGCGGACCCGGCTCCACCCACGCCCAGAACAGCCGCATCCCGACACCCGCTGCCACGAAGACACTGGTGAGCTCGAGCAGCCCGTGGGGCAGGATCAGCCCGAAGAAGAGCGCGCCACGGCCGTGGCGCCACATGATCGCCCCCATGATCGCGACGTTGAGGACGTTCTGGAGCAGGATGAACACGACGGGCAGACCCAGCACGCCAAGAGCGATGCACAGCAACGCGATCCAGAAGTTGTTGGTCCACACGCGCAGCGCGAAGGAGGTCGCGGCGTATTCGCTGTAGTAGCCCTCGAAGTCGTTCTCGACCAGCTGCCGGATCTGCTCGGGCGCGGCCATCGAGGTCTCCCAGGATGGGTGCTGGAGGAAGTACCAGCCGAGCGCGAAGGCCAGGACGACGTTGACCAGCAGGGTCGCCAGCCACCACCAGCGCAGGCGATAGAGCGCGGCCGGATAGGTGACGGCAAAGAACCTGCCGACATCGCCCCAGGAGACGCTGCGCGTCCCCGCCGACCTGGACCGGGCCCGGGCGAGCAGCATCGACAGATAGCCGACCAGGCTCGGGTCGGGGTTGGTCGAGCGCACGACCGACAGGTGGGTGGCCACCCGCTGATAGGAGTCGAGGATCTCGTCGGCCTCGGCGCCGGTGAGCCGGCGCTTGGCGACCAGCTCCTCTAGGCGCGACCACTCCCTCTGGTGGGCGGCGACGAAGGCATCCAGATCCACGCCGTCACCCTAGCGCTAGGGTGACGCCATGAGCAGCGCGACCGTCGGGGTGGGCTCGGACGATCTGGTCACGGGCGAGGCCGTCGCTCTCGACCTGCCCAGCGCCGGCATCGGGCTGCGCATCCTCTCGGGCATGCTCGACATCACGATCGGCTATGTGCTGTATGCCCTGGGTGTCTGGGCCGTCTCCCTGCTGTTCGGGCGCACCGACGGGGCCCTGATCGCGGCCGCCTTCACCGCCCTGACCGTGTTGGTCTTCGTCGGCTACCCGACCGCGTTCGAGACCCTCACCCGCGGCAAGACCGTCGGGCACTACGCGACCGGGCTGCGCACCGTCCGCGACGACGCCGGACCGATCACCGTGCGTCATGCCTTCACCCGGGCGATGCTCGGCGTGGTCGAGATCTATCTCTTCGTCGGCATGCCCGCCCTCGCGTCGGCGGCCTTCTCCCGCAAGGGCAAACGCCTGGGCGACTATCTCGCCGGCACCTATGTCGTGCGGGAGCGACAGACCGTCACCCTGCCCCCGCCGGCGCAGATGCCGCCCCCGCTCGCCTACTGGGCGCGCACGGCCGACATC
This sequence comes from Micrococcales bacterium, assembly GCA_021287075.1. Taxonomy (GTDB): domain Bacteria; phylum Actinomycetota; class Actinomycetes; order Actinomycetales; family Dermatophilaceae; genus JAJTBD01. Next base: position 8,181 of record JAJTBD010000030.1, on the reverse strand, counting down.
GCCCCGCTGCCCGACGCCCTGGCGGCCAACCTGCGCCAGTTCGTGGCGCGGGCGCCCTCCTTCGCGCCGCACGTGCGCGAGGTCACCGGCCGCCAGCTGCTCGCCGAGACCCTCACCCATGTCAGCCCGGCCCCGCCCGCCGGCATCCACCCCGAGTGGGTCCTGGCAGCAGTGCTCGCCGAGCGCCGCACCCGTGACGCCGCGCGCCTCGAGCGCGACCGGCAGCTGCGCGAGCGTCTCGTCCCGCCTGATCAGCTGGGCAGCAGCGCGTCGTAGCCGGGCTTGACGATCTCCTCGATGATCGCCAGCCGCTCGTCGAAGGGGATGAACGCCGACTTCATCGCGTTGATCGTCGCCCACCGCAGGTCGGTCATGCTCCAGCCCGCCTCCTCGACCAGCAGCCCCATCTCGCGTGACATGGACGTGTGGCTCATCAGGCGGTTGTCGGTGTTGACGGTGACCCGGAAGCGCAGGTCCTTCAGCAGCGTGATCGGGTGGGTGGCGAAGGAGTCGGCGGCCCCGGTCTGGATATTGCTGCTGGGGCACATCTCGAGGGGGATGCGCATGTCCCGCACGTATGCCGCGAGGCGGCCCAGGCGCATGTCCTCCCGGGAGGCGCGCATCGCCGCCGCCGCGTCGTCGGTGAAGGCCCGGCCTGCGATCTCGATGTCGTCGACGATGCGCACGCCGTGGCCGAGCCGGTCAGCGCCACACCACTGGATGGCCTCCCAGATGCTGGGGAGACCGAAGGCCTCGCCGGCATGGATGGTGAAGTGGGCGTTCTCGCGCCGGAGGTACTCGAAGGCGTCGAGGTGGCGGGTGGGCGGGTAGCCGGCCTCGGCGCCGGCGATGTCGAAGCCGACGACCCCGTCGTCGCGGTATCGCACGGCGAGCTCGGCGATCTCGGTGGACTTGGCGGCGTGGCGCATGGCGGTCAGCAGCGCGCCGCTGCGGATGCGGTGGCCCCGCTCGGCGGCGGCCTGCTCGCCCTCGCGGAAGCCGGCGTTGACGGCCTCGACGACATCCTCGAGCGCCAGCCCCTCCTGGAGGTGCTGCTCTGGGGCATAACGGATCTCGGCATAGACCACGCCGTCGTCGGCGAGGTCCTCGACGCACTCGCGGGCCACCCGGCGGATGCCCTCGACGGTCTGCATGACCGCGATCGTGTGGTCGAAGGTCGTCAGGTAGCGCTCCAGGGAGCCGGAGTCGGCGGCCTCGGCGAACCACGTGCCGAGGGCATCGGCGTCGCGGGCCGGCAGCGCGGCATACCCGATCTCGTCGGAGATCTCGATGATGGTCTGCGGCCGCAGCCCCCCGTCGAGGTGGTCGTGGAGCAGGGCCTTAGGCGCACGCAGCACGGCCTCGGCGGTGCTCAGTGTCGCATCGGCGGTCATGAGGTCTCCTCCTCGCGGTGGGCGCCCTCGGGGGTGAAGGCCGGCAGGCACACGGCGACATATTCCGCACCCTTGGGGCCGCAGGAGTAGCGCACCCGCTCCCCGGGACGGGTCACCACCGACTGCCCGGCAGTGACATGCAGGCTGCCGCCGTCGTGCTCCACGACGACCTCACCGGCGAGCACGAGGGTGATCTCCTCGAACTCGGGGACCTGGGCCGGCTCGGACCAGCCGGGCGGGGCCTTCATGTGGGCGACCGAGACGTGGTCGGTCGAGGTGGTCGCACGGCCGACATGCTCCTCGATCACCTTGCCTCCGGGCACGGGGATGGACGTCGGGGTGGGGATCAGCTCGGGCACGCTGACCACTCTACGGCCGCGAGCCCGGCGAGGTGCATGACCGGACATGGCCGCGGCTGCGCGCCTGCCCTAGCCTTGGGTCATGACCAGCCAAGGGAACACCCCAGCCGAAGAGGCCGCGCGCCGCTATGCCCCCGGGACGACCCTGACGGTGCAGGATGTCGCCGACCTGATCGACCATGCGCTGCTCAAGCCGGAGCTGACCCCCGCCGAGGTCGAGGCGAGCGTGAGATCGCTTGCGGCAGAGCACATCTGGAGCGTGTGCGTGCGCCCCTCCGATGTGGCGATGGCCGCCCGCGCCACCTCCGGGTCGCCCACGCGCGTGTGCACGGTCATCGGCTTCCCCCATGGCACCACCACGTCTGCGGCCAAGGTCGCAGAGGCCCGCCAGGCATTGGCCGACGGCGCGACCGAGCTCGACATGGTCCTCAACATCGGCCGCCTGCGCGGCGGCGACGTCGACGGCGTGCGCCGCGACATCGAGGCGGTCGTCGCGGTCGGCCACGGGGCAGGCGCCCTGGTCAAGGTGATCTTCGAGACCGCGCTGCTCGACGACGAGCAGAAGAAGGCGGCCTGCCATGCCTCCGCCGAGGCCGGCGCCGACTTCACCAAGACCAGCACCGGGTTCGCCGGCGGCGGCGCCACCCTCCCCGACGTGCGGCTGATGCGCGCCGAGACCCCCCACACCATGCAGGTCAAGGCCTCGGGCGGCGTGCGCGACATCGACGCGCTGCTCGCGATGCTCGCCGAGGGCGTCACCCGCATCGGCACCTCCTCCACCGAGGCGCTGCTCGCCGGCGCCCGTGAGCGCGAGGCCGCGGGCACGCTCGTCGTCCCCGAGCCCGGCCAGACGCCGGACGCGCCGGCCAGCAAGGACTACTAGGCCGGCCCACACACAAGAGGGGTATGCCGCGCGGCATATCCCTCTTGTGTGTCGTGGCCGGTCAGTCGATGCGCTCGAGGATGAGCGGGGTGACCTCAGGGGCACCCGACTCGGCGACCGCGAAGGCGCCCTCGAGGGCCTTGTGGGCGCGGGCGAAGCGCTCGGGGGTGTCGGTGTGCAGCGTGAGCAGCGGCTGGCCCGCGGTGACCTGGTCGCCGGGCTTGGCGTGCATCTCGACTCCCGCGCCGGCCTGGACCGGGTCCTCCTTGCGGGCCCGCCCGGCGCCGAGGCGCCAGGCCGCGACGCCCACCTTGTAGGCGTCGAGCTCGGTGAGCACGCCCGTCGCGGGGGCGGTGACGACCTCGCTCTCCCGGGCCACCGGCAGCTCGGCGTCGGGGTCGCCGCCCTGGGCCTGGATCATCGCGCGCCAGACGTCCATGGCCCGTCCGTCGGCGAGCGCGTCGGTGGGGTCGACCTCCTCGTGGCCGGCGGCGGCGAGCATCTCGCGGGCCAGGGCCACCGTCAGGTCCACGACATCCTGCGGGCCGCCGCCGGCGAGGACCTCGACCGACTCGCGCACCTCGAGGGCGTTGCCGGCGGTCAGGCCGAGCGGGGTCGACATGTTGGTCAGCAGGGCCACCGTCGTCACGCCGGCGTCGGTGCCGAGGGCGACCATCGTGCGGGCGAGCTCGGCGGCGTCCTCCTGGGTCTTCATGAAGGCGCCCGAGCCCACCTTGACGTCGAGCACGAGCGCGCCGGTGCCCTCGGCGATCTTCTTGCTCATGATCGAGCTGGCGATCAGCGGGATCGCCTCGACGGTGCCGGTCACATCGCGTAGCGCGTAGAGCTTCTTGTCGGCGGGGGCGAGCCCGGCGCCGGCGGCGCAGATGACGGCGCCGACGTCCTCGAGCTGGGCGAGCATCTCCTCGTTGCTCAGCGACGCGCGCCAGCCGGGGATGGACTCGAGCTTGTCGAGGGTGCCGCCGGTGTGGCCCAGACCGCGGCCGGAGAGCTGGGGCACGGCGACGCCGCAGGCCGCGACGAGCGGAGCGAGCGGCAGGGTGATCTTGTCGCCGACGCCGCCGGTGGAGTGCTTGTCGGCGGTCGGGCGCGAGAGCGAGGAGAAGTCCATCCGCTCGCCCGAGGCGATCATCGCCTGGGTCCAGCGGGCGATCTCGCGCCGGTTCATGCCGTTGAGCAGGATCGCCATCGCGAGGGAGGACATCTGCTCGTCGGCGACCACGCCGCGGGTGTAGGCGTCGATCACCCAGTCGATCTGCGGATCGCTCAGCTCGCCCTTGCCGCGCTTGGTGATGATGACGTCAACTGCATCGAAGTTCTCGCTCACCTGCCCCATCATGCCGCACGCGCTGGGGTATGCCGCGGGGCTCAGACGTGGCGCGCGGCCTCGGCCTCGAGGTCGGCGACCCCGAAGGCCTGCGGCAGCACCTGGGTCATGGGGAGCACGCCCTCGGGAGTCATCAGGACGCACTCCGGGCCGCCGTGCTCCCACAGCAGCTGGCGGCAGCGGCCGCACGGCATGAGCGCCTCGCCATCGCCGCCCACGCAGTAGACGGCGAGGAGCCGGCCGCCGCCGGTGGCGTGCAGTGTCGAGACCATGCCGCACTCGGCGCACAGGCCGACGCCATAGGCGGCGTTCTCGACATTGCAGCCGACCACGACGCGGCCGTCGTCGACCAGCCCGGCCACCCCGACGGGGAAGTCGGAGTAGGGCGCATAGGCGCGCTCCATCGCCGCAACGGCCTTGGTGTGCAGGGCCTCCCAGTCGATGTCGGCCATCGTCAGTGGCCTTCGCCCTTGCGATAGACCTGGCCGTCGGCGGCCGGCATTCGCAGACGCTGCGAGGCGAAGACCAGCACCAGCAGGGTGGTCACATAGGGCATGGTCGAGGTGAGCTCACCGGCGACCGCGTCGGTCGTGAAGTACCAGACCGCGACGAGCGCGCCCATGATGATCGCGCCGATGCCCTGCACGAGGCGGTGGTTGCGGATGACCTGCCACAGGCCCACGGCCACCAGGACCACGGCCACAAAGAGCAGGAAGGCGTGCACCGTCTGGGTGCCCGCGCGCAGCTGGATCGCGTCGGTGTAGCCGAACAGCGTCGAGCCGGCCAGCAGTCCACCGGGACGCCAGTTGCCGAAGATCATCGCGGCAAGGCCGATATAGCCGCGGCCACCGGTCTGGCCGTCGCGGTAGATGCCGGCCGCCACGAGCGAGAGAAAGGCACCGCCGAGACCGGCGAGGGCACCGGACATCAGGACCGCGAGGAACTTGTAGCGGATGACATTGACGCCGAGGCTCTCGGCGGCGACCGGCGACTCGCCGCAGGAGCGCAGGCGCAGACCGAAGGCGGTGCGCCACAGCACCCACCACGTCGCCACGAAGAGCACGACGGCCAGAAGCGTCAGGACCGACAGGTCGGTGCACAGCGCCCGCAGCACGGCGGCGATCTGGGAGACGAAGAAGATGTTGTCGTCCTCGACGCTCTTGAGCCCGTCGGACAGGCCTCCGATGGTGAGCCTGGGCAGGTCGGGCAGCGAGGGTGACTGAGTGGGGCCGCCGCCGGGGAGATTGGCGAAGAAGCGCGCCGAGAGGTACTTCGCCACGCCCAGGCCGATGATGTTAAGGGCGACACCGGAGACGATGTGGTCGACGCCGAAGGTCACGGTGGCGATGGCGTGGATCAGGCCGCCGATGAGACCCCCGACAATGCCGCCGATGATGCCGGCCCACGCGCCCCAGTGGACGGCGGCAAAGGCCGCACCCCAGGTGCCGAGGATCATCATGCCCTCGAGACCGATGTTGACCACGCCGGCCCGCTCCGACCACAGACCGCCGAGGCCGGCGAGCGCGATCGGGACGGCCAGGCCGAAGGCGGCGGCGATGGCGCCGGAGGAGACGATGTCATTGGCGCCGGTGACGGCCTCCAGGACGGACAGCACGAACAGGCCGGCGAGGGCGATGACCAGCCAGTGCCACCACTGGAGGCGGCGGCCGGTGCGGGGCGGGGCGTCGAGGCGCTCGGCGCCGACGTCGAGACCGGCGGCGCTCATGCCGAGGCTCCTTCGGTCGTGGGGGCGGGTCTCTGCGCGGCGAGCTCGCGGGCGACCTTCTGCTGCTCCAGCCGCAGGTCGGCGCGGCGGATCAGCTCATAGGCGATGACGACGGCAAAGAGGATGACGCCCTGGATGATGTTGACCAGCTCGGCGGCGACGCCGGCGTTGATCTGGAGGGCATTGGACTGCTGGTCGAGGAAGGCCCACAGCAGCGAGGCGATCGCGATGCCGACCGGGTGGTTGCGCCCGAGCAGCGCGATGCCGATGCCGGCGAAGCCGAGCCCGGCCTGGAAGGTCGTGCCGTAGTTGTGGTCCTGCCCGAAGAGCAGCGGCATGCCGATGAGGCCGGCGACCGCGCCCGAGGCGATCATCGCGGTCATCACCATGCGCGGGACCTTGACGCCGCTCGCGACGGCGGCGGTCTCGGACTGACCGGTGGCCCGCAGGTCGAAGCCGAAGCGGGTCTTGTTGATGATGAACCAGTAGAGCAGGCCGACCAGGACCGACAGCAGGATGAGGGTGTAGACGCGGTTCTGCGCGCCGGGGATCAACTGGAAGCCCTCGAGCTGGCTGCTCTCGGGGATGCGCTTGGTGCCGATGGCATTGGAGCCCTCACGGCGGTCGGCGACCTTGAGCAGCATCCACTGCACGACACCGGTGGCGATGGCGTTGAGCATGATCGTCGAGATCACCTCCGAGACACCGCGCTTGACCTTGAGGTATGCCGCGATGCCGGCCCAGAGGCCGCCGGCCACCATGGCGACGACGAGGGTCAGCAGCACGTTGAGGAAGCCGGGGAGCCAGGCCTGCCCGGCGAACAGCGCGCCGGCGAAGGCGGCGACGCGGTACTGGCCGTCGACGCCGATGTTGAACAGGTTCATCCGGAAGCCGATGGCCACGGCGATGGCGGAGATGTAGAGGACGCTGGCGGCGTTGATCATCTGCACCAGCTGACGCGGGCGCGGCTTGGCCAGCAGGGTCTTCCACACGTCCATCACGGGGTCGCCGACGGCAGACAGGACGAGGGAGGTGACGAGGAAGGCCACGAGGAGCGCGAGCAGTGGCGCGGCGACGCTGAGCAGGAGCCTGCGCGGCTCGAAGGCGGTCATCGGGTCTCTCCGTCGAGGGTCGGGTCGGGGCGGGCGGCGGTGGCGCCGGGCGCCGCGGCGGCGGGTGAGGCGCTGGCATCGGCGGGGGCATCGCCACCGGCGCCGGTCATCGCCGCGCCGAGCTGCTCGGAGGTCACCGTGTCGGGGTCGAACTCACCGGTGAGGCGCCCACGCAGGATGACGTGGATGGTGTCGGACAGGCCGATCAGCTCCTCGAGGTCGGCGCTGATCAGCAGCACGCCGAGGCCCTCGCGGCGGGCCCGTCGTATGTGGTCCCAGATCGCCGCCTGGGCACCGACGTCGACGCCGCGGGTGGGGTGGGAGGCGACGAGCACGCGCGGGTTGTGGCTCATCTCGCGCCCGACGATCAGCTTCTGCTGGTTGCCGCCGGAGAGGGACCCGGCGGTGACGTGGATCGAGGGGGTGCGCACATCGTATTCCTTGACGATGCGCTCGGTGTCGGCCTTGGCCGCCTTGGCGTCGACCAGGTGGCCCCCGCCGGCGATGTTGGGCTCCTGCGTCTGGTGGCCGAGCATGCGGTTCTCCCACAGGGGCGCCTCGAGCAGCAGGCCGTGCCGGTGGCGGTCCTCGGGGATGTAGCCGACGCCGGCCTCGCGGATCTCGCGGACCTCCCAGTCGGAGATGTCGGTGTCCTCGAGGAAGACCAGCCCGCTGGTGGGCTCGCGCATGCCCATGATGACCTCGACGAGCTCGGCCTGGCCGTTGCCCTCGACACCGGCGATGCCGACGACCTCGCCGGCGTGGATCGTCAGCGAGACGTCGTGCAGCCGGTCGCGGCCCTCTCCCCCGGCCAGGGTGATGCCGTCCATCCGCAGCAGGACCTTGTCGGTGACGGTCGACTCCTCCGTCGCCGGGGTGGGCAGCTCGGAGCCGACCATGAGCTCGGCCAGCTGGCGCGCGTTGACGGTTGTGGGGTCGACGGTGTCGACGGTGGTGCCGCGGCGGATGACGGTGATCGAGTCGGCCACCGAGAGGACCTCGTCGAGCTTGTGGGAGATGAACAGCACGGTCAGGCCCTCGGCCTTGAGCTCGCGCAGGTTGTCGAAGAGCTCGTCGACCTCCTGGGGCACCAGGACGGCCGTCGGCTCGTCGAGGATGAGGGTCTTGGCGCCGCGATAGAGCACCTTGAGGATCTCGACGCGCTGCCGGGCGCCGACGCCGAGGTCGGCCACGAGGTCGTCGGGGTCGATGTCGAGGTGGTAGTCGTCGGAGATGCGGCGGATCTCGGCGCGGGCGGCGGAGCCGATGCCGTGGAGCTTCTCGGCCCCGAGGACGACATTCTCGAGGACGGTGAGGTTGTCGGCCAGCATGAAGTGCTGGAAGACCATGCCGATGCCG
>JAJTBD010000029.1 GCA_021287075.1 Micrococcales bacterium | reverse complement strand
ATGGTCGGTCAGATGATTCCGACCCGGCACACCGCGGATCTGCTGCTGGGGATGTTCGGCGACCAGGCCGTCGCCGCGGCGATGATCGACCGCGTCGTCCACCACGCCGACGTCCTGACCCTGAAGGGCGCCAGCTACCGGCTACGCAACCGCGGGATCGACACCCTGCCCAGCATCAGAACCCAAGACACGGCAGACTAGAAGGTACGAACCGGTGGCCTCGTTTTCGAGCGTCGGATCGGCCTCAAATTCGAGCGTTGTCGACAGCGAGCGGGGATGAGCCCCGAGCGATCAGCCATCGGGGCACCTCCAGGTGGTCCGCCCCGCGCGAGCGGGGATGAGCCGGCACCTAAGCCCCAGCCCGCCCTGGCCCCATCGTCCGCCCCGCGCGAGCGGGGATGAGCCGGCCGTCACCAGGCCCCTGCAGATCCGTGACGCGTCCGCCCCGCGCGAGCGGGGATGAGCCCTGTCCGCAATGGGCATCAGCGCGTTCGACGCGGTCCGCCCCGCGCGAGCGGGGATGAGCCGTACACCGAGCAGGTGAAGCAGCTCGATTCCGCGTCCGCCCCGCGCGAGCGGGGATGAGCCTCAAGAACAGACCCTCGGTCGCCTCACGTGCGAAGTAGTCCGCCCCGCGCGAGCGGGGATGAGCCCTCATCCGCCAACTCGTGCAGCGACGTCGCCCAGTCCGCCCCGCGCGAGCGGGGATGAGCCGGCAGAAGCGTCGATGCGTCGCACCAAACTGGATTCCGCCCCGCGCGAGCGGGGATGAGCCTTAGTTCAAGTCCCGTCACTCACCCCAGGCTGAGTCCGCCCCGCGCGAGCGGGGATGAGCCACCAGGAGGCCCCCACCGCCGCTGAACTGGAAGGTCCGCCCCGCGCGAGCGGGGATGGGCCCTGCGCGTACACCGTGCCAGCAGCGGTGCGCCGGTCCGCCCCGCGCGAGCGGGGATGGGCCGCCCTCACGCCCCTGCAAACCGGGGATGCCCTGGTCCGCCCCGCGCGAGCGGGGATGAGCCGCCGTCGGTGAGGTTGCCGCCGATGCCGGCGCCGTCCGCCCCGCGCCAGCGGGGATGAGCCGAAGAGGGTCACGTGGCTGAGGGAGGGTGATGTGGGCGCATGACTGTCTCAGGCGCCCCGTCCCCTCCTGCCCGCGCCAAGCAACGCAGCAGCCGGGGTCGCCAAACCGCGAGCCGTCGTCCTCGGTGCCGGTCATGGCGTCGTCATAGAGGAACGCCTCGGCCAGTCGGAGCAGGGCATAGGCGAGCGTGTGCGGGTCGGTGGCCGGCCGGTAGTTCTCGCGAGCCATGCTGAGCTCGATCTGTTCCTGGAGGACGTGCACCACCCACGGCTGCACCCGCCCGGTCCCGGAGGTGACGACGGACAGGCCGCCGGGGTCCTGCTTGACCATGGTGCGCATCGCGACGTTTGACATGATCTGGCGGTTGAAGCCGTCGACGATGGCGTGCAGGCGGTCGGCCCCGCGACCGGGGGCGTGCCTGATGATGTGCGAGGACAGCTCGTCGAACTCGGTGATCAGAACCTCCGCGAGGAGGTTCTCGCGCGAGCCGAACCAGCGATAGATGGTGGCCCGGGCGATGCCGAGCGATCCTCGCAGTTGGTCTGCTGTGGGTGATCAACATGATGTACAGCACGATGGTCCATTACACCGGCGCCGTGCCCGCCGAGCACTTCAGCCGGCTCAAGCGCCCGGAGTACGCGGCATACCAGGTCCGCGTCAACCGGTTCTTCCCCGGCCCACGCCACGAGGACCGGCACATCGAGGACCGGCCGATCGCGGAGGGGCCCGCAGCGGCCTCCCGCGACCACTCCGCCCAGCGGCACGACCAGACGGTTTGACCTGGAGCGCGCTCCAGCAGGCAGCCTGAGGGGCATGACGACCACAGCCCCCACCACCGCACCCAAGCCCACGGCCGAGCGAGCCGCCCTCGGCGCGATGTACCTCGGCACCAAGGTCAGCGAGGCCGACAGCTTCCGCCTGCTCGACCGGTGGGTTGAGCTCGGCGGCCGGTGGATCGACACCTCCGACAACTACGCCTTCTGGGAGCACCCCTCCGGCTTCGGCGGCCAGAGCGAGACCGTCATCGGCCGCTGGCTGCGCGCGAATCCCGGTGTCCCCGTGCGGATCAGCACCAAAGTCGGGGCCCAGCCGACCCGCGTCGGGGGCTTCCCCGACCATGTCGAGGGCCTTGCACACGAGACGATATGCCGTGCGCTCGCCGAGAGCCTCGAGCGCCTTGGTCTCGAGCGCGTCGACCTCTACTGGGCGCACGTCGAGGACCCGACGGTGCCGGTCGCGGAGCTGGTGGCGACGTTCGGCGGGCTTGTAGCGGAAGGGAGCGCCGCGGCATACGGCCTGTCGAACCACCCGTCCTGGCAGGTGGCCCAGATCCGCAGCGAGGCGGAGCGGGCGGGCGTTGCCGTGCCGACGGCATACCAGCAGCGCTACTCCTATCTCCAGCCCGCGCCCGGTGCACCCGTGGAGGGACAGCCGATCCAGCTCGGGATGCTCTCGCCCGACGGGCTGGATCTGCTGCGGCGCACGCCGGACCTGACCGGCTGGGCCTACACCTCGCTGCTGCTGGGGGCCTATGACCGGGCCGACCGGACGTTCGCGACGGAATACCAACACCCCGGCAACACCCGCCGACTCGCCGCCCTCGACGAGGTCGCCCGCGCTCGCGGGATGACCCGCGGCCAGATCGTGCTCGCGTGGCTGGCCGGTGGCGACCCGGCCCTGGCGCCCATCGTCGGCGGCAGCCGGATCGAGCAGATCGAGCAGGCCTGGGCCGGCGTCAGCCTCGACCTCACCAGCGAGGAGAGGGCGCGGCTGGACGCGGCCTACTGACCCTCGGCGGAGGAGAAGTGGGCGATCTTCTCGCCGAGCACGTCGAGCGCGGCCTGCGTCTGCCGCAGCCGCTCCCGCAGCTCGGCCTCGCGCTCGCGCAGGAAGGTGACACGGTCGCTCGGGTCGGCGCTCTGGCGCAGCAGCGTGGTGAAGCGGCGCAGGTCGGCGATGCCCAGCCCCGCGTCGCGCAGGCAGGTGATCAGACCGATCCAGGCGAGGTCGTCGTCGCTGTAGCGGCGCCGGCCGCCGGCGTCCCTGTCGACCGGCCCGATCAGCCCCTCGCGCTCGTAGTAGCGCAGGGCGTCGAGGCTGAGTCCCGTCGCCTGCGCCGCCGAGGCCGGTGTGTGCCACGTCATGGGCCGATCGTAGGAGGTTGTCGGACGCCCTTGCTCCCCGCCACGGTCCGCGGCCTCGTCCTCGGGCGTGGGTGCGTTCTCGACGACGGCGAGCTCGTGCGCCGTTGTCTCGTATGCCGTCGCGTCGCGCCGAGTGCGGGCGCGCAGGGTGTCGATGCACACCCGCCCCACGACCGTCGTCAGCCATCCGCCGAGGTGGTCGATGCCGTCCGCGTCCTGAAGGGCCAGCCGCAGCCAGGCCTGCAGGACGGCCTCCTCGGCACCGGCCCTCCACCTCAGCCCGAGACACGCCGCCCGATGACCACCGCCTGCGGATCCGGCTCGGGGTCGACGGGGGCGCGCTCCAACCGGGCGACGATCTCGAGCCCGTGGGAGCGCAGCCGCGTGGCGATGTCGTCCGTGCTCCGGTGATAGCGGTGCATGACGACGTCATAGCCGGCGGCGGCGAAGCCCTGGCCCACGCGGCGCACACCCTCGCCGACCTGGAAGGCCACCAGCAGATGCCCGCCGGGCCGCAGGACCCGGACCATCTCGGCGAGGATCCGGTCGAGATCGTCGTCCGGGTTGTGGATCGTGGAGTACCAGGAGAAGACCCCGTCGAAGGTGTCGTCCGGGAAACCGATAGCGGTGAGACTGCCGACCGCGCAAGGGAACTCGGGATGGTCGGTGGCGGCGCGGCGCACCATCTGTGACGAGAGGTCGATGCCCTCCGGACGGCAGCCCCTGGCCGCGAGATACGGCAGCATCCGCCCGGCCCCGCACCCAGCGTCGAGCACACGTCGGGGCTCCCCGAGCAGAGCGCAGAAGTGGTCGATCATCGCGAGCTCGACCGCCTGCTCTGGCTCCGTCGCCGTGAACCGGTCGGCGTAGACGTCCGCCACGGTGTCATAGGCAGCTCTGGTCAGCGTCTCGTCGGCCTCGGGCATGACGCCACTCTCCCAATTCATTGGCCGGCGGAGAACATCACCGGCCTGACCTCGAGGGCCAGCCCGTCGATGCTCGCGTCTGGGATGAGCTCAACTCGCCGCTCTCCTTCGTCTGCGCCATGAAGGCCCCGTGGTGGGGCCTGACGTCTATTGGTCGTCACGGCCGTTGGGCTCACGACAGCAGGGCGCGGGTGACTCTCAGAGCTCGCGCCGCATGACGACACTCGTCTCCTGATAGTCCAGACCTCGATAGAGCGAGCGTGCCTGCTGGTTGCCGCTGAAGACGCTGAGCGTGATCGCCGACAGGTCCCGCTCCCGCGCCCAGGCCTCGGCGGCCTTGACGAGTGCGCGCCCAAAGCCCTTGCCTTGGTAGGCGGGGAGGACAAACACGTCATAGATGAATGCCGTGCCCGGCGCCCCCGTGTGCGGCCCGATCCAGACCTGGCCGACCTCGTGGCCCTCGTCGTCCCGGCCCGCCAGCACCGCATGGCCGGGCGTGAGGCCGCCGTCCGGGAAGAGGGCGCGTGTCTGCCTCTCCGCGCGGGCCACGGCCTCCTCGGGTGGCAAGCCGCCGTGCGCGGTCATCTGGGCGGCATATCGCTGCTGTGCCTGCTCCGCGAAGCGGCCGATGTCCTCAGGGGCCAGAATCCCAATCCGCATGTCTGCGACCGTAGCGCCGGGCACAGACGCCCGTCCGTCAGCTCGCCTATGGCGCCAGCCGCAGCTCCTCGAGGCCCAGGAGGTCTATCTTTCACCCATGGGCCACGTCATCGACTTCACGGACGTCTCGACCGCTGGGCTGGAGTCCTCGCCGGTCGCGGACGCGCTCGCCGGGCTGCGGGCCAATGAGGCGCGCTACTTCGCCAACAAATACGACCACGTCTTCACCACCGTGCCCGCCGGAGAGGCTCAGGAGACGGTGGACTGGGTGTCAGGAATCCTCAACGAGGAGCGCGGGATTGAGATCGCCTCGCCGCCGCTGGAGGTGAGTGTGGCCGATGTCGACGGCATCGACTGGGTGCACGTCTTCTATGAGTCGAGGCTCTCGGTCAACGTCCTCTACACCCGCGCTGACTCAGGCAAGCGGGCAGTCGGCTTCAAGTTGTCCGACGGCATGGAGGTCCCCGACGAGCTGGGTGCCTTCAAGTTCGCCCGCCAGAAGTCCAAACTGGCCGGCACGATCCGCGGCTCCTATTTCGTCATCAAGGGCCAACACCCGATGCCCCGCTAAGGCCGGCGTGTCGATGCCATCGCCCGGGCCGGCCCTGGCTGCCGGACCTCGCCACTCGGTTGGACTGCGGCCGGACGGCACGGTCGTCGCGACGGGCCATGACGGCGCAGGCGAATGCCGCGTGGCCGAGTGGGCGGGTGTCGTGGCCCTCGCCGCGGGCAATGTCCACGCCGCGCGCAACACGGGCCGTTCCCACACCGTGGGGCTCCTCGGTGACGGCACCGTCGTCGCGACGGGCTGGAATGGCGACGGCCAGTGCGAGGTGACCGCGTGGGCGGGCATCCGTGCCATCGCGGCCGGCTGGCGTCGGACTGTCGGCGTGCGCTCTGACGGACGGGCTGTCGCGGCCGGCCGGACCCATGAGGGCGCGTGTGCGGTCGATGACTGGCGCGACATCGTCGGGATCGCCTGTGGCGACTGGCATTCCGTCGGGGTGCGTGCCGACGGCACTGTCGTCGCAGTGGGCCTGGACAGGCGCGGACAGTGCGCAGTCGACGCGTGGACCGGTGTGTGCGCTGTCGCTGCCGGGAGTCTGCACACGCTTGGCCTGACCAGTGACGGCCGGGTCATCGCATCCGGCGACACCGGCTCGGGCGCCTGCGCTGTGGAGCCGTGGCGAGACGTCGTGGCGGTTGCCGCCGGCAGCTACCACAGCGTCGGGCTGACCTCCGACGGGCGCGTCATTGCAGTGGGGGAGAACAGTTCTGGGCAGTGCGCCCTCGCCGGCTGGGAGGGGTTCGTCGCGGTGGCCGCGGGCGCGCGGCATACCCTCGGTCTGCGTGGCGACGGCGCGGTCCTGGCCACCGGCGACAACGCGCACGGCCAGCGTGACGTCGGGGGCTGGATGGGACTGTGGCGCGAGTAGCGGCTTCAACGCGTGAGGTGACGGCCGCGGCATACTCCACCTGTGACAGCGATCGGGGAGACGCCATGACCCACCATCACCACGACGGGGGTGAGACGCCCGCGCAGGCGGCGGACCCACGCGGTGCCGCGTTCTGGGATGAGCGCTACTCCTCGTCCGACCGGCTCTGGAGCGGGCACGTCAACGAGGCGCTCGCCGAGATCGTCGGACCGCTGACGCCCGGACGTGCCCTCGATGCCGGCTGCGGAGAGGGCGGCGACGGTCTGTGGCTCGCCGAGCGTGGCTGGGAGGTGACCGGCACGGACGTCTCAGGCGTGGCGGTCGCCCGCGCCGAGGCGCAGGCAGAGCGTCTCGGGCTCGGCGACCGGACCCGCTGGGAGCAACGCGACCTTCTCGAGTGGGCGCCCCCGCCGGCGACCTTCGACCTCGTGCTCGCGGCCTTCATCCACCTGCCAAGCGCCGACCGCTTCCCGGCGTATCGGGCTCTTGCAGAGGCGGTCCGGCCCGGTGGCAGTTTTGTCGTGCTCGCCCATCACCCCACTGACGTGGGCGTCGTGCCCCGGCCGCCGGAGCCAGACCTGTTCTTCACGGAGGACGAGCTGGCCGCCGAGCTCGATCCGGACCAATGGAAGATCGTCGCCGCCGTCAAACGGCCCCGGTCGACCACCCACCCCGAGGGGCATGAGGTGATCGTCCACGACACGCTTCTGCACGCCCGCCGACGCTGACCCTCCCGGGTGGGCGCTCAGGCGGGGCCGGTCGCGGTCGGATGGGTGATCCTGGCCAGCGCCGCGTCCAGCGGGGCCCGGCCGGTGGGGCGCACGACCCGCTCGATCTCGGCGCCGTCGCGCAGGAAGACCAGCGTCGGCCAGAGCTTGACCCGATAGGAGCGGCCGAGGGGGCGGCCAGGGCCGTCCTCCACACCGATGACCGGCACGTCCGGGTGGTCGGCCAGCGCCGGGGCGACATACCGCTCGGCCGCGCGACAGTATCCGCACCACTCGGTGCCGAAGATGACCACCGCCGGCCCGCTCAGGGCGTCGATGTCCTCGCGGAGCGGCTGCGCGATGCTGTAGTCGGTCACCCTCCAAGCATGCCCTGTGCGCGGCGGTTAGGAAGGTCGAGACCAGCGGAGTCCGGTCCGCATGGTGTCAACTTAGCGTCATCTCAGACGATGCCTTGCTGCCACACGGGTCTGGTCGCCGTAATGGACCCGCCCGGGACCGTCCACTGCCAGACTCGTGGCCGTGGACCGCGACCTCGCCGAGACCCGTTATGCCGGAAGCCTTTTCGCCCACAAGCAGTGTGCCGTCCTCGGCAGTGTGCGGACACGGGAGGCGGCGTTCGTGGAGGTCGGTGACCGAATGAGCCTGGAGCCGGTCCGGGACAGACGAGAGCAGCGGCAGCCCGAGGTCTTCCTCCGAGCTCGGCTTGCCGGGGAGGCGATGGGAGACGGCAGTCATATCCCGGCCGAGCTCGACGAGCGCATCCGCCACTTCGCCGGGCCCTACTGGGTGGAGGTCTGGCGTGACGAGGTGACGCTCCTTGGGCAGCGACCTCTCGACCCAGGCAGCCCAGATCGCGTGCGCGAGGCCTTTGCGCTGGCCGAGGCCCTCGCGCAGTGGGCCGACTCCACATTCCTCGGCGCGCAGCCGCCGGTCGCCCTGGCCCCGATCGGCCAACCGCCGGCCGACGGCCCGGACAGCAGCAGGCCCGGTCACCCCGGGGTCGCCGCTCGCCAGGCCCTCACAACGGTCCTGGCGACCCTGGGGCTACTGGTCGGGGGCTCGCTCGCCTTTGCGATCGTGATGTCCTTCCTCGGCGACCACCTGCGTGGCGACAGAGCGATGTCACGCCTCGTCGTCGGCATCCTGATCGCCCTGACGATGGTCGCGGTCTCGCTCTTCCTCCGCTGGGTCCTCTCCCGACGAGAGCGCGACGACACCCGCTAGGCGTGACAGACGGCGTCAGAGACCGAGCAGCTCCTCGCTGCGCTCCCAGAGACCGCGCGCGAGCGCGTCATCGCGCACCTGCGGGTTGACCCGCTTGGCCACCTTGTTGTTCTCGTAGTACTCGCCCGGCTGCCAGGTCTCGCCCGGCCTCCCCTCGGCCAGCCAGGTCAGCCGCGAGCCGCCCTTCTCGACGCTGGTCAGGAAGCGCCGCAGCGGCGTGTGATAGACCAGCCGCATCAGGTTGGAGGTGTCGTTGGCGAAGTTGGTCGCGATGCCGCCGGGGTGGAACGCGACCGCGCTGATCCCCTGGTCACCGTGGCGCCGCTGGAGCTCGCGCGTGAAGAGGATGTTGGCGAGCTTGGAGTCGCCATATGCCTTGTGGGAGCGCCAGTTTCGCGTGTTCTGGAGGTCGTCGAGGTCGAGATGCCCAAAGGCCATGGCGCCGACGCTCGAGGTCTGGATGACCTTGGCCCGCGACTCGACGAGCCGGTCGGTCAGCAGGTGCGTCAGAAGGAATGGCGCGAGGTGGTTGACCTGGAAGGTCTTGTCGAAGCCGTCCGTGGTGGTGCCCTCGCTGAAGATCCCACCTGCGTTGTTGGCCAGCACATCAATGCGCGGGTATGCCGCGAGGAGCTCCTCCGCGAGCCGTCTCACCTGGTCGAGCTCGCCGAAGTCCGCGATGTGGCAGGGGGATCCGATCTCCTGCGCCACCGCAGATGTCTTGGCGGGGTCGCGCCCGACCACCACCACGTTGTGCCCGTTCGCGGCCAGCTGGCGTGCCGACGCCGCGCCGATCCCATCGCTGGCGCCGGTGATGACGATTGTCTGGCTCTCCATGCCGACCACTCTATGGCCGCGTCGCCTCCGCGATGCCGACTGGTCAGGGCAGTCGTGCGCCCTTCATCAGCTGGGACGTATAGACATTCGAGATGACGGTGCCGTCCAGCCACTCGGTCAGTCTCGTGGCCTCGACGTCCAGCGCGGTCATCGCGTCGCGACCGAGCCGGACACCCGGGCAGGGCAAGACCTGCACGGCGCCCTCTGCGTCCTGCACCCACGCCCCGACGGTCCGCCCGTCCCACCAGGCCGTCGTGCCCGCATTGCCGTTGCTGTCAAAGAGGTATGCCGTGTGCTCCGGCTCCAGATAGAAGCCGCGCGACTTCCAGCCCATCACCGTCGGGTCGAGCGTCGGCAGCAATGCCGCCCAGGGCCCCACCTCGGGCGGCGGCTCCAGATCGTCGGGGAGCACCCACCCGACCAGCCCCCCGTCCAGGCCGACCTCGACAGCCTCCACATCGGCGAGCGCGGCACGCACAGCGGCCTTCGTCGAGCCGAGCCACCACTGGATGTCCTCGAGCGTGCCGGGCCCAAAGGTGGTCAGCCAGTGTCGGACGAGCACGGCATACCCCTCCTGCGGGCTGAGGGGGAGGATCTCCTCGCCGAGCCACTCGCGCATCAGCGCCCACGTCGGCCGGGAGGTGCGCCACGGGCCGGCGTTGGCGCCGCGGACCAGTAGCCCGCGCGCCGCGAGGGCGGTCAGCACCCGCGGGGCGAGGTTGAAGGTCCCGCCATAGCGCTTGTCGAGATTGAGGTCGATGGTGCCGCGCAGCTGGGGGAGCTCCTCGCGAAGAGCCTTGGCCGACAGCGCCTTACCGCCGGACAGGCGCTCGACCACCGCAGCCTCTGCGGCCGCCAGCCACGCGACGCCGTCCGCGGCCACGTCGTGGCGCTCCGCGTCGCGCGCGACGAGGCGGTGCTGCTCGGCCGCCACTCGTGCTGACGCACTGCCCAAGGCTGCCGGCAACAGATCGCGTGGGAAGGCAAAGAGGGTGCGGCGCATGGCCAGTTGCTTGACGAGAGAACGCTCCTCATAGAGCACGCGGTCGACATCAGCGGCGCTCACGCCGTCGGCCCGTGCCTGGACAGCGAGGTGCACAGTGGCGGCCTCGGTCGCATGGAGCGCCGTCATCGCCTCGGCCACGGCAAGGGTGTCACCTAGTCGATGGCGAGGGTGCAGCCCGTGCCGGGTGGCCAGCCGGGCACGGCGCTCGCTGTCGTCGATGTGCCGCACCGCACCTCCTGTTGTTCACCAGCCGGCGCCCAACAGGGTATGCCGCACGGCGCGCAGCCGGGTGACCGGTCGCCCGGCTGGGGGCATGGGGGCGGGCCGCCGGATGTCGCCGACGGCCCGCCCTGGCGTGCTCTGTTGTGGGGAACCTCAGTAGCCGTAGACCGAGCGCACGCCGGTGCGGTCGCTGTTGGTCATCGACAGGTTGCTGGAGGAGCCGTTGCACTGGGGGTAGTGCATGATCGAGGCGCTGTCATAGGGGGTCAGCGGGCGCCAGTTGTTGTCCTCGAAGCAGGTGCCGGCCTCGGGGCGGGTGTGCTCGTGACGGAAGCCGAGGGTGTGGCCGAGCTCGTGCGCGAGGATGTTGGACGGGGTCCACGAGCCGGCGTTGAAGAGCTGGGAGGTGTTGACCAGCACGTTGCGTCCGGACTTCGAGGTGCTGGGGAAGAACGCGCGCGCGATGTAGGAGGAGGTCGACGCGGCCGGCTCGACGGAGAAGACCACGTTGGAGTTGCTGGTGTTGCAGTAGCTGTTCTGGCTGGAGACATAGACGAAGTTGACGCCGGACGAGGCGGCCTCCCACTGCGCCGCACCGGAGGCCATGGCGTTGGCGACCGCGGCCTGGTTGGTGCCGAATCGCGTTGAGACACAGTAGGTCAGGTTGCGTGCCTGGGTGGCCGACCACTTGTCGTCGCCGGAGTAGGTGCGGTTGATGATGAGCCCGTCAGTGGTGGGGGCCTCGGTCATCTCCTTGTAGTAGGAGCGCAGCGCGCCCTTGTTGGCGATCGGCTCGTCGCCGTTGACGATGTACTGGCGGTCGGCGTCGCGGTAGGCGGATGCCGAGAACTCCTCGAAGGTCGGTGCCTGGGTCGCGGCGACTGCGGTGCCCCCGATGCCGAGCGCGGCCAGGGTGGCGGCCGTGGCGGCGCGAGCGATTCGACGGTTCATTGCTGAATCCCTTTGATCTTCAGGCCCACAGCCCCTCTGGCCGCCGGCACTGGGAGCCACCGTAGGAACGCGCTTGCCAAGAAGTCACCCCGCGTTGGTCAGCGCTGGGTAAAGAGCTGGTCTGGTCTCGGCCACCGTCTTGAGCCGGGCCCCAGACCCCTCGGCGCGGCCCACCGCGCGGCAGGAGGTCCGCGTCGACCTCCCTCATATGTCGACGCCTCCGCCCTGCCTGCGGTGGGCGATCGCCCGCTCGCCGAGGCCGCGGGCGATGGCGGCTCCCCTCCTAGCCGCCCGCTTCGAAATATTGTTCCGCACCCCCTGTCACACGCGTCCCCTACCGAGAGTCGAATCTGCGGGCGCGGGAGAGGTCCGCGAATCGACGCTCGCCACAAACGCACAGGTCAGGGGCGTGACCGCCGCCCCAAAGCGCTTGGTAGATCTCTCATTCACATCTTTTTCACAATGCCTTGCGGCCAAAGTGAACAACAGGTGAAGCGGCGATCAGGTGTGGCGAGATCGCCTGTGCCACACCGTGTTTGGCGACAGGAGGCGCTTCCCGCAGCGCGTCTCGCGAGGGGCTACGCAATACAACTTAGACAGTGCTGTCGGTGGTTGTTGGGCAGGCCGCCCGAGATCAGTGGCGGTGCGCATAGAGGTCGCGCATCAGGGCGATCTCCGCCCCGTGGTGGATCAGCTCCCGGTGGATGTGCAGGACAAGCGTGGCCAGCGGCTCATCGGCATAGGGCCCCTCGGCCGGGCCGCAGGGCCTGGCCAGACCGTCCTCGCCGAGCGCGGACACGCCGTCGAGCCACACCCGCACCTGCGCGTCGAGCTGGGCCAGCGCGTCGGACGCGGTCCCGGCATAGTCCCAGGTGAAGTAGTCGGCGGCCGGCGCCCCGAAGTGAGAGTGGTTGCGCATGGCGAGGCAGCCCACGATCACGTGGCCCAGCCGCCACGCGATCGTGGTGAAGGGCTCGCGGGCAGCGCCCTCGACGGGCATGCCCCAGTCGATCGTGTGCTCACCTGACCCCGCCTGCACCGGGGCCGTGCTCGCGCCACGAGGGCGCACGCTCCACACTGGGCCCGCGAGATCGTCTGGCTCCCAGAGGTATTCGTTGTCCGTGAGTCCCTCGAGGCGGGGTCGCAGCTGGTTGCCCCAGTGCCACTGGAGCTGGTCGCGCAGGAGCTGGTTCCAGGTCATCCCCATGCCTGCCACGCTAGCGGGCCGCGACGAGGGCTGTCAGGACTGGCCGGAGCCGCGCACGAAGTCGAGGAAGCTGCGCACGTCGTCATCGGAGACCAGTGGCTGGCTGTCGTCGGAGGAGAGGTGCTGGATCTCCTCGCCGAGCCGCTCCATCCTCGCGTCGAGGTCGGCGGCGGTGCCGGCGGCCTCGACGAGCTCGGCGGTGAGCTGCGGCGGCACCTGGCGATCGTATTTGTAGAAGATCTTGTGCTCCAGGGATGCCCAGAAGTCCTGGGCGATCGTGCGGAACTGCACCTCGACGGGCACGCGCTCGACGCGGTCGGACAGGAAGACCGGCACCGTCACGATGGCGTGGAGCGAGCGGTAGCCGCTCGCTTTGGGCTGGGAGACATAGTCCTTGAGCTCCAGCACCTCGATGTCGTCCTGGTCGCACAGGAGCCGCTGGACGCGATAGACGTCGCTGACGAAGGAGCAGACCACGCGCACGCCTGCGATGTCGCGGATGTTGGCCGCGAGCGATGCCTCGTCGGGCGAGCAGCCGAGCCGGCGCGCCTTGGCGATGATCTGGTCCGGCTCCTTCAGCCGCGAGCTCACATGCTCGATCGGGTTGTAGCGGTGGATCTGCTGGAACTCCTGGCGCAGGATCGAGATCTTGGTCTCGATCTCCTGGATCGCGAAGTCGTAGCACATCAGGAAGCGCGTCAGTCGCTCCTGCCCCTCGACGAGTGCGGCGAAGAAGTCCTCCGGTTCCACCCCTGACATGCCTCCGATGATATTCGTGCGGGTATGCCGCGGGTGTGCCAGCATCGGGGGCGATGCGCACTCCGATCCTCACCTCCCCATGGGGGCGGGTGGTTGCCTGGGCCCTGGTGCTGGCGGTCGTCTCGCTGCTGAGCAATATCACCAGCGTCGCCCAGCTCTCGGGAGAGGCAAACGCCCTCCTCGCGGCGCGCTTCTATGTCAGCAAGGTCGTCAACGCGGGGGCGGTGTGGGCGGGTCTGATGGTGCTGGCCGGGTGGCTGCTGCGCCGGCCGGCCCCGGCCGCGGTCGCGGGTGTGGTCTCCGGCGAGCTGGCGCTGGTCGCGCACTACGGTCTCGGCCAGCTGACGGGCATCTATGACTCGGACATCTGGGCCAGCAACCTCTACTGGTTCATCGCGCCCCTGCTCTTCGGGGTGCCGCTCGGCCTGATCGGTGCCGCGGCGCGGCGGCGAGACCTGTGGGGGCTGTGTGCCGGGCTCGTCGTCCCCCTGGGGGCGGTCCTCGAGCCGTGGGTGACGGGCCAGTTCCGCACCCCTGCGGGCCTTGCGCTGCCCTGGCCTGACCGCTATTCCAGCATCGCGTGCGGGGTCACCCTCATCGTTGGCGGCCTGATCCTGGGGTGGCAGGTCATCGCCCGGTGGCGCCGACACGCGACGTCAGACGGCGGCTGACCGAGGCCAGCCGCCGTCCCCCTCCTCGTCTCACTTGAGCGAGACGGTCACACCCCCGGAGAACATCGAGTCGTGCAGCTCGATCGAGGTCGGGGTGCTGCCGTCCGGCATGTCATAGACGAGGACACCATTGAGGGTGTTGCCCGGGTTGATGTCCTTCATCCAGATGTCGTTGTCGGGCAACAGGATCGCGGCCATCGAGTTGGGCTCGAACTCGCGCCCCTGGGCGTCCTTGACCTTCTGGTTGCTGTCAAACATCATCTGCGCCTTGTCGCCGATGTTGCTGATGGTCAGGTGCACGAGATGGAAGCTGCCCTGGGCCTTCTCGCCAAAACTCGAGTCGCCGACCTGCTTCCCGCCGGCCTCCACCTTGGTGACCGTGAACTCGAACTTGCCGTCCCGCACCTTCGTGCCGATGCCAGCGGTTGCGGCCGGCTCGGGCTTCTTGGCGGGTGTGGCGGAGGAGGGCTTGGCCGGCGATGACGCCGCGGCGCTCGCAGCCGGACTGGTCTCCCCGGTCGCCGCATCTGTGGAGCTGTCGCCCCCGCCGCCGAGTGCCGAGGCGAGGCCGCCGAGGAGGAAGAGCGCGAGCAGAGCGGTGAGGATCTTGTGTCGGGCGAACCAGCTCTTCTGCTTCGGCGCGGGCGCCGGCGGCGCGGGCGGGTTGCTCGGCTGCCACTGCTGCTGGGGCTGGCCGGCGGGCGGCTGCCACTGCTGCTGGGGCTGGCCGGCGGGCGGCTGCCACTGCTGCTGGGGCTGGCCCTGCCACTGGGGCTCGGGCTGCTGGGGCTGGGTGGGGCCGGAGGGGGTGCTCATGGGGAATCTCCTTGTCGTGAGCCGCTGCTGGCGGTGGCGGGTTGCCTGGGACCAAGCCCATCGCGCGGCATACCTCCTCGTCGCCCGCCTATCGGCCGCACCTGCCCAGCCGATCGGGGGAGATCCGGTATGCCGCGCCGAGCCGATCGGGGGAGGCCGGCTGTCGGCACCAGCGGATACGGTCAGAGCGTGACCACCGGAGCCCCCTACTCACCGCCGCCGACCGCCCCCGGCGGGGCGCGCTGGAAGCAGGGGCTGCGCTCGGTGCAGGGCCGCACCTGGCTGCTCTATTTCCCGATCTGCTTCGTCACCTCGGTGCTCGCGATCAGCACCTGGGATGTGCGGGGCGGGGCGACGCCCAACGCCCCCGCGAGCGGTCCGGCGCTGCTCCTCTGGCTCCTCGGGCTGATCACGGCGGCCTCGCTTGTCTGTCGCCGGCGCTTCCCCGAGATGGTCTCGATCGCCACCAGTCTCGTGGCGCTGCTGCTCCCGCTCGACCCGGTGCCGGCGCTCATCGCCTTCGGCTCGGCGACGGTCCGCCGGCTCGACCAGGTCACCGCCGCCCTGGCCGCGCTGCTCTTTGCCGCGACGACCGCATCGACCTGGCGCGACAGCCGGGGGACGTCGACGGCGGCGTCCTTCTGGCAGATGCTCCGCGCAGAGGAGGGTGCCACCGGCCTCGAGCCGCTGGCGCTGTGGGTGGTGCTGGCGATCTCGTCGGCTCTGGTGGCGATCACCTTCGGCGTCGCCATGCTGATCCGCGACCGGGCCCAGGCGAGTGACCGGCGCGAGTCCGACGCGGCCCAGCAGGTCGTGGTCGACAGTCTCAGCGACGAGGTGGCCCGTCAGGCCGAGCGCGAGCGGATCGCGCGAGAGGTGCACGACGCCCTCGGCCACCGGCTCTCGATGCTCTCGCTCCACGCCGGTGCGCTCGAGATGACCGCCGGCGACGACCAGCGCCTGGCCCAGTCGGCCGCGCTGGTGCGGGCCAATGCCCAGCAGTCGATGGCCGACCTGCGCCACCTGCTCGCGACGCTCCAGACACCCGAGGCGCCCGATGTGGCCACAGCCGTGCCGACCCTGCGCGATGTCGCCGCGCTGGTCGACGAGACGCTCGCCACCGGTGTCACGGTCGTCTCCACGATCCAGCTGGAGTCGGTCGAGCGGCTCGACCTCCAGACCTCCCGCAGCGCCTATCGCCTCACCCAGGAGCTGCTCACCAACGCCCGCAAGCACGCCCCCGGGCTCGGCGTGCGGGTGCTCGTGCGCGCCACGCCCGGCACCGGTGTCGACATCGAGCTGGCCAACCGGGTGCCGGCGGGCGGCGGTGCCACCGTCCGACCGGGCCGCGGGCTGACCGGGGCGCAGACCCGGGTCGAGCAGCTGGCCGGAGAGTGGCGCTGCTGGGTCGATGACGATGGGGTCTTCCGCGCGGCGGCCCACCTGCCCTGGGTCTGGTCCGAGGCCGGCGCGGCCACCGACACCGGGGGCAGCGACACCGGGGGCGCCGACTCACGCCGTGGTGATTCGCGTAGTAGCGACTCACGCAGCAGCCACACAGACAGCGAGGCCTCATCATGATCCGGGTCCTGATCGTCGACGACGACCCCTTGGTCTGCGACGCGCTCACCCGCATGCTCGGCAGCGCCGACGACATCGAGGTCGTCGCCGATGTGGCCGACGGCGACCAGGTCGTCGAGGCCGTCCACCGCCACCACCCCGATGTGGTCCTGATGGACATCCGGATGGCCCGCCAGGACGGCATCGCCGCGACCGCCGAGCTCCAGCGACTCCCCGACCCGCCCCGGGTCATCGTGCTGACGACCTTCGACCTCGACGACGTGCTGCTCCGGGCGCTCGGTGCCGGCGCAGCCGGCTTCCTGCTCAAGACGAGCTCGCCGCAGGAGATCATCTCCTCGGTCCGCAATGTCGCAGCGGGCGAGGGCGCCCTGTCCTCCCGCAGCGCCCGACAGGTCGTCGAGCACCTGCGCAACGACCCGGCCCTCGCGCTGCGCGAGTCCGCCGTCGCCCTGATCGCCACCCTCACCGATCGCGAGCGCGACATCGTGCGGCTGGTCGCGCAGGGCAGGTCCACGCCCCAGATCGCCGCCGAGCTCTTCCTCGGCGAGGCCACGGTCAAGAGCCACCTCTCCCACGCCCAGGCCAAACTCGGCGCCTCCTCCCGCGTGGAGGTCGGCATCCTCGCCGACCGCGCGGGCCTGCGCTGAGCACGCGGCATACCCCTCTATTGCGTGGGGTATGCCGCGTGCGCACGGTCCTTTTCTCCGCATTCGCCTGACTGCGGGGCCCGCTGGTCCCTAGTGTGAGCGACGGTGACGGGGCGACCCTCTCGCCAGCCTGACGAGACACCCCACCGCCATCCCGTGGAGGGCCCATGTCCATGGCCGGTCGGCGACCAATCCGCTTCCACCACAGCCACATTGGTCGGCTGATAGCCCTGCTCGCGCTGTTCGCAGTGGCACTGGTGACCGGACTCCAGGCCGCGCCCGGGGCCGAGGCGGCACCTGCCGTCGCGACAGCCACGGGGACTGTCAGCGGCATGGTCACCGACTCCGAGACTGGCGCGCCGGTCAAGGGTGCGCAGGTCACCGACCCCGACACCTCAGAGGCGCCCGCGATCACCGGTCGGACGGTCGCTACACACTGACGCTGCCCGAGGGTGCCCACCGCCTCCAGGCCAACGCCACCGGCTACCTCGCCGGCAGCTATGCGAGCACCGTCAACGGCCAGCCCGTGGACACGGTCGAGGTGACGGCCGGCGCCAGCCTCACCGGCAAGGACATCCGACTCCAGCGCACCACCGTGGTCAGCGGCAAGGTCACCGCCACCACCGGCGGGGGAGTGGCCGACGTGGCGGTCAAGCTCTTCCGGGCCGACGACGAGAGCGGTGACCCGGTCTTCACCGGCTACTCCATGAGTGACGGGGCGTTCACGATCCCCGACGTGCCGAGCGGTCGCTATCTCGTCCAGTTCGACGCGGCCGACACGATCTACATGTCCCAGTGGCACTCGGGCGCGAGCACCCGGGAGGCCGCCACGGCGATCGTCGTGACCGGCGGGGTCCCGGTGTCGGTGAGCGCCGCGCTCGTGGCCGGCGCGCGGATCAGCGGCGTGGTGCGCGACGGGTCGGGCCAGCCCCTGGCCGGGGTGCAGGTCACGGCGCGAGACCGTCAGCGTGGCGAGCTGGGATGGGCATTGTCCAATGACGACGGCAGCTTCACCGTGCCCCGTCTGCTCGCGGGGATGTACACCCTCGAGTTCTCTGCCGAGGGACACGTCTCGCGGTCCTACGGGCAGACCTCGCCGACCACTCCGGTGGCGTACTTCCAGGTCGCAGACAGTGCGGCCCTCACCGGCAAGGACATGGTGCTGCCCCTCGGAGGCACCGTGAGCGGCACCGTGTCTGTCGCGGACGACAACCCGAATGCCGTGGTCTACGTCGACGTGATGGACCCGGCAGGCCACCTCCAGGGCTACTACGGCCAGCCCGGCGCCTACACCGTGACCGGCGTCGACAGCGGCCCGCACACGGTGCAGTTCGGGGCATCCGACGACGCCGGGGGCATCCACTACGGCGACAGGTGGTGGCGCGCCGCTTCGACGGCTGAGGCCGCGGACCCGGTGGACGTCACCCTCGGCCAGGAGACCGCGGGGATCGACATGACCCTCGCCCCAACCACATCCCCGCCCACCGGCGCTCAGATCACCGGCACCGTGGTTGCCGCCTCCGGCGCACCGCTGCCCAACCTCCATGTGCAGGCCAGGTGCTCGGCCGGCGACCAGATGCTCTATCCCGCCGCCCTCACCGACGCGGCCGGACACTATGCCATCGACGGGGCCGAAGGGACCTGTTGGGTGGAGATCAGCGACCCCGCCGAGGTCTATGTGACGACCACGGTCCGCACCGCCGCGGGCCAGGACTTCGAGGTCCAGGGCCAACGCGTCGACCTCGGGACCACGAGCGTGGTCAAGGGTGCGGTCCTGGCCGGCCGGGTCACCGCCGCCGGCGCGGGCGTCGCCGACGTGCGGGTCTATGCGGTCCCCGCCGATCACGATGCCTGGGTCGAGTCCGGCACGCTGTTCGCTACCACCGACGAGACCGGCGCCTTCCGCATCGGCGCACTCCCGGGCGACGTCTACACCCTGCGCTACGTCCCGCCGGCCTCGGCCGGGCTGGCCCCGCAGTACCTCGGCGGCGCCGTCCTGCGCTCGCAGGCCGACTACCTCACCGTCCCCGCGGGCACCAGCCGCACCGGGCTCGACGCCGACCTCAGCCGCATCGGCTCCATCTCGGGCCGGGTCACCGGCACCGGCGGGGTGGGCGTGGCCGGTGTGCGGGTCTCCGCGGTCGAGCGGACAGGGGAGCGGAGTGAGTCGGTCGAGACCGACACAGCCGGCAACTACACGATCGGCGGCCTCCCCACGGGCTCCTACACACTCGAGTTCGACGGACGCCTCGTGGGCTACAGCGGGCTGTGGTGGCAGAACGCGGCCGACATCGACACCGCGGCATACCTCTCGCTGACTTCAGGTGCGGCGCTCAGCGGCAAGAGCGTCCAGCTCACCGAGATGGCGGTGATCAGCGGCCGGGTGACCGCCCCCGACGGCTCGCCCATCGCCGGCGCCACGGTCGAGGTCGCGCGCGGGGCATACCTGGGCTGGGGCTACGCCGAGACCGGCGCGGACGGCCGTTACGAGGTCGCCGGACTGCCGGCCGGCAGCTACACCATGCAATTCCTACCGCCCTACGACAGCCCCTACGTGGGCGAGTACTGGCGTGATGCCGCGACCAGTGCCACCGCCACCGCCATCACGCTCGCCGCCGGCCAGCGCCTGAGCGCCGACGCGAGCCTCGCGCGGGGGGCCAGCGTGTCCGGCCGCGTTGCCCTTCTCGACCCGACCCAGGCTGTCAGTGCGGGCGTCCTGGCCATCCCGGCCGACGTGAGCAACGGGACCTATCGGTATGCCGAGCTCGCCGCCGACGGCTCCTACAGCCTCGTCGGTCTGCCCCCCGGGACCTACACCCTGCGAGCGAGCGCCGCCGAGCACGCGCCCCAGTGGTGGGACCACAAGGACACCCCGGAGAGCGCCGTCCCACTGACGGTCACGACGGGCGCACGCACGGGCGTCGACTTCTCGCTGGGCCGCGGCAGCACCCTCAGCGGCACGGTCACTGCCGGCGGCTCCCGGGTCGCGGGCTGGGTGACTGTCTATGACGTGACCCGACGCTCCCGCGTCGCGCAGGAGCAGACGAGCGACGGCACATGGAACGTCACCGGCCTGCCCCCCGGCGACTATGTCGTGGAGGCCGACTCATCGGGCCCCGGCTATCGCACGACCTACTACCGGGCCGCCGCGGAGTGGTTGGACGCCACCCTCGTCCGCACCACCGCAGGCTCGACCAGGAGCGGCATCGACTTCAGCCTCCTGCCGGACGCCGAGTATGCGCCGCCACCGCTCACCGGGACGGTGTCGCTGCCGGCGGGGGTGCCGGCCAGCACCTATGAGCAGCTGTCCGTCGAGATCGCGCTGCCAGGCTCCGACCCATACCAGAGCGCCCCCCTCGGCGCCGACGGCACCTTCTCGCTCTCCGACCTGCCAGCGGGCGGCTATGAGGTGCGCCTGCGCGATGACAGCGGTCTGGGGCTGGCCATCCCCCGCACGCCGGTGACTGTGCCGGCGACGGGACCGCTGGCTCTCACGGCATACCGCGCCGGCATCCTCACCGGCAAGGTCCAGAACGCGGCGGGCAAGCCGCTCTCCGGCGTGCTGGTGACAGTCGTCGACGCGGCGGGTGTCCGCCGAGGCTCGGTGACCTACGAGGGCGTCTATCGGGTGAGCGGCCTCGCCGCCGGCAGCGCCCGGGTGCTGGTCGACGCGGCGTCGCCCTATGTGCTGCGGTGGGTCGGCGGGTCGTATGCCGCCGGCACCGGTGCCGCGGTGACGGTCGCCAACGGCCAGACGGTCTCGGCGCCCACCGCGGTCGTGGACCTCGGCGGCGGCCTCGCCGGTCGCGTCACCGTCCCCTCGGGCACCTCGGATGCGGTCGTCGTCGATGCGCTCGACTCTGCGGGTGTCGTGGTGCGCTCCGGACGGTTCTACAACGGTGGGGCATGGGCGCTGGGCGGCCTGCCGGCCGTGCCGCTCAAGCTCCGCTTCAGCGCCCACGGGCTGGTCACCCAGTGGTGGCGGGGGCAGCCAAGTGCGGCCACGGCTCTCGCGCTCACGCCCACGCCGGGCAAGACCACGACCGGTCTGGACGTCGCGATGGCCCCTCCGCCCGCGGCGCTCCCTGCCACTGTGTCGGGCAAGATCACCGAGCGCGGTGTCCCTGTCGCCGACGCGACCGTGGTTGTGAGCGCGGGCGCGGATGGCAACCGGTATCTCGCGACGACGGCCGCTGACGGCACGTTCACCGTGACCGGCGTCCAGCCGGGCGTCTACACGCTGAACGTGTGGGACTGCCTCGCGCACAGCGGCGAGGAGTCGAATGCGTGCGTGAACCGCTATTGGCCGGGCGTGACCGACGCCTCGGAGGCAGTCACCATCACGGTCACTGCCGGCGCCGCCCTGACCGGCAAGAACCTCGAGATGGTCGGTGGCACCCAGTCGTTCACCTCGGCCCCCGTGCCCACTGTGTCCGGCACCCCCATGGTCGGCTCGACGCTGACCGGGTCCGCCGGTGCCTGGAGCCCGACACCGGACACCCTCGCCTATCAGTGGGTCGTCGGCGGCGTGGCGGTCCCTGGGGCCACCGGCACGACCTATGTGCCCGTGGCCGCGGACCAGGGCAAGACGGTCGGTCTGCGGGTCACTGCCGTCAAGGCCGGCTATCGGGTCACCAGTGCGGTCTCGGCGTCGGTCGGCCCGGTCATCGGCCTCCTCACCGCGCCGACCCCGACGGTCTCCGGCACGGCCAAGGTGGGCTCGGGCCTGACGGCCTCGCCTGGGGCGTGGGGTCCGGCGCCGGTGACGTTGTCCTATCAGTGGTTCCGCTCTGGTGTGGCGATCTCTGGTGCGACGGCGTCTGGCTACACGCTGACGGGTGCGGACTATGCCAAGACGATCACGGTGCGGGTGACCGGGGCCAAGGCTGGGTATGCGACGGTGGCCAAGACCTCGGCGGCGACGGCCGCGGTGGCGATCGGGTCGCTGACGCCGACGCCGGTGCCGACGATCACCGGGACCAAGAAGGTCGGCTATCGGCTGACGGCCACCCCTGGGGCGTGGGGTCCGGCGCCGGTGACGTTGTCCTATCAGTGGTTCCGCTCTGGTGTGGCGATCTCGGGTGCCACGGCGTCTGGCTACACGCTGACCGGTGCGGACTATGCCAAGACGATCACGGTGCGGGTGACCGGTCGCAAGACGGGCTACACCACCGTCACCAAGGCATCGCTGGCGACGGCTGCCATCGCGATCGGGACACTGACGCCGACGCCGGTGCCGACGATCAGCGGCACCAAGCGGGTGGGCTACACCCTGACGGCCAACCCGGGCACGTGGGGTCCCGCGCCGGTCACCCTGACCTATCAGTGGTACCGCTCCGGTGTGGCCATCTCGGGCGCCACGGCCAAGACCTACCGCCTCTCGAGCTATGACCGCCGCAAGACGATCGTGGTCAAGGTGACCGGGCGCAAGAGCGGATACACCACCGTGGTCAAGGCATCGAGCGCGACCTCGGCCGTGCTCTGACCGCGCGCGGCTCGGGGTGATAATGCTGGCGACCCCAGCCCACGCGCGGAGAAGGCCATGCCCGAGCACACGCCAGCCCACCACGACCCGAGGCTGCTGCTGCTCGTCTTCCTCGGCGGCAGCCTCGGGACGGCGGTGCGGGCAGCGCTCGAGGGCGCGTTCCCCGCCCGCGCCGGCGGATGGCCGTGGGCGACCTTCGCCATCAATGTCACCGGCGCCTTCCTCCTCGGGCTGCTCCTGGAGACCCTGGCGCGCCGAGGCCCCGACTCCGGCTGGCGCCGTCAGGTGCGGCTCGGCGCCGGCACCGGCCTCCTCGGCGGCTACACCACCTACAGCACCTTCGCCGTCGAGACCGCCCGCCTGACAACGCCCCTCGCGATGGGGTATGCCGCGGGCACGGCGGTCCTCGGCTGTCTCGCCGCCGCTGCGGGCTATGCCATCGCCCGCCGCCGCCCGAGCGATCCGGTGCCGGAGCCTGGCGCATGAGCCTGCTCCTGATCTCCCTCGCCGGTGGCCTCGGCGCGGTGGCCCGCTTCGTGGTCGACGCCCTCGTCAACCGGCGTCTGCGCCCCGGCGCGCTCCCGCTCGGCACCCTGACCGTCAACATAACCGGCTCCTTCGTCCTCGGTCTGGTCACGGGGATCGCGTTGGGGCACAGCGGCTTTCCGGCCGGGACACAGGCGGTGATCGGCACCGGTTTCTGCGGTGGCTTCACGACCTTCAGCACCGCCTCGCTCGAGGTCGTGCGCCTCTGGGACACCGACGGCGGGGCCCGCGCCGCGGCATACCTCGTGTCGATGGTGATCGGCTCGGTGCTGGCCGCACTCCTGGGGCTGTGGGCCGCGACACTCGTCTGAGCGGGCGCAGTGCGAGTGGGGCGCCCAGACAGGGCCTCCCTCCTCGGCGGGCACACGGCACACGGTCAGGGGAGCCGACCAAGGGAGCCCAGATGAGCCGTCGCCCCGCCCGCGTGCTGGTGCCGCTCGCCCTGCTGCTGACGGCCGCCGCGTGCTCGGTCTCGTCGAGCGACGAGCCGACAACGAGCACGAGCACGAGCCCGAGCACCACACCGTCGGCGCAGGCCGGCCAGGGCGGCCGGCCCGGCCCGACCAGCGCATCCGTCGCCACGACAGGAGCCCATATGACCGACCTGACCCTGACCATCGCCGGACGCGCGATCCCGATCGAGCTCGACGACAACGCGACCGCCCGCGACCTCGCCGGGCGAGCGCCGCTGAGCCTGACTTTCAGTGACTTCGGCGGCCAGGAGAAGACCGCCACCCTCCCGGCGGCGCTGACGATGGAGGGCGTCCCGGCGGGCGCCGATCCCGAGGCCAACGAGATCGGCTACTACGCGCCCAACAGGGTGCTCGTCCTCTACTACGAGGACATCGGCTACTTCGACGGGATCGTCCGGCTCGGCCGGATGTCGGCCGACGACATGCGCTTTGTCCGGGAGCAGCCCGACGGCTTCAGCGCCGAGCTGGACAGGGGATAGGGCGCTAGGCCCGAGCACCCTCGAGCACGACCCCGGTGTGCGCGGCGAGCGCGGCCAGCAGACGATCCTGGATGCCGCGGTCGGCCGCGTCGGGGTGCGGCTCCTGCCGCTGCTGGTGGTGCCAGTAGCCACCGGTCGTGCGGGCCTGCGCGTCGTCGCTCGTGGCCAGCCAGATCTGGGTGACCCGGCCGAGGCGCAGGTCATCGGGGGCGCTGCGCCCGCCCATCCGCGTCGGCACCCACCCGGGGTCCACGGCATTGGTCATCACGTCCGGCCACAGCCGCGCTACGCCCATGGTGAGGGCGGTGACGAGCAGCTTGCTGTCGGAATAGGTGGCGCTCACGCGCGACCCACTCCAGTCGAGACCGTCGAGGCGGGCGTGCCCACCGCGGTGCATGCCGCTGCTGAGATAGACCAGCCGCTCCGGCCGGGGGAGCAGGGCGGTCAGGAGATAGGGCGCGACGACGTTGACCGGCAGCAGCGCCGCGCCCTCATAGACGCCGGCGTTGTGGATCACCGCATCGCAGGGGCCGAGCTCGCGCACCTGCTCCGCGAGCGCCCGAGTCTGGTCGAGGTCGCCGAGATCGCCGACGACCGCGAGGGCCCCCTGGGTGACGAGGTCGTCGAGGCCGTGCCGGCTGTCCTCGTTGCGCGCGTGCACGATGACGCGGTGGCCGTCGTCGAGCAGCTCCTCGGCCGCTCCTTGCCCGAGTCCTTGGGTCGATCCGGTGACCAGAACCGTTGCCATGCAGTCCTCCTGGGCTCAGTGGGTCGGGGCGGTGGTGGTGTCGGTGGCGGCCCATGACGCGAGCAGGCGCAGCCGCTCGGCCGAGGTGGAGGCCGGCTCGGCGGTATAGGCCGTCACGCTCAGACCGGGGTCCGAGCGCAGGTCCATCACCTCATAGGTCAGGTCGAGGTCGCCGACGACGTGGTGGGTGAAGCGCTTGGTGCCGCTCGCGTGGATCCGCACGTTGTGAGCGGCCCAGCGGGTGCGGAAATCCTCACTGCGAGTGGACAGCTCGCCGATCAGATCGTGCAGCTCCCTGTCATGCGGCTCCTGCCCGGCGTGGGTCCGCAGCATCGCGACATTGGTGCTGGCCGCGAGATCCCAGTCGGGATAGAAGCGCTCCGAGGCCTCGTCGAGGAAGATGAAGCGCGCGAAGTTGGGCACCTGCCCGCGGGCCGCTGCCGCGGCATACACCTCGTCGTGCAGGGCCCTGCCCAGCGCGTTGCTCGCCAGGAGATCGGTGCGGCCGTTGGCGACGAATGCCGCGCTCTCGGTCATCCCGTCGAGCAGCCACTGGAGCGTGGGCCGCGGCCGCCATTGCCTCGGCGTGCGCCGGCGCCGCCCCGAGCCCTCGGCCGCCTTGGCCAGGTCGAAGAGGTGGGCCCGCTCGGCCTCGTCGAGCCGCAGCGCCCGGGCGAGCGCCTCCAGCACGCTGGGCGATGCACCGGCGATCGCGCCGCGCTCGAGCCGCGAGTAGTACTCCACGCTCACGCCGGCGAGCGCGGCCACCTCGCCGCGCCGCAGCCCGGGCACGCGCCGGGTGCCCGTGGTGGGGATGCCCACCTGGTCGGGGGTCACTCGCGCGCGCCGGGTCTGGAGGAACTCGCGCACCTCGCTCCTGTTGTCCACCTCCCGAGGCTACGACGCAGGGGTATGCCGTGGGAGACCCTGCGAGGGCGCCCCACCTGGTGCGAGACTGCCGCCGTGGACGACAACCTCCTCGCCCGGGCCGCCGTCGATGACGCCGTGTTCGCCCTGCGCCCCGACTACCGCGCGCTGCTGCTCACCGTGGAGGGCATCACGCCGGGGCCCACCGACGCTGACAGTGAGGCCCTGCTCACCACGGCCGAGACCGCCGCCCGCACGGCCCTGGCCGAGTCGGCCGTCGAGGACCTCCCGCACGTCGCCGCCTGGCGGGAGGCCTATCGCGCCTTCGGGTCCAAGCCGCAGCGCACCCGCAACAGCCTCGAGGCGCTCCTGCGACGGGCCGACGCCGGGCTGCCCCGCGTCAACCGGCTCACCGACATCTACAACGCGCTGTCCGTGATGCACCAGATCCCCCTCGGCGGGGAGGACCTGGCCGGATATGCCGGTCCGCCCCGCCTCGTGCGGGCCACGGGCGACGAGCCCTTCGACACCACCGCGAGCGGGCAGGACGTCGTCGAGCACCCGGACCCCGGCGAAGTCGACTGGGCCGACGACGCCGGCGTGACCTGCCGCCGCTGGAACTGGCGCCAATGCCGGCGCACCCAGCTGCGCGACGGCACGACCTCGGCGCTGTTCATCCTCGACGCGCTCGACCCCTTCACCGACGACGAGCTGCACACTGTCGCAGACGAGCTCGTCAGCCATCTCTCCTCGCTCGGGCCGGGCGTGCGCTCCTCCCGACGCCTGCTGGCACCGTGACCGAGGCGTCCGTTTATGTCGCGCTCGGTGACTCGTATGCCGCGGGCGTGGGAGGCGGGCCGCGCGCCAGCGGGTGCTGGCGTGCCGATGCCGGATATCCGGTCCTGCTCGCCCGCACCCTCGGGCTCGACCTCGCCTATCAGGCCTGTCTCGGCGCGACGATCGCCGACGTCGAGCGCCACCAAATGGGGGCTCTGTCCGACGCGACGCGGCTGGTCTCGATCACCTTGGGCGGCAACGACATCGGCTTCGCACCGGTGCTCATCTCGGCGGCCGAGCCGGCCTGGATGTCCGACAGCGACACCGCGATCGACGCCGCGCTGGTCACCCTCCGCACCGAGCTGCCCACTCGCCTGAGGGGGCTGTATGCCGCGGTGCGCGAGCGCGCCCCGCAGGCCGAGCTCGTGGTCACCACCTATCCGCGCCTCTTCAACGGCGAGGACTGCCAGCTGGCGACCTTCTTCTCCGACCACGAGATGACCCGGCTCAACGCCGCGGCCGACGAGCTGGCGGCAGTCATCGCCGAGGCGGCTGCGACGGTCGGCGCCACCGTGGTCGATGTGGTCGATCCCTTTGTCGGCCATGCAGTCTGCGACGAGGACGAGTGGGTCAACGGCGTCGCCTGGCCGCTCGAGGGCTCCTTCCACCCGAGCGCTGCCGGGCATGCGGCATACGCCCGGCTCGTCGCAGGGGCGGTCACCGTGCCGCCCTCGGCCGCCGCACCCGAGCCGCGGATCACCCACGGCCCGGAGGCGCCCGGCAGCGCACCCACCTTCCGCCTGCCCGACCTGCTCTCGCCCCGCAGCCTCGAGGGAGCGCGCGCCCACGGGCTCGACCCCGACGAGGTCGCGGCGCTCGCGGCACGCACCCAGGCCGGCGCGCAGACCGACCTCGCGGCATACCAGCGCCTCATGGAGCTCGATGCGCAGGTCAGGGCCGCTGTGACAGGCTGAGGACCCACCGGCGCAAAGGAGAGCAGGGCCATGAGCGACGTGACCGTGACCAAGAACGAGGCCGAGAGCCGCTATGAGGCCCACATCGACGGGCAGCGTGCCGGCATCGCCGAATACCAGCTGACCGACGAGCTCGTCGCCTTCACCCACACCGAGGTGGACCCGGCCTTCGAGGGCAAGGGCGTCGGGGGCGCGCTCGCCCGCTATGGCCTCGACGATGTGCGTGCCGAGGGCAGCCGCAAGGTGTTGCCCACGTGCCCTTTCATCAAGGCGTGGATCGCCAAGCACCCCGACTACATCCCGCTCGTCTATGGGGCCGACGAGCAGGCCGCCGAGGGCTGAGATGGGCGTCGAGGCCGTCGACGTCATCGTCATCGGCGCGGGCCCGGCCGGCGAGAACCTCGCGCAGTATGCGAGCGAGGACTCCGGGCTGTCGGCGGTGTTCGTCGAGCAGGAGCTGGTCGGCGGCGAGTGCTCCTACTACGCCTGCATGCCGAGCAAGGCCCTGCTCCGTCCGATCTCGGTCGCCGCGACGGCCGAGCACCTGGGCGGGCTGAGCGCGCCCCGTCTCGACACCGCCCGGCTGCTCGCGCGGCGCGACGAGTGGGTCTCGCGCTATGACGACGGGGGCCAGGTGTCGTGGGCCGAGGGCGCGGGTCTGCGTGTCGTGCGCGGTCACGGGCGACTCGTGGGCGAGCGGCAGGTCGCCGTCGAGAAGGACGGCGTGACAACGGTTTTGCAGGCTCGCCACGCGGTCGCCCTGGCGACCGGCAGCGAGCCCGTTGTCCCCGAGGCGTATGCCGCGTGCTCACCCTGGTCGTCGCGCGACGCCACCGGGGTGGTCGAGGTCCCCGAGCGGCTGACCATCGTCGGTGGCGGTGTCGTGGCCTGTGAGGCTGCGGTCTGGATGGCCGCCCTGGGCTCGCAGGTCACCCTCCTGGTCCGCGGCGAACGGTTGCTCGGCCGCTTCGAGCCCTTCGCCGGAGAGGCGGTGCGGGCAGCGCTGCGCGACAGCGGGATCGACGTCCGGCTCGGGCTCGAGGTCACCGCGTGTGAGCGCGTCGACGCTGCCGACACCGGCCTCGGCCGGGTCCATGGTGGCACCGTCAACCTGACCACCTCAGGCGGCGAGATCGAGTCCGATGAGGTGCTCGTCGCCACGGGCCGACGGCCCCGGCTGTCAGGCCTCGGCCTCGAGTCGATCGGGCTCGACCCCGGTGCGGTGGCAGGTGACCCGGACGCGCTGCCCGACTGGCTGGTCCTCGTCGGCGACGCCAGCGGTGAGGCGCCCCTCACCCACTGGGGCAAATACCGCGCCCGGGTGCTGGGCGCCCAGATCGCCGCCCGCGCGACCGGCCGGCCGGATCCGGCCCCGGCTGCCGACGCGCCCGTGCCGCAGGTCGTCTTCACCGACCCGCAGGTCGCGATGGTGGGGCTGACCGAGGAGGAGGCGCGGGCGGCATACGCCAACGTCGTTGTGGCCCAGGTGCCCTATGGCTCCGCGGCCGGATCCGCGCTGCTGCGCGACGATGTGTCGGGCGCCGCCCAGCTCGTCGTCGACGCCGACTCCCGCCTGGTCGTCGGCGCGACCTTCGTCGGACCGGAGGCGGGGGAGCAGCTGCATGCGGCGACCATCGCCATCGCGGGTCGGGTGCCGGTGCACGTGCTGCGTGATGCGGTGCCCAGCTATCCGACCGCGAGCGAGATCTGGCTGCGCCTGCTGGAGGACCTGCCTCGCGGGCTGCGCCTCCCACCCAGCGAGGAGACCTCGTGACCGTCGAGATCCTGCGCCCGCGCGACGTGCCGCTGGGCGGGCTGCGCGCCATCCACGTGCGGCGCACGCTGCCCCACCGGGACCGGTCCTTTGTCGGCGCCTGGTGCTTCGTCGACCACTACGGCCCGACGCAGGTGCGGGCGGGCAACGAGGGCGGCATGGACGTGCCGCCGCACCCGCACACCGGGCTACAGACAGTGTCGTGGCTGTTTGAGGGGGAGATCGAGCACCGCGACAGCGGCGGGGTGGTCGGGCTGGTGCGCCCGGGCGAGATCAACCTGATGACCGCCGGGCACGGCATCTGCCACTCGGAGGTCTCGACCGCGGCCACCAGCGTCCTCCACGGGGTGCAGCTCTGGGTCGCGCTGCCGGACGGCGCCCGCGAGACCGGGCGCGGCTTCGAGCACCACGCGCCGGAGGTGGCCGCGCTCCCGGACGGTGCCGGCGAGGCGCGCGTCTTCCTCGGCTCGCTCGCCGAAGTCGCCAGCTCCCCTGTGCACACCTTCACGCCGCTGCTGGGAGCCCAGCTCGACCTCGCGCCCGGCGCACGGCTCGAGCTGACGGTCGACGCGGCATACGAGCACGCCGTCCTGGTCGACCAGGGCGAGGTGACCCTGGCGGGCTCGACGCTCTCTCCCGGTCACCTCGGCTGCCTCGACCCGGGCCCGGATCGCCTTGCGCTGCAAGCGGGCCCGGAGGGTGCCCGGCTGATCCTGCTCGGAGGTGAGCCCTTCGAGGAGGAGATCGTCATGTGGTGGAACTTCGTCGGCCGCTCCCACGACGAGATCGTCGCCTATCGCGAGGCCTGGCAGGCGCGCTCCGACCGCTTCGGCGCCGTCGACGGCTATGTGGGCGACGTCGAGCGCATCCCCGCCCCGGCCCTGCCCGGCGTGCGGCTGCGGCCGCGCAACCGGCGCGGCCGCACAGCACCGTGACGGGGCCGCGGTCACACTGATGGCGTGAGCGGACATTCCCCAGGTGAGAGCACGCCGCACGGCGTGGACAGCCAAGGGAGGCCTGCCATGACACTGACCGATACCGAGCTGGAGAGTCTGCTCGTCCGCGGGGCCCCGGCCCCGGACCCGGAGGCGGGTGCGCTGAGCGCCACGCTCGCCCGCGAGATCATCCACACCGACCGCGAGCGCGCTGCTGGGGCGCTGCGCCGGCGTCGCAACCGCCGCGCCGCCATCGGGGTGGCGCTCGCGGCCCTGGTGATCGCCCCTCCCGCGGCGTATGCCACCCACCGCTACCTCGTGCAGACCGGCACCTTCGGCCAGGCGGAGCTGTCCGAGGAGGACGGCAGTGAGTGGGTCGACGTGTGCAAGCCAGACCTCGCGGCATACCTGCGCAGTCTGCCGAAGCCGGCCATGGACCCGCCCCCCGGCATGACGTGGACCGCGATCAGCGACCAGACCGCGAGCCGGGTCCAGTGGCAGGCCAGGGAGAACTGTGCGGGCTCGGGCGAGCGCCAGCAGAGCACGGGCCTGCGCTCGCAGGTGCTGTGGACTGCGCAGGACTGGTGGCTGGACGAGGCTCACACGGCGCACGAGGCCGGGCGGACCAAGCAGGCGTGGGAGGCCGCCAACCGGTTCGCTGACCTCATGGACGCCCAGGACCGGCTCGGCGTTAACGGCGACGAGCAGTGGAAGCCCTATCGGGATGCCGCCCGGGCCGGCGATTTCGCCAAGCTCGACGAGTTCTGGCTCGCCAACAGCTCCTACGCCCCCGGCGGCCCCAACGAGGGTGTGGATCGATGACCCGCGACGAGGCCCGCCTGGACCATCTCGCGCGGGAGTGCGGGCCACGGGTGCTGGCCTATCTCGCCAGCCGCTGCGCATCCCGTGACGACGCCTGCGATGTCTATGCCGAGACCCTCACCACCACCTGGCGGCGCATCACCGATGTGCCATCGGACGACGGCGACGCCCTCGCGTGGATGTTTGGGGTCGCCCGCCGGCAGCTGGCCAATCACCGCCGCAGCGAGGGGCGCCGGTCGGCTGCGACGGCGCGCCTCGCCGACTATCTGATGACCCAGCCACAGGCCGCCTCGGGGAGCACCGACCACGTAGGGGAGGCGGTGCGGGCGCTGCCGGCGGACCAGAGTGAGATCGTCCAGCTCGTCTATTGGCATGGCCTGACCTGCGAGCAGGCCGCTGCGGCCCTGGACATCCGCCCTGCGGCAGCGCGCAAGCGCCTCCAGCGCGCTCGTGACGTGCTGCGGCGGGCGATCGTGCTGACGCCGAGCTAGGGCTGTCTCGCGGGGAGGGCAGGGCGGTGCCTCGGTCCACTCGGCGACGCAGCCGGCCGTGCTGGTCACCTATGTCCTGCTCGCGGTGCTCTTCACCTATGTCAGCTGGCGCACGGCCGGCATCGAGGCGGCCATGGGCATGCACGTGGCAAACAACCTTGTCTTCGTCGGTGGCGGGCTGCTGCGCGGCGACAACCTCGTCGCCGTGCAGTCCGATGTGACCGCCCAGATCCTCCCGCTGCTCGCCCAGCTCGTCCTGGGGCTGGTGGTCGCCCTCGCGGTGGTCCGGCTGGCGCGACGCGAGGACCCGGCACTGCGCTGACGCGCCCAAGCCCCAGTCGCGCTGCTCAGGGGGTGCGCGGCGGTGCGCTGCGGCGCACCCCGGTGGCCTCGAATGCCGCGGCGAGAGTGAGCAGGGCGCTGTCGTCATAGGCGCGGCCGGCGAAGGTGAGGCCGACCGGCATACCGATGTCGGCCATGACGCCCATCGGGACGGTCACGGTCGGGATCCCGAGATGACGGGGGACGAGATTGCCGTTGGCCACCCAGGTGCCGTTGCGCCAGGCGATCTCGCTCGAGGCGGGATTGGTGTCGGCATCCGCTGGCGCGACGTCGGCGACCGCGGGATAGACGACGGCGTCGAGCCCGAGCCCGTCCAGCCACTCCTCGAGGTCGAGGCGCCGGGTCTCCTCCAGCCCCCGCAGCGCCGCCGCCAGGTGAGGGGTCTGGTCCCACGGCGTGATGCCGCGCCGGGCGATCTCGACATACTCCTCCATGCCCGGTGTGCCCTCGGCCTCGCGGTTGGGCAGCGCGCCGGGCGGGTCGGGGAAGATCTGCATGCCGTCCACGTCAGCCAGCCGGCCGAGCGCAGGATCGCCGTTGGCGCGCAGGAAGTCGTCGAAGCCCCAGGCACTGAGGTCCCACAGCTCGACGTCGAACCACTCGGGCGGCACGATGCCGCGGGTCTCGATCGTCGGCGCGCCCGGCCGGTCGCCCTCATAGTTGCTGACCACCGGGAAGTCGACCTCGACCACCTCGGCGCCGGCGGCCTCGAGATCGCGGCGCGCCGCCTCCCACAGGTCGATGACCGAGGCGCGGGTCTCGATGCGCTGGCCGGTCACCCGGTCGACCGGTGCGGGCACGCCGGTCCCCGCGTCGGGGTCGGCGTTGACATACATCCGGGGGATGCCGATCCGCTTGCCGCGCAACGCCTCTGGGCCCTGTGTCAGCGCCGGATAGGACTCCGGGCGCACCTCGCTGGCGGCAGGGATGGGCACCGCCTGCTGCATCCGCCACAGGTCGCCGCGCGTCTGCGGGTCATCGGCGACGATCACGTCGAGCACCTCGAGCAGCTCGGCCATCGTGCGCGCATAGGGCACGACGACATCCATCGTCGGCACGAGTGGCCAGTTGCCGCGCACCGAGATGACCCCGCGGGAGGGGGTGTAGGCGCACAGGCCGTTGTTGGACGCCGGCCCCCGACCGCTCGACCAGGTCTCCTCCGCCAGGCCGAATGCCGCGAAGCTCGCCGCCGTCGCCGTCCCCGCGCCATTGGACGAGCCGGAGGTGAAGGGCGCCGTGAGGTAGGCGCCGTTGTAGGGGCTCTCCGCCCGCCCATAGACACCGCGCTGCATGCCGCCATTGGCCATCGGCGGCATGTTGGTCTTGCCGAGGCAGATCGCGCCGGCCTCCCGCAGCCGCCCGACGGTGAACGCATCCCATTGCGCCACAAGGTCTTTGAAGGCCGGGCTCCCCGAGGCCGCGGTCAGCCCGTCGACCAGATAGGAGTCCTTGACCGTGTAGGGGATCCCATCGAGCGGGCCGCGCGTCTCGCCGCGGGCACGCCGTGCGTCGGACTCGGCAGCCTCCTCCTGCGCGCGGGGGTTGCGCACGACGACGGCGTTCAGCGCCGTCTCGGTGTCCGGCCCGTCATAGCGGTCGATGCGCTCGAGGTATGCCGCGACGAGCCCGACCGCGGTCACCTCACCTGACTCGAGGGCGGCGCGCAGCT
This sequence comes from Micrococcales bacterium, assembly GCA_021287075.1. GTDB lineage: Bacteria > Actinomycetota > Actinomycetes > Actinomycetales > Dermatophilaceae > JAJTBD01. The sequence goes on along the minus strand of JAJTBD010000029.1, from coordinate 6,907 downwards.
GCGCGATGGGGGTCTCCACGACATTGAAGGTCACCGGCCCATCATGCTGGGTGTCGTCGGCTGCCGGAAGGGTGGCGCACGTGGGGGGACCCGACAGGGACTCCCACCCGCGCGCCCCGGCGCCTAGCGTGGGGGCCATGGATCTGACACTCAACAACGGAGTCCAGCTGCCCGCCCTCGGCTTCGGCGTCTTCCAGACGCCACCCGACGAGACGACCACCGCCGTCGAGGAGGCGCTCAAGGTGGGCTACCGGCTCATCGACACGGCCGCGGCATACGGCAATGAGCGTGGCGTCGGCGAGGCGATCCGGCGCAGCGGACTGCCCCGCGACGAGGTCTTCATCGAGACCAAGGTCTGGATCAACGACTTCGGCTATGACGAGACCCTGCATGCCTTCGAGAAGTCGACCGGCAAGCTGGGCGTCGAGACGCTCGACCTGTTCATCCTCCACCAGGCGCTGCCGAGCGCGTTCGAGCGGACGGTCGGCGGCTACCGCGCCCTCGAGCAGCTGCTCGCCGACGGCCGCGTGCGCGCCATCGGCGTCAGCAACTTCATGCCCCGCCACCTCGACGCCCTCATGAAGGAGGTCGAGGTCGTGCCCGCGGTCAACCAGGTCGAGGTGCACCCCTTCTTCACCCAGCGGGACGTGCAGGAGGCCGACGCCGCGCTCGGCACCATCACCCAGGCGTGGTCGCCCATCGGCGGCATCACCGAATACCGCTTTCAGGCCGGTGTCGGCAACGCCTTCGAGGACCCGACGATCGGCGCGATAGCGCGGCGCCATGGCAAGTCCAACGCCCAGGTCATGCTGCGCTGGCACCTCCAGCAGGGCCGCTCGGCGATCCCGAAGTCGGTGCGCCCCAGCCGCATTGCCGAGAATTTCGATGTCTTCGACTTCGAGCTCACCCCCGAGGAGCTGACCACGCTCGACGGTCTCGACACCGGCGTCCGCGGCGGCCCCGAGCCCGAGGACATCACTCTCGAGACCTTCAGCCGGGAGATCCCCGAGGCCTGATGGCATGGCAGAGGTGAGGGTGAGCACCACCGTTGACGCCGACCTCGCCCGTGGGGAGATCTGGTGGTGTGAGTCCGCCCCCTGACCCGTCAGCAACCGTGGGGACGGACGGCGGCCGACGGCAGGGCCGCGGCGCGGCATACTCGCTCCGGCAGCACATGGCGAGGGGAGCGGACGTGGCCACAGCGACGGCCCAGGCAGGCAACGGCGAGCGGCAGCGGCACACCGTCGCGGTCCTGCTCGCAGCGGTGCTGTGGGGCACGACCGGCACCGTCGCCCATCACGCCCCGGCCGGCAGCAACCAGGCTCTGGTGGGTCTGGCCACCTTCGGCTTCGGCGCGCTCGTGCTGCTGGCCGTCGACATCGGGCCGGTGCGGACGCTGCTGCGCGACCGGTCGACCTGGCCGCTGCTCCTCGTCGGGGCGATCGGCGTCTGCATGTATGCCGGCTTCTACTACTGGTCGATGGACCTCGTCGGCGTCGCGATCGGCAATGTGCTGGCGCTCGGGTCGGGACCGGTCTTTGCCGCGCTGCTGGAGCTGGTCATCGAGCGCCGTCGGGTCTCCGGCGGCTGGGCGCTCGCGACCGCGCTGTCGGTCCTGGGCATCACGCTGCTCAGCCTGTCGGCCCACGCCTCCGGCGGTGACAGCCCCGTGCTCGGCGTGACGCTAGGTCTCGCAGCGGGATTCGGCTATGCGCTCTATTCCTGGGCCGGCGCGTCCCTCATCGGCAGGGGCCTGCCGTCGCGCTCGGTGATGGCCGGGCTCTTCGTCGTCGCGGCGGCGGCGCTGCTCCCTGCGTTCGCGCTCGGCCACCCCGGTCCGCTCCTGAGCGGTCGCGGTCTGCTCGTGCTGGCCTACCTCGCGGTCGTGCCGATGGCCGCGGCATATCTGCTCTTTGGCTATGGGCTGCGCGGGCTGTCCGCGTCGACGGCCACCACGCTCGCGCTCGCCGAGCCCATCGTGGCGACGCTGCTCGCCACCCTCATCCTCCACGAGCGCATCACCGCCCAGGGCTGGATCGGCTTGGGGCTCATCATGATCGGCATCCTGCTGATCGCCGCGCTCGAGCGACGGTCCGGCATGAGAGCGGCGTGAGTGCTCAGGTACCGCAGTAGGTCACGTGGGGCAGGCCGCCCTCGGCCGGGCCGAGCAGGTCCTCGAATCCGGGACGCTCGGTGTAGGGGTCGGTGACCGCCTCGAGCACGTGGTGGAAGACCGTGAGGTCTCCCTGCGTCGCAGCCTCCAGCGCGTCCTCGACCCGCCGGTTGCGAGGGAGGTATGCCGGGTTGCTGGCGAGCATCTGGTCGGTCACCTTGGCGGGGTCGTCTGGCAGGAGCGCCCGACGGCGGGAGTCCCACTGCTGCAAGGGCGCCCAGTCGGTGAAGAGCTCCTCGACGAGGCCCTGGGAGAGCCGGCGGAAGAACTGCGTGAAGTCGACCCGGTGCTCCTTGAGGAGTGCCATCAGGTCCTGGATCAGGACGCGGACCGCCTCCGGCTCCGCGGCAGCGGTCTCGGGGGTGAGCCCGAGCTTGCGGGCCATCCCTCCGGCTGCGGCGCGGTCATAGCGCTCGCCAAAGGCCCCGAGCACGCCCATGGCCTTGTCGACCGCGGTCTGCTCGTCACCGAGGAGGGGGAGCAGCGTCTCGCCGAGACGCGCGAGATCCCACTGCGCGATCGCGGGCTGGTTGCCATAGGCATAGCGGCCCTGGTGGTCGATCGAGCTGAAAACCGTTGCGGGGTCGACCTGCTCCATGAAGGCGCACGGCCCGTAGTCGATCGTCTCGCCGGAGATCGTCATGTTGTCGGTGTTCATCACGCCGTGGATGAAGCCGACATTCATCCACTGGGCGACGAGATCGGCCTGGGCGCTCACGACGGCGTCATAGAGCGCGAGATAGGGCTCGTCGGCCTTGGCCGCGGCAGGGTAGTGGCGCTCGATGGCGTAGTCCGCGAGGGAGCGGAGGAGGTCGAGGTCCTGGTGCGCCGCGGCATACTGGAAGGTGCCGACGCGCAGGTGGCTGGAGGCGACTCGGCTGAGCACTGCGCCGGGCAGGACCTCTTCTCGCACAACGTGTTCGCCGGTGGTGACCACGGCCAGCGCGCGGGTGGTGGGGATGCCGAGGGCGTGCATCGCCTCGCCCATGAGGTATTCGCGCAGCATCGGCCCGAGCGCTGCCCGGCCGTCGCCCCCGCGCGCGAACGGCGTACGGCCCGAGCCCTTGAGATGGAGGTCGCGTCGGCGGCCGGCCGTGTCGAGCACCTCGCCGAGCAGCAGGGCGCGGCCATCGCCGAGCCGGGGTGAATAGGAGCCGAACTGGTGCCCGGCATAGGCCTGCGCCACCGTCTCGACGCCCTCTGGCACCTGACCGGTGAGGAGCGCGATGCCCTCCGGTGCGCGGAGCTCGTCGGGGTCGAGGCCCAGCCCGCGGGCGAGGGGCTCGTTGAGCACGACCAGCTGCGGGTCGGGGGCCGGCGCGGCACGCCAGGGGAGGGACAGCTGGGGCACCGCCGCGGCATACGTCCGCTCGAAGTTGAGGGTGGTCATCTCCTCGAGGGTAGGCGAGAGAGCGCGGCCGGCGACACCTCCGTAGGAGGGGCCCATCTGCCCGACAGCCCACGGACAGGGTCGGTGCCCACTGTGGAGTCAGTCGGTGATGGTCACTGGCACAGGCGAACTCGCCGAATCAGCAAGGAGCACCCCATGCCCAGCATGTCCCCCAAGTCGATGATCAGCGCCGCCGCGGCCGGTCTCATCCTGCGCGGTGGCGGAGCCGCCGCCGCCAACGCCCTCGACAGCACCCCGTCCACCACCACTGCCGCGAGCAGCTATGGCGCGCCCGGCCAGCAGGGCCAGGGCGCGCCCGGCCAGCAGGGCCAGCAGGGTCAGCAGGGCTCCAGCGACACGGTGCTGTCGGGCTCGGCGGCTACCAAGGTCTCCGACGCGGTCAAGACGAAATACGCCGACCTGACCGTCACCCAGGTGCGCGAGGATCCCGACGGCTCCTATGACGTGCTCGGCACGCTGGACGGCCAGCAGGTGATGTATGACGTCAGCGAGGATCTCGCGACGATCACCGAGGCCGGGCCGGGTGGCGGCGGTGCGCCGCAGGGCGCGGCTCAGGGCACCGCTCAGGGCGCCCAGTCGACGACGAGCAGCTCCGATGCGACGGATGCCAACGGCACGAGCACTTCCACCACGACGACGAGCACTGCCGCCCCGACAGCAAGCGCGACCGCAGCGACCTGAGCTGACGCGCCCAGACCAGCGCCGCGCCCGCGACCCTTCCGCGGGCGCGGCGCTGCCTGTGCGGTCACCCCGCCTGCGCGATCCGGATCATGTTGCCGGCGGGGTCCCGGACGGCGCAGTCACGGGCGCCCCACTGCTGGTCCGTGGGCTCCTGGACGATGTCGGCGCCGGACTCTTGGAGCCGGGCAAAGGTCGCGTCGAGGTCGTCGGTGACGAGGTTGATGGCGGCATAGGTGCCCTTGGCCATCATCTCGGTGATTGCGGCGCGGTCGGCGTCAGTGAGGCCCGGGTCGACGGCCGGGGGAGTCAGCACGATCGAGGCGTCCTGGCCGGGCGCCCCGACAGTGACCCAGCGCATCGTGCCCTGGCCGACGTCGAGCCGGACCTCGAAGCCGAGGACGTCGCGATAGAACGCGAGCGAGGCCTCGGGGTCGGTGTGGGGGAGGAAGCTGGAGGCGATTGTGGTCGTCATGCCGACGAGACTAGGTCCGCCGCAGCGGCGGTGCTTCTTGATTCCTGACCGGTCTGCTGACGGCCCGCACGTGACAGGCCGGCACCTCGAGGGGCTGCGCGTTGCGGCGGTAGGCGCTCGGCGGCATACCGACCAGCTCGGTGAACCTCGTCGAGAAGGTGCCGAGCGAGGAGAACCCGACGGCGAAGCACGCGTCGGTGACGCTCGAGTGGCCGTCGGCGAGCAGCGTCATCGCCCGCTCGATCCGACGGGTCATCAGATAGGAGTAGGGCGATTCGCCGTATGCCGCCTTGAACCGCCGGCTGAGGTGGCCCTCGCTCATGTGCGCTCCGCGTGCGAGCTCGGCGACCGTCAGCGGCTGCGCGAACTCGCGGTCGATGCGGTCGCGCACCCGCCGCAGCCGGACGAACTCGGCGAGACGGTCCGCGTCGGTGGTCACGAGCCCGATGCTCCCACGCAACGCCATCTCCTCGCCGCTGTCGGTGGTCGCTGGCAGGGTCTGGTCATGGACGCGACAACGATGATGCGGCGGCTGGCCGAGACGATCGACGCGCACGACTGGGAGGGCCTCGGTGGGCTGCTCCATGACGATTTCGTATGCCGCATGGTCCATACCGGTGAGACCTTCGACCGCGAGGGGTGGGTGCGTTTCAACGCCGACTACCCGGGCTTCCACGACCTCCAGCTGGAGGACTGCGTGGGCGACGGGGACCGTGCGGCCGGGCGCTCGCATGTGCGGGGCTATGTCGATGGCGAGCTGAAGGATTTCGCGGTCGCCGATTTCATGACCCTGTGCGACGGGCTGGTAGTCGAGCTGGTCGAGGTCTGGTGCGACGTCGACGTCGCGCCACCTAGCGGGACGCGGGGTCCCGGCGAGTCCAGCGCAGGCGCGTGATGAAGACGCCGAGCAGGCAGAGGGCGCCGCCGACGAGCATCATCGCTGTGGGTGCCTCGTCGAGGATGAGCCACGACATGACGATGGCGATCGCGGGCACCACGTAGGTCGTCGCAGCGGTGCGGCCGGCGCTGGTGCGGGCCAGGACATATGCCCATGTGGTGAAGGCGATCGCCGTGGGGAAGATGCCGAGATAGACGACGCCCAGGGTGCTGCCCATCGGCGCGCTGCGCAGGTCGCTGACGAGACGGCCGGCCCAGGGGAGCAGCGCCACGGTGCCGGCGACGGCGCCCAGCCACGTGAGCGTGGTGGCGTCGACCGTGCGGAGGAGGCGCTTCTGCACGAGGGTGCACGCGGCATACATCACCGCTGCGACGAGGGCGAGGAAGAGTCCCCACAGCTCGATGTGCCCGCCGCTGCTCTGGGTGCCGATGAGGACGACGCCGAGGAAGGACACCGGCGCACCGATCACGAGTCCTCGCGGGAAGCCTTCGCCGAGGAAGAGCCCGCCGAGCGCAACGACCATGAGCGGCGCGAGGTTGACGACCATCGCGGCCGTGCCTGCGTCGATGGTGAGCTCGGCGGTGTTGAGCGCGATGTTGTAGATGCAGAACCACGCCACGCCCCAGCCGATGATCCACGGCACCGCACGTCGTGGTGGCCGCTTGATGCCCTGGTATGCCGCGATGCCGCCGAGAGCGACGCTGCCCACCGCCATCCGCAGCAGGGCCATCGCGCCGGGGTCGAAGTCGGGCCCCGCGCCGCGGATCGCGATGAACGCCGACGCCCACAGCAGGACAGTGACGGCGGCCGCGGCCAGGACCTTGGGGTCGTTGGCGTGGTCCGCGGAGCCGGCTGCGTGATCAGCGTCGTGCGGAGCCGGCTGTGCACTGCTGGGCCGTGCGCTGCCGGCTTGGGCGCTGCGTGCAGTGTCCGGCCGTGCGCTGCCCCCAATGCCGCCGGGCTGTCGCGCTCCGTCCGTCCGTGCGCCGTCGGGTGTTGTCACTGGGCGGTCCTCACTCGGCGATCCTGACTGGGGCGGGGCCCGCTCGTCCAGCGAGTCCTGCTTGATGAACGTGCAGCGATCGCGATGTGTGAGACCGGCTGCTCACCCATGACCAGACCCAGCCCGACGGGATCGACGGGTTCGATTGCAGGAAAACAGAATCCGTTGTCCACAGATCTGCCCGCGGCTCTTACGCCTGGCGGCGCTGCCTACAAGAATCGAACACATGTTCGAGACACTCGTGGAGCAGCTGGACGGCATGGTCGATG
>JAJTBD010000004.1 GCA_021287075.1 Micrococcales bacterium | reverse complement strand
CCGCCGCCGAGACCGCCCGCAAAGCCGCCCAGGCCGCCGCCGCCCAACCCCCACCCTTCTAGGGATCGGCACAGCACTCGATGGGTCCGACCGACCCCGGGTGGTGCTGATCCTCGGTGGTGCTGATCCCGGTGCGACCCCCCGATGGTCCTGATCCTGGGTGCGACTGCACCCGGGAGGTCCTGATCCCGGGTGGTACTGACAGGGTCTCCCTCGGAGCGGTGCGCGCGGCATACCGTGAAAACGTGAACCCCAAGGACGAGCTGCGCGACTTCCTCACCACCCGGCGCGGCAAGATCACCCCCGAGCGGGCGGGGCTGCCCGTCTATGGCGGCAACCGCCGGGTGACGGGGCTCCGCCGCGAAGAGGTCGCCATGCTTGCCGGGATCAGCGTCGAGTACTACACCCGCCTGGAGCGCGGCAATGTCGGCGAGGTGAGCGACTCCGTCCTCGAGGGCGTCGCCCACGCGCTCCAGCTCGACGAGGCCGAGCGCGACCACCTCGTCCACCTCGTGCAGACCCTGGCCACCCGCAGACCGCCTCGCCGCACACCGACCCGCACCCGCGTCCGCCCCACCGTCCAGCGCATCCTCGACGCGCTGCCGACGCCGGCCTATGTGCGCAACGGCCGGATGGACCTGTTGGCTGCCAACGCGGTCGGGCACGCCCTCTACGCCCCCGTCTATGACTCCAGCGTCCATGGTCGATCGGCGCCCAACTCCGCCCGCTTCGTCTTCCTCGACCCGGCCGCCCAGGACTTCTTCCCCACCTGGCCCAAGATCAGCGACGACGCCGTGGCCTTCCTCCGCGCGGAGGCCGGTCGCGACCCCTATGACCCCCAGCTCCAGGACCTGATCGGCGAACTCTCCACTCGCAGTGAGCGATTCAGGCAGCGCTGGGCCGCCCACGACGTGCGCTATCACCGCGCCGGCACCAAACGCCTGCACCATCCGCTCGTCGGCGACCTCGAGCTCGACTTCGAGGCATTCGACCTCGCTGCCGACGAGGGGCTGCGCCTCAATGTCTATACCGCCGCCCCCGACACCCCTCCGCCCAGGCCCTCGCCCTGCTGGCGAGCTGGGCCACCACCCCGACCCCCGTCTAGGAGAGACGCCATGCAGTTCCTCGAGAGCAACGGCACCGTCGCGGCGCCCCGGGAGATCTTCACCGGCGACGTCTGGTTCGACGTCCTGGCCAACGTCGCGGGCGAGGACCGCCTGCGCGTCAACATGGTCCGCTTCTCACCGGGCGCCCGCACCGCCTGGCACACCCACCCGCTCGGCCAGACCCTGCACGTCACCGAGGGTCTGGCCGTCGTCGCCACCCGCGACGCCGTCGAGATCGTCCGCCCGGGCCAGAGCCTCTGGTGCCCCGAGGGCGAGGAGCACTGGCACGGCGCGGTCTCCGACCGCTTCATGCAGCACCTGGCCATGTGGGAGGGCGACGGTGTCGTCTGGGGCGACAAGGTGACCGACGACGAGTATGCCGCCGCGCTGGCCACACCCAACGCCTAACCCTTAGGAGCAACCTGATGACCGACTGGCACGCCAGCGACATCGCCAAAATCGCTGCGACACAAGAGATCCACGTCCTCACCCGACGCAAGGACGGCAGCCTCCGCCGCCCCCGCATCATCTGGGTGGTGACCGATGGCGCCGACCGCGTCTTCATCCGCTCGGCCAATGGCCGCGACGCCGACTGGTTCCGCTGGGCCATCGCCACCGGACAGGGCGCCCTCGAGGTTGGCGCCAGCACCTTCGACGTCACGTGGACGGAGGTCGAGGACGAGGGTGACCTGACGGCAGCCGACAACGGCTACCGCACGAAGTACGGCCACTACGCCTCGATCGTGGCCGACCTCGTGACGCCCGGTCCGCGCTCGGCCACGCTCGAGGTCTTCCCCTCCTGAGCCGGTCGGTCGCTACTTCGGCTGCTTCGCTGGCAGGGACCCCGCATAGTCCACGCCGCGGGCGACGAGCGCCTCCAGCTCGTCGTAGTCGGCGACCACCCACGGGTCGTAGTGCACCCAGCCTCGGTTGACGCGCCCGCCCATCTCCATCAGGTGGGCGCCCTCCCGGGCGGCGAGCGCCTCGCCTTCCTCCGGGTCGCAGCGCAGCATCAGCCCGCCCTTGCTGTTGGCGGCGACGGCCATGTTGCCCCCCAGCAGGAAGGCAAGGCCGCCGAACATCCTCTTCTCGGTGACCCCCGGCTGCCCCTCGAGCAGGTCACGCACGCGCGCCGCCAGATCCTCGTCATAGGCCATGAGGGGAGTATGCCGCGCCGTGCCCGCGCGCGGCACCACCTCACCGCACCACGCCCCGCTCAGGCCAGGACCGACTCGACGGTCACCGCCTCGATGCCGACGGCCTCGCCGACGGGGGCACTGGTCAGCTGACCGGCGTGGGCGTTGACGCCCAGCGCCAGACTGGCGTCATCGCGGCAGGCCTGCTGCCAGCCCTTGTCGGCGAGCGCGATGACATAGGGCAGCGTCGCGTTGGTCAGCGCATAGGTGGAGGTGTTGGGCACGGCCCCGGGCATGTTGGCCACGCAATAGAAGACGGAGTCGTGCACCTCGAAGGTCGGGTCGTCGTGGGTGGTGGGGTGGGAGTCCTCGAAGCAGCCGCCCTGGTCGACGGCGATGTCCACCAGCACCGAGCCCGGCTTCATCTCACTCACCAGCCGGTTGGTGACGAGCTTGGGTGCGGCAGCGCCGGGGATGAGGACCGCGCCGATGACGAGGTCGGCGGCGCGCACCTGCTGGGCGATCGCCAGCTTGGACGACGCGAGCCCGTGCACCCGGTTGTTGTAGCGCCAGAAGGACATCCGCAGCTTGTCGAGGTCGGTGTCGAGGAGCGTGACGTCGGCGCCCATGCCGAGGGCGATGTTGGCGGCATTCTGGCCGGCGACGCCGGCCCCGAGGATGACGACCTTGGCCTGGGCCACGCCTCCGACGCCGCCCATCAGCACACCGCGGCCGCCCTGGGCCTTCATCAGCGAGTGCGCGCCGACCTGCGGCGCGAGGCACCCGGCGACCTCCGACATCGGATAGAGCAGGGGCAGCGCTCCCGACGGCAGCTGCACGGTCTCGTAGGCGAGGGCGGTGACCTTGCGGGCCAGCAGCTCCTCGGTCAGCCGCTTGTCCGCGGCCAGGTGCAGATAGGTGAAGAGGGTCTGCCCCTCGCGCATCCGGCCGTATTCCTCCTCGACCGGCTCCTTGACCTTGAGCACGGTCTCGGCGCCGCCCCACACCTCGTCGGCGTCGGGCAGGATCGTGGCACCCGCGGCGGCATACGCCTCGTCGTGGATCTGGGAGCCCTCGCCGGCGCCGGCCTGCACGACCACCTCGTGCCCGTGCTCGACCAGCTCGTGCACCCCGACGGGGGTGAGGGCGACGCGGTACTCGCGGTTCTTGACTTCCTTCGGGACACCGATCTTCACGGCAGGTCCTCCGCGCTCACATGGGCGGGAGCAGTTTGCTCCGCATTGTGCGACGTTAGACCTGCCGGGGCGGCTGGGTGAGGGATCGGCTCAGGCGAGTTTGACGGTCGTCAGGCAGGTGGGGTCGTCGGCGCCGGTCGCGATGGGCGTCGTCGCGGTCTTGCCGTCGTGGGTGACGGTGAGAGTCGCCTCGATGTCGCGGGGCAGCCAGATCCCGGCGAAGCCGTTGGCCGCGGTCGTGACCGTCTCGTCGAAGACCACCTTGCCGTCCGATCCGGTGACCTTGAGCGCCACCTCCTCGCCGGCGAGCTCGCCCTGGCAGGTGGCCAGGTTGTGGTTGAAGCAGTCGTGGGTCTGGGTCAGATAGGGCGCGATCGACAGATAGAACTGTCCGTCAGGGATCGGCAGCGAGACCTCGCCACCGTCGTCGCTCAGGATCAGCTGGTCCGGCCGCACCGATCCCATCGGGCCGGCCTCGCGGTCCTCCTGGGAGGCCTCCAGATCGGCGATGATCGCGCGGGCATCCTTGCCGGACAGGCCATTCCGCGCCAGAAGGTCGGCCGAGGAAGCCGCCGACGAGGCAGCGTCTGACGACGCGGGCGAGGCAGCGGACGACGCAGCCGAGGAGGCGGACCCGGCCGTCCCATTCCCGCTGGGGTCATCGGAGCCGCATCCGGCAAGGGCGAGCGCAGTGAGCGTCAGGGCGGCGAGGGTGGTGCGCATGGTTCGTCGGTCTCCGTGGGTGTCGGGGGATGCGTTGGTCTGCGATGCGTGCTCTTGGTGCAGGTTTGAGATCGGGTGGGCTCGGTCAGTGGTGCATGCCCGGCATCTGCGTGCCGTCCGGCATGAGGTGGGTGCTCGCCGGGTCCTGCCATCCCATCACGGATGGGTCGAGCATCCCGAAGATCATCGCGATGTGCGCGACGACGAGGAAGGCCGCGACAAAGACCGCGTGCAGTCGCCACCGGGAGCGCTCGTCATCACCCAACAGCCCGAGCTCGACCAGCGTGATGCCCATCATCGGCACCGCGCCGGCGAGATAGGCCAGCACCGCGATGACGTCGGCCGGCCCACGCCAGCCGCCGTTCACCGTGAGTGGCGCCACGGCATACCGGATGAGATGGAGGAGGATCCCGAGCATCACCGGACCGGCTAGGAGGCCGGCGACCCGGTTGAGGGTGCGCACCCAGGCGGGCTTCGGGCCGAACAGCAGCGCTATCTCGGTGATCGCGAGGGTCTCGGCGAGGACGACGGGCAGGGCCATGAAGAGCAGCAGGTTCCACGGCTGGCTGGCCGCGAGCAGCCCCATGTAGTGCGTCGACGGCATCCCCGGCATGTCACCGCCGACCGTGCGGTCGGGCAGGAAGAGTCCCAGCGCGATCGCGAGGAGCGCCAGACCGCCGACGGTGGCGAGGGTGGCATTGGACGCCTCCGGCATCGCGGGCAGGCGCCGGGAGTCCGCCACCGGGCGGGCGGGGGAGAGCGTGGTCATGGCCCCACCCTCTGGCGGCCACCCTGGCCAAGCGCTGGCCGTTCCATGAAGAAACGACGAAGATGCGCGGTCCCGGCCACCCCTCGACGCTGGTCAGCCCACCCGCATTGGGGAGACTGTGCGCCATGACAGCGCCCCAGCCCCGCGCCCTGGTGGTCGACGACGAGCCAGTCCTCGCCGGGACCATCGGCACCTATCTCGAGCGCGCCGGGCTCGCGGTCACCATCGAGGCCGATGGTCTGGCCGCGGTGCGGGCCGCGCGCGAGCTGGCTCCCGACGTCGTGGTCCTCGACCTCGGCCTGCCTGGCCTGGACGGCATCGAGGTATGTCGCCAGATCCGCACCTTCAGCGACTGCTACGTCCTCATGCTCACCGCCCGCGCCGACGAGGTCGACATGCTGATCGGGCTGTCGGTGGGCGCCGACGACTACATGACCAAGCCGTTCAGTGCCCGAGAGCTGGTGGCGCGCGTGCAGGTGCTGCTGCGCCGGCCCCGTGCCGGCGCTGCCAGCACCCACGAGTCCGCACGGCGCCGCTTCGGCGACCTCGCGCTCGACCCCACCTCCCGCACGGTCGAGGTCCGCGACTCACCGGTCGAGCTGACCCGCACCGAGTTCGACGTGCTCGACGCGCTGACGGCCCGTCCCCGGCTGGCCTTCTCGCGGCGGCAGCTCGTCGACGAGGTGTGGGGCCCGGGCTGGGTCGGTGACGAGCACCTGGTCGACGTCCACATCGCCCACATCCGCCGCAAGCTCGGCGACGACCCCGCGGAGCCGCGCTACATCCGCACGGTGCGGGGAGTCGGCTATCGCATGGGCGACGGCTCATGAGCTCGCCCACCCGCAGCCTGGCGACGCGGCTGCTCTCGGGCCAGGCCGGCATTCTGGTCGCGATGGCGGCGACGATGATCGGCACGGCGCTTATCGTCGGGCCACCCATCTTTGACGAGCACATGCGGCGGACCGGGCATGGCGCCCAGCCGGAGGTGCTCGAGCATGCCGACCAGGCTTTCCGGTCGGCCGGGTTCATCTCTCTCGCAGTGGGTTTGACGATCGCCGGCGTCGGTGCGGCCGTCCTCAGCCTGCTGCTGACCCGCCGGGTCACCCAGCCGCTGCGCGGTCTGGCTGCCGCCACGCACCAGGTCGCGTCGGGTGACTACACCCAGCACGTCCCGACGCGCGGTGTCCCCACCGAGCTGGCCGAGGTGGGCACCGCCTTCAACGACATGTCGGCCCGACTTGCCTCCACCGAGTCTGTCCGCGCCCGGATGCTCTCCGACCTCGCGCACGAGATGCGCACGCCGCTGGCCTCGATCAACCTGCTCGTCGAGGCGTGGGAGGACGGCGTCGTCACGCCGGGCACCGATGTGCCCCAGGAGATCCGGCGTCAGACCGACCGGCTCCTGCGGCTCACCCGTGACATCAAGGACATCTCCGAGATCGAAGAGGGCCAGCTCCGGCTCCAGCACACCGTGACAACGAGCGGTGCGCTGCTGAGCAGGAGCCGGGAGACCTTCCGGGCGGCCGCCGAGCGACAGGGCGTCGAGCTGGTGGTCGCCGACGGGTCAGACCCGGATGTGACCGTCGCGGTCGATGTCGACCGCATCGCGCAGGTGCTGGACAACCTCGTGGTCAATGCCCTGCGGCATACCCCTGCCGGGGGCCGGGTGACGCTCCAGGCGAGCCGCGACGACGACCGGCTGCGGATCGTGGTGCGCGACACCGGCGATGGCATCGAGGCGGACCACCTGCCCCACCTTTTCGACCGCTTCTATCGCACCGACACCGCGCGAGACCGCGACCATGGCGGGAGCGGGATCGGCCTGACGATCAGCCGCGCCATCGCCCGCGCTCACGGGGGCGAGCTGCTGGCCGGGTCCGACGGACCCGGCCAGGGGGCGGCATTCACGCTGCTGTTGCCGCTGGGCTGAGGTCACGCCGCGTGGGCGGAGTGCGTGCGGCTCGCGCGGTGGGCGGCGAGGTCGTGGACGGTGGCGCCCATGGCCTCCTGGCGGGCCTCGCGGTCGAGGAGGAGAGGGACGATCGCCATGAGAGCCATGAGGACCATTCCGATGAGGACGGCTGCTGCGGTGAGGATCGTTGTTGTCATGACTCAAGATTCGCGCCGATGGGGTATGCCGCGAATCAGCCCGAGGTATCGACCTTCCGGCCCGGCCAGTACGCCCCCAGTCGTACGGCCGCTACGCCCTGGGGCAGCGGCATACTCGATGTCGTGACCACCACCCTCATCACCGGCGCCAGCTCCGGTCTAGGCGCCGAGATGGCCAGGCAGTTCGCCGCCCTCGGACACGACCTCGCGCTCGTCGCGCGCCGCGTCGACCGGCTGGACGGACTCCAGACCGAGCTCCTCGCCGCCCACCCCGGCCGCCGCGTGGAGGTGCGCGCGCTCGATGTCACCGACCCGGTGGCAGTGCGGCAGGTCGTGCACGAGCTCAACGCGGCGATGGGCGGCCTCGACCGGGTCATCGTCAACGCCGGCCTCGGCAAGGGCGCGCCGATCGGCACCGGCGGCGACGCCGCCAACCGTGAGACCGCACAGACCAACGTCCTCGGCGCGCTCGCCCAGTGCGAGAGCGCGATGGAGGTCTTCCGCCAGCGCGGCCAGGGTCACCTCGTGGTCATCTCGTCGGTCTCCGCGATGCGTGGCATGCCCAAGGCCATGACGACGTATGCCGCGAGCAAGGCCTTTGTCGCCCACCTCGCCGAGGGGATCCGCGCCGAGGTCATGGGGGAGCCGGGGCTGGCCATCGACGTCACCACGGTCTATCCCGGCTACATCCGCTCCGAGATGAACGACCGCGTCGTGCAGGACACCCCCCTGATGGTCTCGACCGAGGAGGGCGTGCGCGCGATCGTCGTCGCCGTCGAGAAGCGCGCCCACAACGCCCTCGTCCCGCCCTGGCCGTGGGAGCCGATCGGCCGCGCGCTCAAGGTTCTGCCCCTCCAGCTCGTCCGACGGCTGGGCTGACCAGGTGGATGCGCACCGCCTGACCACCACCTGACCGGGGGCTTTCGGCATTCGGCGGCCGCGGTTAGCGTGAAGCGGTGAGCCAGGCACCCGAGACCAGCGCAGCACCCACCGGCGCCCCCGAGCCCCGCACCGTCGGCGAGCTGCGCGCGAGCGGCCACGAGCAGCGCCACCTGCGCGAGGAGCTCCGCGACAACCTCGTCGCGGCCCTGCGGGAGGGACGTGACCCGTGGCCCGGGCTGCACGGCTTCGGTCGCACCGTCATCCCCCAGCTCGAGCGCGCACTCCTCGCCGGCCACGATGTCGTCCTGCTCGGCGAGCGCGGCCAGGGCAAGACCCGCCTGCTGCGCAGCCTCGTCGGCCTCCTCGACGAGTGGTCGCCCGTGATCGCCGGCTCCGAGCTGGGCGAGCACCCCTATGACCCCATCACCGCCGAGTCCCAGCGTCGCGCCGCCCAGCTCGGCGACGACCTGCCGATCGCCTGGCGCCACCGCGACGAGCGGTATGCCGAGAAGCTCGCCACCCCCGACACCTCCGTCGGCGACCTCATCGGCGACGTCGACCCGATGCGGGTGGCCGAGGGCCGCCGGCTCGGCGACCCCGAGACCATCCACTTCGGCCTCATCCCGCGCAGCCACCGCGGCATCGTCGCGATCAACGAGCTGCCCGACCTCGCCGAGCGCATCCAGGTCGCGATGCTCAACGTGATGGAGGAGCGCGACATCCAGATCCGCGGCTATGTGCTGCGCCTGCCGCTCGATGTGCTCGTCGTCGCCAGCGCCAACCCCGAGGACTACACCAACCGCGGCCGCATCATCACCCCGCTCAAGGACCGCTTCGGCGCCGAGATCCGCACGCACTACCCGATCGAGCTGCCCGACGAGACCGCGGTCATCCGCCAGGAGGCCCACCTCGTCGCGACCGTCCCCGACGCGCTCGTCGAGATCCTCGCCCGCTTCACCCGCGCCCTGCGCGAGTCCAATGCCGTCGACCAGCGCTCCGGCGTCTCGGCCCGCTTCTCGATCGCCGGGGCCGAGACCATCGCCGCGGCCGCCCTGCACCGGGCCACCGCCCTCGGCGAGCCCGAGGCCGTCGCCCGCGTCGTCGACCTCCACGCGGCCGTCGACGTCCTCGGCGGCAAGGTCGAGTTCGAGGCCGGCGAGGAGGGGCGCGAGCAGGACATCCTCACCCACCTGCTGCGCCTGGCGACCGCCCAGACCGTGCGCGAGCACTTCCGCGGCATCGACCTCGCGCCCCTCGTCGCCGCGCTCGAGGACGGCGCCACCGTCACGACCGGCGACCGCGTCACCGCCCAGCAGCTGCTCGACGGGCTGCCCGACCTCGGCGACAGCGACCTCTATGACCAGATCGCCGAGCGCCTCGGCGCCACCTCCCCGGGCGAGCGCGCGAGCGCCGTCGAGCTCGCCCTCGAGGGCCTCTATCTGGCCCAGCGGATCAGCAAGGACGACGACGGCGACGAGACGGTCTACGGCTGAGGGGACGGGCGCGGATGTCCAGCAGACAGGGCCGGACCCGATACGGCAGGTATGCCGGCGGGCCGGACCCGCTCGCGCCTCCCGTCGACCTGTCCGAGGCCCTCGACGTCATCGGCGAGGAGGTCATGGCCGGCTCCTCGCCCGAGGGCGCGATGCGCGAGTTCCTCCGTCGCGGCGGGCAGAGCCAGCGCGGTCTGGACGACCTCGCCCGGCAGATCGCCGAGCGGCGGCGCGAGCTGCTCTCGCGGCATTCGCTCGACGGCACCATGCAGCAGGTCAAGGAGCTGCTCGACAAGGCGGTGCTCGAGGAGCGCAAGCAGCTCGCCCGCGACCTCGACGACGACGCGCGCTTCCAGGAGATGCGCCTCGGCTCGCTGCCGCCGTCGACCGCGCAGGCCGTCACGGAGCTGTCCGACTATCCGTGGCGCAGCAGCGACGCACGCCAGGCCTATGAGGAGATCAAGGACCTGCTCGGCCGGGAGGTGCTCGAGCAGCGCTTCGCCGGCATGAAGCAGGCGCTGCAGGGGGCGACCGACGAGGACCGCGCCCGTATCGGCGAGATGCTCGAGGACTTGAACCAGCTGCTCGAGAAGCACGCCCGCGGCGAGGACACCGACGACGACTTCCGTGAGTTCATGGGCAAGCACGGTGAGTTCTTCCCCGAGCAGCCGGGCAACATCGACGAGCTCATCGACACCATGGCCCAACGCGCCGCCGCCGCACAGCGGATGCTCAACTCGATGACCCCCGAGCAGCGGGCCGAGCTGATGCAGCTCTCCCAGCAGGCCTTTGGCTCACCCCAGCTGATGGAGTCGCTCGCCCGGCTCGACGCCAACCTCCAGGGCCTGCGGCCCGGCGAGGACTGGTCTGGCAGTGAGAGATTCAGCGGCGAGGAGGGGCTTGGGCTCGGCGACGGCACCGGCGTGCTCCAGGACCTCTCCGACCTCGATGCCCTGCACGACCAGCTCTCCCAGTCCTATGCCGGGGCGCGGATGGACGACCTCGACCTCGACGCGCTGCGACGCCAGCTGGGCGACGAGGCGGTCGTCGACGCCCAGACCCTCGCGCGGCTGGAGAAGGCGCTGCGCGAGAGCGGCTATCTCAAGCGCGGTTCAGACGGCGGGCTCCGCCTCTCTCCCAAGGCGATGCGCCGCCTCGGCAAGGAGCTGCTCAAGGACGCCGCCGGCCGGCTGTCCGAGCGGCAGGGGCAGCGCGACACCCGTCACGCGGGAGCGGCGGGGGAGCGCACGGGCGCCACCCGCGAGTGGCAGTTCGGCGACACCGAGCCGTGGGATGTCACGCGCACGGTCACCAACGCGGTGACCCGGGCGGCGAGCGAGGGCAGGGACCCGCGCGGCGGCATATGCCTCGAGATGGGTGACGTCGAGGTGACCGAGACCGAGGCACGCACCCAGTCGGCGGTCGCGCTCCTGGTCGACACCTCGTTCTCGATGATGATGGACGGCCGCTGGGTGCCGATGAAGCGCACGGCGCTCGCCCTGCACCAGCTGCTCTCCACCCGCTTCCGCGGGGACCACCTCCAGCTGATCGCCTTCGGGCGGCACGCACAGGTAATGGACATCGAGGAGCTGACCACGCTGGAGGCGTTGTGGGACAAGGGGACCAACCTCCACCACGGGCTGCTGCTGGCCAACCGCTTCTTCCGCCGGCACCCCAGCGCCCAGCCCGTGCTGCTCATCGTCACCGACGGCGAGCCCACCGCCCACCTCCTCGGCAGCGGCGAGGCGTGGTTCAGCTATCCGCCGAGCCCGCAGACGATCAACGCGACCGTCCAGGAGCTCGACACCGCCCGCCGCCTCGGCGCGCAGGCGACCTTCTTCCGGCTGGGCGAGGACCCGGGCCTCGCGCGCTTCATCGACTCGATGGCCCGACGCGTCGACGGCCGGGTCGTCGCGCCCGAGCTCGATGACCTCGGCGCAGCCGTCGTCGGATCATTCCTCGGAGCCCGGGGCGGTTTTGACACCGGCGGTCACCTGTCGGACTGGTTCGGGGGTCGCGGCTTCTGGGTCGGCGGCGAGTGAGGGCCACCGGCCTCGGCTCCTAGCGGGAGCGCGGCGCCCGCTCAGCAAGGCGCGCGCCGGGCAGCGGCTCAGCGCGTCAGCCCCGCCACCGTGGCCAGCGGCTGCGCCGGCCCGCCATCGGGTCGAGCAGCTCGGCGATGGCGAAGAGCCACGCGAGCACGGTCACCACGGCCGCCCACACGAGCAGCACCAGCAGGACCGGGTGCGGCCAGTGCTGGCCGCCATCGCTGGCGCCCCAGCCGAGGACCCCGGTGACCAGCGAGCAGATGAGCGCGACCACGAGCGCGGTGAGGGGGGCGCGGCGGCGCCGCCGCGGGCCGGGCAGGCCGGCGGGCCGGACCGGGCGAAGCGGTGGGCGCCCCTCGGGCAGGGCAGACAGCACCGTGACGGGGGAGAGCGGCTGGGCAGACATGGGTCCTTGGGGGCGGGTCGGAGACCAGAGGGGTGGCTCAGGAGCAACCTATGCCACGAACGGCGTTCTCGCAGGTCGGGGGCGTGCCAGCCGCCATCGGAGGGCAGACACAAGATCCCAAGGGGTGAGGGCTGAGCGAGACGGGGCTGCGCGGCATACCCCGCGCGTGCACAATGCGGCAATGGCACGAACCTTCACCGTGAGCCGCGAGACCACCATCGCGGCCCCCCCGAGCTGGTGCACTCCCTCATCACCGACTTCCACGAGTGGGTGGCGTGGTCGCCGTGGGAGGGGCTCGACCCCGACATGCGCCGCGACTACTCCGAGACCGACCGCGGTGTCGGCGCCCGCTATGCGTGGGAGGGCAACCGCAAGGCCGGCAAGGGCTCGATGGAGATCGTCGGTGACGAGCCCCAGGCCATCACGATCGACCTGCGGTTCGACAAGCCCTTCCCGGCGCACAACACGACGCAGTTCCTGCTCACCCCGGCCGGCCGCGGGACGAAGGTGCAGTGGCGGATGACCGGCGAGCAGGGCCTGATGATGAGGCTGTTCTCGATGGTCATGCCGATGGACTCGATGATCGGCAAGGACTTCGAGAAGGGCCTGGCCCAGCTCAAGGCCGTCGCCGAGGCCTGACGTGGCCGCACCCGCACCCACTCCCCGTCTCCACCGCGCGTATGTCATCGCGGCGGTGACCCTCGGGGCGCTCGTCGCGGCCGCGGCATTCCGCTCCTCGACGGGTGTGCTGCTGGAGCCGATCGAGCGCGAGTTCGGCTGGACCCGCGCGACGACCTCGGCCGCGGTCAGCCTCAACCTCGTCATCTATGGCCTGGTCGCGCCCTTTGCGGCGGCGGTCATGGAGTCGTGGGGCGTCCGCCGCACCGTCTCGATCTCGCTGCTCGTCGTCGGCGCCGCCAGTGCCCTGACCTGCGTGATGACCGCCCCCTGGCAGCTGTGGCTGCTGTGGGGCCTGCTCATCGGCGTCGGCACGGGCGCGATGGCCCTGACCTTCGGCGCGATCATCGCCAACCGCTGGTTCGACGCCCGCCGCGGCCTGGTCACCGGCATCTTCTCCGCGGCCAACGCGACCGGCCAGCTGCTCTTCCTCCCCGCGATCGCCGCCGCGGCGAGCGGCCCCGGATGGAGGTATGCCGCGCTGGCCGTCGCCGCGCTCGCCGTCCTCATGGCCGTGCTCGTCATGGCCTTCCTGCGGGACCGGCCCGCCGATGTCGGCCTGCGCCCCTACGGCGCCGAGCTGGCCGAGCACGAGCCCGACGCGACGCCGGCCAACGAGTGGTCCGACCCCGCCGAGGCCGCGCCCGGCGCCGAGGCCGTGCGGCCGCAGCTCGTCGAGGAGGCCCGCAGTCCCTTCTGGACGGCCATCGACGTGCTGATCCGCTGGCGCGCGAGCTGGGCCTTCTGGGCTTTGCTGATCACCTTCTTCGTCTGCGGCTGGTCGACCAACGGCCTGGTCCAGACCCACTTCGTGCCGGCCGCGCACGACCACGGCATGCCGCAGACCACCGCCGCCTGGCTGCTCGCCCTCGTCGGCATCTTCGACATCATCGGCACGATCGCCTCGGGCTGGCTGACCGACCGGATGGACTCGCGGGTGCTGCTCGCCGTCTACTACGCCGGGCGCGGGCTCTCGCTGCTCTTCGTCAACGGCCTGCTCGCCGCGACCATCGAGCCTCCCATGTGGGCCTTCATCGTCTTCTATGGCCTCGACTGGGTCGCGACCGTGCCGCCGACAGTCGCGCTGTGCCGCAAGCACTTCGGGATGGCCGACTCGGGCGTCGCCTTCGGCTGGACCTTCGCCGCGCACATGGTCGGCGCGGGCATCGGGGCCAGCGTCGCCGGCCAGATGCGCACCCACCAGGGCACCTATGAGCTGGCCTGGCTCACCGCCGCCGTGCTGTGCTTCGCGGCGTCGGTCATCGCGCTGAGCATCCCGCGTCACCCCATCGCCGAGCGCATCGAACACCCACATGCCCGACCGAAAATCGGAGGATAGATGACCCGGAGGACGGCCAGCGTCCTGATTGAGCCCCTGGGTAAGAACGACCTCTACCAGGAGACTTTCGGCGGTGCCGATCCGTATGGGCTATCGCTCCTTGTTCCCCTGGTTCTGGGCGCCGCTTCGCTGTTGTGGAGGGCCGTCCATGGCCGAGGCCGGTGGCGTGTAACCGTGATTGACCGAGACACAGGTGCTGTTATTCACACCGAGGTTGTCTTCGGCAAGGCCAAAGCCAACCGGCGCCGACAGGATTTGACCGGGCGCTACGCGGTCTAGGCGCTCTCGTCCTTGGCGTCGGGGGCCGGCTGGACCGACCACTCCGGGGGCTCGTCGCGGCCCGACTCCTCGTCGGCCTCGGCGTCGGCCGCGGTCTCCTGGACGATGCCGGCGGCGTGGTGGACCGGCGCATACACGGCATACAGCCGCATCGGCTCGTCACCGGTGTTGATCACGTCGTGCCACATGCCGGCAGGCACCTGGATCGACCAGCCGTCCTCGACGTCCTGCTCGAAGTCGAGGCGCTCCTCCGCCGGGCCCATGACGCAGCGCCCCTTGCCGGCGTCAAGCCGCAGGAACTGGTCGGTCTCGGGGTGCACCTCCAGACCGATGGACTCCCCGACCGGGATCGACATCAGCGTGACCTGGAGATATCTCCCGCTCCACGCGACCGTGCGATAGGCCGTGTTGTCGACGGTCGCGCTCTCGATGTCAAAGGCGTTGGGCTGTGGGCCGTTGTCGGTGACGGACATGTCGTCTCCTTGGGTCGTGCGGTCTCAGCCCTGCGTCGTCGTCGCGTGCTTGGGCTGATAGATCAGGATCGGGTCGGTGCCCGGCACGTCGACCTCGACGCCGGTGCCGAAGCCCAGGTCGGTCGGCAGGCCACGCGGTATGCCGCCGCGCTCGCGGATCTCAGCGGTCGCCGCCTCGATGTCGGCGACGATCAGGCTCATCTGGTGGTGGCGCGGCGCGCGCACCATGTCGTCGCCGAAGTCGTCGCTGGTCGGCTGCACGGCGATCTCGCTCGGGCCGGAGGCGAAGATCAGCCACGCCTGCGGGTCGTCGCCACCCTCACCGTCGGTGACGAAGGGCAACTCGAGGACATCGCGGAAGAACGCACGCGTCGCTGCCGGGTCGTCGCTGTAGATCAGGGTGTGGACCGCCGTCTGCATGCCCCCAACCTAGCGGCATCGCAGGCCCGAGGGGCAATGCGAGGAGTCGGTGGCGCTCGGACGGGCGCTCCGGGACACTGGTCCCATGAGCAGGGGCAGCCTGGGCGACGGCGTCCGCAGGGCCATCACGGCCACCGGTCTGGCCACGGTGCTGGTCGCGGCCGCCGCGTGCGGCACGGCCACCGGTCCCGACCAGAGCGCCTCGACGAGCGCCGGTCCGCGCCCGACCTCCAGCCCGACATCGTCCGGCGCCGCCACCTCGGCCACCTCAGCGCCTGACGCGACCTCGCTCGCCCCCGGCGCGCAGGCCCTGACCACCGTCACCGTCAGCCCCGACTGGATCCCCTACTCCGACACGCGCAAGGCCCAGATGGCGGCCTACGCCCAGCGCCGCTACGGCACCTACACCTGGCGGCTGTCGCCGAAGACGATCGTCCTGCACTTCACCGAGAACGACAGCTGGAGCTCGGTGCGCGGCTACTTCGCCCAGAACATCCCCAACGGCGGCGAGTATCCCAACGTCTGCTCGCACTACATCATCGACAAGGCCGGCGTCGTCCACGGCATCGTCCCGACCTCGACGATGTGCCGGCACACGATCGGGCTCAACCACGTGGCGATCGCGATCGAGTTCGTGCAGTCCTCCTACGGCAACGGCTCGCACTGGGCCGACCAGCAGATCCTCGCCCGCACCGCCCAGGTCGAGGCGGGCCGGGCGCTGGTCCGCCAGCTGATGGCGCAGTACGCCATCCCCGATACCCGGGTCATCGGGCACGCCTCCGCCAACAGCTCGCCCTACTTCAAGGACCTCACCGGGGCGCGCAACGACCACACCGACTGGCTGGCCGAGGACGTCGCCAGATTTCGCGTCGGACTCGTGACCCTCGACTACGCCAAGGGACCGGTCTCCCCGCAGGGCCGCCGCTCCTGAGCGTGTGCTGGGATTGACCCATGCCGTATGCCGCGCACGCCCGCCTCAACGAGCATGGCCAGCCCGTGGGCGCCGACGTCGAGGGATGGACACCCCGCCCGCTGCCCGATCCTGACGTCCTGCACGGCACGACCGTGCGGCTGGAGCGCCTCGGCCCGCAGCACGTGGCCGACCTGTTCGCCGCGACGTGCGGCCCCGGGAGCGACGCCGACTGGACCTACATGCCCGCCGGGCCGTTCGGCAGCGAGGGCGAGCTCGCGGCATACCTCGAGGTGCTCGCGCAGGACCCCGATGTCGTGCCGCTGGCGATCGTTGAGCAGTCCTCCGGAGCGGCGGTCGGGATGGCCGAATACCTGCGGATCGTCCCGGGCATCGGCGCCATCGAGGTCGGGCACATCGTCTTCGGCCCCCGGCTGGCGCGCACCACGGGCGCGACCGAGGCGATGTATCTGATGGCCAGGCACGCCATCGACGAGCTCGGCTACCGGCGCTATGAGTGGAAGTGCGATGACCTCAACGCGCCCTCGCGCGCCGCGGCCGTGCGGCTCGGCTTCACCTATGAGGGGACGTGGCGGCAGGCGACGCTCTACAAGGGGCGCAACCGCGACACCGCCTGGTATGCCATGACCGACGGCGACTGGCAGGCGCTGCGGCCGGCCTATGAGCGCTGGCTCGCCGGCGCTGAGGGGGCCGCGCAGAGCGAGCGCCTGTCCGAGCTGACCGCCGCGGCGCTCCTCACGCGTGAGGGAGAGGCCTCGTCATGAGGATCCGGGGCGACATCGGCGTCAGCGGGTAGCGTCAGGTCATGGACCAGCACGAGATCGACGCCTTCTGGGGAGACGCGCGGGTGCGCGGCCACCTCAACCGCACCGGCTTCTATACCGGGCCGACCGTGCACGAGTCGCTCCAGCCGCCCGCCTGGTCCTTCGGCGCGACCCCGGAGCAGGCCGACGGTCTGCTCGCCCTCGTCCTCGACGGCACCAAGACCGCCACGGCCGGCGCGCTGTGGGACTACGAGGCCGAGGACGAGGCGCTGCCCGAGCGCGGCGACCTCTCGATCATCCTCGACGGGGCCGGGCATCCCCGTGCCCTGATCCGGGTCACCGACGTGCAGGTGCTGCCCTTCGACCAGGTGCCCGCCGAGCACGCCTGGCTGGAGGGCGAGGACGACCGCAGCCTGGAGTCATGGCGGCGCATCCACGAGGGGTTCTTCCGTGAGCACGCCTCCCACGAGCGGGAGTTCAGCGCCGACATGCCTGTCGTGCTCGAGCGTTTCGAGGTGCTCTACAAGCGCTGAGGGCAGGCCAAGTCCTGGGCAAATCTTGACTGTCCGCTGACCATTCTCGGGTGATCGCCTGACCTTCTCCGACCTAGCGTGGGCCCCCGCGGCATACCGTCGCGTGTTGACCAGCTGGAGGAGTCCCCATGTCCCGCACCATGATTCGCGCAGTGAGCGCCACCGCCATCGCTCTCGTCGCGTCGTCCGCCACCGTCGCCGTCGCTGCCACCGGTGAGGTGCCGACCTACAAGCAGTTCCAGGCCGCGACCTACCAGGACGCCGACACCCAGTACATCGTCAACGGTGACGAGCCCGTGCGCACCAACGGCGAGCTGCGCTCCTTCTATGACTCCATGGTGGCCGCGCCCAAGCAGACCTCCACAGACCGGCTCGTGGTCAACACCGTCAGCGGCCGCGACGACAAGTGGTCGGCGAGCCAGGTCGCCAACCTGACCTACTGCGTCTCGACCAAGTTCGGTGCCGACCAGGCCCGGGTCGCCCAGGCCGTCGCCGATGGCGCCGCGCTGTGGGAGGCCGCCTCCTCCAAGGTCAACTTCGTCTATGTGCCCAGCCAGAACGGCTCCTGCACCGTGCGCAACTCCAATGTCGTCTTCTCGGTCGAGCCGTCCAAGAGCACGCAGTACATCGCCCGCGCCTTCTTCCCCAGCACGCCGAAGTCGGGACGCAACGTGCTGGTCGTGACCAAGTCGCTCTTCAACTCCGGCTCCTGGACCCCGCAGAACATCCTCGGCCACGAGCTCGGCCACACCCTCGGCTTCCGTCACGAGCACACCCGCCCCGAGGCCGGCACCTGCTTCGAGGACAACAACTGGCGCCCGCTGACCGCCTACGACAGCTCCTCGATCATGCACTACCCCCAGTGCAACGGCTCCTCCGACGACCTGTCGATGACCAGCACCGACCGGGCAGGGGTCCAGGCGCTCTACGGCAGCTGACCCCCTCGTCGCCGTCCCCCGGGTGACCCCCGGGGCGAGACCCGCCCGACGCGCTCCTCCAGCGCCGGGCGGGTCTCGTGCGTCCGAGAGGGGTATGCCGCGCGGCATACCCCGTGATGGGGCTCACCTCCCGCGGCGCGCACTGCTGCCCAACACTTATCCCGTTCTTATCTGCGCCACAGGTTCGGCTCCCACAGTGGAGGAAGTTCGATCCCCTCCAAGGAGCAACACCATGGCAAAGACACAGACGACGATCATCACCGGCGCCGCGGCGGTGGCCGCCGCGGGCGCGATGGCCTTCACGGCCGCGTCCCTGGCCAACGCCGACACCCAGCAGCAGCAGGGCGCCACCGGCTACTCGGTGCCCGGCTATGGCAACCAGCAGGGCGGCCCCAACGGCCAGCAGGGCGATGGGCAGCGCGGCGGGATGGCCGGGCACTCGCACACCCAGGTCACCGGCGACGAACTCGCCAAGGTCACGGCCGCGGTCAAGGCCAAGGACTCGGCCGTCACGGTCACCAGCGTGCAGAAGGACCCCGACGGCTCCTATGACGTCATGGGCACCAAGGCCGGTGCCCAGGTCATGGTCGAGGCCTCCAAGGACCTGAAGACCATCGAGGTCCGCACCGGCGGTCCGGGCGGCGGTGGCCGCGGTGGACACGGTGGCATGCAGCAGGGCACCGAGGTGACCGGCGCCAACCTCGACAAGATCAAGGCCGCCGTCAAGGCCAAGGACTCGACCCTGACCGTCGAGCGCGCGATGAAGCTGACCGACGGCACCTATCGCGCGATGGCCGCCAAGAGCGACGGCACCCGCGCGGGCGTCACGCTCGACAAGGACTTCAAGATCACCAACGTGCGCACCGGCATGGACAAGGGCGGAGCGGGCCATACCCACACCGCCGTCACCGGCGCCGAGCTGACGAAGGTCAAGGACGCGGTCAAGGCCAAGGACTCGGCCGTCACCGTCACCTCCGTGCAGAAGGACGCCGACGGCTCCTATGACGTGCACGGCACCAAGGCCGGCGCCCAGGTCATGGTCGAGGTCTCCAAGGACCTGAAGACCATCGAGGTCCGCACAGGCGGTCCGGGTGGCCCCGGTGGCGGCCACGGCATGCGCGGCGGCGACCAGCAGGGCGAGCAGGGCCAGTCCGGTCAGCAGGGCCAGCAGGGCGGCACGTCGAGCACCAACCCGTCCGATGCCAACAACGGCACGGCCGCCAACGCCTCCTATGTCGTGATCTGAGCCGGATCCCCTCCGCGAGAGCACAGCTCGCGCCGAGGACCCCGCGGACGTCCCACAGCCGGGCGGCCGCGGGGTCCTCGGCGCCTAGGCGATGTGGACGGGGATACGGCGCGGTCCGAAGTCGCCGGCGCGCTCGCCGAAGCGACCGGGCAGGGCGAGCCCGCAGGCGGGACAGCGGCCGTCGGGGGTGAGGCGGTAGGCGAGGATCTGGTACCAGTCGCGCTCGATCAGGGCTGTGCCGCAGCCGGCGCAGTGGGTCGCGCCGCCAGCCCTGTCGTGGACATTGCCGGTGTAGACGAAGTGCTGACCGGCGTCCATCGCGATCTCTCTGGCCCGGGCCAGCGTGGCCGGGGGAGTGGGCGGCACGTCACGCATGCGGTGGTCGGGGTGGAAGGTCGAGAAGTGCTGCGGCACATCGGGGCCCAGCTCGTCGACCATCCAGCGGGCCATCTCCTTGATCCCGGCCTCGTCGTCGTTGTGGCCTGGGATGAGCAGGGTCGTGATCTCCACCCAGACGTCGGTCTCGTGCACGAGATAGCGCAGGGTGTCGAGCACCGGCTCGAGGTGGGCGCCAGTCAGCCCGACATAGAAATCGTCGCTGAAGCCCTTGAGGTCGACGTTGACCGCGTCGATGTGATCGAAGAGGTCACGCCGGGGCTCGGGGTGCACATAGCCGGCCGTGACGGCGACGGTGCGCACGCCCCGGTCGTGGCAGGCCCTGGCGACGTCCACGGCATACTCGGTGAAGATCACGGGGTCGTTGTAGGTGAATGCCACACTCTCGCAACGCCATTGGACTGCGGTCTCGGCCAGCTGCTCGGGCGTCGCCTGGTCGGCGAGCCGGTCTGTCGCCCGGGAGGTGGAGATGTCCCAGTTCTGGCAGAAGCGACAGCCGAGATTGCAGCCGGCGGTGCCGAATGACAGCGCGCTCGAGCCGGGATGGAAGTGGTTCAGCGGCTTCTTCTCGATCGGGTCGATGCAGAAGCCGGAGGAGCGGCCATAGGTGTCGAGGACGAGCTCGTCGCCCTCGCGCATCCGCACGAAGCAGAAGCCGCGCTGTCCCTCGCGCAGCCGACACTCACGCGGGCAGAGGTCGCACTGGACCCGGTCGCCCACCGTGTGCCAGTAGCGCGCCGGGTGGCCCATCACTCCTCCTCGTGCCAGGAGGTCACCGTGTAGATCGCCAGCCGCTCGCCGTCGCGACGCTCCGGCCCGAGGCCGGCCTTGCGCCGCAGCGAGGCGAGGAAGTCGCGCGGGTCGGGCAGCTGCCGCCACACCTGCGGCAGATAGGTGGCCCGGTGCGAGCCCGCCTGCAGGACAACGCCGTCCACGCCCTGGTGCAGAGCGCGCACGGCCTGCTCCTCGGTCTCCACCTCGAGCGGGACGGCCGGCGACAGGAGCGAGACCTCGACGCGGATGCCGCGCAGCTCGTCGGCGTGCAGAGGTGGGAAGCGGGGGTCGCGCGTGGCCGCCGCGACCGCGTTGTCGCGCACGTCCTCCCGGAGCGAGCGGCGGGCCTGGAGCGAGCCGATGCAGCCGCGCAGGTGCGCATCGCGGGTGAGGGTGACAAAGGTGGCGCCCGGCTCGTCGAGCCAGGTCCCGAGGTCGTCGGCCAGCGGGGCGTCGGCGCCGAGCCGGTCGGCGATGGCACCCCGGGCCAGGGCGAGGAGGGTGGGGCCGGCCTGTGCGGGCAGGCCCGGCGGGGATGCGGCGGCTGCGCTCATGGCTGGTCCTCCCAGAAGGCGATCGCGGCATACCCCACGACGCGGTCCCTGCGGCCGGCAGTGTCACCGGAGTTGCAGGACCCGAGCAGGTCCGCCCGCAGGCCGTGCCGGGCGGCGCACATGAGCAGACCGTTGACGGGATAGGCGCCACAGGCCTGGTCGGGCTCGAGCGGCCCCGACAGGTCGAGGATCTGCCGGATCGTGGCCGCATCGCGCCGCTGGGCGTCGGGATAGGGGTGGTAGTGCGAGAGGTCGGAGCTGACGACGACGGCGGTCTCCTCGCCGTCCCAGAGCGCACCGATCGAGCGGCAGATCGCCTCCGGCGCGACGTGGCCGACGGCGAGCGGGACCACCTCGGCCCCGGGGAGCACCGTCTGGATGAAGGGCAGATGCACCTCGAGCGAGTGCTCCTCGGCGTGGACATCCGGGCGTTCGAGCACGCCGCTTCGGACGGAGATCTCCTCGGGCGTGGGGGTGGCCACGAGACCGAGGGGCGTCTCGAAGCAGTCGGCTCCTGCGGTGGCCACGCCCTGGACGTAGACGCGGTGGGTGGGACCGAGCAGCAGCACCCGCGAGACCGTGCCGGCACCTCGGGCGAGGAGGGCATACCCGAGGGCGGCGGTGGTGCCGCTGTAGACCAGGCCGGCATGCGGGAGGATCAGCGCCTTGGGCCAGCCCTCCCGGGGGCCGCGCTCGACGAGCTCGGCGCGGGCGATCGCGAGCTGCTCGTCGACGAGCGACTGGGAGGGCGGTTGCCTCACCCGGATAGAAGAGGCCTGCCACTGCCGGTGGGCGGGTGTGAGCCATCAGTGCGCCTCCCTGAGTTGGCGACGCTTTCACTGTATGCCGATCGGGCTCCCCGCGGGGGCGCTCGTGACCGGATAGACGTCCGCGGAAAGCCTCGGCCAAAAATGCCCCCCCGGGTATACCCTGAAAAGGGTCCGGCAGTGTCGCTGCGGCGACACCCTGGGTGCGGGACACCGGCCGGTGCCCCGCGGCATACTCACCAGGAGGTCATGATGGCTCGGGTCGTCATCCTCGGCGCAGGGGTGGCCGGACACACGGCGGCCCTCCACCTGCGCCGCATGATCGGGCGGGAGCACACGATCACTGTCGTGTCGCCCAACTCCCAGTGGAACTGGATCCCGTCCAACATCTGGGTCGGCGTGGGCGTGATGTCCAAGAAGGACGTCGTCTTCCCGCTCGCACCCATCTACAGGCGCAAGGGCATCGACTTCCGGCAGGCCAAGGCGGTGGCGGTCCGTCCGGAGGGGGACGAGACCGACCCGACCGGGGCGGTGGACATCGTCTACACCGATCCCGCGCGCAAGGACCAGCAGGAGCGGCTGCGCTACGACTACCTGGTCAACGCGACCGGTCCCAAACTGCGCTTCGAGGCGACCGAGGGGCTTGGCCCGCACGGCGGCAACTCGGTGTCGGTGTGCACCGCCGACCACGCGGTCGAGGCGTCCGCGGCGCTCAGGGCCTCGATCGAGCGGATGAAGAGGGGCGAGCGCCAGACCCTCATCGTCGGCACGGGCCACGGCACCTGCACCTGTGAGGGCGCGGCCTTCGAGTACACCTTCAATGTCGACCACGAGCTCAAGGAGGCCGGCGTCCGCGACAAGGCCGAGCTGATCTATCTGACCAACGAGGCGCAGCTCGGCGACTTCGGCGTCGACGGGATGCTGTTCAGCCAGCGCGGCTACCAGCAGTCCTCCCGCATGTGGACGGAGTCGCTGTTCACCGAGCGCGGCGTCCACTCGATCCTGGGCGCGCACGTGCACAAGGTCGACCCGGGCGTCGTGCACTACGAGACGCTCGACGGCGAGATGCACGAGCAGCCCTTCGACTTCGCGATGCTGCTGCCTCCCTTCGGTGGCGTGGACCTCAAGGCCTATGACCGGGCAGGCAATGACATCTCCGAGACGATGTTCAACCCGGCCGGCTTCATGAAGGTCGACGCCGACTACACCCCCAAGCCCTATGAGGAGTGGCGGGCGGAGGACTGGCCCGAGACCTATGAGGTCCCCGGGCGGCCCAATGTCTTCGCCGTCGGCATCGCCTTCGCGCCGCCGCACCAGATCTCGCGGCCGCAGAAGACCCGCAACGGCACCATGATCGCTCCGGCGCCCCCGCGCACCGGAATGCCCTCGGGGATCATGGGCAAGACGGTGGCGATGACGATCCGCGACCGCATCAACGGCCAGCCGGCCGCGGTGCACAAGGCCTCGCTCGCCAAGATCGGCGCTGCCTGTGTGGCCTCCGCCGGCACGGGCATGCGCGAGGGCTCGGCCGCCGCGATGTCGATGTTCCCCGTCGTGCCCGACTACCAGCGCTATCCCGGGTCGGGCGGGCGCGACTTCAAGGGCACCCGCGGCGACATCGGCCTCTTCGGCCACTGGGTGAAGTACTCCCTCCACCACCTGTTCATCTACAAGGCCAAGGCCCTGCCGGGCTGGCAGTACATCCCGGAGTGACGACATGAGCGAACCTGCCAAGACCTCCCCGGTCATCACGGCCTACAAGGACGCACCAGTCCCGACCAAGGCCTCACTGCGCTGGCGGCGCAACATCCCCCTCCAGCTCGTGAAGTTCGCCGAGTTCAACGGCCGCCTCGCGATGATGGTGCTCAAGGGCCACGACGACCACTGAGCCGGGCCACCCGACAAGCAAGGGGTATGCCGCGGGCGCGCGCCCGCGGCATACCCCTGCCTGCGCGGGCCCTCCCCATAGCCCACCCGACGCGGCTACGCTGCGGCGAGCACGCGGCATACCCCTTGATCGACCGGCGAGAAGCGGAGCAAGACGATGCGCAGCACCACCGAGACCCACCAGACCAGCGACGGCATGCGGCTGGCGATGCGGCGCTGGCTGCCCGATGGCGAGCCCAAGGCGGTCGTGCAGGTCGCGCACGGGATGGCCGAGCACAGTGAGCGCTATGGCCGGCTCGCGGAGCGGTTGACCGATGCGGGGTATGCCGTCTATGCCCACGACCACCGCGGGCACGGCCCCGCCGCGCAGGCCGGCACGTTCGGCCACTTCGCCGACAGCGACGGCTGGGACGTGGCTGTCGACGACATCCGCTCGGTGATGGCCACGGCGCAGGGGGAGCGGCCGGGGCTGCCCTTCTTCCTCCTCGGCCACAGCATGGGCTCGCTCATGGCGCGCACCCTGGTCATCGACGGCTCCGACGGCATCACCGGCCTGGTCCTGTCCGGCACCGCCGGTGACCCCGGCCCGATCGCCAAGGTGGGTCGAGCGATCGCCCTCGTGGAAGGTCGGGTCCGTGGCGGCCGCAAGCCGAGCCAGATCATGAATAAGCTGACCTTCGGCCAGTTCAACGCGGCCTTCACCCCGGCTCGCACCGACTTCGACTGGCTCTCGCGGGACACCGCCGAGGTCGACGGCTACATCGCCGATGAGCTGTGCGGCCAGGTGTCGAGTTCGCGGCTGTTCGCCGACATGCTCGACGGGACGCAGCGGATCGCCAAGGACGAGAACGTCGCCCGGGTCCGCAAGGACCTGCCGATCCTGCTCATCTCGGGCGACGCCGACCCCGTCGGCGGCAAGGGCGGCGAGGGCGTCAAGGGCGTCCTCGCGCAGTACCAGAAGGCCGGCGTCGAGGACGTGTCGATGTGGCTCTATCCCGGGGCGCGCCACGAGCTGTTCAACGAGACCAACCGCGATGAGGTCGTCGACGACCTCATCGGCTGGCTCGACTCCCACCTGCCGGCGAGCTGAGCCCGCAGCCTCCGCGCGAGGCCGGGGCGGGTTGGGGCTGGGACGCCGGCGGCGGCATACCGCCAGTCCATCTCGGCCCGGACGAACTCGGGCGTGCCGTAGATGCTCATCGTGTGCTCCTTCGCGTGAAGTGGATGTCTCCACGGTCGCGAGCTGAGGCAGCACGGCAGATCGGGCGGATGTCGTATCCCGCGCCTTAGTTGTGCCCCCGGTCACACCTCAGGGGGCCTTAGGCCAAGGGGCGTTGGGTCTGGCGCTGGCGGCGGGGGAGGACGTGGCCGGCGCGGTGGGCGAGCCAGATCATGGCCAGACCCGCGGCGGTGCCGATCACGAGGGCGACGACCGAGGCCTCGGCGCCCATCTCGCCGCCGGAGACCAGCGGGTTGCCGCTGAGCTCGGAGGCAAAGAGGCCGCGCCCGGTGCCCGCGCCGGAGACGTCGATGCCAAAGAGCGCGCTCTGGGTGGCGTTCCACGCCGTGTGCAGGCCGATGGCCAGCCACACGCGCCGGGTGAGCAGATAAGCACCGCCCAGCAGCAGCCCCGCCTCGGCCGCGATGGCGAAGGCGCCAAAGAGGGTGGCGTCGGGGTTGCTGATGTGGAGCAGCCCGAAGACGAGCGAGGTCAGGGCGATCGCGCCCCACGTGCCGATGAGCTTGTCGAGGACCCGCAGGAAGAAGCCGCGGAAGGCCAGCTCCTCCGCCACACCCGGCCCGATGCCGATGGCCAGGCCGGTCAGGATGCCCGCATCCCAGCCGACATCGGTGATCCGATAGACCCCGAGCGCGCCGAGGACCGCGACGATCAGCGTCATCAGTGCCGTGCCGACCAGCAGGCCGGCGCCGAGCTCGCGCAGCGCCCCCGGCCCGCCGAGCTCATAGACCGGCCGCTCCGCGGCCCCTTTGACGAAGACCCGATACAGCAGATAGGCCACGGCCGCCTCGGCCAGCAGGCCGACCGGCAGCCCGGGAGCCTGCATGAACCATCCGCCCCCGACCTGGATGCTGCCGTCGGGCTGGGTGGGCATCCCGTGGGCGATCACGTTGACGATGCCCGCCACGACGCCCATCACCGTGTTGGCGATGAGCAGCAGCACGACACCGAGCAGCAGTTGGACCCACGGCCGGGGCTCCGGGCGGTGCAGGTCCTCGAGCAGGACCCGCTGACTCGGCGGCTGGGTGCGCGGGGGCGTGGGCGGCGTGCTCGTGGTCACGCGCCCAGCGTGGCACGGCCGGTATGCCGCGTGCGCGCGATTGGGCCCGTTGCGCCGCGGGGCTCGTTGGGGTTGGGTTGGAACAAGTCCGCTGACCTGCAAGTTGCATGGTCGGCACAGCACAGACCCACAAGGAGGGTGCCGCGATGTCGTTCACCGACAAGATCAAGAAGAAGGCCGAGGAGCTGGACCTCCAGACCAAGGCCGACAAGCTCGCCAAGCAGGCGGGGGTGGCCGCTCACCAGGCCAAGGAGAAGGCCGGCGACCTCGCCCACAACAACCGCGACAAGATCGGCGCCACCCTCGACAAGGCCGCCACCAAGGTCGACGAGAAGACCGGCGGCAAGTACCACGACAAGGTCGTCAAGGCCAAGGACGCCGCGGCCAAGGGCGTCGACAAGGTCGCCGAGGGTCGCCCCGGCCACCTCTCCCAGGACACCGTCCAGACCGAGCGCTTTGACGACGAGGCCCCCACGGCTCCCAGCCGCGACACCCCCGAGGACCCGACCGCTCCCCGCTTCGACGCCCCGGGAGGCTCCACCGCCCCGCGTCGCGAGTTCCCTGAGGGCCCCGCCCCCGAGGCCCCGCGCCAGTTCTGAGCACTGAGCCCACAAGCTGCCCACAAGCTCGCACCACGAGCCGCCCACGAGGGGCGCCACCGATCACGTTGGCGCCCCTCGCTGTGTCCTGGGCGTGCCCCGGCCCGGCAAGATCGACTACCAGCACAGGCCAGCTGGCCGCGGCTGCGTGCTCACGCACGCTGCGCTCCCCCTGAGGTGATAGTCGATCTTGCCGGTGGCTGCCCCCGTCGGCGTGTGTCACGCCCGCGGCGTCAGCTGTCGTCGTCGGTCAGGGCGAGGGCGGCAAGTAACCGGCCGCCCGGGCCGGGGAGCTGGGAAAGGTGGATGGGCCCGCCCTCTCCCATCGAGAGCAGGCCGAGGACGTCATAGGCCTCGTGCAGATGCATGCGGAGGACGGGCCCGTGCCCGACCCCCCAGCCGAGGCCGGTCATGAGCCGGGCGATCTCGTCGAGGACCGCTTCCTTCCGCACATGCCGCCGCATCCCCTCGGTCGTCTCCTGGGCAAGGACCTGCGGGTCGACCTCGAGTCCGGAGGCGACGACCAGCGCAGCGAGGACACGCTCGTCCTGGTCGGCCGGCTCCTTGGCCGAAAGCAGCGACCCAGCAATTGCCTTGGCGAGCAGCTCGGGGTCTTGCCCAGCCGCCAGACCGCGCTTGGTGGGGACGAGTCGCCCCTTGTGGGAGCGCAGCAGACCTGCGCGCACGGTGGCCTGTCGCAGCCGCGACATCCCAGGGGTGTGCTGCTCGCGGGTGCCCTTGCTGATCTCCCATGCGAGGCCGGACTCGTGCCAGATCCGTTCGCACGCAGCGGGTTCCATCCAGTTGGCCTTGGTCAACCGGATGCCGTCAGTGCCCGCGACGTCGAGCACCGTCTGGAAGGGATGGAGCGCCGCGAGCAGGTCCTCCTTCCTCGGCGCCTCATATTCCAGCGCGGCCGCAAACAGGGTGGCTAGCTCCGGGACCACGGAGGGATGGGCCTTGTCCACGATTTCGCGGTATGCCGGGTGCATCGGTGGCATCTCGAACTCGCCCTCCAGCGCCGCCAGGAGCTCCTCGGGGTTGGCGCCGACGAGGGAGAGCATCAGGTTGATCGAGTCGAGGTCCGCCTCCTCCTGGACTGCCATCTCGTTCCATGCCCAGATGCCGCCGATGTCCTCCGGTGGGCACTCGCGGACGGCCTTGACGCAGACGGCCGGCGGGTCATCGTCGGATGCGGGACGCACTTCCTCGACGAGGAGCGTGTGGGCCCAGTCGTCGCCGAAGTCGTAGCGGTAGCGCAGCCTGTCGCCGGGCTCCCGCAGCAGCTGGTCGAGGCGGGCGTCGGTCTCGGGGGTCCCCTCCTCGCCCTCCTCGACGTCGAAGTCGTTGAGGAAGTGCCGCGGCGAGCGCGGGTCACGGTCTGGCTCGAAGTGGTGCAGGTGACTGCCGCTCCAGCCCATCGCGGCCTGGAGGTACTCGTGGACCATGTCGAGCGTGAGATCGCCGCGGATGCGCAGCCGGCGCCAGATCGGGGGCTTCGCACCGTCGAGGCTGACCTTCACCGTGAGGAGACTCGCGTGGATCGGCGGGTGGGGGAGCTCGATCTCGCGGTTACGTCGTGCCGCGAACGGGCCGACCCCCGCCCCCTGCGTGATCTGGTCGAGCAATGCCATTAGGTCGGCGCGGTCGGGGCCCTCCGGCAGGTCGATTCCGTCCAGCGGGTCCTTGTCACGGGTCACACTTCCATCCAAGCAGTGGGTATGCCGCGTGGCCAGTGAGCTGCGCCGAGCCGACGGCGGCAGCCCGGGCAAGCCCCGTCAGGGGATGTCTGCGGGGTCGATCCGGCGGAAACCCTGGACGGCGTCAAAGTCCCTGTCGCAGCTCACGATCGCGTCGAACCCGGCTGATCGGGCAGTGGCGACGTGCACGGCGTCCCGTCCGCGGACCTGACCACTGCGCACGAGGCCGACGGCAGAGCGCAGCACCTCCGCGTCGAAGTCGTGCCACACCACCAGCCTGTCGAGCAGATCGAAGAGACGAGTGGCCTCGCCTGGGTCGCTGCGACGAAGCCGATGGAAGAGGAACTCCTGGCCTCCCTCGACACTGAGGTGCAGCCGCACGTCTCGGCCGGCGCGGGCGAGCAGCGCGCGACATGGCTCCCGCAGTGGGTGCTCACCCCCGACGGCAAGCAGGAGCACTGACGGGTCGACGAACAGCGGGATCATCGCCGGCCCGCGATGTCGTCGAACTGTGCCTCGAAGGCCTCCTTGAGCTCCCGTGGCCCCTCGCCGGCAGCCTCCGCGGGGGTCGCGGTCAGGGCAAGCAGCTCCTGAGCCGCCTCCACTCGCACCCGGTCGTCGAGCCCCGGGAAGCGGAAGTCGATCGCCTCGCGGATCACCGCCGCCACGCTCCGTCCGGAGCGCTCCGCCTCGGCAGCGATGCGCCCATAGCGGTCGGAGTCGAGCAGCAGCTGCAGTCGACGCTCCATCAGGGACATACACATACACTAGCATGTGTATATCAGGGGCTCTGGGTGCTCAACGTGGCGAACGCCTCGCCCCCGGCGCCTTCACCGTCGGTCGCCCGCTTGGGAGGATGCGGGCGGACCGTGCCACGCGGCATACCGACCGCGCGACGAAAGGCGAGCAATGTCGAGCAAGACAAACCAGGGCAACTACTTCGAGGACTTCTCGATCGGGCAGGAGATCGTCCACGCGACGCCGCGCACCGTGACCGAGGGGGACATCGCGCTCTACACCGCGCTCTATGGCCCGCGCTTCGCGGCGACCTCGGCGAGCACCTTCGCCCAGTCGATGGGCTTCGAGCGGATGCCGGCCGACAGCCTGCTCGCCTTCCACATCGTCTTTGGCAAGACCGTGCCAGACATCTCCCTCAACGCCGTCGCCAACCTCGGCTACGCAGGCGGGCGCTTCGGCGTGCCGGTCTTCCCCGGCGACACGATCACCACGACCTCGACGGTCATCGGGCTCAAGCCCAACTCGAGCGGCAAGAACGGCAATGTCTACGTCCGCTCCGTCGGCCGCAACCAGGACGGCGAGGTCGTGCTCGACTACATCCGCTGGGTCATGGTCAACCGCCGGGAGGCCGTCGAGGAGATCGGTGAGGCGAGCGTGCCCGAACTGCCCGCGGCAGTCCCGGCCGAGGAGCTCGTCGTGCCCTTCGACCTCACGGGCAAGGCCTATGACACCGCGCTCGCCGGCAGCGAGCACCTCTGGGAGGACTACGAGGTCGGCGAGCGGATCGACCACGTCGACGGCATGACGATCGAGGAGTCCGATCACATGCTCGCCACGCGCCTCTACCAGAACACCGCCAAGGTCCACTTCAACCAGTTCGCGCAGAAGGACTCGCGCATCGGCCGGCGGCTGATCTATGGCGGCCACATCATCAGCCTCGCGCGGGCACTGTCCTTCAACGGACTGGGCAATGGCCAGATGGTCGCGGCGATCAACGCCGGCAGCCACGCCAACCCGACCTTCGCCGGCGACACCATCCACGCGTGGTCGGAGGTGCTGGACAAGATCGAGATCCCCGGCCTCACCGACGTGGGCGCGCTGCGGGTGCGGACCGTCGCGACCAAGGACCTGCCCTGCGCGGACTTCCCCTACAAGGGCGAAGATGGCAAGTACCTGCCCAACGTGGTGCTCGACTTCGACTACACGGTGCTCATGCCGCGCAGGCAGGGCTGACGCGGCGAGCGCGCGGCCCCCGAGACCACCTGCCGGCACTCGATCCGTAGCCGGTCAGCAAAATCACTAGTGGAAATTTCACATTCCGCTGGCCGTGCGGGCGGTTCGGTGTCATAGTTGACAGAACGGCCGGGTATGTCGTGACCCCCTGAACATGGCATACCCGGCCTTTCCATGTCCGGGGTGGTGTCTAGGAGCCCTGGACCGCCTCGCGGGCCTCGACGAATGCCGCCACGGCCCGCTCGAGATCGGCGCGGGTGTGCGCCGCCGAGAGCTGGGTGCGGATCCGGGCCTTGCCGCGGGGGACCACGGGGAAGCTGAACGCCCGCACATAGACGCCGCGCGCGAGGACCTCGTCGGCCATCCGCGCCGCGACGGCGGCGTCACCGACCATCACCGGCACGATCGGGTGATCGGACTCGGGCACCTCGAAGCCCTGGCGGGCCAGCTCTGCACGGAACCACGCGGTGTTGTCGGCCAGCGTCTGGCGCAGCTCGCCCGACTCGCGCAGCATCTCGATCGTCTCCAGCGTCGCGCCCGCGATCGAGGGGGCGAGTGAGTTGGAGAAGAGATAGGGCCGGGAGCGCTGACGCAGCACGTCGACGATCTCGCGGCGGGCGGAGGTGTAGCCGCCCGACGCCCCGCCGAGGGCCTTGCCGAGGGTGCCGGTCACGATGTCGACGCGGTCCTGGACGCCGAAGCGCTCCGGCGTGCCGGCCCCGGTCGGGCCGACGAAGCCCACTGCGTGTGAGTCATCGACCATCACCATCGCGTCGTAGCGCTCGGCCAGGTCGCAGATCTGGTCCAGCGGCGCCACATAGCCGTCCATCGAGAAGACGCCGTCGGTGACGACGAGCCGGCGGCGGGCGTCCTGGCTGGCCCTCAGCTGCTCCTCGAGGTCGGCCATGTCGCGGTTGCGGTAGCGCATCCGCCTGGCCTTGGACAGCCTGACGCCGTCGATGATCGAGGCGTGGTTGAGCTCGTCGGAGATGATCGCGTCACGCTCGTCGCAGATCACCTCGAAGAGGCCACCATTCGCGTCGAAGCAGGAGGAGTAGAGGATCGTCGCCTCGGTGCCGAGGAAGCCGGAGATGGCCTCCTCCAGCTGGGTGTGCAGGGTCTGGGTGCCGCAGATGAAACGGACCGAGGCCATGCCGAAGCCCCACTCGTCGAGGGCTCGCTTGGCGGCCTCGATCAGGCGGGGGTGGTCGGCTAGGCCGAGATAATTGTTGGCGCACATGTTGATCACGTGCTCGCCGGTCTCGACGCCGATCTCGCGCGACTGCGGCGTCGTCAGCGCCACCTCACGCTTGAAGAGGCCCTCCTGGCGCAGGGTCTCGACCTCGGCGGCCAGCTCGTCGCGGGTCG
Source organism: Micrococcales bacterium (assembly GCA_021287075.1). Lineage (GTDB taxonomy): Bacteria > Actinomycetota > Actinomycetes > Actinomycetales > Dermatophilaceae > JAJTBD01. The sequence goes on along the minus strand of JAJTBD010000004.1, from coordinate 172,789 downwards.
TGGTGTCCATCAGCTCTCCCAGCTCATGACGACCTTGCCGCCGTGCCCGGTGGCAGCGGTGGAGAAGGCCTGCTCGTATTCGGTGTAGTGGAAGCGGTCGGTGATGACCCCGGAGATGTCGAGGCCGTTCTCGAGCAGCACGCTCATCGCATACCATGTCTCGAAGATCTGCCGTCCGGTCACGCCCTGGAGCGTGAGCATGTTGAAGATGATCTTGGCGACGTCGATCTCGCTCGGGCCGGTGGGGGTGCCCAGCAGGGCGATCCGGCCGCCGTGGGTCATGTTGTCGATCATGTCGCGCAGTGCGGCGCCCGAGCCCGACATCTCCAGACCGATGTCGAAGCCCTCCTTCATCGAGAAGCGCTCGAAGACACCGGAGATCGGCTCGTGGGCCGGGTTGACGGTGTCGTGCAGGCCGAGCCGCTGGGCCAGCGCGAGCCGCTCGTCCGACAGGTCGGAGACGACGACGTGACGAGCACCAGCGTGCTGGGCGACCAGCGCAGCCATGATCCCGATCGGCCCGGCGCCGGAGACCAGGACGTCCTCGCCGAGGCAGGGGAACTGCAAAGCCGTGTGCACGGCATTCCCAAAGGGGTCGAAGATCGCGGCGACGTCGAGGTCGGTGCCGGGCTTGTGCACCCAGATGTTGCCGGCCGGCATCACGAACAGCTCGCTGTAGCAGCCGGTCACCATGTAGCCGATGCCCTTGAAGGCCCGGCACAGGTGGCGCTTGCCAGCGAGGCAGGCGCGGCAGCGGCCGCAGACATAGTGGCCCTCGCCGGAGACGAGCTGCCCGACCTTGAGGTCGCTCACCTCGCTGCCGAGCTCGACGATGCGGCCGCAGAACTCGTGACCGATCGTCAGCGGCACGGGGACGGTGCGCTGGGCCCAGTCGTCCCAGGCGTTGATGTGCAGGTCGGTGCCGCAGATGCCGGTGCGCAGCACCTTGATGAGCACGTCGTTGGGGCCGACGACGGGGTCGGGGACGTCGATGAGGTCTAGCCCGGGGGCCGCCTCGGTCTTGACCAGTGCCTTCATCGGGCTCCTTTGCGCTGTCCTTGTGGGAAGCGGCCCGGCAGACTGCGGGGGTGAGCGACGCCGCCCGGACCAGCCCCCAGCCTGTCACGTCCCCGACGCCCACAGGCGCAATCGCGCCGACACCCGCGCCGCCCTATGTCGCGGTCGTCTTCACCTCCCTGCGCGCCGTTGGTGTCGAGAGCGACAGTGATGGGTATGCCGCGGCCGCGGCACGCATGGACGACCTCGCCTCCCAGCAGCCCGGCTATCTCGGCATCGAGTCGGCGCGCGACGGCGAGACCGGCCTCGGGATCACCGTGAGCTACTGGGCGGACGAGGCCGCCGCCCACGCGTGGAGGGGCGTCGCCGAGCACCTCGAGGCCCAGCGCCGCGGCCGGAGGAGTGGTATCTCGACTACCGCGTCCGGGTCGCCACCGTCACCCGCGACTACGGCCACCCCACCCCACGCACCTGACCCCACCCCACCCGCCTGACCCCACCCACCCTTTAGCCCAGTTGGGCACGATCGCCCGGCCCTCGGCCCCTCTTTGGCCCAGTTGGGCACGATCGCCCGGCCCCTCGGCCCGCGGGCAAACGACACAACGACTATCACTTCACCTGATCCCGGGAGCCGCTGAGCACGGCCGAGCCGGCCGTCACGCGGAAGTGATAGTCGTTGTGTCGCAGCGGTATGCCGCGCGGAGGTCAGGCGTCGGCGCCGACCCGCTCGCGATCGCGCTTGACCGACGTGGCACGGCCGGAGTTGCGCCGCGCCAGGAGGGCGTCGAGCGCATAGCGGCCCGGGCCCGTCGCGGCGAGCGACAGAGCGAGCGCGCCGATCATCAGGACCAGCTCGCCGCCGCCCTCGGCAGCGAAGAAACCGTTGCCACGGTGGCCGAACCACCAGGCGCCGATCATCTGGAGGACCACGAGGATGCCGGCCACGGGCGTGAGGAGACCGAAGAGGAGCAGGATGCCGCCGCCGAGCTCGATGAGGGCGGCCATGGTCGCCGACGCGGAAGCGGCGGGGACGCCCATGGCGGAGAAGCCCTGGGTGGTCGCGTCCAGTCCGTTGGTGACGAGCTTCTGCCACCCGTGGGCGATCAGCACGGCGCCGATGGCGATGCGGGCCAGCAGGAGGCCGAGGTCGCGCAGGGCGGCGGGGGGCGTGAGCAGGGTGTCGATGCGGGCCATGAGCAGGTCCTCTCGATAGGTGATGTGTCACCTACACCCTGAAGGCCAATGGTTGTCATGTCAACTTTCATGCTGCGCGGTCGCTGCGTGCGGGGCTACGCTGACCCTCCGTGAGCGCGGAGACGGAGTGGGTCAGCGATGACGACCAGGAGCTGTGGCGCGCGTGGCAGGAGGCGCACGCGCAGCTGGACCTCGCGGTGCAGCGCGACCTGCGACTGGCCCGCCTCTCCCACCCCGACTTCATCGTGCTGGTCCAACTGACCGACCAGCCCTCGGGCGCGCTGCGGCTCGGTGAGCTCGCCCGGCTGGCCAGATGGGACCGCAGCCGCACCTCGCATCAGGTGACCCGCATGGAGGGCCGGGGGCTCGTGCGGCGCGGCCGGGTCGACGACGACCGGCGCGGAGCGCTCGTCGAGATCACCCCTGCCGGTCGTCGGGCCATCGAGGCCGCCTCGCCCAGCCATGTGGCGACCGTGCGTTCGGTCTTCCTCGACCGCCTCGACCGTCAGGACCGTCGCGACCTGCGGCGCATCCTCGACCGCCTGCGCTCCGAGCCCGACGCCAGCGGGGGCTCGGACCGGCCCGTGGGTGCCTGACGGGGGCGCCTCCGCCCCCGGGTGTATGCCGCGCTGAACTGGAGCCGCCCGCGGCATACCCCTGCTTTTGTGTGGCGGGATAGACATCGATCTGGGGCTTTCGCACCTTCTGTCCGATCTAGGGTCGAAGCATGGCGCCGCATCCTCAAGGCCACCCGCACGGACACCCGCATGGCGACGGGCACGCTCGCGCGAAAGGCGCTGCCGGCGGGCCGCCGCCGATGGACTTCGACAAGGCGCCCTTCGTCGTGATCTGGGAGACCACCCAGGCGTGCGACCTGGCGTGCAAGCACTGCCGCGCCTCCGCCCAGCCCAACCGCGACCCGCTGGAGCTGAGCACCGAAGAGGCCAAGTCGATGATGACGCGGATCCGCGAGTTCGGGCCGGTGATCTTCGTCTTCAGTGGCGGCGACGCGCTCAAGCGCGAGGACATCGTCGAGCTGGTGCGGCACGGCTCAGACCTCGGCATGCGGATGGCGATCACGCCGGCGACGACCCCCTTGTGCACCAAGGACAAGATGATCGAGCTGCGCGACGCCGGCCTCATCCGGCTCGCGGTCAGCCTCGACGGGTCCAACCCCGAGATCCACGACACCTTCCGTCAGGTCGAGGGCTCCTTCGAGCACGGGCTCCGGATCCTGCGCGAGGCCCAGGAGATCGGCCTGTCGACCCAGGTCAACACCGTCGTGCGCAAGAACAACCTCGATGACATGGACGACATGTGCGAGCTGATGACGACGCTCGGCATCGTCTTCTGGGAGGTCTTCTTCCTTGTGCCGATGGGGCGGGCCAAGCCCGAGGATGTCGCGTCCGCGGAGGGCTTCGAGGAGGTCTTCGACAAGCTCTACGAGCTGAGCAAGACCGCGCCCTTCGACATCAAAGCGACTGCGGCGCCTCAGTATTCGCGCGTCGTCGTGCAGCACAAGCACGCCGAGCAGGAGGACCAGCCGGTCGTCGCCAACGCCGGCCCGGTCCAGATCGACGTCATGACCTCGGGCCTCAAGCACTCCGAGTCTGATGGCATCGGGCGCGCCCGCAATGTCAACGACGGCGACGGCTTCCTCTTCATCAGCCACACCGGCGACATCTTCCCCTCGGGCTTCCTCCCCGTCTCGGCCGGCAACATCCGCACCGACGATGTCGTCGACGTCTATCGCACCTCGCCGCTCTTCCTCGCGCTGCGCAACCGCGCCAACCTCAAGGGCAAGTGCGGGGTCTGCAACTTCCGCGCCTTCTGCGGTGGCTCGCGTGCGAGGGCGTATGCCGTGACCGGTGACCCCCTGGAGTCCGAGCCGTTCTGCGCCTACATCCCGCCGCGCTGGAAGAAGATGATCGACTCCGGCGAGGTCGAGGCCGACACGGAGTATTTCGCGTCCCGCTCGATCCAGCACCGGGCGCCGCTGCCCATCGTCTGATCGCCGCTGCGCGCCTGCGTCAGGCCCCCACGTCGTGGAGGTGGTGGTGCAGATCGTGCAGCAGATAGGTGCCGAGGGTCTCCACTGTGAACACGGACTCGTTGCTGCGCAGGCCCTTTCGGTCCCACTGGTCGTCGCGCACGCTCTCGTAGGCAGTCGCAGCGTCCTCGGCAGCGGCCTCTATCTCCTCTGACACGACCATGGGCTCCTGCTCCCAGTAGCGGTCCTCCACAGCAGCCGCGTCCTGGTCCCAGTTCTCGAACGCCGGGTCGTCCTGCTCGAGCATGAGTCGGCAGCGGTCGGCCATCACCGTGCAGACATCCCGCACGTGACAGGCGTACTCGAGCTGCGACCAGATCTGGGGAGCCGGGCGCTCGTGGACGTCCACGCGGGCGAGGACCGTCGACCACGGTGCCGTCGCCTCACGGATCGCAGTCGGGATGGCGGCGCGCTCGATGGCTGCCGGGTCGAACCCGCAGTCGGGGCAAGGGCGGTCGATCGTCCAGGTCCAGTCCTTGGAATCGGGTTCGGGGGCGAGCGGCTCCGGCGTGACCATGGACCCACCCTAGAGACCGGACCGGCAGGAGAGGGCCATGGCCGACACCTACACCCACGGACATCACGCCAGCGTCGTCGCCTCCCACGCGACTCGCACGGCAGCGGACTCCGCGGCATACCTCCTGCCGAGGCTCGCCCCCACGGACGTCGTCCTCGACGTCGGCTGTGGGCCGGGCTCGATCACGCTGGACCTCGCCACCCATGTGCCGCGGGGTCGCGTCGTCGGGATCGAGCCGGTCGATGCGCCGTTGGAGGCCGCGCGCGCCGAGGCCGCCCGACGTGGTGACACCACAACGGTCTTCGAGCGGGCCGACGTGTATTCGCTGCCCTACGAAGACGATTCGTTTGACGTCGTGCACGCCCACCAGGTGCTCCAGCACCTGACCGATCCCGTCGCGGCACTGCGCGAGATGGCCCGCGTATGCCGCCCCGGCGGCACCATCGCTGTGCGCGACGCGGACTACGAGGCGATGACCTGGCACCCTGCGAGCGAGGGGATGGCCCGCTGGCTGGACCTCTACCACCGACTCGCGCGGAGCAACGACGCGGAGCCTGATGCTGGCCGTCGCCTTCGCTCGTGGGCGCTGGAGGCCGGTCTCACCGACGTGCAGGCGTCGGCATCGTCGTGGTGCTACGCGACGGACGAGGCCACACGCTGGTGGGGCGGCGTCTGGCGCGACCGGGTCCTCCAGTCGGCCTTTGCCGAGCAGGCGATCGAGCGCGGCCTCGCGGACCACGCTGAGCTCCAGACGATCTCGCAGGCCTGGGCCGAGTGGGGCGAGCAGCCGGACGCGTGGTTCGTCATCGTGCACGGCGAGGTGCTCGCCTCACCGGGCACGTCGCACTAGCACGTCGGGCCAGTTGTCCTCGCTTGGGCGAGTCCGCAGGATGGTCGGATGACATGGGAACCGGGGGCGCGCGGCACGCTCGAGCTGCCCAGCGGTCGGAGGATACGGGGGCGCGCGGTGGGGGACACGCGAGAGCCTGATCCAGACTGGGGGCTATACCTCACCTTGCGCGCACCCGCGACGACCTGGCCGCAGCGCCATGTGCGCTGGCCGGACTTCGGTCTGCCTCTGCGTCGGTCGCATGCGTGGGCGGCGTTCGCCGAGGCCCACTGGCGGAGCGCGACCCAGCGTGTCGAGATCGCGTGTGCCGGAGGCGTCGGCCGCACGGGAACTGCGCTGGCAGCCCTCGCGATGCTGGATGGGCTGGGCCCGGACGAGGCGATCACGTGGGTGCGGGAGCGCTATCACGCCGGGGCGGTCGAGACGCCGTGGCAGCGCTGGTGGCTCAGGCTGGGGCCATGATCGACAGGGTGGCTGAGGTCTGCCTCGCCACCTTGGGCTGTCAGTCGCTGTCGAGGACGGTGTATGCCGCGACGCCGTGCGCCACCGCCTTGCCGTCCTCGCCCGTCACGTCGGCCTCGACCATGACGAGCGAGTCGCCGCGCTGGCGGACCTCCGCGCTCGCGGTCAGGGTCTGGCCCACCTTGCCGGGGCGCAGGTAGGTCACGGTCATCGAGACCGTCGCCGTCGACTGGCCGTCGTCGAGGCCGGCGCGCACCGCGCGTCCCATCACGGCATCGAGCATCGTGGCGAGGACGCCACCGTGCACGGTCCCGTTGGTGTTGGCGTGCTCTTCACTCGTGGTGAGCTGGACCCCCGCGTCGTCACCCGGCCGGTCGGTCGCATCGGGGTCGGTGTCGGTCAGGCCCAGCCGCTCGGTGAAGTCCATGCCTCCAGTCGACCAGCCCGCTCCCCGGGTGCCCACACCCCGGAGGCTGGGACGGCCTGGCATCGAGCCCTCCCGTGTCCGTCGGGCGCCCGGATCTGTGCCCCAGGTCCATCACGTCCTCACAAGGTCATCCGCAGCCTTGCGTTCTGTCCGCAGGATTGATCACGCGGACAGAACGCAAACCTCGGGACAGATCTGGACCCAGCACCGAGCGTCGTCTCAGAAACGGAGGCCACCTGTCATGCAGTGCGGTTGCCGTCCTCCCGGCGCTTCTCGGCGGCCAAGGGCAGGCCCACCTGTCAGACATAACTTCGCGTTGGGAAAATCATTGACCTACGATTCGTGGGTGAGACGACTTCTTCATGCGGCGCTCGCCGCGATCGCGCTGCTGGCCGTGACGCTGGGACTGGCCGCCCCGGCGGGGGCCGCGCCCGCCGGTGACGTGACCACCGCCGTCCGGCAGGACGGCATACCCGAGACCCTGCGGGTCGGCACCGAGGGCGTCTACTCGCCCTTCAGCTATCACGACTCCAAGGGCAAGCTCACCGGCTATGACATCGAGCTGATGGATGCCGTGGCGGCCAAGCTCGGCGTCAAGGTCGAGTATGTCGAGACCCCGTGGGACGCGATGTTCGCCGCGCTCGAGGCCGACAAGTTCGACATCGTCGCCAACCAGGTGACACGCAACGACGAGCGGGCCGCGAAGTACGACCTGTCCGTGCCCTATATCGACACCACCGGCGTGGTCGTCGTCGCCGAGGGCAACAGCACCATCAAGAGCCTGACCGACATCAAGGGCAAGCGGGCTGCCGAGAACCTCACGAGCAACTGGTCGGACGTCGCGCGAGACGCCGGAGCCGAGGTCGTCGGCATGGAGGGCATGACCGAGTCGATCGAGGCGCTGCGCCAGGGGCGGGTCGATGTCGTCATCAACGACAAGCTCGCGATCAGCAACTACCTCGCCACGGTCAAGAACCCGGGCGTCAAGATCGTCACCGAGACCAAGGACGTCAGTCAGTCGGTCTACGCCGCGCGCAAGGGCAGCGGATACATGGACGAGATCAACAGGACGATCGTCGAGCTCAAGGCCAACGGCACCGAGAAGCGGATCTACGACAAGTACTTCGGCGCCGCGAGCTCCGAGGCGAGCCGCTGGGACCTCATCCGCAACAACGCCTGGCCGCTGCTGGTCAAGATGGTCACCGCCACCATCCCGCTGACCGCGATCACTTTCGCCATCGGTCTCGTCGCGGCGCTCGGCGTCGCCCTGGCCCGGATGTCGTCCAACCCGTTCGTGTCGTTCCTCGGCCGCGCCTATATCTCGGCGATCCGGGGCATCCCGCTGCTGGTGCTTCTCTTCCTCATCTTCTTCGGACTGCCGCAGTTCGGCATCAAGCTGAGCCCGTGGACGGCCGCCATCATCGGCCTGTCCGCCAATGTCGCCGGGTATGCCGCGGAGACGATCCGCGGTGCGATCCTCTCCTTGCCTCGCGGCCAGTGGGAGGCGGCCCAGACGATCGGCATGGGCTATGGCACCTCGCTGCGGCGGATCATCCTGCCGCAGGCCGCGCGGGTGGCCGTGCCGCCGCTGTCCAACACGCTGCTGTCGCTGCTCAAGGACACCTCGCTGGTCTCGACCATCCTGGTGGTGGAGATGTTCCGGCAGGCGCAGATCGCCGCGGCACCCACCTTCGAGTTCTTCACGATGTATGCCCTTGCCGCCCTCTACTACTGGGTCGCCTGCACGATCCTGTCCTACTTCCAGGGCCGCACCGAGACCCGACTGAACAGGTACGTGACCGCATGAGCACCACACCCGCGACCACCGACACCACCGCCGCCGGCGGGCACCTCGTCGATGTCGAGCACCTGCGCAAGTCCTTCGGCGACCACGAGGTCCTGCGCGACATCTCCTTCGAGATCCGCTCCGGCAGCGCGACGTGCATCATCGGCCCGTCCGGCTCTGGCAAGACGACGATCCTGCGCTCGCTCAACGCACTGGAGATCCCCGACTCCGGCGTGGTGCGCATCGGCGACCTGACCGTCGACTTCGCCGGCATCACCCCCGGGCGGGGCGGCCGGCTGCCGCGCGCCCAGCGCGAGCAGCTCGCGGCATACCGCGCCCAGAGCGGCATGGTCTTCCAGAGCCACAACCTCTTCCCGCACAAGACCGTCCTCGAGAATGTCACGGAGGGGCCGGTCATCGTGCAGGGCGAGAATGCCGCGGAGGCGGCCGGGCGCGCGCGTGACCTCCTCGACCAGGTGGGTCTGTCGGCGCACGTCGACAAATACCCCCACCAGCTCTCGGGCGGGCAGCAGCAGCGCGTCGGGATCGCCCGGGCGCTCGCGCTGCGGCCCAAGCTCGTGCTCTTCGACGAGCCGACGTCGGCGCTCGACCCGGAGCTGGTCGGCGACGTGCTCGGGGTGATGAAAGACCTTGCGGCACAGGGCTGGACGATGGCGATCGTCACGCACGAACTGCGCTTCGCACAGCAGGTGGCCGACCAGGTCCTCTTCATCGACGGCGGCGTCATCGTCGAGCAGGGCGACCCGCGTCAGGTCATCGGCGACCCGCAGCACGAGCGGACCCGGACCTTCCTGCGGCGGGTCATGGAGCCCATCTGATCCGGGGTGCGCGGCCAGGGAATGCCTGTCCGCGGACGGGTGTTGCCGCCCGATGTGAAGATCGACATCTGGAGCGACATCGTCTGCCCGTTCTGCTACATCGGCAAGCGCCACCTGGAGCTCGCGCTGGAGCGCTTCGAGCACCGGGACAAGGTCGAGGTCGTCTGGCACTCCTTCGAGCTCGACCCGACGATCGAGCCGGTCGCCGACGGCACGCTCGCGGAGAAGATCGCCACGAAGTACGGCATGTCCCTTGAGCAGTCCGAGGCGAGCCAGCGCGGCATCGCCGAGCGCGCGGCCGAGGTCGGCCTGACCTTCAACTGGCAGGACGCCCGCTTCGGCAACACCTTTGACGCCCACCGCCTCGTCCACCTCGCAGCCGGACACGGCCTGGCCGACGCCGCCCACGAGCGGCTGATGCGCGCCTACTTCACCGAGGGCGTCGCGGTCGGTGACACGGCCGAGCTCCAGCGGCTCGGCGAGGAGATCGGCCTCCCGGCCGACGAGGTGCGAGAGCTCCTGGCGGGCGACGCCCACGCCGACGCCGTCCGCGCCGACGAGGAGCAGGCCCGCGCCTATGGCATCACCGGCGTCCCCTTCTTCGTCCTCGACGGCAAGTACGGCGTCTCCGGCGCCCAGCCCGTCGAGCTCTTCGAGCAGGCCCTCGCCCAGGCCTGGCAGGAGCGCTCCGGGATCCAGCTCGTCACTCCTGCAGCTGCGACCGGTGCCGCCGCCGACAGCGCCGACGGCAGCGCCTGCGGGCCGGACGGCTGCGAGATCTAGCCGGGCACACGGCATACCCGGATCAGGCGCGGTGACCCCACCGGAAGAGGAACCGGCCCACCACGGCCGAGACGACGAGCAGCGCCAGCAGGGCGATCAACGGCGTGCCCAGCGTCGAGAGGGCCTTGCCCTCCCACAGGCCCTGGACGAGGTTGACGAACTGTCGCACCGGTGAGAACTCGATGGCACGACGCACCCCGTCCGGCATCGCGGAGACCGGGGTGAAGGCGCCCGAGGAGATCATCAGCACGATCATGAGCACATTGCCGATGCCGGTGGCGGCGCCCACCGACGGATAGAGGCCGGCGAGGGCGAACCCGAGCGAGAGGAAGGCGAGCAGCCCAAAGGCGCAGGCGAGCACGACGGCGAGTATGCCGCTGGGCAGGGCGACGCCGAAGACGAGCCAGCCCGTGGCCAGGGCCGCGAGCATGCCGGCCATGCCGATCGCGAAGTGCACCGTGAGGGCTGCTGCGACGAAGGTCGCCGGGCGCAGCGGGGTCAGACGCAGCCGTCGCAGCGCGCCGGTGTCGCGCAGGGTCAGCAGGGAGACGGGCAGTTGGAGCACGCCGAGCATGGCCAGGACGAGTGAGCTGAAGGCCGGCAGGGTCGCATCGATCATTCCGCGGCCGCCAAACTCCGGGCGGGGCTCGTTGCCCAGCACCACCCCGAGGATGAGCACTAGGGCGGGCGCGAAGACGAAGGCGAAGAACAGTCCCACCGGATCGCGCCGCTGGGAGTGCCAGAGGGTGGCGACAAGCGCGCGATAGGCCTTCATGCCGCCGCCTCCTGCGTGGCGATGGGCCGACCCGTGAGGGAGAGGAAGACATCCTCTAGGCCCGGGCTTGTGGTGGACATCGTTGCGGCAGTGAGGTTTTGGGCGCTGAGCTCGGCCAGTGTGCGCTGCAGGGCATCGGCGTCGCCCTGGACCGTCAGGTCACGGCCCTTCACCGTCACGTGGGTGACGCCGGGCACTCGCGCGAGGTCGAGGTCTGCCGGCGGGGCGGAGGTGAGGGTGATGTGCGCCGTGGTGGCCCCGGCATGCCTCTGGATGAGGGCAGGCACGGTATCGAGGGCGACGAGCCGCCCGCGGTCGATGATGGCCACGCGATCGCAGAGCCGCTCGGCCTCCTCCATGTAGTGGGTGGTGAGCACCACGGTGGCCCCCTCGTCGCGCACCGCCTCGACGGTGTCCCACATCTCCCGACGGGAGCGCGGGTCCAGTGCCGTGGTGAGCTCGTCCATGAAGACGAGCTCGGGGCGGGGGATGAGCGCCAGCGCGATGAACACGCGCTGCCGCTCGCCTCCCGAGAGGCGATCGACGCGGTCGCGGGCCTTGTCGGCGATGCCGAGGGTCCGGAGCAGGTCGGGCCAGGGGCGCGGATCGTCATAGAGGGCGGAGTAGAGGCGCATGGCCTCCTGCACGGTCAGGCGCGGAGGCAGCGCCGCGCTCTGGAGCTGCACACCGACACGGGTGGCGAGCTCGGCCGTGTGCCGCGCCGGGTCGAGGCCGAGGACCTCGACGCGACCCGACGTCGGCCGGTCGAGCCCCTCGAGACAGTTGAGAAGTGTCGTCTTGCCTGCGCCGTTGGGGCCGACCACCCCGAAGATCTCGCCCTCGTGGACGGTCAGGCTGACCCCGTCGAGCGCGGTCACCGTGCCGAAGGTGCGGTTGACCTCCTCGCAGACAACTGTGGTGGTCACGGCTCTTCCTCCTCCGGGGCGGCCGGGGGGCGCTGGGTCGGCATGGCCTCGGCCACGATCCGATCGAGCAGCTCCTGACGCATCAGTGCGATCCCCTGGTCGGCGTCGGCCAGCAGCAGCAGCGTGTCTCCCGGCTGGATTCCGAACAGCTCGCGCGCTCCCTTGGGGATGACGACCTGTCCCTTGGGCCCGACCTTGACCGTCGCGGCGAACTTGCCGGGGGTGGGTGGCAGTTGTGAGACGTCCATGACTCCTCCTCTACTTGTGCCACAAGTATAACTTGTGGCACAAGTAGACCGTCAGGCATTCTCGGAATCTGACGGGCGGCCAGCGCCAGCACTGAGCGGCGGCCATGATGGAAGACAGCACACCGCACCAACCCCCAGGAGCCGAGATGCCCCAGCTGGACCGCCACGACGATGTCTTCGTCCTGACCCTTGGAGATGACGAGAACCGCTTCCACCCCGACGCCCTCATCGAGATCAACGGGCTGCTCGACGAGGTCGCCGCGGCCGAGGGGTCCAAGGCTCTGGTCACCGCGGCCAGCGGCAAGTTCTGGTCGACCGGCCTCGACCTCGACTGGCTGGGTGCCAACGAGGACCGTCGGGCGGAGTATGTCGCCTCGGTCCAGCAGCTGTTCGCGCGGTATCTGTCGATGCCGGTCATCACGGTCGCCGCAGTGCAGGGGCATGCCTTCGGTGCGGGCGCGATGCTGACCCTGTCCCACGACTTCCGCGTGATGCGCGACGACCGAGGCTTCTGGTGCCTGCCCGAGGTCGACATCAAGATCCCCTTCACCCCGGCCATGGCCGCGCTCGTCCAGTCGCGGCTGACGCCGCAGGCCGCCCACGAAGCCATGACGACCGGCCGCCGCTACGGGGGTGGCGAGGCCCAGCGCGCCGGCATCGTCGACCTCGTTGCCTCCGAAAACGAGGTCCTCCCGGTCGCCCAGTCCGCGGCAAAAGCTTTGGCGGACAAGGCCGGTGACACCCTCGGCGCCATCAAGACCGGCATGTATGCCGCGGTGCTGGAACTGCTCAACGACCAGGACAACCCACTCGGCTGACCCCGCCGTCAGCTCGAGTGCGTAGGTTGTGTCGTTTGCGGCGCCCCGAGACGGCACAAACGACGCACTCGGCCGCCGCGATGGAGCGCGTGGCGGCCGGCACGCCGTGCGAAGGGCTGATGCGCGTCAGTCCAACAGACCCTGGCGGCGGGCGAGGTCGGCGGCCTCCTGGCGGGTGGCGGCGCCGAGCTTGGCCAGGATGTTGGAGACATGCACGCTGACGGTCTTGGGGCTGATGAACAGCTGCGTGCCGATCTGGCCATTGGTGCGGCCCTCGGAGACGAGCCGCAGGATCTCCGACTCGCGGGCGGTGAGTGACACCTCGCCGGCCGCGACGGGCGAGGTGGCCAGCGCGTCGATCGCCTCGACCAGCGGGCGGGCGCCGAGGGTGACGCCGACGGCACGCGCCTCCTGGGCCACCTCGGTCGCCCGGCGGGCGTCGCCCGAGGCGGCGAGCGCCCCGGCCAGTCTCAGTGCGGCACAGGCGCGCTCGTACGGCGCGGGATAGGCCTCGAAGCCCTCGACCGCCTGCTCCCACGCCGTCACCATCGCGGCTGGCTTGGGCACGTCGGTGCCCGACTTCCAGCGCAGCCGCAGCATCGCTGCCCGCAGGTATGCCGCCCAGGCCACCGTCTCGGGGCCGGGACGCCGTGACGGCTGGCCGATGATGTCGCTGTGAGAGGCGGCCGACTCCGCGCGCTCGGCCAGCCGGCTCGAGACCGTCAGGATCGACTGTCGCTGGGCCTTGTCGGCCTGCGGCCAGCAGGTCGCGAGGCCGTCGACGAGCACCGCGGAGATGCGGATGATCGCCTGGTAGCCCTCGCCCCAGACGCGGTCGAGCGTCGCGACGGCCGACTCCGCGAGGTCGATCGCACGGGTCACCTCGCCGCGTCGAGTGGCGGCGACGATGGCGGCTGTCGCGGCATTGGGCACCATCAGCCCGTCGAGGTGCCAGTGTGCCCGGATCTCTTCCACCACAGCGGGATCGAGCTCATCGCCCTGGCCCACCCTGACGAGCATCGTCGCCGCCTGGAAGAGACCGCGGCCCGGCTGGCGCAGCGCCACCTCACCTGGCGCGAGCCGCGCGAGCGCCTCGGGCCACTCGCCCAGGCTGATCGCGACCAGTGCGCCATAGAGCCGGCACTCCATCGCCCACGGGGCCCACGGCCGGTCGAGCCGGGCGGCGACCCGCATGCCCTCGTTGTAGGCGTCGAGGGCCTCGCGCAGCCGGCCCGCGCCCCAGGCGCGGCCGCCGATCTGGTGCAGCAGCCTGATCTGGATCGGGTCGTCGGTGCCGCGCAGCTGGGCCAGCACCCCTCGCATGTGGTCGTCGACGTCGGCGACCTCGTCGCGGGCCTGGAGGACCCGGACCATGATCGTGCGGATCTCGGAGCGGGCCCGCTCGTCGTCCTGCGACTCGGCCAGCGCCAGCGCCTCGTCCGCGGTGGCGACCGCCGCGGCATACTCCTGCTCGTCCACGAGCGCCTGGAAGTGCGCGATGAGGACGGCCAGCCGCGTCTCGTCGTCGGCGCCGTCGAGCAGCCCGACGGCCTCGGTCGTGAGGTCGAGATGTCGCACGGGCAGGTCGAGCAGGCGGTATTCCATCGCCGCCGCAGCGAGCAGCCGGGCCTGGGTCGCCGGCGGCCGGGACACCGGCCGGTGGTCGATCGCCTCGCGCAGCAGGCCCAGCGCGCGCAGGCCATCGCCGCCGAGGGTCGCCGACTGCGCGGCCCGGAGGACGAGGTCGTCGCGGGCCGGGTCGTCCTCGGGAGTCCAGTGCAGCGCCCGCTCATAGTGCTGGAGCGCGTCGAGGGGGCCGCCGAGCCGCAGGGCCTCGTCGCCCGCCGCAGTGCTGGCCGCGATCGCCGTGGCGACGTCACCGGTGGCCGCCGCGTGCCGGGCCAGGTCGGCAGGGGAGCCGAGCTCGGGGCGCTCGGTGAGCACCGCGGCATACGCCCGGTGCAGTCTCAGCCGCTCGCCCGGCAGGAGGTCCTCGGCGAGGGTCTCGCCCATGAGCGCGTGCCGGAAGGCGTAGTCGGCCGGCGGCACCGCCTTGATGATGTGGTGCTCGAGGGCCGCGCGCAGCGCTGTGTCGAGCTCGGCGTCGGGCAGGCCCAGCGTCGCCTCGAGGAGCTCGTGGCTGACCTGCCGCCCGGCGGCGGCGATCGCGTGCACGACCCGCTGGGCCGTCGGGTCGAGCTGCTCGACGCGTAGCTGGAGGAGCCGGCGCAGGTCGGGGGAGAGACCCGGTCCCTGGTCGCCGCTGGCGACGAGCTCCTCGGCAAAGAAGGGGTTGCCCTCGGCGCGATCGACCACGCGGGCCACCCCGTCGCGGTCGGCCGGCCCCTCGTCGAGGGAGCGCACGAACTTGCGCATCGAGGTGTCCGACAGCGGGCCCAGCTCGAGCCGGCGCACCTGCGGCAGCCGCGACCAGGCGACCAGGCTCTCCTGAAGCGGATGCCGGCGGTGGAGGTCGTCGGAGCGATAGGTGACGACGAGCGAGACGGGAGAGGAGAAGCCGCGCGTGAACAGCAGCGTCAGCAGGTCGCGGGAGGAGTGGTCGGCCCAGTGCACGTCCTCGATGACGACCAGGCTCGGCCGGCGCTCGCCGACAGCGACCAGCGCGGCGTGCACGGCCTCGGCGACCAGCCCGGCGTCGGTGGGCGCGGAGACCGTGTCGGGCCGGGTGGGGAGGAGATTGGCGAGCGCGGGGTGCGAGGGCAGGACCGCCTCGATGGCCTCGGGCATCTCGCGGTCGATGGCCCCGAGCAGCTCGATGAAGGGCAGATAGGCCAGTGTCGACTCGACGTGGCCCACGCAGTGGCCGACGAGGACGAGCCAGCCCCGCTCCTCTGCGCCGACGGCCAGCTCGGCCAGGAGCCGGGACTTGCCGATGCCGGCGTCGCCACTGACGACGACGATCCCGCCCGAGCCGCTGTCGATGCCCGCGGCCTTGGTCAGCCGGGACAGCTCGGTGCCCCGGCCCACCAGGGGGCGCAGGGCACCGAATCGACTCATGTCCCGGATTATCCGGGACATCTCGGGCATCAGCGGGAAGCGGCCTCGGTGCGGCGCGAGAAGCTGTGCAGGAAGGCGCGGAAGGCACTCGGGCGGGTGCCGGCGCGGTGGTGCTTGCGGGCGGCGTGGGCGTGCTGGAGGTCGTGGCTGTAGCGCCAGTCCATCTCGGCGTGGATGAAGGTCGGGTCGCTGTAGGGGTTCATGGGTGGTGCTCCTTGTACCTGGTCAGGGGTCAGCTATTCCAGACTCCGCCTTAAGGGGGTGCCCGCACATCGGGCAACTGCCTTAGGTCGCCTGAGGTGCTACCTCAGATCACGCCAGGGGTATGCCGCGGGCGCGGCACGGGTGCGCGCCGCGCCCGCGGGGCCTGCCTGTGCCGCTCAGCCCTCGGCGTCGAGGACCTCGAGGCGCATGACCCAGCCACGGGGCTCGACGGGGGTGTAGTCGGCCCTGGGGTCGGCGAAGGCGAGGTCCCAGGCCTCGTCCCAGGTGACCATGGTCTCGATCGGTGTCAGGCGGCCGGTGCCGGGCAGGGGGGCGTAGTAGCCGTTGTCGGGCGGGTCGCCGGCCTCGGCGTGGTAGCCCAGCTCGGAATGTGCCTCCCACAGCGCGAGCACCCGCACCGGGTGGGACTCGACGGGGCCTTCGGTGTCGTCGAAGACGTGGTAGCCGACATACCAGTCGACCGGCACGATGTGGCCGTAGACCTTGTTGGCGTGCCCCGGATCGATGATGCGCCGGACGGTGATCTCGTCGCCGACAGAGACGGGCTCACCGCAGCACGCGTATTCCCAGAGGTCGGTGTAGCTGTGGACGATCGGGCGGGACGGGTTGTCTCCCATGTGAGGGCGCCTTTCAGCGGCGGCGCCGGGCCATCGTCGTCGTCCGCCGAGTGCGGACACCCCAGTATGCCGCAGGTGCGGCGGCGCTCAGAGCGTCAGGTCGCGGTGCCAGGACCACGTCTCGTAGTCGAGCGCCCAGCCCATGGCCGAGTAGAGACCGTCGGCGCCGGTGGGGGAGTCGGCGTCCACCTCGAGACCGACCCGGTTGCGGCCGCGCTCGGCTGCGTCACGGATCACGGTGTGCAGCAAGGCTTTTGCGACGCCGCGACCGCGGGAGCGGCGGTGCACGCCGATGTAGTCGACATAGCTGCCCTCCGCGCCGGAGCGGTCGGCGGGCAGGACGGTGCTGACGAGGGCCCCGCCCGGCTCCCATCGCCCATCCACCTCGATCTCGGCGATCCACCAGTGGTCCCACCGGTGACCCGGGTCCTCCCGCAGGCGCTGGAGGAACTCCGGGAAGGACTCCCGATAGGAGTTGAAGTGGTCGGCGAAGGACTCCTCGAGCATCCGGTGGACGGTCTGGAGGTCGTCGGCGAGCGGCAGCCCCGAGCTGTGCCGCTCCACGCGCCGCACGCGCACCCCCTCCCGTGGCCCCGGCGGCTGCTCGTCCGGCGTGACCGGCCGGGTCATGTGCAGCCAGGTGCGCGTGTGCTGGTATGCCGCGGAGGCGAGCCAGCGCTGCTGGCGGGCGTCCGCGGCATACGTCTCGGCGTCGAGCTGGGTGCCGGGGAGGCCGCGCTCGGCTGCGATCTCGCGGGCCGCCGCCTCGACCCAGGCATAGAGCGCAGCCGCGACCCGGTCGGCGTCGGCGTCGGGGAGCCCCGGGTCGACGATGACGGGGACGTTGATGCGCCCGGCCGCCCGGTCGTGGGCCTGCGCCCAGGCGACGAGGGCCCCGTCAGGGGAGAGCACCACCGACTGGCGCCGCGACCACGAGCCGAGCCCGACCAGATCGGACTCCACCGACTGCGGGTCGGCCGCGCCCTCACCGCGCGCGGCGCGCCGATGGGCGGTCACGAGCGCGATGGCGCCGGCCACGTCATCCTCGCGCGGCATCCGGGCGGTCCACCCCTCGGGCAGGCCGCGGACGTCTGGGCGGGGGAGTCGCTCGCTCATCCCGCCATCCTGTCAGGTGTGCGGTCCCTGGCCGTGGGTCCCTGGGCGCCCCGCGCAGCGGTCGCCGGCGGGCTGGCTGCCGCCGCTCAGCCCACGAACACCCGGGCGTTGGCGAACATCCGCAGCCAGGGGCTGGGCTGTTCGGAGGCCTGGCTCGTCCACGACATCTGGATATTGCGCTGCACCCGCTCGGGGTGCGGCATCATCGCGGTGAAGCGGCCGTCGGGGGTGGTCACGGCGGTCAGGCCCTCGGGAGATCCGTTGGGGTTCATGGGGTATGCCGTCGCGGGGCCCCCTCGGTGGTCGACGAACCGGGCGGCGCGGTGCACCTGACCGAGGTCGCCGCGCGCCGAGAAGTCGGCGAAGCCCTCGCCGTGCGCGACCGCGATCGGGATCAGCGAGCCGGCCATGCCGCGGAAGAGGACCGAGGGGGAGTCGAGGACCTCGACCTGGGTCAGGCGCGCCTCGTACTGCTCGGAGCGGTTGCGGGTGAAGCGCGGCCACGCCTCGGCGCCCGGGATGAGGTCGGCCAGGGAGGCGAACATCTGGCAGCCGTTGCAGATGCCGAGGCCAAAGGTCTCCTCCCGGTGGAAGAAGTCGTGGAAGGCCTCGGTCAGCCGCTCGTTGAAGAGGACCGAGCGGGCCCAGCCCTCGCCGGCGCCGAGGGTGTCGCCATAGGAGAAGCCGCCTGCCGCAACGAGACCCACGACATCGGCCAGGTCGAAGCGGCCGGTCTGGAGGTCGGTCATGTGCACGTCATAGGCGTCGAAGCCAGCGCGGTCGAAGGCGAACGCGGTCTCGACATGGGAGTTGACGCCCTGCTCGCGCAGGATGGCGACCTTGGGCCGGGCGCCGGTCGAGACATAGGGCGCGGTGATGTCGGCGGCCGGGTCATAGGGGGTGCTCACCCGCAGGCCCGGGTCGTCGTCGGCGCAGAAGCGCTCGTGCTCCTCGTCGGCGCAGTCGGGGTTGTCGCGCAGGCGCGCGATCCGCCAGGACACCTCGTCCCAGGCCATGGCCAGCTCGCGCAGCGGCTCGTCGATGACGACCTGCCCGCCGATCTGCACCCGGACGCGACGGTCGATGCTCGGCCGGGCAACCTGGGAGACGACATTGTTGAGCCCGGCGGCAGCGATCGTGTCGAGGGCCTCCTCGAGCCGGTCGACGGGCACCTCGACGACGGCGCCGAGCTCCTCGGTGAAGAGGGCCTCGAGGGAGGGCACGACGATGTCGAGCCCGGTGGCGCCCGCAAAGGCCATCTCGCACAGTGCCGCCCAAAGGCCGCCGTCGGATCGGTCGTGATAGGCGGTGGCAATCCCCTTGTCGCGCAGGGCATTGACGGTCTCGACGAGGTCGATGAGACAGGCGGGGTCGTCGAGGTCGGGCACCTGCCCGCCGAACTGGCCGGTGACCTGGGCGAGCATCGACCCCCCCATGCGGTCGCGGCCGGCCCCGAGGTCGAGCAGGAGCAGCACGGAGTCGCCGCGCAGCTGCGGGGTGAGCGTGCGGCGCACATCGGGCAGAGCGGCAAACGCGGAGACGACCAGGCTGACCGGCGAGGTCACCTGGCGCTCGCCGGCGTCGGTGTCGCTCCACTTGGTGCGCATCGACAGCGAGTCCTTGCCGACCGGCACGCTGACGCCGAGCGCCGGGCACAGCTCCATCGCGACGGCCTGCACGGTGTCATAGAGCGCGGCGTCCTCCCCGGGCTCGCCGCACGCGGCCATCCAGTTGCACGAGAGCTTGACGTCAGAGAGGGTGATCGGCGCGGCCAGCAGGTTGGTGATCGCCTCGCCGACCGCCATCCGACCGGAGGCCGGGGCGTCGACGGACGCCAGCGGCATACGCTCCCCAGAGGCCATGGCCTCGCCGGCAAAACCGAGGTGATCCGCAAGTGTCACAGCGACATCCGCGACCGGCACCTGCCACGGCCCGACCATCTGGTCGCGGTGGGTCAGCCCGCCGACGGTGCGGTCGGCGATGGTGATGAGGAAGCGCTTGCTCGCCACCGACGGGTGGCGCAGGACGGCGTATGCCGCGTCGCGCGGCTCCACGTCAGCCAGGTCCAGCTCGTCCGCCGACCGCTCGACCCGCTGCACGTCGCGGGTCATGCGCGGGGGCTTGCCGAGCAGGACCTCCATGGGCATGTCGATCGGGCGGTCCTCTCCCGCAACGTCTTCGGGGCCATCGGCGAGGACGAGCTGGCCATCGGCGCGGGCCACACCGACGACGGCATAGGGGCAGCGCTCGCGGTCGCACAGCGCGGCGAAGCGGCCCAGGGACTCGGGTGCGATCGCCAGGACATAGCGCTCCTGGCTCTCGTTGCACCAGATCTCCTTGGGGGCAAGTCCGCTCTCCTCCAACGGGACTGCCGACAGATCGAAGCGCGCGCCGAGGCCCGCGCCGTCCACGAGCTCGGGGAAGGCATTGGACAGGCCACCCGCGCCCACGTCGTGGATCGCGAGGATCGGGTTGTTCTCGCCCTGGGACCAGCAGTGGTTGATGACCTCCTGCGCCCGGCGCTCGATCTCGGGGTTGCCGCGCTGCACCGAGTCGAAGTCGAGCTCCGCGGCATTCGCCCCCGCGGCCATCGAGGAGGCCGCGCCGCCGCCCATGCCGATGCGCATGCCGGGACCGCCGATCTGCACGAGCAGGGTCCCCTCGGGGAAAACGATCTTGTCGGTCATCTCGGCGCTGATCGTGCCGAGGCCGCCGGCGCTCATGATCGGCTTGTGATAGCCGCGGCGCACGCCGTCGACGGTCTGCTCATAGACGCGGAAGAAGCCGCCCAGACCCGGCCGCCCGAACTCGTTGTTGAAGGCCGCGGCGCCGATCGGCCCCTCGGTCATGATCTCCAGCGGCGTCGCGATGTGCTCGGGGGCGCCATAGGGGTCGCGCTCCCACGGCTCGTCGGTGCCGGGCAGGTGGAGGTTGGAGACGGCGAAGCCGGTCAGGCCGGCCTTGGGCTGCGAGCCGCGACCGGTCGCACCCTCGTCGCGGATCTCGCCGCCGGCGCCGGTGGCCGCCCCGGGGAAGGGCGAGATCGCCGTGGGGTGGTTGTGGGTCTCGACCTTCATCAGGACGTGGACCTCGCCCTCGCGCGCGGCATACCGGCTCGGGCCGTCCTGGCCCTCGGGGAGCCAGCGCTGGGCGAGACCGCCCTGCATGACCGAGGCGTTGTCCTTGTAGGCGATGACGGTGCCGGCGCCGGACATGGCCTCGGTGTGGCGGATCATGCCAAAGAGACTGCGGGGCTGGGCCTCGCCGTCGACGATGAAGTCGGCGTTGAAGATCTTGTGGCGGCAGTGCTCGGAGTTGGCCTGAGCAAACATCATCAGCTCGACGTCGGTCGGGTTGCGCTGGAGGCCGGTGAACGCCTCGACGAGATAGTCGATCTCGTCGTCGGAGAGCGCGAGGCCGTATGCCGTGTTGGCCTCCTCGAGCGCGGTGCGGCCGCGCCCGAGGACGTCGACGTGCTCCATCGGCTCGGGCTCCCGCTCGGCAAAGAGCGCGGCCGCCTCGTCGCGACTGGCGAGGGCGGTCTCGGTCATCCGGTCGTGGAGGATGTCGGCGCAGGCGCCCCACTCCTCGGCCGTCACGGAGCCGGACAGGTGCCACTCGGTGACCCGCTCGACGCGGTGGATGTCGACGCCGCAGTTGTGCGCGATGTCGGTCGCCTTGGAGGCCCACGGGGAGATGGTGCCCAGGCGCGGGCCGACGACGACGAGGGTGCCCTCGGGGTCGCCGCGATAGGGCTCGCCATAGGTCAGCAGGCGCGTCACGGTCTCGACCGTCTCGGGGCTGGGCGCGGTCTCGGTCGCCACGAGGTGGATGTGCCGGCCGCTCACGCCGGTCACCCCCGGTGCCACCTCCTGGAGTCGGCTCAGCAGTGCTGCGGCGCGGAAGTCGGAGAGGGCGTTGCCGCCCTCGACAACGGTCAGCACATAGTCGTGCGACGAGCCCATGTGGTCGGTCTCCTGCTGGCGGTGAGGGGGTCAGGGCAAGGCTATCCCGGGGGCAGGTTGTCCACAGGCGGTGCCTGCGATGTCGCCTCCTCCACAGACCGGCTGCTGGCGCGGCGTGGCTGTCGGTGGGCGGCCCTAGGGTCATGGGGGTGGAGAGCACGGGGGCATGGCCGGCCTGGCCCGGCGAGGTGAGCGCGGGGGCGCTGCTGCGCCGCTTCGGCGAGGCGACGCTCGCCCGCGCGCGGGTGTATGCAGCGGGAGGCCACGTCACGTCCGTCACCGCTGCGGGCGACGGCTTCCTCGTGTTGGCCCTGGTCGCGGGGACGGCCCCCAGTGACTACCAGGTGCTGCTCCAGCGGCTGTCTGACCCGGGGGAGGAGCTCGCCTTCTCGGCCAGGTGCAGCTGCCCGGTGCGGGCCGACTGCAAGCATGCGGCCGCGGTCCTGCTCACGGTGCGCGACCGGGTCGCCCCGCCGCAGCGGGCCTGGCGGGAGGCCCTGGAGCCGGTCCTCGCCGGGAGCGACGGAGGTGGCGCCGTCGCAGGCGGCGGGGCATCCGTGGCGGGGCGACGCCTCGGCGTCGTGCTCGAGGTGCGCGGCGCTCCCGCCCAGTGGGGCCGTCCGCGCTCGGCCCAGGTGTCGATCCTCGGGGTGCGCGAGTCGCGCGCGGGCCTGTGGTCGCGCAGCACCTCCTGGGACATGGTCTCCGCCGGATACCCGACCCCGGTCGAGCCCCGGCACCGTGCGCTGGCGGCCGAGCTGGTCCGCCTGCGCGATGCCCTCCAGACCGACCACTCCTATGCCGGCGGCACGCCGCGCCTCGACCTGCTCGGCCCGGTCGGCTGGGACTGGCTGCGCCGGGCGCGCGCTGCCGGTGTCGAGGTCGTCGACCAGTCCGGGCGCGGGCCCGAGCTCTTCCTCGAGCCCCTCGAGCCGGTCCTCGAGGTCACCCGCAGCGCCGGCGGCATCACCGTCACCCCGAGGCTCGGTGACCTCGATGTGAGCACGGTCGAGGCGGTGGGAGACCCGCCCAGCGGTGTGGTGCTGCGGCGCCCGGGCCCGGACGGGCCCCGGCTGGGGCTCCGGCCGCTCGCGCTGCGCGACCCCGCGGCATACCCGCTCCTCAGCGGTGGGCCGTTGACGGTGCCGGCCACCGAGGTCGGGGGCTTCCTCGCCGACTATCTGCCGGGCCTGGCTCGCGTGATCGCGGTGACCAGCCCCGACGGGTCCGTCGATGTCGACGCGCGCCCGGTGCCGCGGCTCCAGCTGCGGGTCGGTCCCGACCGGGCGGGCGACCGGCCGATCATCATCGTGCGCTGGGGCGTCGTCTATGCCCTGCCCGGCGAGCTCGCCGACGCCTCCGCCCAACTGCTGCGGCTGCACCCGACCCGGCCCGGCCGGCGTGACCTCGCCGAGGAGACCGACCTGATCGAGAGGGTCGAGCACGACCTCGACACCAGACTGCGCGACGAGACCCACCTCGAGGGCGGCAGCGCCGTGCACTTCCTCGAGCGGGTGCTGCCGCTGGCGCTGGCCAGCCCCGATGTCGACGTGCTGCTCGACGAGGGCATCCCCGAGTTCACCGAGGCCGAGGGCGAGCCGGTGATCAGCATCTCGGTGTCCGACGACAGCGGCGGCCGTCAGGACTGGTTCGACCTCCAGGTGGTGGTGACGATCGACGGCGAGCAGGTGCCGGTCATCGAGCTGCTGACCGCCCTGCGCTGCGGCGACCAGATGATGGTGCTGCCGTCGGGGCGCTGGTTCTCCCTCGACCAGCCGGCGCTGCGTGAGCTGCGCGAGCTCATCGAGGAGGGCCGCCAGATCGTCGACCGACCGGCCGGGACGCTCTCGGTCCACCGCTTCGATGTCGCGTGGTTCGAGGAGCTGGCCGGCCTCGGCGTCATCGAGAGCCAGTGCGCCGCGTGGGAGCGGCAGGTCTCGGCGCTCGCCGGTGTCGACGTCGAGACACCCGTCGAGGTGCCCTCCAGCCTGCGCGCCGAGCTGCGGCCCTACCAGGCCGACGGCTTCCGCTGGCTCTGCGCGATCTGGGACGCCGGGCTCGGCGGGATCCTGGCCGACGACATGGGACTGGGCAAGACGGTCCAGACGCTCGCGATGCTCGAGCGGGCCCGGGTGGCCGGTCAGCTGACCGAGCCGGTGCTGGTCGTGGCCCCGACCTCGGTGATGGGCACGTGGGCGAGTGAGGCCGAGCGCTTTGCCCCGGGGCTGCGGGTGGTGACCGCTGGGCGCACGAGCGCCAAACGCCGCACCTCCGTCGCCGAGCTCGCCGAGGGAGCCGACCTCGTCATCACCTCCTATGCCGTGCTGCGGCTCGACGCCGAGCGCTTCCGCGAGGTCGCATGGCGGGCGGTGCTGCTCGACGAGGCCCACATGGTCAAGAACCACCAGTCCAAGACCTATCTCGCCGTGCGCCGGCTCGTGCGACCGGTCACGATCGCCCTGACCGGCACCCCCGTCGAGAACGGCCTGATGGACCTGTGGTCGCTGCTCTCGCTGACCGCGCCGGGCCTCTATCCGCGGCCAGATGAGTTCAAGCGCGACTGGCGCAAGCCCATCGAGGCCGGCGACGGCGACCGCCTCGCGCTGCTGCGCCGCCGCATCCGGCCGCTCATGCTGCGCCGCACCAAGGACGAGGTCGCGCTCGACCTGCCGCCCAAGCAGGTCCAGGTCCTGCCGATCGAGCTCGCCCCCGCTCACCGGCGCATCTATGACCGCCACTTCCAGCGGGAGCGCCAGCGCGTGCTCGGTCTGCTCGAGGACCCCGAGGCCAACCGCGTCGAGATCCTCGCCTCCCTCACCCGGCTGCGCCAGCTCGCGCTCGACGTGGCGCTCGTCGACCCCGACGGCCCGGCCGCGCCCTCGGCCAAGATCGAGACCGTCCTCGGCCAGATCGAGGAGCTGGCCCAGGAGGGGCACAGGGCGCTGGTCTTCAGCCAGTTCACCCGCTTCCTCGGACGGGTGCGCGAGCGGCTCGAGGCGGCCGGCGTCGCCACCTGCTATCTCGACGGGTCGACCCGCCGTCGCGGCGAGGTGATCGAGGAGTTCCGCAGCGGCGACGCCCCGGTCTTCCTCATCTCGCTCAAGGCCGGCGGCGTCGGCCTCACGCTCACCGAGGCCGACTATGTCTTCGTCCTCGACCCCTGGTGGAACCGAGCCGCCGAGTCACAGGCCATCGACCGGGCCCACCGCATCGGCCAGGACAAGCCCGTCATGGTCTATCGACTCGTCTCCACCGGCACCATCGAGGACAAGGTGGTCGCCCTCCAGGAGCGCAAGCGTGACCTCTTCGCCCGCGTCGTCGACGACGACCCGCTCACCGGCGGCCTCACCGCCGATGACCTCCGCTCCCTGCTGGAGTGAGGGACGGTGCGGTGACCTGCTTCGGCCGTGGGGCAGCAGGCGGTCAGAACCAGCCGAGCAGTTGCGCAGCAGCGCTCTCGTGGTCCAAGGCTCCACTGGCCAGTCCGACCACGACGTCATAGGCAGCGTCATCGTCCGCGTCGAGATCGACATCGTTCAGGCCGAAGAAGACGACCGTGGCCAGCCAGCCCAGACGCTTGTTGCCGTCCACGAGCGGGTGGTTGCGCACCAGCGACTCAAGGAGGACCGCAGCCTTGATCTCCAGCGACGGATAGACGTCGCTGCCGAAGACCATGACCTGCGGACGATGAAGCGCCGAGTCGAGGAGGCCGATGTCGCGGATGGGGCCAATGTGCAGGTCCTCGATGAGGGCCAGCGCGTCCTCGAGTCCGAGGTACTCCGTCACTGGCCCAAGCGGTCGAGCAGGTCGGCGTAGCGCTCCCGCGCCCTCGCCGAGAGGACCTCGACGCGGTCGGCGCGCACCCGTCTGCCGGCCGCCTCGCGAATGGCACGGACAGTCGCCTCCTGGCGCGAGACGCCTTCGGCCTCGGCGAGGAGCTGGAGGGCCCGCTCATCGTCGGGCGTGAGTCGCAGCGTCATGGCCATGAGACAGATGGTATCACTCTGGTATCAAGGGCAGTACGGCGGGCTACTGGCTCAGTCCGGCGACGAGGTTGATGGTGACGGCGATGATGCCGGTGCCGAACAGATACGACAGCAGCGTGTGGAAGAGCACGATGCGCCGCACCTCCGACGACCTCAGGTCGGTGTCGGCGACCTGATAGGTCATGCCGAGGCCGAAGGCGACATAGGCGAAGTCGGTGAAGCGCGGGTCGTCATCGGTGTTGAAGTCGATGCAGTCCGGTTCCTTGTTGTAGTAGTGCCGGGCATAGCGCAGCGTGTAGAGGGTGTGGATCAGCACCCACCCGCACACGACGGTGGCGACGGCCAGACCCGCCTCGAGCAGTTTGTGTGAGCCCGCGCTGGGGGCGAGCAGCATGATGCCGACCCCGGCCAGACTCGCGAGCGCGGCACCGAAGATGACGGCGTCGATCTGCGATCGGCTCGGGGCGTGGCCGGCCACATAGGCCCGCGTCCGCGCCGCGTCGACGCGGAGGATCTCGAAGAGCAGTGGCACTACCAGCACCAGCGCCGCGACCACAAAGCCGACGAGAGCTCTCACCACCCAGGTCACATCGCTCGGCAGCGGGGTGAGGGCGGCCGCCGCCGCTCCGATCAGGGCCGCGACTCCCAGCCGGATGTCGACCCGCAGCTCCGGACCGCGCGCACTCGTCGTCATCTGCTCATCGTGCACCCGGCGTGGCCGTCCCGAGGACGAAGAAGGACGCGACTCGCGCCGGTCCGTCGGCGACGAAGCGCTCCTGACGCAGGTCCACGTCGAACCCGGCGGCGTCGAGCAGCCGGGGGATGTCCCGGTCCAGGTGGCAGCCGCCGGCGACCGCGCCCCACACCGGCTGCACCCGCCGCTGGATGGCAGCGGTGCGCGATGTCGGCGCCAGCGAGTGCTCGACGAAATGGAGCCGTCCGCCGGGTCGCAGCACCCTCGAGAACTCCGAGAGGGCCATGCCAAGGTCGGGGATCGTGCACATCGTCCACGACGAGACGACCGCGTCGACCGAGGCATCGGCCACCTCCAGGCGGGCGCCGTCGAGACCGACATGCACGACCGGTCGCCCGAAGTCCGCGATGCGTCCCGTCGCCCGCTCCCAGGCGGTGAGGGCCGGCTCGACGGCGAGCACACGGCATACCGCATCGGGGTAGTAGGGGAGGGTGCGCCCGGAGCCGAAGCCGACCTCGAGCACCTCCCCGGCGACGTCGGCGACGACCCGGCGCCGCCACCGTCCCGCGGTCGGCTCGGCCAGCGCTAGATCGACGGCCAGCGGCAGCACGTGCGTCTCCCACTTCTCGCGCAGACCCATCCGCGTCTCCTCCCGATCGCCGGTCGCCCGAGTCTAGGGGCGATGCCCCGGGAGGTATGCCGTGTGCTCACCTCCCGTGGTGCGCCCTGCCTCGCGCTGTGATGGGCATCTCGGGCATTCCGATCCGGCGGGCGCGTGCCCAGTGACAGGCTGGGGCGATGCAGGAGATGCGAGACACGCTGGCGGCCAAGGCCGCTGAGCTCGAGGCGGAGATCGCCGAGCTTGAGTCCCACAAGGGTGAGAGCGGCGGCATCTCCTTCGGCAAGCGGATCGGCGAGGGCACCAACATCGCGGTCGAGCGGATGAGTCAGGTGACCACCCACGACAGCCTCACGCGCATGCTCGCGGAGGTGCGCCGGGCCCAGGCCAAGATCGACGAGGGCACCTATGGGCGGTGCGACACCTGCCACGAGGCGATCCCCGAGGGCCGGCTCGAGGCGCGCCCCTGGGCGACCCACTGCCTGGCCCATTCATAGCCGGAGGGCCGCTCGGGATACGGTGAATCGGACCCCCAAGACCGCACCTGATCGATGGAGGCCCGATATGACCCGCGCACTACGACCCGTCCTGGCAGTGGCCGTTGCCCTGACCCTTGGTGGCTGCTTCGGTGGCAGCAGCGAGGACGAGGAGAGCCCCAAGTCCCCCGTCTCGACGAGTGACTCCGACGGCGGCTCCAATGAGGACGACTCGTCCAACGAGGACGAGGACTCCTCCGACGACTCATCCGAGGGCGACGGTGACAGCACCGACGAGTCCGATGACGACTCCGACGACGACGGCGATGGCACCGACAGCACCGACGATTCGAGCGACGACTCTGACGACAGCTCTGAAGACAGCTCGGACGACTCCGACGACGACGAGAGCTGAGCCCGCGTCAGCGGGGCGGCGGCCCGTCGGGCAGGTCTGATGGCGGGGCCGCCTCGTCGACGAACTCGGCCGCCGTCTCGACTTCCTCGTCGGTCGGCGGCTGAGGCGCCGGGTGGGCGGCGGTGAGCTTGCGCCGGGACTTCTGTTTCGGCTCGTCCGGCCGGAAGACCACGCCGATCCGCTCATATCCCTTGAGCCGCTGGGCTTTTGCCATGCCGCTGTAGGAGCGGATGTCCCCCTCGGTCAGCACGACATTGTCGGTGAACGGCGTCAGGAGCGCCCGCGGATAGAGCTTGCGCGCGAGCACGACGTTGATCTCCGTGCAGATGACCGCCAGCACCCCCGCGAGATAGAGGAAGGCGATCAGACCGAGCACCACGGCGAAGACGGCGTTGACCGAGCTCGCGCGCTGGACCACCCGGCTGACATAGACGACACCAAAGCTCTGGATCACCTGCCAGAGAAGGGCGCCCACGATCGCCCCGGGCAGCTGCTGCCGGATGGTGGTCCGTCGGGCGGTGCCGAGGATGAACGCGAAGGTGAAGATCGAGGCGTTGATCGCGACCGCGAGGAATGGCGTCGCCGTCTTGACGGTGCCGCCCAGCCAGGAGACGTCGATCGAGCCCAGCGTGGAGAGCGCGGTCGTGGCGATCAGGGCCAGCCCCGCGGTGAGGATGAGCAGCAGCCCGCGGCCGCGTGAGGCGAAGGGGTTCGGCCGGGTGTTGCGGGGCACCATCCAGGCGGTGTTGAGCGTGTACTGGAGGGCCTGCGCGACGCCCAGTCCGCCATAGAGGGAGAGGCCGAATCCGATTGCGACACCAGCGGGCCCGCCGGAGATGGTGCCCGTCGACCGCAGCTGGTCGCCCACGACGGGGATCTCGCTGAGGGCCGAGTCAAGGATCTTCTCCTGCAGGTCGGGATAGTCGCGCAGCACGATGCCGAGCACGGTCGTGAGCAGCAGCAAGAGGGGGAAGAGCGAGACGAAGCCGTAGTAGGTGATCAGGGCCGCGAGATAGCCCCCGAAGTCGTCGAAGAACTTGTAGGCGACCGCGATCGGGAAGCCCAGCACAGGGTGCTTGCGCTGGAACGCATCGAACTTCCCGATCTCTGCCACGGGACTACCTCACCACACCGTGGCGGGGACGGGCGCCACTTCGTGGCGGTATGCCGCGTGGGCGTTGGCGCCCACGCGGGCGAAAGCGCCCCCCGGGGTAGCGGGGCGGAACTCGCCAATTGGCTTGATGGTGAGGGGGCGGAACTCGCCAATCGGCTTGATGGTGAGGGTGGGGCAGTCGGGGGTGGGCGGGTCAGTCGGTCGGTGGGCGGCGGCGCGTGGATTTCAGGTCGCCTCGGCGGCGCTTGGAGTCGAGCCCGCGCAGCTGCGAGCCGCGCGTCGGTCTCGTCGCCCGGCGCTGTGGCGGCGGGGGAGCGAGCGCCTCGCGCAGGAGGGCCGCCAGCCGCTCGCGGGCGAGGGCTCGGTTCTGGCGCTGTGAGCGGGTCTCGGCCGCGTCGACGCTGAGGACGGTGCCGGTCAGTCTCGACCCGAGCCGGGTCAGCGCGCGCTCGCGCTGGCGCTCGGTGAGCACGCTCGTCGTGGCGAGGTCCAGTCCCAGCTGCACCCGCGAGTCGGTGGTGTTGACGCCCTGTCCGCCCGGTCCCGAGGCGCGGGAAAAGCGCTCGTCGAGCTCCGACGCGGGGATGACCAGGCCGGCAGGCAGACCCGGGCCGGGGGGCACCCTCAGGTCGCCGCTCACGGCATACCCCGTTGTGGCGCAAGGAGGCCCACCCACCAGAGCATCAGGAGTCCTGCCGCACCTGAGCGGTCGAGTCGCGCACGATGAGGGTCGGGTCGAAGCGCTGGTGCAGCTGCGGCGGCTCCTGCCCCTTGAGCAGCTGGTCCATCGTCCAGGCGGTGGCTGCGGCGATGCGGTCGACCGGCTGCCGCACGGTCGTCAGGCGGGGGTGGCCATAGACGGCGAGCGGCCCGTCGTCATAGCCGACGACCGACAGATCCTCGGGCACCCGCAGCCCCATCTCCTGGGCGGCCTTGATCACGCCGACGGCCATCACGTCACTGCCGGTGATGATGGCGGTCGCGCCTTGCCCGATGAGTCGACGGGCGGCCACGTGCCCCCCGTCCATGGTGTAGACGGCCTCGGCGTAGAGGGACTGGTCGGCCAGCCCATAGCGCCCCATCGTCTCGCGGTAGCCCCGCAGCCGGTTGACGGACGGACGGTAGTGCTCCTCGCCCTGCGCCAGCCCGATCCGCCGGTGCCCCAGGTCATGCAGGAAGCGGATCGCGATCCGGGCGCCGGAGGCCTCGCTCGTCCCCACGCTCGGCATCGGCAGGCCCTCGACCAGTCCCGAGACGAAGACGACGGACACCTCTCGGGCGGTCAGCTGCCGATACCACCGGTGGTCGTGCTTGAGGTGGGCGTGCCATCCGGAGACGAGCACCAGACCGCGTGCGCCATGGCGCAGCAGGACCTCGATGTACTCGCGCTCGTCGACGCCGCCCTGGGCGACCGAGCTGCCGATCAGGCCGGTGATGCCGTGCTGGAAGAGGGCGTTCTCGATGTGGGCGGCCATGGTGGGGAAGGCCGGGTTGTCCAGCTCGGGGACGATGATCCCGACGAACGGTGAGCCGCCCGTGTTGCCCACCGCCTGGCCGGGCAGGCCATAGACCCGCACGCCGTCGAGGACCCGGGCACGGACGGACTCCGAGACGCCGGGCTTGTCATTGAGCACCCGGGAGACGCTGGCCGGGCTGACCCCGACCTGACGGGCCAGCTCACGCACCGAGATGCGCGCCGATGCCATGGCCTCTCCTCGGGTGTCACGGCCGCCCCCGTTGGCGGCACGGCTGTGAGTCTGCCACGTGAAACATGTTTCTGAAACGTTGTATCTGGTGGACAAGAGGCCTACCGTCGAGTCAGTGCACGAAGGCGTGCGGGGGGATCTGCAACAAGACGACTCCCCCCACGGGCCGGAGGGCACACCCTGTCAGGCCTTTCGGACTCCCCTACGTGGGGCGCCGCGATCGGCTGAGAACGCCAGATCGTCTGGCACCACCTAGGAGGAAACCCTCGTGAAGTCCACCCGTCTGTTCGCAGGCCTGGCAGCGGCCAGCCTGCTCGCACTCCCGGCCTGCAGCGGCGGCTCGGGCTCCGGTTCGTCCAGCTCCACCGGCTCTGCCACCGACTCCGCCTCGGGCGCCAGCTCGAGCGCCACCTCGGCCGCGGCCGGCGGCGGCACCCTGACCATCTGGGCCGACGACAAGCGCGCCGCCGCCCTCAAGCCCTTTGCCGAGCAGTTCGGCAAGGACAACGGCGTGACCGTCAAGGTCCAGGCCGTCTCCAAGGACCTCCAGGCCGCGTTCGTGACCGCGTCCCAGGCCGGCAACGCCCCCGACGTCGTCGTCGGCGCCCACGACTGGATCGGCAACATGGTCCAGAACGGCGCGGTCGACCCCGTGCAGCTGGCCGACGAGGCCGCCTTCGACCCGCAGGCCGTCAAGGCCGTCACCTATGACGGCCAGGTCTACGGCGTGCCCTACGCCGTCGAGAACCTCGCGCTCATCCGCAACACCAAGCTCGCCCCCAACGCGCCCAAGTCCATGGAGGACCTGGTCAAGACCGGCAAGGAGCTGAAGACCTCCGGCAAGGCCAAGGAGATCATGGCCCTCCAGGCCGGCCAGAACGGCGACGTCTACCACCTCCAGCCGCTCGTCAACTCGGCCGGTGGCTCGCTCTTCGGCATGACCTCCGACGGCATGCCCGACGCCAAGCAGGTCAAGGTCAACTCGCCCGAGACCGTTGCCGCGCTCAAGAAGATCGCCGCCCTGGGCGAGAAGGGCTCCGGTGCCCTGAAGCGCTCGATCACGGCCGAGAACGCGATCTCGACCTTCACCTCCGGCAAGGCCGCCTACCTGGTGTCCGGCCCGTGGGCCATCACCGACGTCAAGAAGGCCAACATGTCCTACGACGTGTCCGCCATCCCGGCGTTCGAGGGCGGCAAGCCCGCCACGCCGTTCATCGGCACCCAGGCCTTCTACGTCGCCAGCAAGGGCAAGAACAAGTCCCTCGCCCAGGAGTTCACGACCAACTTCGTCGCCACGCCTGAGCTCCACGTCGCGCTCTACAAGGCCGAGCCCCGTCGCCCGGCGCTCGTCGAGGCCGCCGACCAGGTCAAGGGCTCGGACGCCGACATCGAGAAGTTCAAGGCAGCCGGCGAGGGTGGCCTCCCGCTCCCCGCGATCCCGCAGATGTCGGCGATCTGGGAGCCGATGGGCAAGGCCGAGGCCGCCATCATCGGTGGCGCCGACGTCCAGAAGTCGCTCGACGCCGCGGCCGCCGCGGTGAAGAAGTCGATCGGCTGACGCACCACCCGGGGCGCTCGCCCCGTTAGATTGACCGTATGCCGCCGTCGGTTTCCCCTGGCCGGCGGCGGCATACTTCACCCCCGCACACCGCACCTCGACGAGGAGGACCTGTGAGCA
Organism: Micrococcales bacterium; assembly: GCA_021287075.1. Classification (GTDB taxonomy): domain Bacteria; phylum Actinomycetota; class Actinomycetes; order Actinomycetales; family Dermatophilaceae; genus JAJTBD01. Next base: position 140,468 of record JAJTBD010000004.1, on the reverse strand, counting down.
CTGCAACCCGCGAGGCGACCGGCCCGGCCGGACAGCCGACGCGACCGTCGGGCAAGGGCGGATGGGGCCTGTCGGGCTCCTCGCCGCTCGCGCTCGCCGCCAAGGTGGTGCTGCTCGGCATGGTGGCCGCCATCACCGTCTGGATGGCGATGCCGCTCATCGCGACCCAGTCGTGGGTGCTCCTCGCTCTGCTGCTGCTCAGCGCGCTGGCGATCTTTGTCGTCTACCTCCAGCCGCGCTACATCCCGCCGAAGTACCTCGTCCCCGGCGTGATCTTCCTGCTCCTCTTCCAGGTCTTCCCGGTCCTGTTCACGGTCTCGACCGCGTTCACCAACTTCGGTGACGGTCACCGCGGGTCCAAGGAAGAGGCCATCACCGCCATCGAGAGCTCGAGCGTCAAGCGGGTCAAGGACTCCGCGACCTACTCGCTCTCCATCGCCACCAAGGGCGACCCGGCCACCGGGGACCTCGTTTTCCTGCTGACGGACCCCAAGTCCAAGGAGGCGCTGATCGGCGACGCCACGGGCATCAAGCCGCTCGAGGGCGCCGAGGTCAGCTCGCTGGGCCGCGTCACCGCCGCCGAGGGCTACACGATCCTCAACGCAGGCCAGGCCTCGACCCGCTCCAAGGACATCTCCAACCTCTCGGTCCCGACCGACACCGGCGCGATCCGCGCCCAGGGCATCTCCCGCGCCTACGAGGGAGTCAAGGCGCGCGCCTATGACAAGGCCTGTGACTGCATCAAGGACACGACCACCGGGGCCACGTGGAAGGCCGACGGCGACAGGGGCTCCTTCGTCAACGACAAGGGCGAGGCCCTCTCGCAGGGCTGGCGCGTCAACGTCGGCGCCGGCAACTTCACCCGCGTCTTCCAGGACAAGACCCTCCAGACCCACTTCCTCAGCATGCTCGCGTGGAACTTCTTCTTCGCGCTCGCCGTCGTCTTCGGCACCTTTGCCGTCGGTCTCGCGATCGCCCTCGCGCTGCACCACCCGCGCCTGAAGGGCCTGAAGATCTATCGCATCCTCATCGTGCTGCCCTATGCCATGCCGGCCTTCGCGATGATGCTCGTCTGGCGCGACATGTTCAACCAGGACTTCGGCCTAATCAACCAGCTGACCGGGGCCAGCACCAACTGGTTCGGCAACCCATGGCTGGCCAAGCTGGCGGTCATCATCATCCAGTTCTGGCTCGGCTACCCCTACATGTTCCTCGTGACCACCGGTGCGCTCCAGTCGATCCCGACAGATCTCACCGAGGCCGCGGGCGTCGACGGCGCGAGCAAGTTCTTCTCGTTCCGCACGATCACGCTGCCGCTGCTGTTCGTCGCGACCGCCCCGTTGCTCATCTCGAGCTTCGCCTTCAACTTCAACAACTTCAACGCGATCGGGTTCACCACCGAGGGCGGGCCCTTCCCACCTGAGAGTCCACAGGTCGGTGGCACCGACCTGCTGATCTCCTACACCTACCGCCTCGCGTTCGGTGCGGGCGGCGCCCAGTACGGCTTCGCCGCCGCGATGTCGCTGCTCATCTTCCTGATCGTCGCGATCATCTCGATCATCAGCTTCCGCCGCACGGCCGCACTGGAGGAGATCAACTGATGTCTAGCGGTATGCCCACCCCCGCGACCGGCGCCGCCGGTGCCGCCGACGGCCGCGCCCTCGGCGACGGCCCCGGTCTGCTCGACACCCCCAAGCAGCCGGTCCAGCTCGGCAGTGCGCAGGGCAGCTGGTTCAGCCAGGTCGGCTGGCGCCACATCGTCGCCCTGCTCGCCGTGGCGTTCTCGCTCTTCCCGATCATCTTCGTCATCTCGGCGGCCTTCAACCCCCAGGGCACGCTGTCGTCGACGACGCTGATCCCCACCGGCGCCTCGACCGAGAACTTCACCGGCCTGCTCGAGCGCACGGCCTTCAAGCACTGGTTCATCAACTCGGTTGTGATCGCGGCCGTCGCAGGCGCGCTGTCGATGTTCCTGTCGGCGCTCGCGGCCTACGCCTTCAGCCGCTACCGCTTCAAGGGCCGCCGCCCCGGCCTGATGTTCCTGCTGCTGGTGCAGATGTTCCCGCAGTTTCTCGCGATGGTGACGATCTACATCATGTTCACCCGCATAACCGAGCTCTACCCCTCGCTCGGCTTCAACACCTGGTGGGGCCTGATCATCCTCTACATGGGTGGCGCGCTCGGCGTGAACACCTGGCTGATGAAGGGCTTCTTCGACACCATCCCCAAGGACCTCGACGAGTCGGCCAAGGTCGACGGGGCCACCCACACCCAGGTCTTCTTCGGCATCATCCTGCCGCTGGTGACCCCGATCCTCGCCGTCGTCGGGCTGCTGTCCTTCATCGGCACGATCAACGAGTTCCTCATCGCCAACATCTTCCTGACCGAGGGCAACTCCAAGACCCTCGCGGTCGGTCTCTTCGGCCTCGTAGCCGGCGAGCGCAACAACAACTTCGGAATCTTCGCGGCCGGCACCCTGCTGACCGCCATCCCGACCGTCGCGCTCTTCTTCGCCCTCCAGAAGTACATCGTCGGCGGCCTGACCGCTGGCGCGGTGAAGGGCTGACGCGCGCGGTGCTCGACCTGTCCACGCAGCCGCACCACGACGGCTCACCCCTCTATGTCGACACCGATGCGCCCGGCCTCGGCGGCTCGGTGACGCTGCGGCTGCGCGTGCCCCGGGGGTTCGCCGTCGAGCAGGTCTTCGTCCGCTCCACCCCGGACGCCGAGCCCCACTATGACGAGGCGAGCGTCCTGCGCGAGGACGCGGACGCGGTCTGGTGGTCGGTGTCGGTGCGCATCGTCAACCCCCTGACCCGCTACCGCTGGCTGCTGTCGGGTCCCGACGGCGCCTATCGCTGGCTAAGCGGCGACGGGCTGCACGAGCACGACGTGCCCGACGCTTACGACTTCACCCTCAGCGCGTATGCCGCGCCGCCGGCCTGGGCGCAGGACGCGATCGTCTATCAGATCTTCCCCGACCGGTTCGCCCGGTCCGCAGCGGCCGACGGCAGGGAGACGCCCGAGTGGGCGATCCCGGCCACCTGGGACAAGCGCCCCGCGCCGACAATCCCGGCCGTCTCGGCCGAGCTCTATGGCGGCGACCTCGACGGCGTGATCGAGCACCTCGACCACATCGAGGACCTCGGCTGCAACACGATCTACCTGACACCGTTCTTCCCCGCCGGGTCCACCCACCGCTACGACTCGACGACCTTCGACACCGTCGACCCGCTGCTCGGCGGCGACGAGGCCCTCGTCCGGCTGGTGCAGGCCGCCCACGCCCGTGGCATGCGGGTGATCGGCGACCTGACGACCAACCACTCGGGCGTCGGCCACGCGTGGTTCCAGTCGGCCCTCGCCGACGAGGCCTCCCCCGAGCGAGCCTTCTACTACTTCCGCGAGGACGGCTCCTATCTCGGCTGGTACGACGTGCCGAGCCTGCCGAAGTTCCGCTTCGGCCCCGAGCTGCGCGCCCGCCTCACCGACGGCCCCGAGTCGGTCGTCGGCCGCTGGCTGGCCGAGCCCTTCAAACTCGACGGCTGGCGCATCGACGTGGCCAACATGACCGGCCGCCACGCCGCCGACAACGACAACCTCGACGTCGCCCGCAGCATCCGCGCGACGATGGACGCCGTTGCGCCAGAGGCCCTCCTGGTCGCCGAGCACTGCCACGACGCCAGCGGCGACCTGTCCGGCGAGGGCTGGCACGGCGCCATGAACTACGCCGGCTTCCTGCGCCCCATCTGGACCTGGCTGCGCGACCCCGCCTACCACCGCCAGTTCCTCGGCCTGCCGATCGAGACTCCCCGCCTGCCCGCCGAGTCGGCCTTCCGGGCGATCCGCGCCTTCCAGGGCGTCAGCCCGTGGCGCTCGACGGCCACGTCGTGGTCGCTCATCGACAGCCACGACACCCCGCGCGCCCGCACGGTGATGGGCGCCGGCGCCCAGTGCGTCGCCGCCGGGATGCTCTTCACCTTCCCCGGCGCGCCCATGGTCTTCATGGGCGGCGAGCTCGGCGGCGAGGGCACCCACGGCGAGGACGCCCGACGCGGTATGCCGTGGGATCGCCCCGACGCGTGGGACACCGCCACCCACGAGAGCTACCGCGCGCTGGCGAGGCTGCGCGCGGCATACCCCGCACTCCGCCGCGGCAGCCTGCGCTGGCTCGCGGTCGGCGAGGAGGCACTCGCCTATGTGCGGGAGGACGACGACGCGACCCTGCTCTGCCTCGCCGCCCGAGGAGACGGTGAGCCGCTGCGCGTGCGCGCGTCGGCCATCGGCCTCGCCGACGGAGAGCAGGCCCAGAACCTCTATGGTGGCGCCGACCCGGTGACCGCCGTCGATGGCACCCTCACCCTCCCCGCGGAGGGCCCCCAGTTCCAGGTATGGATGGCAGGAGCGAGACATGGCTGACGTGGTTTTCGACAAGGTCAACAAGGTCTACGACAACGGCTTCCATGCCGTGCAGGACCTCGACCTCGACATCAAGGACGGGGAGTTCCTCGTGCTCGTGGGGCCCTCGGGGTGTGGCAAGTCCACCGCCCTGCGCATGGTCGCCGGCCTCGAGGACGTCACCTCCGGCGAGATGAAGATCGGCGGCCGCACGGTCAACGAGGTCTCCTCCAAGGACCGCGACATCGCAATGGTCTTCCAGTCCTATGCGCTCTATCCGCACATGACCGTGGCCGAGAACATCGGCTACGGCCTGCGCATCCGCAAGATGCCCAAGGACGAGATCGACCGCCGCGTGCGCGAGGCCGCCGCCAAGCTCGACCTCACCGAGTACCTCGACCGCCGGCCCAAGCAGCTCTCCGGCGGCCAGCGCCAGCGCGTGGCGATGGGCCGTGCGATCGTGCGCTCGCCACAGGTCTTCCTCATGGACGAGCCGCTGTCCAACCTCGACGCCAAGCTGCGTGGCCAGATGCGCTCGGAGATCGCCCAGATCCAGCACGACCTCGGCGTCACGACCATCTATGTCACCCACGACCAGGTCGAGGCGATGACGATGGGTGACCGCATCGCCCTGATGAAGCGCGGTGTCCTCCAGCAGGTCGCCGAGCCGCAGGAGATGTACGAGAACCCGGCCAACATCTTCGTCGCCGGCTTCATCGGCAGCCCGCCGATGAACATGGCGCTGTGCCGCCTCGACCGTGAGGGCGACTCCCTCGTCGTCGAACTCGGCAGCCAGCGCCTGCGGCTGGCCCCGGGCGTGCTCGGCGAGCAGCCCGGTCTCGAGCGCTATATCGGCCGCGACATCGTCATCGGCATCCGCAGCGAGGACATGGAGGACGCCGCCCTCACCAAGGACGCCGAGCACGCGATCACCGCCGATGTCGCGCTCGTCGAGGCCCTCGGCTCGCAGATCATGGTCCACTTCTCGCTCGACGCCCGCGCCCCCAAGGACGAGGACTCCCAGCTGCTCGCCGCCGAGCAGGGCGACAAGGAGACCGCGGCGCTGCACTCCGACGAGGTGCGCTGGGTGGCCGCCTTCGAGCCGCGCTCGCGCGTGCGCGTCGGCCAGCAGATCACGGTCACCGTCGACACCGAGCGGATGCACTTCTTCGACCCGGAGACCTCCGCCGCGATCCGCGACTGAGTCTGCGCCCAACCCTCGGCGGGCCGCCCCGCACGCCCCTGACCTCGGTCTTTGTCGGTCGGCAGGCGAGGAGCGCGCGGAGGGTCGATACTGGGGGGACTGGAGTCCCTCACCACGGACCGGAGCAGCCGGTATGCCGCCCCCTGAACGGCATACCGGCTGCTCCTTTGTTTCCTAGGGCGCGGCTCCGCACAACGGACAGCAGCCGCTGTGCCACCCCCTGCGTGGCGCAGCGGCTGCTGCCGACCGGACGGCCCCTGAAACCGTCCAGCCATCTAGATGCATCGGGCCCCCGGCCGCGTTACACCCCAAATCCTGAGGTCAGGGGCTCGTGGCCTCAGAGCGAGGCCGCGACCTTGTTGGCGGCGGTGATGGCAGCGGCCCTGGCGCCGGCCGGGTCGGCCGGGTCGCCGGCATACACATAGACGGCCACGACATAGGAGCCGTCACGGATCACGGCGGCATAGTTGCTGCCGTCGGTGAGCAGCAGGTGGGTGGCCGGGGACGTGCCCGCCCACCGCACGCGGTGCACGCCGGCGTCGAGCGTGCACAGGCCCGTGTCGCGCAGGATGTCGCGGAAGGCCGACCGAGAGTCGGACCAGCCCGTGACGGTCAGGTTGGCGTACTTGTTGGTCAGGCCGTTGGTGCCGTCGTAGTACATCCACTGCCGCCCGGCCGTCGGCATCTGGGCGCCCTCGTCGGCCGGGTCGCAGGTCTGCATGCCGGCGACGGTCGGGGTGTTGGTGTACTGGCCGCCGTCCCACTGGAGCGGCTGGCCGGCGATCGTGCCGGGGGCCACGTCGGGGACCTCGGTGGGGGCGATGGTCCTGGCCTGCATGGCTCGGGCAGTGCTCGCGCCGGCATCCAGCGCGGCATTGGCAGGCAGGGCGGCGCCGGTGGCGGCGATCAGGGCCAGCGTGCCGGCGGCGGTCAGGCGACGGAGCGCGGTGCTGCGTGACATGTCGATCTCCCTTGCGTCCTCGCGGGACCCCGTTGTCCCGCGTTGCACCCCAAGACGCATCGAAGACGGACGGGCGTTACGTCCGTCCTAGGATCTTCTCTGTGAGTGACTTCGCCGGCTTCAGCCCCGAGACCCTCGATTTCTATGCCTCGCTCGAGCGGCACAACTCGCGGGAGACCTGGCAGGCAGGCAAGGGCAGGTATGCCGCGGTCGTCCGCCAGCCCATCGAGTCCCTCCTTGCCCTGCTCGAGCCCGATTTCGGTGCGGGACATGTCTTCCGGCCCAACCGGGATGTGCGTTTCTCGGCCGACAAGTCCCCCTACAAGACCCACCAGGGCGCCTACTGCGCGACGCCCGACAAGGCCTACTACTACGTGCAGGTCGACGCCGACGGGCTGCTGGTCGGGGCGGGCGGCTACCGTCTGGCGACAGACCAGCTCGCCCTATATCGGGCCGCGGCCGCCGACGATCTCGCCGGGCCCGAGCTCGAGCGCATCCTCGCGGAGCTGGCCCAGGAGGGCTTCGAGCCCGGGGGAGAGCAGCTCAAGAGCCGGCCGCGCGGCATACCGGCAGATCACCCGCGACTGGAGCTGCTGCGCCACAAAAGCCTCCACGTCTCATGCGAGTTCGGCTCCCCCGACTGGCTGTTCACCCCCGAGGTAGCCGACCGCGTGCGTGACGCCTGGGATGCGCTGCGGCCCTTCACCGGCTGGCTCGACCAGCACGTCGGCGCCAGTGAGCTGCCCCGCCGCTGAGCGCCGACGGGCGGCTGTGCCCATGCGGGCCACAGCGCCGGGCTCACGCATCAGCTCCTCCGGCCAGATGGGGCCAGAGCGCTGCCGTGGGTATGCCGCGGGCCCGCCCCCCTAGTGGGGAGCGGGCCCGCGGTAGTTGTGCCAGTGACGATCTCGCGACGCTCAGGCGAACACGTCGACCGCTCCGTGGTCGCGGACTGTCCTGGCTAGCTCGCCGATCGTCTGGCGGGTGTCGCCGAGCGTGTGCTCGATTGCCGTCAGGCGGGTGGTGTAGTGGCCGACGGCGTACTCGGCCGTCATGCCGATGCCGCCGTGCAGCTGGATGGCCTCCTGGCCGACGTGCCGCCCGGCCTTGCCGACAACGACGCGCGCCCGACGGATGTGGTCCGTGGCGCCGGGGTCCTCGGCAGCGACCATGGCTGCGAACTGCACTGCGCTGCGGGCAAGCTCGACCGAGACATACATGTCTGCCGCGCGCTGGGTCAGCGTCTGGAAGGTCATGATCGGCACGCCGAACTGCTTGCGCGACTTGAGATACTCGGTCGTCATGGCCAGGGCGCCCTCCATGGCACCCAACGCCTCGGCGAGCAGCGCGACCGTCGCGACATTGACCGCACGCTGCAGCGCGTCGGCCGCGCCGTCGAGCGAGCCGACGAGCTGTGCTGAGGCGCCGTCGAACGTGACCACGTCGCCCTCGGCCTGGGCGCCCTCGATGAGGAAGACGCCGGTCTGCTCGCCCGCGCGGGCGGTGACGAGGAGGCGGTCGGCGGCCGCGGCATACCGCACTGGGGCCTTGGTGCCACTGAGGGCCCAGCCGTCGCCCGACTCCGTCGCGGTGACGTCATGGGCCTGCAGCGAGAAGGAGCACATCGGCTCGTGGAGGGCCGGCACGATGAGCGTCTCACCGGCTGAGACCCCCTCGAGCAGTGCCTTCTGCTCCTCGGTGCCGAGCTCGGCCAGCAGCGCCGCGGCAAGGACGGCCTCGGGCAGCGCGCTCTGCACACGCGCCTTGCCGAGCTCCTGGGCGGCGAGCATGAGCTCGACCGGGGTGGCGCCCATGCCGCCGAGCTCCTCGGGGACGGTCAGGCCGAGCACGCCCATCTCGGCGAGTGCCGACCAGGCCTTCTCGTCGTGCTCATTGGGCCCGACTGGCACGTCCCCCGTGCTGGGGGCGTTGTCGGCCAGGCTGCCCGCGAGCTCGCGGACGGCGTCGCGCAGGGCCTTCTGCTCGGTGTCGATCGTGAAGTCCATGGCTCAGCCCTTCAGTCCGAGGATGGTGCCGGAGATGATGCCGCGCTGGACCTCGTTGGAGCCGCCATAGATGGATGCCTTGCGGAAGTTGAGATAGCGCGGGGTGGAGACGGTCGCCCAGACCGGGACCGGGCCGCCGTCGGCCTCGGACCACATGAGCGACATGGGCCCGGCGATGTCGGTGATCAACTCGAGGGTGTCCTGCTCGAGCTGGCTGCCGCGCAGCTTGAGGATCGAGCTGGCGGGGTCGGGCCGGCCGTCCTTGGAGTTGCCGGCGACACGCAGCACAGTCAGCTCGAGCGCCATGGCCTCGGCCTCCAGCTCGGCGATGCGAGCCGCGACCAGCGGGTCGTCGAGGACGACGCCCTCGCCCTGCTTGACCTGCGCGGCATACTCCTTGGCCTCGGCGAGCCAGCGCTTGATCATGCCGACGGGGGCGACCCCGACCCGCTCGTTGCCCAGGAGGAACTTGGCATAGCTCCAGCCGGCGTTCTCCTCGCCGACGAGCTGGTCGCCCGGGACGCGCACGTTGTCGAAGAAGACCTCGTTGACCTCGCGGCCGCCGTCGATCAGTTTGATCGGTCGCACCTCGATGCCGGGCGTGGTCATGTCGATGAGCAGGAAGGAGATGCCCTGCTGCTTCTTGGGCGCCTCGGGGTTGGTGCGCACGAGGGCGAAGATCCAGTCGGCGTACTGGCCCAGGGTCGTCCAGGTCTTCTGGCCGTTGACGATCCAGTCCTCGCCGTCCTTGACAGCGGTGGTGCGCAGCCCGGCGAGGTCGGAGCCGGCGTCGGGCTCGGAGAAGCCCTGGCACCACCAGATGTCCAGGCTCGCGGTCTTGGGCAGGAAGCGGTCCTTGAGCTCCTTCGAGCCGAAGGCCGCGATTACCGGCCCGACCATGCTGGCGTTGAAGGGCAGCGGCTGTGGCACACCCGCGGCCTGCATCTCGTCACGCCAGATGTGGCGCTGCAGCTCGGTCCAGTCCTGACCGCCGTATTCGACGGGCCAGTGCGGCACGGCATACCCGTGCTCGTTGAGGATGCGCTGGGAGGTCACGATGTCCTCCTTGGTCAGTTCGCGACCCTCCTTGGCCTTGGTCCGGATCTCCTCCGGGATGGCGGTGGTGAAGAACTCCCGTATCTTCTCCTTGAAGGCGGCGTCCTCCTCCGACAGATGGCGGTGCATCGCAGGATCCCTCTCGTGGGCGACAGTCACCTTTCACCCTAGTTGGGGTATGCCGCCAGCGGCACGGTCCGTGGCGACAGTCACCCCTGTGCGCGCCGACCCGGCTCCCGTGGGGCGGCTTGGGCCGGACACCCTCGAGCCCGACCCAAGCCGTGACCCCCTGCCGGGCTCGCCCGCCGTCGAAGGCTCGAGCGGCAGGGCGCCAGGCGGCCGCTCGGGGCGGCGCTGGCGGGGCCGGGCCCATGGGTATCACGCGCCCAGTCCCATTGACAAAACTCGGGTTTGTGTCAACGCGGGACGGCGTGCCCGGATGCTGCTGGACTGCGGCCGCCGCAGGCCGGCCCGCGGCATACCTGCACGTCAGGGCGATGACGGGACGGGGCGCGGGTTGCCAGCCGCTAGAATCGTGCCTTGCTGCCAAGCAGCACCCCCGCATCACGCGGCGCTCGCCACCGTCGGCGCGCGCCGCGTCGTCGGGTCCGGACCGGGCCGCGCGGGGTGAGTTGAGCTAAGGAGATCACGTGGCACACCAGGGCATGGGGGCCATCCCCTATGGCAGCGGCACGGCATTTCGGGTCTGGGCCCCACACGCGAGCCATGTCGCGGTCAAGGGTGACTTCAACGGGTGGTCCGACTTCTCCCACCCCCTCGGCCAGGAGGGCAACGGCTACTGGTACGGCGAGGTCGAGGGTGCCCACGCGGGGCAGGAGTACAAGTACCGGATCTCCAACGGCGACAACCACTTCGACCGGGTCGACCCCTATGCCCGGCAGGTCACCAACTCGGTCGGCAACGGCGTGATCTATGACCACGGCGCCTTCGACTGGCAGGGCGACAGCTTTGGCTGCCCCGCCCACAACGAGCTCATCATCTATGAGACCCACATCGGCTCCTTCGCGCCGGGCGAGTGGGGCCACTCCAACCTCGACACCGTCGCCGGCAAGCTGGGCTATCTGCGCGACCTCGGGATCAACGCGATCGAGCTCATGCCGGTCATGGAGTTCGCCGGCGACACCTCCTGGGGCTACAACCCGGCGCACATCTTCTCGGTCGAGTCCTCCTATGGCGGCCCGGATGCGCTCAAGAACTTCGTCAAGCGTGCCCACGAGCACGGCATCGCGGTCATCCTCGACGTCGTCTACAACCACTTCGGCCCGAGCGACCTCGACCTGTGGCAGTTCGACGGGTGGAGCGAGAACGGCAAGGGTGGCATCTACTTCTTCCAGGACTGGCGCTCGAGCACGCCCTGGGGTGACACCCGCCCCGACTACGGCCGGCCCGAGGTGCGCGACTTCATCCGCGACAACGCCATGATGTGGCTGCGCGACTACCACGTCGACGGGCTGCGCATGGACATGACGCCCTACATGCGCTCGGTCGACGCGACCGGCAAGGACATCCCGGAGGGCTGGGGCCTGATGCGCTGGGTCGCCGACCAGGTGCGTGACCAGTTCCCCGGCCGGATCCTCATCGCCGAGGACCTGCACGGCGACCCGTCGGTGACCTCCGGCTTCGACGGCGGCGCCAACTTCCACGCCCAGTGGGACACCCACTTCGTGCACCCGATGCGCGCCGCGCTCATCACCCAGGACGACTCCTTCCGGTCGATGGACGCGGTGGCCAAGGCGGTCACGTGGGACTACGGCGACTCCTTCTCCCGCGTCATCTACACCGAGTCCCACGACGAGGTCTCCAACGGCAAGGCCCGGGTCCCCTCCGAGGTCGACCCCGGCAACCCGACCGGCTGGGCCGCGCAGAAGCGGGCCACCATGGGGATGGCCCTGACCCTGACCTCCCCCGGCATCCCGATGCTCTTCCAGGGCCAGGAGTTCCTCGAGGACGAGTGGTTCCGCGACTATGTGCCGGTGGACTGGCCGCGTAAGGACGCCTTCCGCGACATCGTGCGCATGGTGGCCGACCTGATCTCGTTGCGCCGCAACTGGTTCAACCACTCCAAGGGCCTGACCGGACAGCACACCCGCGTCCTGCACGCCAATGAGGAGACCAAGATGCTGGCCTTCGAGCGGTCCACGGAGGAGGGCGACTCCGTCGTCGTCGTGGCCAACTTCGCCAACGCCGAGCGGCGCGACTATCGCATCGGGATGCCCGCCGAGGGCCACTGGTGCCTGCGGTTCAACTCCGACGCGGCCACCTACAGCGCGCTCTTTGGTGACTTCGACACCCACGACATCGAGACGTCCTGGGACGACTGCGACGGTCTGCCCCAGTCCGGCCTGGTCAACATCGGGCCCTACTCGGTCGCCATCTTCAGCCGCTGATTTTAGGTGGCCCCGGCGCCGTCGGGGCCACCTAGGCTGTCCGCATGAGCGTCGAGCCTTCACCCCTTGTGCTCCAGGCCATGGAGCGGGTGTATGCCGTCGTGCCCGACGAATTCATGGCCACCCGTAAGGCGCTGGTCGCCGAGGCAAAGGCTGCGGGAGCGAAGGCTGACGCGACCGCGATCGGCAAACTGCGCAAGCCGACGCAGGCGGCGTGGGCGATCAACACCGCTGTGCGGCAGGGTGATCCGGCCCTCGCCGACCTTGCTGGGGTCGGCGAGCGGCTGCGTGCGGCGCAGTCGGCGCTGGACGTCAAGGCCATCCAGGCGCTCCGCGGTGAGCGAGACAAGGCGGTCTCCCGGTTCGTCGCGGCAGTGGAGAAGGCGGCTACCCACTCCGGCGCCGCGCTGGCAGGCGCGGGGGCACAGTCGGTGCGCGACACGGCGATCGCGGCGCTCGCAAGCGAGGACGCCATGGCCGCTGTGCTGTCCGGGGCGCTCGCCCAGACCATGAGCTATTCGGGCTTCGGCGAGGTCGACGTCAGCCAGGCCGTCACCGCGCGTACCTCCTCCGGTGCCGTGCTGTCCGTCGTCAAGGGCGGCAAGAGCGATCCCCCCGCGGCCCCTGCGACACCGACACCCCAGCCCGTCCCAGACCCCGACCCCGACCCCGCTTTAACCCAATTGGGCACAAACGCCCCGGATCCCAAGCCCGCCCCTGCCCCCGACCCCGACCGCGCTCTGGCCCAAGTGGGCACAGCCGCCCCGGGGGACGATGCACCACAGGAGGCCGGGTCCGAGGACGACGACACCTTCGAGGGCGAGAACGACGGCGAGGGCGACGGGCGCGAGGGGGCCGAGGACGAGCCCGCGCTTGAGCGCCTGGCGGATGACCTGCCGGACTCGCTGGCCGCGGCCATCCGCGCCGCGGTCGGCAAGCGGGGCGCAACTCGCCAATTGGCGGAAAGCGCGACCGGGGCGGCAGGCGAGGCGGAGACAGAGGCCGAGCCGGAGGCGGAGCCCCACGAGGCGGCGGGCGCCGGGGGCGTTTCTGCCCACGTGGGCGAAAGTGAGCCGGAGCCGGAGCCCGACGTAGAGCCGGAGCCGACGGCGGGGGGCGACGAGAAGGGGGCGGCGCGGCATACCGACAAGGACGAGGCGGACGACCCGCTGGCCGCGGCGATCAGCGCCGCGGAGCGGGTGCTGCGCCAGGCCGAGGCCGCCGTCAAGCGAGGTGACGCCGAGCTCGAGGAGGCCCAGGTCGTCCTCGATGCGGCCCAGGCCGCGCGCGACAAGGCCGCTGCCAAGCGCGATGCCGCGGTTGCCGCCCTCGAGTCACTGAGGGCCCTCGCCGACGACTGACCGCACGCGCCCGAGCCCCCGTCCAGACAGGCGGTTTGGTCAAGGACACGCCGTGCCGAACAACCAAACCGCCTGTTTGGACGGTCTGAAAGGAGGCTGGCGTCAGTCGAGCCAGGTGCCGCGGTGCATGACGCGGCGGACCTCCAGCTCGGGGGAGAGGACGACCAGGTCGGCGCTTCGGCCAGGGGCGATGTCACCGATGTCGTCACGACCGAGCGTGCGGGCCGGGTGGATGGTCGCAGCACGCACGGCCGCGGCCAGCTCGACCTCGGCGACCTTGACGCAGAAGCGGACTGCCGCGTCGAGCGTGAGGGTGGAGCCTGCGATCGCGCCCCCCTCGTCGAGGCGGGCCACCCCGTCCTGGACGGTGACACCGAGGGGTCCCAGCAGATAGTGGCCGTCGCCAGCCCCCGCAGCACTCATCGCGTCGGTCACCAGCACGGCTCGCTCAGGGACCGCGTGGAAGACATCTTGCACGATGGCCGGGTGGAGGTGCACGCCGTCGGCGATGACCTCGATCGTCACCCGTGGGTCCTCCACCAGCGCCAGCACGGGCCCGGGCTCGCGGTGGTGGATCGGGCGCATCGCGTTGAAGAGATGGGTGGCGACCGACGCCCCGGCGTCGATCGCCTCACGCGCCACGTCATAGGGCGCGTCGGAGTGCCCCAGGGCGGGCAGTATGCCGCGGGCGGCCAGGTGCGCGACCGCCGCCATCCCGTGCTCCCGCTCGGGGGCGAGAGTGACCATCCGGACGGTGTCCGCGGATGCGTCGATCACGGCATCCATCGCCGCGGGCTTGGGGTCGCGCAGCAGCGTGGGATCGTGCGCCCCACAGTGGTGCTCGGAGAGCCATGGGCCCTCGAGGTGGACCCCCAGCAGCTCGCCGCCGGTCACGAGGGGGGCCAGGCCGCGCACCTGCGACTGGAGGGCCTCGGTGGTGTCGGTGACGAGCGAGGCCATCATCGAGGTGGTGCCGAGGGCGCGGTGCGCGGCCAGGACCCGACGGGCCTCGGCGGGGTCGCCCGTCGTGAAGGAGGAGCCGCCCCCACCGTGGCAGTGGATGTCGACGAAACCGGCCGTGAGGACCGCGTCGCCGAGGTCGAGGCTGTCCACCCCGCCGCGGCCGCCACCGACCCCGACGACCAGCCCCTCCTCCACGAGCACATGCCCGGGGGAGTGGACGGCGTCGGCGGTGATGACGGTCGCGGCGGTGAGGATCATCTGCTCAGCTGCCCGAGACGGTGTCGTCGGAGAGGGCGATGTCGCCTTCCTCCTCGCGGCCGGGCGTGCGCAGGTTCCACTTGCGGATCACGAAGCGGAAGAGCACGTAGTAGATGGCCGCGTAGATCAGGCCGATGAGCACGAGCAGGACCGGCTTGGTCGAGATGTTCCAGTTGAGAAGCAGGTCGAACATGCCTGCGCTGAAACCGAAACCACTCTTGATGCCCAGCGCGTTGACGATCGCCAGCGAGGTGCCGGTGAGCACGGCGTGCAGGACATAGAGCGGCCACGCGACGAACATGAAGGCGAACTCGAGCGGCTCGGTGATGCCGGTGAGGAATGCCGTCAGGGCAGCCGAGAGCATGATGCCGCCGGTGACCTTCTTCTGGGCCGGCCTAGCCTCCTGCCAGATCGCGATGGCGGCGGCGGGCAGGGCGAACATCATGATCGGGAAGAAGCCGGTTGTGAAGGCGCCGGCCGTCTTGTCGCCGGCCAGGAAACGTGGGATCTCGCCGTGCACGACGGCGCCGGTGGTGGGGTTGGTGTATTCGCCGAGGACGAACCACGGCACCGAGTTGAGGATGTGGTGCACGCCGGTCGGGATGAGCAGGCGGTTGAGCGTGCCATAGACGAAACCACCCACGATCGCGTTGGCCGCGACCCACTCGCCGAGGTTGGTCAGCACGGCGTCGAAGGCGGGATAGATGAAGGAGGTCAGCACGCCGAGGAGGAGGCCGGCCAGAGCGGTCAGGAGCGGCACGAAGCGACGTCCGCCGAAGAAGCCGAGGAAGTCGGGCAGCTTGGTGCGGTAGTACCGCTGCCACAGCCACGCCGAGACCAGGCCCATGAGGATGCCGCCGAGCACGCCGAATTTGATGAGCTCCTGGTCCTCCCCCTTGGCGGGCTCCCCGAGGATCGCGGGGGACATCGCCTCGTTGACGCCCTTGAAGACGAGATAGCCGATGAGGGCGGCCATCGCGGTCGAGCCGTCGGACTTCTTGGCCATGCCGATCGCGATGCCGACAGCGAAGAGGAGCGGCAGGTTGTCGAACAGCGCCCCACCTGCAGCCGCGATGACGGGCGCGACCTTGGTCCAGCCGAGGCCGTCGGCGCCGAGCAGGTCGGGCTGGCCGAGGCGCAGGAGGAGGGCGGCGGCCGGGAGGCTCGCGATGGGCAGCATGAGACTGCGCCCGAACTTCTGGATCCCCGCCAGGCGGGACTTCCCAGACTTGGCCGGCGGGCTGCCGGCGGTGGTGTCAACAGTGCTCATCGCGCTGCCTTTCGGTTGGGTGGGTGTGGTGCATCGCTGGGCATGGAGCTGTCCAGCGACATGTGGAGCGAGTAGCGGTCGCCCCGATAGGTGCTCAAGACCGACTCGAGCGGGGTGCCGGCGGCGGTGGACTGGCGGTGGAACAGCAGCACCGCGGTGTGCTCGGGCAGGTCGAGCAGGCGGGACATCGGCTCGTCGGGCACCTCGGCCCAGGTCGTCTGCTCGGCCTGGTCGATCGCATAGCCGTAGTGCTCGGCCAGCACGGCATAGACGGAGCCGGTGAGGTCGTGACGCCCCAGATCGGGCAGTGCCGTGGCCGAGCACCAGCTCAGCTCGTGTGCCATGGGCTGCCCGTCCGCCAGCCGCATGCGCTCCAGACGCCAGTGCTCGTCCCGCGGGGCACCCCCCAAGAAGTCCAGGACCGGCAGGGGCGCCGGCGCGAGCCGGGCGCCGAGCACAAGGGTGGTGGGCTCCAGCCCCCTGCGGCGCATGTCCTTGGTGAAGGACGCGAGGTGGAGGTGAGACTCGATGCGGGGGAGGGCGACAAAGGTGCCCTTGCCGTGGGCGCGCACGAGCAGGCCGTCGGTGACCAGTGCCGCGATGGCCTTGCGCACGGTGTCGCGCGAGACGGCATAGGTCACCATCAGCTCGCGCTCGGAGGGGATGGTGTCGCCGGGGGCGAGCTCCTCGCGGGCCAGGCGGGCCAGGGCGTCGCGCAGTTGCTGGTGCTTGGGCACCACGCCGTCGAGGGTGCGCTTCGCGGGCATCGTCGCCATCTTCCGCCGGGTCGTCATTACTGGTACGTTCTGGTCCGTACCAGTCAGAGGATGATCCCCGCCGATGAGGCTGTCAAGGACCGGGCCGCTGCCGTGGCCGGGCTGTGACAATCGGGTCGGTCGGATCAGTCCCTCCCCGACCGGCCGATGAAGGAGTCGCCATGGTGGGCCAGCAGATGCTCACGGAGATCGAGGACCAGCCGCGAGCGCTGCGGGCGACGCTGGCGCGGCTCGAGGGTGTCGAGGCCGAGGTCTCCCGCCTGGCCGCCGGTCGTCGCCATGTGCTCTTCGTGGCCCGCGGCTCCAGCGACAACGCCGCCCTGTATGCGCGCTATCTCGTTGAGTCGCGCGCCGGGATCCAGGCCGCGATGGCCGCCCCCAGCGTGGCCACCCACTATGGGGCGCGCGTCGACCTCTCCGACACGCTCGTGGTGAGCATCTCCCAGTCGGGCAGGACCGAGGAGATCGTCGCGACCCAGCAGTGGGCCCGCGAGTGCGGGGCGGCGACCGCAGCCGTGACGAATGCCGCGGGCTCACCGCTGGCCGACGACGCCGACCTCGCGCTCGTCACAGAGGCGGGTCCGGAGCTGGCCGTCCCGGCGACGAAGTCCTACACGACCCAGCTCGCTGCCCTCGCCGTCCTGGCCTCCGGACTGATGGCCGATCCGACCGGGCTGCAACGCGACCTGGCGCGGGTGCCCGACGAGGTCGAGCGGCTGGTGGGCGCGCTGCGCGACAGCGGCGAGCTCGCTGCAGCGGTGCTGATGCTTGCCGGGGCGCGCGACCATACGATCGTCTCGGGTCGCGGCCTCCTGCTCGGCACGGCGATGGAGGTCGCGCTCAAGCTCGAGGAGACCTGCCTCTCGCCGGTGCGGTCCAGCTCCTACGCCGACCTTCGCCACGGGCCGATCTCGGTGGTCGACTCCGACATGCTCGCGGTCCTCGTCGCGGCGCAGGACGGCCCGCTCGACGACGCGATGGTCGGCCTGGCCCTCGACCTGCGCCGCCGCGGGGCCCGCGTCCTGGGGATCGGGGGCACGGCGGCATTCGCCCAGGCCTGTGAGCGCACCCTGCCGGGGCCTGACCTGCCCGAGCAGGTGGCGCCGATCGCGGCCATCGTGCCCGCCCAGATCGCCATCCACGGGCTCGCGCTGGGTCTCGGTCTGGACCCGGATGCACCCAGGGGGCTGGCCAAAGTCACCCAGACCGACCCACACTCGGACGACGCGACCGCGGGGTCGCGCGACAGCAAGGAGAACCCATGAGCAAGGCAGCGGACATCCTGGCGGCCCTCGGCGGCGCCGACAACATCGTCGAGATGGAGCCGTGCATCACCCGGCTGCGCACCGAGGTCGAGGACGCCAGCCTTGTCGACGAGGCCGCCCTCAAGCGGGCCGGTGCCCACGGCGTGATGGCGAGCGGCACCATCGTGCAGGTCATCGTGGGGCCCGAGGCCGACACGCTGGCCGAGGACATCGAGGACCTGATGTGACCGAGGTCCTCAGCCCCCTCGCGGGGACGACGGTGGCGATGAGCGAGGCGCCCGACCAGCTCTTCGCCGAGGAGCGGATCGGCGCGGGCGTGGCCATCGACCCCGGCTCGGTGCCCCAGCAGGTGCTCGCACCCATCGACGGCAGACTGCTCAAGATCCACCCGCACGCCTTCGTGATCATGGGCGGCAAGGTGGGCATCCTGGTGCACCTCGGCATCGACACGGTGCGTCTCAAGGGCGAGGGCTTCACCGTCCTGGCCGAGGAGAAGTCGACCGTCACCGCGGGCACGCCCGTCATCGAGTGGGACCCGACCGCGGCAGACGACGCGGGCTACAGCACCCTCGTGCTCGTGGTGCACATGGAGTCCGAGCCGGGCTCGGTGCTCCAGCCCGAGCCGGGCACCGACGTCGCTCCTGGCGACCCCCTCTTCACCGTCGCCTGACGCTGCAGCATGCCCACGACGGGGTATGCCGCCGTCAGGCCTGGAGCACACCGTGCAGGCTGAGCTCGACCTGGGTGCGCAGGCGCTCCTCGAGGCTCTCGCGCGGGTCTCGGCCCATGCGGGTGCTGTTGAGCTCGAGCAGCAGCGACGACAGCACGGCCCGGCCGGCGGTGATCTCATCGATCCCTCCGCGCAGGCGCCCTTGGGAGGTGCGTGTCAGCGTCTCGCCGATGGCCCGCTCCAGACCGGAGACGATCCCGAGGCTCGTGTCGTGATGCGGCCCCGGCTCGCCAAAGATCAGCTCCCTGACGTATGCCGTGAGGTTCTCCGGCTCCTGGGCGACCAGCTCGAGGAGTGGCTCGGCGAGCGCCAGCACGGCCTTGTGGGGTGAGCGGATCCGCGCGACGCCGCTGCGGCCCGAGCCCAGACCCTCCGCGAGGCGGGTGTTCATCACCATCATCAACAGCTCGGGCTTGGTGGCGGCGTACTGGAAGACGGTGCCCACCGCGACATCGGCGCGGGCCGCGACCGCCTGGGTCGTCGTCGCGGCATACCCTTGCTCACTGAACAGGTCGGAGGCGGCGCCGAGAATGCGCTCGCGCTTCTCGGCCTTATTGCGCTCTCGGCGGCTCATAGTGGTGGGCACGGGATCAATGCTACGTCGCTCTCACCTAAAAAGTGACATTCACTCAATTTTGAGTAGACTCAAGTTAGGCGCAATGTCGCGCACCACTCCCCACCCACAGCAGAGGACCATCCGTGGAGCTCATCGCTGACCGCGCGACCGTCGCCGGACCGCACGTCCCCCTCCTTCCGCCCACCTCGCTCGTCGCGCCCCCGCGGCGGGTCACCATGGTGACCGGGCCGCCCGGCACTGGTCTGACGACCCTCGCGCTCGCGCTCGGCGGTCGGATCAGGCTCGCGGCCGGCGCGGTGCTGCTGGACGGCGAGGCCGACGCGCGCCGCCTTCGGCGCCACGTGCAGCTCGTGGACGTCACCGACGTGTCCGCGCCGCTCGACGAGGTGCCCGTCGCGTTCGCCGCCTCCGAGCAGCTCGCGCTCGCCGGACGCCCCTCTGGTCGAGCGCCCACACACCAGCTCCTCGCCGAGCGAGGGCTGGAGCACCTGAGCGCCCAGCGTTTTGAGTCCGTAGAGGGCCCAGACCGGGCGGTCCTGCTCATGGACGCCGCCGCCCAGCGCACCGCGACGCGCGTGCTGGTCCTCGGCGAGCCCGACCGGTTCGGCGGCGACCCGTCGATCTGGTGGGCTCGGGCGGAGGAGCTCGCGCAGGAGGGGCTGACCGTGGTCGTCCTGTGCGCGTCCGGCACCGCCAGCCAGCTCGACCAGCCCGTCCGCTATCGCCTTGGGGAGATCGCATGACCGCCGTCCGCCTAGCCGTCACCGAGCTGATGCGGCTGCTCTCCGGCAAGCTGCCGCGCCTGGCCGTGGTCGCCCTTCTGCTCGTGCCCAGCCTGTACGCCGGGCTGTATCTGTATGCCAACAAGGACCCCTACGGCAACATGGACCAGGTCCCCGCGGCCGTCGTGGTCGAGGACAAGGGCGCGACCCTCGCCAACGGCGAGGAGGTGCAGTTCGGCGACAAGGTCGCCGACGAGCTGCTGAAGTCGCGCAGCTTCGGCTGGCGTCAGGTCACCCGTGCCCAGGCCGCGGCGGGCGTCTCCGACGGCACCTACAACTTCGCGCTCATCCTCCCGGCGTCCTTCTCCTCCGATCTGACCTCCTCGACCCGCTACAAGCCGGTGCAGGCCGAGATGGAGATCGAGACCAACGACGCCAACAACTATCTCTCGCGGACCATCGCCAACCAGCTCACGGCCCAGGTGACCAAGTCGGTGGCCTCCCAGGTCAGCGAGACCGCGGCGAGCCAGATGCTCGAGGGCTTCTCGACCATCCACGCCAATATCAAGAAGGCCGCCGACGGCGCGGCAAAACTGGCCGACGGTGCGACCAAGGCCAACGCCGGGTCCCACGAGCTGGCGACCGGCGCCGCCACGCTGTCCGACGGCACCCAGCAGCTCGCGGCCGGGTCGGCGCAGCTCGCCGCGGGTGCCCAGACGGCGTCGTCAGGCGCCCAGCGGCTCTCCTCCGGTGCCTCCCAGCTCTCGGCCGGTCTGAGCGAGATGAACTCCAAGACCGCCCAGCTGCCGGCGCAGACGCGCGCCCTGGCTGACGGGGCGCGCCAGGTCGCCGACGGCAACAGGCAGGTCGCGGCAGCCGGCAAGCAGGCGGCCACGGCCTCCGGCAACGTGATCACCCGCATCAACGAGACCAATGCGAATGTGGTGCGTCGTCTCCAGGCGGCGGGTGCGACGCCCGAGCAGATCGCGATCGTGGAGTCGGAGATGACTCGGCTCGCCACGCCCGTCACGACCGCCAACAGTCAGGTGCAGACGGCCTCGGGCCAGCTCAACCAGCTCTCCACCGGCGCGGACCAGGTGGCGGCGGGGGCCGGCAAGCTGGCCGATGCCTCCTCCACGCTCCAGTCCGGCATCGCCTCGGCCGCGACCGGCGCGCAGTCACTGTCGTCGGGTGCCAGTGACCTCGCCGCCGGCAATGCCAAGCTCGCGACGGGGGCACAGACGCTCACGACCAACCAGCAGAAGGCCGCCGACGGCGCCAAGAAGCTCGCTGACGGGTCTGCCACCCTCGACCGCAGCATGGACCAGCTGGAGTCGGGTGCCAAGGAGCTGAGCAAGGGCCTGGCGGACGGGGTCAAGCAGATCCCCAACCCCGACAAGAAGACCCGTGAGGCCGTCGCGCAGACGCTCGGCAACCCCGTCGGCGTCAAGGGCGTCAGTCTTGCTTCCGCCGCAGACTATGGTGCCGGCCTGGCCCCCTTCTTCCTCAGCCTGGCGACCTGGATCGGGGCCTATGTGCTCTTCCTGGTGATCTCGCCGCTCAGCCCGCGTGCCCTGGCGGCGGGCCAGCCCGCCTGGCGGACCTCCCTCGGCGGCTGGCTCGCGCCGGCGATTCTTGGCGTGGTGCAGGTCGTGGCAGCGCTCGGGGTCACCCTGCTGCTGGTCGGGGTGAGCGCGACCCACCCGCTGCGGCTGGTCCTCTTCCTCGCGGCGGTGTCGGCGTGCTTCGTGATGATCCTGCATGCGCTCGCCTCGCGCCTCGGCGCGGTCGGCAAGTTCCTTGGTCTGGTGCTGATGGTCGTCCAGCTCGTCAGCGCAGGGGGCACCTTCCCCTGGCAGACCCTGCCGACGCCGCTGCACCCGCTGCACCACGCGCTGCCGATGACCTATGCCGTCGACGGTGTCCGCAGGCTGATGTATGGCGGGTCCCTCGGCCACATCTGGGTGGACCTGCTCGTGCTCGCAGGCTATGTCCTGGCGGCATACGCCCTCTCGACCTTTGCCGCCAAGCGTGCAGGTGTGTGGACGGCAGCGCGCGTCAAGCCGGAGCTGTCGATCTAGGGGCGGGCGCGGGTGACCAGGTACAGATGACCGGTCATCGGGTGGAGATGACCGGTCACATGGCCGTGGGTATGCCGCTCACGAACCCCTGGCTCGCCGGGTCCAGCCCCGACCGGGAGCTTCCTCGGGATCAACTCGAGGACCGCATCCTCAACCTGCTGTCGTCCAACAACCTGGCCGTCATCGCCACGGTGAATCGCGACGGCAGCCCCGCAGCGACTCCGGTGCGCTATTCCAGCCTGGGTTTCGAGATCTTCTACACGAGCTGGAACGCCTCGGTGAAGTCACGCAATCTGCGGCGCGATCCGCGAGTCTCCACGGGGATCGTGGCCCCGCTCGTCGGACAGGCGAGCAGTGGGGGAGCCCAGCTGTTTGGGACGGCGCGCACACTCGAGCGCGGGGACCCGGCGGCCGATCCCTACTGCGGTGCGCTGGCAGTCCGACCATGTCGAGCGCGGCAGGTCCCTGGACGAACCGCCTGCAGACCCGCTGACGGTCATCACGCCGAGTCGGATCCTGTACACCGAGCACTGGCTTCATCGCAACGGCTTCAGTCCGCGCCAGACCTGGCGTCCGCACAGTTGATCGGCGGACCCGGCGACCTCACGGATCGGTCGCGTCAACGCGCGCGTCGGTAGTGCATCGACATCACGCCGTTGCTCATGGGCGACGAGGAGACCAAGTCCAGCCGGCGCGTGGCCGGCAGCCCGGCGCCGTGCAGGGTCGGACCGTGCCCGGCGATCACCGGGTGGATCAAGAGCCGGTAGTCATCGATCAGGTCGAGCCGGTCGAGCGCGGTGGCCAGCGATCCGCTGCCGACCAGCACCCCGTCGGGAGTGCTGTCCTTGAGCTCCTGCACCTGCTCGCGAAGGTCGCCGGCGAGGTGGTGGCTGTTGGTCCACGGGTAGTCGGTGCGCTTTGACGACGCTATGTATTTGGGATGCGTCTCGAGGGCGTCGGCCCAGGCCTGCAGGGCGGGGGGAGCCTGCACCTCTCCTCTGGCAACGGCCGGCCAGTAGTCCTCCATCAATTCATAGGTCACTCGCCCGAACAGCAGCGCACCGCTGTCCTCGAGCAGGCCGGTGAAGTAAGCATGCGTCTCATCGTCGGCTATCCCCTCACGGTGGTCGACGCACCCGTCCACCGTCACGTTGATGTTGAAGGTCAGCAGTCCCATGGGTCCCTCCGGGGAGCGTCGGTGCTGTGTCGCACCCAGCCGATCATCTCGGAGCGGCTGCTGTCGAGGCCCACCCACGGCGCCGTTGGTTGCTCGGCGGCGTTGGTCGGTCGGTGGGACCGCCGGTGGCCAGTGGAGCAGGTGGTGGGCATCGCACCAGGCGGCGGGCCCGTCACAGCCGGGGTAGGCGCAGGCGCGGTCTCGCAGCCAGAGCGCTTTGACCTGGTCGGGCGTGAAAAGCCTGGCGGTCAGACCGAGGTCGAGCACCTGGCCCCTGGTGCCGAGGACGGCCGGGGTGATGCCGGCCTCGCAGGCCAGGCGCCGGACCGTCTGGGGTGCCAGCAGGGTCCCGTCCGTCTGGGTGGCCAGGGTCGTGCCGGCGCCCAGGCCGGCGATGAGGTCGGTCAGGGTCATGGTCAGCACGAGCTGGGTCTTGGTGGCGGTCTTCCTCCCCGCGACCTGGTCGGTGAAGGCCGCACCGCGGCGGGCGATCTCGACCAGCGCGTCGGCGCGTCGGCGCTCGGTGGGCCGCGGGTCGGGGCCGTGCTGGTCGGGACGGGGCGCGGACAGTGGCCCGAGGGCGGCCTCGAGGACCGCTCGGCCCTCGGGGTCGAGGACCAGCAGGTAGGTGGCCATCCCCTCGGCGTCCACCCACGCCGGGCCCAGCGCCCGGCAACCAGCCTGCGCGGCGGCCAGGTCGTCGAGCTCGCCGGGCGCGCCGCACTCGGCGATCAGGGCCGGACGCAGGCGACGCATCTCGCCACCCCCTCGGCCTGGCAGATGTCGATCAGACCGGCTTGGACGTCGGGCACGGCCGCGGGCTGGAGCCGGTCGAGCATCCTCTCCAGCTCCGACAGGCACGCCGTCGCCTCCGCGACCGTCAGCCGGCCCGTCAGGTCGGCGTCGACATCGGCGCCCTTGCGCAGCGCCTGCTCAACACGGCCGACGCACTCACGGACGATCCGATCGCGCTCCGCCGTGGCGAGGTCGGCATCGTGCTGGGTCGGGAAGGACCGCCGGGTCGCCGCGCACATCGGTCACCACGCCGACGGCGCTGATCGTCGGACCCTGCCCGGCGGCATACTCCGCCGCAGCGTCGACCGCACGCTCCACCCCGGTGACGGCGTCGCCGGCCTCGATGACGGCCCGTCGGGCGGCGGACACCTCGGCGAGGATGTGCTCGAGGGCGTCGCTCAGCCGGGCCCGCTCGGCCCGCGCGGCGTCGGCTGCGGTACCGGACCACACGTCGGGCGTGGCCATGGTGACCAGGGCATCGGCCTGCCGGGCGCGATCATCCCGGGCGCTCGTCAGGCCCTGCTCCGCGGTGGCGAACGGCGCCGCCGACCACCTCGTGAGCTCGCCCCAGGTCGTCATCGCTCGAAGGCCCGTCGGGCCGCCTCATCGTGTGCGGCATAGGTGTCGGCGCAGGACTGGAGCGCGTCGCCATAGCGGCGGGCGCCGTCGGCCCAGCCCTTCAGCGTCTCGGGCCACCGGGCCGAGACGGCGGATATCGATGCCTCCGCGCCCGCGCCGGGGATCGCGGCCGCGGCAGCACGCAGCGACTCGCCGGGGGTGGTGCGGCCGACGGCATCGCCGGCCTCTCGGGCGGCTCGCCCGGAGTCACGCAGGTCCTGCAGATGGGCCTCGACCGACATCCCGCCCCCTCTCCCCGTGGGCCGATCCTCGCGCCACCCGACGACCCCGGCAATGGGGAGCGCTCCCCGGCCCCGGCCGGCAGTGGCAGGCTGGTCGCATGTATGTGCCCGCCTCCAACCGCGTCGAGGACGACGCCGAGGTCCGTGCCATGGTCGAGGCGGTGGCCACCGCGCACCTGGTCACCGTGGGCCCCGACGGGGAGCCCGACTCGACCCTCCTGCCGATCCTGTGGGAGGGCGACCTGGTCGTCGGCCACATGGCCCGCGGCAACCCGCAGTGGGAGCGCCTCACACCCGACTCGCCTGCGCTGCTGGTGATCCCGGGCCCGGACGCCTATGTCTCGCCGTCCTGGTATGTCGAGAAGGAGCGCCACGGCCGGGTCGTTCCGACGTGGAACTACACCCAGGTGCAGCTGCGGGGCCGGGTCCGCGTCGTCCGGGAGCGCGACTGGCTCCTCGAGGCCGTCACCCGGCTCACCGAGCGCCACGAGGGCCACCGGCAGCTGCCCTGGGCGGTCTCCGACGCCCCCGAGCGCTATCTCGAGGGCATGCTCCGCGGCATCGTCGGCATCGAGATCGCCGTCACCGAGGTCCACGGCAAGGCCAAACTCTCCCAGAACCGGCTCCCCGAGGACCGTGGGCGCGTGCTGGAAGGCCTTGGAGGAGAGGCAGATCCGGGGAGCGCCGGAGTGCGCGAGGCGATGCTGCGCCTGGCCTCCTCCTGACCGGCGAGCACCCACAGACGAGGGGTATGCCGCGGGCCCGAGCCCGCGGCATACCCCTTGCGGTCTGAGGCATTGGGTCAGCCGGCGATGTCGAGGACGACCTTGCCGGTGGCGCGGCGCTCGTCGATCTCGGCGAGCGCCTTGGTGACATCGTCGAGGGCGAAGCGGCCGCCGATGGGCGGGGCGATGTGCCCGGCCTCGATCATCGGCAGGACCTCGGCCCACTGCTCCTGGAGATAGCCCGGGTCGGTCATCCAGAAGGCGCCCCAGCCTACGCCGCGCACGTCGACGTTGTTGAGCAGCAGACGGTTGACCTTGACCTCGGGGATCGAGCCCTCGGTGAAGCCGATGACGAGCAGGCGGCCCTCGCGCGAGAGCGAGCGCAGCGAGTCGGTGAAGCGGTCGCCGCCCACCGGGTCGACGACGACGTCGACGCCCTTGCCACCGGTCGACTCCTTGACCGCGTCCTTGAAGCCCTCGGCGAGCACGACCTCGTCGGCGCCGGCCGCGCGGGCGACCTCGCCCTTCTCCGGGGTAGAGGTGACGGCGATGACGTGGCCACCCATGGCCTTGGCGACCTGGATCGCCGCGGTGCCGATGCCGCCGGCGGCGCCGTGGACCAGCACGGACTCCCCGCCCTTGAGCTGGCCGCGGCGGGCGAGCGCGAAGTGGCAGGTGAGGTAGTTCATCGGGATCGCCGCGGCCTCGGCGAATCCGAGCGAGTCGGGGATCGGGAAGACCATGCGCGGGTCGGTCGCGACGACCTCGGCGAAGGCGCCGAAGCCGGGGAATGCCGCCACCCGGTCACCGGCCTTGACCTGCGCGCCCTCGGGGGCGGAGCGCACCACGCCGGCGACCTCCGAGCCGAGCACGAAGGGGGTCGGCGGCTGCACCTGGTACTGGCCGCGGGTGATGAGCACATCGGGGAAGCACACACCGGCGGCCTTGACGTCGATGACGACCTGGCCCGCACCGCCGGGCTCGTCGATCTCGTTGACCTGGAGGGCCTCGGGGCCGTCGAGGGAGACAACCTGGACTGCGCGCATCATGTGTCCTTCAAGGGTGGGTGCTCGGGATCGCTCCGACCCTAGTTGAATCTCGCTTCATGTCCAGTGGCTGAGCGCACAGCCACCGCTGAGCAGGCGGTCAGCGCTGGCCGAGCTGGCCGAGCTGGCCGAGCGGGCCGAAGCCCTCGCCGAGCGCGCAGGCGAAGGCCAGGAGGTGCAGGGCGGTCAGCCAGAGCAGGCTGATGGTCTCCAGCGGCGAGGGGATCTCGACCCAGTGGCCCGTCATCTCCCAGGAGATGGCGAGCCCGCCGGTGAGGATGACGAGGCCGGCAAACAGGTAGCCGAGCGGCTTGCCCCGCCGGGGCAGGGGGAGCGGACGCGGGTCCCCGGCCGGCAGCAGCCGGAGCGGGCGGTGATCGATGAGGGCGGACATGGGTGGACCTTCGTTCGGGGCGGTCCGGCGTCCTGGGGAGACGCCGGCGATGCCGGGTGCGGACGAGGGCGGGACTGGCTGTCGCGCTCAGGTTGGGCCGGACGTTACCCATGTGGCGCCTGACATATCCACCCCTCCTGTCAAAATCGTGGGCCCCTGTGGGGGAATCTTTACCATTTCCTGACGGTCCGCTGACCGTGTGCCGACCGTCACGTGTCGGCTCTACGTCCGGACACCTACGCTGGCCGGCATGGGAAGCCACGTGACCTGCCAGGTCCAGGACGGCATCGCGCAGGTGCGCCTCGACCGCCCGGACAAGCTCAACGGACTGACCCTCGAGATGCTCGAGGACCTCATCGCGACCGCGCACCGGCTGCGCGCCGACCGCACCCTGCGCGCGGTCGTGATCTCCGGTGAGGGCCGGTCCTTCTGCGCGGGTCTCGACTTCGGCTCGGTCAACCTCAGCCCCGCCGGGATCGCCCGCAGCTTCGTGCCGCGGCCGTGGCGGGGGACCAACACCTTCCAGGAGGCCTGCTGGGTGTGGCGCCGGCTGCCCGTGCCCGTCATCGCCGCGGTCAAGGGCCACTGCTACGGCGGCGGGCTGCAGATCGCGCTCGGCGCCGACTACCGATACACCACGCCCGACGCGCAGTGGTCGGTGATGGAGACCAAGTGGGGCCTGATCCCCGACATGAGCGGCGTGCAGTCGCTCTCGGAGCAGGTCGGCCTCGACATCGCCAAGCGTCTGACGATGACCGGCGAGGTGCTCAGCGGTGAGCGGGCCGTCGAGCTCGGGCTCGCCTCCGAGCTCGCCGACGACCCGGTGCAGGCGGCCACGGCGCTGGCCCAGACGATCGCCATGCGCTCGCCGGACGCGGTGGCCGGTGCCAAGCGGCTCTTCCAGTCGACCTGGGGCAAGGGTGCCCGGCGCACCTTCGCCCGCGAGCGGCTCGAGCAGATGCTGCTGCTCGGCGCCGCCAACACCAAGATTGCCCGCAAGGTCGCCGCGAGCGCCAAGGACAAGCTCGTCCAGGCCCCCGGCTACCGTCCGCGCATCCTGCCCTGACGCGCGGGCCGTCCTCGGTGGGAGGATGGCGGGCGATGACCACGAATCCGCCCCGTCCCTCCGGGGCCCCCGCCCATGTCGATCTCGACGACTCCACTCTCGTCGACCAGTTCGAGCGCGTGGTGGCGAGCCACCCCCGGTCCGTCGCCTTCGACTTCCTCGGCGCCACGACGACGTATGCCGCGGCCGGCGACGCCGTGCTCCGCGTCGCCTCCGCGCTCGCCGAGCTGGGCATCGGCCCCGGTGACCGGGTCGCCCTGCTCATGCCCAACTGCCCGCAGCACGTCATCGCCTTCGAGGCGGTG
Source organism: Micrococcales bacterium (assembly GCA_021287075.1). Lineage (GTDB taxonomy): Bacteria > Actinomycetota > Actinomycetes > Actinomycetales > Dermatophilaceae > JAJTBD01. The sequence goes on along the minus strand of JAJTBD010000004.1, from coordinate 112,067 downwards.
CTGCGGCTCGGCGCGGTCGCGGTGGAGCACAACCCGCTCTACACCGCCGACGAGCTGCGCGCGCCCTTCCACGACCACGGCGCGAGCGTGGCCATCGTGTGGGACAAGGCGGTCCCCACGGTCACCGACCTGCTTGCCGACTCCGCGCTCGAGCACGTCATCGCCGTCGACATCACCCGCTCCCTCCCGCTGGCCAAGAGGATCGCGCTGCGCCTGCCGCTGCCCGCGGCCCGCAGGAGCCGGGCCAAGCTGAGCGCGCCTGCGCCAGAGGCGATCCCGTGGGCGCGGCTGCTCAAGGCCGACCCGCTGCCGGCCGACCACCCGCACCCGACGGCCAGCGACACCGCACTCCTGCTCTACACCTCGGGCACCTCCGGCCGGCCCAAGGGCGTGCCGCTGACCCACCGCAATCTCGTGGCCAATGTCCTTCAGGGCCGGGCGTGGGTGCCCGGCCTGGTGGAGGGCGAGGAGACCGTGCTGGTCGTCCTGCCGATGTTCCACGCCTACGGCATCACCATCTCGGTGCTCGCCGGTATCAGCATGGCCGCCCGGCTGGTGCTGCTGCCCGCCCCGGAGAACGACCTGGTCATGGCCGCGATCAAACGCCGCGTCCCGACCTTCCTGCCCGCTGTCCCACCGCTCTACGCGCGCATCCTCGACCAGGCCGAGGCGCGCGGCATACCCCTGGAGGGGATCCGGGCCGCGCTGAGCGGTGCGATGGCGCTGCCGCCCGAGCTCGTGGAGCGCTGGGAGTCGGCGACCTCCGGCTATCTCGTCGAGGGCTATGGCCTGACCGAGACCTCGCCCGTCGTCGTCGGCAACCCGATGAGCGCCGACCGCAAGCCCGGCTCGATCGGGGTGCCCTTCCCCGACACGCAGATCCGCGTCGTCGACCCCGAGGACCCCTCGCGGGTCGTCGACCGCGGGCAGCCCGGTGAGCTGCTCGTGCGCGGACCCCAGGTCTGCGGCGGCTACCGCGACCTGCCCGAGGAGACCGCGGAGGCCTTCCACGACGGCTGGTTCCGCACCGGCGATGTCGTGACCGAGGACGAGGAGGGCTTCCTCACCGTGGTCGACCGCATCAAAGAGGTCATCATCACCGGTGGCTTCAATGTCTATCCCTCCGAGGTCGAGGGGGTGCTGCGGGCCCACCCGCACGTCGGCGACGTGGCCATCGTCGGCGTGCGCCAGGACGACGGCAGCGAGCAGGTGACGGCGGCGATCGTCCCGGCGTCGGAGGCGCCCGAGGCGCCCGACCACGAGAGCCTGCGGGACCACTGCCGCCACGCGCTCGCGGCATACAAGGTGCCGAGGCGCTTCGAGCATGTCGGTGAGCTGCCCACCAACCCGATGGGCAAGGTGCTGCGCCGCGAGGTCTCCGAGCTGCTCCACCGCCGGCACTGACCCGCCGGCGCCGATCCGGCGGCCCACATGTCGACCACCGGTGACGGGGCCCGCTGGGGCTCGGGGACAATGGCGTCGTGAAGGCACTGCTGCTCGAGAACATCCACCCCCTCGCCGCCGAGGCGCTCACCGAGGCCGGCCTCGAGGTCGACCACCGGCCCGGCGCGCTCGCCGAGGACGAGCTCATCGAGGCCCTCGAGGGCGTCGACGTGCTCGGCATCCGCTCCACCACCCACGTCACCGAGCGAGTGCTCGAGGCGCGCCCCGACCTGCTGACGATCGGCGCCTTCTGCATCGGCACCAACCAGATCGACCTGGCCGCCGCCGCCCGCCGGGGCGTGCCGGTGTTCAACGCGCCCTTCTCCAACACCCGCTCCGTGGTCGAGCTCGCCATCGCCGAGATCATCGTCATGGCGCGCCGCCTCACCGAGAAGGACCGCAACCTCCACAACGGCGTGTGGGACAAGAACGCCGTCGGCTCCCACGAGATCCGCGGCCGCACGCTCGGCATCGTCGGCTACGGCAATATCGGCTCCCAGCTGTCGGTGCTCGCCGAGCTGCTCGGCATGGAGGTCTATTTCTATGACACCGCCGACAAGCTCGCCCTGGGCAACGCCCGGCGGTGCGGCTCGCTCGACGAGCTGCTGGCCGTCGCCGAGACCGTCACCCTCCACGTCGACGGCCGCCCCGGCAACGCCGGCTTCTTCGGCAAGGCCCAGTTCGCCAAGATGCGCCCGCGCTCGCTCTTCCTCAACCTCTCGCGCGGCTTCGTCGTCGACTACGACTCGCTCGCCGAGAGCGTGGAGTCCGGTCACATCGCCGGCGCCGCCGTCGACGTCTTCCCCGACGAGCCCAAGAAGCGCGGTGACGCCTTCTCCTCGCCGCTCCAGAACCTGCCCAATGTCGTGCTGACGCCCCACGTGGGCGGCTCGACGGAGGAGGCCCAGGAGGACATCGGCCGCTTCGTCGCCGGCAAGCTGTCCGACTTCGTGCGCCTCGGCACCACCGCGCTGTCGGTCAACGCGCCGTCGGTCACCCTCGCCCACGCCCCGGGGGAGCACCGGGTGCTCCACTTCCACCAGAACCTTCCCGGCGTGATGGCCAAGGTCAACAACATCCTCGCCGAGCACAACGTCAACATCGACGGACAGCTGCTCGGCACTCACGGTGAGCTCGGCTATGTCGTCACCGACGGCGGCTCGTCGGTCGACACCGCGGCCCTCGAGGCGATCGCCGCGCTGCCCGAGACCATCCGCCTGCGCGTCATCGACTGACGCGCGGGCGGCGGTGCCGCAGCCCAGCATCGGCCCATCGGTGTGCCGGCCCTGTCCGCGGCGGCTCTACCGCGGGTAGGTTTGGGTCATGTCGGCACCCACAGCGCACTCGCCTGGCCCCGCGGACCACGGCGCGCCCACGACGGCCCCGGACACCAGCCACCACGACGTCGTCATCGTCGGCGCCGGCCTGTCCGGCATCGGTGCGGCCTATCGCCTCCAGGAGAGCCACCCGCAGCGCAGCTACACCATCCTCGAGGGGCGGCAGGCCATCGGCGGCACGTGGGACCTCTTCCGCTATCCGGGCGTGCGCTCCGACTCCGACATGTTCACCCTCGGCTATCCCTTCCGGCCGTGGCGCACCCCCACCGCGATCGCCAGCGGGCCCGAGATCCGCGACTACATCCGCGACACCGCCCATGAGCACGGCATCGACCGTCGCATCGAGTTCGGCACCAAGGTCGTTGCGGCGCAATGGGACTCGACCGTCCAGCGGTGGACTCTGGCGACCGAGGTGACCGACGCGGAGGGGGAGAGCGCGCGGCATACCCCGACCTATGTGGTCTCCCAGCCGGCCGAGGATGTCGTGGTGCGCGAGCTCCAGCGCCGACTCCCGGCCATGGCCGCCTCTCGCCTCGCGCGGGCGAAGTCGGTCGCGATGAACTCCACGCTCTATCAGCTGAGCCGGCGCCGGCCGGGACTGGTCAAGCGGATACTGCGGGCCGGCAATGTCGAGGGGCTCGGCGACGAGCGACTTGTCGACGAGCACTTCACCCCGCGCTACAACCCGTGGGACCAGCGGCTGTGCCTCATCCCCGGCGGCGACCTCTATGAGGCCATCACCAGCGGGCGCGCCCAGGTGGTCACCGACACCATCGATCGCTTTGTGCCAGAAGGCATCCGCACCTCATCCGGTCAGATCATCGAGGCCGACATCGTGGTCACGGCCACCGGTCTGGAGATGCTCGCGCTCGGCGGGGTCGACGTGAGCGTCGACGGGCAGCCGGTCGACCTCGCCCACTCCTTCGTCTATCGCGGGATGATGCTCTCGGGCGTGCCCAACGCCGCGATGTGCGTCGGATACACCAACGCCTCGTGGACGCTGCGCGCCGACCTCGCCTCCCGCTATGTCTGCCGACTGCTCGCCTATATGGACAGGCACGGGTATGCCGTCGCGGTGCCGACCCCCAGCGGTCGGATGGAGGAGCGGCCGCTGCTGCCGCTGGATGCCGGCTATGTCCACCGCGCGGAGGGGGCCTTCCCCAAGCAGGGCACCAGGGCGCCCTGGCAGATGCACCAGAACTACGCCCGCGACCTGGTCATGATGCGCACCGCCGATGTCGGTGCCGGCATGGCCTTCGCGCCTCCGCGGCATACTGCCTGACTGAGGTCAGCGGTGGCTACGGGCCCGTCCGACCGCGGCCTCCTCGCGCAGGGCGGCGTCGAGGGCAGCGTCGCGGTGGTGGCGCACGATGGCCTTGATCGTCAGGGCTGCGGCGAGGAAGAAGCAGGCGGAGCCGATGATCTCGCCGGTCTCCTCGACGAAGGTCAGCGCGGTCAGATGCTCGGACGGCGTCTTGTGACCGGACGCGTCATAGTCCCAGCTGAGCTTCTCGACCAGCTGGGAGTAGGCCCAGGAGAAGCCGCCATAGAGGAGCGACCCAGCGGCGCCCGCCAGCGCTCACTCCACAGATAGGACAGCGCGCCGAGAGCGCCGACCCCGCCGACGGCGATGATCGGCAGATAGACGATCTGCCAGTCGGTGTTGAACAGGCCGCCGAGGTCCTCGTGGATGCCGAAAACCTCGTCGAGGCCCATGAAGATGAGGAAGCCGCCGAGCAGCCGGGTGAGCTGGCGGCGGACACGGTGGGCGACGATGTGGGGCGCCACCGACAGCCAGGAGAAACCGGCGCCGATCAGCACCAGACCGGAGGTCAGGGCTGGGAGGTTGATGCTCGGCGAGGGGCGCAGCCTCGACTCGGTGTCGAGACCGATCCAGAGCGCACCGTCCTGGAGGACCTGCCAGGTGACCCCGCACACGACCAGGATGGCGACCGCCGCTGCTGCCAGCGCCACAAGCCACCGCGTCGGGGTACGGATGAGCAGTCGGTCGACGATGTTCATGGTCGGATCCCCTCAGGCACGTGGAACTACGGTAGCCGAAGGTGAACGGAGGGTGAACTCGCGCGCTGGCGGTCCGGCGCGCGGGGTCGGGTCAGGCGCTCGCCGAGAGGCCCGCCTGCCAGGTGCGGATGCCGCCGTCGAGATTGCGGGCGTGCTGGCCGTGCTGCTCGAGGATCCGGCAGGCGATGTATCCGCGCAGGCCGACGGCGCAGTGCACGACGAGCCCGCCCTCGGGCACCTCGTCGAGCCGGTCGCGCAGCTCGTCGACGGGGATGTTGACCGCCCCCGGGATGGCGCCCGCGGCGAACTCCTTGGGGGTGCGCACGTCCAGCACCGTCGCGCCGTCGGCCACCGCGTCCGCCAGCTCGTCCCACTGGATCGTCTCGACCAGTCCCTCGCGCAGGTTGCGGGCGATATAGCCGAGCATGTTGACCGGGTCCTTGGCCGAGCTGAACTGTGGCGCATAGGCCAGCTCGAGGTCGGCGAGCCGGCTGGCCGTGATCCCGCCGGTGATCGCCGTCGCGATCACATCGATGCGCTTGTCGACACCCTCGCCGCCGACGGCCTGGGCGCCGAGGATGGCATCGGTCTCGGGGTCGACGAGCAGCTTGAGAGACATCCCCTCGGCGCCGGGGTAGTAGCCGGCATGGGAGGCGGGGTGGGTGTGGATCGCGCGATAGGCGCGGCCGGCGGCCTTGAGCCGCTTCTCGCTCCAGCCGGTCGACGCGACGGCCATCCCACAGACCCCGACGATGGCGGTGCCCAGCACCGGGCGGTCTGCGGCGTCGCGCCCCATGATGACGTCGGCGACCATGCGACCCTGCCGGTTGGCGGTGTTGGCCAGCGGCACCAGGACGCTGTCGCCGGTGAGGGCGTCGACCTTCTCGACGGCGTCGCCGACCGCATAGATGTCGGCGTCGGAGGTGCGCATCGAGGCGTCGACGAGTATGCCGCCGAGCGGCCCGCGCTCGAGCCCGGCCGCGTCGACGAGGGTGGTGTCGGGGCGCACGCCGATCGCCGCGACGACGAGGTCGGCGGGCAGGGTGCGGCCGTCGGCCAGCGTGACATCGCGCTCGCCGATGGCGGTGACGGTCGCGCCCAGCTCGAGGCCGATGCCCGCGGTGCGGATGCGGTCGTGCACAGGGGCCGCCATCTCGGGGTCGATGGGCGTCATCACCTGGGGCATGGCCTCGACGATGGTCGTCGAGATCCCGCGGTGGGCGAGGTTCTCGGCCATCTCGACCCCGATGAAGCCGCCGCCCACGACGACCGCCGTGCCCGATCCGCCGGCGGCGGCGACCAGGGCGTCGGTGTCCTCGATGTCGCGCAGGCTCAGGGCCCGCTCGATGCCCGGGATCGGCGGGCGGACGGGCCGGGCGCCGGGGGAGAGGACCAGCGCGTCATAGCCGAGCTGCTCGTCGGTGCCGGCGTCGAGGTCGCGGACGGTCAGGGTCCTGGCGGCGGGGTCGATCGCGGTGACCTCGTGACGCACCCGCACGTCGAGGCCGAAGCGGGCGCCGAGGCTCGCGGGGGTCTGAAGGAGCAGAGCCCCACGCTGCTCGATGACGCCGCCGACGTGATAGGGCAGCCCGCAGTTGGCGAAGGAGACATGGCCGCTGCGCTCCAGGACGACGATCTCGGCGTCCTCCGACAGCCGCCGCAGCCGGGTCGCCGCCGACATGCCCCCTGCAACTCCGCCGACAATGACGATCCGCATGCGATTCTCCATGACTCCACTATACCCCCGGGGGTATGACCTCTGTGACGGGGCCCGCTTCCACTATCGCCCCGCCGCCTCGCCGCGTCCGGAAGAATCGATGGGACGTGCGCCACGTCGCGCCGGGCGCCACGGCGGCGCCCCGACGGCGCGCCGCCCAAGGAGGGCAGTCGCGGTGGAACAGGTTGAGCACGAGCGGAAGTTCGCGGTCGACACGGGGCAGGAGCTGCCCGATCTCGGCGAGATCGTCACCCTCGGTGAGCAGCGTCGCCATCAGCTCAGCGCGACCTATCTCGACACCGTCGACCTCGCCCTCATCCGCGCGAAGGTCACGCTGCGCCGGCGCGTGGGCGGCGCCGACGCGGGCTGGCACCTCAAACTCCCCCGCGAGGACGGCACCCGCCTCGAGGTGCACGCGCCGCTGACCGAGGGCGTCACCCCCGCCCGGGTCCCGGGCGGCCACCGCGCCGGCGTCGCCGTGATCGTCGGGCGCGCTCCGCTGGTGCCGGCCGCCGTGCTCGAGACGGTGCGGCTCGAGACCGACCTCCTCGACGCCGGGGGTCAGGTCGTCGCACAGCTCTGTGACGACACCGTCACCGTCCACCCCTCCGAGGAGAGCTGGCGCGAGCTGGAGATCGAGCTGGTCGGCAGCGGCGACGCGGCCCTCCTCGACCGCATCACCGAGCGCTTCGCCACTGCGGGCATCGACATCGCCGCCTTCCCCTCCAAGCTCTCCCGGGCCCTCGGCGACCGCCCTGCCAAGGCGCAGTGGCGCGCCGACAAGGGCGCGCGGCATACGCCCAAAACGTCTGCGGCAGAGGTGCTCTGGGACTATGTGGGCACCCAGGTCGGCGTGATCCAGGCGCTCGAGCATGACGTGCGCGCCGACGCCTCCGACGCCGTGCACAAGTCGAGGGTCGCGGCGCGGCGGCTCCGCAGCGCGCTGCGGACCTTCCGGCCGATCCTCGACCGGTCGGTCACCGATCCCCTGCGCGACGAGCTGCGCTGGCTCGGCGAGATCCTGGGTGGCCCGCGCGACGCCGAGGTGCTCAAGGAGCGCCTCACCGAGCGGGTCCAGGCGCTGCCTCCCGAGCTGGTCGTCGGGCCCGTCGCCAAGCGTGTCGCCACCGAGCTCGACGCCACCCACGACCGGGCCCGCTCCGAGCTGCTGCGCGAGATGGACGGCGAGCGGTATGCCGCGCTGTGCGATGCGCTCGTGCGCCTGGTCATCGCGCCACCCGTCCGCCCCAAGGCCGAGCGCAAGGCGGCCAAGGTGCTCCCCGCGCTGGTGGCCGCCGCCGACCGTCGCGTCGACAGGGCCTGGCAGGCGGCGCGGCAGGCCGAGGGGGAGGAGCGGCACCGGCTGCTCCACGAGACCCGCAAGAAGGCCAAGGCCGCCCGCTATGCCAGCGAGGCGCTCGCCGATGCCTTCGGCGAGCCCGCCGCGGAGCTCGCTCGGCTCTGGGAGGGCGTGACCGACGGCCTCGGCCAGGTGCAGGACGGCGCCGTCGCCCTTGCCCGGCTCCGTGAGCTCTGCGCTGCCGCCGAGGCCGCTGGCGAGTCCGGCTTCACCTATGGCGCCCTCGCCGCCCACGACCTGATCGCCGCCCACCAGGCCGAGCGCGAGGGCATCGACGCGCTCCGCCGGGCCTCGGCCAAGGGGCCACGCGCCTGGACCAGGGGCTGACGGCGAGCCCCCACGCCTTTGGGCGCGCGACAGCGGCCGGTGACCGACACGCGGGGGTGGGCACGCGGCATACCCGCTGGTCGTCTGGTGCGATGTGCAGATGGAGACCGAGCTGCGGGAGGTGCGCGACTTCCTGGCCGCGCACGCGCCCTTCGAGGGGCTGCCGGGCCGCGCGCTCGACCGGCTGCCGGCCCAGCTGACGATGCGCTATTTCCGCCGGGGCAGCACGCTGATCTCGGTGGGCGAGGCCAATGACACCGTCTATGTGCTGCGCTCCGGCGCCGTCGACATCACCGACGCCAGCGGGGTGCTCGTCGAGCGCTCCGCGGAGGGCACCACCGTCGGCACCTCCAACATCCTGCGTGGCGGACGCAGCCAGCACGATGTGCGCGCGATCGAGGACACCCTCGCGCTCGCGATGTCGGGTGACGACTTCCGGGAGCTGGTCCGCGAGCACCCCGACCTGCACCGCTTCTTTGTCGAGCTGCTCGCCAGTCGACTTCGCGCCGCCGTCCAGTCCCAGCAGCGCACGGACCAGGGCGGTGCCATCCTCAAAACCCGTGTGGGAGAGCTCATCTCGCGCGAGCCCATCACGATCGCGGTGACCGCGACCATCCGTGAGGCGGCCGAGCTCATGGCGGCCGAGCGGGTCTCGTCGCTGCTCGTCACCGGCCTCGACAAGGCGGGTGCGGGTGCGGGTGCGGTGGGGCAGGGCGGCGAGGGCGCCATCGGCATCCTCACCGACAAGGACCTGCGCTCCCGGGTGCTCGCCGTCGGCCGCGACCCCGGCGACCCCGTCGCCGAGGTGATGACCAGCGACCCGGTGACGGTGGGCCCCGACACGATGGCCTTCGAGGTCCTCATGGAGATGGTCGCCAAGAGCATCCACCACATGCCCGTCGTGCGACCCGACGGGCGGCCGCTCGGCCTCGTCACCGGCACCGACCTCATCCGGCTCGAGCACGCCAGCCCCGTCTATCTCGTCTCCGACATCCGCAAGCAGACGAGCGTCGCCGGGCTGGCCGAGCTCGGCAGACGCCTGCCCCGGCTGGTCGAGCAGCTGGTCTCCCAGGACGCGACCGCCGACGACATCGGGCGGGTCGTCACCGCCGTCGGGGACGCCGTCGAGCGCCGCCTGCTCGAGCTCGCCGAGGCCGAGCTGGGCGCACCCCCGGTGCCCTATTGCTGGGTCGTCTTCGGCTCGCGGGGCCGGCTCGAGCAGGGCCTGTCGAGCGACCAGGACAACGCCCTGCTCATCTCCGACGAGATGCAGCCGGAGCACGAGGAGTGGTTCGCGCGGCTGGCCGAGTGGGTCGTCGACGCGCTGGAGCGGTGCGGCTATGCGCGCTGCCCCGGCGACATCATGGCGACCAATCCGCGCTGGCGGCAGCCGATCTCGCAGTGGCGGCGCGAGTTCGGCACCTGGCTGCGCCAGCCCGAGCCCGACGCGATCCTCAACGCGACGATCTTCTTTGACATGCGCCCCGTCCACGGAGACGCCTCCCTCGAGCAGGACCTGCACCGCTGGGTGCTCGCCCAGACCCCGCACAGCAAGGCCTTCCTCGCCCACATGGTCAGGTCGGCCGTCGACCACGAGCCCCCGCTTGGCTTCTTCCGCGGCTTCGTCCTCCAGAAGGAGGGCGAGCACAAGGACACCCTCGACCTCAAGATCGGCGGCGTCGGCGCGGTCGTCGAGCTGGCCCGGGTGCACGCCCTCGCCCACGGGCTGGCCCCGGTCAACACCCAGGCCCGGATCGAGGCGGTCGCCGACGCCGGCGTCATGTCGCGCGACCGGGCTGCCGACCTGCGCGATGCCTTCGAGTTCATCTCCTATGTGCGGCTGCGCCACCAGGCCCGCCAGGTCTCCGCAGGCCAGCAGCCCGACAACTTCGTCGCGCCGACCGAGCTCAGCGACTTCGAGCGGCGCCACCTGCGCGACGCCTTCCAGGTCGTGCGCTCGGCCCAGTCGACCCTCGGGGCCGTCAGCGGGTCCGCGCTGTGATCATGGGCCGCTTCGGCGCCGAGGGGCGCCGGAAGCGCTATGCCATGCGACTGCCCGACGGCCCGCTGCGCTCCTTCCTGACGACCCCACCGCCAGACCCGGCCACGCCGGTGGACGAGCTCCCGCTGCTGGCGGTGGACTTCGAGACCACGGGGCTGCGACCGGGGCAGGACAGGCTGCTGTCCATCGGCTTCGTGCCGCTGGAGGGGCGCAGCATCGTGCTCGGCGGGGCTCGCCAGCTGCTCATCCGCGTCGACGGTGCGGTCGGGCAGAGCGCGACGGTGCACGGCCTGACCGACGACCGGCTGGCCGAGGGGGAGCAGCTCGTCGACGCGGTCGATGAGCTGCTCACCGCGCTGCGGGGCAGGGTGCTGCTGGCGCACTACTCCGACATCGAGGAGGGCTTCCTCTCCGCCGCGTGCGAGCGACTCCACGGCGCGCCCGCCCCCGCCTGCGCCGTCGACACCCTCCAGCTCCAGCGGCGGGTCCTCGGCCACGGCTGGGACGAGCTCAAGGGATCCCAGCTGCGGCTGTGGAATGCCCGCGCCCGCTATGGCCTGCCCCGCTATCGCGCACACGAGGCCCTCACCGACGCCCTGGCCTGCGCGGAGCTCTATCTCGCCCAGGCCGAGGAGCTCGGCGCCACCACCCTGCGCGACCTCCAGCGCTGAGGCGCGCACGCGGCATACCCCTCCTCGAGGGTGCGCTCGATTCGTGGGCCGGCACGCGGCGGGGCTATGGTGCTTGACCGGGTCGGGCTCCCAGCCCGGCCTGCGCCGCGACCACCCGGCCCGGGCCGGACAGCCCTCCGCGGCGAGGACGTCCCTTCGGCAAGGAGCTCACCGTGCAGCCCGACCACGACCCGACCGGCAGCACGCCCGTCGAACCCGCCTACAGCGACCCCCGGCTCTCCGCCGCGCGGGAGTGGCAGTCCGCCGCCCGCCGCCGCACCGTGGGCACGATCGCCGGCGTCGCGCTCGCCTCGGCGGCGCTGACGGCCGGTGCCATCGCCGCGCTCGGCGGTGGCGAGCAGACCGCAGCCGCGCCGGTCACCGCGACCGTCACCCAGACCGCTGCGACCTCGGCGCCCCCCGCGGCCCCCACGTCGGCCGCCCCCGCCAGCCGGTCCGCGGCGAGCCGCACGCCGGCGGCCAAGACGACCACCCCGAGCCCCCGGGCCACCGCGCTCCCGGGGTCGGCGAAGCGGTGCTCGGCCACGGTCGGCACCGCCGGCCGCACCTCGTGCTCCTTCGCCGGCCGCGTCGGCGCGGCCGCTGCCGCCAAGCGCTTCGGGGCCGGTGCCGACCGCTTCAGCGTGCGCGCGGCGAGCCCGGTGACCCACAAGACCTACACGATGAGCTGCACCAACGGTGCGGTCACGGTGTGCAAGGGCGGCAATGCCGCCGTCGTCTATCTCGTCCGGCCGGCATGACCCAGCCGGCGGCCGGTGCCGGCACGCTCGCCCGCGCCGCGTCCCGGCTGGCCGCCGAGGCGCCCAGCCGGCGTGCCGGTCTGGTGATCACGCGCGGAGCCCTCGCGCGCGGGCTCGCCCGGGTGGAGGCCGCCTGGGCCGACCCGGCCCCCGACATCGAGCGGGTGCGCCAGGCCGCCGAGCGGCTCGAGCAGGCGTATGCCGCGCGCTTCGGCTCCCCGCCCCCGGCCACCGGGGCCGGGGCCACCACCCCCGGCCGCACCGTCTCCGAGCGCGTCGAGCGCTGGCTCGCCTCGGTGGAGGAGACAACCCAGATCCTCACGCGCAGGCAGCTGCTCGTCGGACGTCGCGGCGCGCCGCCTGCCCTCGCCGCGGCCGTCGCGGACCTGCTGGCGGAGCGGGAGGCCCTGACGTCCTGGCTGCGCCGGTCGGCGCGGGAGCGGGCCGTGGAGGCCCGGAGCGCGCTGCCCGCCTCGCTCGCTGAGGCGGCGACGTCGGTCGTGCCGGGGCAGCTGGCCGGCATCGACCCGCTCGCCGAGGACGACGCCCCCGTGCCGATCGTGCGCGGGACCGGCCCCCTCACCCTCGGCGTGGGTGGGGCCCGCGTCGGGCTGGTCGCGCTGACCGCCGAGGACGGCGACGGCGCGACGCGGCACGAGCTGCCGGTGCCAGACGCCCCGCTCGTGCCGCTCACCCTCGATCTGCGGGACCGCGGCGGCCTGGTCACCAATGCCCCCGCCGTCGTGGAGTCACTGCTCGCCCGCCTGCTCGCGCTGCTGCCGCCCGGCGGGCTCCAGGTCACGGTCGTCGACGCCGGTGGCCGGGGTGCGGCCGCGGGCTTCCTGCACGCCCTCGGCCCCGAGGGTGTCGCGTCGGTCGTGGCGAGCGTGCACACACGTGACGACGTCGCGCGTGAGCTGGACGTCCTCGGTGGCCAGCTCGACGGTGAGGACGCCCCCGTGCGGGTGCTCTTCCTCGTCAACCCGGTCACCGCCTTCGCCCCGCAGGGGCCGGAGGACGATGACCTGCTCGACCGGCTCGAGCGGGTCGTCGCCGGTGGGCGGGTGCCCGTGCTCGCGCTCAGCCGCACCACCGAGCGCGACCGTCTCGCCCGCGTCCTGGCCCGGCTGCGCCACCTCGTGGCGGGCCGGGCGATCCCCGCCCAGCGACTCAGCGAGGTGCTCGGCGCCGACGTGCCGGCCCGCGTCGAGGGCGCGCTGGCCGACCCCCGGCTGGGCGCCGAGGTGACGTGGGTCTTTCAGCCGCCCACGCGGCATACCTCAGAGGTGCTGGCGACCCGGCTGGGCCTGCGCTGACCCACCGCTGCCCTTTGGCCCAGTTGGGCACAACCGCCCCGGGGCGATCGTGCCCAACTGGGCCAAAGCGCCCGCGAGCCGTCAGAGGGCGAGCGTGCCGCTCGCGACCTGGGCGCCCATCGCCTCGGCGAGCGCGCCAAGGGCCGAGAGCGGACGGACCATGACCTTGAAGGCGACGATCTTGCCGTCGCGGACATAGAACCAGTCGGCGCCGTCGGCCTGCCTGCCGCCGACCGTGGTCAAGAAGTTGAGGATCTCGATGTCGCACTCGGGCGACTCGTCGTCCCAGCGGCCGCGGCCGGTCGCCTTGGACACATAGCGGAAGTCGCTGAAGACGGTCTCGAGCAGGACGGTAAGGATGCCGCGCACCTTGTCGGCGCCGGCATACGGCGTGTGGGCGGCGGGGGAGAGGAAGACGACGTCGTCGGCAAAGAGCGTCATGGCGGCGTCGATGTCACGCGCCTTGACGGCGTCCTCGAACTGCTGGGCGATGCTCATGGCTGGATCTCCTTGGGACAGAGGGATATTGGCTCAGATCTCGGCTGCGAGGCGGGTGCCCTGGCCGATGGCGCGCTTGGCGTCGAGCTCGGCCGCGACGTCGGCGCCGCCGATGATGTGGGTGCGGATCCCCTTGGCCGTCAGGGCATCCACCAGCTCGCGCTGCGACTCCTGGCCAGTGCAGACGACGACGGTGTCGACGTCGAGGATCCGCGGGACCCGGTTGATCGGCTCGGGCTCGGGCGGGAGGAGCCCCGGCACCTTGCCCGCGACCGCCGTGCCACCGGGGACCTTGGCGGCCACGCCCGTGACCGCCCCCAGGGCCTGGCGGCTGCCGGGCACCTTGGCGGCCACCGCGCCGACACCGGTCGGGCGGGGGCGGCGCACCGGCTTGTCGGGCACAGTCAGGTGCAGGCCGTCATCGTCGATGCGCTCATAGGTGGCGCCCGTGATCTGCTGGACTCCCTTGTGCTGCAACGAGGCCTTGTGCACCCAGCCGGTCGTCTTGCCGAGTCCCTTGCCGATCGGCGAGGTTTTGCGCTGGACGAGATAGACCTCGCGGGGCGACGGCTCGGCGACCGGCGTCGTGAGTCCGCCGGGGGCGGACTCGTCGTCGGTGACGCCCCACTCCTGCTCCCAGGCGTCGAGGTCGAGCGTGGGGGAGGAGGTGTGGGTCAGCCACTCCGAGACGTCGACCCCGATGCCGCCCGCGCCGATGACGGCGACCCGCTGGCCGGCCTCCTTCTCGCCGCGCAGCAGCTCGGCATAGGAGATCACCTTGGCGTGGTCGATGCCCTCGATCTGGGGGATGCGGGGGACGACGCCCGTGGCCAGGACGACCTCGTCGAACCCGCCGTCGGCGAGCGTGTCTGCGTCGACGCGGGTCGACAGGTGCAGCCGCACGCCCGACAGCTCGATCTGCCGGGTGAAATAGCGGACCGTCTCGGAGAACTCCTCCTTGCCCGGGATGCGCTGGGCCATCGCGAACTGGCCGCCGATGTGGTCCTCCGCCTCGTAGAGGTCGACCGAGTGACCGCGCTGGGCGAGCGCGGTGGCCGTGGCCAGGCCGGCCGGGCCGGCGCCGACGACCGCGACCTTCTTGGTGGCGCGCGTGGGGCCGAGCACGAGGGTGGTCTCGTGGCCCGCGCGCGGGTTGACCAGGCAGGACGCGCGCTGGCGGGTGAAGGTGTGGTCGAGGCAGGCCTGGTTGCAGGCGATGCAGGTGTTGATCTCGTCGGCCCGGTCGCCTGCGGCCTTGTTGACCCACTCGGGGTCGGCCAGCATCGGGCGGGCCATCGAGATCATGTCGGCCTTGCCGTCGGCGAGGATCTGCTCGGCCGTCTGGGGCATGTTGATGCGGTTGGACGCGACGACGGGGATCGACACGTGCGGCTTGAGACGGGCGGTGACATCGGCGAATGCCGCCCGCGGCACCGAGGTGACGATGGTGGGGACGCGCGCCTCGTGCCAGCCGATGCCGGTGTTGATGATCGTCGCGCCGGCGGCCTCGATCTCCGTGGCCAGCGCGACGACCTCGGGCCAGGTCTGGCCGCCCTCGACGAGGTCGATCATCGACAGGCGGTACATCACGATGAAGTCGGGCCCGGCCGCCTCGCGCACGGAGCGCACGATCTCGACGGCGATGCGGCGGCGGTTCTCGGGGCTGCCGCCCCATGCGTCGGTGCGCTTGTTGGTGCGCTCGGCGAGGAACTGGTTGATGAAGTAGCCCTCGGAGCCCATCACCTCGACGCCGTCATAGCCGGCCTCGCGGGCCAGCGCCGCGCAGCGGCCGAAGTCCTTGATGGTCTGGCGGACTCCCCTGTCGGAGAGGGCGAACGGCGTGAAGGGGTTGATCGGCGCCTTGATGCGCGAGGCGCTCACCGAGAGCGGGTGGTAGGCGTAGCGGCCCGCGTGCAGGATCTGCATGAGGATGGCGCCGCCGGCGTCGTGCACCTCGTCGGTGATGACCCGGTGCTGCCGGGCGTGGCGCGAGGAGGTCATCATCCCGGAGCCCGGATAGAAGGCACCGCGCAGGTTGGGCCCGAACCCGCCGGTGACCATGAGGCCGACCCCGCCGCGGGCCCGCTCGGCGAAATAGGCCGCCAGCTCTGGGAACTCGCTCGCCTTGTCCTCCATGCCCGTGTGCATCGAGCCCATCATCACGCGGTTGCGCAGGGTGGTGAAGCCGAGGTCGAGCGGCTCCAGAAGGTGCGGGTACTGGTTGGTCTCGCCGGTCATTCCTTGACTCCTTGATCACGCCGGAGTGCGTCGATGAGCTCGTCGCACCACTCGATCTCGTTCTCTTCCAAGCGGATACCGGCGCGCAGCACCAGCCACTGGTGCAGTGCCTGGCCGGTCAGCCCCGGCGCGCCGGGGAAGTCACGTCGCTCGATCTCGCGATAGCGCTCGAGCTGGTCGGCGCTCGACTCCCGGCGCTCCTGCGCCTGGGCGACGATCGCCTCGATGTCTGCGTATGCCGCGCCGCGCACCTTCACGATCAGGTCGTCTCGCGGCGTGACGCGGGGCGCCGGCTCGCCGCTCCAGCGGCGCAGCTCCGCGCGGCCCGCGGCGGTCACGGCATAGGTCTTCTTGTCGGGCCGGCCCTCCTGTGGGACCTCGGTGACCGAGACCCAGCCCTGCTCGGCCATCCGGCCGAGCGTCCGATAGATCTGCTGGTGGGTCGCCGGCCAGAAATAGGCCATCGACCGGCCGAAGCGCTGGGCCAGCTCGTATCCGCTCCCCGCGCGCTCGCGCAGGGAGATCAGGATCGCGTGCTCCAGGGCCATGGGGCGGACGCTACTAGGCAACTCGATGCAGTGCAACCAGTTGCATATGAGTCCGGTCTGGCCGCAAGGGCCTATGGGCGTCCGTGACATGCGAAGATGTGCTGCCGTGACGGACGGCACGGCAACGAGCGAAACGAGTGACGACGTGGTGTGGCGCGGTCTGGGTGACCTGCGATGGTCGATGGAGCGGCTCGCCGACGAGGCACTCGACCGGGCGGGCCTCGAGCTCGACCCGCGCGGGTTCATCATCGGCTTCCCGCTGGAGCCGGGCGAGGAGCCCATCCGCATCGAGCCCTCGCGACGGCAGTTCGAGATGTCGCCGCTCGAGGGCGCGATGGAGCGGGCCGAGGAGCTCTTCGCCCAGCACGAGGACCAGGCGCTTGCCCCCGACGAGGAGGAGCCGCGCGAGCACTATCTCGCGGCCCTGCTCGAGGGCTGCCGCCGTCAGGTCGTGGCGGACGCCCTCACCGAGGCGGCCCGCTTCGAGGACCGCACGGTCTGCGTGGGCATCAGCGTGGTCGTCGGGACCTATCGGGTCTTCCCCGTCCTCGCGGTCGCCACCGAGACGTGGGAGTCCCGCGCCATGCTCTCCAGCACCGCTGTCGGCGGGCTGCCGGTCGACGACTCCTTCCCGCAGGCCGTCGTCAACGACGTGCTGCGGGCCGCCTCCCGCGAGCTCGACCGGCGCAAGCCCAGCTCGATGCTCGGCATCGACGCGGGCGCGATCCTGCGCTCGGCTGCCGACGAGTTCGTCAACGGCGTCGTCCAGCGCACCGGCCAGGAGTTCGCCCAGGGCGCCCGCGACGCGCTCGACGCGGTGTCGGCCCAGACCTATGAGGGCCGGGCCAGCACCGGCTCGGTCGTGCTCGCCCGGCGCGAGCACCCGTCCGTGTCGGTCGAGGTCTCCTTCGACCACCCCACCGCCATCGGCGTCACCCGGCTCTTCCGCAAGGTGCTGGAGATGAGCGGGCCCGGTCTGCACCTGCTCTGTGACGGCCGCGAGGTCTATGGCCTCGGATACATCGACGAGACCTACGTGCCGGCCACCGAGGAGTGCTTCGTCGCCAAGGTCGTCGGCAACGGCGCGTGGGAGCTGTGGCACGGCGAGACGCCCTATCTGCGCGTCGACCACGGCCAGCCCGCGCTCTTCCAGGAGCTGATGGACCCCGAGACCTTCTCCGACACGGTCAAGCGGGTCTTCCCCAAGGCCTCGCCCGCCGACGCCCAGGTGCTCTGGGACATGGCCCAGGCCTGCGCCCGCCAGTCCCACGGCACCATGCTCGTCGTCCACCCCGACGCCGACGACGAGGCCGAGCGGCTCGCCCCCCAGGCCCACGCGATCGAGCCGACCCGCCTGAGCCCCAAGGCCTTCACGGCGCTGACGGCCATCGACGGGGCGGCGCTCGTCTCGCCCGAGGGGCTGTGCCACGCCGTCGGCGTGATCCTCGACGGCGCCGCCACCGGCACCGGCGACGGCTCCCGCGGTGCCCGATACAACTCCGCCATCCGCTATCTCGCGGGCGCGGGCAAGGGGTCGATGGTCATCATCGTCAGCGAGGACGGCCGCATCGACCTGCTGCCCAAGCTGATGCGCCGGGTGCGCCGCGGCACGATCGACAAGGCCGTCAACCGGCTGGTCAACGCGGCCGAGGACGAGGAGGACTACGAGAAGTTCGCCCGGCTCGACGCCGTCGCCGGACGCCTCGAGTTCTACTTCAGCCAGGACCAGTGCGACCTGGTCAACGAGGCCCGCGAGCAGGTCGAGCAGCGCCGCTGGACCGAGGAGCGCGTGCGCATGCAGGTCGTCCCGATCCGCCCCCACCCCGCGATGGACGACAGCTATTTCATCGAGCCCGCCGACGCCTGACGAGCGGCACGAGGGCGGGGTATGCCGCGGAGCGGCGGTCAGCGGGCGATGCTCACCCCGGGCGCGACCCGGCCCTCGCGCTGGAGCTCGCGCAGCCGGCGCACGGTGCGCTCGCGGATCGTCCACGGGTCGATCGTGTTGACATAGATCTTGGTGCCGCCCTCGAAGCCGGCCGGCGTCGAGACCCGCCACTTGATGACGGCCCGCGTGGGGATCGGCTGTGAGACGCCCGGCGGCTGGTGGTGCCACTCCTCGTTGCACGGCACGTCGGGGCCGGTCGCGGCATGCATGGCGTGCACCAGATCCGAGAGGTCCCGCAGCTGCGTGGCCCCCAGCTCCCACGGTCGGCCGAAGCCGGTGCACCACACCTCCACACTCGGGAAGCGGTGTCCCACACCGGCATACGCGACCGCGCTGGGGGTCCGCGCGATCACCAGGCCCTCCTCCGCGGCATACCCCGGACCCCACCGCTGAAAGAGCCCCGGGTCGGCGTCGAGACGAGAGAGCTGCTGCACCATCCCCTGGCCGAGCTCGTCGATCGCGACGAGCTGCTTGTGCAGGTGGTCGAAGGACGCACCCGCGGGGCGCAGCCAGTTCTGGAAGGCCTGGACGTAGGCCGCGTGCGGGTTCGCCTCATAGAGCCCCCGCATCGAGGCGACCATCAGGCGCAGATACTGCTCGTGCTCGTCGGGTGTCAGGGTGCCCGCCGAGGCCAGCCCGCTCGTGTCCGGCGCCCCGTCGACGAAGTGCCGGCGGGCGACGACCACGTCATGCGATCCGGCGAAGAAGGAGATCGACCGGTCGAGGCGCTCCGACTCCGGGATCGCGGCGATCTCCTTGTCGGACAGGCCGGTTGCCGCGAGTTTGATCGCCTTGAGCCTGAGCAGGTGCTCACGCCCGGCGCGACTGGAGCGGTATGCCGCGAGCCTGGCCCGCGCCGCGTCCGTCGGCCGATAGCCGTGGTTGTCGACCCAGTAGTTGTAGGTGACGATCTCGAAGAGATTGGGGATGAGCCGGAAGTCGGCCACGCTGTCGAAGACCCGGTCGGCCGTCAGGCCGGCCACGGTGTCCCAGTGCTCGCCGACGCGCACGACGCGGGAGCGCTCGGGCGTGGTCTCGAGATAGCGCCGCTCGCAGAAGGCGCACCA
This sequence comes from Micrococcales bacterium, assembly GCA_021287075.1. Taxonomy (GTDB): domain Bacteria; phylum Actinomycetota; class Actinomycetes; order Actinomycetales; family Dermatophilaceae; genus JAJTBD01. The sequence continues at coordinate 92,812 of JAJTBD010000004.1, read as the reverse complement.
GCGCCCATGGTCCTCGGCGCGCAGCGGCTGCGGGTCGGCCACCGGCTGGGCGATCGGCCGGTCGGCGCGGCCGGGGACGGTCCAGACCTGGGTGCCGGAGAACGGGTTGACCTGCTTGACGGTGCCGTCGGCAAGCCGGACGAGGGGCGCGAGATCGGCCTGGACGACGTCTTCCACCCCACCAGACTAGGCGGGTCGCCCCCGCGGTCTCCCTAGCGTCCGGCAAGACCGGCCAACAGGGCCGGTCAGCCCCCGGCGGGCCGCAGGGCGTCGATGACCGCGCCGATGGCCGGTCTGGCGCGTGCCCCGACCCGGACCGCGGTGAAGACCGTGCGGACCGGTCGGCCGGGCAGCGCGATCAGCCGGACGCCCGGCCGTCCGCGGGCGCCGGCGAGATCCGGGACGAACGCCGCCGCTAGGCCGGTCTCGACCAGGCGGAGATGGATCTGGAGGTCGGTCGAGACGTGGCGGACGTCGGGCTCCAGGCCGGCCGTGCGGCATACGCCCAAGGCCCACTCGCGCGAGGTGGTGCCCTCGGGCTCCACGGCAAAGGGTCGGTCGCGCAGGCGTCCGAGGGCCCGGACACCCCACGCGGCCGGGACGGCGAGGTGGAGCTGGTCGGTGAGCAGGTCCTCGCGGTCGAGGCCCCGCAGGCGCGGACGAGGGTGGCCCGGATACTCCTCGCCCAGCACGAGGTCGAAGTCCCCGGCCGCGAGATCCGGCAGGGACTGCTCGGGCTCGCGCTCGGTCACCTCCACGCGCAGCGTCGGGTGCTGCTCGGCGAGCCGGGTGAGCGCTTCGGGGACGAGGGCCAAAACCGCGCTCTGGAATGCCGCGAGGCGCACCCGCCCGGTCACCTCGCCGCGCGAGGCGGCCAGGCTCGTCTCGGCCCGCTCCAGCCCGGCCAGCACCTCCTCGGCATGGGCGACGAGCAGCTCGCCCTGGGGTGTCAGGCGCACCCGCCGGCCGACGGGCTCCAGCAGGACCGTGCCTGCCTCGCGCTCGAGGACCCCGAGCTGCTGCGAGACCGCCGACGGGCTGAAGGAGAGGGCCTCGGCCACCGCCGCGATCGTCCCGCGGCGGGAGAGCTCCACCAGCAGACGCAGGCGACGCACGTCGAGCATGGTGGCTTCCATTCGTCAGCTGTGCTTCATGGTCAGGCGCAAGTCTATGCGCTGGACGTGTTGCTTTGAGTCGCTGGAAACTGCTGGCATGACGACCTGGTACTCCCGCCCCGAGGCGCGCGAGTGGACCGCCCCCGACGGCGGTCCCTCGGTGCGCGCCTTCCATGCCACCCTGCCCGGCTATGCGCCGACGCCGCTCGTGGACCTGCCCGACCTGGCCGCCGAGCTCGGTGTCGGCCGGGTGACGGTCAAGGACGAGTCGGCCCGTCTGGGGCTCTCGGCCTTCAAGGTGCTCGGCGCCTCGTGGGCCTGCCGGCATGTGCTCGACCGGCTGCCCGGGGCCCATCTCGTCACCGCGACCGACGGCAACCACGGCCGCGCGGTCGCCCGCATGGCCCGCCACTTCCACACGGGGGCAACGGTCTTCGTCCCCCAGGTGATGCTCCCCGCGGCTGCCGAGCGCATCGCCGACGAGGGTGCCGGGGTCGTCTGGGTGGACGGCGACTACGACGAGACCGTGCGTGCCGCCGCGAGGTATGCCGCCGCGGACGCCTCACGGGCGCTCGTCCAGGACACGGCCTGGGAGGGCTACGAGGAGGTCCCCGGCTGGATCGTGGACGGCTATGACACCCTGCTCGCCGAGATCGATGAGGAGCTCGGCGGGGCACCCGATCTGGTCGCCGTGCCGGCGGGGGTCGGCTCCCTCGCCCAGGCGGTCGTGGCGCACTATCGGCGCTCCGGCTCCGGGGCCCCGAGCGTCCTGGTCGTCGAGCCCGACACGGCTGCGTGCGTGCTCGAGAGCCTGACTGCCGGGGCCCCGCTGAGTGTGCCCACCGAGGACACCGTCATGGCCGGGCTCAACTGCGGCACCGTCTCCTCGCTGGCATGGCCGGTCCTGGCGGGAGGCTGCGATGCCGCCGTCGCCGTGACCGACGCGGCTGCGCTGACCGCGTCGGAGGACCTGGCACGGCTCGGGGTCTCGTCCGGGGCGTGCGGTGCCGCGACCCTCGCCGGGGTGCGGGCCGTGCTGGCCGACCCGGCGCGGCGGGCTCCCCTGGGGCTGCCCGCCGAGGCCGTCGTCGTCTTGCTCAGCACGGAGGGCCGCGCGGACGATGCGGGGGCACGGGCATGAGCGGGCTGCGGGTCGACCGTGACCGCCTGTGGTCGACGCTGATGGAGCTCAAGCAGATCGGCGCCTATCACGATGAGGCCACCGGGCTCGATGGCGTGTGTCGGCTGGCGTTGACCGATGCCGACGCCGAGGGCCGCCGCAGGTGTGTCGAGTGGATGCTCGAGGCCGCAGCTTTGACATCGGCGCGGGCCAGACCAATGTCATCCCCCACCAGGCCGTGATCACCGTCGACCTGCGCAACCCCGACGACGAGGCGATGACGCGCGCGGAGGCCGACCTCGCGGCATACGCCGCCGACCTTGCCGCCGCCCACGGGGTGAGCGTGGAGTGGGAGCGGATGGCCAAGACCGACATGGTCCCCTTCGACGCCGGCGTGCAGGACCTGCTGGCCCGCACGGCCGAGGGGCTGGGGCTGGGCTATGTGCGGACGATGAGCGGCGCCGGCCACGACGCCCAGGAGCTCTCGGCGATCTGCCCGACCGCGATGGTCTTCGTGCGCGGGGAGCACGGCGGCATCAGCCATACGCCGCGCGAGTATTCGACGCCCGAGGCATGCGGGGACGGGATCGATGTCCTCGCGAATGCCGTTGTCGCACTTGCCAACCAGTCAGGACCGGAGGAGACGCGATGACCGACGATGTGCGCCTGAGGACGTGGCGACGGCATCTGCACGAGCACCCAGAGGTGGCCTTTGCCGAGCACGGCACCGCTGACTACATCGCCGCCGCCCTGCGCGACCTCGGCTACGAGGTGGCCACCGGGGTCGGCGGGACCGGCGTGGTCGGCACCCTCACCCGTGGGGCGTCGCCGCGCTCGGTGGGGCTGCGAGCCGACATGGACGCGCTGCCCATCCAGGAGGCCGACCGTGCCGGGGCATCCCGGTCGGCCGGGGTGATGCACGCCTGCGGGCACGACGGGCACATGACGATGGTCCTCGGCGCTGCGGCAGCGCTGGCCGAGGAGGGCGGCTTCGACGGGACGGTGCGGGTGGTCTTCCAGCCGGCCGAGGAGCCGGGCAGAGGTGCCCAGGCGATGCTCGACGACGGCCTGCTCGAGCGGTTCCCGATGGACCAGCTCTATGGCCTGCACAACCTGCCCGGCATCCCCGCCGGCGAGATCCACACCCGACCGGGGCCGATCATGGCCAGCGAGGACAACTTCACCATCGAGGTGACGGGACGCGGTGGCCACGCGGCCCGACCACAGGCGGTCGTGGACCCGCTCGTCGTGGCCGCCGAGATCATCCTCGCGTTGCAGAGCGTGGTGGGCCGCTCGGTCGACCCGGTGTCGCCGGCAGTGCTGTCCTGCACCGAGATCCACACCGACGGCGCCCGCAATGCCATCCCCACTCAGGTGCGGATCACCGGGGACACCCGCAGCTTCGATGACGAGACCCAGGAGCTCCTGGAGCGTCGCATCAGGGAGCTCGCCGAGGGGATCGCCTTCGCGCACTCCGCGACCGCCACGGTCACCTACACCCACGAGTTCGCCCCCACCGTCAACGAGCCCGGGTGCGCGGCCCTCGCGGTGCGCGCGGGCCGGGCCGTCCTCGGGGCAGAGCGCGTCGTCGACGACTGCGCGCCCATCATGCCGAGCGAGGACTTCGGGTCTTCGCGCGCCACCTCCCGGCGTGCTTTGCCTTCCTCGGCACCGGCACCGGCACCGAGCCCGGCCGGGGCGGCACCCCGCTGCACAGCAGCGACTACGAGTTCAACGACGACGTCCTCGCCGACGGCGTCGCCTTCCTGGTGGCGGTGGTCCGCGAGAGCCTCACCACCTGATCCCACCGGGTATGCCGCCCGCTCCCAGCCGATACGCAGGCGGCGGTGGGAGCGTGGCTGGCGGCGAAAGGACCGCCATGTCACTCACCGGTGCACCCCTGCTGGCCCTCACTGCGGCCGCGGCCCTGTGTCTCTTTGCCCTCTGCCTGGCGCTCGCGCGCATCCGGTGGGTGCTCGCCCGGGCGAGTCTGCTGGTCGCCCTCAATGTCGCGGTGCTGCTCGTGGCCGGGCTGGTCGTCAACCGGCAGTACGGCCTCTACACCAGCTGGTCCGATCTGCTCGGCCCGCCGGCGCCCGCGTGAGCGGTGACCGTCGGCACCTCGCCCGGCGTGGCGCTTGCGGCCGCCTCCGGCCGGGTGTCGGTGGCGCCACTGGCCGGGCTGCCCGCGCTGCCGCAGCCGGGCCACCGGCTCGAGCGCGTCGTCGTCACCGGTCCCGCGAGCCAGGTCACCGGCCAGATCCTTGTCGTCCTGCGCCGCTCCTATCCCGCCCATGGCGCTCCCACCCGCCGCTATCCGGTCATCGAGGCCTTCCACGGCTATCCCGGCAGCCCCGACACCTGGACCGGCTATCTGCGGCTGGTGCAGGGGTTGGACACCCTCGGCCGGCGGCACGAGCTGGGCGACGTGATCGTCGTGATCCCCGAGGTCAACAACCCGCCGGAGGCGGACACCGAGTGCGTCGACGGCGGCCCGACGGGCGTGGCCACCGAGACCTGGCTGACCCGGGACGTGCCCGGCTGGGCCGCCCAGCACCTCGCAGTCGCCGCGGACCGGGGCAGCTGGGCCGCCCTGGGCTACTCCGAGGGCGGCTACTGTGCGGCCATGGCGGCGCTGAGGCATCCGGGCAGCTATGGCGGGGCGCTCGTGCTCGGCGGCTATTTCACGCCGCTCTTCGGGGTGCACGACCGGCCACCGGCCGCCGGCTCCCCCCTGGCGGGCGCCTATGACCTGGTCCGACGAGAGAAGGCGGCACCGGTGCCGGTCGCCATGTGGGTGCACTCCAGTGACGGCGACTCCCTGTCATGGCGGTCCACCCGGGCCTTCCTCGACCAGGTGCGGCCGCCCACGTCGGCGGTGTCGGTGCTGCCACCCGGTCTCGGGCACCGCGTCTCGGTGTGGCGGGCAGCGCTCCCGACGGCCCTGGCCTGGCTGGGCCGCACCCTCCCGGGGTTCGCCCCCCGATGACCCGTCCACCCCGCCGAGGCGCGAGTGCACGCCCACACCACACCCATCGCCCGATCCACCCGCGGCGGGTCCTCCTCGTCGGTGCCCTCGTCCTGGCCCTGATCGGCCTGGCGCTGTGGCGCGCCGGCGACGCAGAGCCGCCGGCAGCGGCATACCGCGGGGTCGTCCTCGGCGACTCGGTGCCGTCCGGATTCGGCTGTGCCTGCACGCCGTTCGCCGACGAGGCGATCACCCAGCGGGCCGCGCAGCTGCACCGCCCGGTCGCCCTGGACAACCTGGCCGGCGACGGATACACGACCGACGATGTCCTCGCCCAGCTGGCCGACATCGACGTGCAGGATGCCCTCCGGCAGGCCGACGCGGTGGTCCTGACGATCGGTGCCAACGACCTCGACGAGGGTCTGGTGGGCAACCAGGAGTGCGTCGTCGGTGACGACAAGCGCTGTGCCGCAGACGAGGTGACCCAGCTGCGCGGCAACACCGGGCGCATCCTCGCCTCGATCACGCGCCTCGTGCCACGGGGCGCGCACGTCGTCGTCACCGACTACTGGAGTGTCTTCAAGGACGGCGCCGCCGCCGACGCGGAGTCGCCGGGCTATGCCTCGGGCGCTGCCGCGGCCACCCGAGCGGTCTCGGATGCACTGCGCGCCGAGGCGACTCGTGCGGGCGTCGACTTCGTCGCGGTCGGGCCGGCCTTCCACGGCCCGGGCAGGGACACCACCGCCCTGCTCCAGGCCCACGGTGACCATCCCAACGCCGCCGGGCACCACGCCCTGGCCGCGCTGGTGCTCCCTGCTCTCGGCGACTGAAAAACCACCCGTCAGCGCTGCGGCCGCACAAAGGGGAAGGACAGCACCTCGCGGATCGAGGTGCCCGTCACCAGCATCACGAGGCGGTCGATGCCGATGCCCAGGCCGCCTGTCGGCGGCATACCGAGCTCGAGATCGCCCAGGAAGGTCTCGTCGACCTGCATCGCCTCCGGGTCGCCGGCGGCGGCCTTCAGCGACTGCTCGACCAGCCGGCGACGCTGGTCGAGCGGGTCGGTGAGCTCGCTGTATGCCGTGCCGAGCTCCATCCCGCCGACGACCAGGTCCCAGCGCTCGACCAGCCCGGGGACGCTGCGGTGCGGCCGGGTGAGCGGCGAGGTCTCCTGGGGGAAGTCGACATAGAAGGTCGGCTCGAGGGTGGCCGGCTCCACCAGCTCGCCATAGAGCTGCTCGATCACCGCGCCCGGCCCCATGTCGTCGCGCAGGGGCACCTGGTGCTCGCGGGCCAGTCCCGTGAGCACGTCCATGTCGGTCTCGAGGTCGACCGGCCGGCCCACGGCGCGGCTGACCGCCTCGAGGACGGGGACCACCCCCCAGGGCCCGCTCACGTCCAGGTCGGCGAGCTCTCCGTCGGGCCCGGTCACGCGCAGGGTCTCACTGCCGTGGACCGCCCGGGCCGCGGCCCGCACGAGGCGCTCGGTCAGCAGGCGCATCGTGGTGTAGTCGCCGCCGGGGCGATAGACCTCCAGCGAGGTGAACTCGGGATTGTGGGTGGCGTCCGCGCCCTCGTTGCGGAAGTTGCGCCCCAGCTCATAGACCGGGCCGAGGCCGGCCACCAGCAGCCGCTTGAGGCTGAGCTCGGGGGCGATCCGCATCGTCAGGTCCATGCCATAGGCGTTGATCGTGGTGCGGAAGGGACGCGCCGAGGCGCCGCCGTGGACCGTCTGGAGCACGGGGGTCTCGACCTCGGTGTATCGCTCCTGGCCGAGCAGGGCGCGCACCGCCCCGATCACCCTGGCCCGGTCGTGCAGGTGCTGGGCATCGACCGGGTGCACGATCAGGTCGGCCACCCGGTTGCGCGCGCGGGCCCCGGCATCGGTGAGCCCGCCGAACGGGATCGGGTGCAGGCTCACCGCGAGCATCCGCCACGAGGTCGCCAGCAGGCTCGGGGTCCCGGTGTGGGAGGCGCCGGTGTCGCCTGCCACGGCCACCAGATCGCCGGTGCCGACCAGGCCGGTCAGCTCCCGGAGCGCCGGCCGCCCCAGCCGTGCCGCGTCGAAGACCACCTGTCGGGTGGCGCCCGCGTCGCTTAGGTCCACGAAGACGACGCCGCCGTGGTCGCGGATCGCGGTGACCCGCCCGGTGATCTCGGCCACCGGCTCCGCCGCACCCACGGGATAGGGGTCGCGCGCGCTCGCCCGCACCCGCTCCAGCCGGGCCAGCCGCGCGCGGGTCTGGTCGCTGCGCCTGGGCTCCAGCCCCGCCGCCGAGATCTGCGGTGGCTGGGCGAGCGCCCGCACCTGCGTCAGCTCGTCGGCACTCAGCTGCCGGCCAGAGGTATGCCGTGTGGTCGGGTCGGGCAGGAAGCCCTCCGCCGCGCCCGCGGCGATCGCGACCTGCGGCAGGGAGACCCGGTCGTCGTAGCAGAGGAACCGCGGCACCCACGTGGGCTCGTACTTGGCATTGGACCGGTAGAGCCGCTCGAGCTGCCAGAAGCGGTCGAGGACGCCGAGGACGGAGTAGCCGAACCGGGTGACCGCGCCCGCGCCCACCCGGGCGGCATCGGCATACACGCTGCGGAACATGATGAAGTTGAGCGAGACCCGGCGCACGCCGAGCTCCTCGGCCGCCGCCATCAGGGCGCTGACCATCAGCTCGGTGACCCCGCTCGGGGCCTGCGGCGAGCGGCGCATCACATCGAGCGAGAGCCCCTGCCAGCCCCAGGGCACAAAGGACAGGACCCCCGCGAGGGTGCCGTCCGCGTCGTGCGCCGTCACGACGACGGCGCGGCCGTCTGCGGGGTCCGCCTCCCGGTTGAGGGCCATCGAGAAGCCGCGGTCGGCGCCGGCGCGCCACTGGTCCGCGGCCGCGGTGATGGCGGCCAGCTCGTCGGCCGGGATCTCGGCGGCCCGCCGCGCGTGGGTGCTCAGGCCGGCACGCTGCGCGTGGGCCACGGCGTGCCGCACATCGGCCATCGACGTGCTGCGCAGGCTGAAGCGGGCCGGGTCGAGGATCGCCTCGTCACCGAGGATGATCACGCGCAGGCCGTGCGCGGCATACGCCTTGGCGCCGTCCTCGCTCGCCGAGATGACCGCCGGCAGCCAGCCGAACTCGCGTGCCTCCCGCTGCCAGCGCTCGATCGCGGCGCCCCACGAGGCAGGGTCGCCAACCGGGTCTCCGGAGGCCAGGGAGACGCCCGCGAGCACCCGATAGGCGACGGCGGCGCGTCCGTCCGGCGCGAAGACGGAGGACTTGTCGCGCCGAGTCGCGAAGTAGCCGAGGGAGTCCCGCTCGCCGTGCCGGGCGAGGAGGCCGCGCAGGGCCAGCTCGCGCTCACCCGACCACCCGGAGAGCGGGCGGGCGGACCGGAGGAAGACGACGACGGCCGCGACGAGGGCGAGCGCGAGCACGAGCCCGTTGACCTCCAGCAGCCACTCCGGGCCGACCCGCCCCCTCGGGGCGACGTCGCTGTCGCCCGAGCTCGCGGCCAGCACCTGCACGGTGCGGGTGGCCAGCTGGGGCAGCTCCACGTCATAGGCGAAGAGGGTCGCGACCGTCAGCCCGGTGGCCGTCAGGGCGCCGGCCGCCAGGGTGAGCAGCGCGCCGGTCCGTGAGCCGGGCTGGAGCCGCGCGGGGAAGGCCCCGCGGATGCGCCACAGCCACACCAGGATTGCGACGGCCAGCACGAGCGAGACGGTGTCGAGAGTCGCGCCGAAGGTGGAGCGGGACTGCCAGGACGGCGGGTCGGGCACGTCGGTGAGATGGGTGATCGCCACGATGCCCAGATAGACGCCAAAGAGCTGGAAAGCGGCGACCGCCCACAGTCCGATCCGCTTGCGCCCCAACAGTGCCCGCGTCGTCAGCACCAGGGTGACCACCGACAGCAGCGACCGGCCGACCGGCACGTTGAGCAGGCCGAAGACTGTCTCGACGAGGCCCGCGCGGTGATGCGCCGAGCGCACCAGCACCCACAGGGCGAGCGCCGTCAGCGCGCCCGCGGCATACACCGCCGTGAGGATCCGCGCCGCCGCGTCCTGCCTCTGCACTGTCCGCTCGGACACCCGGCGGCCCTCCTCTCAACCCGATCCTGGCGGGGACCGGTCTATCAGCGTGGGCTGGGAGCGCGCTGCACACGACCGGGACGTGGGCGGAGCGCTCGGTTACCCGTCGGTTAAGTAGAGTGAGGCGACCGCTTCGCCAGCGCCGACGAGCAGGAGGTATGCCGTGCGCCCGCTCCGCATCGCCCTGCTCTCCTATCGCTCCAAGCCGCACAGCGGCGGCCAGGGGATCTATGTGCGCCACCTCTCGCGGGCGCTGGCCGACCTCGGGCACGAGGTCACGGTCTTCTCCGGGCAGCCCTATCCCGAGCTCGACGAGGGCGTGCGCCTGGAGCAGGTCCCAAGCCTGGACCTCTATCGCGAGCCCGACCCCTTCCGCACGCCGCGGCCGGGGGAGTACCGCGACGCGATCGACGTGCTCGAGGTGGCGACCATGTGGACCGCCGGCTTCCCCGAGCCGATGACCTTCTCGCTGCGCGCGGCCCGTGAGCTGCGCGGGCGGCTGGCGGACTTCGACATCGTGCACGACAACCAGTGCCTGGGCTGGGGGCTGCTCGACATCCAGCGGCGGATGCCGCTGGTGACCACGATCCACCACCCGATCACGATGGACCGGCGGGTCGACCTCGAGGCCAACCGCTCGTGGCGCAAGGCGATCACCCTGCGCCGGTGGTATGGCTTCCTGCGCATGCAGGGCGCGGTCGCGCGGCGGCTGCGCCACATCGTGACCGTCTCGCAGTCCTCGGCCCTCGACATCGCCCGCGACTTCTCGGTCGACCCGACCCGCATCGAGGTCGTGCCGCTGGGGGTGCAGCCCGAGGTCTTCGCCGAGCCCGAGCGCGCCCGGGTGCCCGGCCGCATCGTCGCCATGGCGAGCGCCGACACCCCGCTCAAGGGCATCGGCACCCTGCTCGAGGCCGTCGCCAAGCTCCGCGTCGAGCGGCCGAGCGCCCACCTGGTGCTCGTCTCCAAGCCCACGCCCGGCGGGCGCACCGAGCGCCTCGTCTCGAGGCTCGGGCTCGAGGACGCCGTCGAGTTCCGCCACGGGCTGTCCGTCGAGGAGCTCGCCGAGACGATGGGGTCGGCCGAGATCGCCTGTGTCCCATCGCTCTACGAGGGCTTCTCCCTGCCGACGCTCGAGGCCATGTCGTGCGGCACGCCGCTCGTCGTCAGTGACGCGGGGGCCATCCCCGAGGTCGTGGGCGAGCCAGGCGTGTGCGCCGACCTGGTCCCCGCCGGCGACGCCGAGGCCCTGCTCGACGCGCTCCGGGCGCTGCACGACGACCCCGACCGCCGCGCGCGCATGGGGGCCGCTGCCCGCACGCGGGCGCTGACCGGCTTCAGCTGGCGCACGGTCGCCGAGGCCACCACCGCCGTCTATGAGCGGGCGATCGCCGAGCATGCGCGGGAGCGCGGGACCGGCCCCGCAGCCGCAGCCGCAGCCTCACCCGCGAGCCCGACCGACCTGGACCACCCGACCGACCTGGACCACCCGACCGACCTGGACCACCCGACCGACCCGACAGGATGACCCACACATGCTGACCGTCGACTTCGACCGGCTGGGCCTCGAGCCCGGCGAGCGCGTCCTCGACATGGGCGCGGGCGCCGGGCGCCACGCCTTCGAGATGTATCGCCGCGGCGCCGATGTCGTGGCCTTCGACCAGGACGCGACGGAGCTCGAGGGCGTCGCCACCATGTTTGGCGCCATGGAGCTCGAGGGCCAGGTGCCCGAGGGCGCCAAGGCCGTCACCGTCGAGGGCGACGCGCTGCACATGCCCTTCGCCGACGGTGAGTTCGACCGGGTCGTCGCCGCCGAGATCCTCGAGCACATCCCCGACGACCGCACCGCGATCGCCGAGCTCGTCCGGGTGCTGCGACCCGGTGGCACCCTCGCGGTCACCGTCCCCGCGGCATTCCCCGAGCGCATCTGCTGGGCGCTGTCCGATGAGTACCACGAGGTCGAGGGCGGCCACGTGCGCATCTACAACGCCGACGAGCTGGTCGGCAAGATCAGCCAGGCCGGCCTGGAGCCCGAGGGCCGCGGCCACGCCCACGCGCTGCATGCGCCATACTGGTGGCTCAAGTGCGCCGTCGGCGTCGACAACGACGACAACCCGCTCGTGAAGGCCTATCACCGCCTCCTCGTCTGGGACATCATGAAGGCCCCGCGCCTGACCCGGACCGCCGAGCGGGTGCTCAACCCGGTCCTCGGCAAGTCGGTCGTCCTCTACTTCCGCAAGCCGGCCTGAGCCCGTCCCCGTGATCCCGCTCCCTGCCGACCTCCCCCAGCCGGAGCCGGCCGCCAGCCTGCCCACGCCCGCGATGCTGCGCGAGACCGCGGCATACATCGCGTCGGTGCAGCGGGCAGATGGCGAGATCCCTTGGGAGAGCGGCTCGCACACCGATGTCTGGGACCACGTCGAGTGCGCGATGGCGCTGGGCGTGACAGGGGAGTATGCCGCCGCTGACGCCGCCTTCGCCTGGCTGCGCGCCACCCAGCGGGCGGACGGCACCTGGCCGACCAAGCTCCAGGACGGGGTGATCGAGGAGTCGGGGGCCGACACCAACCAGTGCACCTATGTGGCGGTCGGGGTCTGGCACCACTGGCTCGTGCGGCGTGACCGGGCCTTCGTCGAGTCGATGTGGCCGACCGTGCGGGCCGCCCTCGACTTCGCCGTCACGATGCAGCTGCCGTTCGGCGGGTTCTCGTGGGCCTTCGGCGAATTCGGGCCTGCGACAACGGCGCTCGTCACCGGCAGCTCGAGCATCCACCACGCTCTCCAGTGCGGTGAGCGGCTCGCCGACCTGCTCGGCGAGGACGCCTCCGCATGGCGGGGGGCGCGCGAGCGGGTCGCCGTCGCACTCCAGCGCCGTGAGGAGGAGTTCGAGCCCAAGCGCCGCTTCTCGATGGACTGGTACTACCCGGCGCTCGGCGGGGCACTCACCGGCGACGCGGCATACGCCCGCATCGAGGGCCGCTGGGAGGACTTCGTCGTCCCGGGTCTCGGCATCCTCTGCGTCGACGACGCGCCCTGGGTGACCGGTGCCGAGACGTGTGAGCTGGCGCTGGCGCTGGAGGGGATGGGAGACCGGGCGCGAGCGGAGCGGCTGGTGCTCGACATGCAGCACCTGCGCGACCCCGACGGCAGCTATCACACCGGCTATGTCTATGCCGATGGCAAGCGCTGGCCGATCGAGCGGTCGACCTGGACCGGCGCCGCCGTCATCCTCGCCTGCGATGCGCTGCTCGACCTCACCCCCGGCGCCGAGGTCTTCCGCCCCTGACCCGGTGTCGTTGAAAACATTGGTTTCAACGCTAAGAACTGGGCTTTAGCGTTGAAACCAATGTTTTCAACGCGATGTCGGGAGCCCCGGAGGACGTGACGCGGGCGGTCAGTGGACGGGGTCGCCGGCATCGCCGCCGGTCCGACGCAGGATGCGCATCGAGCCGAGTGCCTCGATCTCCTGCCAGTCGCCGGAGGCGAGCGAGCGCCGATAGCAGCGCCAGGGCGGCTGGCCGCCGTCCTCGGGGCGCTCGAAGACGTCGTGGATGACCATCGAGCCGCCGGCCATCACCCAGCGGCCGAAGCCCTCGTAGTCGTTGGTGACGTGCTCGTCGGTGTGGCCGCCGTCGATGAAGAGCAGCGAGAGCGGGGTGCGCCAGTGCCGTGCGACGGTCGGTGCTTGACCCACGATCGCGACGACCTCCTCCTCGAGGCCAGCGTCGGTGATCGTGCGTCGGAAGAAGGGCAGGGTGTCGATGCGCCCGCAGGACGGGTCGACGAGCGTGGCGTCGTGATAGTCCCAGCCGGGCTGGTTCTCCTCGGAGCCCCGGTGGTGGTCGACGGTGAAAACCGTTGTGCCGCAGGCTCGGGCGGCAGCGCCGAGATAGACAGCCGACTTGCCGCACCACGTGCCGACCTCGAGCCCGGGCCCGTGGGGCAGTCGTCGCACGGCCTCCTCATAGAGGAGCATGCCCTCGTCCTCGGGCATGAATCCCTTTGCGGCCAGGGCTTTCTGGAGCAGCGTCGGGTCGATCGGGGTCATCGCTCGACACCGAGGAGGCCGTCGAGCAGCTTGCCCAGCGTCACGTCAAAGCGGTGCACGTCGTCGACCCCGCCACCCATGTCGGCGACGGCCGCGGCGAGGTGGGGGTGCTCGCCATCGCGTGCGGCATACATGAGGTATGCCGTGTGCGCGCCCCCGCTGGACAGGTTGGCCTGCGCGAAGGTCGCCGCGAACGCGGTGACGAGGGCATAGGCCTCGAGCTTGTCGGCCGCAGGAGCGGGGTGCTCGGCAAGGAGCCCGAGCCAGCGCTCGAGGACCTCGGTGCCGTGCGGGCCGAAGGCGCTGCGGGTTATCACGAGCTCGGGCAGCCACGTGTGACGCTGCATGACGGTCAGCAGCCGCTCACCGAGGGTGATCAGGCCGGCCCTGCCGGGCGGGGTGGTGGGGTCGATGTCGGCCGAGGTGGCGTCGACCATGAGGTCGAGCAGGTCGTCGCGGTTGCCGATGTGGCGATAGAGCGAGGCCGCCCCGGCCCCCAGCTCGGCGGCGACCGCGCGCATCGTCACAGCCGCGAGGCCGTCGCGGTCGGCCAGTGCGATGGCGGCCGCCGTGATCTCGTCCCGGCTGTGGGAGGCGGGCCGGCCTACACCCGAGGTGCTCGGACGCAGCCAGATGCTCTCGCTGACGGCGCCGCTCACCGCTGTCCTCCCTCGCCAGACCCACCGGGTCGCCCATTTGCGAACACTGTACCCGAAGGCGTACGGTCGATATTGCAAACAATGTTCGCAATGGCTGGGCGGATCCCCGGCCGCGATGGGGAAGACTCAGACATGCGCTCTCGATGGACCGTCCGACTGCTGGCCCTGCTCGCCGTCCTCGCCTGGCTGGCGATCGGCGGGCTCGGCGGCCCGACCGTCGGCAAGCTCAGCGAGGTCCAGGAGAACGGCAACGCGGCATTCCTGCCGGCGACGGCCGAGTCGACCAAGGTGAGCGAGCGGCTCGGTGACTTCACCGACACCGAGGCCCTGCCCGTCATGGTCGTGATGGAGAAGTCGGCCAAGCTGGAGCGGGCCGACCTCGCGGCGGTCCAGGCGCTGGCGGCCAAGGTGCCCCAGACCGCCATCGACCTCGGCGACGGCCAGAGCCGCACGATCGGCGACTACCTCGTCGGCACCCCCGCGGCCATCCCGAGCAAGGACGGCACCGCCGCCCTGATGATCGTCAACCTCGACGCCGGCCGGGCGAGCGAGACCGTCGGCGAGGGCACTCCCCTCCAGGCGAGCGTCGATGCGCTGCGCGAGCTCGACGACAGCCTCAAGCCCAACGGCATCGAGAGCCAGGTGACCGGCCCCGGCGGCATCGTCGCCGACCTCGTCAACGCGTTCGCGGGCATCGACGGGATCCTGCTGCTCACCGCGCTCGCGGTCGTCTTCGTCATCCTGCTCATCGTCTATCGCAGCCCGATCCTGCCCATCGCCGTGCTCATCACGGCCGTCTTCGGTCTGGCCGTCGCCGCGCTCGTGGTCTATCCGCTCGCCAAGGGCGGCCACATCGGCCTGTCCGGCCAGTCGCAGGGCATCCTCTCGATCCTCGTCGTCGGCGCCGCCACCGACTATGCGCTGCTGCTCGTCAGCCGATACCGCGAGGAGCTGCACGACACCGAGTCGACCTGGGAGGCGATGAAGACCGCCTGGAAGGCCTCGGTCGAGCCCATCATCGCCAGCGGCGCCACCGTCATCCTGGGCCTGCTCTGCCTGCTGCTCTCCGACCTCGGCAGCACCTCCGGCCTGGGCCCGGTCGGGGCGCTCGGCATCGCCGGTGCGCTGCTGGCGGCGCTCACCTTCCTGCCCGCCGTGCTCCTGCTCTTTGGCCGGGCGATCTTCTGGCCGGCCATCCCGCGCGTCGACCACGTCCACCGCGAGGACGCCCTCGGCACCCGCAGCGTCTGGGGTCGCGTGGCCCGCATGGTGGGCGAGCACCCGCGCCGCACCTGGGTGATCACGCTGGCCGCCCTGCTCGCGGCCGCGGCATTCCTGCCGACCTTCAAGGACGCGGGCATCACGGAGGGCGACACCTTCCTCAACACCCCCGAGTCGGTCACCGGGCAGGAGGCGCTGGCGAAGCACTTCGACGCCGGCTCCGGCAGCCCGGTGCAGATCATCACCCCGGCCGACAAGGCCGACGCGGTGGTCGCCCGCCTCAAGGACGAGGCCGACATCAGCAACCCCCTGATCGGCCTGAGTCCGGGGCAGCCGAGCCAGCCGGTGGACGGGCTCCAGGTCGTCACCGCGACCCTGGAGAAGTCGGCCGACAGCGTCGAGGCCGACGAGGTGATCAGCCGCCTCCGCGCCGACCTCGACAGCGTCTCCGAGGACGTCCTGGTCGGCGGGACCACCGCGGCCAACCTCGACACCCGCACCGCCAGCCAGCGCGACCTCAAGGTGATCATCCCGGCGATCCTGGCCGTGGTCTTCCTCGTGCTGTGCCTGCTGCTGCGCTCGATCGTGGCGCCGGTCATCCTGATCGTGGCCAACGTGATCTCGTTTGCCGCCACCCTCGGCGTCGCCGCGCTGCTGTTCAACCACGTGTGGGACTTCCCCGGCTCCGACCCGGCCACCCCGCTCTATGGCTTCGTCTTCCTCGTCGCGCTCGGCATCGACTACTCGATCTTCCTGATGACCCGGGTGCGCGAGGAGTCGATGCGGCGCGGCACCCGCGAGGGCACGCTCATCGGTCTGGCCGTCACCGGCGGCGTGATCACCAGCGCCGGCATCGTGCTGGCCGCGACCTTCTCGGCGCTGACGGTCCTGCCGCTGCTGTTCATGGTGCAGATCGCCTTCATCGTGGCCTTCGGCGTGCTGCTCGACACCATCGTCGTGCGCTCGCTGCTCGTGCCGGCCCTGGCCGTCGACCTCGGCGACCGCATCTGGTGGCCCAGCCGCCTGCGCAGGGCCAAGCACGGCGACTGAGGCCGCGCCGTCTCGGTGCCGGCCGCCGACCTGGAGGTATGCCGCGGGGTCGCCCCGCGGCATACCTCTCCTGGTCTGTCGCTCAGGGGCGCGCGCTGGCGACGTCGGTGTGGGTGAAGTCGTCGCCGACAAAGAGCAGCGGCTCGCCGCTCGTGACCGACAGCGCATAGGCGAAGCAGTCGCCGTAGTTGAGCGCGGCGGCCGAGCCGGACCCGCGGCCGAACCGTCGATAGGCGTGGCGGGCCACCGCCGCATCGCGCACGCTCACGGGCACCAGCTCGATCTCGAGCGCCTCGATGAGCTCGTCGAGGCGCGCGCCGTGTGAGGTGGACCGGGCATCGGCGACGATGCCCGCCTCCAGCTGGCTGGCCACCGACATCCGACAGGTCGAGGTGGCGGCCAGGCGCAGCAGCTCCTCGCTGCCGGGCTCGCCCTCGATGATCGCGATGAGGGCGGAGGTGTCGACGATCACCGGGGCATCCCGGTCGCGTCGTCGTAGAGGTCCTCGGCGCGCCGGATCTGACGCCGGCGCTGTGCGGGCAGGGCGGCGTAGTCGGCCACGATCTGCTGGGCCCGGTCGACCCTGGCCTGGGCCTGGGCGGCCACCGGGTCGTGCCCGTGCTCGGCGAGGAGCCGCTCGAGCGCCTCCTCGATCGCCCCCGTCTGGCTCTTGCCCGTCACGGCGGCGGCGCGGCGGGCGAGCTCGTGCACGCGCTCGTTCTTGATGTTCAGGCCCATGGTAGAAATCTACCGCCGACAAGGGTAGATCGTCTATCCCCGAGGTCAGCCGAGGAGGGCGATGACCAGCGGGAGGAACAGACTCGTGGCCACGCCGGTCATCGCCATGGCCAGCGCGGCGAAGGCACCCTGCACCGGCCCGGCCTGGAGGGCGCGGGAGGTCCCGACGCCATGCCCCGAGACGCCGAGGGCGAGGCCGCGCACGCGGGTGTCGCGCACCCGCAGCAGGTTGAGCACGGCCGGGCCGACGATCGCGCACAGCACGCCCGTGATCATCGTGAACACCGCTGCGAGAGAGGCGACTCCGCCGATGCTCGGGGCGAGCGCGATCGCGATGGGGGTGGTGGCCGACTTCGGGGCCATCGTCATCGCGAGCTCCTCGCTGCCACCGAGCAGCCGCACGGTCAGCACCGACGCGACGATCGCTCCCGCGGCGCCGACGACCACCCCGACCACCACGGGGATCGCGAGCGAGCGGATGGAGGCCGAGGCCCGGTGCAGCGGCACGGCGAGCGCGACGACGGCGGGCCCGAGGAGGAAGCTGAGATATTGCCCGCCCTCCATGTAGGTCGCATAGTCCACTCCCATCGCGAGCAGCACCAGCACGACGGTGATGATCGCGATGAAGACCGGCGTGAGCAGCGGGGTGCGCCCCGCCTTGCGCCACAGCCAGACGCTGGCCTGGTATGCCGCGAGCGTCAGCAGCAGCGCGAAGAGCGGTGAGTGGGTGATCGCCTCGAAGGCACCGTCGAGGTTCATCGGCGCTCTCCCTCACTCTCCGGACCGCGCCGGCCGGGCCCCTCGGCGTCGTCGGCCTCGAGGCCCTCGATGCGGTCGGCCTCGCGGACCATGGCGCGCGCCTCGGCCTCCTCGGGGTCGCCAGTGAGCGAGTCGGGCAGCAGCGTGAGCATGAGCTGTGCGGCCCCGGCCGTGATCACCAGGGTGGCCAGCCAGGCGATGACATTGCCGCCGAGGACGGGCCCCCAGTGCTCGGCGATGACGTCGAAATACTGCATGACCCCGACGGCGGCGGGGATGAAGAGCACGGGCAGATGCGTGAGGAAGGCGTCGGCCGCCCGCTCCACCCGGCTGGACTCCTCCGGCGGCGGCGCGGCGTGCCGCCGCCAGTCGCGGATCGTGAGGAAGGCGAGGAGCAGGAGCATCCCGACGACGGGGCCGGGCACGCGCAACGACAGCGCCCGCACGAGGAACTCCCCGGCCAGCTGGCACGCCAGGAGCGCGATGAGTCCGGAGAGCATGACCGCCATTCTCCCACCGGGCCCGACAGGCCCGTACCCCTCGGGGTGTCCGGGCCCACGGCGGGTATGCCGCGCGGCTGGCAGAGTGGGGGCATGAGCGAGCCTGTGCCCGAGCGGTTCTCGATGGCCCGGCACTGTGTGGGGCGACCCGCGGCCGAGCGCCCCGACCACACGGCACTCATCGTCGTGTCCGACGCCCACGCCCCGGCCGGGCAGGCCGAGCGGTGGACCTATGCCCAGCTCGATGACGCGGTCCGGGCCGTCGCCGCGGGGCTCGGGCGCCTCGGCCTGGAGCCGGGCTCGCGCGTGATGGTCCGCCTGGGCAATGTCAGCGACTATCCCCTCGTCTATTTCGGCGCGATGGCGGCCGGCCTGGTCTCGCTGCCGAGCTCGGCCCAGCTGACCGAGGAGGAGGCCCACTATCTCCTCGCTGACTCGGGTGCGGAGGTGCTGGTCCAGAGCGAGGAGCTGCGGGTGTCACTGCCCGACGGAGTCCACGAGGTCACGCCGGCCGATCTGGCCGGATGGCGGGAGGGCGGCGAGCGCGCCGACTATGCGGACACGCCCGCGGACGACGCGGCATACCTCGTCTATACCTCCGGCACGACCGGACGGCCCAAGGGCGTCCTGCACGCGCACCGGGCAGCGTGGGGGCGCCGGCCGATGTATGCCGGGTGGGAGGCCATCGGCCCCGACGACACGATGCTGCACGCGGGTGCCTTCAACTGGACCTACACCCTCGGCGTGGGCCTGACCGACCCGTGGGCCAACGGCGCAACAGCGTTGATCTACAACGGTCCCCACGACCGCACGATCTGGCCGCTGCTCATCGAGCGATACGGCGCCACGATCTTTGCCGCCGTCCCGGGCGTCTATCGCCAGCTGCTCCACTATGGCGACGTGGGCGCCCACGACCTGTCCTCGCTCCGCCACGGCCTGACGGCCGGCGAGGCCCTGAGCCCCGCGCTGCTCGAGGAGTGGCGGGAGGCGACCGGGCTGGAGCTCTATGAGTCGCTCGGCATGAGCGAGATCTCGACCTTCGTCTCGACGAGCCCGAGCGTCCCGATCAGGCCGGGCAGCCCGGGTCGGGCCCAGGAGGGGCGGCGGGTCGCGGTGCTCCCGGTCGACGGTGGCGAGGAGGCCTGTGCGACAGGGGAGTCCGGCCTGCTCGCCGTGCACCGCAGCGACCCGGGGCTCATGCTCGGCTACTGGCAGCGGCCGGAGGACACGGCGGCGGTCACCCGCGGCGAGTGGTTCGTGACCAGCGACCTGGTGCATCTCGACGAGGACGGCTATGTCCACTACCACGGCCGCAACGACGACATCATGAACGCCGGCGGCTACCGCGTCTCGCCGCTCGAGGTCGAGCACGTGCTCGCCGCGCACCCCGCGGTCGCCGAGGTCGCGGTCGGCGAGCTGGAGGTGCGGCCAGGGGTGAGCATCATCGCGGCATACGTCGTGCCGGCCGACCCCGACGAGCCGGACGGCGTCGATGCCGCCGCACTGCTGGGGTATGCCGCGGAGCACCTCGCGGCCTACAAGCGCCCTCGCGAGATCGTCTTCACCGACCGGCTGCCGCGCACCGCCAACGGCAAGATCCGCCGGGCCGGCCTCGGCTGACCGGCCACCCGCCACCCCTCCGTCGGCCCCTCCCGATCCGTTGACTTGTAGCAACTCACGCCTAAAACGGGGTTCTTAGGCGTGAGTTGCTACAAGTCAACGAGAGGTGGCGGTGGGCGGTGTGGCCTTGGCTGGCGTGGACTTGGCGGCGGAGGCCCAGGTGGTGTTCATCCACGTCGCGGCGTCGGCCTCGGCCAGGGGCAGGACGGTGAGGTGGTCGGCGGCGGGATAGGTCTGATAGGTGACCTTGGCGCCGGACGCCTTGAGCGCGGCGACCAGCTCGCCGGTCAGCTCCGACATGACGACCGTGTCGCGGCCACCCTGGGCGACATAGACCGGCACCGACGGTTTGGCCTTGACCGGGTCGTTGGCGCCGAGCACCGCGGCAAAGCGGGCGAGGTCGGCGTCGGGGACGAAGACCTCATTGGTCTTGAGCCCGCCCCAGCCCGTGGGCGACATCAGGCGGTCGATGCAGGAGGCGTCGGCCTCGGGCATCGCCTTGGCCATCGTCGGGGTGAGCAGCTTGGCGTCGGGCAATGACTCGACGGTCTGGGCGCCCCGCAGCAGCAGCGGGATGAAGCCGCCGCCCGAGAGCGGCTGGCCGCGCAGCGTCGCGACCGCGCCACCGAGGCCCGACGGCGGCGCGAACGCGACGACCCCGCGCAGCCGCATCGACGGCGCCCAGGCTGGCCCGACGCCCGCGGTCCACATCGCCGCGTGCCCGCCCTGCGAGTGCCCGGCCGCAAACCACTGCGTGGACACACTCGGCGAGAACTCGCGTGCCGCCAGTGCGGCGTCGGTGACCGACCGTGCCGCGGCGGGCCCGATCAGATAGGGGTGTGGGCCCGGCGTGCCCAGGCCCTGGTAGTCGGTGGCGGCCACGGCATACCCGGCATCGAGCCACCGGTCGAGGGAGGCCAGCACCGTGCCCTGATAGGCGCCGAGCAGGCCGCCCGCAAGGCGGGTCGGGGCGCACTGGTCGGCGATACCGGTGGTGCCGTGTGCCCACGACAGCACGGGCCAGCCCCCTTGCGGCGCAGCGCCGTTGGGGAGCGAGACCGTCCCGGAGACCGCGATCGGTCTGCCGTGCAGGTCCACCGACCGATAGAGCACCAGCCAGGTCGTGCCGCTCTTGGGCCCGGCCGTCCGCCGCGACCAGATGACCGAGCCGTGCGGGCCGGCCAGCAGCTTTGCGGGCGGCGTATAGAAGGAGTCGTCCGTCGGGGCCGTGGCGTCACCGGGGTCGCCCGACGGAGACGCGCCCGGGGTCGAGGCGGACGCTGCGGGCGAGGGCCCGGTCGCGTTGCCCGTCGGCCCGGTCGCCGGGCCCACCTTGCCGCTCACTCCGGGATCGGCCGTGCTCGCCGTCGCGGCCCCGCTGGCGGCGGCCGCGCCGGGCGCCGACCCCGCCGTCGACCTCGGCGTCGAGCTGGCGGTCGAGCTCGCCGAGCTGCCGGTGGGAGCGTCGTCGCGCGCGGCACAGCCCCACGTCAGGCCGGTGAGGGCGGTGACGAGGGCGGCGGACGCGGCATACCACCACGTGCGGCGGGAGGGCTGGGGCACCCGGGGAGTCTAGGCGGACAGCCTCTGGCGCGGCGGTGACCCGCGCCACTAGCGTGCGCAGGGCCCGGCCCGCCCCGTCGCGGGCGGCAGCCCAGCCCTCAGACCCAAGGAGCGCGCCATGGCGCAGATCGAGACCATCCGAGGCCAGGTCGACACCGCCGACCTCGGCAAGACCTATATGCACGAGCATGTCTTCGTCACCAGCGCCGACATCAAGGCCAACTACCCGCAGTTCTATGCCCCCGAGGAGGAGCGCATCGCCGACGCGGCGACCAAGCTCCAGCAGCTGGTCGACGACGGCATCCGCACGATCGTCGACCCCACCGTCGTCGGCCTCGGCCGCGACATCCCGCTGGTGCAGCAGGTGGCCGAGCGCGTGCCGGACCTCAACATCGTCGTCGCGACGGGCATGTACACCTATGACTCCGCGCCGCACTTCTTCGACTACCGCGGGCCGGCGCTCAACGCGATGGTCGGCGCCGAGGTGCCCGAGCCGATGGTGGAGATGTTCGTCGGCGACATCCGCGACGGCATCGCCGGCACGGGGGTCAAGGCCGGTCTGCTCAAGTGCGCCATCGACGCCCCCGGCATGACACCCGGTGTAGAGCGGATCATGCGGGCGGTCGGCGCCGCCCACCTCGAGACCGGCACGCCCATCACCGTGCACACCCACCCCGACTCCAGGACGGGCCTGCTCGTCAAGCAGGTCCTTGTCGACGACCTCGGCGTCGAGCCGGGCCGGATCGTCCTGGGCCACAGCGGTGACACCGCCGACGCCGACCACCTCAGCGAGCTCGCCGAGGCCGGCTTCTGGCTGGGCATGGACCGCTTCGGCATCACGCTCGAGGCCTCCACCGAGCAGCGCGTGGGAGTCGTCGTCGAGCTGGCCAAGCGGGGCTTCGCCGACCGGATGGTGCTGGCCCACGACGCGTCCTGCCACATCGACTGGGTCGCGCCGGAGATCATGCCGGCGGTGCCCGACTGGCACTACGGCCACATCGTCGCCGACATCCTGCCCGCCCTGCTCGAGGCCGGCGTCACCCAGGAGCAGATCGACCAGATGCTGGTGGACAACCCGCGCCGCTATTTCGAGGGCGCCTGAGCCCCGAGGCTGCTCACACAAAAAGGTATGCCGCGTGCGCAGCTGCACACGCGGCATACCGCTGTCGTCGTGGTGGGGTCAGCGCATCGGCCGCATGTGCGACCAGGGGCGCGAGAGATCGAAGCGCTTGCCGGTGACGAAGGACGGGGTGATCGAGACGACGTCGTATTTGGCGGTCGGCACCCAGGGGCGCAGCGGCAGCTGCTCGATGATCTGGGCGTCGGGGCCCTCGAGGTGACGGGCGTTGCCGTGGACGATGACGCTCATGGCGTGCTCGCCCTTGAGGATCTCGTCGATCTCGAACGCGACGTCGGAGTTCATCACGATGCCGAGCAGCTTGTCGCCGGGGGCGGTGATGAAGAGGATCTGCCGGTCGTGCACGACATAGTTGATCGGGCGGATGTCGACATCGCCGGCGAGGTGGAAGGCGAGCCGGCCGAACTCGTGCTTCTCGAGCAGGTCCCAGCACTCGTCCTCGGAGAGGTTGTGGATGACCTCTTCGGTCGGGCGGTCGAAGTCGTGCTCCATGGTCTCCTCCTCCAGGTGGTGCGTGGCTCACAGCCTAGTGCGCACCGGTGCGGCGAGGCGGTGGGATCCCCGAGTGAGACGAAAGGCACGAATGCCGCGGAGGGGGCGGGGAATGCAGCGGGCCGGCCGAGCGCCACAGGGGTGAGAGCGCCGGCCGGCCCTGCGCGACAGCGTTGCGGTCCGGCAGGGGGTCCGGACGGCATGTCGCGCTACTGCCGAATCTACTAGAGATCGCGGATCGAGGCCCTAGTGAACGGGCGAGAGTTCTCAGTCACCGGGACGACCTCGCGCCCCGGCCGCCTCTCGGGCGGTCAGGCGGTGACGAGCGGCAGATTGGTCTTGGGGGCGTTCTCGGCGTAGTTCTCGTCGACGGCGACGACCTGGTGGCCCTTGGCCGCGAGGATCGAGGCGACGAGCGAGGCGCGGTAGCCACCCGCGCAGTGCACCCACAGCTCGCCCTGCGGCACCTCGTCGAGACGCTTCAGGGTGTCGTGGATCGGGATGTTGACGCTGCCCTCGATGTGGGAGTCGGCGTGCTCGGGCTCGCGGCGCACGTCGAGGATCGTCACCGGGCGGTGGTGGCGCACGTCGGCCAGGTCAGCGAAGGTCGCCCGGGGGAAGGTCGCGAGCTCGGCGTCGGTCCAGTCCGCCGGCTCGCCGGTCGCCGAGGCGGCGGGGCGGTCGATGCCGATGCGCACGAGCTCTCGCTGGGCCTCGGCCACCTGCTCCGGCGACTCGCCGAGGAGGGTGAGCGGGGTGCCCCACGGGATGAGCCACCCGAGATAGGTCGAGAACTGGCCGTCGAGGCCGAAGTTGAACGACCCCGGCACGTGGCCGGCCGCGAATGCCGTGCGGGTGCGCAGGTCGACGACCCACTCGCCGGCCTCGAGGCGGCGCCTGATCTCGGCCTTGTCGGCGGGCTCGGGCGCGGAGAGGTCGGCGTCGGACGGGCCGGCGGTGTTGCCCGGGCCCATGTGGGCGTAGTAGGCGGGGAAGGCGTCGAGGCCGGCGAGCAGCTCCTCGACATAGTCCTCCTCGCTCTTGGTGAGCGCGGGGTTGGACGTCTTCTCCTTGCCGATCGTGGAGTCGGTGCCCTCGGACTGGGTCGCGGAGCAGAAGCTGCCGAAGCCGTGGGTGGGCATGACCGCGGTGTCGTCGGCGAGCTCGTCGGCGAGGCGGTGGGCGCTGGCCCACTGGTGGCGGGCGAGGGCGTCGGTGTGGTCGGGGCCGAGCAGGTCGGGGCGCCCGGTCGAGCCAAAGAGCAGGGAGCCGCCGGTGAAAACGGCCTGGGTCTCGCCCTCGAGGGCATAGGACAGGTGGGTGAAGGTGTGGCCGGGCGTCGCGATGACGCGCACCCGCATGGCGTCGCTGACCTCGATGACATCGCCGTCGCTGATGCCGATGCGCTCATAGGCCACCGGGTCGGCGGCGTTGACGTAGTAGCCGGCGCCGGTCTTCTCGGCCAGGGCCAGGCCGCCGCTCAGGTAGTCGTTGTGGATGTGGGTCTCGACGATGTGCGTGATGCGCACGCCCTCGCGCTCGGCGAGCTCGAGGACCCGGTCGATGTCACGCTGGGGGTCGACGACGAGGGCGACCTGGCCGTCGTGGGCGAGATAGCTGCGGTCGCCCAGGGTGGGGGTCTCAATGGGGACGATCGTGACGGTCATCGTGGTCCTCTCGGTTGCGCGTCGGATGTCGCAGGCCAGTTCCAACATACCCCAGGGGGTATGCCGTTGTGCAACCTCGGGCACGAGAACTTTGCCCCCCAGCGTGGGCGGGGTCAGTGGCTGTGGCGCAGATAGCGCCGCTCCATCCCGGCTGCCCACAGCGCGGTGAGCACGGTGACCACGGCGCCGCCGAGCATCACCTCGACCGGGCCGAAACGCCGCGTGAGCACCGCGGCGACGAAGGGGAAGATGAAGCCCACATAGGTCACCGCATAGAAGACGGCGTTGAGCAGGGCCTGGGTGTCGGAATGGGCGAGCCGCTCCACCTGCATCAGCCCACCGGTGAGGACCATGCCGTATGCCGTGCCGAGCAGTGCCGCTGCCGGCGCCACCAGTGCGACCTGGTGGGTGGCTGCCGTGGTGGCCCCGGTGAGCAGGCCGGCCGTGGACAGCAGCATTCCCAGCGGCAGGGCGCTGCCCGGACGGTGGGCCTCCATCCGCCGCACCCGGGGCTGGATCGCGACGCCGGTGCCCAGCCCGAGGGCCGCGGAAAAACCGCTGAGCGCGATGGCGATCCCCACCGTCTTGTCGGCGACGAGGGAGGGGACCGTGACGAAACCCAGGGCCGCCGACCCGAAGACCCACGGTCCGACGGGGGCGAGCACCGCGGCATACGGCGCGCTGAAGATGGTGTGGAGGGCGCCGTGCGGCGCGAGCGTGAGGTGGTGCTCGTCGGCGGTCTCGGGTGCGCGCCAGACCAGGGGCGTGACGATCACCATCACGAGCAGGTGGGCGAGATAGGGGAGGACCTGCGGGTGCGGTCCCCACTGGGCGAGCATGCCGGCGACCAGCGGCCCGCCGCCAAAACCCGACGACAGGGCGATCGCCGCGCGTCGCGCGCCGGTGCCCGCGGGGGCGCCCGCCGACAGCTCGCGGACCCACGCCGTGCCGGGGGCGAAGACGGCGCCCGAGGCGACGCCGGCCATGAACCGCCCTGCGAACAGGGCCCATTCGTGGTCCTTGCCGGCGATGAGCATCAGCGACGCGAGGACCGACAGCACCATCATCGGGCGCAGCACGGAGCGGTGCCCGATGATCGTCGAGACACGGGCGGAGACCAGGAGCGCTGGGATCAGGCCCGCGGCATACATGGCAAACATCAGGGTGACCGAGGACTCGCTGAGCCCGTCCTGCTGGCGATAGGCCAGGACCATCGGCGCGAACTGGTTTGCGCCCCAGCCGACCCCAAACATGGCCAGCGCCACGCGCAGCCAGGGAGCCACCCGATCGGTCATGTGCGCTCGACCCACTTGGGGACGGTCGTGGGCTCCCAGGTGGCCATGTCGTCCAGCAGCGCGGCCGGGTCGGCGCCGCGGTGGAAGAGGCTCAGGTGCTGCGCGCGGATGAAGCCCGCGCCGACCGCGTGGTCCACGAAACGCATCAGGGGCTCATAGAAGCCGGCCGTGTCGAGGAAGCCGATCGGCTTGTGGTGCAGCCCAAGCTGGCCCCAGGTGAGGATCTCGACGACCTCCTCGAGCGTGCCGAAGCCGCCGGGCATCGCGAGGAACCCTTCGGACAGCTCGGCCATCAGCGCCTTGCGCTCGTGCATCGAGGCGGTGACGTGCAGATCGGTCAGGCCGGCGTGGCCCACCTCGGCGTCCCACAGGTGGGAGGGGATGACCCCGACGACCTCGCCGCCGGCGGCCATGGCGGCATCGGCGACCGCGCCCATCAGCCCCACGCTCGCCCCGCCATAGACCAGCCTGATGCCGCGGGAGGCGATCTCGCGCCCCAGGGCGCTCGCCGCCTCCAGGTATGCGGGGTCATTGCCCGGGCTGGAGCCGCAGAAGACGCACACACTGTCCATGCGACTCACACTATTGGGCTGGCCGTATGCCGCGTGCCCCAGTCGCCCGCCCCCCCCGCGCCCCCACCCACCATTAAACCAATTGGCGAGTTCCGCGCCGGCTGCACGGCATACCCCCGCACCCTCGCCCGCACAACGACGACCATGGTCACGCCCCGGGGGCCCGGCCCTGTGCTCGGCGCGCACCAGCAGGGCTGTCCGCCGGGCAACCGTGGTCGTCCTTGTGCGGGGCGCTGGTCGCCGAAGGGGGGTTCGGCAAGGATGGTGGTGTGAGCGCTGCGCAGCTGCTGGTCGGGGCCCTCGTCTTCACCCAGGAGATCTGGCTGTGGGCGGCGGTCGGTGTCATCGGCTATCGGCTGGCGGGCGGCGGCGTGGCCGGGTGGGCGCTTGCCGCGCTCGCGGTGGTGCTGGTCATCACCGCCTGGGGTCGCTGGATCGCGCCGCGCTCCGAGGCGCGCCTCCCGCTCTGGCCCCGCGTGGGCGTGATCGTCGCGCTCACCGCCGCGGCCGGCGCGGGACTGGCGCTCACCGGCTCGCGTGGCGCCGGCATCGCCCTGGCCACCCTCGGCTCGCTGGTCCAGGTCGTCGGCCAGCCGATGCACGAGGCCGACTGACACCGGGGCGGCAATAACGACTATCAGGTATGCCGCGCAGCCGGCGCTGTCGAGCATGCCCGGCCCCGCGTGGTGCCTGCGGTGAGAGTCGATATTGCCCGGTGGGAACGCCCCAGGGGCGGTGGCCGCGGTGAGCCGTACGTGGTGGGATGAGAGCGAGTCCCCCACAGGAGGTCCCATGTCCCCCTCGCTCGATGCGATCCCGGCGCGGAGCGCCGGCCCTCGACGCGTCCTGGTCACCGGCGCGGCGTCCGGTCTCGGCCTTGCGCTGACCCGGGAGTTCGTCAATGCCGGTGAGACCGTCCTGGCCACCGACCGCCACGAGGCGGTCCCGGCTGGCACGCTGCCCGGCAGGGCGGCATACCGCAGGCTCGACGTGACACGCGACGAGGACTGGGCCGCGGCGCGCGAGTGGGTCGAGGAGCAGTGGGGCGGGCTCGACGTCATCGTCAACAACGCGGGCATCGCCACGGGCGGCCACTTCGACCTGACGACGATGGAGGAGTGGGACCGCGTCATCGACGTCAACCTCAAGGGCGTCGTGCGCGGGTGTCTGGCCTTCACGCCCATGATGAAGGCGCAGCGGCGCGGGCACATCGTCAACACCGCGTCGGCGGCCGGGCTCGTCCACCCGCCGCAGATGGGCTCCTACAACACCGTCAAGGCCGGCGTGGTCGCGCTCTCGGAGACCCTCAGCCACGAGCTGGCGCCCTATGGGATCACCGTTTCGGCGATCTGCCCGTCGTTCTTCCGCAGCAACCTCGCCGACTCGCTCGACAGCCGCGACGAGGGCGCCAAGCTCCAGGCCCGAGGGATGATCGAGGGCTCGCCGCGGTCCGCCGAGCTCATCGCATCGCGGGTGATGCGCGGGATCGAGCGGCGTCGGCCGATCATCCTCACCGACGCCGAGGCTCGGGTGGGCTGGCTGGCCAAGCGGCTTGCCCGGCCCGTCTATCACAGGGCCCTCGATCTCGCGGCTGCCCGAGCGGAGAAGCGTGAGCGCGAGCTCCTCGTCGAGACGCCTGCGGCAGGACGGGAGGTGGCGCGATGAGCGACGAGCACACCCCCGACGAGATGGTCGAGCCCACGAGCGACGGTGCGCAGCACGAGGGCCCGCCGCCCACCGTCGCCGACAAGAGCAAGCTCGCCGAGGACGAGGCCAAGCGCGATGAGGAGCAGGCTGCGGGTGAGCGCCCCGACGGCAACCACCCGGAACACGATGGGGTGCCCGGCGCCAGCGAGGTCCGGGGTGAGGACGCCTTCGACGTTGAGCGGATGGCCCAATGGCTGCGTGAGAACGCCTCTGACGCAACGGGACTCGACGGTGTGCCCCGGGTTCGTCAGTTCACCGGTGGAGCCTCCAACCTCACCTATCTGCTGCGATATCCCGAGCGCGACCTGATCCTGCGCCGGCCGCCGGTGGGGACCAAGGCCAAGGGCGCGCACGACATGGGGCGCGAGTACCGCATCCAGTCGGCCCTCACCGACGCCTTCCCGCTCGTGCCGGCGATGGTCGCGTTCTGCCAGGACGAGTCGGTGATGGGTGGCGACTTCTATGTCATGGACCGCATCGACGGGATCATCCCGCGCACCGACCTGCCGCCCGAGATGCAGGGCGACCGTGATCACGTGGCCGCCTTGTGCCGCAACGCTGTTGACGTCCTCGCCCAGCTCCACTCCGTCGACGTCGAGGCTGCCGGGCTCACCCGCCTCGGCAAGGGCGACGGCTATGTCGAGCGGCAGGTGCGTGGCTGGTCCGAGCGATTCCGCAAGGCGCGCACCCGCAATGTCGGCAACTTCGAGTCGACGATGCAGTGGTTGGCCGACCACCAGCCCAAGGACGTGCGGACCTGCCTGATCCACAACGACTTCCGTCTCGACAACCTCGTCTTCGACAAGGATGACCCGACCAAGGTCATCGGCGTCCTCGACTGGGAGATGGCCACTCTTGGCGACCCGCTGATGGATCTCGGTGGGGCGCTTGCCTATTGGGTCGAGGCCAAGGACGATTTCATCTTCCGCAAGTTCCGGCGGCAACCCACCCACACGCCCGGCATGATGACCCGCGCCGAGGTCGTTCAGGCCTATGCCGAGCAGTCGGGCATCGAGATCGACCCCAAGCAGTGGACCTTCTATGAGGTCTTCGGGCTCTTCCGGCTGGCCGTGATAGCCCAGCAGATCTACTACCGCTACTTCCACAAGCAGACGACCAACAGGGCCTACCGCAACTTCCACTCGATGGTGCTCTACCTCGACTACCGGTGCCGGCGCCTGATCATCGCCCACGACCGGCATATGAGGCGCGAACTGCGCGACCTCGCCGCCGCTGCCGAGAGGGAGGCGTCCGCGGAGGCGACCGGCGAGACGGGGCCGTGGCGGGGCGGCATACCGGATGAAGAGGGCGGCCGATGAGCACAATCCTGCTCGTGCGGCACGGGCAGGCACGCTTCGGCGCCCGCGACTATGACCACCTGTCGGACCTGGGCATCCGGCAGAGCGAGATCCTGGGGCGGGCGCTGATGGCACGGGGCATCCGGCCGGCGTGCGTCCTCAGCGGCTCGATGAAGCGCCACCAGATGACGCTCGAGGCGGCGTCCCGGGCGGCCGGCTGGGACATCGAGCCCACGGTCGACCCGGCGTGGGACGAATACGACCACCAGGACATCATCGGGGCGTTCAAACCGGCCTATCGCCGGCAGGTGGTGATGAAGGCCGATCTCGTGCGCAGCCTGCACCCTCGCCAGAACTTCGCGAGCATGTTCGAGAAGGCGCTGAGCAGGTGGGTCGACGGCGAGCACGACGAGGACTACAAGGAGTCCTTCCCGACCTTCACCGACCGGGTCGACGCGGGGCTGGCGGCGCTGTCGGGGCGGCTGGAGGAGGGGCAGACGGCGCTGGTCGTCACCTCCGGTGGGCCGATCGCGTGGGCGGCGACGTCGCTGCTCGGCGGGTCGGCCTTCACCTGGGACCGGCTCAACAGCACGTGCGCCAACACCGCGCTGACCCGGATCACGGCGGGGGAGCGCGGCCTGAGCATGATCAGCTTTGGCGAACAGGCCCACCTCGAGGCCGCGGTCGACCCGATGCTCATCACCTATCGGTGACCGCTGCTTAACACTCGGTAGAGTCCGCCGCGGCGGCGCACAGGCCTCAGCACGCCCGTCATCGGCGCCGGGCCAGGCGGCCTGGCCATCGCCGCTGCGGTGCGTGCCCGCGGGGGTCCACGCGATCGTGGCCGACAGGGCCGACAGCGTCGCATCCGCCTGGCGCGGGCACCATGACCGGCTGCGAGTGCATACGACCCGGCGGCACTCATCGCTGCCGGGCCTGCCGATCCGGACTGGCCCCGTTCGGAGACCTTTGCGGGTGCGCTCGTCCACACGCTCGACTACCGCAACGGGCGGCGGTTCGCCGCCCGTTGTGGCGACCTTCTCCGACGAGGACGTCGACAGTGGGATCGACCACGAGCGGACCATCTGGGCGATGCTCCAGCAGATCCATGAGGCGGACTGCGAGCCATAAGACCCCGGCGGTGTCCAAACACCCTTCCTTCTGCGGCTTCTCCGTCGGGGGCATGCCTTCTTCGTGGTCGGCATGCATCCTCGGGCCATCCGGCGGCGCGATGTCGAGCTCCAGGGCGGGACGAACCCGAATCTCGCCCACCATGGCACCGTGACCGGGGGCCGGCAGTACTCCGGAAGGGCCGTGGAGCCTGACTGGACCCCTCCCCGCGAGCCGCACGAACCGGAAAGCCCCTGCCCGTAGCCCCCAGGTCGGGGCGACTGCCGCGGTTGGGCGCACTCGGAGGGCCGTCGTCCACATCCCATTGGGGGGGGTCGCTTCTGCGGTGCCCTCGATACGCTGGATGTGACCAGAGCGGACCGACCAGAGGACAGTCATGAGCGAGAACCCGCAGAACGACCAGGCTCAGGACGCTGCCGGCGAGGCAGCGCAGCACATCGTGGACGGGGTCACCTCATGGGACTACTCTGGAGAGAAGAAGCGCATTGCCGAGCAGCTCGACGAGGGGCTGGACGAGGCTGGCGTGGAGGTCCCCCAGGCCGATAAGGAGCGCCTCGTCGACGAGATCGACGGTCTGAAGGACGAGGAGTCGGGCGGGTCGCCGAAGGTGCAGTCGGCGGAGCCGGGTAACTAGAGCGGCTGCGTCGTCAGGACGGGTATGGAATCGCTTATGCATAACGCACCTGAGATCACTCGCACCACGTCCGCCACGCCCGAGCAGGTGTGGGGTGTGCTCGCGGACGGGTGGGCCTATGGGTCCTGGGTCGTTGGCGCCTCGCGCGTCCGCGCCGTCGACATCACGTGGCCGGAGCCGGGCTCCTGTCTGCACCATTCGATCGGCACTTGGCCAGCGGTGCTGGACGACTCGACCAGCGTGCTCGAGGCAGAGGTCGGACGGCGCCTGGTCCTATCGGCTCGCACGAGGCCGGCGGCAGTGCAGACAGTGGAGCTGGTGCTGGAACCGACCGCAGAGGGCACAGTCGTCCATATGAGCGAGGACGTCACCTCTGGCCCGGCCCGACTGGTGCCGGCGATCGTGAGGCAGACCGCACTGGTGGTGCGCAACCGTGAGGCGCTGCACAGGCTCTGCCTGCTCGCCGAGCGAGCGAGCTCGCTCGACCACCCGCAGGGCTGACGCGGCAGCGCGATGGAGAGTGCCGACGCGGTTGTCATCGGCCGCGGGTCATCACGGTCTGGTCGCCGCGGCCGGGCCCGCCCACGCGGGCTGGGGTGTGCTGGTCCTCGAGAGCGCGGACATGGTCGATGGGGCGCCTACCCGGCCTGGCCCGCTGGTCGGGTGCCTAGTCTCGCGGGGATCCGGTGATCCGCTTGGACGAGGGGTTGAATCCGTGCTCGACGGCCCAGAGCACGGCCTGCGACCGGGACGCCACACCCATCCTGCGGTAGGCCGAGCGGACATACGACTTCACCGTGTTGATGGACAGGTACATCTGGCGTGCGATGGCCTCGTTGCTCATGCCTTGGGCGATAAGAGCCAGTACGTCCGCCTCCCGTTCGGTCAGACCCTCATTCCGACCGGGCCAGTCGCCTCCGGACGTCTCACCGTCCTGCTGGCTCCGACGCGCACGGCTGACCACCCGGTCGCCGGCGTGGACCCGCTCGATCGCACCGACCAGCTGCTCCGCTGACAGGCCCTTGTAGAGATATCCGTGAACGCCCTGGGCCAGCGCATCCTGGATCAGATGCTCGTCCAGGTGCCAGGTATAGATGGCGACCCTGCCTACCTTTGGGTTCCCGAGCGCTTCCCGGACCGCCTGCTGGTCGACGGGCTGTTGCGCGAAAGTGTCGAGAAGGACCAGGTCCACTTCCTGTGCCACCGGTGTCTGGCAGTTGAGTTCCACGACCGCTACCCGGTCACCGTGGTCCTCCAGCATCCGGGCGACGCCACGCACGACCAGCTCGAAATCGTTGGCCACCGCGAGAGTGACCGGTCGGTCTGCCGCCTCAGGAGAACCCATCCCACAAGCGTATCCCTCCGCGCCCCTGACAGGGCGGCGTGACGCGACTCAGGCGGCCCGATGGGACAGCATCGCGGCATACCACTCCAGATAGGCCTCGACCATCACAGTGTGGGAGCAGGAGTCCTCCGCCCTGGATCTGCAGGCTCCCCGGCTGCGGCTCTCGGCAAGTGGGATCGCCGCGGCCAGACGGGCCGACAGGTCGTCCTCGATGAGTTCGCCATCGCCGCCCACGCTGACCAAGACCCCAGCTGACTCGTCCACAACCTCTCGGAGCCCGCCGCGGTCCAGGGCCACCACCGGCGTCCCGCAGGCAAGTGACTCGGCGGCAACCAGGCCATAGGGCTCGTCCCACACGGGTGTCACCAGGGTGGCCGCGCTGGTCCCCACGAGACGTGCGAGGGCCGGCTGGTCGAGATGGCCCAGATAGACGAGGTTCTCGTTGAGGAGCGGGCGGACACACTCGTCGAAATAGCGCTGATCACTCACGGGTCCGACCAGGTGGAGCCGGCGGCGCGCCCGCCTGGCCGCCTCACAGGCCAGATGCGGCGCCTTCTCCGGCACGAGCCGACCGGCCCACACCAGGTCGGGTCCACCAGGCCCGGGGGTCCAGCGGCTGGTGTCAACCCCGTTGGGCACCACCCCTACCTGGGCCACATGGGCCCAGGTGCGGGCCGTGAAACGGCTGACGGCGACGTAGCGCGCCCGGGGGTCCTGTTGAATGGCCAGGGCCGACTCCAGCCATGGCGTGGGTGGGGTGTGCAGGGTCGTGAGCATGGGGGCCGGTGCGACGGCGGACATCGCGACCGGCAGGTGGTGCAGGCTGTGGTTGTGGACGATGTCCACATCGCGCTGGTCGCGCAGCCACAGCATCGCCTGGAGATAGGCGTGGTGCTGACGCAGCCACCCTTCCTGCACCATCGAGGGATCGAGGCGCGCAGCCTCACTGAGCGAGAGGGGCTGCACCGGAAGGGGATTCGCGTCCAGGGCGGGGTCGCTCCCCGCGCCCGCGAAGAGGGTGACCCGGACTCCACGCTGCCGCAGGCCGTGGACCAGGGTCGCGGTCAGCGACTCCAGGCCTCCCGCGAACGGTTCGACCAGCGGGTGGTTCGCGGCGGCGATCACGACGACGTGCACGGGACTCCCCGATCAGCCAGCAGCGCGGCATACAGCTCCTCGTGCGCGCGGGCGACCCGATCACGCTCGGCCGACCGTTCCTCAGCGCCCAGCCGTGGGCCGGGCCGGGAGTGCGCGATCTCCAAGGCTGCGATCAGTGAATCTGCTCGGAACTCAGACTCATTCATCACAAAGGAGACGCACTCGCGCTGATCGCGATAGAAGCCGCAGGTCGGCGCGGCCACCCACGTGCCCAGGTCGGTGCAGGCCTCGAGCCATCCAGAGTGGGAGCCGAAGCGATAGGGCAGGACGGACACATCCAGACTCTGCAGGTAGTCGTTGAGGGCGTCGTCGTCGAAATAGTCATGCACATGCAACTCGATCTCCCCGGACTCCTCCCACCCCCGCAGCGCCACAGCCGTCGCTTCGTGGTGGTTGCTCATGCCTGGGGTCATGACGTCGGTGTGCACGTCCACGCGCAGGCGCAGGCCCGGCAGTCTGTCCCGTGCATCGAGGATGGCCTCGATCACGGGGAGCGGGTCGAGATTGGCGCGCAGGCTCTTGCAGTGCACACCGACGACGAAGCCGTCGTGCTTCGGTCGCGGCCGCCGCAGCCACGCCTCATCGACGATGTGCGGATGGGGCAGCACTAGCGCCTCGACCCCCCAGCGCTCGCGCAACTTCTCGGCCGCCATCGAGGTCAGAGTGATGACCCGGCTTGCGTGACGCAGCAGCACTCCAAGCTGGGCGTTGTGCAGACCTGGCTCGAGGTGGTGGGGGTTGCGTAGGTCATGTGCTGTCACCACCAAGGCCTTGCGATGCCTGTGCAAGGCCCGCGCCCACCGCTCGAGGTCCGCCGGGTCGAGGGCGTCGAAGCCGAAGTGGACGTGCATGAGGTCGAAGTCGTCGGCGTGCTCCTCGACCCAGGCTGTCTCGAGCATCGCGGGAGGCCACCACGCCGAGGAGTCGGTCTGGAGAGCAGTCCGCGGTCGGGGATCGGGCAGCCGCACGGCCAGGTCGCCCCCGCCTGGACGCGACAGATGACGGACATAGACATGACCTGACGGAACTGACGCGACACGGATCGGACGAGGCTCCATAGACAAGTCCGCTCCCTCCGCTCGGTGCCGACACACAATCCGTGTCGCAGTCCCCTGGGTGGGGCCCTGCGCGCGAGGGTACGCGTGGTCGCGGCGCGTCCTGCACACCCTCGCGGGTCTGTTTCCTCAGGTCAGCGCCGAATCGCAGGGCGAGTGAAACTCTGCCCCGTGGGCGGCGTCGAGCTGTGTCGGTCCCAGGCGGTGAGCCCAGCTGATGCCGTGCACCTGCGTGAGCGGGGGCATACCGACCGTAGACCGCTGCGTCCCGCTCGACCTCGGTGGGGGCGATCTCGGCAGCGGTGGCAACCTGCCACTTGGGCGGGCAGTCACCTCCAGCGAGGAGCCATGCAGCCTGGCGGGGCCGCCGCGGGCGACATACTCGCCAAGAGCAGGACGATGACCGGTGCACCTAAGAGCATCAGCGCGATCTGCCGGACTACCTGCTCGACCACTGCCCCAGGTCGATGTCGTTCAGCTGACCGGGGCTACGCGGAAGTGCTGGCGGCACCGCTGGGTGGGCTGCTCGACGGACTCGTGTGCGACGCCACGCTGGCGCGCCGGCTGGTCCAGTCCTGACCCCCGACATGAGCACAGCAAGAGGCCCCCGAACCGGTGACGGGTCGGGGGCCTCCCCATGTGCGAGCGGTCAGGACTTGCGCTGCTCGTTGACTGCCTGCGCGGAGTCCTTGGCGGAGTCCTTCACGTCGGCGGCCGCGCCCTGCCCCTCGGCCTTGACATTGTCGACGCCGGCGGCGGCGCTCTCCTTCAGGGACTGCACCGCCTCTTGGGCCGGGGACTTGACGTTGTCCACGGCGTCCTGCGCCACGGACTTGGCCTCCTCGACGAGCGGCTCGGCCTTGTCCTTGGCCTGCTGGGCGAGCTGACGCTCCTTCTCAGATGCCGGGAGCATCGAGCCGACGAGCCAGCCGGCGCCGAGGGCGATCAGGCCAGCGGCCAGGGGGTTGCCCTGGGCCTTGCGCTTGGCCTGCTGGGGTGCTCCGGCCACCGCCTCCCTGGCGCTGTCGGCGGCGTCGCTGACGCGCTGACCGGCCGCAGAGGCCTTATCTCCCAGCGCATCCCCGGCGTCGCTCAGGCGCTGGCCGGCTGACGGGGAGTCATCGACGCCGGTGTAGCTGGCGTAGGCGCGGTCATAGCTGTCGTCGCTGCCCATGATCTTCTCCTTGAGGTTGCGGCCTGCGGCCGTGGCCTTGTCGGTGACCTTCTCGGCCTGGCGCTTGGCCACATTGCCCGGCGAGGCGGCCTCGCCGAGGGCGTTGACGTCCTGGCTGAGGTTGGCGCGGGTGCGCTCGATCTCGCGACGGATCTCGTCGGGGTCGTTGCTCATCGGGGTCGTGTCATTGCTCATCGGATGTCCTCATTTCCCTTGAGCGCATCGGGGACCTGCTTGGCGGTCTCCACCGTGCGCGGAATGCCGTTGACGTTCTGCATGGCGCTCTTGCCTGCGGCGGCGAGGATCGCCGCGATGATCCCCCACAGCAGGCCGACCGCGAGGGCGGCATACCCGTGGTTGTTGAGCAGGTGACCCAGCCCCCACCAGAGGGCGAGGGAGAGGAACAGCAACATCATGTGGGCGGCGACGCCGGCTCCGGCGAGCATCCCCGCGCCCTTGCCGGCCTCCTTGGCGGACTGCTGCACCTCGGCCTTGGCCAGGGCGACTTCCTGGCGCATGAGCGTGGAGATGTCGCGGCTGATGTCGGCGACGAGGCCGCCGATCGAGCCGGGCTCGCCGCGCTCATAGGTGTCGTGGGCGCCCTCGACGGGGACGGCCGCCCGCACGTCACTGCCAGTGGGGGTATGCCGCGTGTCCGGCCCCTCGGGGACGTGGGCGCCGCTCACGACTGCCGCCCGATCGGGCCCTCGCCCTCGATGGGCTGCGGGCCGCTGCCGGTCAGACGCTCACCGACGACCTCGGTGCCCTCGGGGTGGCCGGTGGGCGAGTAGTCCTGGCCCGTGCTGACCTGGCCGACCGAGCCGGGGCCGGTGGCGGCCGGGTGGATGGCGCCCGGGGCGGCCGGCGCCGTGGGCGCGACATAGGCGGGGGCGCTCACCGGGGCCATGCCCGGCTGGCTGCCCACGGGGGCGGGGGAGCCAGCGAAGCGGGCCGGCTGCGGCTCGTCGTCGCGCAGGCCACGGGTCAGCCGGCCACCGATCAGGCCGACGACTGCGGCGCCGGCGAGGAAGGCACCCGGGCGACGGCGTGCGAAGGAGCGCACGTCCTCGAGCAGGTCCTCCGGGTCGCGGCCGTCGATGCGGCCGGCGAAGGCGTGCAGCTGGCCGGAGGCCTGGTCGGCGAGGCCGCTGGCGATGCCGGACTGGCCCGAGCCCTGGGCCATCTCGCGCAGCTCATCGGCGATCGAGCGCAGGCTCTCAGCGATGCGCTGGGTCTGCCCGCCGGCCTGGCTCGAGACCTCACCGCGCACGGTGTGGAGCAGGTCGCGCGCCTGGTTCTTGGCCTCGGCGGCGACCTGGGCCGCCTCGTCCTGGGCGGTGCCGATCACCTGCTGGGCGCCCTGCTTGGCGTCCTCCGCGACGCCGCTGGCCTCCGCGGCCGCGGCGTCCTTGGTCGAGGTCGACTCGTGCTGGTCAAAGGGTCGATCAGACATGCTTCTTTCCTTCCCTCAAATGGCTGGTGTGGCCCGTGACCGCGATGCACTTCAGTGGGCTGGGACACACCTCTGACCACGACGTTATGTGGGCCACGCCAAGCCAGACACCTCCTTAGGGGCGGGATCTGCCGGCGAAGGAAGATCCGCATTTCCGCAGATAGGAAGCCTGAGAGATGGCTCGCGGGCGATCTGGCGGGCTCAGCCCAGACGGGTCAGCGAGCCGTCGGAGTTGATCCGGTAGCGCACCGACTCGGAGGTCGTCGACGTCGGCAGGGCCGTGGCGCTCGAGGCCGAGGAGACCGTCATCGCCGAGGTCGTCGAGACCGGCGAGGTGCCGACCGAGACGACGCCGGCCGACACGGCCGAGGCGGGCACGGCGCTCGCGCCGACGAGCGCGATGGCGGCCGAGGTCATGACCGCACCGGCGACCCGACGGGTCCGGCTCGCGGTGGGGCGGATGGGGGACTGGGTGCTGGTCTTGGTGGTCATGGCTCCACTCTCGGGGCGCTCCCTATGCCCTTCCTGTGTGCCTCTTGTGCCGCCCGAATGAGCATTCGCGCGGGGCGTTCTCGCCCACGTGGGCGAAAGGGCCCACCAGCCAGCGGGGCGGTATGCCGCGAGGCCCGGCCCCGCGGCATACCGCCCCTGCGGAGGTGACTGGAGCGGATCTGGCCTGCCTATGGTGGGGCGCATGCGTGGCAGAGAGCGGGTGCTGGCCATCGTCCAGGCGGGTGGCCAGGGCGGCCGGATGGACGTGCTCACGCGGGAGCGGGCCAAACCCGCCCTGCCGTTCGCGGGGACCTACCGTCTGATCGACTTCGCGCTCTCCAGCCTGACCAACTCCGGCATCGCCGACGTGTGGGTGTCCGTGCAATACCAGGCCTCCTCCCTCGACCCGCACCTGTCGGGCGGGCGGCCCTGGGACCTCGACCGGACCGTCGGCGGCTATCGCCGCGTGGTGCCGGAGGAGGGCGGCGGCGCGCACTCCCAGACCGGCTTCTCCAGCGGCAACGCCGACGACCTGCACCTCATCCGTGACGACATCGAGCGCTTCGCCCCCACGATCGTGCTGGTGCTCAGCGCCGACCATGTCTTCGCCTGTGATCTGCTCGATGTGGTCGAGAGCTATCGGGGGCGTGACGCGGAGTGCGCGGTCGTCACCGCCGAGGTCGGCGTCCGCGAGGCCGCCCACAAGGCCGCCATCGTCACCGACGCCACCGGGCTGGTCACGGGCATCGAATACAAGTCCGATCGCCCGAGCACCGGCACCATCGCCACCGAGATCACCCTCTATGACCCCGAGGTCCTGCTCGGCACCCTCGACCAGATGCGCCGCGAGGCGAGCAGATCGGGGCGGCTGGAGGACGACGGTCTGGGCGACTTCGACCAGCTGCTCGAGCGGGTCGTCGCGCGCCGCCGCACGATCGCCGTGCCACTCGAGGGCTACTGGCGCGACGTGGGCCGGCCTGCGGCATACCTCGCCGCCCACCGCGACCTGCTGGCCGGGCGGGTCGACGTCTTCGAGCGGCCCTACGGCAAGGTGCGCGGAGCGGGGGTCTATCTGCCGCCGCCGATCATCCACGCCGAGGCCGAGGTGCACGGGTCGATGGTCAGCGCCGGGAGCGACGTCCGTGGGCGGGTCGTGCGCAGCGTCATCGGCCCGGGGGCGCGCATCGGGCCCGGCGTGAGCGTCGAGGACAGCGTGCTGCTCGACGGCGTCGTCGTGGAGGCCGGCGCGAGCGTGCACACGGCGATCGTCGACGAGCGCACCGTCATCGGGCGCGACGCCGTCGTCGGCGCCGCCACCACCCGGCGCAGCCCGCGTGACGAGGACATCGTGCTCGTCGGGCGCGAGACCCGGGTCCGCAGGGGCCGCACGCTCGAGGCGGGCGACCGCGTCGAGCCCGGCAGCGTGGTCTGACCTCCCGGGCGGGCCGGCAGGCGGCGATGTGACCCGAGCGGCGGCGCTGTCTATCGTTGCCGTATGCCAGAGACCCAGCCGGCCAGAGGTCCTCGGCGACCCCTTCTCCCGGCCCTGGCCCTGGCTCTCGGGATCGCCTGCGCGGCAACGGCACTGGCCTCCCTCGTCGCCTTCCCCGTCCCGCTCGTCGATGGCCTGATCGGCACCGTGGCGCCCGCGGCGGTCATCGCCGCGATCCTCCTGTGCGGGTATGCCGCGGTGGCCCTCCGTGGGCGCGCCCGGCTGGCAGCCGCGCTGGGGGTGGTGCTCGCGGCATACCCGCTCGCGCTCCAGGCGCCCTCGCTGGTGCCGCACGGCCGCTCGCGGGCGGACGCTCGGGTGATGTCCCTCAACACCTTCTTCGGGATGGCCGACCTGAGCGTCGCCGCCCGGACCGCCGTCGAGCACGACGTCGACGTGGTCGCGCTGCTGGAGTGCGCCGGCGACTGCGTGCGACAGAGCGAGAAGTCCTTCGCCGCGGTCGGCTACCGCAAGGTCGGTGTCACCGGCGACCCGGGATATACGGAGGTGCAGGGGACGGTCGTCCTCGCGCGTGAGGGTGTCGAGGTGACCGCGCCCGTGGTGCCGCAGCCGTCTGGCGGCCCCATCGGCTACGGGTCGGCGCAGGTGCGCGTCACCAAGGGGGAGACCTCCTTCCGGCTCGTGGCCATGCACTTCACCAACCCGCTGACCACCGCGCCCACGTGGGCGCTCGACCAGACCCGCGCCGCCGAGGTCGCCCGGGCCGATGAGCCGGTCCTCATGGTCGGCGACCTCAACACCACACCGTGGCACGCGCGCTATGGCCGGCTGCTCGACCAGGGCGGTCTGACCAGCTGCGAGCGCCGGCTCGGCACCGGGCTCAGCGGGACCTGGGGGCTGGTGCGCGCCCCGTGGCTGCTCCAGGTCGACCATGCCCTCGTCAGGGGCCTGACCTGCGCCGATCAGTCACACGTGTCCGTGCCAGGAAGTGATCATCGGGCCGTCGTCACGGGGGTCTCCGCGGGTTACGGTTGATCCGTGCACGATCTGCCCCCTGCCCTGAGACGTGCCATCGACGTCCTGTCCGGCGATGGTGCCCAGTCCGATCTGGTCGCCCAGACCCGTCGGCTCATCGACCACTACCAGTCCGACCAGTTCAGCGTCGCCGGCCGGCCCCTGCTCGACGACAGCGCGACCGTCGCGGCCTATGTCGCCTATCGGATGCCGGCCACCTATGCCGCCGTGCGCGCCGCGCTCGGCCATGGCATGGCGGCCATCGAGAACTGGTCTCCCACAACCCATCTCGACCTCGGTGGCGGCACCGGCGCCGCGGTGTGGGCCGTCCACGACCTGTGGCCCGAGTGCACCAGCGCGGTGCTCGAGCAGGCGGGTCCGGCCATGGAGGTCGGGCGCCGGCTCGTCGCCGACGACGAGCACCTGTCGGCCACGACCTGGGAGGAGGTCGACCTCGTCGGCACCCAGGGCCTGCCCACCGCCGACCTGGTGACGCTGTCCTATGTGCTCGGCGAGATCGGCGAGGACGAGCGTGACGGCGTGGTCGCCGCGATGGCCGCCGCCGGCCAGACCGTCGTCATCGTCGAGCCCGGCAGCAAGGCCGCCCACAAGCGGCTCGACCGGGCCCGCCACATCCTGGCCCAGGCGGGCCTGCGCACTGCCGCGCCTTGCCCCCACCAGGGGGAGTGCCCTCTCCTTGGCCCCGGCGACTGGTGCCACTTCGGCGCGCGGGTCAACCGATCCTCCATGCACCGCAAGGCCAAGGGCGGCACGCAGTCCTATGAGGACGAGAAGTTCTCCTATCTCGTGGCGACCCGGCTGCCGGTCATCGGCGCCCAGGGCCGGGTGGTCCGCCGCCCCGCCGACCAGAAGGGCCGGGTCACGCTCGATGTCTGCCAGTCGGTCGGCACGGTCGAGCCGCTGACGATCTCGCGGCGCGACGGCGCGGCATACAAGGCCGCCCGCAAGGCGCAGTGGGGTGACGCCTGGCCGCCCGAGGGTCTGGCCCCCGACGATGTCACCGACGGCGAGGGCATGCCGCCCGGTGGCGGCGGCGCCCCGCGCATGCCCGAGATCCCCGCCGACTGACCCTGCTGCTGCCGACGGACCCTCTCGGCTGCCGACCGACCCCCTCGGCTGCCGACGGACCCTTCTGCCGCCGACCGACCCTCCCTGCCCAACAGTCGACTGGCCAAGACACGCCGTCCGCGCCGTGCGGGAGACGACGTGTCTCGGCCAGTCGACTTGGAGAGGGCCTAGGGGTCAGCGCTTACCGGCCCGCCAGGCGGCGTCCTGCCGCGCCTGCCAGACCGCGTCGGCGCGGTCGACGCTGGCGCGGTCGTTGACGTTGACGCCGGCCCGGGCAGCGGCGGCGCGCGCGGCCGGGCTGTGCAGGTTGGGCGCCCGGAAGTCCTTCGGCCGAATGGAGGCGTCGACCGCGGCATACCTGCTCTGGTCGGCCGCGAGCTCGGCGGTGGACGCCTCGGCGAGCGCGAGGGTCGTGGCGGTGACGGTCGTCGCCGCGCCGGTCAGGGCCGGGCTCACGGTGGGGGTGTAGCCGCTGGAGTGGCCCGCGACGTTGGGGTGATAGGACTCGCTGATCGGGCTGGACAGGCCGTTGAGCCACTCCGGTCGGTCGCACACGGCATGCCCGACGAAGGCCGGCGCCGGGTTGGAGAAGCCGAAACCGGCGCTCGCGGCCGCCGAGGCGGTGACACCGTTGAGCAAGTCGGCCGTGCTGTTGAGGCGGGCCTCCTCGGTCGGCGAGAACCACGTCAGCGCGTTGCAGTCCTCGCCGTTGAAGATTCGCGGATAGCCCACGACGGCGACCTTGGCCTGCGGGGCGCGGGCCCTGATGTCGGCATAGAGGCTGCGCAGGGCGGCCGGCAGCGTGCCGTTGATATAGGCCTGAGCCTTGTCGATCGCGCCGTTGCAGTTGCTCATCCACGCCGGCTGCGCGCACGTGGTCAGCACGTCGGCGAAGCCGGCGTCATTGCCGCCCACCGAGATCGAGACGTATGCCGTGGTGCTGGTGAGCGCGGACAGTTGGGTCCCGGTCACGTCGGGGATCCGGGCGCCGGAGCAGGCGCGGAAGGTCAGCGAGTAGCCCTTGGCGGACGAGATCAGCGAGGGGTAGGCGTAGACGGAGCGCTGGCACTGCGTGCCGTCGCTGATGTAGGTGCGGGTGCCGGTGCCGGACGAGTAGGAGTCGCCGAGGGCGACATAGCTGGGGGCGGCGGCCTGGGCAGGTGCGGTGAGCAGGGTCAGGCCGGTGAGGGCGGCGGCTCCGGAGAGGGCGGTCAGCGCGCGGCTGCGCAACATGGGGGCTCCTTGTGGCAGGGGAATGCCCGTCACGTCGTTGTGACGGGCGTCACAGA
This sequence comes from Micrococcales bacterium, assembly GCA_021287075.1. Lineage (GTDB taxonomy): Bacteria > Actinomycetota > Actinomycetes > Actinomycetales > Dermatophilaceae > JAJTBD01. The sequence continues at coordinate 49,927 of JAJTBD010000004.1, read as the reverse complement.
TCATGGCACGGGCAGGGCGGCCGCGGTGGCGGGCGGCGCTGCCGTTTCCCGAGCGGGGTGTCGGCGCGCGCTGCCCCCGGACGGGTGCGGTGCCGGCGCTCGATCGCGGGTAGCGTCGAGGGCAGTCGGATCGCGCCACTGACACTGGGAGGGCTGGCATGGACAGCGCCGCGTGGGACAAGAGGTATGCCGCGGGGCCACGGTGGTCCTCGGCCCCCAACCAGTGGGTGAGCGAGCTGTGTGCCGGGCTGGAGCCCGGCCGGGCCCTCGACCTCGGTGCCGGGGAGGGGCGCAACGCCATCTGGCTGGCCCAGGCCGGCTGGGAGGTCGTCGCGCTCGACTTCTCGCCGGTCGCGGTCGAGCGGATCCGCGAGGCCGCCGCCGAGCATCTCGACGAGGACGCCGTGGGCAGTGTCGACGCCCGCGTCGCCAACGCCGTCGACCTGCCCGACCTTGACGGCGCCTTTGACCTCGTGCTGCTCAGCTATCTGCACCTGCCGGGCCAGCTGCTGGCCAAGGCACTCACCGACGCCGCCCACCGGGTGGCGCCCGGGGGCAGGGTCGTCGTCGTGGCCCACGACCGTGACAACCTCGAGCAGGGTGTCGGGGGCCCGCAGGACCCCGAGCTGCTCCTGCCGGCCAGCCGGGTGGGCGAGATGCTCGCCGCGCTGGGGCTGGTGGTCGAGCTGGCCCAGGTCCGGCAGCGCCAGGTCGAGGACGAGGGCGCGCCGGCACTCGACGCGGTGGTGCTGGCCAGTCGGCCGGCACTGGAGGAGGTCGCCGAGGAGACCGCCCACGACAGCGACTTCCGCTGCTCCCTGGCCTCGCTCGAGCGCCACGAGCCGATCACCGCGAGCGCACCGCACGTGCGCCGCTGGCTGCTCATCGAGCACCCGGGGCCGTGGGAGCGCGAGGCCATCGACACCGAGCCCCTGCCCGGCGAGCTGGCCCAGCGCATCCGCGAGTGCGCCGACCGCAGGGGCGGCCGGCTCCAGCTGATCCGTCGCCCGGGCCGACAGCCCGAGCGCGTCGAGCGGCTGTGGGCAGTGGTCGACACCCTCGCGCGCGTCACGACCTGGGGAGTGTGGCGCGAGCCCGGCGATCTCGAGGCGGCCGTGGCGGCATTCGACGTCGACACGGTGGTGCCCACCCCCGCCCCGCCGGTGGCGCCCGAGCCGCTGATGCTCGTGTGTGCCCACGCCAAGCACGATGTCTGCTGTGCGACCGAGGGCCGGCCCGTCGCCGAGCGGCTCGCCGAGCGCTGGCGTGAGAACGTCTGGCAGACAACGCACCTGGCCGGTGACCGCTTTGCCGCCAACCTCCTGCTGCTGCCATCGGGTGTGGTCTATGGGCGACTGGAGACCGACGACTGCGTCGATATCGTCGACGCGCATCTCGGCGGCGCCGTCGTCACCACCCACCTGCGCGGGCTGTCGGCCCACCCCAAGCCGGTGCAGGCGGCGATGACCGCCGCGCTCGCCGAGCACGGCCCGGCGCCCTCCGCGGCGCTCGGGCTGAAGGCGGTTCGGCAGACCGCCGACGATGCCTGGACGGTCGAGCTGGCCTGTGCCGCACCGCTGCCCGAGCATCTCGAGGCCGATGTCGTGCGCACCGAGCGCCCCGCCGACTACCTCAGCTGCGCCGCCGTGCGCACCAAGGTCGCCGAGGACTACACCGTCACCTCACTGCGCACCACGCCCGACCAGCCCTGACCCAGAAGCGGGTATGCCGCCCGCGGACGGTCCGCGGGCGGCATTCCAATCGGTGTTGGCAGGGGGGAGGTCAGGCGAGGGCGCCCTTGACGCGCTCGATCATCGCCTGCTCCTCGGGCGAGACACCCTTGGACGCGTCGGCGACGGCCTGGCAGGCGGCGAGGATGACGTTCTTGAAGCCCTCGACCTGCTCGGGGTCCTTGCCCTTGAGGATGGTCATCGCCTGCGTGAGGTTGCCGAGCACGGAGGTCTCGACCTCCTCGGCGGACTTGCCCTGCGGAGGCTGCGGCATGCCGCCCTCCTTGAGCAGGGACTGGATCTGCGGCGGCGCGGCGGCCAGGGCCTTCGAGCCGGCCATGGACTCCTTGAACATCGCGAAGAAGCCCGGGTCCGCCTTGCTGACCAGCGCCATGGCGCCATAGGCAGCGGTGCGGATCGTGTCTCGTTCCTGATCGGTGTACTCAGCCATAGGGCCACAATGCCGCAGGTCAGGCGGCCGCGCCAGTGGTGGGCGGCTGCTGGCGCGTCGTCCGGTCCGTCCTGGACCGGCCCGGAATCGCCCGATCTGCTACCCCCGTCTGAGGGTGGCTTGGCGCCCGAGGGTGGTGCACGATGCCGTCATGACGACGACCAACGCGACGGAGCGTTACCGCGAGGCCCGTGACCAGCTGCTGTCCCTGCGCGGACGGCACGACGAGGCGAACCGCGAGTTCCAGTGGCCCGACCTGGGCCAGCAGTTCAACTGGGCCATCGACTGGTTCGACGCCGTCGGCCGCGGCAGCGACCGCAACGCGCTCGTCATCGTCGAGGAGGACGGCAGCGCCGGCGAGTACACCTATGACCAGATGGTGCGCCGCTCCGACCAGGTCGCCGCGTGGCTGAGGTCCAAGGGCGTCGCCAAGGGCGACCGCGTCATCCTCATGCTCGGCAACCAGGTCGAGCTGTGGGACTGCATGCTCGGCGTGATGAAGCTCGGCGCCATCATCATGCCGACCACGACCGCCGTCGGCCCGGCCGACCTCGTCGACCGCATCGAGCGCGGTGAGGCCCGGTTCGTCGTCGTCAACCCGGCCGACACCGACAAGTTCGAGCATGTCCCCGGCGACTACACCCGCATCTGCGTGGGCGAGGCCGAGGGCTGGGACAACCTCCACGACGCGTATGCCGCGGACGTCCCCCCGACCGAGCACCCCGGCACCGCCACGACCGACCCGCTGCTGCTCTACTTCACCTCCGGCACGACCAGCCGGCCCAAGCTCGTCGAGCACACCCAGGTCTCCTATCCGGTCGGGCACCTGACCACGATGTACTGGCTGGGCCTCCAGCCCGGCGACGTGCACCTCAACATCTCCAGCCCCGGCTGGGCCAAGCACGCGTGGTCCTGCTTCTTCGCCCCGTGGATCGCCGAGGCGACCGTCTTCATCTACAACTACGCGCGCTTCAACCCCGCCGCCCTCCTCGGCCAGCTGCGCGACCGCGGCGTGACCACCTTCTGCGCCCCGCCCACCGTGTGGCGCATGCTCATCAACGCCGACCTCTCCGGGGGCAAGGGCTCGCTGCGCGAGCTGATCGGCGCCGGCGAGCCGCTCAACCCCGAGGTCATCTCCCAGGTCGAGAAGGCCTGGGACCTGACGATCCGCGACGGCTTCGGCCAGACCGAGATGACGGCCGCGATCGGCAACACCCCCGGCTCGCAGGTCAAGCCGGGCTCGATGGGCCGCCCGCTCCCCGGCGTCCCGGTCGTGCTCGTCGACCCGATGACCGGCCAGCCGAGCGAGAGCGACGAGGGCGAGATCTGTTTTGATCTGTCCAAGTCGCCGGTCAACCTCATGACCGGCTACCAGGGCGAGCCGGAGAAGAACGCCGACGCGATGGCCGGCGGCTACTACCACACCGGTGACATGGCCTCGATCGACTCCGATGGCTACATCACCTACATCGGCCGCACCGACGACGTGTTCAAGGCCTCCGACTACAAGATCAGCCCCTTTGAGCTGGAGTCGGTCCTCATCGAGCACCCGGCCGTCGCCGAGGCAGCCGTCGTGCCCGCGCCCGACCCGGTGCGCCTGGCCGTGCCCAAGGCCTATGTCGTGCTCGTCGACGGCAACGAGCCCAGCGCCGAGACGGCCCTGTCGATCCTGCGCCACTGCCGCGAGAACCTCGCGCCCTGGCAGCGGGTGCGCCGGCTCGAGTTCGGCGAGCTGCCCAAGACGATCTCGGGCAAGATCCGCCGCGTCGAGCTGCGCTCGCGCGAGAACGAGATCGCCTCCACGGGTGAGTCCCTCGGAGCCGAGTACCGCGACGACCAGTTCCCCGAGCTCAAGGGCTGACCCACCGCCGGGGTATGCCGTCTGCCCGCCTCCGGCGGCCAGGTCGCCTCAGGGGGTGGCTGCCGCGACGTCGGTGACGACGGGCTCGGACGTCGGTGTGGCGCAGGTGCGCTCGGCGTCGTCGGCCAGCGGGGTCGCGACGCGGGCACCGTTGATGACCGACACGTCGTCGAAGGCGGGTCGCCCCTCGAGCAGCCCGCGCCAGGTGTAGCGCTCGAGCGTGGTCAGCGAGCAGTCGGCGGCGAAGGACAGCACGTCGAAGGAGCTCGGCTGGCCGGTGAGCTCGGCACCGTCCTCACTCGTGACGTAGTGGCTGGACGGGCCGCCGCCCGTGAAGGTGCCCGCCTGGACCCGGTTGCCGGCGAGGCCGGGCGTGTGGATGTGGCCGTTGAGCGAGACCCGGCCCAGATCGGTGCCCTGCGCGGCGGCCGGCTCGTGGGCCAGCACGACATCGAGCTCGCGCCCGTCGAAGGTGGCGTTGAAACGCTCGATCGCCGGCTGCTGCTTGGCCGCCGAGCGCTTGCCGTCGTCGCCGAACCACCGCGGGTCGTTGAAGCCGGCGAGACGCAGCCCACCCATCTCGACCTCCCGATAGTTCTGCGAGTCCGGTTGCAGGACAACGACATTGCCAATGCGTGCAAGACGCTGTCGCACGGCGTTGTCGTCCGCCGACGTGGTGTCGTGGTTGCCGCTGACAAAGAGATAGGGCACCTCTAGTGAGGCGATGCCGCCGGGGATGCCGGCCGCCTCGAGCTCCTCGACCCGGCCAAAGCTGACGAGGTCGCCCAGGTCGAGGACGGCGTCGATGTCCTCCTCCTGCACGATGCGCCTCATCAGGCCGTACTGGTTGCCGCCGTGGACGTCGGAGACCACGAGCAGCCGCACCACCGGCTCCCCGGCCTCCGCCGGCTGGTAGCGCTGGCGCAGGGCCTGCGAGAGCGCCAGCACGTTCATCAGATAGGGCGCGCTCTGGTCGGCCCGGGCCTGTGCCTCCCGGAGCAGCCCCGCGTTCTGCTGGACGGTGCCGAGGACGCCGGTGGCGGCGTATGCCGTGGTGTGGCTCGGTTGGTAGGTCTGCCAGACGCCGAGTCCGGTGGCGGCAAGGGAGAGCACCCATGCCGAGACGCAGACCCCGACCGCCCCCCGCGACGGCCGACGTCGGCGCCCGAGCGCGACCAGCCCGAGAGCGAGCAGCGCCATGATGGCCGCGCCCGCGGCATACCTCAGGCCGAGCGAGAGGGCGGCCTCGCGCACGGCCGCCTCCAGCTCGAGCGGCCCGGGCGCGACCGAGCTGACGGTGATGCCGGGACGGGCGAGCACATCGGTGATCGAGGCCTTGACCTGCGGGAGGGCGACGATGCCGGGGGCGAGCCCGCTGAAGTGCACGTCGACATCGCCGAACAGGGTCGGCACGTGCACGGTCGAGGCGCTCGCCGGGTTGGGTGAGAGGCGCAGGTCGGCCTCGAAATGACGCGTCTCGGCCGCCGCCGGCCACAGGGTGGTCAGCGCGATGCCGGCGAGGACACAGGCCGTCAGCAGGCCGAGCAGGCCGGCCAGCCAGCGGAGGGGACGGGCGAAGGACATCGGGCCCCACGGTAGCCCGCCGCGGCTGCGCGGGTGCGGCCGCAGCATCCACCGCGGCATACGGTGTGGGTATGCCGCGTGATCTCGGACCGCTGGAAGGGCGCACCTTCGCCGCCGTCATCTTTGACATGGACGGGACGCTGATCGACTCGACCCCGTCGGTCGAGCGGTCCTGGCTGAGGTGGACGGGCGAGTGGGGCCTCGACCCGCAGTTGCTCGTCGGCAACCACGGGGTGCCGGCGATGGGCATCATCGCCAAGGTGCTGCCGCCCGAGAAGCACGCCGCGGCACTGGAGTCGATCGAGGCCATCGAGATCGCCGACGTCGAGGGCATCACGATCCTGCCCGGTGCCGCCGAGGCGCTGCACGCGCTCGTGGCCGCGCCCGGCGCGCAGCCGCGCTCGGCGATCGCGACCTCCTGCACCGCCGGCCTGGCCGAGGCGCGGATCGCGGCTACCGGTCTTGACCATCCCGACGTCGTGGTGACCGCCTCTGATGTCACCCACGGCAAGCCCGACCCGGAGCCCTTCCTCCTGGCCGCTCGGCGACTCGGCGTCGACCCTGCGCAGTGCCTGGTCGCCGAGGATGCCCCCGCCGGGCTGGCCGCTGCCAAGGCCGCCGGCTGCGCCACGATCGCCCTGACCACGACCTCCTCCCGGGAGGCGATGGACGCCGACCCCAACGCCGACGTCGTGCTCGACTCGCTCGCCGAGGTGCGCTTCGAGGCCACCCCGGACGGCGTGCGGGTAGTGGCGGCCGATCCCGCGGCTGACGGCCGGCGGATCGCGCGATGAGGGCAACGGCACTGGCCGCGTTGGGCCTGACGCTGGCGATCGCCGGCTGCTCGGGAGGCGACGAGGAGGCCTCCGGCACAGCCAGTCCCGGCACCGGCGCCACGGTTGCCACCAGCGCCACCAGTGATTCGAGCGTAACGAGCGCCCCCAGCGCGGGCCCGGGCGCCGCGACAGGCGGCAGCGCCGCGGTCGAACCCGCAGTCGAGCAGGCCCAGGCCACCATCGCCAGGCTGTGCGCCCCCGGCCCGGGCAAGCAGGTGGAGCGGCTGGAGGCGCCGGAGCTGCCGGGGGTGAGCGGCCAGGCCGTCACCGTGCCGGATGCCAGGCTCGGCGGCGAGGTGCTCAAGGGATTCACCGTGCCGGCCCCCTCGGTCTCGCCGCAGCAGCCAGACGCCGGGTGCGTCGTGAGATATGCCGCGCCGGCGGGTTGCCTTGGCGCCGTGGAGATCTCGCCGGCATACCTCCCGCCGGTCACGCTCGAGGGCTATGAGCTGCCGGAGACAAGGGCGGGTGCTGCGGTCCGGCCGGGCAAGCGTGTGCCGGCGCAGACGAGTCCGGGGGTCGTCAGGGAGGGCTCCCGCGTCGAGCAGCAGTGCCAGGCGAAGCCCGCCAAGGAGGGCCAGTACGTCGGCAGCGTCTATCGCGGCTCGCTGTATCGCGGCTCGCTGTATCGCGGTGCCCTGTATCGCGAGGGCGCCTCTGTCCAGTCGGTGTGCCTTGACGGAGAGTGCAGCGATGCCTCGTTGATCCCCGCGGTGTCCCTGCCGGCCGCCTCGCTCGGGGCGACCGCCGTCGGCGCCGAGGCCCTCAGCGCCTATGTCGTGCAGGGCGCGCCCGACCTCGAGGGCTACCGGAGCGACACTGAGCAGGTCTTCGTCGCGCCGGCCGATGTCTTCTTCGACACCGACCGGTCGACCCTCAAGCCGGCGGCCCTGGCCGCGCTGAAGATCGTCTCCAAGGAGCTGGCCGCGACCACGGGCCCGGTGCGCGTCGAGGGGCACACCGACGACACGGGCACGACGGCGCACAACCTGACGCTGTCGAAGCAGCGCGCTGAGGCGGTGGCGGCCTGGCTCAAGGGCGAGGGCGGGATCGAGGCATCTCGCATCGCCACGAAAGGCCACGGGGAGAGTGTGCCCGCCGGCCCCAACGCCTCGGCGGCCGATCGGGCCAAGAATCGTCGGGTGGTCATCTCCGCCGGCAGGTGACCGATGACAGGGGTGTCCGGCTCCACGCGATGAGGGGCTGGCGACCCCCGTTGCCCGCCACTAGGTTTGCGGCATGGATGCCGACGCCATCGTTGTGGGACATGGGCTGGCCGGACTGGCCGCCGCCGCCGAGATCGCCGATGCCGGGTGCAGGGTGCTGCTGCTCGACCAGGAGAGCGAGGCCAACCTCGGAGGCCAGGCCCACTGGTCCTTCGGAGGACTCTTCTTCGTCGACTCCCCAGAGCAACGACGCATGGGCATCAAGGACTCCACCGAGTTAGCGTGGTCGGACTGGGAGGGCACGGCCGGGTGGGACCGCGAGGAGGACTACTGGCCACGGGAGTGGGGCAGGGCCTATGTCGACTTCGCCTCCGGCGAGAAGCGGGCCTGGCTGCACTCGCTCGGAATGCGGTGGTTCCCCGTCGTCGGCTGGGCCGAGCGGGGCGACGGGCGGGCCGACGGGCACGGCAACTCCGTGCCCCGCTTCCACATCACCTGGGGCACCGGCCCCGGTGTCGTCGAGCCCTTCGAGCGGCGGGTCCGCGAGCACATGGCCGGTGGCCGGATCGTCCACCGCGGACGCCACCGAGTCACCGAGATCGTCACCCATGACGGCGCAGTGACCGGCGTGCGCGGGAGCACCCTGCTCGACGACTCCTCCGCGCGGGGCAAGGCCTCCAGCCGCGAGAGCGTCGGCGACTTCGAGCTGAGCGCACAGGCCGTGGTCGTCGCCTCGGGTGGCATCGGCGGCAACCACGACATGGTCCGCGCCGCCTGGCCGCACTGGCTCGGCAGGCCGCCGGAGTCGATGATCACCGGTGTCCCTGCCTATGTCGACGGCTCGATGATCGAGCCGACACGACGGGCCGGTGGCCGCGTTATCAACCCCGACCGCATGTGGCACTACGTGGAGGGCATCCAGAACTGGGACCCCATCTGGTCCCAGCACGCGATCCGGATCCTCCCCGGCCCGTCCTCCCTGTGGCTCGACGCGCGAGGACACCGGCTGCCCCACCCGCTCTATCCGGGCTTCGACACCCTCGGCACGCTGAACCACCTGCGGCACACCGGATTCGACCATTCCTGGTTCGTCACCAACAGGCGCATCGTGGGCAAGGAGTTCGGCCTGTCCGGCTCCGAGCAGAACCCTGATCTGACCGGCAAGTCAGTGCGCGATGTCGTGGGCCGGGCCCGCCTCGACGTCCCTGGCCCGGTCCAGGCCTTCCTCGACAAGGGCGCCGACTTCGTCCAGGCCGACTCGGTCGGCGAGCTGGTGGACAGGATGAACGCGCTCACCGACGAGCCCCTGCTCGACGCCGATCTGGTTGAGCGCCAGATCGTCGCCCGTGACCTCCAGGTGGCCAACCCCTTCGGCAAGGACACCCAGGTCATGGCGATCCGGCAGGCCCGTGCCTTCCGCGGCGACAGACTCGTGCGCACCGTCGCACCACACGAGATCCTCGATCCGGCCGCCGGCCCGCTCATCGGCGTCAAGCTCCACATCCTCACCCGCAAGACCCTCGGCGGCTTCGAGACCGACCTGTCGGGCCGCGTGATGGGTGAGGCGGGCGCACCGGTCCCGGGGCTCTATGCGGCGGGTGAGATCTCCGGCTTCGGAGGTGGCGGCGTGCACGGCTACCGCGCGCTCGAGGGGACCTTCCTCGGCGGATGCCTCTTCTCCGGGCGGACCGCCGGCCGCGCCGTCGCGGCCGCCGTCCGCTGACCGGGTCGGCCCACCACGACATCGCGAGGGTATGCCGCGGACTGGCTCCGCGGCATACCTCTCCTATGGCTGTGGCAGGGTTGAGGGCATGAGCGAGCACGCGCAGCGCCAGGACCAGCCGGCACAGGGCGAGGAGCAGGTCCTCGTGGTGACCCCGGACGGCATGGCGGTCTCGCCGGCGCCCGACAGCGACGACGACGGGCCGACCAGCCCGGCCGATCTGGTCGAGGAGCCGGCCAAGGTGATGCGGATCGGCTCGATGATCAAGCAGCTGCTCGACGAGGTGCGCAGTGCCCCGCTGGACGACAAGGGCCGCGCCCGGCTCGCCGAGATCCACCGCCGCTCGATCAGCGAGCTCAAGGACGGGCTGGCCCCGGAGCTGGTGGAGGAGCTGGACCGGATCGCGCTGCCCTTCAGCGATGACGGCCCCTCCGATGCCGAGCTGCGGATCGGCCAGGCCCAGCTCGTGGGCTGGCTCGAGGGCCTCTTCCACGGCATCCAGACGGCCCTGGTCGCCCAGCAGATGGCCGCGCAGGCGCAGCTGCAGCAGATGCGCCAGCTTCCGCCCGGCACGCACCCTGGCCAGGTGCTCGCGCCGAGCATGCCCGGCCAGACCCCTGCGCCCGAGCAGGGTGGGGCGCCCTCCGGCACGCGCCACGAAGGCACCGGCCAGTATCTGTGAGTCGGGCGCGGCGACGCGTCAGAGGCGGGACTCGGCGGCGTCGGTGCCGCCGAGGCGCTGCGCGACCCACACGGGGATGAGCGATGCGATGACCAGCACCACGGCGACGACATTGACGACCGGGGCCTGGTTGGGCCGGAAGAGGTTGTTGTAGATCCAGATCGGCAGCGTCGGCGAGCCCGGGCCGGCGGTGAAGGTCGTCACCACGATCTCGTCAAAGCTCAAGCCGAAGGCGAGCAGCGCACCGGCCACCAGCCCGGAGCGCAGCAGCGGGAAGGTCACCCGCCGGAAGGTCGTGAGGGGGCTCGCACCGAGGTCGGCAGAGGCCTGCTCGAGCGAGGTGCCCATTCGACGCAGCCGCGCCGAGACATTGTTGAAGACGGTCACCATGCAGAAGGTCGCGTGGCCGACGATCACCGTGAACAGGCCCGGCCCGATGCCGAAGACCGGCTGCATGACGTTCTGGATCATCGACTGGAGGGCGATGCCGGTGACGATGCCGGGCAGCGCGATCGGCAGGATGAAGAGTAGGTTGACGGTGTGCTTGCCCCAGAAGTCGAAGCGCGAGAGGGCCAGTGACAGCAGGGTGCCCAGCACCAGCGCGATCGCGGTCGCCCCGAGGCCGGCCTTGACCGACATCCACAGCGCGGCACGCGCGCCCTCGGACTGCGCGGCCACCGCCCACCACTTGGTGGTGAAGCCCGACGGCGGCCAGCCGAAGGCCCTGTCGGCGTTGAAGGAGTTGATGCCGACGACGATGAGCGGCACATAGACGAAGGCGAGCACAAGGGCGGCGAAGGCCGCCAGGGCCCACTTGGTCGAGGTCGAGAGTCGCATCGAGAAGCCTTGTCCCTCAGAGGTTGTCGAGCGCGCCGGTGCGTCGGACCGCGGTCAGATAGAGGAGCATGATGAGCGCCGACACCGAGCCCAGGGCCGCGGCGAAGGGGAGGTTGAGGGTGTAGTTCTGGAGCACCGCCGTGCCGAGCATCTGGAGCTTGCCGCCCACGATGCTGACCGCGATGTAGTCACCGAGCGACAGCGAGAAGGTGAAGATCGTGCCGGCCACGACCGACGGCAGCAGCGCCGGCATGAGGATCCGCCGGAAGGTCATCCAGGGCCGTCCGCCGAGATCGGCCGAGGCCTCCAGGTGTGACTCGGGCATCCGCTCGAAGCCGGTGTAGACCGGCAGGATCATGTAGGGCAGCCACAGGTAGGTCAGCGTGAGAATCACTGCGGCAAAACCGAATCCGGGCGTCCCACCAAACGCTGAGTCGAGCACGCCGCCCTGCTGGAGCATCGCGCGCCAGGCATAGGCCTTGACCAGATAGCTCGCCCACAGCGGCACCATGACCGCGGCCACCGCCACCGACTGCCACCGCCGCGGCACGACCCGCGCCATGAAGAAGCCGAAGGGCACGGCGATCAGGATGCACAGCACCGTGACCGCGGCGGCGATGCCGATCGTCCGCCCGATGATGTGCAGATAGGCCGGCTTGAACAGCTCGCGGAAGTTGTCGAGGCTGAAGCCCGGCACCACGGCGTTGGTGAAAGTGTCGGTGGTGAAGAACGCCGTGACGAAGATCGACGCCAGCGCGCCGAGATAGGCGACGACGAGCCACAGCAGCGGCGGTCCGAGCAGCGCGCCGAGCGACGAGCGGCGTTTCATCTCAGGGTCCTTCGGGTTCGGTCAGGTGTCTGGCTGGGAGGCGGGGTATGCCGCGGGCGTGCGCCCGCGGCATACCCCTAGTCGCGCAGCGCGGCCCCACCTTCGGGGCGGGCCGCACTGCGCGAGGGCGGGATCAGCTCGCGACGGCGTGATCAGCTGTTGCGCAGCTCGGTCCAGGCCTTGGTCCACTGGGCGTAGTCGGTGCACTTGACGTCGGTGCGGCCGTCCAGGCACGCCGTGATCGGCGTGTTCCAGAAGTGGACCTTGGAGAAGTAGTCCTCGTCCTCGGCGTGGAAGGTCGTGCAGTGGTTCTTGTCGGCCGTCTCGGCGCAGGCCTTCTTGTTGGCCGGGGCCTCACCGAAGTACTCGGCGATGGCCGCGTTGGCCTTGGGCGAGACGATGTGGTCGATGAACTTGTAGCCGCAGGTCTTGGACTTGGACTTGGCCGAGAGCATCCACGTGTCGGACCAGCCGGTCGAGCCCTCCTTGGGCAGCACCGCCTCGACGGGCGCCTTCTCCGCCTTGGCGACATTGGCGATGACCTGCCAGGAGGTGCCCGCGGTCACCGAACCGGCCTTGAACGCCTGGATCTCCTTGAGGTAGTCCGACCAGTACTCCGAGACGTTCTCCTTCTGCGACTTGAGCAGGTCGACAGCGGCGGCGAGCTGCTTCTCGTCGAGGGCGTAGGGGTCCTTGATGCCGAGGTCGGGCTGGGTCGCCATGAGATAGAGCGCGGCGTCGGCGATGTAGATCGGGGAGTCGTAGGCGGTGAGCTTGCCCTTCTGGGCACCGGCCTTGTCCCACACCAGGCTCCACGAGTCGGGGGCAGGCTTGACCTTGTCGGTGTTGTACATGAGCAGGTTGGCGCCACGGCCGTGCGGGATGCCATACATCTGGCCCCTGACCGAGTTCCACGGCTTGTTCTTGAGCGACTCGAAGATGTCGGCATAGTTGGGCACGAGCGCGGTGTTCATCGGCTCGACATCGCCGGCCGCGATGAGGCGCAGCGTCGCGTCACCCGAGGCGGAGACGACGTCATACTGCCCGGTGCGCATGAGCTTGACGGCCTCGTCGGAGGTGCCGAAGGTCTTGACGGTGACCTGGCAGCCGGACTCCTTCTCGAAGTCGGAGACCCAGTCGACCTTGGGGTCGTTGCTGCCGTCCTCGACATAGCCGGGCCAGGCCAGGACGCTGACCTTGCCCTCAGGCGAGCCGAGCTTGTCGAGCTGCGTGAGGTCCGGGACCTTGAATCCGCCTGCGTCAGTGGCGCTTCCGGAGGAGGTGCCGGAGTCCCCGCCGCCGCAGGCGGCCAGGGCGAGGGCGGCGGTGGCGGCGATGGCGCCGATCCGCACGGTGGTTGCCTTGCGCACGATGTGCTCCTTCACGAGGGGTATGCCGCGGTGGGCCGTCGGCGGGTGGTGCTGAGGTGGATGGTGCTGAGGTGGGTGGGTGGTTGCGTGCGGGGGTGGCCGCGGGTGCTGTCTGGCTGGATCTCAGTGCGAGACAGGGGACTCCGGCACGGCGATGACGTGCTCGGGATGCCATGCGATGTCGACGTCGGCCCCGCGCTGGAGGTCGGCGTCGATGGACTGGTGGTCGTTCTGGTGGAGGGCGATGACGCGGCTGCCGGCGTCGAGGTCGACGACATAGCGGGTGACGGGGCCGGCATAGACGACCTCGGCGAGGGTGCCGGGGGCGTGGGCCAGGCCGTCGCCGGCGGAGGAGCCGCGGCGCACGACGGTCAGCTTCTCGGGTCGGATCCCGAAGGAGCCGTCCCGCCCGACGACCGCGCGGGCGGCGGCGCCGGTGATGCGGTTGGAGGTGCCGACGAAGCCGGCGACGAAGTCGGTCGCGGGCTGCTCATAGACCTCGCGGGCGGTGCCGACCTGCTCGATGCGACCGGCATTGAAGACGGCGATCCGGTCGGAGAGGGTCAGCGCCTCCTCCTGGTCGTGGGTGACGAAGAGGAAGGTGATGCCGACCTCGCGCTGGATGGCCTTGAGCTCGACCTGCATCTGCTCGCGCAGCTTGAGGTCGAGGGCGCCCAGCGGCTCGTCGAGGAGCAACACCTTGGGCCGGTTGACCAGGGCGCGGGCGAGGGCGATCCGCTGGCGCTGGCCGCCGGAGAGTTGGGCGGGCCGGCGCTTGCCCATGTCGGACAGGCGCACCTGCTCGAGGGCCTGGCCGGCGCGGCGCCGGGCCTCGGCCTTGGCGACCTTCTTGACGAGCAGCCCGTATTCGACATTGTCCTGGATGCTCATGTGCGGGAAGAGTGCGTAGTCCTGGAAGACGGTGTTGACGTCGCGCCGGTAGGGCGGCAGGCCCGTGACATCGTCGCCGGCGAGTTCGACGGTGCCGCTGGTCGGCTCCTCGAAGCCGGCGATCATCCGCAGCACGGTCGTCTTGCCGGAGCCGGACGGCCCGAGCATCGAGAAGAACTCGCCGGCGGCGATGTCGAGGTCGATGCTGTCGACCGCGACCACGGGTGGGTGGCCGGGGAACTCCTTGCGGAGCGCGGAGAGGCGGATCGCCGGGGTGGGGGTCATCTGGTCGCCTTCGAGGAGGGAAGCGGGCCGGGTGGCCGGTTTTTAGCGGGTTGGCGGAAAACATATGGGTCCCTATGTTTTCTGCGCAAGGGGTTGGCCATACTTTGTTCACGTCCGTGACCCACCCGTGACCGCCGATGGAGGTGCGATGACCGACCTGTCCCTGGGGCTCGGCTCCTATGCCGCGGTCTTCGCCCCGCTCGAAGCGGAGGGTCGCGCCGAGACAGTCACCCGTCGGCTTACCGACGCGATCGTCCTCGGAGTCCTCCCGGACGGTCTGCCCCTGCCGCCCGAGGCCGAACTCGCCGAGCGGATGGGGGTCGCGACGACGACGGTGCGCGAGGCGCTGGGCATGCTCCGCCAGGACGACCTGATCCGTACCCGCCGTGGTCGGGGTGGGGGCTCCTTTGTGCGGGCCCCGCGAGACGGCGGCGGTGCCGCACTCCTCAGCCGATTGCGTGACCTGGGGCTGGGCGAGCTGCGCGACCTCGGTGACCACTATGCGGCCGTGTCCGGCGCCTGTGCGGCCCTGGCAGCCGAGCGCGCGGACTCCCTTGACCTGCAACGGGTCCGGTCGCTCGCGGCGGCAGTCGCCCACGCCGAGGGGGCGAGTCTGTGGCTCCAGGCCGAGGGCAGTTTCCACCTCGAGGTGGCCGTGGCCGCACACTCGGCCCGGCTGACCCGCGCCGAGATCGCCCTCCAGGCCGAGGTGGGCCCGGTGCTGTGGCTCTCCCACGCCTACGACGGCGACCCCGTCCTGGCGGGGACACGGCATACCTCCGTCGTGTCCGCCATCGAGGCCGGCGACCCGACCGCGGCGCGGGAGGCGGTCGAGGAGCACGCGCGGGACCTCGTGCGGGCGCTGGTCCCGCTGCACCGCGAAGCCCAGCGGAGGAGCCGATGAGCACGACCGAGCGCGTCCGCGACGCCGTGAGCGACCTGTGCGAGCAGATTTTCGCCCTCGCCGCGCCGCTACGCGCCCAGGCGGAGGCCGAGCTGGCCGTCGAGGGGCCCACGCGCGAGGCGCTCGGCTTCGAGACGTCCTGCCGCCGGCTGCTCACCGAGTCGGGGCTGCCGCTGGCGGGTGCCGGCTTGGTGGCCGCGCCCGGTGTGCTGGCCGATGTCGACTATTGGCTCGAGTGGTGGCAGCCGGTCCCCGGCGGGCCGCTCGGTCGCTGCCGGCGCCTGCCGGTCCAGATCAACCCGGCCGCCAGCGACTTCCGCGATTACACTCAGTTGGCTTGGTACGCAAGGCCTTTGGCCACTGGCCGGCGGGCCATCACCGGCCCCTATGTCGACTATCTGTGCACCGACCAGTACACCCTGACCTTCACCGAGCCTGTGATCGTGGACGGGCAGTTCTGCGGGGTGACGGGCGTGGACATCCTGGCCCGCGTGGTCGAGCGCCATCTGGCCGATGCCATCGGCGAGACCGACGAGGCCCTGCTCGTGGTCAACGAGCAGGGTCGGGTCGTCACCTCTTCCGGGATCGACTGGGTGACCGGCGACCTCGTGCGGGGCGTCGACCTGACGGATGCGGCCACCTCCCGCGCCCGCTCCGGCCGCGCACAGCGATGGCAGGTCGAGCGCTGTCCCGACCTGCCATTCGCGGTGCTCGCGCGGGCCTGAGCCCGCTGCGGTTCAGGTGACGGTGATGCCGCCGTCGACGGCGATCGTCTGCCCGGTGACATAGCCGCCGGCCACCGACGCGAGCCAGACGGCGGAGGCGGCCAGCTCGGCGGGGTCGCCGGTGCGCCGCAGGCAGACGCGCGGCATCTGCGAGTCCATGTACTCAGGCGGGTACTGCTCGGTCATCTCCGAGGCGAAGAACCCGGGGGCGATCGCGTTGACCCGGATGCCCTTGCGCGATCCCCACTGCTGCGCGAGGTCGCGGGTGAGGCCGATGACAGCGGCCTTGCTCGCGGCATACGCCGCCTGGGGGAGGCCGGCGGTGGTGATGCCCAGGATCGAGGAGATGTTGATGACCGAGGAGCCGGGCTGCATGACCCGCCCGCAGGCCTGGGCCGCCCAGTAGGACCCGTGCAGGTTGACGTCGACGACGTGGCGGAACTGCTCGGGCTTCTCGTGGGTGGCCGGGACGGCGGTGCCGATGCCGGCGTTGTTGACGAGCACGTCGACCTTGCCGAAGGTCGCCATCGCCTCGTCGACCATCCGCTGGGCCTGCTCGGGGTCGGCGATGTCGGTCTGCACGAGATGGGCGCGGCGCCCGGTGGCCTCCACGAGCCTAGCCGTGTCGGCGAGCCTGTCGACGCGGCGGGCGGCCAGCACCACATCGGCCCCGGCCTCGGCGAAGCCCTGCGCGAACGCGACACCCAGGCCCGAGCTGGCACCGGTGACGATGACGACCTTGTCGTCGAGACGGAACATGTCGAGCACGCCCACGGCGTATCTCCTTTGGTCGGGTTGCGGGTCTGCTCGCAACTCTGCCAGAGCGGGGTATGCCGCGACGAGGTCGCCTGTGCCCAACATCCCCCGTCGCCGCCGCCACCCACCAGTCGTGGCGGCCCCGCGCCAGCCGCTCGCCTGGGTCAGGACAGGCGGCGGGTGACGCCCGGCTCGCGGCCGCCACCCACCAGTCGTGGCGGCCCCGCGCCAGCCGCTCGCCTGGGTCAGGACAGGCGGCGGGTGACGCCCGGCTCGCGGCGGATGGCGATGGAGGCCAGGAAGGCGGCGACGACCGGCACGGCGAGCGCCACCCCGAGCAGGAGCGGCCACGGGATCTGGATGATCGGGTCGTCGGCCACCTGCGCCCCGGTGAGGGGGTCGTAGCCCGATCGGGTGAGTGCGATCGCCATGGCGATGCCGGGTGCGAGGCCGACCAGCAGCCCGAGGCCCGACCCGATGGTCGAGGTGACGGCGGCCTCGGCGCCCGCCATCAGGCGCCGGTGCCAGCGGGTGGCGCCCACGGCCGCGAAGGTGCTCTGGAGAGACTGCTGCTCCGAGAGCGACAGCGCGGTCGAGGTGAGTGTGACGACCAGGGCCAGCAGGCCGAGGAAGCCGGCAAGGATCGCCATCGGCCAGAAGTCGTCGCGCTCGAATCCCCGCTCCACCCACAGCTGCTCGTCGTCGGCCAGGAGCTCGTTGACGCGCTGCTGCTCGTCCTTGCTGATCGCGTCGCCGTCTGGGCCTCGCACGAGGACCGAGTCGGTGACGGTCGGCCACCCCAGCCGGTCGACGGTCTCGGGGGACAGGAACATCCCGGCTCCGAGCATGCGGCCGAGCGTGTCGGACGTGGTGGTGCGCACTAGCGCCTTCATCGGGGTGGTGGTCATGTCGGTGGTCTTCATGGAGGAGCCGTCTGCCGAGCTGGTCTGCTGCGCGGAGACGATGTTGACCTTGTCGCCCGTGGCCAGGTGGGTGCCGAGGACCACCGCAGCACCGTCGCGGACCGCAGCGGCCTCTGCGCCGGTGAGACCGAGCTGCTCGATGATCGTCGCCGCGGGTACGACCCGGATCGGGCGCATAGCCGTCGTGCCGGCCTCCAGGCAGGGGTTGACCCCACTCGTCGCCGAGGGATCGGCACCGGGAACGGTCATGCCGGTCGGTGGTGTCGCCATCGGGTCCACCGTCTGGCTGGCCGAGCACCCCGGGCGCTGCACGCCAAAGACAGGGGTCGCGACGCCGGGCTGGAAGCTGCCGTCGCCCTTGCCGAGCCGGCTGATGGGCACGAGGGTGGCGCCGGGGATCTGCTGCTGCACCGTCGTGGTCACCGTGGCGATCTCGGCGTCGATGCGCCTCGCCTGCTGCGCCCCGTCACCTCCCGCGCCGGTGTCGGTCAGCGTGTAGGGGATGGTGACCATGCCCCGGCCAGGGGCGTTCCGTGGCGAGTACTCCTTGGCGCGCTGGGCGGTGTCGCTGGTGAGCGCGATGCCAAAGACGGTCAGCACCGCGACGGCCCCCATGACGGCGGCCACGGTGGGACCCGAGCGCGTGCGCTGCCGGGCGGCGTCGCGGGCCGCCATGCGCAGCGACACGGGCAGCAGCCGGCCCAGACCGCCACAGAGGACCAGGCACGCCGGCACCAGCAGCACCGCGCCGAGGAAGAGCACGAGCATCGCGACGACGACCGGGATCTCGGGCGTCTTGGCCACCACACACCCGATGGTGGCGAGCCCACCCAGCGCTGCGAGGACAGCGCCGGCCAGCGTCATCGTCCTGCTGAGCGGCGGCGACACGGCCTGGCCGCGCATCACACCGACGATGTCGAGCCGCCCGAGCCGCAGGGCGGGGGCGAGCGCGGCGGCGAAGGTGCTGAGCAGCGCACACCCGGCGATGAACGCGATGAACCACCATGGCGGCCGGCTGGTCGGGAGCCACACGTCCGGCCGGACCTGGGCGATGGCCCAGCTCAGTGCCGGCGGCGCGAGCAGCCCCGCCCCCACGCCGAGGGCGGCGCCGATGCCGCCAAGGACGACCGCCTGGGAGAGCACTGTGCGGCGCAGGGCCGGCGTGGTCGCGCCGTTGCTCGCCGAGAGGGCGAGCGCGCGGCGCTGGCGGGCGATGCCGACGCCGAAGGCGGGGGCGACCATGAGGCCGACCACGACAAAGAGCAGGGCGCCGAGCAGCACGACGAAGGCGCTCTCCTGGCTGCCGCCGTCGTCACCACGCACCTCGGCGGGGATCTCGGACTCGGTCGGAGGGTGCTCGGCCACGTGGCGGCTCGTGGTGGTGATGCCGTACTTCCACAGGCCCTTGACCTCGGCCCACGTCACGGGCGCCTCGCGCACGAGCAGGAAACTCGGGCCGGCTCCCGAGGCCCCGGGCGCCGCCGCGAGCTCGGTCTGGGTGGGGAGGACCACCAGCGCGGGCATGCCACCCCACTCGGTGTAGGCCTTGGCGGTGCCGACGATGGTCAGCTCGCGCTCGCCGTCCGGCCCCTGCACAGTGATCCTGCCTGAGGTCGGGATGCCGCGCCGCTCGCCCTCGGGGGTGACGACCGCCTCCGACTCGCTCTCCGCCCAGCGGCCCGAGGTCAGCTCGGCCTTGTCGCCCAGGCCGACCCGGGCGTCGAGCGCGAGGTCGGTGACCAGGCGGCGCCGCTCGCCGTCGACCCACCGGGTGTCGTGCTGGAAGACGGGGAGCGCGCTGCCGCCCAGCGTTGTGGACAGGGCCGCCGCCATCTCGGCCACGGTCGCATCCTGTGAGGGCCGCTGTCCGGGCAGGTTGGCCGCCGGCGCCATGCCGCCGCTGCTCATGTTGCCGCTTGGGCTTGTCATGACCGTGGTCGGCTGCGGCCAGGAGATCCGGGCCTGCGCGGAGCCCACGGTCTTGTCGAGGTCGGTGGCGTTGACGCCGAAAAGCGTTGCGGCGGCAGCGATGAGGATCGCCACGGGCAGCATCACCATGACGACGACGAGGGCGCTGCGACCGCGGTGGCGGCGCACATCACGGCGGGCCATGCGCAGGGCGACGGTCCAGGAGGCGAGCCACTGGGCAAAGGAGGACCCGCCGGGAGGTGCCGGCACGGCATACTCCTGCGGTCGTGCCTCGGGCCGGGTCAGGGTCGAGGACATGACGTCACTTCCCAGCTGCGAGAAGGGATTCCGCGCCCTCGCGGGAGCCGGTCTGGTCGACCATCACCCCGTCGCGCAGGAAGACCACCCGGTCGGCCCAGGCCGCGTGGCGGGCCTCGTGGGTGACGAGCAGGCCGGCGGCCCCCTCGTCGCAGCGACGGCGCAGCACGCGCAGCACCTCCTCGCCGGTGTGGCTGTCGAGCGCGCCGGTCGGCTCGTCGGCGAGGACCACCCGGCGCGAGCCCACCAGGGCGCGGGCGATCGCCACCCGCTGCTGCTGGCCGCCGGACATCTTGTCGGGATAGCGGTCGGTGAGGTCGGCCAGCCCCATCAGGTCGAGGGCGGCGCGGGCCTGCCGACGGGCCTTGCGGGGCCGCAGCCCGTCGAGTTCGATTGGGAGAGAGACGTTCTCGCCAGCCGTGAGCGAGGGGATGAGGTTGTAGTCCTGGAAGACGAAGCCGCAGCGCCGCCGGCGCAGTCTGGCCAGCTCACGCGGCGAGAGCTGGCTGACGTCCTCGCCCTCGATGAGCACGGTGCCGGACGTGGGGCGGTCGAGCGCCCCGGCGATGTTGAGCAGCGTCGACTTGCCGGATCCGCTGGGGCCCATCACGGCGACGAGCTCGCCGGCTGCGACCGAGAGGCTGACGCCGCTGAGCGCACGGACCGCCTGCTCGCCCTCGCCATGGACCCGCGTGATGTCGATGAGCTGGAGCAGTGGGGCGCTCATCGCCGGGCCTCCTCACGGGCCTGTGCGACCAGGTCGGCACCCGTCGAGGCGGGTCGTCCGCGATCCCCCTGCGGTCGCGGTCGACCCGCCTCCCGGGCCAGCCGGGACTCGACATGGTCGAGCCACCGGGTCTCGGCCTCGGCCGAGAAGATGAGGTTCTCCAGCACGAGCAGCCACGCAAGGTCGCGCTCGCCCGCGCCGTCATCGGCCGCCGACGCGTCGGCGTCGGCCTGGTCGAGCGCGTCGTGCTTGAGCCGCGTGTAGTCACGCAGGGTCCGCAGGGTGGCGGTCCGCTGGGTCTGCACGACCCGGGCGACGTCGACACCGGGGGAGGTGACGGCGAGCGCGAGCTTGATGACCAGCTCGTCGCGCGGGGTGCGGTCACGGTCGACGGGCGAGAACCACCAGTGCCCGACCTCCTCGCGCCCGGTGGCGGTGAGGCGATAGGAGATCCGCCCCTCGTCGTCGGCGCCGACCTGCTCGACGAGCCCGTCGCGCTCGAGCCGGGCGAGGGTGGTGTAGATCTGGCCGATGTTGATCGGCCACGTCCCGCCCGTGCGCCCCTCGAACTCCGTCTTGAGCCGGGCGCCATACATCGGCTCCTCGCTCAGCAGCGCCAGCAACCCCTGCTTGACCGACATGTCGGACTCCTTTGTCCCCTGAGATGGTGCACGGCATACCGAGTATGTCGTGCTGATGAGCACGGTACATACCCGGTATGCCGCAGGTCAAGGGACGGCGTGTCAGCTCGGCTTCGGGCGCGCCTTGGCCCGGTTGCGCTCCGACATGCGAGAGAGGTTCTCCTCGACGCGGAAGGCGACGATGCGCGTGATCAGGTCGCGGGGCAGCGGCCGGTCGAGCGGCAGCCGGATGCTCCCCTTGCCGGTCACATAGCCGGCCAGCTCGTCGGCGAAGACGCTCGTGGGCGACCCGCCGGGATAGAAGCCGACGTGTCGCTCGAAGCCGCCGAAGTGCACGAGATTGCCGTGATAGGTGAATGTCGGCAGCTGGTAGGCGATCTTCTCGCCGGTCCCCTCCGGAACGATCTCCCGCAGCAGGGCGCACAGCTCGACCAGATGGGGGTATGCCGCCTGGCCGGCAAAGCCCGCGACGTAGCCGTCGATGGCGGCCGGGTCCGCAGGCCCGGGCGGCGTCGCGCGTGCCATCGCTCAGTCGACCGTCAGCAGGATCTTGCCGAGGTGGGTCGAGGCCTCCATCTCCGCGTGCGCCTGGGCGGCGTCGGCGAGCGGGTAGCGCGAGTGGATGACGGGCTTGACCCGGCCCGCCTCGACCAGCGGCCACACGTGCTCGCGCACAGCGGCGACGATCGCGGCCTTCTCCTCCTCGGGGCGGGCGCGCAGCGAGGTGGCGATGACCGCGGCACGCTTCATGAGCAGGGTGCCGAGGTTGAGCTCGGCCTTGACCCCGCCCTGCATCCCGATGACGACCAGGCGGCCGTTGGTGGCCAGGGCGTCGACATTGCGGGCGAGATACTTCGCGCCCATGTTGTCGAGGATGACATCCGCCCCCGCGCCGTCGGTCTCGGCCCGCAGCGCCTCGAGGAAGTCCGCCTCCTTGTAGTTGATGAGGATCTCCGCGCCGAGCTCGCGGCAGAACTCGAGCTTCTCCGCGGAGCCGGCCGTGACGGCGACGCGCGCGCCGACCTCGCGGCCGAGCTGGACCGCCATCGTGCCGATGCCGGAGGAGCCGCCGTGGACGAGCAGCGTCTGCCCCGGCATCAGGGCGGCTGTCATGAAGACGTTGGACCACACCGTGCTGACCACCTCGGGCAGCGCGGCCGCGTCCTCGAGCGAGACACCGGCGGGGATAGGCAGCAGCTGGCCCGCAGGCACGCACACCTGCTCGGCATAGCCACCGCCGACCAGCAGCGCGCACGCCTCGTCGCCGACCTGCCAGCCCTCGACGCCGTCGCCGAGTGCGTCGATCGTCCCGCTCGCCTCCAGGCCGAGATAGGGCGAGGAGCCGGGTGGCGGGTCATAAAAACCCTTGCGCTGCAAGACATCTGCCCGGTTGACACCAGCGGCTCGCACCGTCAGGCGCACCTCGCCGGGGCCGGGCTCGGGGGCGTCGACATCGGCCAGGACGAGCGCATTGGCATCGCCGGGGGCGGGGAGCGTGATCGCCTTCATGCCTCGACCCTAGATGAGCCCCACCGACACGCGGTATGCCGCGCGGCCGGCTCGCGGTCAGGCTCCCCAAACGTGACATAGCGGACATCGGGAGCCGCTTGCGCGGCATACCCTCGGGGGTATTATCGTGGGGGAGGCCCCACCCCTGTCTGCCCGCGCCCACCCTCGCGCGGCGAGCGGGGCCGGAAGGACACGCCGCCATGCGGAAACTGCTCATCCTCGGTGCCGGCACGGCCGGCACGATCCTGGCCAACCGGCTGCGCAAGGAGCTTGCCGAAGCGGAGTGGCAGATCACCGTCGTCGACCGCGATGACAGTCACCACTACCAGCCCGGCTACCTCTTCATCCCGTTCGGCATCTACTCGCCCAGGCAGATCGTCAAACCCCGTTGGCGCTTCCTGCCCGACGGCGTCGACTTCACCCTCGCCGAGGTGGAGCGCATCGATGCCGACGGCAAGTCGGTCCTGCTCAAGGGCGGGCGGACGCTCGACTACGACTACCTGATCGTGACCACCGGCGCAGTGCCCCGGCCCGACCAGACGCCCGGCATGGCCGACGGGGAGCTCTGGCACACAAAGGTTTTCGACTTCTACACCCTCGAGGGATCGGCCGCCCTGCACCAGGCGCTGGAGCGCTTCACCGGCGGGCGGCTCGTCGTGCACATCACCGAGATGCCGATCAAGTGCCCGGTCGCGCCGCTGGAGTTCAGCTTCCTCGCCGACGACTACCTCACCAGGCGCGGCATCCGCGACAAGGTCTCGATCACCTATGTCACCCCGCTCGACGGCGCCTTCACCAAGCCGGTCGCGTCGGCGACCCTCGGGCACCTGCTCACCGAGCGCGGCATCGAGGTCGAGACCGACTTCATGATCGAGTCGATCGACAACGAGGCCCAGGCGATCGTGTCCTATGACGAGCGCGAGATCCCCTTCGACCTGCTCGTGACGGTGCCGCTCAACATGGGCCAGCAGTTCATCATCGACTCCGGCCTGGGCGACGAGCTGGGCTTCATCCCCGTCGACAAGCACACGCTGCGCTCGGTCGCACACGACGACATCTTCGTGCTCGGCGACGCGAGCAATGTGCCCACCAGCAAGGCCGGCTCGGTCGCGCACTTCGAGGCCGATGTCTTCGTCGACAACTTCGTCGCGCTGGCCAAGGGCGAGCCGATGACGCACTCCTTCGACGGCCACGCCAACTGCTTCGTCGAGTCCGGCCGCGGCAAGGGCCTGCTGCTCGACTTCAACTACGAGACCCAGCCGCTCACCGGCACCTTCCCGCTGCCCAGGGTCGGGCCCATGCAGCTGCTCAAGGAGTCGCGCTCCAACCACCTCGGCAAGCTCGCCTTCGAGCACATCTACTGGCACATGCTGCTGCCCGGCCGGCCCATCCCGCTCCCCGCGGCGATGTCGATGACCGGCAAGATCCCCGCCGACCCGTCCATGGCCGCGGCCGGCCACTGACCACCACCAAGGAGAGACACCATGCCCACCACGACCATCGCGGGCCGCCGGATCGACGTCAACGAGGAGGGGTTCCTGGTCAACCCCGACGAGTGGGACGAGGCGCTGGCCGTCGAGCTCGCCAGGCAGATCGGCATCGAGATGACCGACGCCCACTGGGCCCCCATCCGCTTCATGCGCGAGGACTACCAGGCCAACGACAAGGTGACCCCGACCCTGCGCCGGATGTCCACCGCCGGCGGCTTCAACGTCAAGGAGCTCTTCGCGCTCTTCCCCAAGAAGCCGGCCAAGAAGATGTCCTATATCGCTGGCGTGCCCAAGCCGGTCGGCTGTGTCTGACCCGGCCTCTGATCCCAGTACCCCTGCGCCACAAGGAGACCCATCATGACCGACACCCCGATCATCCCCGACTTCGGCGACGACGACGCCGACTCAGGCGAGCGCAAGCTCGTCGTCATCTGCTCCAAGGGCAACCTCGACATGGCCTACCCGGGCCTGATCCTCGCCAGCGCCGCGCTCGGCGAGGGCATCGAGACCCACATCTTCTTCACCTTCTGGGGCTTCGACATCATCAACAAGAAGACCCAGGACAACCTCAAGTTCTCGATGGTCGGCAACACCGCCATGCACATGCCCGAGCTGGCCCGGCTCAAGCCCGGCCTGGAGAACATGTCGATGCCACAGGTCCTCGGCGGTGTGCCGGGCATGACGAGCGCCGCGACCAAGATGATGAAGAAGCAGATCGCCGACCTCGACATCCCGACGATCCCTGAGATGGTCGAGCACATCCAGGACATGGGCGGGCATCTGTGGGCCTGCCGGCTGTCCTTCGACATGATGAAGCTCAATGAGGAGGACCTCGTAGACGGCGTCGAGGGCGTCATCTCCGCGACAGACTTCATGGAGCTCAGCGAGGGCGCCCAGATCATCTTCGTCTGAGGAGATCACCGCACTCGGGTGCCGCGACCATCCTGGGGGTCGCGGCACCTGCGCTGTCTGCTGGCCCCGGTCAGCCGATGGGATCGGTGACGTCGGCGACCTCGGCGCCGAGCGCGCTCAGCGCCTCGTCGGAGTCGACGGTGGCGGCGACGCCGTGGGCGCCCGCGCCAAGCGAGACCCGGCGGCCGGGGATCGTCGCGTCGGCGATGACCGGCCAGGCGGTGGTCGAGCCAAAAGGTGTGATCGTCCCTCGCTCGTATCCTGTTGCCTCCCTAGCGGTCTCGGCGTCGGGCATCGACAGGCGGTTGACGCCGAGGTGGGTGCGCAGTCTGGGCCAGGAGATCTCGCGGTCACCGGGCACGAGCACAAAGAGGTAGTCCCCCTCGCCACGGCGCACCACCAGCGTCTTGATGATGTCGCGTGGCTCCACCCCGCGGGCCCGGGCGGCCTCCTCGAGCGAGCCAACCCGCCCGTGCCTCGTGATCTGCGCCTGCACGCCCAGCGCGCGGTATGCCGCGACCGCCCGCTCCTCGCCGTCACTCACCTGTGCTGCGCTCATGGACCCGAGGGTATGCCGCGCTCAGCCGGAGCGCGCGTACCGGCGCTCGGGCCGGCCGGTGGTCCCGTAGCGGAGGGTGACACTGGCCCGGCCCGTGGTGACGAGGTGCTCGAGATAGCGCCGGGCGCTCACCCGGGAGAGGCCGACGGCCTCGGCGCACTCGGTCGCCGAGACCGAGTCGGCCGCGGCCACCGCGTCCTCGACCAGCCGGAGGGTCTCGGGGCTGAGCCCCTTGGGCAGTGTCCCTCCGGGGGCCCCGGCGGCGTCCCTGCCGAGGGCCCGGTCGATGTCGTCCTGGCCCGTGACCTCGGTGAGGTTCATGCGGTGCCGCGCGGCGGCATACCTCTCCAGGCGCACCCGCAGGTCCTCGAAGGCAAAGGGCTTGAGCAGATAGTCGACCACACCCTGACGCACCGCGCGGCGCACCGTGTCGGCCTCTTTGGCCGCGCTGATGACCATGACATCGGCGTCGACGCCCTCGGCCGCGAGCTGGGCGGTGACATCGAGCCCGAAGGCGTCCGGCAGATAGAGATCGAGCAGGACGAGGTCGGGCTCGAGTCCCGCGGCTGCGGTCAGCGCATCGGCGCCGTTGCCCGCCGAGCCGACCACCTCGAAGCCGTTGATCCGCTCGACGAAGCCACGGTGGATCCGCGCGACCATGAAGTCGTCGTCGACGATGAGCACGCGGATCATGCGGGGTCCAGGGGAGTGATGGTCATGTCCGCTGTGAACATAGCGCCATCGGGGGTGTTGGTGACCCGCACCTCGCCGCCGCGCCGTGTGCAGACCAGTCGGGTCAGGGCCAGCCCGATGCCGCGCTCCCCGGACTCGGCCACCTTGGTGGTGAATCCGCGGGTGAAGACCTCCTGGGTCAGCTCCGGCTCGACGCCGGGACCGGAGTCACGCACCACCACGCGCACGGTCGCGGCGTCCTGGTGGACACCGGTCTCCACCCACCGCTCGCCGGCGAGGTCCGCCACGGCATCGACCGCGTTGTCGACGAGATTGCCCAGCACGGTCGCCACATCGGCCGAGTCCTCCGGCCGCAGCCGGTCGAGGTCGCAGTCGTCGGCCACCCGCAGGTCGACACGGCGCTCTGCCGCCTGCGCATGTTTGGCGAGCACCAGCGCGGCGATCGCGTTGTCGCGGATGCGGCTGGTGATCTGGAGGTCGAGCGACTCGCGGGCGCTGCTGAGCGCGGCGACATAGTCGACGACCTCGTCGTGCTCGCCCAGCTGGATCAGCCCGGAGATCGTGTGCAGCTGGTTGGAGAACTCGTGCGCCTGGGCGCGCAGGACCTGCGTGGCGGAGCGGAAGGCGCCGATCTCCCGCTCGAGGTCGGCCAGCTCGGTGCGGTCGCGCACGGTTGTGACGCTGCCGATCGGCTTGCTGTCCTGCTCCACCTCCATGCGGTTGAGCACGAGCACCCGGCCGTGCCGGATGGCGACCTCGTCTCGCCCGTCGCTGGCCACCCCCGTCAGCACGTCGAGCAGCCGGCCGTTGACCCGCAGGTCGGGCAGGGCCATGCCGACGGCGTGCTCGGGGAAGTCGAGCAGCCGCCGGGCGATGTCGTTGACGAGGGTGATCCGACCACGGGTGTCGAGCGCCACGACGCCCTCGGCCAGGCCGTGCAGGAGCGCCTCCCGGTGCTCGGCGAGCCCCGCGATCTCATGGGGCTCGAGGCCGAGCGTCTGTCGCTTGATGCGCCGCGCGAGGGCCCAGGAGCCAAGTCCCCCAAGGACTCCCGCGATGCCGAGATAGGTCAGCAGATAGCTGGAGGCCCCTCTCAGACGGTCGGCGATGGAGGGATAGTCGACGCCCACCATGACCGTGCCGAGCTGCTGGCCGACATGCCCGGCGGTGTCGTCGAGGACGGGCACCTGCGCGGCCAGCTGCGTCTGTCCGAAGGCGTCCAGCCGCCCCGTCCACCCACCGCCGGTGCGCACCGACTCTGCCCCGACCGGCAGCGCCGCCCCCTCCTCGCGCGCGCCCGTCGAGACCCGGATGCGCTCGTCCGGGTCGGCGATGATGACCAGGTCGACACCGGACTGGGCCACCAGTGACTGCGCATAGGTCGCCAGGGCGGTGCGCTGGGCCGGCTCGGAGAGGGTATGCCGCACGAGCGGCTGGGCGGCCGTCATCTCTGCCAGCGCGGTCACCCGCCGCCCTTCCACCCGCTCGAACGTGGAGGTCGACTGGGCCAGGGAGACCAGGGCCACGGCCAGCAGAGCGGTCAGCAGGATGGCGGCCTGTCCGGCGAGGAGCTGGCCCGTGAGACTGGGGCGCCACCGCGTGACCACTATGAACTCAACCTTCTCTGCTGACACAAGCGAGACGAGCGCGACCCGCAGGGGCCACGATCATGCCGCTGGCCGACCGCAGTTGGGAAGCCCGCGCCGGACAACCCCTTCACGAAAGGTTCGACGATGAGCCCCCGCCTTCCTCTCCGCGCCGCAGCCGTGGCCGTCGCCTCTGCGCTCGCCCTGTCGGCGTGCGGTGCCACCGCCAAGGACGCCGGGTCCTCCGGCTCCGGGTCGGCCTCCGGCTCCGCGAGCGCCACCCCCGCCTCGGGCCTGCAGTACATGGTCCCCAACGCCCCCGGTGGCGGCTATGACACGACCGCCCGCACCGCGGCCAAGGTGATGGAGACCGAGAAGATCACCAAGACGGTCCAGGTCTTCAACCTGCCGGGTGCCGGTGGCACCGTCGGCCTCCAGCGCGTCGTCAACGAGAAGGGCAACGGCAAGCTGGCCATGCAGATGGGCCTCGGCGTCGTCGGCGCGGCCTACACCCAGAAGTCCAAGGCCAAGCTCAACGAGACCACCCCGATCGCCAAGCTGATCGAGGAGGCCGGTGCGATCGTCGTGCCCAAGGACTCCCCCTACAAGTCGATGGACGACCTGGTGAAGGCCTGGAAGGCCGACCCCAAGAAGGTCACCGTCGGCGGTGGCTCCTCGCCCGGCGGCCCCGACCACCTGCTCCCGATGCAGCTCGCCAAGGCCGTGGGCATCGACCCCAAGCAGGTCTCCTTCGTCTCCTATGACGGTGGCGGCGAGCTCCTCCCCGCGCTCCTGGGCAACAAGATCGCCTTCGGCGCCAGCGGGTTCGGCGAGTTCCTCGACCAGGTCGAGGCGGGCGATGTGCGTGTCCTGGCGGTCACGTCCGACAAGCCGGTCGACGCCCTCAAGGACGTCAAGACCCTCAAGGACCAGGGCATCGACATGACCTTCACCAACTGGCGCGGCGTCGTGGCCCCTCCCGGCATCTCTGACGCCGACAAGAAGGTCTGGATCGATGCCTTCACCAGGATGCACGACTCCGCCGGCTGGAAGGCCGAGCTGGAGAAGCGCGGCTGGACCGACGCCTTCGTGACCGGTGACGAGTTCGGCACCTTCCTCACCGAGCAGGACAAGTCGGTGGCCGACACCCTGACGCAGCTGGGCCTGGCGTGAGCCACGCCGCCCCGTCCCCCGAGGCGGCGGGCCACGAGCCCGCCGCCTCTGCGGCATACCAGGAGCTGACGGGACACGACGGCGAGAGCCGCGGCCCGGACCGTGCCCAGTTCGGCGTCGCGGCCGCCCTCGGCCTGCTCGGCCTGCTGGTGATCGGCGATGCCCTGCGACTGGCGCACGTGACGAGCAGCAACGACCCGATCGGGCCGAAGCCCATGCCCCTGGTCGTCGGGGCGCTGCTGCTGGTCACCGCGGCTCTCTATGCCCTCGACATCGCCCGTGGCGGGGTCGGCGAGATGGAGGCCGGCGAGGACGTCGACCTCGGCGAGTCCGCCGACTGGAAGACCCTGGCCATGCTCGCCGCCGTCTTCATCGCCAACGCGCTGCTCATCCAGCCGCTCGGCTGGGTCATCTCGGGCACGCTGCTCTTCGCCGGCACGTCCTATGCGCTGGGCAGCCGGCACATCATCCGCGCGACCCTGATCGGCCTCACGCTGTCCCTGATCACCTTCTATGGCTTCGCGATCGGACTCGGGGTCAACCTGCCGGCCGGCATCCTCCAAGGGATTCTCTGATGGAAAATATCAACAACCTCCTCGGCGGCTTCGCCGACGTCCTGACGCCGATGAACCTGCTCATCGCGCTGCTCGGCGTGACGGTGGGCACCGCCGTCGGCGTGCTGCCCGGCATTGGCCCGGCCATGACCGTGGCGCTGCTGCTCCCGGTCACCTACGGCATGGAGCCGACCCAGGCGCTCATCCTCTTCGCGGCGATCTTCTACGGCGGCATGTATGGCGGCTCGACGACGTCGATCCTGCTCAACACCCCTGGTGAGTCGTCGTCGGTCATCACCTCGATCGAGGGCAACAAGATGGCCAAGGCCGGGCGGGCCGCGCAGGCCCTCTCGACGGCGGCCATCGGCTCGTTCGTAGCCGGCACCATCGCGACGCTGCTGCTGTGTCTCGTCATGCCGCCAGTTGTCGACTTCGCCGTCAATCTGGGCTCGCCGGAGTATTTCGCGATCATCTGTGTCGCCTTCGTCGGCGTCACGGCGGTGCTCGGTGCCTCCCGGGTGCGGGGCGTCGCGTCGCTGCTGGTCGGCCTGACGATCGGGCTGATCGGCATCGACTTCGTCACCGGCCAGCAGCGCCTGACCTTCGGCAACTCATTCCTCGCCGACGGCATCGACGTCGTCGTGGTCGCAGTCGGCATCTTCGCCATGGGCGAGGCCCTCTGGGTCGCCGCCCACCTGCGGCGCAAGGCCGCCGAGGTCATCCCCGTCGGCCAGCCGTGGATGAGCAAGAGCGACTGGAAGCGATCCTGGAAGCCGTGGCTGCGCGGCACGGCCTTCGGCTTCCCCTTCGGCGCGATCCCGGCCGGCGGCGCCGAGATCCCGACCTTCCTGTCGTATATGACCGAGAAGAAGCTCTCCAAGCACCCCGAGGAGTTCGGCAAGGGTGCGATCGAGGGCGTCGCCGGGCCCGAGGCGGCCAACAACGCCTCCGCCGCAGGCACGCTCGTGCCGATGCTCGCCCTCGGCCTGCCGACCAACGCGACGGCGGCGATCATGCTCGCGGCGATCAAGGGCTATGGCATGGAGCCCGGCCCCCTGCTGATGACCAAGCAGCCCGACATGGTGTGGGCCCTGCTGGCCAGCCTCTTCATCGGCAACCTCATGCTGCTCGTGCTCAACCTGCCCCTGGCGCCGGCCTGGGCAAAGCTGCTCCAGATCCCGCGGCCCTATCTCTATGCCGGCATCCTCTTCTTCTCGTCCATGGGCGCGTATGCCGTCAACGGGCAGCCGTTCGACCTCTACCTGCTGCTCGCGCTTGGCCTGCTCGGTTTCCTGATGCGCCGGTTCGGGCTGCCCGTGCTGCCCCTCATCATCGGCGTCATCCTGGGCCCCGTCATGGAGAAGCACCTGCGCCGATCGCTGCAGACCAGCGGCGGCGACATCTCGGGCCTGGTCGGCGGTCCGGTGGCGTGGGCGGCCTACGCCATCGCTGCCGCCGTGATCCTCTGGCCGCTGATCGCCCGCCTCGTCCGTCGCACCCCCAAGGAGACTGTGGCATGACCGTCCTTGTCGGATACATCCCCAACGCCTATGGCGAGGCCGCGCTCACCGCGGCCGTCGAGGAGGCCAAGCGCCGCACGGAGCGGCTGCTGGTCGTCAACCAGGTCCGCGACGACCGGCTGGCCGACAGCCACCGGGCGGGCGCAGACCAGCTGGAGATCATCCGCCGCGACCTCGAGGAGGCGGGCCTCGACTTCGAGGTGCGCGTCGTCGACCACGGCAGCGACCCGGCCGAGGAGCTGCTCGAGGTCGCCCGGGCCGAGCACGTGTCGGTGATCGTGATCGGGATGCGCCACCGCAGTCCCGTCGGCAAGCTGCTGCTCGGCTCGTCCGCCCAGCGCATCCTCCTGGATGCCCCGTGCCAGGTCCTGGCGGTCAAACCGGCCTGACGGCCGCGGGGCACGAGCGCGAAATTGACAATCATTCCCATTTGAGTGAGCATCATTCTCATGTTCAGCCCAACCCGTCTCGCCGCCGTGGCCGCCCTCGCCCCCCTCCTGACCGTCGCCGCCTGTGGGGGTGGCAGCGACGGCGGGGGCGAGGAGTCGCCCGGCGGCAAGGTGCCCGTGAGCGCCGCCTTCTATGCCCTGGCGTATGCCGCGGAGCAGGTCGGCGGCGAGCACGTCACGGTCGCGACCCTCACCAAGCCCGGCGGGGAGCCGCACGACCTCGAGCTCACGCCCAAGGACGTCGTGGACCTGGGTCGGGCGCAGGTCGTGGTCTATCAGAAGGGCTTCCAGCCCGCCGTCGACGACGCCGTCGCCAGCCAGGGCGGCGCCACGGCGTTCGACGTCGCGCCGGTCGCCGGCCTCGACCTGGCCGCCCCCGAGGAGGGCCACGAGGGCGAGAGCGCCGACGAGCACGCCGGCCACGACCACGGTGCGCAGGACCCGCACTTCTGGCTCGACCCCACCAAGTACGCGACCGTCGCCACCGCGGTGGGGGAGCGGCTCGCGGCGGCGGACACCGAGCACGCCGCCGACTACCGGGCCAACGCCAAGGCGTTCGCGGCCAAGCTGACGGCGCTCGATGGCGAGTTCAAGGCGGGCCTGGCCGACTGCAAGAGCCGCGACCTCGTCACCGGCCACGCGGCATTCGGCTATCTCGCCCACCGCTACGACCTCCACCAGGTGGGGATCGCCGGCATCAGCCCCGACGCCGAGCCAGACGCGGCGCAGATGAAGGACCTCGTCGCGCACGTCAAGGAGGCCAAGGTAGGCACCGTCTATGCCGAGACCCTGGTCAGCCCGGCGCTCGCCCAGACCATCGCCAAGGAGGGCGGTGCGCAGGTCGCCGTCCTCGACCCGGTCGAGGCCGTGACGGACAAGTCCGCCGGCTCCGACTACCTTGAGATCATGCGCAGCAACCTCGCCACGCTGAAGAAGGGCCAGGAGTGCGGATAGACCCCTCGCCCCAGCCGGGAGACGCCCCTTCGGCGGGCACCGCAGCCGCGTCGGTCATCTCGATGACCGACGCGGCCTTCGGCTATGACGACCGCCCGGTCATCAGCGGGGTGACCCTCGACATCGCTGCGGGCGAGGTCGTCGCCATCACCGGGCCCAACGGCTCGGGCAAGTCGACGATCGTCAAGGGCCTGCTGGGGCTGAGCCAGCAGCTCGGGGGCAGGGTGGAGCTCTTCGGTGTCGACCGGGCCCACTTCCACGAGCACACCCGCCTTGGCTATGTGCCCCAGCGCCACACCCTCTCCCACGCCGTCCCCGCCACGGTGCGCGAGGTCGTCGGCGTCGGTCGGCTGCCGCACCTAGGCTGGTTCTCTCGGCCGGGCCGGCGCGACCGGCAGATCGTCGACGAGGCCCTCGAACTCGTTGGCCTGGCCGACCGGGCCCGCGAGGACGTCTCGACCCTCTCGGGCGGTCAGCACCGGCGGGTGCTCATCGCCCGCGCCCTGGCCTCCCAGCCCGAGGTGCTGCTGATGGACGAGCCGACCGCCGGTGTCGACGTGGCCAACCAGCATGTGCTCGCCGACGTGCTCGGCCGCCTCGCCGAGCGGGGCACCACGATGGTCATCGTCACCCACGAGATGGACGCCCTGACCGGCTTCCTCACCCGGGTGGTGTGCACCCGCAACGGCGCGGTGGACTTCGACGGCGACCTCGCGGCATACGCCCATCGCCACGAGCACCCGGGGGAGCCGCGCGGCGGGCACCACCACTTTGACGAGGAGCCGCCGACCCGGCCCCGCCCCGTCCCGGACTCCGGCCCGGCCGATGCGCTCAGGAGGCTGCCCCATGGGTGAGCTGCTCTCGCTCGACTTCATGCGCCAGGCGCTGCTGGCCGCCCTGCTGGTCGGCGTGGCCGCGCCGATGGTTGGCGTCTTCCTTGTGCAGCGCCAGCTCTCGCTCATCGGTGACGGCATGGGGCACGTCGCCCTGGCGGGCGTCGCGGTCGGGCTGCTGACCTCGACCTCTCCGGTCATCACCGCGCTGATCGCCGCCGTCCTTGCGGCCGTGGCGATCGAGTGGATCCGGGCGCGCGGCCGCACCAGCGGCGATGTCGCGCTGGCGGTGATGTTCTACGGCGGCATCGCCCTCGGCGTCGTGCTGATCTCCAAGTCGCCCAGCGGCACGCCGGCCAACCTCAACGGCTATCTCTTCGGCGCGATCCTGACCACGAGCTCGACCGACCTGATGGTCTTCGCGGCACTTGCCGCGGTCGTCCTGGTCGTCACCGCGGTGCTGCGCTCGCGGCTGTTCGCGGTGGCGCATGACGAGGAGTACGCCCGCGCCGTCGGCCTGCCGGTGACGGCCCTGAACGTCACGCTCGCCGTGCTGACCGCCGTCACCGTCGTGGTCTCCATGCGGGTGATCGGGCTGCTGCTGATCAGCGCCCTGATGATCCTGCCCAACGCGACGGCACAGCTGCTCGGCCGCTCCTTCGCCGCCCAGGTGCGCATCGCGGTGCTGGTCGGGGTGCTGAGCGCAGTCGGCGGGGTGGTGACGTCCTACTTCGCGGCGACCCCGTCGGGCGGCACGATCGTGCTCTTCGCCATCGCGGCATTCGTCCTCGCGGCGCTGGCGCACGGGCTGCTGCGCAGGATCGACGCGCGCGCCCACGCCGCCGCCGAGCGCCACGACCACGAGCACGGACCCGGGTGCGGGCACGAGGCGATCGTGCACGACGACCATGTCGACTATCTGCACGACGGCCACCGGCACGCACCGCACCAGGGACACTATGACGAGCACGCCGACCACGAGAGCGCGAGCCATGAGCACACCCACTGACAGCAGGAGCACTGTGGCCGAGCAGGCACCGCGACGCACCACCCGTCAGCGCGCGGCGGTGGCCGCCGCGCTCGGCCAGTGCGAGGAGTTCGTCTCGGCGCAGGAGCTGCACGCCCGGCTGCGCACCGACGGCGAGCGCGTCGGCCTCGCCACGGTCTATCGCAATCTCCAGTCCATGGCCGCCGACGGCGAGATCGACATGATCCGCCGCGACGACGGTGAGGCCGTCTATCGCGCCTGCTCCACCGATCACCACCACCACCTGGTATGCCGCGTGTGCGGCTCGACCGTGGAGATCGCCGGACCCGCCGTGGAGCGGTGGGCCGACCGGGTGGGCGCCGAGCACGACTATGCAGAGGTCAGCCACACGGTCGAGCTGACGGGCGTCTGCGCGTCGTGCCGGTGACCGGGCTGGACCCCGGCGACTTCTTCCGATTCGTCGATCTCGTCGGTGTCTTTGCCAATGCCGTCCTCGGCGGCCTGATCGCCCGGCGGGCGGGGCTGGACCCGATCGGCTTCGTCACGCTGGCGGTGCTCTCGGGCACCGGCGGCGGTGTGCTGCGTGACGTGATGCTCCAGCAGGGGCCGCCCGCCGCGCTCGTCGACCCTTGGTACATGGTGATCGCCGGCCTCGGGGCCTTCCTCAGCTATGTCGTGGCGATCGAGGGCCGCACCTGGGACAAGGTGTGGCCCTGGCTCGACGCGCTGGCGCTCGGTTGCTGGTCGGCCACCGGCGCGCAGAAGACCCTGCTCGCCGGGCTCGGCATCCTGGCCGCGCTCGTCCTCGGCATGGTGACGGCCGTCGGAGGCGGCGCCGTCCGCGACATCGTGCTGCGCAGGGTGCCCGCCATCCTCGGCGGCAACACGCTCTATGCCACCTGTGCGCTCGCGGCCAGTGCGGTCGCGGTGGTCGGCTGGCGTCTGGGGCAGCCCACGCTCGGCATGACCTTCGCGACGATCACCGGCGCTGCGCTCGTGCTGCTGGCCCGGCGCCGGCAGTGGATCCTCCCCAGCGGCGACGCTTGGTCGCGCGTCAAGGTCCGACGACCGCGGCAGCGCAAGCGCGGGCCGCGGTCGTCCGACAGCTGATCTGGCAGTGCCCGGACTGAGCGGGCAGGCTCAGTGCCCCCGCTCTGTGGTTGGACCGCGTCTCAGGCGTTGCCCTCGCGCATGGGCTGGGGGAGGTGGCCGGCCTGCTTCTCATAGAACTGGGCGGCCTTGCGGGTCGCCATGACCTTGGCGGCGCCGGCGGCCAGACCGGTCAGCGCGGCGAACGCCACCGCGTCCTTGGCCGGGCTGCGCGGGTCACGCGGGTCGATGATCTCGTCGCGGCCGGCCTTCTTCCAGACCTGGGTGACGAGCTTGTTGGCGACGATGCCGGCCAGGACCGCCGAACCCGTGCCGATGAGGCGCCAGACGAGAGTGCCCATGAGTGTGCTCCTTCGTTTGTGCAGGTCAGTTGCTGCCTCCAGCCTGCCACACCCACCCTCCCCTGAAGCACACCCACCCTCCCCTGAAGCCCGAGTGCCGGAGGCTATGCACTGCCCCGCGATCCGCGCACCTCGGGGCAATATCACGCTGCCCCGGGATCCGCGCGATCCGTGGGGCAATGTGGTGCTGCCCCGCCAGCGGTCCGTTTCGCGGGGCAGTGCATAGCGATGGGACAGCACTTCCCAGCGAGCCCAGAGGCCAAAAGGGGTGGCAATCCGGCGCGAATTCCCACCCCTTCTGGCCTCTCGGCTCAGGGGAGGCGGGCGACCGCGCTCTCGTCGAGCACCAGCCGCACGTGCTGGCCCACCTCGACGGGCTCGACCAGGCCGGCGACGGCGTCGAGCTCGGTCCCGTCGACCAGTCGCACGGCCAGCCGCAGCTCGTCGAGCGCGGGGGCGACGGTGATGACCTCGGCCTCGAGGGGGCCGTCGCCGACGCGGAGTGCGTTCTGGCGGAGCGCGATCGCGGTGTCACGTCCTTGCCCTGCGCTCGCCCCCAGAGCCGAGGGGTATGCGGCGCGGAGTGCCTCAGCCTCACGCGCCTCGAGCACGCGGGAGTAGCCCAGGAAGAGCGCCGCCTCGGCGTCGACGGGGTGCGCCCAGACCTCGCGTGGGGTGCCGGTCTGCACGATCCGGCCGGCCCGCATGAGGGCCACGCGGTCGGCGACGGCAAAGGCCTCCTCGTGGTCGTGCGTGACGAGCAGCGCGGGCGTCTCTGTCGTCGCGAGGATCCGCCGCAGGTCGGCCGCGAGCCGTCCTCGCAGCGAGGCGTCCAGGGCAGAGAGCGGCTCGTCGAGCAGCAGGAGCCGGGGCTCGGCGGCCAGCGCCCGGGCGAGGGCGACCCGCTGACGCTCGCCGCCCGACAGCGTGGCGGGACGGCGCGCGGCATACCCATCGAGGCCGACGAGCGTGAGGAGGCGCTCAACACGGGCGATGGCTTCGGCGCGGTCGACGCCGCGGCGGCGCGGACCATAGGCGACATTGCCGCCGACGGTGAGGTGCTCAAAGAGCTGGCCGTCCTGGAACATCAGGCCGAAGCCGCGGCGGTGCACGGGCACCCCGGCCATGTCGGCGCCGTCGAAGCGCACGGTCCCCGAGGTGAGCTCCTCGAGCCCGACGACCGCGCGCAGCAGCGTGGACTTGCCGCAGCCCGACGGGCCGAGGATGGCCAGGGTCTCGGCGCCGGCGACCTGGAGAGACACATCGTCGACAGCGGTCAGGTCCCCGAAGCGGACGGTCGCGTCGGCGACCTCGAGGCCGGTCCCGGAGCGCTCCGGGGGGCGCGGGGCATCAGCCATCAGAATGTCCCCACAGCCGAGATCCGCAGTCGCTCCACGAGCCCCATGATGGCGACCGTGACGACCGTCAGCACGACCGACGCGGCCATCGCCATGCCGAAGTTGTCGCCGCCGGGACGCCCGATGAGCCGGAAGACCACGACCGGCAGGGTCGGCATGTCGGGCCGGGCGAGGAAGGCCGTGGCGCCGAACTCCCCAAGCGAGACCGCCATCGCGAAGCCCGCCGCAGCGAGCAGGGGCCGCCACACGGTGGGCAGGTCGACGGTCAGCAGCGCCCGCCATGGTGAGGCGCCGAGCACCATCGCGGCCTGCCGCAGCCGGTCGTCGATCGAGCGCAGCACGGGCGCGAGGGTGCGCACGACGAGGGGGAGGGCGACGGTGGCCTGGGCGATCGGCACGAGGATCGAGGAGCTGCGCAGGTCGAGCGGCGGGTGGTTGAGGGTGATGAGGAAGCCGAAGCCCACGGTCACCGCCGACACCCCGAGCGGCAGCATGAAGGCGCTGTCGAAGAAGGCCTGCCCCCGCCTGGCCAGCGGCGCGCGCGGGTGGCGGCTGACGATGATCGCCACGACCAGCCCCAGCACGAGCGCGATCAGCGTGGCGTCGACGGCGATCGCGAAGGAGTTGCGCAGCGCCTCCCACACCGGCACCAGCAGCGCGTTGCCATCACCGGTGGTGCCGAGCGCGCGATAGTTCGCGAGCGTCCACCGCCCGTCGCGGTGCAGCGAGCGGATCACCAGCGAGGAGACCGGCGCGAGGACGTATGCCGCGACCGCGGCGGTCACTGCCAGCGCGGGCCAGTCTCCTCGTCGTGGCCGGCGGGCGGCCGCGCTCGCGCCGATGCGACGCTGGGGGTGCTCGGAGCGGGCGCGCAGGCGGGCGACCAGGGCCAGCAGCGCGAGGACGACGATGAGCTGCACGACCGAGAGCACGGCCGCGGTGCGCAGGTCGAGGAAGTGCGCCGTCTGGAGATAGATCTCGGTCTCGACCGTGCCGTATTTGAGCCCGCCCATCGTCAGCACGACGCCAAAAGCGGTGGCGCAGAAGAGGAACACGACGGATGCGGCCGAGAGGATCGCGGGCAGCAGGGACGGGAGGGTGATGGTGCGCAGCACCTCGAGCGGGGTGGCGCCGAGGGAGGCAGCGGACTCCTCGGCGCGGGTGTCGAGCCCTTCCCAGGCCGCGCCGACGGTGCGCACGACGACGGAGATGTTGAAGAAGACCAGGCCCGCGATGATCGCCGCCCAGGTCCCGTCGAGCCCGAGCGACCCGAGTGGCCCGCCCTCGGAGAGCAGCGTCCGGAAGGCCACGCCTACCACGACCGTCGGCATGACGAAGGGCATGACGACCATGGCGCGCAGCAGCCCGCGGCCGGGGAAGCGGAGGCGATAGAGCGCATAGGCCACCGGCACGCCGAGCAGCACCGAGATGGCCGACGCGATCAGCGCCTGCGCCAGGGTCAGGCCGATGACGCGCTGGATACGCCTGCCGGACAGGCCTTCTGCGAATCCGGACAGGTCGAGCGCGCCGTCGGGGGCGAGGCCGCGCAGCAGCATGCCCCCGACGGGCAGGAGGAAGAAGACTGCGAGGAAGGCGAGCGGCAGCAGCGCGAGCAGCACCAGACCCGGCCCGGTGCCCGACAGTGCCCCGCGCCTGACCCGCGCCCCTCGAGCGGCGACGCTCACCGCGGCTCACCGCCCGGGCACACCACGGGGCGCTTTAGCCCAATTGGGCAAAAGCGCCCCAGCGGCGGAGCCGGGGTCATCGCGGCGCGGCCTCTCGCGGCATACCCCTCAGATCGCTCATCCGGAGGTGACGTCCGCCCACTGCTTGAGCCAGGTGGTGCGGTTCTTTGCGATGTCCTCGGGCGAGACCTCGATGGGCTTCGGCGAGGTCTTGGCCCACTTGGTCCACTCGGCCGGGAGCTTGGCCGAGGAGTCGACGGGATACATGTACATCGAGTCGGGGAGCGCGGCCTGGAAGTCCTTGCCGAGCATGAAGTCGATGAATGCCTTTGCGCCAGAGGGGTTCTTGGCGCCCTTGATGACGCCGGCATACTCCACCTGGCGGAAGCAGGTGTCGAGCAGCGCCTCGGTCGTCGAGCCGCCGCCGCCCTCCGGCACGGTGAAGGCGGGGGAGGTCGAATAGCTCAGCACGATCGGGCGCGGTCCCTTGCCCTCGCCGCCGGAGAAGTCGACGGAGTAGGCGTCGGTCCAGCCGCTGGTGAGCTTGACGCCGTTGGACTTCAGCGAGTGCCAGTAGTCCTCCCAGCCGTCCTCGCCGTAGTTCCCGATCGTCGCGAGCAGGAAGGCCATGCCGGGGGAGGAGGTCGCCGCACCGGGGGTGACGAACAGGTCCTTGTATTCGGGCTTGACCAGGTCGTTGAGGGTCGTGGGCGCAGTCTTGTTCTTGGCCGCGAACCACGCCTTGTCGACGTTGACGCACACGTCGCCGTAGTCGATCGGGGTGAGCACCTTGCCGGCCTCCCCGTCCAGCACGTGCGCGTCGGCGCCCTGGGGGAGCCTCGCGGCATACGGCTCGAGGATGCCCGCCTCGGCGGCCCGCGAGGCGAAGGTGTTGTCGATGCCGAAGACGACGTCGCCGGTCGGGGCGTCCTTGGCCAGGACCAGCTTGTTGGTGACCTCGCCGGCGTCGCCGGACGCGGCCACCTTGACGGTGACCCCGGTCTGCTTGGTGAATGCCGCGAGGAGCTCCTTGTCGGCATTCCACGAGTCGT
This sequence comes from Micrococcales bacterium, assembly GCA_021287075.1. Classification (GTDB taxonomy): domain Bacteria; phylum Actinomycetota; class Actinomycetes; order Actinomycetales; family Dermatophilaceae; genus JAJTBD01. The sequence continues at coordinate 10,014 of JAJTBD010000004.1, read as the reverse complement.
GCGTGACGAGCGCGATCTCCCCGCCGGTGGTGGGCGAGGCCGACCCGGACTCGGACGCCGCGCCGGTCGAGGCGCTGCTCGAGCCGTCGCCGGAGCCGCCGCCGACACTGCACGCAGCGACGGCAAGGGTGGTGGTGAGGGCGGCCGCGGTGGCCACCAGGTGCTTCGACATGTTCCCTCCGTTGGCTAGAGGGAGCCCAGCGCGTATGCCGCGTCAAGGATCCCGCGCCACACGACTGGTCTGAGTGTCTCGACTTCCTACGCCGGTGTGAGCCGGATCAGGTGCGAGGGTCTGCGGCGTCGGCCGCACTCTCAGCGCCCTTCGGCGCTCCCCTGTCGGTTGTGTGGCCAACTATAGGCGCCCTGTGCGTGTGGCCGTGGGTGGGGATGAGGGGAGTGCGCTGCCCGCGTCGAGCAGGCCGAGAAGTCGGGCGAACTCGAGGGCGCCGGCACGGTCGTGCGCCCCCCTGCTTGGCGAGCGATCGGATCGTCTCGGGGCTGGGGAAGCTTCGCTTGGCTGGGCAGCGTGGTCAGGGTACGGGTGCGGGATGACGCGCAGCAGGAGTTCGCGCAGCGATACCACAGCCAGGGGCAGAAGTCCCCAAGCACCAACAGCCTGCGAGGTGGCATCTCTATCGCACCCCGCCGGTCGGTGGCAAGGCACCCGACCCGTCGCCCGGCCGCCGCACCGCCGGTGGTTCAGTCCCCGGCACGCAAGCGCCCGCTGCGCGTCCCGATAGGGGCCATCCCCGGGGCTCCGGTGCAGGACATGGTTAACGGGGCATAATGTGACACGTGTGTGGTTAAGGGGGCTCCGGGCCAAAGTGTGACCATAGTTACAGCCCGCGGGGTGAGCCGGGCGCGTAAGATGACACGTCCGAGCGGCGCTGCCAATACGATCATCAACGACCGTGTGGACATCCCTGCCCCGCACGATCGACCCGGCGGCGACGGCCGCCTGGGAGGGAACCCTGACACGACGGTGACAGGCCTAACTGAAAGCCCGCTGAAAATGAGTGCATCTGCACCCTCGCAGACTGTCCCCACTCGCCGCTCCGCCACCTTCTTGTGGCACACCCCCGAGCGGCTGCGCCTCTGGCGAAGGATCGCCGCCCTGGCCTCGTTGGCGTTGATCGTCACGTTTGGCTGGGCCGCGCCCGCCAATGCGGCCCCCGCCGCTGCTCCTAAGGCCGCCCTCGCGCTCAACCCGGCGTATGCCGCCGCCTCTCCCCTCAGCGACGCCTCGGCCAAGAGCACCTTCATGACCTCTGCGGCCGGCATCTCGGCCGGGGTGGCGTCTCTCCAGACCGGCAACTCCTCCGACAACCGGATCACGGTCACCAAGACCGCGAGCCCGACGAGCCTCCCCGTCGGCGGCGGCACGGTCACCTACACCTATACGGTCAAGAACAACCGGACCGCGAGCTCGCCGTCCTACTACAACGGCATGTACTACAGCCGCATGACCGACGACACCTGCGCCAACGTGAACCCGGTCAGCGGGCTGAGCACGGACCCCCGGGGGGACCAATACATCGCCCCGGGCGCGACGGCGACCTTCACCTGTGTCACGACGGTGACCGCGACGGTGACCAACACCATCACCGCGACCTTCGAGGACTACTACTACTACCGGCCCTCCACCGCGACGGCACAGGCCACGGTCACCGTTGCCGTGCCGGCGATCTCGTGCGACACCCTCGTCTACGGCTCTGACGACAACGGATCCAAGGGCGGCCTCGGCACTGTGTCGACAGCGAGCACGGGGACGCCCACGCAGCTGGCCGACATCGCCACGCTGGCATCCTCGGGAGACGGCTCCTACGACGGCACCGCCGCCGTTGCCATCAGCCCGACCGACCCCACGAAGATCTACTACATCCCGCGCGCCTCCGGCAATCCGACCGACAACAACGGCCTGTGGGTGTATGACACCACGACTAACACGGCCACGCAGGTGACGGAGCCATCCGCCGCCACCACGACCAACCGCCTCGCAATCGGTCCCGACGGCACCATCTGGACCATCACGTCCACGGGCACCCTCTATGCGATCGCACCAGGGACGACGACGTGGGTCCAAAAGGGCACTGTCTCGGGCATGTCGAGGCTCAGCTCCGGTGACGTCGTCTTCGACGGACTCGGCAACATGTGGGTCATCGGTTCGGACGGCTCCACCAACAAACTCTTCACCATCAGCGCAGCGCAGCTGGCGGGCGGTGGGACGATCACCCCCACCACCGTCGGCAACATGGGCACGGGCCTGACCTTCAACGGACTGGCCTTCGACACCAAGGGCAACCTGTATGCCTCGGGCGGCAACAACCCGTACTCGTCGATCTATCTGATCAACAAGGAGACCGGCGCGGCCACCAAGATCAAGGACATCCCCACGACCTACGGCTACGCGGCCGACCTGCAGTCCTGCGCCCTCCCCAAGCCGGAACTGCGGGTGAGCAAGACAGTCAGCCCCACCTCAGTCGGTGAAGGCGGCCTGGTCACCTATGTTGTGAAGATCGAGAACATCGGGACCCTCTCGGCCACGGGCGTGAAGTTCACCGACACCAACATCACCGGGGGGACCTACCAGAGCTCGACGCTCAACGGCACGGCCGTCGGGACGACCGGGTCCAACTACTGGACCTCGCCTCAGCTGGTGCGCGGCTCGCAGACCACCAACGCGGGGGTCATTCCGGCGGGTGACGCAGCCACGATCACCATCGTCGTCAAGGCCGGCACCGGCGTGACGGCCGTCTGCAACCAGGGCACCGCCTCCTTCAACGGCGGTCCCTCGACCGGCATCCTCACCGACAACCCGGACACCGCGGCCTCGCCGGACACGACCTGCGCCGACGTGGTCAAGCCCGGGATCGCCGTCGACAAGACCGCCAGTGCCACCACGCTCGAGAGCGCCGGCCCGGTGACCTACACCTACAAGGTCACCAACACGGGCAACGAGCCGCTCAAGACCGTCACGCTCACCGATGACAAGTGCGCTGCCCCGACGCTGCAGGCCGCGGACGCCACCGCCGGCACCGGTGACCTGGACGCCGATGGGCTGCTGGACGTGCGCGAGACCTGGGTCTACACCTGCACCCAGACCATCTCGGCCACGACGACCAACACCGCCACCGCCAAGGGCGCAGGCAACATCTCCGGGACCAATGTGAGCGCGACGGACCCCTGGACCGTCACCTTCACCAACCCGAAGATCTCGCTGACCAAGACGCCGACGCCCGCCACCGTGACGACCGCGGGGCAGACGGTCACCTACACCTTCGTCTCCACCAACACCGGCGACGTCCCGCTGACCCAGGTCACGATCTCCGACACCTCGCTGCCTGGCCTGTCGCCGATCGGTGGGTGCACGGTCGCCGGCGCTGCGGTCACCAACGGCTCGGCCACCCTGCAGCCGGGGCAGACGATGACCTGTACCGCGACCTATGTCGTGACGCAGACCGACATCAACAAGGGCACGATCGACAACACCGCCAAGACGACTGGCGTCTCGCCCGGCGGCAAGACCGTCGAGGCCCCGGCCACCGCCAAGGTGACCGCCACCCAGACCCCCGCGATCACGCTCGACAAGTCCAGCGCCTCGAGGCCGACCGCGGCAGGCCAGACCATCACCTACACGTTCGCCGCCAAGAACACCGGCAACACCACCCTGACCAACGTCAAGATCGCCGACCCCAAGTCGGGTCTGTCCGCGATCGCCGGCTGCACGGTCGGGACCACCAGCGTCACCAACGGCACGGCCACGCTCCAGCCGGGTCAGACGATGACCTGCACCGCGACCTATGTCGCCACTCAGGCTGACGTGGACGCCGGGACCGTGACCAACACGGCCACCGTGACCGGCACGTCTCCCGCCGGCGCTACGATCACCGCCACCGACCCCGAGACGGTTCCCATCCCAAAGACCTCGGCGATCGACGTCACCAAGACGGCCACTCCGACCGAGGTCTCCGCGGTCGGTCAGACGATCACCTACACGATCACCGCCAAGAACACGGGCAACCAGACCCTCAACAACGTCACTGTCACCGACCCCAAGGCCGGCGTCACGATCACGGGCTGCACCCTTGCCGGAGCCGCCGCCACCAACGGCTCGGTGACCCTGAAGCCCGGTGAGACGCTCACCTGCACAGCGACCTACGTGGTGACCCAGGCCGACCTCGACGGCAAGGGCATCGCCAACGTCGCCTACGGCACGGGCACCACCCCGGGCGGGGACAAGCCGACCGACACCGACCCCGAGACGGTCACGCCCAAGCAGACCAGTCAGATCACCCTGGCCAAGGACGCCAATGTCGCGGACATCAACGGCTCCGGCAAGACGGTCACCTACACCTTCGTCGCGACCAACACCGGCAACACGACGCTGACCAATGTCACCATCGCCGACCCCAAGACGGGCATGTCGCCGATCGGCAGCTGCACCGTCAACGGCGCCGCCGTGACCAACGGCTCGGCCACGTTGCTGCCCGGCCAGAGGATGACGTGCACCGCGACCTATGTCGTCACCCAGGACGACATGAATGCCGGCCTCATCCACAATGAGGCCACGGTGACCGGCTCCAGCCCCACCGGTCCGGTGAGCGCCAAGGACCCCGCGGACGTCACCACGTCTCAGCAGCCCGGCATCGAAGTCGTCAAGACCGCCTCGGTCAGCAACGTCACGGCAGTCGGACAGACGATCACCTACACCTTCACGGCCACCAACACCGGCAACACCACCCTCACGAGCGTGAAGATCGAGGACCCCAAGGGTGGGCTGTCCGCACTGGGCGGCTGCACGGCATACGGCACAGGCATCACCGGATCGGTGACGGCCACCAACGGCACGCAGACCCTGCAGCCGGGCCAGATCATGAAGTGCACCGCCACCTATGTCACCACGCAGGCCGACATGGACGCGGGCTCGATCCTCAACACGGCCACGGCGACCGGCATCCCGCCGAAGACCGCCCCGGTCACCGACACCGACCCCGAGACGGTGACCACCGAGCAGCGGGCTGCGATCGACCTCGTCAAGACCGCGTCGACCCCGACGGTCAGCGCGGTGGGGCAGACGATCACCTACACGTTCACCTCGACCAACACCGGCAACACGACGCTGAGCAATGTCGGGATCACCGACACCTCCCTGCCGGGGCTCTCGCCGATCGGCGGGTGCACGGTCTCCGGCACCGGCATCAGCGGATCCGTCGCGGGCAGCAACGGCACCCAGAGCCTGAACCCGGGCCAGACCCTGTCCTGCACCGCCACCTATGTGACGACCCAGACCGACCTCAACCGCGGCTACATCGCCAACACGGCCACCACCACCGGGACGACGCCCAAGGGCGGCACGGTCACCGACACCGACCCCGAGAACGTCACGGTCAACCAGACCTCGTCGATCGACCTGATCAAGACGGCCGCCTCGGGCACGACCGTCTCGCAGGTGGGTGACCTGATCACCTACACGTTCACCGCCAAGAACACCGGCAACACGACACTGACCAAGGTCAAGATCACCGACCCCAAGATCGCGACGATCGGCGGCTGCACGGTCACCGGCACCGGCATCACCGGCACGACGCCGGGGACCAATGACGGCACGCAGACCCTGCAGCCCGGCCAGACCCTCACCTGCACGGGCACCTATGCGGTGACCCAGGCCGAGCTCGACGCGCAGAAGGTCGACAACACCGCCACGGGCACCGGCACCACCCCCGGCGGCGGCACCGTGAGCGACCCCGACCCCGAGACGGTCGTCCCGACGACCACCCCGTCGATCGATCTGGTCAAGACGGCATCGCCGTCGACCTACCTCAACGGCACGGTGGTCACGTACTCGTTCGTGGTGACCAACACCGGCAATGTCACCCTCAACAATGTCTCGGTCACCGACACCGGCCTGACCGGTCTCTCGCCGCTCGTCTGCTCGCCCTCCGCGCCTGGCACCCTGGCGCCGAAGGCCTCGATGACCTGCACGGCCACCAAGACAATGAGCCAGACCGACGTGGACTCCGGCTCGGTCTACAACAAGGCGTATGCCGCGGGCACCACCACCGGCGGCCAGAAGGTCACCGACAACGACGACGAGACCGTCACCTCCGCAGGCAAGCCGGCCATCACGCTGCAGAAGACGGCCAGCGCCGCCACCTACGCGGTGGGTGACACCATCACCTACACCTTCGTGGTGACCAACAAGGGCAGCGTCTCGCTGACGAATGTCGCTGTCACCGACACCGGTCTGACCGGGCTGTCCGCGCTCACCTGCACTCCGCTCGCTCCTGCTGGTCTCGCTCCCAACGCGACGATGACCTGCACGGCGACCAAGGTCATGAACCAGGCCGACATGGACGCCGGTTCGGTCTACAACAAGGCAACGGCTGCTGGCACGCCTCCGACCGGTCCTGCCGTCACCGCCACCGATGACGAGACGGTCACGGCATCTGCCAACCCCAAACTGGCCCTGACCAAGACGGCCGCTGGCGCGACCGCCGGGGCGTTGGCGACCTACACCGTCGGCCAGACGGTCACCTACACCTTCACCGCTGAGAACAAGGGCAACACGACGCTGACCGGCGTCACGATCACGGATGTCGCCGACCGGTTCACCGGTACTGGGGACATCTCTGCCCTCAACTGCGCCCCGATGACGCAGCCGGCCACGCTGGCTCCCGGAGCGAAGCTGACCTGCACGGCGACCTATGTGCCGACCCAGGCGGACGTCGACGCTGGTGCCATCTACAACCTGGCCTCCGCGGACTCCACGCAGACCCCGCCTGTCACGGACGATGAGACCGTCGAGTCGGGCGCCGAGCCGGCCTTCACCTTCGTCAAGACCGCCTCACAGAGCACCTACAAGGTTGGCGACACGGTCACCTACACGTTCGTCATGAAGAACACCGGCGGGGTCTCGCTGACCGACGCTGGCATTCACGAGGTGTCCTGGACCGGATCCGGCCCCATGTCCGCGCTGACCTGCGACCCCTTGCAGCCGGCCAAGTTGGCGCCGAACGACACCCTCACGTGCAAGGCCACCTATGTGGTGACCCAGGCCGACGTCGACCAGGGAGAACTGATCAACGTGGCTGCGGCCACCGGCACCCCTGTGGGTCAGACGGTGCCCCTGCCGGAGCAAACCTCCACAGTCACCATTACCTCGACGGCTGCGCCGGGGATCGAGCTGGTCAAGACGGCGTCGCAGGCGACGTTCGTTGCGGGTGACACGGTGACGTACACGTTCACGGTGAAGAACACGGGCAATGTGACGTTGACGGGTGTGAATGTCGACGACTCGACGCTGGGTGTTGTTGACCTGGTGTGTTCGCCGGCGACGCTGGTGCCGGGTGCGACGTGCACGGCGACGGCGACGAAGGTGATGTCGCAGGCGGATGTCGACGCGGGCTCGTTCCTGAACACGGCGACGGCGACGGGCACGACCCCGACCGGTGGCACGACCAGTGACACCGATGACGAGACGGTGACCTCGACGGCTGCGCCGGGGATCGAGCTGGTCAAGACGGCGTCGCAGGCGACGTTCGTTGCGGGTGACACGGTGACGTACACGTTCACGGTGAAGAACACGGGCAATGTGACGTTGACGGGTGTGAATGTCGACGACTCGACGCTGGGTGTTGTTGACCTGGTGTGTTCGCCGGCGACGCTGGTGCCGGGTGCGACGTGCACGGCGACGGCGACGAAGGTGATGTCGCAGGCGGATGTCGACGCGGGCTCGTTCCTGAACACGGCGACGGCGACGGGCACGACCCCGACCGGTGGCACGACCAGTGACACCGATGACGAGACGGTCACCTCCGGGGCCAAGCCGGCCTTCACCTTCGTCAAGTCGGTCGACTCCACCACCTTCACCGAGGGCCAGACCCTGACCTACACGTTCGTCATGGCGAACACGGGTGCGGTCACGCTGAAGGACGCCACCATCACGGAGGGCACTTTCACCGGCACCGGTGACCTCTCGGCGCTGACGTGTGACCCGGCTCAGCCGGCCACACTGGCGCCGGGCGCGACGCTGAGTTGCACCGCAACCTACGTCGCGACGCAGAAGGACGTCGACGCAGGCCTGATCACCAACTCGGCCTCGGCCACGGCCACGCCGGTGAACACCAACACCCCGCTGACCCCGGTGACCGACGACGAGACGGTCGACGCCGTGACCGACGGCAAGATCCAGATCGTGAAGTCGGTCGCCGACGGCACGACCTTCACCAAGGCCGGCGACGTCATCAACTACACGCTGGTGGCCACCAACACCGGCACGGTGACGCTGAGCAACGTGACGATCAGTGACCCCAAGCTGGGCGACCTGACCTGCACGCCGCAGCAGCCGGCCACGCTGGCACCGAAGGCGACACTGACCTGCACCGGCAGCTACTCCGTCACGCAGGACGATGTCGACGCCAAGAAGGTCGACAACACGGCGACGGTCACCGGCACCACGCCGAGCGGCCAGCCGGTCACTGATGACGACACGGTCACTGTCCCCGGCTCCGGCACGGGCGCACTGACCCTGGACAAGTCGGTGGCTGCGGGCACGACCTACACCAAGGTCGGCGACGCGATCACCTACACCCTCAAGGTGACCAACTCGGGCACGGTGACGCTCCACGACGTCAAGGTCGAGGACCCGATGCTGCCGAGCCTCACCTGCACCCCGGCGCAGCCGGCCACCCTGAAGGTGGGCCAGTCGGTGGAGTGCACCGGCACCTACCTGGTCACCCAGGCGGATGTCGACAAGGGCTCGGTCAAGAACACCGCGACCGCGACGGGCAACGGCCCCGACGGCACCCCGGTGAACCCGTCCGAGGACGACGTGACGGTGCCTGGCTCTGGCCAGGGCGCAATCACGCTGGCCAAGACGGTGGCTGACGGCACGACCTTCAGCAAGGCCGGCGACCAGATCACCTACACCCTTGTGGCCACCAACACCGGCGACGTGACGCTGCACAACGTGACGGTCACCGACCCGATGCTGGCGACGCTGACCTGCACCCCGGCGCAGCCGGGCACGCTCGAGGTCAAGCAGCAGATGGCCTGCACCGGCGTCCACACGGTCACCCAGGCCGATGTCGACAAGGGCAAGGTCCTCAACACCGCGACCGCCAAGGGCGATCAGCCTGACGGCACCCCGGTCACCCCGTCCGATGACGACGTCACCGTCCCGGGCAATGGCACGCCGAACCTGGCGCTGGAGAAGACGGTGGTTGCGGGCACGACGTTCGCCGAGGCGGGCGACGTGATCACCTACACGCTGACGGCGACCAACACCGGCACGGTGACGCTGACGAACGTGACGATCAGTGACCCCAAGCTGGGGACGCTGGCCTGCACGCCGGCCAACGGCTCGTCGTTGGCGCCGGGTGCCTCGATGGTCTGCCACGGTGCGTATGCCGTGACGCAGGATGATGTGGACGCGGGCAAGGTCGTCAACACGGCGACGGCCGACTCAGACCAGACGACGCCGAAGGATGACGACGTCACGGTTCCGGGCAATGGCACGCCGAACCTGGCGCTGGAGAAGACGGTGGTTGCGGGCACGACGTTCGCCGAGGCGGGCGACGTGATCACCTACACGCTGACGGCGACCAACACCGGCACGGTGACGCTGACGAACGTGACGATCAGTGACCCCAAGCTGGGGACGCTGGCCTGCACGCCGGCCAACGGCTCGTCGTTGGCGCCGGGTGCCTCGATGGTCTGCCACGGTGCGTATGCCGTGACGCAGGATGATGTGGACGCGGGCAAGGTCGTCAACACGGCGACGGCCGACTCGGACCAGACGACGCCGAAGGATGACGACGTCACGGTCCCGGGCAATGGCTTCGGTGCCATCGACCTGGAGAAGAGCGTTGCCGCGAGCACGACCTTCAGCAAGGCCGGCGACAAGATCACCTACACCCTGTCCGTCACCAACACCGGCACCGTCACCGTGAGCAACGTGGCCGTCACCGACCCGCTGCTGGGCGCACTGTCCTGCACCCCGGCCCAGCCGGGCAC
>JAJTBD010000028.1 GCA_021287075.1 Micrococcales bacterium | reverse complement strand
CTCAACCCGCCAACCGACGCGCCGTGCTCACCCCACACTCATCGGTGAAGAGCCCGTATGCCGTGTCCTCCAGCGGGTGGTCGCCGCGCCTGCCGCGGCCCTCCCACGGGGCGGTGAGCATCGCCGCGTTGTTGACCAGGACGTCCACGCGCCCCAGCGCCGCGATCGCCTCGTGCGCCAGCCGCTCGACGTCGGCCGGGTCGGCGAGGTCCGCCTGGGCGAGCGCGTGCCCGCTGCCGGCGAGCCCGCGGCATACCTCCTCGGCGGCGTCCCGGCTCCCGAGGAAGTGCACGACCACGCGATCACCCCGGGCAGCGAAGGCGCGCGCCGTGGCCGCGCCGACCCCGCGGGATGAGCCGGTGACCAGGACGCCGCGCGAGGGGGTCATGGCACTAGAAGTTATCAGTCTGTCGGCTCTTGTTTAGGAGCCGAACTTCTTGCCATCGAGCGTCTTCAAGTAGCCCTTCTTGAGGGCGCGTTCGGCGCTGGTGCCCGGAGTCGAGAAGAAGTCTTTCTCGGAGGTCGAGAGCCCCGTGCTAGTGATCTTGTGGCGGACGAGCGACAAGGTGCAGCACAGGTCGGCCACTTGGAACAGGCTGTAGTCCGAGGGGACAACCTTCCGGATCTCGACATTGGTTAGATGGGCGTTGAATACGCTGTTGACAAGGTTCGTCAATTCCTTCTGGCCGTTGTCGTAGTAGATGACGATCCGCTCCCAGTCGGCGAAGAACGTGTACTCCTCGCGTATGAGCGCTCCGATTTCCCGTGACATCCTGCTCACGAGAAGGTCGGAGTTGCCCAGTTCGCGCTTGCTGAAGACCCAAGAGTGGGAAGTCACTTCGCATCGGTGCAAGAAGGCCATCAGCAGCCGAAAGATCGCCCTGCGATCCGCGAGCGGCATCCAGCGGCATTCCTGCTCTCGCCGAATGAGTGGCCCTGCGTGGACTGCATGGTCGCGGGAAAGGCCCCTCGCAGCCAAACCATCGTGGAGTTTTGTGACTTGATCTGTAATGTCGCTGTTCTGGTCGTGGAAGACCAAACTCAAGACGTAGAACGGCGAATGTTTGTGGAAGGGCCCGAAGTCGCCTGACTCATCGATGAAGATACTGAGCTCACGCAACAGGACATCCTGGAGAAACGACTTGAGGCGGGCTCGCCCGCCTCAAGTGTGTGGCGAGGGTCTCCCCGCCTATAGGGTGGACCATGGCCTTGCGGCCAGCCCAGTCCATGCACTCTAGCACCGTGGGCCGTCCAATCGCGACGTGTGACTCACCGGTTAGCCTTGCGACCCGATGGGCGGCGTGGCCGTGGCGTAGCCATCGCAAGGCTAACCGGTGAGTCAAGTGCCGGATTGCGACGCTCTTGAGCAGCGCCACGTACAAAGGGCCGTCGGACTCTCGCTTCCCATGCGCCACCGGGCGCTCAGAAGTACCAGGGGAAGGGCGACCAGTCCGGGTCGCGCTTCTCGAGGAACTGGTCGCGGCCCTCGACGGCCTCGTCGGTCATGTAGGCCAGGCGGGTCGCCTCGCCGGCGAAGACCTGCTGGCCCATCAGGCCGTCGTCGAGCAGGTTGAAGGCGAACTTGAGCATCCGCTGGGCCTGCGGGCTCTTGCCCATGATCTCGCGGGCGACCTGAAGGGCGTCGCGCTCGAGCTCGGCGTGGTCGCTGACGATGTTGACCGCGCCCATCCGGTGCATGTCCTCGGCGGTGTAGGAGCGGCCGAGGAAGAAGATCTCGCGGGCGAACTTCTGGCCGACCATCTTGGCCAGATAGGCGCTGCCGTAGCCGCCGTCGAAGGAGCCCACGTCGGCGTCGGTCTGCTTGAAGCGCGCGTGCTCGCGGCTGGCCATCGTCATGTCGCACACGACGTGGAGCGAGTGCCCGCCGCCGGCCGCCCACCCGTTGACCAGGGCGATGACGACCTTGGGCATCGTGCGGATGAGGCGCTGCACCTCGAGGATGTGCAGCCGGCCGCCCTCGGCCTTGACCCGGCGCTCGTCGATGTTGGCGGCCGTGTCGTCGGTGTCGTCCTTGGCGTACTGGTACCCCGAGCGGCCGCGGATGCGCTGGTCGCCGCCGGTGCAGAAGGCCCAGCCCTGCGTCGTCGCGGAGGAGCCCTCGCGGGGGCTGGGGCCGTTGCCGGTCAGCAGGACCACGCCGACGTCGGGGGTCTGGCGGGCGTGGTCGAGGGCGCGATAGAGCTCGTCGACCGTGTGCGGGCGGAAGGCGTTGAGGACCTCGGGCCGGTCGAACGCGATCCGCACGCAGCCCAGGCCCTTGGCGCGGTGGTAGGTGATGTCGGTGAAGTCGAAGCCGGCCACCTCGTCCCAGGCCGACGGGTCGAAGGTCTCGCTGACATGCTCCAATGCGCTCACCCGCCCGACTCTAGTGCGCGAGGAGGTGGGGTATGCCGCGCGGCCACCACGCGGCATACCCCGTCGGTAGCGTGGGCGGCAGTCACCGCCCGAGGAGGAGCCCTACATGGCACTGCGTTGGTACACGACCGTCATCGACTGCCACGACATCGCGGCGCAGGCGCGCTGGTGGGCGGAGGTGCTGGACTGGCGGATCGTCTATGAGGACGAGCACGAGGTGGCGGTCATCCCGCCGTGGCTGAGCGAGGACATCGTGGAGTCGGCGCACGAGTGGGTGCGCCTGCCGCAGGGCATGGTCTTCGTGCCCGTCGAGGAGGACAAGACCCTCAAGAACCGCATCCACATCGACCTCGCCCCGCACATCGACCAAGACCGCGAGGCGGAGATCGCCCGGCTGCTCGACATGGGGGCGGTGCGGGTGGACGTCGGCCAGGACCGCGATGTCACCTGGGAGGTGCTCGCCGACCCGGAGGGCAACGAGTTCTGTGTGCTCTCCTCTCGGGACCGCTGAGCCCGCTGGCTAGATTGGCCGGGTGACGCCCACCCTCGAGGACTTCCTCGCCGCCAGCCACGTCGTGAGCATCCCCATGCGGGTGCGCTTCCGCGGCATCACCCACCGGGAGGCGCTGCTCGTGCAGGGCCCCGCGGGCTGGGGCGAGTTCGGGCCCTTCCTCGAATACGGCCCCGCCGAGGCTGCCCGGTGGCTGTCGTCGGCGCTGGAGGCGGCGTGGTCGGGTTGGCCTGCGCCCCAACGGGACTCGGTGCCGGTCAACGCCACTGTCCCCGCCGTGCCGGCCGAGGAGGTCGCCGCGGTGCTCGCGCGGTTCGACGGCTGCGAGACAGTCAAGGTCAAGGTCGCCGAGGCAGGGCAGGGCATCGACGACGATGTATGCCGCGTGGCGGCGGTCCGCGATATCGCCGGGGCGGACGCGCGCATCCGGGTGGACGCCAACATGGCCTGGTCCGTCGAGGAGGCGACGTCGGCACTGGGGCGCCTCGCGGCATACGGCCTCGAATATGCCGAACAGCCCTGCGAGACCGTCGAGGAGCTGCGCGACCTGCGGATCTCGTTGGCGCGCAATGGGATCGACGTGCCGATCGCGGCCGATGAGTCGATCCGCAAGGTCGAGGACCCCCTCCGTGTGGCGCGGCTGGAGGCGGCCGATCTGGTGGTGGTCAAGGTCGCGCCACTGGGCGGGGTGCGGCGCGCGCTCGAGATCGTCGACGCCTGCGGCCTGCCGGCGGTCGTGTCCTCGGCCATCGACACCTCCGTCGGGATCCGTGCCGGTGTGGCGCTTGCCGCCGCGCTGCCGGAGCTGCCGCACGCGTGCGGTCTCGGCACGGTCAATCTCATGGCGGCCGATGTCGCCCGCGAGCCGCTGGTCCCCGTGGCCGGGCGGCTGCCAGTGGGGGAGGTGCCGGTCGATCGGGACCGGCTCCGCGAGCTGTCCGCCCCCGCCGAGCGGGTCGCCTGGTGGCACGAGCGGGTCCGGGAGTGCTGGGGCCTGCTCGCCTGACTTGTCCACACCGGTCTGCTCGCCGGCCCCGCCGTCCACAGGCGCCGTCGCGCGCGTCGACGCCGCCCGACGGACTGGTGAGGTTGTCGGCATGGTCACCGATCCCGACACCATCAGGGCGCTGGCGCGCCGCGCCGACGACCTCGCCGACGCGCTGAGCGAGTCCGCGCGCACCGTCCTCGCCTTGGAGAACATCGACTGGTCCTCGCCCGCCGCACGCGCCTTCATCCGCCGGCTCGACAGCCGGGTGGCGTCCCTGCGGCGCTTCGCGGCGCGGGCAGAGGGTCTCGCCGACCTGCTGCGACGACACGCAACAGCGTTGGAGGACAAGGCGATCGGCGAGCAGGCCGAGCTGATGGCCGGCAGGGCAGGCGGGGGTGAGGTCGCATGAGCGAGATCGCGGTCAGTGGTGGCGGTGCCAGCATCGCGGCGGGGCTGGACGACATCCAGGAGGCAGGGCACCGCCTCCTCCGGCTGGCGGGCGAGGTCGAGCGGCTCAGCGCCGCCGCGCTCTCGATCGCGGCCAACGGCGACCTGGCCCTCAGCGTGGTGGACGCCCCGGTGACGGCGGCCCGGGCCATCGCGGCTGCGGGTGCGCTCGCGGCGACCTGGCAACTGCCGACCGAGGCCGCCCGGCTCGCCGACCTGGGGGCATCGGCGCTGGCCGCGGCCGCGGCATACCGCGCTGTCGACGATGCGGTGGCGGCCTCCGTCGACGTGGTCCGCGACGGCCTCATGTTCGGCGTCGGCCAGGCCACCCCCGTGCTCGCCCTGGGTGCGGTGACGGCGACGGCCGGGGGCCACGACCTCCCGGCCGAGATCGACCGCGAGCTGTATGCCGCGCCCTGGCTGGTCGACATCGCCGCCGGGGGCCTGGACGGCTGGGTCGGCGGCATCGCCAGCCTCGACCCCTCGGTGGCGGCGCTGCTGGCCATCGCGGCCCGCACCGCGGGGCGGCCCTGGGTGCCCGAGACCCAGGAGGACGCGCTGGCGACCCTGATGCAGGTGGGCCGCTTCGGCGGCTATGTCGAGGAGAGCGGATCGGTGCGGGTCACGCCCGAGACCCAGCCTCGGCCACCGGTCGTGCCCGACGACTTCGTGGGGCTGCTCGCGGGGGCGATGAGCATCAGCAGCGGCGAGCACTATCCGGGCCGGGTGCGCATCCTCGAGGTGCCGCAGGCCGACGGCTCCTCGGCCTGGGTGGTGCAGGTCCCGGGCACCCAGGAGTGGTCACTCCGGGCCGGGGCCAACCCCAACGACCTGGTGACCAATCTGGGCCTGATGTCAGGAGAGTCCACGGCCCTCATGGCGGGTGTGGAGCAGGCCCTGAGCGCCGCCCAGGCGGAGTCGGTCGCGCAGTCGGCGGCGCACGGCGTCGTGCGTGACGCCGGCGCCGAGCCGGTGCTGCTGGCCGGGCACAGCCAGGGCGGCATCGCGGCGGCGGCGCTGGCCTCGAGCGCGGCCTTCCGGGGCCGGCACAGGGTGACCCATGTGATCGCGTCCGGCGCGCCCATCGCCCGCTTCCCGATCCCCGACGACACCCGGGTGCTGGCCATCGAGCACGGGCAGGACGCAGTGCCGCGCCTCGACGGCGAGGCCAATCCCGACCGCGGGCGCTGGGTGACCATCAGTCGCAGCCTGCCCGAGCCAGGGGCTGTGAGGGCCACCACAGCCTCCGGCGCGCACCACCAGAGCCGCTATCGTGAGACGGCCCGTCAGGCGCGCTCACTGGTCCACCCCGACATCCGCTCCTTCGAGGCCAGCGCCGACGGCTTCACCACCCGGGGTGCGGCCGGCGAGGTGCGCACGCGCGATTACCGGCTGCGGCGCGACGTGCAGGAGGGGCGGTGAGCCCGGCGCGACGTGCAGGAGGGCCGGTGAGCCCGGCGCGACGTGCAGGAGGGCCGGTGAGCCCGGGGCACGACGGGTGCAGGTGACACAATCCCCGGTGTGAATCCCTCCACCGCCAGCGCCCGGGTCCTCGTCGACGAGCTGGTCCGCTGCGGTGTGCGCGAGGCGGTGCTCGCGCCCGGCTCCCGCTCGGCCCCACTGGCCTATGCCCTCCAGACCGCGGAGCGGGCCGGCCTGCTCCGGTTGCACGTGCGCGTGGACGAGCGGTCGGCCGGGTTCCTCGCGCTCGGGCTGGCCAAGCTGTCGCGCCGTCCTGCCGTCGTCGTCACCACCTCCGGCACCGCCGTCGCCAACCTCCACCCCGCCGTCCTCGAGGCACACCACGCGATGGTGCCGCTCATCGTCCTCTCGGCCGACCGGCCCGCCGAGCTGCGGGGGACCGGCGCCAACCAGACCACCGTCCAGCCGGGCCTCTTTGGCGACGCCGTGCGCTGGTCAGCCGACCTGCCCGCTGCCGAGTCGCGCGCGGGCCAGCAGGCCGGCTGGCGCACCAGCGTCGACCGGGCGTATGCCGCCGCGACCGGCTCCCTCTCCGGTCACCCCGGCCCGGTGCACCTCAACGTCGGCTTCCGCGACCCGCTGATCCCTGACGCCGATGCCGGTGTCGGCATCGGCGTCGACGGCCGTGCCGACGCCGACGGCCGCGCCGATGGCGCCCACGCCGACGCCGGCAGCCGTGGCGACGGCAGCTGGCTCGGGGGCGAGTGGCCGGAGCCGCTGGCGGGCAGGGCCGACGGCGCGCCGTGGACCTCGGTGCCGGCGGCCGCAGCGCCTGGCGCAGGCGGCGGGCCGCTCGCACCGGGCTTCCCGCGCACGCTCATGGTGCTCGGAGACCTCCCCGACCCGACAGCCGCCAAAGCAGCGGTCGACTGGGCGCGGGCCCACGGCTGGCCAGTCGTCGCCGAGCCGTTCGGCCACTATGACCGCTCCGCCGTCCTGCCCCACGGCCCCCTGCTGCTCACCGCGACCGAGTGGCTCGACGCCCACGCGCCCGACCGGGTCATCACCATCGGGCGGGTGACACTCGCCCGGCCGGTGGCAAACCTGCTGCGCCGCAGCGGTATCCGCGTGGAAGCGGTCACTGCGGGAGCGCACTGGGTGGACCCCGGGCACCGCGCCGAGGTCGTCCACCCGTGGTCGGTCGTGGGCGCCCCGATGCCGGGGCCCGGCTCGGGCGGCGGCGTGGGCGACCGGGCGTGGGCGAGCGCCTGGCGCGAGGCAGGGGAGACGGTGGCCGCGACGCTCGCCGACGAGCCGGCGGCCTGGGCGAGCGGCCCCGCGATCGTCGGCGCGCTGCTGTCGGCACTGGCCGATGACGACGTGCTCGTCGTCGGCGCCTCCAACCCCGTCCGCGACCTCGATGTCGCGCTGGCGGCCCGCCCGCGTGGTCTCACCGTCGTCGCCTACCGTGGGCTCGCCGGCATCGACGGCACCGTCTCGAGCGCCATCGGCATCGCGCTCGCGGGCGACCGGCGCACCGTCGCCTACATGGGCGACCTGACCTTCCTGCACGACTCGGGCGGTCTGCTCATCGGGCCCGACGAGCCCCGCCCTGACCTCACTCTGGTCGTCGCCAACGACGACGGGGGTGGCATCTTCACCCTGCTCGAGCACGGGGAGCCTTCGCGCGCAACGGATTTCGAGCGCATCTTCGGCACGGCGACGGGCACTGACATCGCCGCCCTGTGCGCGGCCCACGGCGTCCACCACGAGCTGGCGGCGTCGGCCGAGGAGCTCACGGCCGCCCTGGCCCGACCCCACGCCGGCATCCGTGTCGTCGAGGTCCCCCAGGACCGGGCGTGCCACCGCGGCGCCCACCAGCGGCTGCGCGAGCAGGCCGCTGACGCTCTCGCGCGGCATACCTGACCGACAGCGCCTCGCGCGCTAGAAGGAGACAGACCCGGCAGGCAGCATGGCCGTCGCCCACGCCCGGTCGGCCTCGGCAAGGGCCCCCGGGCGCAGCTCGCTCACCAGGCCCTGCGCGGCCATCTCGGCAAACCGGCGCAGCCCCAGATGGGCCGACCCGAGCGCCGTCACCTCACACCACAGGTCAGGCGCGTCGTCGGTCGGGACGCACTGCGCGAGACCGGCATCGGAGACGTCCAGGCGCCAGCGGCGGGCATTCCACGGGGCGTCGCGGTCGGCGACGTCGAGGACAAGGGAGGCCGGCGCGGCATACCCCCGCTGTGCCAGCGCGGCATCGACATCGACCAGTCGCACCCACAGGGCGTCCTTGGTCGCCAGCCGCGCCGCCCGGGGCCCGCCGAGCCACCACACGAGCGGCGAGTCGGGGCCGGCCACTGGCGCCTCCACCGACGCCATGAGATCGAAGCCGGCCAGTCGCCGGGCCAGTGCCAGCAGGGCTGGCGGGTCGGCCGCCTCCAGCCAGGTGCAGGCGAGCTTGCCCTCCGGCAGTCCCTTGTCCCACGAGGGCGAGCGCCGCAGCACGGCGAAGCCCACGTCCTGGCCGCCCCGGCTCGCGAAGAGCACGTGATAGGGCTCCGACCCCCGCAGTGACATCGGGTGGTCGTGCAGGCTGCGCTGCACCTGCACGTCTGGAAGGTCAACTGCCCCAAGGGTGCTGGGCGCCAGCCGGTGATAGCAGGCAGCGATCCGCTCGACCGTGGGCTCGGCGCCATGGACGCGGTGGAAGGTCGTGACGACATCGCCGGCATCGACGCCGGGCGCCTCCAGCGACCCGCCCACACTGACCGTCACATCGAGCGAGGCGATGGCATAGCCGAAGCGGCCATAGATGCCCGCCTCGGAGGCGTG
Organism: Micrococcales bacterium; assembly: GCA_021287075.1. Taxonomy (GTDB): domain Bacteria; phylum Actinomycetota; class Actinomycetes; order Actinomycetales; family Dermatophilaceae; genus JAJTBD01. Next base: position 32,804 of record JAJTBD010000028.1, on the reverse strand, counting down.
CAGCCCCGACAGCGCGATGCCCTGCTCGTGCAGATCGGCGAGGTGGTGGCGCAGCATCGTCGACAGGACGCCGCGGCGGGTGTGGTCGGGGTGCACGCCGACCCAGGTCAGCCCCGGCATCGGCACCTGGGCGAGCGACCCCAGCGGGCCGGGGACCGTCACCCGCGCGTCATAGTGCGCATAGATCCCGGCGAAGGGCGGCTGCCCGTCGGGCGAGGCGACGAACGCGCGCGCGGTCTCGATGCCGCCGGACAGCGGCCAGTCGGGGGCGGTCGGCTCGTCGGCCCACACGATCTGGTCGAGGGTCTCGAAGGCCTGCCGGTGCTCCTCGGTCAGCCGGGAGATCTGGTATGCCGTGTGCTCGCCTGTCATGGGGACCGATCCTGCCAGCGCAGCAGCCCTGCGGTCCAAGGCTTTTGGGCGCCCGCCGTCAGCCGGAGAGCGCGTCGCGCATCGGCACGAGCTTGGCGTCGGACTCGGCGACCTCGGCCTCGGGGTCGGAGCCGGAGACGATGCCGCAGCCGGCGAAGATGCGCATCTGCGAGGGGTCGCCGGGCTCATAGGCCCCGCTGCGCAGCCCGATGCCCCACTCGCCGTCACCGGAGGCGTCCATCCAGCCGACGACGCCGGCATAGCGGCCGCGGTCCATCTCCTCCAGCTCGGCGATCAGGGCGTCCGCCGCCTCGCGCGGGGTGCCGCACACCGCAGCGGACGGGTGCAGCGACGCGGCGAGCGCGAGCGAGGTGGAGCCATCACGCAGCACCCCGGCGACATCGGTCGCCAGGTGCATGACATTGGGCAGGTGCAGGACGAAGGGCGACTCGGGCACGTTCATCGACGAGCAGTGCGGCATGAGGGCGTCCGCCACCGAGCGCACGGCGTACTCGTGCTCCTCGAGGTCCTTGGAGGAGCGGGCCAGCGACCCGGCGAGGGCCAGGTCCTTGTCGTCGTCGCCGGTGCGGCGGATCGTGCCGGCGAGCACCCGCGAGGTGACCAGGCCCTTCTCGAGCCGCACGAGCATCTCGGGCGTCGCGCCGACGAGCCCGTCGACGGAGAAGACCCACGTGTTGGCATAGCGCTCCGACAGGCGCGAGAGGATCCACCGCGGGTCGATCGCCGATGCCGCCGAGACGCGCAGGTCGCGGGCCAACACGACCTTGTCGAGGTCGCCGGCGGTGATGCGCCGCACCGCCTCGGCCACCCGGGCGGCCCACTCGGTCGAGCTGAGCGCCCCGTCGGCGAAGGCGACGGCCTCCGGCGAGGCCGCCTCGGGCTGGACGGCGATCTCCGCCTCGGGCGCGATCTCGTCGGCGCCGATCGTGCTGACCCACCAGTCGTCGCCACGGTGGCCGACGACCACCTCGGGCACGACGAGGGTGCCGCCGGAGGGCGAGCCCACGGCATACGCCATGGAGCCGAAGGCGACCGGGCCGCAGCCGGGCAGGCCGACCTCGTCGCGCACGACCGCGTGGGCGACCTGCTCGCGCCACCACTCCTGGGCCTCGGCGAAGCGCTGCTCGCCGTGGCTGACGAACTCGCGGGCCCGGCCCCACCCGATGATCCCCTCGCCACGGCGCACCCAGGAGCACACCTCGCGGGGGTCTGCGGTCGGCGGGAGGGTGGCCAGCAGGGAGCCGACGGATCCTGCGTCGACGCGACGGGTGCGCACGACGAGCGGGCCCGATGGCGAGCGGTCCGCGGCAGGGGAGGGTGAAGCGGTCATCCGTTCAAGGGTACGGCTACCGGCCGGTCACCGTGGACGTGCTCGACCCGGCGTGCCCGTCGGCGCCGGCCGCGGCGTGGGGGAGAATGGCCGGCATGACCCGCGCGAGCCTGGAGAAGGACCCCCGCGACATCGCTGCGATGTTCGACGACACGTCCGAGAAGTACGACCTCATGAACGACGTCATGACCTTCGGGATGGTCCGGATGTGGCGCCGCGCGGTCATCGACGCCATCGACGCCGCGCCGGGGGAGCGGGTCCTCGACATCGCCGCCGGCACCGGCACCTCCTCAGAGCCGTTGGCAGACAAGGGAGTCCACGTCGTCCCCGCCGACTTTTCGCTCGGCATGCTCCGGGTCGGTCACCGCCGCCGCCCCGACATGGCCTTCACCGCGGCCGACGCGACGCGCCTGCCCTTCGCCGACGACTCCTTCGACGCCGTCACCATGTCCTTCGGGCTGCGCAATGTCGCCCGGCGCGACCTGGCGCTCGCGGAGTACCTCCGGGTCACCCGCCCCGGCGGCCGCCTCGTCATCTGCGAGGTCAGCCAGCCGGTGGTCCGGCCGGTGCGCAAGATCTATGGCGACTACCTCATGGCCTCCCTCCCCGCGATCGCCCGCCGGGTCAGCTCCAACCCCGAGTCCTATGCCTATCTCGCCGAGTCCATGCGGGCCTGGCCCGACCAGCGCACGATGGCCGGCGAGATCGGCGCGGCCGGCTGGGCCGAGGTCGAGTGGCGCAATCTGACCGGCGGGGTCGTCGCCGTGCACCGCGCGACCAAGGGCTGAGCACGCGGGCCCGGCCACCCCGAGTGGTATGCCGCGAGCCCGGCTGTGCCGCGCGGCATACCCCCTGCTGTGCCGGTTTATGACGAACCGGGCACCCGGGAATAGACTCCCTCGAAGTTCTCGTGAATCCGTTCACAAACCCGCCCCCGAGGAACCGTGACTGACACCCCCAGCGAGGCTGCCCCGCCCGCGCAGCGTGAGAGCGCCGACGTCATCGTCGTCGGCGCGGGACCTGCCGGATCCGCGACCGCGGCCTATCTCGCCAGGAGCGGGCTGGATGTCCTGCTCCTGGAGAAGGCGCGCTTCCCCCGCGACAAGATCTGCGGTGACGGCCTGACCCCCCGCGCGGTCAAGGAGCTGGCCACCCTCGGCGTCGCCACCCGCGAGGAGGACGGCTGGCACCGCAACCACGGGCTGCGCATCATCGGCGGCGGCATGCGGCTGTCGCTGCCCTGGCCGGAGGTCAGCGACTTCCCCGGCTATGGCATGGCCAAGGCCCGGATGGACCTCGACGAGACCCTCGCCCGCCACGCCGCCGCCTCCGGCGCCCAGCTGCGCGAGGGTGTGAGCGTCACCGGCGCCGTGCGTGACGGGGCCGGGCGTATCACCGGCGTCACCGCCAAGCTCGTCGACGAGCGCGGCCGCGCCACGGGGGAGCGCACCGAGCTCCGCGCGCCCGTCGTCGTCGCCTGCGACGGCGTCTCCTCGCGGATCGCCGTCTCGATGGGCCGCGAGAAGCGTGAGGACCGCCCGATGGGCGTGGCCGTGCGCACCTACTACGAGACGCCCCGCCACGACGACGACTACATGGAGTCCTGGCTCGAGCTGTGGACCCGCGACGAGAGCGGCCGCCGCATCCAGATGCCCGGCTATGGCTGGCTCTTCCCGCTCGGCAACGGACTGTCCAATGTCGGCCTCGGCATGCTCGACACCTCACCCGCCTTCGGCAACACCGACTACAAGGACGTCATGCGTCGCTGGGTCGCCGAGATGCCGGGGGAGTGGCAGATCTCCGACGAGACGATGCAGGCGCCCATCCGCGGTGCCGCGCTGCCGATGTCCTTCAACCGCCAGCCGCTGTATGCCGACGGCCTCCTGCTCGTCGGCGATGCCGGAGGCATGGTCAACCCCTTCAACGGCGAGGGCATCGACTACGCGCTCCAGTCCGGTCGCATCGCGGCCGACATCGTGGCGCGGGCCCTGGCGACCGGCGACGCAGCGGCGCGCGAGCGGACCCTTCAGAGTTATACGACTGTGATGAAGGACGACCTGGGCGGCTACTTCACGCTGGGGCGCATTTTCGCCCAGCTGATCGGCCACCCCGAGGTCATGCGCCTGGCCACCAAGTACGGCCTGCCCCGCACGACCCTGATGAAGTTCCTCCTCAAGCTGATGGCCAACCTGTCCGAGCCACGCGGTGGCGGGCTGGACGACCGGGTCATCTCCCTGCTCGCTCGCATGGCACCGGACGCATGATGCGCCGGGCCGTGAGATCCCTGGGCCACCGCGGCCCTAGGATGAACCTGTATGCCGCCAGTGACCCGGCGGCCGACGGCACGACACCGGAAAGGGGAGTTGCTTCGTGTTGAACAACCCCTATGTCCCCATCCTGTTCATGTTGGCCCTGGGCTTTGCCTTTGCCGCCGGCTCCGTGGGGGCCTCGGTCCTCATCGGCCCCAAGCGCTACAACAAGGCCAAGATGCTGCCCTACGAGTGCGGCATCCAGCCGACCCCCCGTCCGGAGGGCGGCGGCCGCGTGCCGATCAAGTACTACCTGACCGCGATGCTGTTCATCATCTTCGACGTGGAGAGCATCTTCCTCTTCCCGTTCGCGGTCGCCTTCAACAAGCTCGGCCTCTTTGCCCTGGTCGAGATGATCCTGTTCGTTGCCACGGTCTTCATCGCCTACGCCTATGTCTGGCGTCGCGGCGGTCTGGACTGGGTCTGATCCGGGTCGATCCGAGAGCGGAGAACACATTTCATGGCTAACGAGCACCCCGAGGGAAGCATCATCCTCGACACCGTCGAGAACGTCGTCGGCTACCTCAAGCAGTACTCCGTCTGGCCGACCACCTTCGGTCTGGCCTGCTGCGCGATCGAGATGATGGCGATCGTCTCGCCCGACACCGACATCTCCCGCTTCGGCGGCGAGCGCTTCTCGGCGACCCCGCGCCAGGCCGATCTGATGATCGTCGCCGGCCGGGTCAGCCAGAAGATGGCCCCGGTGGTCCGTCAGGTCTACGACCAGATGGCCGAGCCCAAGTGGGTCATCTCGATGGGCGCCTGCGCCAGCTCCGGCGGCATGTTCAACAACTACGCGATCGTGCAGGGCGTCGACCACATCGTGCCGGTCGATGTCTATCTGCCCGGCTGCCCGCCGCGCCCGCAGATGCTGCTCAACGCGGTCATCACCCTCCACCAGCAGATCAAGGGCGAGCACCTCTTCGGCTCGACGCGCAAGGCCGCCGCCCGCGCCGCCGAGGAGGCCGCCCTCAAGGCCGTCCCGACGCACGAGATGAAGGGTCTCCTCGCATGAGCGACACCCCCAGCAGCCAGAACGAGCAGCAGCAGGCCGAGAACCTCCCCGCCCTCACCGGTGACACCGACCCCGTCGTGATGGGGGAGCGCCAGGGCATGTTCGGCGCCCGCAATGGCGGTGACACCTCCGGCTTCGGCGGCATCGTCAAGCCCATCCTCTTCCCGGGTGCGGCCCAGCGGCCCTACGGCGGCTACTTCGACGAGATCGCCGATGTCCTCGAGCGCGGGCTCGTGGGCGGCTCGGCCTCCTTCGGCGAGGCCATCGAGCGTGTCGTCGTCGACCGCGACGAGATGACGCTGCACGTCCGGCGCGAGCACCTGCGGGCAGTGGCCCAGGTGCTGCGCGACGACCCGGCGCTGCGCTTCGAGATGTGCATGGGCGTCTCCGGCGTCCACTACCCCTCGCAGGCCGGCAGCGAGCTGCACGCGGTCTACAACCTCATCTCGCTCACCCACGGCACCCGACGGGTCCGCCTCGAGGTCACCTGCCCCGACAGCGACCCGCAGATCCCCTCGATCGTGGGGATCTACCCCTCGGTCGACTGGCACGAGCGCGAGACCTGGGACATGTTCGGCATCGTCTTCACCGACCGCCCCGACCTGACCCGCATCCTCATGCCGGACGACTGGCCCGGCCACCCGCAGCGCAAGGACTACCCCCTCGGCGGCATCCCCGTCGAGTACAAGGGCGCCACCGTCCCCGCACCTGACCAGCGGAGGTCCTACAACTGATGTCGCACACACCCGATACCGCCCTCCCCGCCGACCAGGCGCGCCACGGCGCCGGCTACTCCGCGACCGGCCCCGCCGACGACGCGTATGCCGGTGACTCGCCGGTCCTGCACTCCACCGGTGGCGACTGGGAGCGGCTGGCGGCCGAGGCCGTCGCGCACCCCGAGGAGCGCGTCGTCGTCAACATGGGCCCGCAGCACCCGTCCACCCACGGCGTGCTCCGCCTCATCCTCGAGCTCGACGGCGAGACGGTCACCGAGGCCCGCGCGGGCATCGGCTACCTCCACACCGGCATCGAGAAGAACATGGAGTTCCGCACCTGGGTGCAGGGCGTCACGTTCTGCACCCGGATGGACTACCTCACCTCGATGTTCCAGGAGACGGCCTACTGCCTGGCCGTCGAGAAGCTCCTGGGCATCACCGACCAGGTCCCCGAGCGCGCCAGCGTCATCCGCGTGCTGATGATGGAGCTCTCGCGCGTCTCCTCCCACCTCGTGTGCACCGGCACCGGCGGCATGGAGATGGGCGCCTCCACCGTCATGACGATGGCCTTCCGCGACCGCCAGCACCTCCTCGACGTCATCGAGATGGTCACCGGACTGCGGATGAACAACGCCTACATCCGCCCCGGCGGCGTGGCCCAGGACGTGCCCCCGGGCACCGTCGACAAGCTGCGCGAGATCCTGCCCCAGATGCGCGCCGGCCTCGTGCAGTTCGAGAAGCTGCTCAACGAGAACCCGATCGTCAAGGCCCGCATGCAGAACGTCGGCGTGCTCGACCTGACCGGCTGCATGGCGCTCGGCGTCACCGGCCCCATGCTCCGCTCCACCGGCTACCCGCACGACCTGCGCAAGATCGCGCCCTACTGCGGCTACGAGACCTACGACTTCGACGTCGTCACCTGGGACACCGCCGACTCCTACGGCCGCCTGCGCCTGCGCCTGGAGGAGATCCGCCAGTCGCTCGACATCATCGAGCAGTGCACCGACCGCCTCGCCAACAACCCGGGCCCGGTCATGGTCGAGGACAAGAAGATCGCCTGGCCGGCCCAGCTGGCCATCGGCGGCGACGGCATGGGCAACAGCCTCGACCACATCCGCGAGATCATGGGCGAGTCGATGGAGTCGCTGATCCACCACTTCAAGCTGGTCACCGAGGGCTTCCGGGTCCCGGCCGGCCAGGTCTACACCGCGGTGGAGAGCCCCAAGGGCGAGCTCGGCTGCCACCTCGTCTCCGACGGCGGCACCCGCCCCTACCGGGCCCACTTCCGGGACCCGTCCTTCAACAACCTTCAGGCCGTGGCGGCGCTGTGTGAGGGCGGCCAGCTGGCCGACGTCATCGTCGCCGTCGCCTCGATCGACCCCGTGATGGGTGGAGTGGACCGCTAATGGAGAACTACGGCGAGCAGACGGCATCGGGCTACTTCCGCGTCGCGCAGGAGAGCAAGGAGCCGTACGCACCCGAGGTGGAGGCCCAGTTCCAGGCCGACGCCGAGCAGATCATCGCGCGCTACCCGCAGAAGCGCTCCGCGCTGCTGCCGATGCTGCACCTCGTGCAGTCGGTCGACGGCTATGTCACCGGCCGCGGCATCGCCCTGTGCGCCGAGCTGCTGGAGCTGACCGAGGCCGAGGTCTCCGGTGTGGCGACCTTCTACACCCAGTACAAGCGCCACCCCAACGGCGACTACACCGTCGGCGTCTGCACCAACACGCTCTGCGCGGTCATGGGCGGCGACAAGATCTGGGACACCGTCTCCGAGCGCCTCGGCATCGGCCACGACGAGACCACCGAGGACGGCAAGATCACCCTCGAGCGGGTCGAGTGCAACGCGGCGTGCGACTTCGCGCCCGTCGTCATGGCCAACTGGGAGTTCTTCGACAACCAGACGCCCGAGTCGACCCTCCAGATGGTCGAGGACCTGCGCGCCGGCAAGGACGTGCGCCCGACCCGCGGCCCCGACAAGGTGGCCACCTTCAAGGAGACCTCGCGTGTGCTCGCGGGCTTCCTCGACGGCCACGCCGACGAGGGTGTGGGCGCCGGCCCCGCCTCCCTCGAGGGCCTCAAGCTCGCCAAGGAGCGCGGCTGGACCGCGCCGGCGATGGGCGGCACCTCCGACGTGCAGCCCGAGGGCTCCGGCGCACCGGCAGGTGCCGGTGCCGGACAGCCCGGCGAGGAGCACTCCTCCACCGACACCCCCGCCAACGCGCCCGGTGAGAAGCCGGGCACGGACGCCTCGGACTCCACCCAACAGCCTGCTACGCCCGGCGAGAAGGGGAACTGAGCATGACGACCCTGACCCCGATCCTCAGCGCGACCTGGGACGACCCCCGCTCCTGGACGCTCGAGACCTATGAGCGAGCCGGCGGGTATGCCGCGCTCAAGAAGGCCCTGGGCATGTCCAAGGAGGACCTGGTCCAGCTGACCAAGGACTCCGGCCTGCGCGGCCGTGGCGGCGCCGGCTTCCCCACCGGCATGAAGTGGGGCTTCCTGCCCCCGCCGGACGGCGGCCCCCGCTATCTCGTCGTCAACGCCGACGAGTCCGAGCCGGGCACCTGCAAGGACATCCCGCTGATGATGGCCAACCCCCAGGTCCTCATCGAGGGCGTGGCCATCACCTCCTTCGCGATCGGCTGCGACCACGCGTTCATCTACCTGCGCGGCGAGGTCGTCCACGTCTACCGTCGCCTGCTGCGCGCGGTGGAGGAGGCGTATGCCGCGGGTCACCTCGGCAAGGACATCCACGGCTCGGGCTTCAACCTCGACGTGACCGTCCACGCCGGCGCCGGCGCCTACATCTGCGGCGAGGAGACCGCGCTCCTCGACAGCCTCGAGGGCCGCCGCGGCCAGCCTCGTCTGAAGCCGCCGTTCCCGGCCGTCGCCGGTCTGTATGCGCGTCCGACCGTCGTCAACAACGTCGAGTCGATCGCGTCGGTCCCCTCGATCGTCAGCGGCGGCGCCGACTGGTTCGGCGGCATGGGCACCGAGAAGTCCAAGGGCTATGGCATCTTCAGCCTCTCCGGCCATGTCACCCGCCCAGGGCAATACGAAGCGCCGCTCGGCATCACGCTGCGCGAGCTGCTCGACATGGCCGGCGGGATCCGCAACGGCCACGAGCTGAAGTTCTGGACCCCCGGCGGGTCCTCGACCCCGCTGTTCACCCAGGAGCACCTCGACGTGCCGCTCGACTTCGAGTCGGTCGGCGCGGCCGGCTCCATGCTCGGCACCCGCGCGCTCCAGATCTTCGACGAGACGACCTGTGTCGTGCGCGCCGTCGACCGCTGGACCGACTTCTACAAGCACGAGTCCTGTGGCAAGTGCACCCCGTGCCGCGAGGGCACCTGGTGGCTGAAGCAGATCATGGGCCGACTGGAGCACGGGCAGGGCACCGAGGAGGACCTCGACAAGCTGCTCGACATCTGCGACAACGTGCTCGGCCGGGCGTTCTGCGCGCTGGGCGACGGCGCGACCTCGCCGATCACCAGCTCGATCAAGTACTTCCGCGACGAGTACGTCGCTCACCTGACCCAGGGCGGCTGCCCCTTCGACCGGGACGCCGCCACCGTCTTCGCGACCAACCAGAAGGTCAACGCATGAGTGTCACGACGAGCCCCGCGTCGGGCGGGAACGCCGTCTCCGACGGCGGCACCGCCCAGGTCCCCGCCGCCGAGGAACTGGTCAACGTCATCATCGACGGCCGTGCCGTCGCGGTGCCCAAGAACACCCTGGTCATCCGCGCGGCCGAGGTCGCGGGCATCGAGATCCCGCGCTTCTGCGACCACCCGCTGCTCGAGCCGGCCGGCGCCTGCCGCCAGTGCCTGGTCGAGGTCGCCACCCCCGGCCCCGACGGCAGCCTCCGGGCGATGCCCAAGCCGCAGGCCTCGTGCACCATGACGGTCTCGCCGGGCATGGACGTCAAGACGCAGCACTCCTCGCCGGTGGCCAAGAAGGCCCAGGACGGCGTGATGGAGCTGCTCCTGATCAACCACCCGCTCGACTGCCCCGTCTGCGACAAGGGCGGCGAGTGCCCGCTCCAGAACCAGGCGATGACCAACGGCCGGGCGGTCTCGCGCTTCGAGGACATCAAGCGCACCTTCCCCAAGCCGATCAACATCTCCAGCCAGGTGCTGCTCGACCGCGAGCGCTGCGTGCTCTGCCAGCGCTGCACCCGCTTCTCCGACCAGATCGCCGGCGACCCCTTCATCGCGCTCGTCGAGCGCGGTGCGCTCCAGCAGATCGGCATCTACGAGGAGCAGCCCTTCGAGTCCTACTTCTCGGGCAACACCGTCCAGATCTGCCCGGTCGGCGCGCTGACCGGCGCGGCATACCGCTTCCGCGCCCGCCCGTTCGACCTGGTCTCCACCCCGAGCGTGTGCGAGCACTGCGCGTCCGGCTGCGCCATCCGCACCGACCACCGCCGTGGCACGGTCCTGCGCCGCATGGCCATCAACGACCCGGCGGTCAACGAGGAGTGGAACTGCGACAAGGGCCGCTGGGCCTTCCAGTACGCCACCACCGGCGACCGCATCGAGCTGCCGCTCGTGCGTGACGGCGGCGAGCTGCGGGTCGCCTCCTGGAACGAGGCGCTGACCCGGGCGGCCGACGGCCTGCGCGGCAAGCGCGCCGGCGTGCTCGTCGGCGGCCGCGTCTCCACCGAGGACGCCTACGCCTACGGCAAGTTCGCGCGCGTCGCCCTCGGCACCAATGACGTCGACTTCCGCGCCCGCCCGCACTCGGCCGAGGAGGCCGCCTTCCTCGCCAGCTCCGTCGTCGCGACGGGCCCGGTCGGGGGAGCGGTCACCTATGCCGACCTCGAGAAGGCCTCGGCCGTCGTCCTCGCGGGCCTGGAGCCCGAGGAGGAGTCGCCGATCGTCTTCCTGCGACTGCGCAAGGCCTCCCGCAAGAACAAGACCCAGGTCTTCTCCGTCGGCGCCGTGGCGACCCGCGGCCTGGCCAAGATGGCCGGCACGCTCGTCCCGACCGTCCCCGGCACCGAGGGCCAGGTCCTGACCTCGCTCGGCAAGGGCGAGGGCGAGGACGCGCTCAAGGCCGCCGGCGAGGCGCTGCGCGGCGAGGGTGCCGTCCTGCTCGTCGGCGAGCGCCTGGCCACCGTGCCCGGCGCCCTGTCGGCCGCTGCCGCACTGGCCGCAGAGACCGGCGCCCGGCTCGCCTGGGTGCCCCGCCGCGCCGGTGAGCGCGGCGCCCTCGAGGCAGGTGCCTTCCCGACCCTGCTGCCGGGTGGCCGCGGGCTCGACCAGTCCGAGGCGCTGGCCGCCGCGTGGCAGGTCCAGGGCCTGCCGACCGCGCCCGGCCGCGACACGGCCGCGATGATCGAGGCGGCCGGCTCCGGTCAGCTCGACGCGCTCGTCGTGGGCGGCGTCGACCTGCACGACCTCGGCATCGAGGGTGCTCAGGACGCCGTGGCCAAGGCCTTCACCGTGGCGCTCGCGCTGCGGCCCAACAGCGTCACCGATGTCGCCGACGTGGTCCTGCCCGTCGCGCCGCAGGCCGAGAAGGCCGGCTCCTATGTCAACTGGGAGGGCCGGGTCCGCACCTTCGACCAGGCGCTCCAGTCCGGCGCGATGAGCGACTACCGCGTGCTCGACATGCTGGCCGGCGAGCTCGGTGTCTTCCTCGGCACCCGCGCCCTGTCCGAGATCCGCTCCGAGATGCAGGCCCTCGGGCCGGCCTCGGGTGAGCCGGCGGCCGCCCCCACCGAGGCGGCCTCGGCCCCGCAGGGCGGCGGCGACGGCCTCGTCCTGGCCACCTGGGCGCAGCTGCTCGACCAGGGCTCGATGCAGGACGGCGAGCCCTATCTCGCCGGCACCGCACACGCCGTCGTGGCCCGCGTCTCGGCCGCCACGGCCGAGCGGCTCGGCCTCGACGACGGCGAGCCGGTCAACGTCTCGGCCGGTCGCGGCTCGATCACCGTGCCGCTGGCCGTCTCGGAGATGGTCGACGGCGTCGTCTGGCTCCCGACCAACTCGGCCGGTTCGGCCGTCCGCACCGACCTCGGCGTCGACGCCGGGGCCACCGTCACCGTGACCAAGGGTGGTGCCGCATGAGCAACCTGATGGCCGTCGCGCTGGGAGTCCCCAGCGTGGCCCTGCCCGCCGCGGAGCAGCCGCACGCGGACTTCAGCGACACCCCGATGTGGCTGACCTTCGTCAAGGCCCTGATCGTCTTCGTCTATCTGCTGCTGAGCGTGCTGGTCGTCATCTGGTTCGAGCGCCGCGTCGTCGGCCGGATCCAGCAGCGACCCGGCCCCAACCGCTTCGGCCCCTTCGGTCTGCTCCAGACTCTCGCCGACGGCGTCAAGCTGATGACCAAGGAGGACCCGCGGCCCTCCCACGCCGACAAGGTCGTCTTCACGCTCGCCTCGCTCATCGCCGGCACGATGTGCTTCGTCTCCTTCGCGGTGATCCCGCTCGCCGGTCAGGTCAACCTGTTCGGGCACACCACCCCGCTCCAGGTCACCGACGCCTCGTCCGCGGTGCTGCTCACGCTGGCCATCGCCTCGGTCGGCGCCTACGGCATCCTGCTCGCCGGCTGGTCCTCGGGCTCGACCTACCCGCTCTACGGCGCGCTGCGCTCGAGCGCCCAGATCATCTCCTACGAGATCGCGATGGGCCTGGCCCTGGTCGCCGTCTTCATCCACGCCGGATCGATGTCGACCTCGACGATCGTCTACCAGCAGCGCGACGTCTGGTATGTCATCCCCGCGTTCTTCTCGTTCATCATCTACGTCATCACGATGGTCGGCGAGACCAACCGCTGGCCCTTCGCCAACGCCGAGGGCGAGGGCGAGCTCGTCGGTGGCTTCCACACCGAGTACGGCTCGATGCGCTTCGGCATGTACTACCTCGGCGAGTACATCAACATGTTCACCGTGTCGGCGATGTGCTCCACGCTCTTCCTCGGTGGCTGGCAGGCGCCTCCCGGCATCGCGGCCATCAACGACGGCATGTTCAACCACGGCTGGTGGGGCCTGCTCTGGTTCACCCTCAAGATGTGGCTGTTCCTGTGGTTCTTCGTCTGGCTGCGCGGCACCCTGCCCAACATCCGCTACGACCAGTTCATGCGCTTCGGCTGGAAGTTCCTGATCCCGGCCACCATCGCGTGGGTGCTCGTCGTCGCCTTCATCCGCGGCGCCCAGCTCGGCTACCTCGGTGACAGCAGCTTCTCCATCGGCGGCCGCAGGTTCCCCGTGGCGATGCTCTTCGTCATCGGCCTGGTGACCCTGCTCGCCCTGGCCATCGCCTGGGTCTGGGTCAACCGCAACCAGGCCAAGGCCGAGGCCAACCGCTTCGAGCACCCGGCCGAGATCGACCCCTTCGCCGGCGGACACCCCGTGCCGCCGATGCCCGGCCAGCGCCTGGTCGAGCCCGCGAGGGCGACCACCCGCGGCGTCGCGGCCCACGCCGAGCCGGTCGTGACCACCACCCGTCAGGAGACGAAGGAGGCCCCTCGTGGCTGACAAGAAGAAGTCCGGAGGCTTTTTCTCCGACCTGTTCGCGCCCGTCGCCGGCTTCGGCGTCACCTTCGCCTCGCAGTTCAAGAAGCAGTACACCGAGGAGTACCCGGAGGAGAAGCGCCCCACCGCGCCGCGCTTCCACGGCCGCCACCAGCTCAACCGGCACCCCGATGGCCTGGAGAAGTGCGTCGGCTGCGAGCTGTGCGCCTGGGCCTGCCCGGCCGACGCGATCTTCGTCGAGGGCGCCAACAACGACGACGCCGCCGACCAGCGGTTCTCGCCGGGGGAGCGCTACGGCCGCGTCTACCAGATCAACTACCTGCGCTGCATCTTCTGCGGGCTGTGCATCGAGGCGTGCCCGACGCGCGCCCTGACGATGACCAACTTCTACGAGCTGGCCGACTACCGCCGTGAGGACCTGATCTTCACCAAGGAGCAGCTGCTCGCCCCGCTCCAGGAGGGCATGCTCCCGGCCCCGCACCCGATGGTGGCGGGCATGGAGGAGCGCGACTACTACCAGGGCAAGGTCGCCAAGGCCACGCCCGAGCAGGAGCAGTGGGTGCGCGAGCACGCCCCCGACATCGAGGACGGCATGACCCCGTCCGGCGACCCAGTCCTGGCGACCGACCCGGTGGCGCACGGCCAGCAGGCCACGCGCCCGAGCACAGAGGGAGTGCGTCGATGACGAGCCTGACGATGGCGGCCGACCCGGCCACCATGAGCACCGGAGAGGCGATCGGCTTCTGGGTGCTGGCCACGATGAGCGTGCTGGGCGCGCTCGGGCTGCTGTTCTTCCGCCGTGCGGTCTATTCCGCCCTCGGCATGGTCCTGACGATGATCACGCTCGGCATGATCTTCCTCGGGCTGGGGGCCGACTTCCTCGGCGTCGTGCAGATCTTCGTCTACACCGGCGCGATCATGATGCTGTTCATCTTCGTGATCATGCTCGTCGGCGTCGACTCCTCCGACTCCCTGGTCGAGACGCTCAAGGGCCAGCGCATCGTGGGCCTGCTGCTCTCGCTGGGCCTGGCCGGGCTGCTCGTCGGCGCCATCGGCCGCGTCACCTTCCCGGCCCCCGCCGGCCTGACACAGGCCAACGCCGACGGCAATGTCACCGGCCTGGCCAACCTGATCTTCGGCAGGTATGTCTGGGTCTTCGAGGTCACCTCGGCGCTGCTGATCACCGCCGCCCTCGGCGCGATGGTCCTCTCCCACCGCGAGCACCTCGGCACCCGGCCGACCCAGCGCGCCTGGGCCGAGCGCCGGTTCAAGGAGGGCAAGCACCTCGCCGGCCTGCCGGTGCCCGGTGTCTATGCCCGCCACAACGCGGTCGACACCCCGGCGCTGCTGCCCGACGGCACGCCAAGCGAGCTGTCGACCTCCCGAGTGCTCGCCGCCCGCGAGCAGGTCGCCGTCCCCGGCACCTTCGTCGAGGGCGAGCAGGCCATCCAGCGTGAGATCGAGGAGGGCCGGACGCGATGAGCCTGGTCAGTTATGTCTATCTCGGCATCGTGCTGTTCGCCATCGGCGGTGCCACGGTGCTGCTGCGGCGCAACGCGATCGTCGTGTTCATGGGCATCGAGCTGATGCTGAATGCCGCCAACCTGCTGTTCGTGACCTTCGCGCGCATGCACGGCACGCTCGACGGCCAGGCGATCGCCCTGTTCGTCCTCGTCGTCGCGGCCGCTGAGGTCGTGGTCGGCCTGGCCATCATCATGGCCATCTTCCGTGCCCGCCGCTCGGCCTCGGTCGACGACGCCAACCTGCTGAAGCTGTAAAGGAGCTTTGGGTGACTTCCCTCGTCTTCCCCGCAGCCGAGCAGGCGGCGGCCGCGGCGGCCACCGGCCCCGCGGCATACGCCTGGCTGCTCATCGCCTTCCCGCTGCTCGGCGCAGCGATCCTGCTCCTGGCCGGTCGCAGGTCCGACTCCTGGGGCCCCGCTCTGGCGACCGGCCTGTCGTGGGCCAGCTTTGGCCTCGGCGTCGCGATCCTGGTCCAGATGCTCGGCCTCGGTGCCGAGGAGCGCGGGATGCGCTCGCGCCTGTTCGAGCTGATCAACACCGGCTCGCTCAAGCTCGACGCCGGCCTGCTCGTCGACCAGCTGTCGATCTCGTTCGTGATGCTGGTGACCTTCGTCGGCTCGCTCATCCACGTCTACTCGCTCGGCTACATGGAGCACGACGTCGACAAGCGCCGGTTCTTCGCCTACCTCAACCTGTTCGTCGCGGCGATGCTCACGCTCGTCCTCGCCGACAGCTATCTGGTGCTCTTCTTCGGCTGGGAGGGCGTCGGCCTGGCGTCCTACCTGCTGATCGGCTTCTGGAACCACAACCCGGCCTACGCGACCGCGGCCAACAAGGCCTTCATCGTCAACCGAGTCGGTGACATCGGCATGATCTTGGCGCTCGGGATGATGTTCAAGACCTTCGGCGCCGTCGACTTCGCCTCGGTCAACGAGCGCGTCGGGGGAGCGAGCCAGACGGCGCTGACGCTGATCGGCCTCTTCCTGCTGCTCGCGGCCTGTGGCAAGTCGGCGCAGTTCCCGCTCCAGTCCTGGCTCGGTGACGCCATGGCCGGCCCCACGCCGGTCTCGGCCCTGATCCACGCCGCGACGATGGTGACCGCCGGTGTCTACCTCATCGTGCGCAGCCACGCGATCTTCGACGCGGCCCCGGACGCCCGCCTCGCGGTGACCATCGTCGGTGCGATCACGCTGCTCTTCGGCGCCGTGGTCGGCATGGCCAAGGACGACATCAAGAAGGCCCTCGCAGCCTCGACGATGTCCCAGATCGGCTACATGATGCTCGCGGCGGGCCTGGGCCCGGTCGGCTATGTCTTCGCGATCTTCCACCTGATCACCCACGGCTTCTTCAAGGCCGGGATGTTCCTCGGCGCCGGCTCGGTCATGCACGGCATGGACAACCAGGTCGACATGCGCCGCTTCGGCAACCTCTCCGGGGCCATGAAGCTCACCTGGGCCACCTTCGGCCTCGGCTGGCTGGCGATCATCGGCTTCCCCGGCCTGTCGGGCTGGTGGAGCAAGGACAAGATCATCGAGGCCGCCTTCGTCGGCGAGGGCTGGCGCCCGTGGGTCTTCGGCCTGGTCACCCTCTTCGGTGCCGGCCTGACCGCGTTCTACATGTCGCGCCTGTTCTTCATGACCTTCCAGGGCAAGAAGCGCTGGACCGACGAGGTCCACCCGCACGAGTCGCCCGCGACGATGACCGTCCCGATGATCATCCTGTCGCTCGGCTCGCTGGCGCTCGGCGCGATCCTGGCCATGGTCAAGTTCCCCGAGTGGCTCGCCCCGGTCACCAACGGTGGCCACCTCGAGCACCGCGAGCCGGTGCTGTCGATCCCGGCGATCCAGATCGCCACCTTCGTCCTGATGGCCCTCGGCATCGCCGTGGCCTGGATGAAGTACTGGCGTGACGACGTGCCCGTCGTCGCTCCGGAGGGCAATGTCCTGACCAAGGCGGCGCGCGCCGACCTCTTCCAGGACGACGTCAATGAGACGGTCTTCCGCGCCCCCGGCGCGGGCCTGGTCGAGGTCCTCGACGACCTTGACCGCGGCGGCGTCGACAAGGTCGCCGTCGGCGGCCTGGGCGGCACGACCGCCCTGCTGTCGAGCAAACTTCGCCGTCTCCAGAACGGCTTTGCCCGGTCCTATGCCCTGACGATGCTCGCCGGCGTCGTCGCTCTCCTCGGTGCTGTGTGGGTGATCCAGTGAACACGTCCTTCCCCTGGCTGACGCTGATCGGGCTCATCCCGCTCATCGGCTCGGTCGTCCTCTTCGCCCTGCCGGCCGGGCTGGCCGACAAGGCCAAGCAGATCGCGCTGGGCTTCTCGCTCCTCGCGCTGCTGGCGACGATCGGGGCGTGGACGCAGTTCAACTACGGCTCCGGCGAGCAGTTCCAGCTCACCGAGACCCACGAGTGGATCCCGCAGTTCGGTGTCTCCTACGCCCTCGGCGTCGACGGCATCGCCCTGTCGCTGATCATCATGTCGGCGATCCTGGTCCCGGTCTGCATCCTGGCGGCCTGGCACGACGTGCCCGAGGGAGGCAGCCGCGAGAAGCAGTACTTCGCGTGGATGCTCTTCCTCGAGGTCTTCATGATCGGCGTCTTCGCCGCCCGTG
This sequence comes from Micrococcales bacterium, assembly GCA_021287075.1. GTDB lineage: Bacteria > Actinomycetota > Actinomycetes > Actinomycetales > Dermatophilaceae > JAJTBD01. Next base: position 15,414 of record JAJTBD010000028.1, on the reverse strand, counting down.
ACGTCTTCCTCTTCTATGTCTTCTTCGAGGCGATGCTGATCCCGGTCTACTTCCTGATCGGGTCCTACGGCGGCCCGCGCCGGCAGTATGCCGCGGTGAAGTTCCTGCTCTTCTCGCTCGCCGGTGGCCTGGTCATGCTCGTGGCCCTCATCGCGCTCTACTTCCACGGGCCCGGCGGCACCGACGGCTTCCTCGTCGAGCGCCTGACCGGCCTCCAGATGAGCACCACGGCCGAGCGCTGGATGTGGGTCGGCTTCTTCATCGCCTTCGCGATCAAGGCGCCGCTGGTGCCGGTGCACACCTGGCTGCCCGACGCCGCCGAGCAGTCCAAGCCGGCCGTCGCCACGCTGCTGGTCGGTGTGCTCGACAAGATCGGCACCTACGGGATGATCCGCTTCTGCCTCCAGATGTTCCCCGGCGCCAGCGAGTGGGCGACGCCCGTCGTGATCATCCTGGCGGTCATCTCCGTGGTCTACGGCGCGCTCCTGGCGATCGGCCAGACCGACCTGATGCGCCTGATCTCCTACACCTCGATCAGCCACTTCGGTTTCATCGTGCTGGGCATCTTCGCGGTCACCAAGACCTCGTGGTCCGGTTCGAGCCTCTACATGGTCAACCACGGCTTCTCGACGGCCGCGCTCTTCCTCATCGCGGGCATGCTGATCGCCCGCCGGGGCAGCAGCCGCATCCTCGACTTCGGTGGCTGGCAGCGGGTCGTCCCCGGCCTGGCCGGGGTCTTCCTCATCGCGGGCCTGTCCGGCCTGTCGCTGCCGGGCCTGGCGCCGTTCGTCTCCGAGATCATGGTCATCGTCGGCAGCTTCAGCCGGCACCCGATCGCCGCGGGCATCGCGACCGTGGGTGTCGTCCTGGCCGCCCTCTACATCCTGCTGACCTACCAGCGGATGATGACCGGCCCCAAGCCGGAGCTGGCCGAGGGCGTGCGCGACATCACCGGCCGCGAGAAGGCCGTCGTCGCACCGCTGATCGCCCTGCTCCTGGTCCTCGGCTTCTTCCCGAAGCCGGCCCTGGACCTGATCAACCCCGCCGTGGACAAGACGCTCCAGATCGTTGGCGTCTCCGACCCGGCCGCACCTGCCGCTGACGGGAGTGCCCACTGATGCTGAGCCTTGCCACTGCTGACTTCCAGCAGGCGGACGTCGACTACGGCGCCATCCTGCCGATGCTCATCGTCTTCGGCGGTGCGCTCATCGGCGTCCTCGTCGAGGGCTTCGCGCCCCGCCGCGCCCGGCACTCGATCCAGACAGCCGTCTCGGTGCTGGCGCTGGCGGCCGCGTTCTTCGCCCTCGCCGTGGTGGCCCAGGGCCACCAGGGCAAGACCCTGGCGGGCTCGGTCGTCCTCGACGGGCCGGCCCTCTTCCTCCAGGGCGCGCTGCTGCTGATGGCGCTGCTGTCGGTGCTGATGATGGCCGAGAAGTTCGGCGGCGAGACCCCCGACGCGTTCACGCCCATGGGCGCGACCGCCCCGGGCTCGCCGCAGGAGGCCGCCGCCACCCGCCTGGGCCTGGTCACCAGCGAAGTCCTGCCCCTGACGCTGTTCTCGGTCGGCGGCATGATGCTGTTCACCGCGGCCGGTGACCTGCTGACGATGTTCGTTGCGCTCGAGGTCCTCTCGCTGCCGCTCTACATCCTCTCGGGCCTGGCCCGCCGGCGCCGCCTGCTCTCGCAGGAGGCCTCGCTGAAGTACTTCCTGCTGGGCTCCTTCTCCAGCGCCTTCTTCCTCTTCGGTGCGGCGCTGCTCTATGGGTATGCCGGTTCGGTCGGTTTCGCCGAGATCAACAAGGCGATCACGACGGCCACCCCGCAGCTGGAGAACCTCCTGCTGCCGGGCATCCTCTTCGTGCTCGTCGGCGTGCTGTTCAAGGTCGGCGCGGTGCCCTTCCACTCCTGGACGCCCGACGTCTACCAGGGCGCGCCGAGCCCGGTCACCGGCTTCATGGCCGCCTGCACCAAGCTCGCCGCCTTCGGCGCCCTGCTGCGGCTGGCCTATGTCGCCTTCGACGCCGACCGCTGGAGCTGGCGCCCGGCGCTGATCGCGGTGGCCGCCCTGACGATGGTCCTCGGCGCGATCCTGACCGTCACCCAGACCGATGTGAAGCGGCTGCTGGCCTACTCGGCCATCTCGCACGCGGGCTTCATCCTCGTCGGCGTGCTGTCCTTCGACCGCATGGGCGTGGCCGGCGTGATGTTCTATCTCGTCGCCTATGGCTTCTCCACGATCGCGGCCTTCGCGATCATCTCGATGGTGCGCGCCGGTGGCTCCGAGGCGACCCAGCTCTCGCAGTGGGCGGGTCTGGGCAAGCGCGAGCCCTTCGTCGCGGTGCTCTTCGCCTTCCTGATGATGTCGATGGCAGGCATCCCGCTGACGGCCGGCTTCACCGCCAAGTTCGCGGCCTTCGCGCCTGCGGTCGCCCACGGTGACCGCGCCGGTGCGGCGCTGGTCATCATCGGTGTCCTGGCGAGCGCCGTCACCGCGTTCGTGTACTTCCGCGTGATCGTGCTGATGTTCTTCAACGACACCGACGGCGATGTCTCGGTGCTCTCCCCGTCCATCGGCATGTGGACGGCGATCATCCTCGCCACCGTGGTCACGATCGTCCTCGGCGTCTATCCCGGGCCGGCCCTCGACGCGGCCGACCAGCTCTCGCAGTTCCTCCGGTGAGCACCACCACCTTCACGCTCCCGGGCGTGACCGACCTGCTCCAGACCCGCCTCGCCGCGGGTCTGGAGCAGGTCGAGGAGACGCTGCGTCGGCGTCTGAACAATGACGACGCGTTCATCTCCGAGGCCTCCCACCACCTGGCCGCCGCGGGCGGCAAGCGCTTCCGGCCGCTGCTCACGCTGCTGTCGGCCGAGCTCGGGGACGGCATCAACGACTCCGTCGTGGCCGCCGCGGTGGGGGTGGAGCTGACCCATCTCGCCTCGCTCTACCACGACGACGTGATGGACGAGGCGGAGGTGCGGCGCGGCGCCCCCAGCGCCAACGCCCGCTATGACAACTCCACGGCGATCCTCATCGGCGACCTGCTCTTCGGCGGTGCGTCCGGCATCATCGCCGACCTCGGCCCCGAGGCCGTCAAGATCCAGGCGCAGACTTTCATGCGGCTGTGCTCCGGCCAGATCCGCGACGACCGGCCCTGCCCCGAGGGCACCGACCCGGCCGACTACTACATGGGTGTCCTGGCCGACAAGACCGGCGTCCTGATCGCCACCGCCGCCCGCTATGGCGCGATGTTCGGCGGCTGCCCGCCCGAGACGGTCGCGATCATGCGCGAGTACGGCGAGCGGGTCGGCATGGCCTTCCAGCTCGCCGACGACCTGATCGACGTCTCCTCCCAGGCCGACCAGACCGGCAAGACCCCCGGCACCGACCTGCGCGAGGGCAAGCGCACCCTGCCGGTCCTGCACGCCCTGGCCTCCACCGACCCGGCCGACGCCCGGCTCCAGGAGCTGCTGCGCTCCGACCTGTCTGCCGACGAGGCCGGCCTCGCCGAGGCGCTCGGGCTGCTGCGCGCGCACCCGGCCATGGAGCAGGCCCGCCGCGAGACCGAGGCGGTCGGCCGCGGCGCCGTCGACGCGCTGGCGCCGCTGCCCGACGGCGACGCCAAGCAGGCGCTGATCGCCCTTGCCGAGGGCGTCGTCCAGCGCGTCGGCTGACCCGAGACCCCAGACCTCGACGAGGGGCTGGTATGCCGTGCGCGGCATACCAGCCCCTCGTCGTCCCCCTGCCTGAGGCCGTCCGCGCGGGCGGGACAACCGTCCGCGATCTGACATTTTCTTGATGAATGTCCAGGGTTAACTTCACATGTGGCTAGGGTCGACACGTGCAGATCTGGGACGCAGCCACCGCGCGCCTCACCCCGCCGTTCGCCATCGCCGACCTGGACGCCTTCGACGCCAACGCGGCCGACATGGAGCGGCGGGCCGGCGGCCTGCCCATCCGCGTCGCCTCCAAGTCGGTGCGCTGCCGCGACCTGCTGCGCCGTGTCCTCGACCGGCCGGGTTTCAGCGGCGTGATGGCCTTCTCGGCGCCCGAGGCGCTGTGGCTGGCCGCCGACGGTTTCGAGGACATCTTCGTCGCCTATCCCAGCGTCGACCGCGACGCCCTGAGCGCGATCGGCGCCGACCCGGCCCTGGCCGAGACGATCAGCCTGACCATCGACAGCGCGGAGCACGTCGACCTGCTGGCCTCGCTGCACACGGCCCACCCGCTGCGCGTGGTGCTCGACATCGACACCGCGCTGCGCATCGGCCCGATCCACCTCGGCGTGCGGCGCTCCCCGGTCCGGGAGGCCGACGAGGCACTCGCCCTGGCGCGCTATGCCATCGCCCGCGGCCTGCGGGTGGCCGGCCTGATGTTCTATGACGCCCAGATCGCCGGCGTGCCCGACGAGCGGAGGGCCATCCGCCTGATGCAGGGCCGCTCGGAGGCCGAGCTGCGCACCCGTCGGGCCGCGATCACCGCGGCAGTGCGGGGCGTGGTCGACCTCGACTTCGTCAACGCGGGCGGCACCGGCTCCCTCCACCGCTTCGCCGGCGACGCCGCGGTCACCGAGCTCGCGGCCGGCTCTGGGCTCTATGGCCCGGCGCTCTTCTCGCACTACTCGAGCTTCACCCCCCTGCCGGCGGTCGCCTTCGCGCTGCCGGTCGTCCGGCGACCCGCCCCCGGCTACGTCACGCTCTATGGCGGGGGATATATCGCCTCCGGTCCGCCGGGGGAGACCCGCGTGCCGCAGGTGATCCACCCGTGGGGGCTGAAGATGGTGCGCACCGAGGGCGCCGGCGAGGTGCAGACGCCGGTGCACGGCGCCGCCGCCGACGGCCTGCGCCTGGGTGACCGGGTGTGGCTGCGCCATGCCAAGGCCGGCGAGCTCGCCGAGCGGTTCACCGAGCTGCACCTGATCCAGGGCGGCGAGATCGTCGGCACGGCCGCCACCTATCGCGGCGACGGCCGGTGCTTCGGGTGAGCTGGACCAACTGGGCCGGCACGCTCAGCGCTGCCCCCGACCGCGTGCTGACCCCGCGCGATGCCGGCGAGGTCGAGCAGCTCCTGGAGTCGGCTGTCCAGCAGGGCCGCCGGCTGCGGCCGGTCGGCTCGGGGCACAGCTTCACCGACATCGCCGTGCCCCGTCAGGACCAGGTCTGTCTCGACCGGCTCTCCGGCGTGGTCACCGCCGACGTGCACACCGGCCTGGTCCGGGTGCTGGGCGGCACCCCCCTGCACGTGCTCGGCCCGACCCTGTGGGCGCTCGGGCTCGCCCTGCCCAACCTCGGCGACATCGACCGGCAGACGATCGCGGGCGCGCTGGCCACCGGCACCCACGGCACGGGCGGGCGCCTCCACGGCATCGCGGCGGCGGTCACGGGGCTGACGATCGTCACCCCGGCCCGCGGGAGCGTGCGCTGCTCGGCCACCCAGGAGCCCGACCTCTTCCAGGCGGCCCGGGTGGGGCTGGGCGCCCTCGGCATCGTCACCGAGGTCGAGCTCCAGTGCGTCCCGGCATACCGGCTCCATGCCGTCGAGCGCCCCGAGCGCATCGACGCCGTCCTCGAGCGCATCGACACCGAGGTCGAGGCCAACCGGCATGTCGACCTCTACTGGTTCCCCCACACCGACCGGGCGATGGTCAAGCGCAACAACCTCGTGCCCGACGACCACGCCGCCAGACCACTGCCGCGCTGGCGCGCCCGCCTCGACGACGACCTGCTGTCCAACCGGGTCTTCGAGCTGACCTGCCGTGCCGCGGCGGCCAGGCCGCGGCTGACGCCACGCATCAACGCCGTGGCGGCCCGGGCGCTCTCGGCCCGCGAGTACGCCGACCGCTCCTATCGGGTCTTCTGCACCCAGCGTGACGTGCGCTTCGTGGAGAGCGAGTATGCCGTGCCGCGCGCGGCCCTGGTGCCGGCGCTGACCGAGCTGCGCGGCTGGGTCGAGCGCAGCGGCGAGCACATCGCCTTCCCCGTCGAGGTCCGCTTCATCGCCGCCGACGATGTCTGGCTCTCCACCGCCTATCAGCGCGAGACGGCATACATCGCCGTCCACCAGTTCCACCGGATGCGCCGCGAGCCCTATTTCGAGGCGTTCGAGGCCATCGTGGCCGCGCACGACGGCCGACCCCACTGGGGCAAGGTGCACACCCTCGACGCCGACCGCCTCGGGCGGCTCTACCCGCGCTTCGGCGATTTCCGCTCAGTCCGCGACCAGGTCGACCCCACGCGGGTCCTGGCCAACGACTACCTCGACCGCGTCCTCGGCCCATAATCCCCTCCCTCATATGGGCCGAGGGCGCTTCACCCGCGCTAGAGCGTGCGGCCGGACTCAGCGTCGGCGATCGCGCCGGTCTCGAACTCGTCCGCCGTCGGCTGGGGCGCCAGGCCGGCGGTGTGGCCGCGCCGGCGCAGGCGCTGCTCGATGCGCTGCGCGAGCGTGGTCAGGGCGAAGTTCATCGCGATGAAGATGACGGCGATGACGATGAACGCCGGGATCAGGTTGCCCTTGTAGGAGCCGATCTGGTTGGCCTTGTTGAGCAGCTCCTCATAGGTGATCGCATAGCCGAGGGCCGAGTCCTTGAGCACGACGACGAGCTGGCTCATGATCGCCGGCAGCATGGCCGTCAGGGCCTGGGGCAGCATGATCGAGCGGAGCGTCTGCCCGCCGGTCAGGCCGATCGACAGGCCCGCCTCGCGCTGGCCGCGCGGCAGGTTGTCGACCCCGGAGCGCACCAGCTCGGCCACGACCGAGCCGTTGTAGAGCGTCAGGGCGGTGACCACACCGGCGAAGGCCTCCTGGCTGGGGAACATGCCCGAGAGCAGGTAGACGTTGAAGAAGAAGATCATCATCACCAGCACCGGGACCGCCCGGAAGAGCTCGACGATCACGCCGCTGGCCCAGCGCACCGGGGCGATGTCGGAGAGGCGGCCCATGCCGAAGACGAGCCCGAAGACCGCTGCCAAGGCCACGGACACGACCGCGGCCTTCAGCGTGCCGATGAGGCCAGGCAGGATGTAGTACTGCCAGATCTCGCCGGTCAGGAAGGGCGACCACTTCGCGCCCTCGAACTGGCCCTTCTTGGCGAACTGCCAGATGACGAAGGCTCCGAGCGCGGCCGCCGCGAGCGTCAGGATGCCGCCGACGATGCTCTGGGTGCGGCGGGCCTTGGGACCGGGGATGTCGAAGAGGACATCGGCCGAGCGCATCATCGCTTCACCGCCAGCCTCTTCGACAGGGCGGTCGCGCCCATGCCGAGGGGAAGGGTCAGGATCACGAAGCCGAGCGCGACGATCGCCATGATCGTGTAGAGTTGGTCGGCGTTCTCGTCGATGATCCGCGACTGGAGGAAGGCGATCTCGGCGACCCCGATGACCGACAGCACGGTCGAGTTCTTGATCATCGCGATGAAGGTGGAGCCGAGCGGTGCGATCGAGGCCCGGAAGGCCTGCGGCAGCACGACCTCCCGCAGCGTCTGGGTGAAGGTCAGGCCGATCGAGCGGGCCGCCTCGGCCTGCCCGACGGGGATGGTGTTGACGCCGGAGCGCAGCGCCTCGCACACGAACGCCGCCGTGTAGCCGCCGAGGGCCAGCACGCCCCAGCGGAAGTTGTCGTCGGCCACCGATGTCGGCGAGGACTGGTTGGCCAGGTGCCAGTTGAGCAGCGAGAGCAGGCCGAACTGGGCGAAGGTGACCAGCAGGGTCAGCGGGGTGTTGCGCACCAGGTTGACATAGGTCGACCCGAAGGCCCGCAGGACCGGCACGGGGGAGAGGCGGAAGACCGCCAGCAGCGTCCCCAGCACGAGGGCCAGCAGGCCAGCCGCGAGCGAGATCTTGATGGTCATGAGGAAGGCGCCGAGGATGTCATACCTGGCGAGCAGGTCGCCCATGTGCGCTCCTTTCGGTTCGCGACCGCTGAGGTATGCCGCCCGCTCACCGGGAGCGGGCGGCATACCTCAGACGCGTCGTCGGGTCACTCGCAGGTGGACGGGACCGTGGGAGCGGTGGGCGTCTTGTAGCCGGCCGGGCCGAGGTTCTTCTCGACGGCCTTCTGCCACTCGCCCGAGCTGATCATCTTGGTCACGGCCGCGGTGATCTTGGTGCACAGCTCCTTGTTGCCCTGCTTCATGCCGATGCCGTAGTTCTCCTCGGAGAAGGGCTTGCCGAGCACCTTGAGCTTGCCCTTGTACTGCGACTGGGAGGCGTAGCCGGCCAGGATCGTGTCGTCGGTCGTCATCGCGTCGATGGCGCCGGTGGAGACGGCCTCCGCGCACTTGGAGTAGGTGTCGTACTGCTGGAGCTGGACGCCCGGGAACTTCTCGGCGAAGGTCGTCGCCGACGTCGAGCCCTTGACCGAGCACATCTTCTTGCCCTTCATCTGCTCCGGGCTGGCGATGGTCGAGTCGGACTTGACCAGGACGTCCTGGCCGGCGACGAAGTAGGGGCCGGCGAAGTCGATGACGGCCTTGCGCTTGTCGTTCATCGAGTAGGTGGCCACGATGTAGTCGACCTTGCCGGTCTTGATGAGGGTCTCGCGCTGGGAGGAGACCGACTCGACGAAGTTGGGCGTCTTGCCCATCTCCTTGGCGACATAGGTCGCGACATCGACGTCGAAGCCGGTGTACTTCGCGCCCTCCTTGAGGCCGAGGCCCGGCTGGTCGAACTTGATGCCGACGTTGATCTTGTCGCCACCCCCGCCCGAGCCGGAGTCGGAGGAGCCGCCGCCACAGGCGGCAAGGGAGAGAGCGGCGATCGTGGCGACGGCGGTGGCCGCGCCCTTGCGTGCGATGGTCATGGGATCTCCTGGTTCGTCGCCGTGCGGCGTTGGGTGGGCTCGGTGCGGCGGTATGCCGCGGCCGTCAGTGGGTGAGGATCTTGCCGAGGAAGTCCTTGGCGCGCTCGGAGCGGGGGTTGGTGAAGAACTCCTCGGGGGTGGCCTGCTCGACGAGCTGTCCGTCGGCCATGAAGACCACCCGGTCGGCCGCCTTGCGGGCGAAGCCCATCTCGTGGGTGACCACGATCATCGTCATGCCGGTCTTGGCCAGCCGGGTCATCACGTCGAGGACCTCGTTGATCATCTCGGGGTCCAGCGCCGAGGTCGGCTCGTCGAAGAGCATGACCTTGGGGTCCATCGCGAGCGAGCGGGCGATCGCCACGCGCTGCTGCTGCCCGCCCGAGAGCTGCGCGGGGTACTTGCCGGCCTGGTGGCCGACGCCGACCCGGTCGAGCAGTTCCTTGGCGCGCTGCTCGGCCTCGGCCTTCTTCATGCCGCGCACCTTGATCGGGCCGAGGGTGACGTTCTCGAGGATCGTCTTGTGGGCAAAGAGGTTGAAGGACTGGAAGACCATGCCCACGTCGGAGCGCAGCCGGGCCAGCTCCTTGCCCTCCTCGGGCAGCGGCTTGCCGTCGATGGTGATCGAGCCGGACTCGAAGGTCTCCAGCCGGTTGATCGTGCGGCACAGGGTGGACTTGCCCGAGCCCGAGGGGCCGATGAGCACGACGACCTCGCCCTCGCCGACCGTCAGGTCGATGTCCTTGAGGACGTGCAGATCGCCGAAGTGCTTGTTGACCTTGTCGAGGACGACGAGGGGAGCGCGCGAGGTGACCGCGGACTGCTCGGGACCAGTGTTCATGGGCGGAAGGGTATATGCGCTGCGCCACATCGACCGTGGGTGCGGGCAATGCGTGCACGAAAAGTTGCACGGGCGTGACCCCAGGGGCCACGCCCGCCCCGGGCGCTTTCGCCCAGTTGGGCACGATCGCCCCGGGGGGCTTTCGCCCAGTTGGGCACGATCGCCCCGGGGCGCTTTCGCCCAGTTGGGCACGATCGCCCCGGGCGCTTTCGCCCAGTTGGGCACGATCGCCCCGGGGCGAGGGTCAGGGAATGGGCGGGGCGCGCGGCATACCGGATGGTCGTGGATGATGTGCCGATGAGCACCCACGACCACGAGCGGCAGCGGGGCACGCTCTATGCCTTTGCCGCCTATGGCGTGTGGGGTGTCTTCCCGCTGTATTTCCACGCGCTCAAGCCCGCCGGGGCGTGGGAGATCCTCAGCCACCGGATCGTGTGGACCTTCGCCTTCTGCCTGGTCATCCTCGGTGTCCGCCGTGACTGGGCGTGGATCCGCCAGGTCACCGCCCGCCCCAGGCTCGCCGGCGGGATCACGGTCGCCGCGCTGCTCATCGCTGTCAACTGGGTCGTCTATGTCGCGGCCGTGCTGATGGGCCGCACGCATGAGGCCGCGCTCGGCTACTTCCTCAACCCGCTGGTGACCGTCGCCCTCGGCGTCGTCGTCCTCGGGGAGCGGCTGCGCACCCTCCAGTGGGTGGCCGTCGGGGTGGGCGCCGCGGCGGGGCTCTATCTCGCGGTGGCCGCGGGCGAGGTGCCGTGGATGTCGCTGGCGCTCGCCTTCAGCTTTGGCCTCTATGGCCTGGTCAAGAAGAAGGTCGGCGCGAGCCTCGGCGCCATGCACTCGCTCATGGCCGAGACCGCCGTGCTGACCCCGATCGCGATGGTGCTCCTCGCCGTCCTGACTGCCAGGGGCGCCACGACCCTGACCACCGACGGATCGCTCCACACGGCGCTGCTGCTCTCGGCCGGCATCGTCACGGCCATCCCGCTGCTCTTCTTTGCTGCCGCAGCGCGGCGGGTGCCGCTGACGACCATCGGGCTCGTGCAGTTCATGACCCCGGTGATGCAGCTGATCATCGGCGTGGTGCTGCTGCACGAGCACATGTCGTCGGCGCGCTGGATCGGCTTCGGCATCGTCTGGATCGCGCTGCTGATCCTGTCCTTCGACATGCTGACCAACCGGCCCGGACGCGACCGCACCGACCTCACCGACCACCCCGCCTGAAGCGACGCTCCGGGTCGGGGCCAGTCGCCTGCTCAGGAGCGGGCGGCCTGCACCGTCCAGGTGTCGTTGCCCGCCAGCAGCTGCTGGAGCTCGGCGGGGCCGGCGGGGCCGCCCGCCGTCGTGGCCGCCGCCTCCAGCTGGGCGCGCACCAGGTCGTCATAGGTCGGCCGCTCCACGGAGCGGAAGACGCCCATCGGCACCTGGCCCTTGTCGGGTGTGGTCAGCCGCGACAGCGCGAACGCGACGGAGGGGTCCTCCGCGCCGGCGTCGTGCCCCACCGTCGTCTCCGTCGTGGCCGCCTCCTCCGGCACGAACTCGAGCCCGCCGTCGGCGCGGCGCACGAGCGTCTGGCGCTCGCCGTCGACGCCCATCTGCACCGGCTCGCCGTCGACGAGGTGGATCAGGCGCGCCTGCTGCTGGGTGCGGTCCTTGATGGCCTCGAAGGCGCCGTCGTTGAAGATCGGGCAGTTCTGATAGATCTCGACGATCGAGGCACCGCGGTGCTCGGCCGCCTGACGCAGCACCTGCGTCAGGTGCTTGCGGTCGGAGTCCATGGTGCGGGCGACAAAGGTCGCCTCGGCGCCCAGCGCCAGCGAGATCGGGTTGAAGGGCTGGTCGACCGAGCCCATCGGGGAGGACTTGGTGATCTTGCCGACCTCGGAGGTGGGGGAGTACTGGCCCTTGGTCAGGCCATAGATCTCGTTGTTGAACAGCAGGATCGTGATGTTGACATTGCGGCGCAGCGCATGGATCAGGTGGTTGCCGCCGATGGAGAGGGCATCGCCGTCACCGGTCACGACCCACACCGACAGGTCGGGCCGGCTGGCCGCGAGCCCGGTCGCGATCGACGGCGCGCGGCCATGGATCGAGTGCATCCCATAGGTGTCGAGGTAGTAGGGGAAGCGGCTGGAGCAGCCGATGCCCGAGACGAAGACGATGTTCTCGCGCCGCAGCCCCAGGTCGGGCAGGAAGCCCTGGACGGCCGCCAGCACGGCATAGTCACCGCAGCCGGGGCACCAGCGCACCTCCTGGTCGGAGGTGAAGTCCTTCTTGGTCAGCGCCTCGCCCTCACCGAGGGAGGGGACGGCGGAGATGCCGGTGAGCGTGCGCGGCATACCGAGATCGGTGCTCACGAGGAGACCTCCTTGGCCGCCGCCGTGATGGCGTCGGCGAGCTCGACGGTGGTGAAGGGCAGTCCCCGCACCTGGGTGATCGGCCGGACATCGACGAGGTATGCCGCGCGCAGCAGCAGCGAGAGCTGGCCGAGGTTCATCTCGGGCACGAGCACGCGCTGGTAGCGGCGCAGCACCTCGCCGGTGTTGGCGGGGAAGGGGTTGAGGTGGCGCAGGTGCGCGCGGGCGACCCTGACGCCGGCGTTGCGCGCCGAGCGGGTCGCGGCGGCGATGGGGCCATAGGTGGAGCCCCAGCCGAGCACGAGCACGTCGGCGTCGCCGCTGGGGTCGTCGACCTCGAGGTCGGGCACCTCGACGCCGGCGACCTTGCTGGCGCGCAGCCGCGTCATGTGGTCGTGGTTGTCGGGGTCATAGGAGATGTGGCCGGTGATGTTGGCCTTCTCGATGCCGCCCACGCGGTGCTCCAGACCGGGCGTGCCGGGGACCGCCCAGGGGCGGGCGAGGGTGTCCTCGTCGCGGGCATATGGCTGGAAGACCTCGCGGCCCTTGGCGTCGACGCCGTTGGGGCGGGTGGCGAACTGGACGGTCAGATCGGGCAGGTCGGCGACGTCGGGGATGGCCCAGGGCTCGGAGCCGTTGGCGAGATAGCCGTCGGAGAGCAGGAAGACCGGCGTGCGATAGGTCGTCGCGATCCGCACCGCGTCGATGGCGGCGGCGAAGCAGTCGGCGGGCGACTGGGCGGCCACGATCGGCACCGGCGACTCGCCGTTGCGGCCGAACATCGCCTGGAGCAGGTCGGCCTGCTCGGTCTTGGTGGGCAGGCCCGTGGAGGGGCCGCCGCGCTGGACGTCGACGATGACGAGCGGCAGCTCGAGGGAGACCGCGAGGCCGATCGTCTCGGACTTCAGCGCCACGCCGGGCCCAGAGGTGGTGGTCACGCCGAGCGCGCCGCCGAAGCTGGCGCCCAGCGCCATGCCGATGCCGGCGATCTCGTCCTCGGCCTGGAGCGTGGTCACGCCGTGGCGCTTCAGGCCCGAGAGCGTGTGGAGGATGTCGGACGCCGGGGTGATCGGATAGGAGCCGAGCACCAGGGGGAGCCCGGCGCGCTGTGCGGCCGCGACCAGCCCATAGGCGAGCGCGGTGTTGCCGGTGATGTTGCGATAGGTCCCCGCGGGCATCACCGCCGGCGCGATCTCATAGGAGACGGCGAAGTCCTCGGTGGTCTCGCCGTAGTGCAGGCCGGCCTTGAGCGCGGCGAGGTTGGCAGCGAGCACCTCGGGCTTGGACCCGAACTTGGTCGCGAGGAAGGCCTCGGTGCCGGTCGTGGGCCGGTGGTACATCCATGAGAGCAGCCCGAGGGCGAACATGTTCTTGGCCCGCTCCTTGTCCTTGCGGGACAGGCCCTCGAAGTCGGCGAGCGCCTCGACGGTGATCGAGGTCAGCGGGACGGCGTGCACATGCCAGGACTCGAGCGTCCCGTCCTCGAGCGGCGAGCTGTCGTAGCCGACCTTGGCGAGGTTGCGCTTGGTGAACTCGTCGGTGTTGACGATGACGGTCGCGCCGCGCGGCAGGTCGCGCAGGTTGGCCTTGAGCGCGGCCGGGTTCATCGCGACCAGCACGTCGGGGGCGTCGCCGGGGGTGAGCACGTCGTGGTCGGCGAAGTGCAGCTGGAAGCTGGAGACGCCGGGCAGGGTGCCCTGGGGCGCGCGGATCTCGGCGGGGAAGTTGGGCAGGGTGGACAGGTCGTTGCCCAGCGCCGCGGTCTCGGAGGTGAACCGGTCACCGGTCAGCTGCATGCCGTCGCCGGAGTCCCCGGCAAATCGGATGACGACGCGGTCGATCTGCTCGATGGACTTCTCGGTCATGGCGGAGACGTGACTCCATGGGATCGGGGACGTGCCCGGACGGGTGACGCCCTGGGCACAGATGGGGCAATCCCAGCCATTCTACGCTCGGCACTACCCTTGCCCCATGCCCGCCACCCCGTTGCCGGACCCCACGTCCGCGCCCGCGCCCGAGGTGGCTCCCATCGTGATCGAGGCCGGTGGGCGGCGGTATGCCGTGCACACCGCCACCGCGGCGCTCGCCTGCTGCGGGGTCGAGTCCGCGGCCGCCATGCACCTGTCGGGCGAGGCCGCGGGTGCGCAGCCGGTCGACGGTCACGTGCTGGTCGTCTCCGGCACGGTCACCACCCGGATGGCGCCGGTCGTCGAGCGGATGTATGCCGCGCTGCCCGAGCCCCGGCACGTCCTCTCCTTCGGCGTCTGCTCCAACGCGGGCGGCCCCTACTGGGACGCCTACTCGGTGCTGCCCGGGGTGGGTGCGCTGATCCCGGTCGATGTCTATGTGCCCGGCTGCCCGCCCCGGCCCGAGGCGCTGCTCGACGGCCTGCGTCAGCTCGCCGAGCAGGTGGCGGGGGCTGCCGGTGGGTCGGGGGCCGGCGCATGACCGGCCTCGACGTGCAGGCCACCCGTCAGGTCGAGCCGGCGGAGTGGGTGGCCTCGGCGCGGGCCCTGCTCGCCGACGGCTTCACCATCCTCGACGTCCTCGCCGCGGCCGAGGCGCCCCCGGGCGCTTTCGCCCAAGTGGGCAATAGCGCCCCCAGCGCCCCAGCCGCCCCGGGCGCCCCGGCCGCTTTGGCCCATTTGGGCACGAACGCCCCCGGGGCCCCGGACGCCCCAGCCGCCGCGGGCGCTTTGGCCCATTTGGGCACGAGCGCCCCGGCATGCCTGCTCCTGCTGCGGGTGATCGACCCGGCCGGCCGGCGCACGGCGGGGCTGCGCACGCTCCTGCCGGCCGGCGAGCCCGTGCCGAGCCTGACCGGCGTCTGGGCCGGTGCTGCGTGGCACGAGCGGGAGATCGCCGAGATGCTCGGGCTCGACGTCGCGGGCTTCGACGACGGCAGTGGGCTGGGCCTGCGACCGCTCCTGCTCGGCGACGCCGGACCGTCCGCGCCGCTGCGCAGGTCATTCGAGCTCACCCCGCGCGGCGAGAAGCGCTGGCCCGGCGCCAAGGAGCCAGGCGAGAGCGAGGCCGAGGCCCGGCGCTCGCCGTCGCGGCGCAAACTGCTGCCACCCGGCATACCGGAATGGGGTCAGCGATGACCCAGCCACCCCGCAGCCGCAGCGTCATCGCGCTCACCGCCGCCAACTGCACCTCGTGCATGCTCTGCGCCCGCGAGTGCCCGGACTGGTGCATCCACATCGACTCCCACAAGGAGAGCGTCCCGGCGACCACCGAGCACGGCCGCGACCGCGAGCACAACGTGCTCGACCGCTTCGCCATCGACTACTCGCTGTGCATGTACTGCGGCATCTGCATCGAGGTCTGCCCCTTCGACGCGCTGCACTGGGCGAGCGACTATGCCTATCCCGGCGGCGATCTGCGTGCCCTGCTCCACGAGGCCGACCGGCTCGAGG
>JAJTBD010000042.1 GCA_021287075.1 Micrococcales bacterium | reverse complement strand
GCCCCCAGCGAAATCAGATCACCCCACCCAGGCCATCGGTGGATCGAGGCTTAGAAGGTCGACGCGCCATCTCCACACTCGCCGACATTGATCACCTCGATGTCCGCGGCCTGCCGGGGCAGATCGGCCCCTAGCACTGAGATCCCAAAGCACTCGCCAGTGATGGTCGGCAGTAGCTGCGTGACCCCCTGGACCTCCTCGTTGAGGAATGCCGTAAGGTCCCGACCGAACTCCACGCTCGCCTCGAGGGCAGCGAGGGTCAGTCCGAGGGGGCTCGGCGTCACAGTGACCGTCGCTGTCTCAGTGACCGTCGCTGTCTCGGTGACCGTTGCGGTCTTGAGCACCATTTCCGTGGCGCCGTTAGCCGAGGTCGCTGGCGTGGCCGTGGCCGGGCGTGCAGGCGGCGGCGAGCAACGACGCTGCTACGAGAACCAATCCGTGGGTGTGCCAACCCAGAGTGCCCAGGGAGGCATTCTCGCGGTGTGGAACTGGCGGGAACAGGGGCGTAATCAGGGGGTCCGTCGTCCCGACCATGCACTGACACGGGGATTCGTCTGGGAGCGTCCCCGCCTCGCCCAATGAGGCGCCGGTGCCTAGCGACCCAAATGTGACGTCCAGGGGACGCGCTCTCGAACCCAGTGGCGCGAAAGGCCCCGACACGTCGGCGAGAGGCCAGTTGTGGTCGCCGCTGGGCGCCCCTGGGCGTCGTCGAGGTGGCGGGTATGCCGTGCGCCCACCTCAGGTTGCCGGGGCACTGTGCGCCCACCTCAAGTTGCCGGCGCCCCATGCGCCCACCGGCCGGTATGCCGCAGGCGGCGCGCCCCCCTCCGGACGCGCGCCTCACGGCATACCGGCATCAGCCGAGCAAGCCAACCAGAGTGGAAAGGCCCGGATAAGGGCATGTGGCCCCCGGGGCAGGCTTCCCCCGGGTAACTTCATTCCATGGGGTCGGAGAGGGAGACCGTCGAGATTCTCGTGCGGGATCGTGGGGGCAAGGTTGCGCGCTCGCGGGGGACGATTGAGCTGGAGGATCTCTCGCGCGTGGTGACTCGGATCGCGGCACGCACTGGCCCCAATGGGCCCAACAGCCCGGTGACGCAGTACCTCCTGCGCGAGGCCTCCAACCAGCTGTGCGAGCGGCTCATGGGCGACCTCGGCGAGGACGTCACGAGCGCACCGCTGCGGGTGCTGTCGGCGCTGATCGGACACGAGCCCTTCGTCGAGAACTCCCTCAACATCAGCGCCCACCACATGCGCCGCCGCTGGCCGATCGCGTCGGACTGGTATGCCGACCTCATCTCCTATGTCCTGCGCCCCCAGCGGTATGCCGTGAACGAAGAGCAGGCCCGCGCCGAGATGGCCGTCTGGGGGCCGCTCCCGCTGGGCGAGCTCATCGACCGGCTGGCCGAGCAGCAGGCGCTCGCGTCCACCGATCGGCAGCTGTTCCGGCTCGCCGAGATGCTCTTTGTCATCTGGCCGCAGTATGCCCAGATCCAGCAGGCCTACGCCGACTACCGCCAGACCGTCGAGGATTTCTGGATCCCCGTCTATCAGCAGCTGATGGAGCTCTATGGGCTGCGGGTGCGGCCCGGCGTCGACCTCGCCGACATGGCCTGGATGCTCGAGACGCTCGTCTCCCAGGCGGGCCGTGATCACACGCTGCGGTATGCCGCGGCGCACACTCCCGCTCACGCCGCCCGGCTCACACGCACCTATATCGCCGGCGCCCTCGAGTCGGCCGATGGCCGACTCCTCACCCTCGAAGAACTCGCCGCCCGCGAGCCCCGGGCGCTGTAAGGCCGGGCGTCTTAGGCCAGGTGGGCACGATCGCCCCGGGCCCCCGGCTGGGCACCCCACGATTCAGACCAAACGTGGAGGGTGAGTGCTTCCTGGAAGTCGACCAACGATCCGCAGCCGTGCGAGGTCGGTGACTGACCGGCAGGGATCACCCTTCGCCGCGCACGACCTCGTCGGGGCTCTTGTCGGGACGCCAGCCGCGCCAGGACGGGTGACGCAGCCGGCCCCCTGAGGTCCACTCGGTGAAGGCGACCTCGCCCACCTGGGAGGGCGTCACCCAGTGCGCCTCCTTGGCGTCCGGGCGCGGGACACCCTCGAGCGGAGGCGTCTTGCGCTCCAGCCGGGCGAGCCGACTCCCAATCTCCGCAAGGCTTTTGGCGTTGAAGCCGGTGCCGACCTTGCCGGCATACTCCAGCCCGTCCTCGCCCGTGACCGCCAGCAGGAGCGAGCCGATCGCGCCGCTGCGGCTGCCACTCCCAGGTGTCCAGCCGACGACGATGACCTCCTGGGCGCGGACGTTCTTGATCTTGACCCAGGTCCGCGCCCGGGCGCCCGGCTGATACACCCCGTCGATGGTCTTGGCGATGACGCCCTCGAGGTGCAGCTCCCGGCTCGTGCGCAGGGCGAGCTCGCGGTCGGTGCCGAAGGTCACCGGCACGTGCACATGGGCGCCGTCTATCCCCAGCGACTCCAGCGCCTCGCGCCGCTCGAGATAGGGAGTGCGCAGCAGCGACTGGCCGTCGAGGTGCATGACGTCAAAGACCATGTAGTGCGCGCGAACCCGCGACTTCGCATCGCCGCGGTTCTGGAGGCTGCCAAAGCTCGAGCGTCCTTCTCCGTCCAGCGCGACGATCTCGCCGTCGAGCACCGCGCTGTGACCGCCGAGCGCCCCTGCCAGCTCCTGGAGCTCGGGATACCTCGCCGAGACGTCAAGACCGTTGCGGCTGCGGAAGATCGCGCTGCCCTGCGCCACCTCCGCGACCGCGCGATAGCCGTCCCACTTGGTCTCATAGGCCCACTCGCCCAAGCGGACCTCGTCCTCGCTGCCGAGTGTTGCGAGCATCGGCGCGATCCGAGGGAGGTCGGCCGCCTTCTCAGACGAGGGGTATGCCGCGTCGCCGCTCCCGGTCTCCCGCGCCTTGTCGCTCGACTTGCCCTCGTCGTCGAGCGCCATCCGGTGGATCAGCCACTGGTTGTCCTTGTCACCACGACCGGTGTGGATGAGCGCGAATCTCGCTGTGCCGCCTAGGCCCCCGTCGGGCCGTCCGTGCAGCGTCGCGATGATCTCCTTGCAGTCGATCCACTTCTCGCACTCGTAGGTGCCGGCGTCCCAGATCGTCACCTCTCCCGCGCCGTACTGCCCCTTGGGGATGCTCCCCTCGAACTTGCCGTAGGCCAGGGGGTGGTCCTCGGTCATCACGGCGAGATGGTTCTTCTTGGGGTCGGTCGGCGGGCCCTTGGGCAGCGCCCACGACACCAGCACCCCGTCACGCTCGAGGCGGAAGTCGTGGTGCAGCCGCCGTGCGTGATGCTCTTGGATCACAAAGGAATTGCCGCTCCCACCGGCGGGCGCCTCGTCGGGCACGGGCTCGGGGGTCTTGGTGCCGTCACGCATCGAGCGGTACTTGCCGAGCCGATCTGCCCCGCTCGACTCCACGGCCCCCGACCCACCGTCCCGCGACTCGACCCGCGCCTCGGCCGGCAGCAGAGGAGCCAGCAGATCGCCGACGGTCGAGAGCCGTTCGAGCACCTCGGCATACTCCAGGTGGTGCAGGTCGTCGGTCAGCTCGTCCCACGAGCGGGGCGCTGCGACAAAGGGTTTCGCGCGACCGCGCAGTGAATAGGGGGCGACGGTCGTCTTGTTGCCGTTGTTCTGCGACCAGTCGAGGAAGACCTTGCCGCCGCGCAGCGCACGCTTCATGTCGGCGACGACGAGGTCAGGGTGGTCGGCCTCGAGAGCCCGCGCGAGCTCCTTGGCCAGGGTGGTCGCGGTGGTGAGGGACGCGCTTCCGTCGAGCGCGGCATACAGGTGGATCCCCTTGCTGCCGCTGGTGACCGGCACGCTCGGCAGGCCCATGTCGTCGAGGATCTCCTTGCACAGCAGTGCGACCTGGATGCACTCCGGCAGGCCGGCGCCCTCGCCGGGGTCGAGGTCGAGGACGAGCCGGTCGGGGGTGTTGTGGCCGCCCCGCGGTCCGACGCGCCACTGCGGCACATGGATCTCGAGCGAGGCGATCTGCCCGAGCCAGACGAGCGTCGCCGCGTCGTCGACGAGGGGATAGGTGGCGCTGCGCTGCCGGTGCTCGAGCGTGACCGTGTCGACCCAGTCGGGGGTGCCGGTGTCGAGGTTCTTGCTGAAGAAGGCCTGACCTGGCTTGTCCGCCGTCCCCACCCCGTCGACCCACCGTTTGCGCGTCGCCGGACGCCGCGAGTTGTGCGCGACGAACCACGGCGCGACCGCCTGGTAGTAGGCGAGCACCTCGCCCTTGGTCGTCCCGGTCTCGGGATAGAGCACCTTGTCGAGGTTGGTGACCCGGATGCGCCGGCCGTCGATCTCGAGCTGCGATTCTTGGCTGCGTGCCATCCGCCCAGTCTCGCGGACTCACGGTCTCAGCGGGCGTATGCCGTGTGCCCACCTTGGGGTGTCCTCGGAACCGGACGATGATCCGCTGACCCCGACTCAGTTGTGCTCGGGAGCGGGCCCTGTGGAGTCGCGCTCTATGAGCTCGACGGGGAACTGGACGGAGCGGCCCACCGAGCGCGAGGGATCATCGATCATGTCCAGAAGCAGGCGGGCGGCCTCGACGCCCATTTGATAGTGGTCGACAGCCACGGTCGTCAGGGGCGGGTAGACCAAATCTGCGGCCGGTACGTCGCTGTAGCCAACCACGCTGATCTCGTCGGGGCAGTCGATGCCACGTGTGCGCAACTCCTTGAGGATGCCGAAGGTGACAAGGTCGTTGAAGCCGATGATGGCGGTGCAGTCGGTGCCTTCGAGTAGCTGACCGGCGGCAACCCGGCCCTGGTCGGCGTCGATACGGTCGATCACCGCGATCAGATCGTCGGTGACCGGCAGGCCGTACTCAAGCATCGCTGCACGGTAGCCCCGTAGGCGCGCGAGCGCCGTGCTCGTGCTCGGGGGGCCGGCCACGAGAGCGATGCGCTTGTGCCCAAGACCGGCGAGATGCTTGACGGTTCATCCCGTTCCTCGACTACGACGTCGAGATCCGCCGGGTGCTCTACTCCACGAACGCGATCTGGGTGTTTGGCTATGCACGTCGCCTCGGCCTCGCGAGCAGGGGCGATCGGT
>JAJTBD010000027.1 GCA_021287075.1 Micrococcales bacterium | reverse complement strand
GGACCTCGCAACTCCCAGAAAGACTGGGTGTTGCGAGGACCGTTAGAACCCGCCAGTCCGCGCGCGGCATACCTCCCCGGGCGCACGCCCGGTAACGTCGGGCACATGGACGCCGCCTCGCAGTACGACCGGACCGCCAGCCCGCTCACCCGTGTCATCGACCAGGTGCCGCTGGAGCGGTGGGAGTCTCCGAGCCCGTGCGAGGGCTGGACCGCTGCCGATGTGGTCACCCACCTGATCGAGACCCAGCGCGACTTCATCCTCCGCCAGGGCGTGCAGCTGCCGCTCGAGGCGCCCAAGGTGAGCGAGGGCGTCGCGCTCGCGTGGCGCACGCACATGGAGTCGATCGCCCGTGAGCTGGCCGACCCGGCTGTCGGGGAGCGTTCCTACACAGGTGCTTTCGGGCCCACGACCATCGGCGCGACGATGGCGGACTTCTACGGCTTCGACATGATCGTGCACCGTTGGGACATCGCGCGTGCCGCGGGTCAGGCGAGCGACTTCTCCGAGCGCGAGATGGACCAGCTGGAGACCTCGATCGACCAGTTCGGCGAGCACATGTATGCGGAGGGTGTCTGCAAGGCCGCGCTGCCCGCGCCCGACGGCGCCACCCGTCAGGAGGCGATCCTCGCCCGGCTCGGCCGCGACCCCCGCGCCTGAACCCCACAGCCGCTCGCGCAACTGCCCAACTGGGCGAAACCGCGGTCGCGCAACTGCCCAACTGGGCCAAACGGCGGTCGCGCCAGGGCCTGCGGCCAGCCGTCAGACCCGCAGCAGCTCGGCGCCGCCCTGGGTGATCCGAGCAGAGGGCGCCGCACCGAGCTGGAGCTCGACGACCAGCTCGTCGTCGCCGCCGGGGTTGGATGCCCGATAGACCATGCGCTCGTTGGCGAGCTCGAGCCGCTCGGTGCGCGCGGCCACCAGCCACGGGTTGCGCCTGCGGATCGCGATGAGGTCCTGGTGCAGCTGGCGCATCCCGTGGCCGAGCGTGACGTCGTCCGGTGTGTCCGGCAGCGGGGGCCGGATCTGGTCGTCGCCGCCCGCGCGCTCCTCCTTGACGCCGCGATAGGCGAACTCGTCGCCGTAGTAGACCGCAGGCACCCCGGCGACCGTCATCAGGACGGTCACGGCCAGCCGGGCGAGGGGCTCGCCGACCTTGCTGGCGATGCGGGTGACGTCGTGGTTGCCGACGAAGGTGAGCGGGGTGAAGACGGCGCAGAACTCGGCGTGCCGCTGGAGCCCCCAGTCGAACTCGAAGAGGTTGCCGTCGTGCAGGGAGCTCCAGATGGCCTTCCACAGCTCATATTGCGTGACCGAGTCCATCCCGCTGCGCTGGACGATGTCGGCATAGTCGCCGTGGATGACCTCGCCGACGATCCACGCCTCGGGGAAGCGCTCGCGCACGCGCGGCAGCACGCGCTGCCAGAACTCCGGTGGCACGGCGTATGCCGCGTCGAGCCGCCAGCCGTCGGCGCCGCGCTCCAGCCACCGGCACATCGCGTCGACGACGAGGTCGGCCACCTCGGGGGCGTCGTGGTTGAGGGTGACCAGGTCGCGGTGCCCCTCGAAGCAGTGCCAGGCCGGCTCGCCGTGCTCCTCCCGCGTGAAGTCGATGCGGAAGAGCCGTGCCTCCGGGCTGTCCGGCCCGCCCTCGAGCGCGGCGCGGAAGAGCGCGTGGTCGCGCCCGACGTGGTTGAAGACTCCGTCGAGCACGATCCGCAGCCCGCGCTCGCGGCACGCGGCCACGAGCGCGTCGAAGTCCTCGTCGGTGCCCAGGCGCGGGTCGATGCGGCTGAAGTCGACCGTGTCATAGCCGTGGCTGGTGCTCGCGAAGACGGGGTTGAGCAGCAGCCCGCTGCACCCGAGGCCCACGATGTGGTCGAGCCACGGCAGCAGCCGCCGCAGGCGCGGACCGGGCTCGGCGCCCTCGGCGCGCGGCGGCGCCCCGGCCATCCCGAGGGGATAGACCTGCCAGAAGATCGCGTGGTCGGGCCAGGACATGGGTGACTCCTGTCGATCTGGACGGGCAACACTGCGAGCGTATGCCGTGCCGAGGGCACGCGGCATACCCCTCCTCGGGCTAG
Organism: Micrococcales bacterium; assembly: GCA_021287075.1. Classification (GTDB taxonomy): domain Bacteria; phylum Actinomycetota; class Actinomycetes; order Actinomycetales; family Dermatophilaceae; genus JAJTBD01. Next base: position 40,543 of record JAJTBD010000027.1, on the reverse strand, counting down.
TGTCGGGGAGAGGCGTGCAGGTCAAGACCGGGCAGGTGCGCCGCCCCACGACCCGGCGGGCCTGTCGGCCCCGCCCGCGACAGGAGTGCCGCCATGAGCAACCAGCCCCCGCAGGACCCCACCCAGAACCCGGACTTCGACGACATCTACAGCCAGGTCCAGCGTGACGGTCGGGTCTCCGATGACGGCTTCTCCGGTGGCGGGCAGTATCCGTCGCAGGAGGAGGTCAGCCGCCAGCAGCAGGACTATCCCCAGCAGGACGCCTATCCGCAGGATGCTGGCTCCCAGGGTGGCCTCGAGCCGCTCGACCCGACCCGGCCGCGCGACGACTCGGTGCAGGACGCCAACTCGCCGGCCAACCAGCAGGCCGACCCCTTTGACCGGATGGGCATCCCGCACAAGACCTGGCGCACGCGCAACGGCAGCCAGGTGACGGTCGCCGGCTGCTGCCTGCCGCTGCCGATCGGCTGCCTGACGGTGATCGGTGCGGCCGTGGCTGCCGGCATCGCCGCCTCGCGTGGGCGCGGCTGAGCCCCAACGGATCCCGTTTCCCTGGGGCGCGCCGGGGCGCCGCCTCGATCGCGACACAGACTGCGGCCCGGACCCTCACGATGGTCCGGGCCGCAGCCGTCCTGTGCGTGCGCTGACCCCGAGGCGGGGTCGGCGCGGGTGCGTCAGCGCAGGGCCGAGTGGCCCTGGAAGTCGGCGTTCTTCTTCGGCTTGGCGGGCTTGCCCGACTTGCCGTTGCTGGTGACGCCGTTGATCGTGGCGGTGCTCTGGGCGAGCGACATCGTGGCGTAGGCGATGCCATTGCTCATGATGTCGATCGCCTCCCAGTTGATGTTGGTGATGTCGTCCTTGGGGGTGTGGTAGTTCGGGTCGTAGATCACGCCGGCGGTGCCGCCGAACATCGCGGCCTCGGCCTCGGTCTTGGTGCCGTCGGCCCCGGTGAACAGGCCGGAGGCCGGGACGCCGTTCTCGATGAAGGCCTGGTAGTCCGAGCGGCCGGAGAACTCGGTGTCGACCCACGGCTGGCCGACCTTGTTGAAGTAGTCGGTGAAGACCTGCTCGGTCTCGCTGGAGCCCTCGGGCACGTCGACCGGTGCCTCATAGGTCGACTGGTTGGCGTCGTAGACACCGATGATGTGGTTGGGGGAGCCGACCATGTCGAAGTTGAGGTAGGTCGCGATCCTGTCGAGCGCGGCCGGGTCGTTCTCGACCTTGTCATAGACCCAGTGCTCGGAGCCGAGCAGGCCGAGCTCCTCGGCGCCCCACCAGGCGAAGCGGACCTTGTTGTTGAGCTTGTTGACCTTGCCGAGCTGGACGGCGGTCTCGAGGATCGAGGCCGAGCCGGAGCCGTTGTCGTTGATGCCCGGGCCGTCGTGCACCCCATCGAGGTGGGCGCCCAGCATGACGACGTTGTCGTCGCGGCCGCTCTTGGTCTCGGCGATGATGTTGAAGGTCGTGCGGTTCTCGACCGTCTTCTGGAGGTCGAACTTGACCACGACCGGGCCGGCCGCCATGGCGGCGAGGAGGGCCTGGCCCTCGGCCTGGGTGACACCGGTGATCGGGACGAAGGCGTCGTTGATGCCGCCGAGCGTGCCGTTGAGGGCGCCGTCGGCGTTGTTGTAGACGATGGCCGCGGCCGCGCCGGCCTCCGCGGCCGCCAGGGCCTTCTGGGAGAAGGCGCACACGCCGCGGCTGACCACGGCGATCTTGCCGGCGACATCGACCCCGGCGTAGTCGCTGGCCTCGCAGCCGGTCGCGACGGCCGGCGCGACGAGCTCAGCCGTGATGCCACCGACGGGGGTGCCGGGGGAGTAGCTCATGGGCGCGTGCGTGATCGCGCGGGCCTCGGGTGAGACGACGTCGAGGCTGGTGGAGATGACGTGGTCATAGACGAAGTCGAAGTACTGGCGCTCGGTGGTGTAGCCGGCGGCGCGCAGCGTCTTCTCGACGTACTGGCCCGAGGCCTCGTAGCCGGAGGTGCCAGCGCCGCGGTTGCCGTCGTGGGCGTCGGCGATGGACTGGAAGGCGTTGAGGTGGGTGCGGATGGCCTCGACCGTCACGGCCTTGGCGAGCTTGTCGGGGTTGTTGGGGTTGGCGGCGGTGGCGGGTGCGGCGGTGGCCGCGGCGGCAAGGCCGCAGATCGCGAGCGCGGCGGTGGCGGTACGTCGGTGCAGGCGCATGAGTCACTCCGTTGTGGGTCCTGTGAGGGTCGTGCGAGACCGGGTGTGACCTGTCTCACATGCCGGGCACCATATGCGACATTCCGCGCGAAAGCCACAGTTGGGCGCACCCCACTTGGCGGCCGTTCGCGGGGCAGGTGGCACGCTGCGCCCGTGCCCTCGTCTCCCGCCCGGCTCTGGCCGCTCTATGCCGGCGGCTTCCTTGGCCCATTCGGCGGAGCGATGGTCGGCACGATGCTCCCCGAGGTCGGTGACGGCCTGGGCGTGAGCGCCCACGCGGTGGCCGCCGCCCTGACCGCCTACATGGTCCCGTTCGCGGGGCTGATGCTCGTCTCGGGGACGCTCGCGCACCGGTGGGGCCGCGCGCGGACGGTGCGCACGGCATACCTGCTGTATGCAGCGGCCTCGCTGGCCTGCGCGGCGGCACCGACACTCGGCCTCTTCCTCGGCGGACGTGCCGTGCAGGGTGCGGCCAATGCCTTCACCACCCCGCTGCTGGTCTCGCTCATCCACGACCTGGTGCCGGAGAAGAGGCTCGGCCGGGCGCTCGGGACCTATGCCTCGATGCAGGCGGCTGGGCAGGCGTTCTCGCCGCTCGTGGGCGGCGCGGCGGCGGGGTGGGACTACCGGCTTGCGTTCGGCGCGGTCGCGCTCGCGGCCGGGGCTCTCCCGCTCGCGACTCCCGTTGTCGCAGAACAGGACTCGGAGGTGCGGGGGAGTCGTTGGCGGCCGCTGGCCAACCTCGAGCTGGCCCGCGCCTGCGCGCTGGCGATGGTCGGCAACCTCGCCTCGACCGGGCTGATGCTGATGGTCGCTCTGCTGGCGTCGGACCGTTTCGGGCTCGAGCCTGCGGCGCGCGGCCTGGTCGTCGCGCTCTTCGGACTGGCGGGGCTGCTGCTTGGGAGGCTCGTCGGTCGGCTGCCCGAGCGATTCGGCTGGCGCGCAGCGGGACTCGTGACCGTGACCGCCCTCGGGCTGGCGACCGCTCCCGTCGGTGCGGCACCCAGCCTGTGGCTCGTCGCGGGTCTGGTGGCGGTGGCAGGCTTGGCGAGCGTCGGTGTGCGGGTCGTCGTCAACGCGCTCGCCCTGCGCTCCACGCCGGTCAACCGCAGCGGCGCGATGTCGGTGACGCTCTCCGCGCAGTTCACCGGCTCGGCCCTGGCGCCGATCCTCCTGTTGCCGGTCTATGGCGACTCGCCGGCCCTCGCGTTCCTGCTCGCCGGCCTCTCGCTCGTCGTCGGGCTCGGCGTCATCGCGACCAGCCGCTCGCTGCGCGCCTGACCGCCGCGCGTGGCGACTGCTGCCCGGGATGACCCAACGTCCGGGCTCCCGTTCTCGGGCTGTACTACCGCGCGGACGAGCTCGACCTGGACGCTCTGGCGCGCGCGAGTGAGACCTTCAGTGACACCGGGCGAGTCGACATCGTCGCCCCCGGCGGGTGGGGACCCTGGGTGAACGGCGGTGGGTGCCTCACCGCCGACGACACAGCCGTGGACTGGATCCTTCGCGACCTTGACCGGGACCATGCCGCTGACTTGGTCATGTCGGGCCGGTGGGGCCTTGGTCACGAAAGCAGGTGCAGGTACTTCTTGCGCGCCTTCATGGCATGGATGACCAGTTGATTGCCGCTGTCGAAGGTCACGACAGCCAGTTCAAGGAGTCGGCCACGTGAATCGAATCCGAGGACGAACTGCTTCGCGGGGACGTCGTCGTCCGGCTCAGAGAGGTACGCCACGTTCTCAACCGCGTGCAGGATGTCCAGTTCACTGATGCCGTGACGCAGCGCCGACTCGTTGACCTTCACGCCACGTAGGCGCGAAGCGCTGTCCGGATCAACTCCGATCGGCTGACATGGTCATGCGCAGCGCGCTCGTCCAGTGCGGTGAGCAGAGTGTCATCGAGCCGCACTGGCACAACGCGGGCGGGGCCGTCACCAAGTGGCTTGCGCCCACGCTTGCGCAGGACCTCAACGTCGTAGCCAGCCTCAGCCTCGTCAGCCCAGGCCTGGATCTGCTCCTCGGTGACAGGCTTGCCGTTGATCGTCTCCATCAACAAAGCGTATTACGAATAGGGCTGAGGCGCTAGCCGCGGACGACTCTGCGGCCAGCCGCATGGGTGCGCCAGACCAGTACCCCTGAGGAATGGGGTGAGGTGACACCCGAGCTCACGAAGCGGGGCATGATCGGACTAGCACGACAGGCCGGCCTTCGATCAGCGTTGCCGCAGCTGAGGTGGTGGACCATCATCTGGCTCCTTCTTTGCCGTGGCGTTCGGTGAGCCCGGGAGATGCCCCGGGGGCGCCGCCAGCGGCGCTGGCATCGCGACGCCGCGGCGCCACGCTGCAGCCGAGATCAACGCCACGCCGGCGATCAGGACGGCGCTCTGGACCGTCTTCTCAGTTGCCGTGACGCCCTCCGGGAGGGGAGCCAGCAGGCCCATGAGCACTCGTTCGATGATCGCGCCGACCGCCAGCGCCGTCACCTGCGGCACGCCCCAGCCTTCTTCCTGTGAGACCCGGGTCAGGATCACACCGATCACTGCGAGCGCACCTGCGTAAAGAACCGCGCCGGTCCACGTGGGCATGCTCACGATGTCCACCAGGGCGAGGGCGAGGAACGCGGTGACCGCGACGGCGATGGGTGGGCGCCTGCGCCGACCTGGCCGGGCCCTCAGGGGGCGGCCGAGCCGCGTGAAGGCGAGCAGGGTGAGCAGCGCGATGGCGGCGAGCGTCCATCCGGTGGCGGGGCTCGCCAGCCGGACGACTTCGTAGTCTTCCCCGAACCGGATCGACGCAGCCGCGATGAGGCACAGGCCAGTCACGACGATCAGTCCGATGCGACCGAGCAGCGGGCGTCCGCGGTGCTGTGGCGTCAGGGCATCGAGCAGAGCGAGAGGCGCACCGATGCTGAACAGCATGTGACCACCCACCCAGCTCATCACCGGGAACGCCGCGAACCCCAGCCCGGAGATGAGCGTGCCGCGACGCAGCTCGTCCCAGTACGGCACCTCGGGCCGGTGCTCCTGCCACATCGAACCATCGACGAGCCCGGTCATCCTCAGGCCGAAGGCCGCTCCCAGCAGCAGGATCCCGGGCCAGCCGCGTCCCGTCCTGAGCGCGATCTCCCGGATGAGAAGGGCAGCGCCGCCGTAGAGCGGCCCCAGGATCACAAGCCCGAAGACCATCACCGCGATGTCGCCAGTGTCAGGCAGATAGGCCTGGAGGTACTCCGCGCAGATGGGCGCGCCCAGCATCAGGCCGATGATCGGGAGCAGACGCGTGCGGAGCGGCTTCACCACATTAATATTAGAGTGGCGACTCTAAGATAGGTCAAGGATGGCGAGGACGGTTGACCCGCGGCGGTATGCCGCGAAACGCACGGCGATCATCGATGCCGGGCTCACCTGCATGTCCCGGGACGGCTACGACCGCTCGACCACGGCTGCCGTGTGCCGCGAGGCAGGCATCGGGTCCGGCACGTTCTTCCACTACTTCCCGACCAAGCTCTCGCTCCTGCTGGCCATCCTGGAGCTCGGCACACGCGAGCAGGAGGAGTGGTTCGAGGCCCAGCGAGACCGCACGGATGCGGCGGATGTCGTCAGGGACTACGTGGCGTGGACCGCGAGCGAGTATGCCGACCCCCGCGCCGCGGGATTCGTCCGCGCCGTGGCCGCTGTGACCGGCGAGCCCGAGGTGCAGGCCGCCCTCGACAGGGACACGAGCGTGGCGCGCGCCGGACTCCGGCACTGGCTGACCCGTGCGGGTGAATCGGGTGAGATCCGCACGGATGTCGGCCAGGCCCAGCTCGCCGACTGGCTCCTGGTGATCCTCGACGGTTTCCTCGGCCGCGTCGCAGCAGACGAGAACTTCAGCGCCGAGGGGGAGTCGGGCATGCTCACCGAGACGGTTCAACGCCTGCTGGCACCAGGGCCGCCGCGGTCGTGACGGCGCCGCTGTTGGCTAGGTGCGCCACTCCCGGGCGAGCAGGCCATAGGTCTCCGTCGATCCAGCCCTCGCGGGGCAGCCACGAGTCGAGCACTCCGTATTGCTCCAGCCGCATGCCGATGCCCGACAGGATGCGCCGCGACGGGGTGTTGGCGCAGTAGAGGCCGGCGACGACCCGTCGCACCCCGACCGGCCCGAAGGACAGGTCGAGCGCCGCGGCCGCGATCTCGCGGCCGACGCCCCGTCCGGCGAATTCCGGGTTGACGATGTAGCCGACCTCGGCCTCGCACCCCTGCACCGGGCCACCGGGCTGACCCTGCCCGTCGCGGACGGTGATGGAGCCCGAGCCGACGACGCGGCCGTCGAGTCGCGCGATGAACGACCAGGGGTCGGAGCCGTCGAGCCAGGCCGTGTGGAAGGCCTGGGGCTCCACGGTCTCGCGCAGCAGCCAGCGCCCCACCTCCGGCCGGTTGCGATAGGCGAGCATCTGATCGACGTCGTCGTCCGTGGCCAGGTCCAGCACGAAGCGGTCGGACCTCCGCGGCCACGACTCGCCGCGCACAGGTCCCGGCAGCGGCCGGCGGGGCGCGGCCGTCGCCGAGGCGTCGCGGACCTCGCGCAGCCCGGAAGCCTCGCCACGCCACTCCTCGGCGAGCACGGCATACCCATAGCCGTCGACCCAGCCGAGCTCGGCGTGCCGCGAGTCCTCGACCCCGTGCTCCTCCCGCCGCATGCCCGCGCGCTCCAGCACCCGCACGGACGCCGCGTTGTCGCGGTTGCAGTAGGCGACGACCCGGCGCATGCCCAGCCGGTCGAATGCCGCGGTGAGCAGCCCGCGGGCCAGGTCCGTCGCGATGCCGCGTCCCCAGTGCCGCGGGTCGACGATGTAGCCGATCAACGCCTCGACGCCCTTGGGTGTCTCGGGGTGGTAGCCGGCGTCGCGGTATTCGAGGAAGCCCATCGCGACCACCCGCCCGTCGAGCTCCGCGACGCACGAGTGGTCGGTCTCGCTCCCAGGCGCCGCGGCCCAGTCCGCGCGGAAGACCTCGGGGTCGACGTGGGTGCGCATCATGAATCGGTTGACGTCCGCGTCGTTGCGGAAGGCGAGCAGGGTCTCGACATCCTCGGGTCGCGCGTCGCGCAGGGTCAGCTCGCCGCTGCGCAGCGGCCACGGGCTCGGCATGGCCTCGACCCTAGGACGTGGGACGGGTATGCCGCACGCGACTTTTCATCAGGTCGGGCCCCGTCTCGCGGTGGGTCCCGGTCGACCTGCGAGAGCCGGGGCTGGCAGCACAGGGTTGAGCGGAATAGGCTCAACTTTGAGCGGGTTGAACCTGACGAGCCCGCGGACCTGCTCCGCGGCATACCCTCGTCCCAGACACCTCAGAAGGAGTGCCCCTGATGGAGCTCAAGCCGACCACCCGCGTCGCCGAGGCGCTCGCCCACGCCCAGCGGTTCGCCCAGAGCGCCGGGCACGCCGAGATCGCCCCCGCCCACATCAGCGCCGCGCTCATGGCGCTCGCCGACTCCTCGACCGAGGCCCTGCTCGCCGCCGCCGGCGCCACGGTCGCGCACGTGCAGGCGCAGGCCGAGCAGGCCATGCGCGCCCTCCCCAAGGTCTCCGGCTCCACCCAGCAGCCGAGTTTCGGACGCGAGGCGATGGGCGTCCTGGGCCAGGCCGACACCCTGATGAAGGCCAAGGGCGACAGCTTCCTCGCCGCCGACCTCCTGCTGCTCGCCCTCGCCGAGACCGGCCACCTGGCCGGCGTCGACCGCGGTGGCGCCAAGGCCCTGGAGGCCAAGATCGACGAGATGCGCGGTGGCCGCAAGGTCACCTCCGAGACCCAGGCCGAGGGCGGGGAGTCGCTGGAGAAGTACGGCACCGACCTGACCCAGCGCGCCCGTGAGGGCAAGCTCGACCCGGTCATCGGCCGCGACGCCGAGATCCGCCGCGTCGTGCAGGTCCTCTCCCGCCGCACCAAGAACAACCCCGTCCTCATCGGGGAGCCCGGTGTCGGCAAGACCGCCGTCGTCGAGGGCCTGGCCCAGCGCATCGTCGACGGCGACGTGCCCGAGTCACTGCGCGACAAGCGCCTGGTCAGCCTCGACCTGGGCGCGATGGTCGCCGGCGCGAAGTACCGCGGCGAGTTCGAGGAGCGGCTCAAGGCCGTGCTCGAGGAGATCACCTCCTCCGACGGCCAGATCATCACCTTCATCGACGAGCTGCACACCGTCGTCGGCGCGGGCGCGACCGGCGACGGCTCGATGGACGCCGGCAACATGCTCAAGCCGATGCTCGCCCGCGGCGAGCTGCGCCTCGTCGGCGCGACCACGCTCGACGAGTACCGCAAGCACATCGAGAAGGACCCCGCCCTGGAGCGCCGCTTCCAGCAGGTCTTCGTCGGCGAGCCCTCGGTCGAGGACACGATCGCGATCCTGCGCGGCCTCAAGGAGCGCTACGAGGCGCACCACAAGGTCGAGATCGAGGACACCGCGCTCGTCGCCGCCGCCAGCCTGTCCGACCGCTACATCACCGGACGCCAGCTGCCCGACAAGGCCATCGACCTCGTCGACGAGGCTGCCTCGCGCCTCCGTATGGAGATCGACTCCAGCCCCGTCGAGATCGACGAGCTGCGCCGCTCGGTCGACCGCCTCAAGATGGAGGAGCTCCACCTCGCCAAGGAGACCGACGACGCCTCTGTCGAGCGGCTCGAGCGGCTCCGCAAGGACCTCGCCGACAAGACCGAGGAGCTGACGAGCCTCGAATCCCGTTGGGAAGCAGAGAAGTCCGGCCTCAACAAGGTCGGCGACCTGCGCGCTCGCCTCGACGACCTGCGCACCCAGGCCGACCGGCTCCAGCGCGAGGGCGACTACGAGGGCGCGTCCCGCATGCTCTATGGCGAGATCCCGGCGCTCGAGCAGGAGCTCGCCCAGGCCGACGAGGACGAGCTCGCCCGCACCGACGACCTCATGGTCAAGGAGCGGGTCGGTGCCGACGACATCGCCGAGGTCATCTCGGCGTGGACCGGCATCCCCGCCGGTCGCCTGCTCCAGGGCGAGACGGAGAAGCTGCTGTCGATGGAGTCGATCATCGGCTCGCGCCTCATCGGCCAGGAGTCGGCGGTCCAGGCCGTCTCCGACGCCGTGCGCCGCAGCCGGGCCGGCATCGCCGACCCCAACCGGCCGACGGGCAGCTTCCTCTTCCTCGGCCCGACGGGCGTGGGCAAGACCGAGCTGGCCAAGTCGCTCGCCGACTTCCTCTTCGACGACGAGCGCGCCATGGTGCGCATCGACATGTCCGAGTACTCCGAGAAGCACGCCGTCGCGCGCCTCATCGGTGCCCCTCCCGGCTATGTCGGCTACGAGGAGGGCGGCCAGCTCACCGAGGCCGTCCGCCGGCGCCCCTACTCCGTCGTGCTCCTCGACGAGGTCGAGAAGGCCCACCCCGAGACCTTCGACATCCTCCTTCAGGTGCTCGACGACGGACGCCTCACCGACGGCCAGGGCCGCACGGTCGACTTCCGCAATGTCATCCTCGTGATGACCTCCAACCTCGGCAGCCACTACCTCATCGACGACAACCTCGATGCGGACGCCAAGCGCGAGGCGGTCATGACGGCGGTGCGGGCGGCCTTCAAGCCCGAGTTCCTCAACCGGCTCGACGAGGTCGTCGTCTTCGACCCGCTCAGCCAGGAGGAGCTCGGCCACATCGTCGACCTCCAGGTCCGCGAGCTCGCCACCCGCCTGCGCGACCGCCGCATCACCCTCGACGTCACCGACGCGGCCCGCCAGTGGCTCGCCGAGACCGGCTACGACCCGGCCTACGGCGCCCGCCCGCTGCGCCGCCTGGTGCAGAAGGAGATCGGCGACCGCCTCGCCAAGGCGGTCCTCGGCGGGGAGATCCGCGACGGCGAGTCCGTCACGGTCGACCTCCAGGACGGCCACCTCACCGTGGGCGCCGCCTGATCATCGGGTATGCCGCGGCCTGACCTGAGGCCCCCAGCCTCGGGTCAGGGCTGCGGCATCCGGCAGGCGGGCGTGCCGCCCGGCAGCGAGTGCCGGTGGCCGGCCACCCAGCGATAGACGCGGCCGGCCACGGGCCGGACAGGCGCCGCTGCGAGGAGGAGCCCGAGCGGACGCCAGGGCCGCCGCCCACAGCGCAGGGCGGCGGCCACTGCGTCCGCTCCTGCGCTGACCCGCCCGCGGGAGTCGACGAACTGGAGCGCCTCGTCGCACTGCTCGGGCGTCAGGCCGAGCGAGGCCAGGTCGACGCGCTGCCAGGGCTGCACGGCATACCCATCGGGGCGGCGGACCCAGCGCTCGGCGACGCGTGCGGAGCGGGTGCAGAAGCCGCAGTCGCCGTCGAAGACGAGGACGGGCGCGCCTGCGGGCGAGGAGGCGTGGTCTGGCACGGCCCCATCGTCGCACCACTGTGCGGGGGCGGTCGCCCGCTCACCCACCCGGGCCCGCGTCCGGTGCGGTGCGTCGGCGCGCGGGGCGCATGCCGCTACGGTGTGCGCATGCGCCGATACGCCCTCACGGGGACCCTGCTCGCCAGCGCCCTGCTCGCCGCCGGGTGCAGCGGCGAGAAGGCCGCCACCGAGAAGCCCCCGGCCGAGGTCCTCGCCGCTGCCAAGCAGCAGCTCGACACGACCTCGGGCGTGCAGCTGACCCTCGCCTCGACCAATGTGCCCAAGAACGCCAACGGCGTCACCGCGGCCAACGGCACGGGCATGGTCAACCCCGGCCCCGGATTCACCGGCACCATCAACGCGACCCTCAAGGGCGTCACCGGCACCATCGACGCGATCGGGCTCGGCAAGCAGACCTGGATCAAGTTCTTCACCCCCGACTACCAGGCCTTCGACCCGACCACGGTCGGCGCGCCCCACCCGGCGATGCTCTTCGACAAGTCCACCGGCGTCTCCTCGCTCCTGCCCGCCACGACCGATGTCGCCAAGGGCAAGCAGGCCCGGCTGCGCGAGACCGTCCTCCAGGAGTACTCCGGCAAGCTGCCCGGGACCGCGATCAACAAGGTCCTCGTCTTCGGCGACAAGAACGGCTCGTTCGACGTCACATACGGCATCGAGCCCAAGACCTCCCGGCTGCGCACGGCCACGATGACCGGTCCGTTCTTCGCGGGGGCGACGTCGACCTTCACCCTGCAGATCGACGACTACGGGACGAAGGTTGACATCACCAAGCCATAGCCCGCGGCCGCGCGCGCTCCTCGCGGTCGCCTCGACCGCCGTCGCGCTCGCCGCCGCCGACACCTATGTCGTCGTGCTCGCGCTGACCGACATGATGACCGGCGTCGGCGTCGGCATCGATGCCCTCCAGAAGGCGACGCCCATCGTGTCGGGCTTCCTCCTGGGCTATATCGCGGTGCTCCCGCTGATCGGCCGGCTCTCGGATCTTGTGTCACGCCAACGGATCCTGCTCGGCTGTCTCACCGTCTTCGTCCTCGGCTCTGCCGTCACCGCGCTCGCCGCGGAGCTGCCCGTGCTCATCGCCGGTCGGGTCGTGCAGGGGGTCGGCGGTGGTGGGCTCGTGCCCGCCACGCTTGCCCTCGTCGCCGACCTGTGGCCCCGTGGCCGACGCGGCACCCCACTCGGGATCGTCGGCGCCGTGCAGGAGCTGGGCAGCGTCCTCGGGCCCGTGATCGGTGCCGCCATCCTCGCGGTGGCCGACTGGCGGGCGATCTTCTGGCTCAACGCGATTGCCGGTCTGGTGCTGGCCGTGGGCATCGTCGCGGTCGGCGGTGAGCGACCCCATCGACCGTATGCCGCGACGCTCGCCCTCGCGGCCCTCACCCTCGTGGTCGGCGGGCTGGCGCTGTGGGCGCCCGAGCGGCTCGTCACCGATGTCACCCTGGGCGCCCCCTATGTGCCCTTTGGCGAGTCGGACTCGCGCCTGGCCACGCCCATCGGGGCAGCTGCACTGGCCCTCTGCGCCGCGTGGATCCTTGTCGCAGTGTGGAACTCGCGCTCACTGCTCGCCCGCGCCGACCTGCTCGGTGCGCTCCTGCTCGGGACCGCGCTGGGTTGTCTGGTGCTGACCTTCGCCGCGTCCGACCCGGAGCGCGAGGTCGTGGGGCCGCTCGGCTGGGTGCTGCTGCCCGTCGCGGCGCTGGCCGCCGCGGCATACCTCTGGCATCACCGCACGGCCCAACAGCCCCTCGTCCCCCGGGGGACCGTCAGCGGCCGCGGAGTGTGGGCGCTGCTCGTCTCACTCCTGGTCGGTGTCGCGCTCGTCGCGGTCATCGTCGACGTGCCCTTCCTCGCCCGGCTCGCCAGTGGTGCCGACCAGACCGAGGCCGCGTTCGTGCTCGTGCGCTTCCTCGTGGCAGTCCCCGTCGGCGCCCTCGTCGGCGGCGCGCTGCTGTCGCGGGCGGGCGACGGTGTGGTCGCCGGGGTCGGGCTGGCGCTCTCGGCGGCGGGGCTGCTGCTGATGAGCGGCTGGGGCAAGGGGTCCCTCGAGCACGCCTCTGCGACAGCCGTGCTCGCGCTCGTCGGGCTCGGCCTCGGGCTGGCCCTCGCGCCCGTCAACAACGCCGCCCTCGCGGCGGCGCCCGAGGACGTCCACGGCACCGCCAGCGCCCTGGTGGTCGTCGCCAGGATGGTGGGCATGGTCGCCGGCATCGCGCTGCTCACCGCCATCGGGCTGCACCGCTACTACGCCGAGGTGGCGGCCATGCCACAGCCGGTGCCCCCTGCCCAGCTCGCGACGGCCGGCATCGTGCAGGTGCAGACGATCTTCCTCGGCGCGGCCATCGCCGCCGGTGCCGGAGCCGCAGCCGCCCTCGCGGGGCTGGGCCTGCGCCCCACCGGCCGCGTCGACGACGAGGCCGCCCGCGTCCTCTGAGCCGGTGGGGAGTTCTCCCCGAGACAGGTCGCCCCGGCGCCGCTAGCGTTTCGCCCGCTCGCCGACGCGAAGAGCATTGGGAGACTAGGCGATTGCGCTTATCTCTGGGGATCTGCCATGCCTGCGTCGCGAGGGGGAATCTCCGGCCGCCGGTCGGACCCACACCGCAGGGAGAATCAGGATGATCCGCACGATCACATCAACAGCGACCGCACTGGGGCTGGCCGCGACGGCCTTTGCCACCGCCCACGCAGCGCCCGCTGCTGGCGACGCGACTGCCACGACCACGGCGCTGCCCGTGGTCAACATGGCGCTCGTGGAGGTGGCTGCAGACGTCGAGGGGAAATATGGCAACCAGCCGCTCGGGGACGACGCGTCCACCAGGCTCGTCCAGTCGGCCATACGCGCCAAAGGCATCTCGACCAGCGTGGACGGCTGGTATGGGCGAGGCACCAACTCGGCCTACCGCACCTGGCAGCGCAAACTGGGCTACTCCGGCATCGACGCCAATGGGCTGCCGGGTCCTGGCTCCCTGGGCAAGCTGGGAGCCAACCGGTTCACCATCGCCCACAAGGTCGACATCGGCAGCCGCCACGACAACTACCGGGGAGTGCGGGTCAACACCCGCACCAAGAAGATGCTCGCCGCAGCCGACGCCAAAGTGCCTTTCGCGATCTATCTCTCGCAGGGCAGCTACCGCTACCCGAACGGCGCCTCCGCCTCCGCCGGCACGCACGATGGCGGCGGCGTGGTCGACATCTCCGTGGGCAACATGACCACAACCCAGCGGTGGCAGGCCGTCAAGGCCCTGAGGCAGGTGGGCTTCGCCGCGTGGTATCGCACCTCCGCACAGGGATTCACCCCGCACGTCCACGCGGTCGCTATCGGCGACACCGACCTCTGGCAGGCCAATGGCCTATACACCAACCGCGACCAGGTTGGTGACTACTACAAGGGCCGGACCGGTCTGGCCTCCAACGGCCCTGACAACACACCGAGCTCCTATCGGGTGGCCTTCACCTGGTGGGAGCGTTACGCCGGCCTCTGATCCACGGCGGCCCAGCCCACCCCACAGGTCCGGGTATGCCGCCCGCCCATCACCAGGGTGGGCGGCATACCCGTCTCGGCTTTTGGGTGAGGCGTCTCTCCTGCCGGACGACCCCACGCGCCCGCTGGGACTGGTCGAATGGAAGGAGCACGTCCCACGACAGCAAAGGAGCTGTGACATGAAGGCACTCGTCTACCGCGGTCCCGGCAACAAGGTCTGGGAAGAGGTGCCGGACCCCACGGTCTCGGACCCCACCGACGCGATCGTCAAGGTCGAGACCACCACCATCTGTGGCACCGACCTGCACATCCTCAAGGGCGACGTCCCGGCAGTCACCGACGGCCGCATCCTTGGGCACGAGGCGGTCGGGACCGTCACGGAGGTCGGCCCAGAGGTCAGGGAGATCAAGGTCGGCGACCGGGTCATCGTCTCGTGCGTGACCAAGTGCGGCACCTGCGACTACTGCGAGAAGGGCATGCCCTCGCACTGCCAGGGCGTCGGCGGCATCGGCTGGATCTTCGGCCACCTCATCGACGGCACCCAGGCCGAGCTCGTGCGCGTCCCCTTCGCCGACAACGGGCTGATCAAGGTGCCCGAGGGCGTGAGCGATGAGCAGGCCGTCATGCTGAGCGACATCCTGCCGACCGGCTATGAGATCGGCGTACTCTATGGCGCGGTCAAGGAGGGCGACGTCGTGGCCGTCGTGGGCGCGGGCCCGGTCGGCCTCGCGGCGATCATGACTGCCGGCACCAAGGGGGCCAGCAAGGTGATCGCGGTCGACGGCAACGCCTTCCGGCTCGAGCAGGCCAAGGCCTTCGGCGCGACCGACGCGGTCAACATCGCCGAGACGCAGGACGTCACGGCAGCGCTCAAGGCCTTCAGTGACGACGGTCTCGGGGTCGACGTGGCGATCGAGGCGGTCGGCATCCCGGCCACCTTCAGCACGGCCCTCGACGCGATCCGCCCCGGCGGCCGCGTGGCCAACGTCGGCGTCCACGGCGCGCCCGTGCAGTTCCCGATCGAGCGCGACTGGATCAACAACATCACGATCACGACGGGCCTGGTCAACGCCACCACCACCGTCGACCTGCTGGGTGAGATCGAGGCGGGGCACATCGCTCCCGAGAGGTTCGCGACCCACCGCTTCACCCTCGACCAGATCATGGAGGCCTACGACACCTTCGCCAACGCCGTCGACCACGACGCCCTCAAGGTGATCCTCACCGCCGAGTGACCAGGCGCCCTCGGCGGGGCCGGGGGCGTCAGGCGCCGAGGACCTCGCGGATGAGGGCCACGACCTGGTCGGTCGCCTCATAGGGGAGCATGTGCCCGTTGCCCGGGACGATCGTCAGCTGCCCGCTGGGCGCCTGCTCGGCCATCCAGCGGCTGTAGCGCACGGGCGTGAGGCGGTCCTTGGTGCCGACGATGATCCGCAGTGGCTTGCGGCCCATGACCGCGACCGCCTTCTCCTCGTCGTGGTCGCCGAAGGCGACATAGAACTGGCCAAAGGTCGGCAGCGAGGTGCGGGCCACCTGGGCGCGCGTGGCGATGACATCCTCCAGCCGCGGGTCGTCGCCGAAGAGCAGCCGCTCCTGCCCTCGCACGGTCATCAGCCGGCCGAGCCGGAGCGGCGGCGCCAGCGAGAGCCGGCGCATCAGCGCCGCCGCGCCGTGCCGCTCCATCTCCTTGAGCCGGCCCGACGCGGTGGCGACCAGCACAGCGCCGCGCACCCGCGCGGCATACTCCTGCTCATAGAGGCCGGCATAGGCCATCAGGGTCATGCCGCCCATCGAGTGGCCGGCCAGGACGATCTCGCCCTCGGGCGCCGACGCGGCGATCACCGTGTGGAGGTCGTGGCCGAGCTGCCGGATGGGCACATTGGGCGGGCCGGCCACCGAGTCGCCGTGGCCACGCTGGTCATAGGCGACGACCCGGACCGGCACGAGCGCCTGGAGCGCGTCGATCACCGGCTGCCAGGTCGCGTAAGTGAGCGTCCAGCCGTGTGCCAGGACCACGGTCGGCAGCGTGGAATCGCCTGTGGGGGAGGGGAACTCGCGCACCCGCAGCATAGCGCCGTCGTCGGTGAGCAGGGTGCGCTGGTGGACCTTGGCAGGCTCGCCCGGCACGAGGTCGTGGATGGCCTTGCCCTCCCGCCAGGCGCGGGCGATCGTGCGACGGCGGGCGTTCCAGTCGGCGAGGCGGCCCATGGCCTAGTCCGCCAGCTCGATGATCACGGGGGCGTGGTCGGAGGCACCCTTGCCCTTGCGCTCCTCACGGTCGATCAGCGCGCCGGTCACGCGGGAGGCGACGGCGGGGGAGCCGAGCAGGAAGTCGATGCGCATGCCCTGCCGCTTGGGGAAGCGCAGCCGCTGGTAGTCCCAGTAGGTGTAGACGCCCGGGCCGGGCGCGTGCGGCCGCACGAGGTCGACCATGCCCTCGTCGAGGATGGCCTGGAATGCCGCCCGCTCCGGGGGAGTGACGTGGGTCTTGTCGGCAAAGAACTCCATGTCCCAGACGTCGTCGTCCTGCGGGGCGATGTTCCAGTCGCCGCACAGGACCATCGGGAGCTGGGGGCGGGCGCTGAGCCAGGCCCGGGTCTGGGCCCGCAGCGTCTCCAGCCAGGCGAGCTTGTAGTCCATGTGGGGGTCGCCGATGGCCCGGCCGTTGGGCACATAGAGCGACCACACGCGCACGCCGCCGCAGGTGGCCCCGAGGGCGCGGGCCTCCGGCGCGACCGGGTCGCCGTATCCGGGCATGTCGGGGAAGCCGAGGTCGACCGCGTCCAGACCGACCCGCGAGAGCACCGCCACGCCGTTCCACTGGTTCACCCCGTGATGGGCCACCTCGTAGCCGAGGGCCTGGAGGCGGTCATAGGGGAACTGCTCGTCCTTGGCCTTGGTCTCCTGCATGCAGAGGACATCGACATCGGAGCGCTCCAGCCAGGCCTCGACACGGTCGATCCGGGAGCGGATGGAGTTGACATTCCAGGTCGCGATACGCACCGGTCCAGCCTATGGGTGCGGGCTGACGAGCAGGTCACGCCGGCCCCCCTGGACGTGACGCGCGCCACCACCCCCACGGGTGGCTTTCGTGCTCACGCCACGCGCCGGGACGGCGCCAAGTGCGCATTTGCGCAGGTCAGTGCCTATGGTCATGCCGTAACGACCTCCGCTCTGTCGTCCGCGACAGCGAGTGCAGCCAGCCGCTCGAGGAGGACGCTCATCCCACGGGTGAGTGATCTAGCCATCGCAAGGAGTCTCCCCATGATGCGCAAGACCCTGACCACCGCCGCTCTCGCCGTCGCGTTCGCCGCCGCCCCCATGGCTGCCACGAGCGCCGTCGCCGCAGAGGCCCCCGCCGCTGTCGTCGCCGACAGCTCCACCACGACCACGCCCGCCGACACCACGGTGGACAACGAGGACGACAACGGCTCCGACAAGACCGGCTGGTGGGGCCTGCTCGGCCTCCTCGGCCTCGGCGGTCTCCTCAAGCCCAACAAGCGCGAGGTCGTCCACGAGCCCCGTCGCGACCACGTGCGCACCGACACCGTGCGCAACGACGCCCGCACCAACGTCGGCGAGACCTATGACTCGCGTGACGCCGGCCGCACGGGCACCGTCGGCGACCGCGCCGCGGACCGCCTGGACCGCGACAACGACGGCCGCATCGGCTGACGCACCACCACGCACGATCGGGTATGCCGCGGAGCTCGCCTCCGCGGCATACCTGCGTCTGGGGGCGGGGACGCCGCAATAGAGTTGGGGCCGTGACCGACATCGCCGCAGACCGCGCCCGCCTGCTCCAGATCATCAAGGACAAGGCCATCGTCCATGGCCGAGTGACCCTCTCCTCCGGCAAGCAGGCCGACTACTACGTCGACCTGCGTCGGATCACGCTCGACGGCGAGGCCAGCCCGCTCGTGGGCCGGATCATGCTCGACCTGGTGCACGACCTCGATTTCGACGCGGTCGGTGGCCTGACGCTGGGCGCCGACCCGGTCGCGACGGCCATGCTGCACGCGCGGGCGGCCGAGGGGGGCCGGCTCGACGCCTTCGTCGTGCGCAAGGCCGGCAAGGCCCACGGGCTCCAGCAGCGCATCGAGGGCCCCTCGATCCAGGGTCGACGCGTGCTGATCGTCGAGGACACCTCGACCACGGGCGGCTCGCCTCTCGAGGCCGCGAACGCCGCCAAGGAGGCAGGCGCCGAGGTCGTCGGCATCGCGACGATCGCCGACCGCGCGACCGGTGCGGGCGAGCGCTTCGCCGCCGAGGGGCTGGAGTACCGCCACGTCTTCGGCCTCGCGGAGCTCGGCCTGGCCTGACCCGGAGCCGCGCCGTGACGCCCTCGGGCGTCTAGGATCGCCCTGACCGACCCGACCATCCTGGGGAGTGCCTGACCATGACCATCGCCCTGCTCGTGCTGCTTGGCCTCATCGTGCTTGCCGCGCTGTGGGCCGTCGGCGTCTACAACGGCCTGATGAAGACCCGCAACCTCGTCCAGGAGGCGTGGGCGCAGATCGACACCGAGCTCAAGCGCCGCCACGACCTGATCGGCAACCTCGTCGAGACCGTCAAGGGCTATGCCGCCCACGAGCGCGGCACCTTCGAGGAGGTCACGCGGGCCCGCAGCGGCGCCGTCGCGGCCCAGCAGGGCGGCAACCCCGCCGAGGTCGCCCAGGCCGAGGCCCAGCTGACCCAGGCCCTCGTCCGGCTCAACGCCGTCGCCGAGGCCTACCCCGACCTCAAGGCCAACCAGAACTTCATGGCCCTCCAGCAGGAGCTGACCGGCACCGAGGACCGCATCGCCTCGGCCCGCCGCTACTACAACGCCACCGTGCGCGACCTCAACACCAAGGTCGACACCGTCCCGACCAACTTCGTCGCGGGCATGTTCGGCGTCAAGAAGGCCGAGTACTTCGAGGCCGAGGGCGTCGACCGCGACCCCGTCAAGGTCGACTTCGGCCAGGGCGGCGGCACCGGCCCGCAGGACCAGGTCCGTGGGCCCGTCCTCGACGGCCCGATGAGCGACCAGGCCCGTCAGCCCCAGGTCGAGGCCCCCCAGGTGCAGCAGCCCCAGGTCCAGCAGCCCCAGGCCGAGCAGCCGCAGGCCCAGCCCCAGCAGCAGCCGCCCGCGGAGGACCAGCAGCCCCAGGCCTGACCCCTCACGAGCGCACCAGAGCCCGTATGCCGCCGCCGCGGCATACGGGCTCTGGCATGTCCCCGCGGGTCCGGTTCTTGCATTAACGGGGTATGCCGCGCGGCGCCCGCCCGCGCGCACCGCAGGAGCCGCCTGCTCGGCGCGCGAGGGCTGACATTCCGACCTAGGGTGTCAGGCCAGACGCGCGCCCGAGGAGGTGAGCATGGCGGGACCCGCATCGGGGCGACCGGACCTGGTCCGGCGGATCGAGGCAGCCCTGGAGCACGGCCACGTGCTGGTCACCGGGCCCCACGGCATCGGCCGCTCCAGCGTGCTCGAGACCGTGGCGGAGCGGGCCCAGGGGTCGCGGCGCCTGCTGACCCTGCGGTGCACCCGGGTCGCCTGCGAGGTCCGCGGGGCGGGCCTGATGGAGCTGCTGGACCAGGCCGACGTCGCGGCATACGCCGATCTGCCGGTCGCCATGCGCGAGGCGATCGACGAGGCCGGGCAGGGGCGGTCGGGGCCCCTCGCGGCCACCGCGTGGCTGGGACTGCTCTCGGAGATGGCGCGCGAGCGGCCGCTGCTGGTGGTCGTCGACGATGTGCAGTGGGCCGACCCGGTCACCGAGGAGGTGCTGGGGGCCGCCCTGTCCGCGGCCCGGGGTGTGGGGGTGCGGGCGCTCGCGTCCTTTGCCCTGCCGACCTCCCGCGGGCGAGAGCGCACGCAGTCGCTGGTCGAGGAGCCGGTGGAGCTGCGGGTGCCCACGCTCTCTGCTGCCCAGACCATCAAGCTGCTCCAGGACCGTGGCGTCGAGATGGCCCTGGCCCAGCGGATCTATGCCGACACCGGTGGGGTGCCCGGCCTCGCGCTGGCGATCGCCCGCGCCCTCGACGGGCAGCTGCCCGCCGGGGCCGAGGCCCAGCTGCCCGAGGGGCTGCGCTCGACGCTGCTGGCCCGCACCACCGCGCTGCCCCCGCAGGTCAGGGCGACGCTCTCGTTGGCGGCGCTGGTGGGCGAGGCCGACGTGCCGACCCTGGTGCGGGCCGGACGCGCCGACGCCGAGCGCGACCTCCAGCTGGCCCAGCAGGCGGGGCTGGTGACCATCGAGGCCGACCGCGCGCGGTTCGTGCCACAGGCGCTGCGCGCGCTGCTGGCCGATGAGGTGGAGGCCTCGGAGCGCACGGTGCTGCACCGGCGGCTCGCCGCGGTGGCGCTGCACGACTGTGACCGGCTGCGCCATGAGGCGCTGGCCGATCCCGGCCTCGACGCGCGCCGGGCCGCCGCCCTCGCCGGCGCCGCGCAGCGCCTCGCGACGTCGGGGCGCAGCGCGGACGCGGCCGAGCTGGCCCTCCTCGCCGCCGACCGGGCCGGGCCGGAGCTCACCGGGCAGCGACTCGACTGGCTCGTGCTGGCCGTGGAGCAGGCCGTGCTCGCCTCACGGAGCGACCTCGCCGGGCGGGCCAGTGATCGTCTTGCCCGTTCGGACGCCCCTCGCGCGGCGCGCATCCGCACGCGGCTCGCCTTGCTGGAGCTGGCGACCCGCTGCAATATCGACATCGACCAGGTGCTCGGCGCCGCCCTGCTCGAGGCCGGCGACGACCCCACCCTGCTCGTCCTCGTGCTGCTCCAGCGGGCCCGGGCCAGGCTGGTGGGGGCCGCCGTGCGCCATGCCCGGGAGGACGCCGCGCGGGCCGCGGAGCTGGCCGCGTCGACGGGCGACGACGCGCTGCTCGCCTCCGCCCTGACGATCGAGGCGTATGCCGCGCGCACCCTCGGCGACCCCGCGTGGTCCGAGATCCTCGATCGCGCCAGCGGGCTGGAGGCGCCGTCGGTGCCCGGCCAGGTGCACACCTCGGCCGAGTTCATCGCGGCCCGCTTTGCCCTCCACGACGACGACCTCGACTGTGCGTGGCAGCGGTTCAGCGGGCTGCTCTCCCGCGTCGAGGAGCCACCGGGGGCCGACACCGTCCACGTCCTGCGCAGTCTCACCGAGGTCGCCGCCCGGCTGGGCAGGGGCGGTCGCGCGGTCGATCTCGGGCGCCGTGCGCTGGAGATCACGAGCACGCTTGGCCTCGACGCCGCCGCGGGCTGGTATGCCGCGACCGTCGCCGAACTGGCAGGCGGCGACCTGTCGGACGCGCTGCGCATGGCCGGGCGGGGTGTCGAGCTCGCGGAGGCGGGTGAGGACCTGCGCTATCTGCGCCGGCACCTCCTCCTGCGCGCCCAGGCGCTCGCGTTGTCGGGGGAGCACGCCGCCGCGCGCACCGACCTGATGGGGATCCAGCAGCTCGACGAGGCGGAGGGCCTGGCCGACCCCAGCCAGGTCCGATGGCATGCCGAGCTGGTCTCGGCGCAGGTCGCCACCGGCCATCACGACGACGCCCGCGACCTGCTCGCCTGGAGCCGGTCCCTCGTCGCGTCGGGTGGTGTGGCCCACCGTGGTGTGAGCGCGCAGCTCGACCGGTCGGAGGCCGAGCTGTGCGCTGCCACAGGCGAACTCGCGCAGGCGGCCGTGCTCGCGGCTGCCAGCTCGGCGGCATTCGCCTCGCTGGGGCAGCCGGTCGAGCAGGCCCGCGCCCTGCTGGTCTCCGCCTCGGTGGCGCGGCGCCGCAGGCACCTGAGCGAGCACCGCGCCTGCCTGGCCGCCGCCGGCGAGCTGCTGACCTCCGGCGAGGTCGGCCCATGGCGGGCGCTCCTGCCGCAGACGCCACCCGATGAGGCTGCCCTGGGTGCGGGGGCCGAGCTGACGGCGACCGAGACGCGGATCGCCGCGGCCGTCGTCGCCGGCGGCAGCAACCGCGAGATCGCCGGGCTGCTGCACCTGTCGGTCAAGACCGTCGAGGCCAACCTGACCCGCATCTTCCGCAAGGTCGGCGTGGGCTCGCGCACCCAGCTCGTGGCCAGGCTCTCCGACGAGGCCCTCCCGCGCTGACCCCGCCCCGGGGCGAGGGTCCCCTCGGGACAAGCAAGGGTTTCCCCGCTACTGCCGCGCGGGTGGGCTTCCTAGCGTCGGGCACGCCGCCATCCGGTGGCCCGGATCTCCTCCGGTCCAACCCCGGCCCCACCCCAGGGGGCCAGCTGGAAGGAACGACAACGTGACCCGATCCCGTCTCCGCGGAGCCTCGCTCGCCGTCGGCGCGCTGGCTGCCGCGACGCTCACAACGGCGCTCCCCGCCGTGAGCGCACCCACCACCGACACGACCGCGGCCGCGGCCAGCACCACCCCCTCGGAGCGCGCGGCCAAGGCGGCCGACGACTTCGTGGCCGGCCGCGGCAAGTCCGCCCTGCACAAGGCCGGCAAGGACGCCTTCTCCCGCACCCGCGTGCACGCCGGCAGCGACGGCACGCACTACGTGGCCTATGAGCGCACGCACGGCGGCATCCCCGTGCGTGGCGGCGACTTCGTCATCGCGACCAACGGGCAGGGCAAGGTCACCGGTGAGACCAGCTCCCTCGACCGGGCGATCTCCGTGGAGACCAACGCCAAGGTGAGCGCGGGCGCCGCCCGCAAGGCCGCCGCCTCGCGGGTCTCCTCCGTCTCGTCCACCTCGACCCCGGTCCTGGTCGTCCTCGCCGAGGACGAGGCCACCCCGCGCCTCGCCTGGGAGACCGTCGTCCGCGGCACCCACCAGGGCAAGCAGACGATCCTGACCGTCCACACCGACGCCCGCACCGGCGCCTACATCGACAGCTGGGACCTCGTCCGCGACGCCGCCGACGACCGCGGCTACCACCAGGGCACGGTCGACATCGACACCCAGGCCACGTCGATGACCGACCCCACCCGCTCGGGCTTCAAGTGCGGCGGGCAGGACGGCAGCGCCTTCACCGGCAGCGACAGCGCATGGGGCAACGGCTCCGCGAGCGACCGCGAGACCGCCTGCGTCGACGCGATGGTCGCCGCCCAGGCGCAGTGGGACATGCTGGACGAGTGGCTCGGCCGCAAGGGCATCAAGGGCGATGGCACCGGCTACCCGATGCGCGTGGGGCTCAACGAGGTCAACGCCTTCTGGAACGGCAGCTACACCAACTTCGGCCACTCCTCCGACAACCAGCGCAACCTCGTCGAGACCGATGTCGTCGCCCACGAGCAGGGCCACGGCATCTTCTACACCACCCCCGGTGGCTCGGCGGGCGACGACGAGACGGGCGGCATGAACGAGGCCACCGGCGACATCTTCGGCGCTGCCACCGAGCACTTCATGAACAACGCGAGCAACCCCCCCGACTACACCGTCGGCGAGGAGAGCAACCTGACCGGTGACGGGCCCATCCGCGTGATGTACAACCCGTCGGTGCTCGGCAACCCCAACTGCTACTCCTCCTCGATCAAGAACACCGAGGTCCACGCGGCCGCCGGTCCGCTCAACCACTGGTTCTACCTGCTCGCCGAGGGCAGCAACCCGGCCGGCAAGCAGTCCAGCCCGATCTGCTCCGGCGGCCCCTCCTCGGTGACCGGTGTCGGCATCAAGGACGCGACCAAGATCTTCTACAACGGTCTCCTCGGCAAGACGTCCTACTGGACCCACCCCAAGGCCCGCGTGGCGACGCTGACCGCCGTCAAGAACCTCTACCCGACCGACTGCGCCAAGTACGACGCGGTCAAGAACGCCTGGAACGCCGTCTCCGTGCCGGCGCAGTCCGGCGAGCCCGCCCGCCCGTCCACCTGCGGCGGCACGCCGGAGGAGCCGGGGCCGACGGAGCCGACGCCGCAGCCGGGTGGCTCGTGTGACGATGCGTCGCAGTCGGCGTATGTCTCCAGTGGCCGGTCGGCGTATCTGCCGTCCTCGAGCGGTTTCTCGTCGGCGGCCGGTGAGATCACCGGTTGTCTGGATGGGCCCTCGGGTGCGGACTTCGATCTGTATCTGCAGCGGTGGAATGGCAGCAGCTGGGTGGATGTGGCCTCGGGGGAGACCTCGGGTGCGGATGAGTCGGTGAAGTTCTCGGCGACGGCGGGCACCTACCGCTGGGATGTCTATGCCTATTCGGGCTCGGGCACGGCGGCCCTGAAGTGGGGCAAGCCCTGACCTGACCACCTGCTCACGGCGAGAGGGCCGGTATGCCGCGCGCGCGGCATACCGGCCCTCTCGCCGTGGGATACGCGCGGATTAGAGGCGACCCTCGTGCTTGTCCTCGATGACCTCGACGGTCTCCTCGACGGCGGTGCGCGAGGCGCTGCGGTGGCGGAACCACTCGAAGACCATCGGCAGCACCGAGACAAAGACGATCAGCAGGATCGCGGCCTCGAGGTTGTCGTGGACGAACTGGATCGAGCCGAGGAAGTAGCCCAGCAGCGTCACGCCGCAGGCCCACAGGACGGCGCCGACGGCGGACCAGGTGAAGAAGCGCTTGCGGTCCATCCGGCCGACGCCGGCGACGACGGTGATGAAGGTGCGCACGATCGGCACGAAGCGGCCGATGACCAGGGCCTTGTTGCCGTGCTTGTCGAAGAAGTCGATCGTCTTGTCGAAGTACTCCTTCTTGAGCACCTTGCCGTCGCGGTTGTAGAGCGGGGTGCCGAGGGCGCGCCCGATCTCATAGCCGACGACATTGCCCGCGAAGGCCGCGATGCTCAGGATCACCAGCGCGGCGGCGAGGGAGAGGTCGACATCGCCGCGCCGGATGAACATGCCGATGGCGAACAGGAGCGAGTCGCCCGGCAGGATCGGGAAGAGCAGGCCGCACTCGATGAAGACGATCAGGACCGAGATCCAGAAGAACTGCGTCCCGAACTGGTCGAGGAGCCACTGCGGGTCCATCCAGTTGGGGCCGGCGGCGGACACGACCGTCGTCATGAGCTGATGCATGCCCCCAAGGGTACGGGGCGAGCCTGTGTGCCCCCTGAGTCCGCGCTGGTCACGGCGTGGCTGTCGCCTGCGCGGGTCGCAGCGTGGACGATGCCGAGGCCGGGGTATGCCGCGGGGCTACCCTTGGGCGCTGCACCGCCCCTTCCCGTGTCTTCAGGAGACGTCATGCGCGTTCGCCACCTCCTTGCCCTGCCCGCCGTCGCGGCCCTCGCCCTCGGCGGCTGCGGCGCCCCCACCGACGAGGCCGGCGGCTCTGCCGGCTCGGCGTCCGCGTCCGCGAGCGCCTCCGCCGACTGCTCGGCTGGCGCGCTCAAGACCAAGACGGCCGGGACGCTGACGATCGGCACCGACAAGCCGGCCTATGAGCCGTGGTTCAGCGACAACGACCCGGCCAACGGCAAGGGCTACGAGTCGGCCGTGGCCTATGCCATCGCCGAGGAGCTCGGCTTCGCCAAGAGCAAGGTCACGTGGGTCACGGTCCCCTTCAACAGCGCCTACGCCCCCGGGGCCAAGTCCTTCGACATCGACCTCAACCAGGTCTCGATCAGCGACGAGCGCAAAAAGGCCGTCGACTTCTCCTCCGGCTACTACACGGTGCGTCAGGCGGTCGTGACCACCAAGGGCAGCGCCATCGACGGCAAGAGCGCTGTCAGCGACCTCGCTGGCGCCAAGCTCGGCGCCCAGGTCGGCACGACCTCGCTCAAGGCGATCACCGATGTCATCAAGGCCTCGGGCAAGCCCCAGGTCTTCGACACCAACGACGCGGCCGTGCAGGCGCTGAAGAACAAGCAGATCGACGGGATCGTCGTCGACCTGCCGACCGCGTTCTACATGACGGCCGCCCAGCTCGACGACGGCGTGATCGTCGGCCAGCTCCCCGATGGCGGGGGCGCCAAGGAGCAGTTCGGCGCCGTGCTCGACAAGGGCTCCTCGCTCACCCCGTGCGTGACCAGGGCCGTCGACCAGCTGCGCCAGAAGGGCACCCTGTCCAAGCTGGCCTCGCAGTACCTCACGGCAGCCGGCGCGCCCGAGCTGAAGTAAGCCGTGGCCGAGTCGTCCACGTCGGCCTGGGCGCCCTCGCAGCGCCAGCTCGAGCGGGAGCGCTATCGCCGCTCCCGCTCGCTGCGATCGACCCTGATCGCCGGGGTCAGCACGCTCGCCGTGCTCGCCGTCGCGGTCACGGCGCTGGTCACCTCGCCCGGCTGGCCGCGGGTCCAGGAGACCTTCTTCAGCTGGGACAAGGCGGTCGAGGCCTTCCCCGACATCCTCCAGGGCCTGTGGCTCAACGTGCGGATCATGGTCGGCTGCGGGATCGCGATCGGGCTCATCGGCATCTCCATCGCCGTCCTGCGCACGCTGCGCGGGCCGGTCTTCTTCCCGCTGCGGGCCTTCGCGACGGCATACACCGATCTCTTCCGCGGGCTCCCGCTGCTGCTGCTGATCTTCCTGCTGGGCTTCGGGGTGCCGGCGCTGCGGCTGTCCGGGCTGCCGTCGTCGGCGCTGTTCTGGGGCTGTGTCGCGCTCGTCCTCTCCTACAGCTCCTATGTCGCCGAGGTCTTCCGCGCCGGCATCGAGTCGGTCCATCCCAGCCAGCGGGCCGCCGCCCGCTCACTCGGCCTGACCTATGCGCAGTCGCTGCGGCACGTGGTCTTGCCGCAGGCCGTGCGCCGGGTCGTGCCGCCGCTGATGAACGACCTCGTCTCCCTCCAGAAGGACTCCGGCCTCATCGCCGTGCTCGGTGTCATCGACGCGATCCGTGCCGCGCAGATCTCCACGGCCGCCGACTTCAACTACACCCCCTATGTCGTGGCGGGCGTCGTCTTTGTCTCTCTGACGATCCCGATGGCCCGGCTGACCGACTGGGTCGCCCGGCGCCAGGGCTTCCACGGCGCGGGAGGGATGGTCTGATGGCCCCGCTGCTGCGCCTGACCGATGTGCGCAAGGCCTTCGGCGACAACGTGGTGCTCCACGACGTCGACCTCGAGGTCGAGCACGGCCAGTGCGTGGTCCTCATTGGTGCCTCCGGCTCCGGCAAGTCGACACTGCTGCGCTGCATCAACCTGCTCGAGACGGTCGATGACGGTGTCATCGAGCTGGAGGGGGAGGAGATCACCGACCCCCGCGTCGACGCCGACGCCATCCGCTCGCGCATGGGCGTGGTCTTCCAGTCCTACAACCTCTTCCCGCACATGTCGGTCCTCGACAACATCACGCTCGCTCCCGTCCGCGTGCATGGTGTCGACAAGGCGACCGCGCAGCGGGAGGCGCGGGCCATGCTCGAGCGGGTTGGCCTGGGGGAGAAGGCGACTGCCCGCCCGGACGATCTCTCCGGTGGCCAGCAGCAGCGCGTCGCGATCGCCCGCGCCCTGGTCAACCGCCCGGCGCTGATGCTCCTCGACGAGGTCACCTCGGCCCTCGACCCCGAGCTCGTCGGCGAGGTGCTCGACCTGCTCGGCCAGCTGAAGTCCGAGGGCATGACGATGATCCTCAACACCCACGAGATGGGCTTCGCCCGTCAGGTCGCCGACACCGTCTGCTTCCTCGACGGCGGCCGTATCCTCGAGCAGGGCCCGCCCGACCAGGTCCTGCTCGACCCCCAGCAGGCGCGCACCCGGCAGTTCCTCTCGCGCATCCACGCCTGAGCCGTATGCCGCGGCCACCTCCGCGCGCCGGCTCCAGCCTGCCCCGTCCCCCCGCCTCCCCTTTACGCCAAGTGGCGAGTTCCGCCCCCCCGGGGGGCGCTTTCGCCCAAGTAGGCTGGATCGCCCCGGGCGGCGCTTTCGCCCATGTGGGCTAAAACGCCCGGGGTGATGTGGGGGAGGCGGGGGTCGGGCTCTCGCGGCGGCGCCAGACGGTATAGCTGACGGCGGCCAGGAACTCCACCCCGGTGATCAGGGCCGCCCAGCGGTAGGTGCTCTCGAGGGCCGCGGTGCGCGGGCCGGCGCCGAACCATGCCACCAGGGCCCAGCTGATCGCCACAGCGAGCGCGCAGGCGGCGGCGGTGCGCACGACATCACCCCAGCAGCGCCTGGTGTGGGCCGAGCCGGTGAGCGGCTCGGGGCGCGGCCCGCCGGCGAAGCGGTGCGCATAGTGCGCGTCGGCCCATGCGATCAACCGGTGGCCATAGGCCAGTGAGAAGCCCAGATAGAACGCGGCGATGCCGTGCGCCGTGGTGGCGCTCCCGCCCCGGTGCAGATGGGCCGCGACGGCGATGAGCAGGACGAGGTCGATGAGCGGAACCGTGGCCATGAGAGCGAAGCCCGAGCGGGGGCGCCGCAGCGGATAGCGGAGCGTGAGGCCAAGCGCGATGACGACCCAGAAGGCCACCTCACAGCCGACGATGATGCCGACGATCATTGGGGCCCTCCCTGATGAGCCGATGGTTATGAGCACGACTGTGCTAAATCAAAGTAGCACAGGTGTGTCACTATGTCGTCATGCCCAGACTGATCGACCACGAGGCCAGGGCGACCGAGATCACCGAGGCCGCCTGGCGGGTGCTCGTGCGTGGGGGAGTCCCCGCGGTGTCGGTGCGCAATGTCGCCGAGGAGGCCGGCCTGGCCACGGCGTCCCTCCGACGGTCCTTCCCCACCCAGTCCGACCTGCTCGTCGCCTGCCTGGCACTCCTGGAGGAGCGGGTCGGAGGTCGGATCAGGGCTCTGCCCCAGCGGGACGCGCTCGAGTGGGCGATCGACGCCATCGCCGAGACGGTCCCCCTCGACGCCACCCGGCGGGTCGAGATGGAGGTCCACCTGGCCCTGGGCGCGGCGGCCTTCGCGGACGAGCGGCTCGCGACCGCCTTCCAGCGCTCCCTCCAGGGTCTGCAGCGCCTCAGTGAGCAGATCGTGGCCATGCTGGCGCCCGGTATGCCGCCCGCTCGCCTCCGCCGCGCGGCCCTCCATCTCGCCGCGCTGGTCGACGGCCTGGCCCTGCGGATCCTCCATGGTGGTCAGCCGCGCGACGCGATGGCGGTGCTGCGCGAGCACCTGCGTGCGCTGGCGGGGGAGTCGGCATGACAGGCGCAGACGCCACCGCGCCGGTCGGGGTGGGCCCGTGGGACGGGCCATTGCCGGCAGGCGACCACTGGGACCCAGCGCTGCTGGCGGGCGGTGACCGCCGCAATGTCGCCGACCACTACCGCTACTGGCGGCATGATGCGATCGTCGCCGACCTCGACACCCGGCGCCACGACTTCCATGTCGCGGTGGAGAACTGGGCTCACGACTTCAACATCGGCTCGGTCATCCGCACGGCGAATGCCTTCAATGCCAAAGCCTTCCATATCGTCGGCCGCCGCCGGTGGAACCGCCGTGGCGCCATGGTGACCGACCGCTACCAGCACGAGCACCACCATCCGAGCGTCGCTGACCTCGTCGAGTGGGCGGCGACCGCCGGCACGTCAGACGAGCAGGGGCGGGCCCGCGGCATACCCCTCATCGGCATCGACAACCTGCCCGGCTCCGTGCCGCTCGAGACCTATGACCTGCCGCGCGAGTGCGTGCTGGTCTTCGGCCAGGAGGGGCCGGGGCTCTCGCAGGAGATGCGCGAGGCCTGCGTCGCGGTGCTCGACATCGCGCAGTTCGGGTCGACCCGCTCGATCAACGCCGGTGCGGCCGCCGCGATCGCGATGCATGCCTGGGTGCGGCGGCACGTCTTCGACCAGCCGGTCGGCTCCTAGGGAGGCGGCCGGGTGGTTGGGTCAATCACCCCCCTGCGTCCTGCGGCGGTGGGAGACTGGCAGCGCCCGCACTCAGGAAGGTGAACGCCATGGCCTCACGAACGACCGCAGTCGCCCTCGCGCTTGTGCTCGCTGGCGGGACGGTGACCCTGCCCGCGCTCGCTGCGCCCGCAGCCGTGACGCCGACGTCGCTGTCCACCTCGGTCGCACCACAGGGCGTCACCACCCGCGCCAGTGTCACGAGCGCAGGGGTGCCTGCGGGCAACCAGTCCTCCCTCGAGGAGCTGTCCTCGACGGGACGCAAGGTCTACATGCGCACGGCCTATCCCCTTGACGGCACCGGCGGCGGGATCTTCGAGCACGACCGGGCGACGCTGGTCACACGCCGCATCATGCCCGAGGGGGAGTTCCTCACCCTCTCTGGTGACGATCGCCGCCTGGCCTACAACCGGGCCGCGGTCGCGCAGGAGCTGCCCTGGCCTGTCCGGGCGACCTTCGTCCGCGACCTGGCCACGGGGGCCGAGACACTGGCCAGTTATCTGCCCGATGGCCGGGCGGCCACGACCGACACGAGGCCGCTGAGTCTCAGCCCTGACGGATCACTGCTGATCTTCCGTGTGTCTGCCTATGAGCCGGTCAAGTCCGACGCATATGTGCGAGACCTCCGTGCCAAAGTGACGACGCGCCTCCAGGGGCTGGAGAAGGCCGCCTTCACCCGCGACGGGCAGTATGTCGTGGGCAGGCTGAGCGGCGGTGGCGACTGGGTGCGCCAGGACCTGACTGGGGGATCGCGCACGGTCGTGCAGGCCGCGGACCCGAAGTCCTTCGAGCCCGCCTTCAGCGGGGACGGGTCGGTGGCCGTCTGGACCGACTTCCGCGACGCCGGCTCGCGTCAACAGCTCACGATCAGAGATCTCTCGGCCGGGACCACGACACGGTTGCCGGTGCCGTGGGAGGGCGACGTGTCGGTGACGGACGTCAGCCGGGACGGGCGGGTTGCGCTGCTGTCGGTCACCGAGCTCGGCCCCGACACCGGGGGAGGGCGCCCGCTTCGGCCCGCCCGCCTGTGGCGGCTCGATCTGGCAACCGGCGTGGCCACCCCTGCGACCGTCAACGATGCCGGCGCGCACTCACCGGACCTCAACAACTATGCGGGCGCGACGGGGAGGATGAGCGATGACGCCTCTGTGGTCGCGTTCTGGAGCTATCGCCTCGATGACCTCGTGCCCGGCGGCAAGGGGGTCGGCGGTGTCTACGTGCGCGATCACGCGGTCGCGGCAGCGGACACCCCCCTCATGACCCAGGTCACCGCGACCGGATCGTCCCTGTCGGTCAACTGGGATGCGCCGCGCGCGCCCCGCCAGCCGGTCGAGCGCTATCGAGTCGAGATCGTGCCCGAGGGCTCGGTCGTGCGCCCGCTGACCACGGTGGGCCAGGGCAGTTCCTTCGCGACGGCGAGCGCACTGCCCACCACCCTCCCGATGTCCGTCAGCGTCCAGTCCGGTATGCCGGGCGGCCTGGGTCTGCGCTCCGCCAAGGCCGTGCTTCCCACGGTGTCGGCGCCCGCCTCGGCCCCCTTGCGCTCCTATGTCACCCTCACCGTCAACGGCGGGTCCTATGCCAAGGGCCGGAGTGTCCAGCTGTGGCGCAAGCCTGCCGGATCGAGCACCTGGACCTATGTCCATTCGCGCACCGGCACAGGGACGACCCAGCAGATGACCGGCTACCTCCCCTCGTCGGTCCAGTGGGACGTCCGGGTCGCCGTGCCCGGCGTGCCGGTCGGTGGTCGCCGGGTCAGCACGGTCGGCAAGTGAGCCACGAGGGGCCGCTGGCGGCATCCCACACCCAGATGTTGTGAGCGATCTGTCGATCCGCTGCCTGCTCGTCCGTCATCGTGGTGAGGTCGCGCCCGCTGCCCGGGACGGACAGGAGCACAGCCATGACGCCCGACACCATCCCCATCACCGCCTCCGGTGACCTCACTCTGAGCCAAGGGGGGCGCTCGTGAGCCGCTATCTCGTCCTGCTGCCCGCGCCCGAGGCCGAGTGGGCGCAGCTCCCGCCGGAGGACCACGAGAAGGGGATGCGCGCCCACCAGCGTTTCAACGCCGAGCTGCGCGAGGGTGGCCATCGCGTGGTCGTGGCCAGCCCGCTGCGTCCGTCGGGCGAGGCGCTGTCCATGCGTCCCGACGGCCAGGGCGGCACGCTCGTGACCGAGGGCCCCTTCACGGAGTCGGTCGAGCAGATCGTCGGCTTCTATCTCATCGAGACCGACGACCCAGACGGGCTGCGCAGGATCTGCGAACAGCTTTCCAGCACAGGCGATCTCATCGAGCTGCGCCGTCTCGCGGGGGCGTCGGACGAGTGACCACCCTCGAGTCGGTGGTGCGCGAGGAGTGGGGGCGCCTGATCGCCCTCCTCCTCGCGCGGTATCGCCGGCTCGATCTGGTCGAGGACGCGCTCGGCGACGCGGTGGAGGCCGCGGCGCGCACCTGGCCGGTCGACGGTATGCCGCGTGAGCCGGCAGGCTGGCTGCTCACCGCCGCGCGACGCCGGGTCATCGACCGCCTGCGTGCTGAGGTGATGGCCCAGCGCAAGGAGCCGCTCCTCGTCGTCGCGCAGCGGGACCGCGGCGCTGACGGCGTCCGGGCCGACCCGGGTGACCTTGTCGAGGACGATCTCCTGCGCCTTGTCCTGATGTGCTGTCATGAGGACATCGCGCTGGAGTCTGCTGCTGCACTCGCGCTCCGCCTGGTCGTGGGCGTGTCGACCCCAGACATCGCCCGGCTCTTCCTCGTCTCCGGGCCGACGATGGCCGCGCGCCTGACCCGGGCCAAGCGCAAGGTGGTCGCCGACGGCATCCTTTTCGCGATCCCGACCGCCGACGTGCTGCCCACGCGGCTCGACGGCGTCGCCCGGGTCGCCTATCTCGCCTTCACCGCTGGCTATGCAGCCGGCTCCGGTGACGCGGTGCTGCGCGCGGAGACGGCCGGCGAGGCGATCCGGCTCGTGCGGGCCACCCGCGGGCTCGTCGCGAGCGAGCCGGTGCTCGAGGCGCTCCTCGCCCTGATGCTGCTCCAGCACTCCCGGCGGGATGCCCGGGTCGACGAGGACGGCTCGCTCGTCCTGCTCCCCGACCAGGACCGCACGCGCTGGCACCATGACGAGATCGCCGAGGGGCTGGGGCTGCTCGCCGCGATCGACCCCGCCCGGCCGCTGACATCGCTGGCCGCCTCCTATCTCGTCCAGGCCCGCATCGCGGCCGAGCACGCACGGGCCGTCACCCCGCAGCAGACCGACTGGGGTCGCATCGTCGAGAACTACGACCTGCTGCTGTCCCTCGGGCCCTCGCCTGCTGCCGCAGTGGCCCGGGCGGTCGCCGTCGCGGAGGCCGACGGGCCCAAGGCCGGGCTGCGCGCCCTGGACGGACTGGCCGACCAGCTGCCGCGCAGCCACCGCCCCCATGCCGTCGAGGCGGAGCTGCGCCGGAGGGCGGGGGAGCGGGAGGCCGCGCTCGCGGCATACGACCGTGCGATCTCGCTGTGCGACAACGAGGCCGAGCGCGCGCACCTGCACGAGCGTCGCACCGCGGTGGCAGCACACAGCGCCGACCTGATCTGATGGCCACATGACCCCCGAGGAGCTGCTGGCGGCATTCCACTCCCAGATCAGGCTGCGCCCACCCGAGCAGGAGGACGTGCCGGGGATGGTCTTCGACAGCGACGGCCCGGTCCGCCGGCGCTATCCCGAGCAGCCGCAGACGCTCTATCGCATGGTCGAGTGCCCCGAGGGCCTCGGCGACGACCCAGACCACTGGATCGGGCGCGTCGTCGACTTCTTCACCGCGCGCGGGGAGAGCGTCGAGTGGAAGACCTATGACTACGACGAGCCCCGAGATCTCGGATCCCGGCTTGCCGCAAGGGGATTCGCCAAAGAGGACGACGAGGCCCTCATGCTCGGCGAGTCGGCCGCGCTCTCCGAGGTCGTCGACCTGCCGCCAGGGGTCACCCTGCGGGAGGCCACCCGGGACCTCGACTTCGAGCGCATCGGCGACCTGCACGCGCTCGTCTGGGGCGAGGAGTGGCGCGCCCACGGCGAGGTGCTGCGGCTCGAGCAGGAGCGGGACCCCGACGCGCTGCGCGTCATCATCGCCGAGGAGGACCCGGACGCCCCCGCGCTCTGCGCGGCCTGGGTCCGGCTGCCGCCGGAGTCCGAGTTCAGCTCGATGTGGGGCGGCACCACCCACCCCGACTGGCGCAGGCAGGGCCTCTACCGGGCGGTGCTCGCCCGACGGGCAGCCATCGCGCTGGAGGCGGGGCACCCGCTGGTGCGGGTCGACGCCTCGCCCGACTCCGAGCCGATCCTCACCCGTCTCGGCCTGCACAGGGTGGCCACCACCACCCCCTACGTGCTCGGGGACCCGCTCGCGGGGGACTGACCGGGTCGGATCCGGGCAGTTGCGGGGCTCCTTCGCGGTAACGCGCGACAAGTGGAAGGATGAGAGGGCAGACAGACATCCCTCGAAGGAGACATATCGTGCCCATCGCAACCCCCGACGTCTACCGCGACATGCTGGACCGCGCCAAGGCAGGATCCTTCGCGTACCCGGCGATCAACGTCACCTCCAGCCAGACCGCGACCGCGGCCATCCGCGGGTTCGCCGAGGCCGGGTCCGACGGCATCATCCAGGTCTCCACCGGTGGCGCCGAGTACCTCTCGGGCTCGACCGTCAAGAACATGGTTGCCGGCTCCCTGGCCCTGGCCGCCTACGCCCGTGAGGTCGCCAAGAACTACGACGTCAACATCGCCCTCCACACCGACCACTGCCCCAAGGACAAGCTCGACGGCTTCGTCCGCCCGCTCATCGAGGCCTCGGCCGAGGAGCACAAGCGCACCGGCCTGCCGATCTTCAACTCGCACATGTGGGACGGCTCGGCCGTGCCGCTGGAGGAGAACCTCCAGATCGCCCAGGAGCTGCTCGAGAAGTGCGCCGCCCTCGACATCATCCTCGAGGTCGAGATCGGCGTCGTCGGTGGCGAGGAGGACGGCGTCGCCAACGAGATCAACGACAAGCTCTACACCACCCCCGAGGACGCGCTGGCGACCGTCGAGGCCCTCGGCCTCGGTGACAAGGGCCGCTACATGACCGCCCTAACCTTCGGCAACGTCCACGGTGTCTACAAGCCGGGCAACGTCAAGCTGCGCCCCGAGATCCTCAAGCAGTGCCAGGACGCCATCAAGGAGAAGTACGGCGAGCAGGCCGGCGACAAGCCGCTCGACCTCGTCTTCCACGGCGGCTCCGGCTCGCTGCCCGAGGAGATCGCCGCCGCGGTCGACTACGGCGTCATCAAGATGAACGTCGACACCGACACCCAGTACGCCTTCAGCCGCCCGGTCGCCGGCTGGATGCTCAAGAACTACGAGGGCGTCCTCAAGGTCGACGGCGAGGTCGGCAACAAGAAGCAGTACGACCCGCGCGCCTGGGGCAAGGAGGCGGAGGCCGCGATGGCCGCCCGCGTCGTCGAGGCCTGCGAGAACCTCCGCTCGGCCGGCACCCACGCCAAGTGAGCGACCACCGCAACCTGCTCGGGATCCCCGAGACCCTGCTGCCAGCCGATCCCGCCGCGGACCGGCTGGCAGCCGGCGTTGCACCGGCAGAGGTGGCGGCGGCATACCCCACCTCTGCCCTCGCCTGGGCCACCCTCGCGGAGGCGGCGCTCGCCGACGGCCGCACCGTCGAGGGCTATGCCTATGCGCGCACCGGCTATCACCGCTCGCTGGACTCGCTGCGCAAGGCCGGCTGGCGCGGTCAGGGCCCGGTGCCCTGGTCGCACGAGCCCAACCGTGGCTTCCTGCGCTCGCTCGCCGCGCTCAGCCGCGCGGCCCAGGCGATCGGCGAGAGCGACGAGCAGCAGCGCTGCGCCCAGTTCCTGCGGGACTCATCGGCCGAGGGCGCGCAGGCGCTGGGTCTCTAGCCGGTATGCCGCGAGGGGCCTGATACGCGTGACGGGCGCCGAACCAGTGGTTCGGCGCCCGTCACAGCCCCCTGCCAGGAGCATGCGCGAAACTCGCGCGGTTCGCGGATCGGCGTCCCCTGTGACCTCTTCCGCGATAGCACCAGTATGCACGCCCCGCCCCGCGATACCTGTCCCTTCCCTGTCATTGGCACTAAGATGCCAAATGTGACATCGATCGGTGTCACATAGACGACCGACGATGGGCGGCCCGATGGCTGACGAAGGCCCCCGCAGCGCGCGACGCGGCCAGGACGATCTGGTGCGCCTCATCGACGAGGAGTGGGAGCGACTCGATGACCACCGCCGCGACCTGAGCGAGATGCGCCGGCTGGCGCTCAGCCTGCGGACCGCGGGCCTGGACGACGATCGCTCGGGCTGGCAGCGCATCCCCGACGATCGCCTCCCCGCGACCATGGCGCACTTCGTCGAGAGCGCGGAGCTGACCCGCAGCCTGGTGATGACGCTCGACACCGGCCCGGGACTGGACGAGTCGGCCATCCGCACCGGACAGCGGCGGATGAGCGAGGGGGCGCGCCAGCGGTGCATCTATCCCAGCGCGGTCCTCGAGAGCGCCGCCGGCCAGCGCTGGATCCACTCCTGGCGACTCGCCGGCGAGGAGCAGCGGATGCTCGCCGACCCACCCACCGAGTTCGCCGTCTTCGACGAGCGGGTCGCCGTCATCGCGGCCGACTGGGGCTCCCTCGAGCGCGGCTACCGGCTCGTCGAGCACCCCACCGCGGTGGCCACCCTGGCCCACTACTTCGACGCGCTGTATGCCGCGGCCCTGCCCATCCCGTTCGAGTCCGAGCGGGTCGACGACAACCGCCAGCTGCTGGAGCTGCTCGCCCTCGGCATGAAGGACGAGTCGATCGCCCGCTATCTGGGCTGGAGCCTGCGCACGGTCCGGCGGAGGGTCGCCACACTCATGGACGGTCTGGGCGCGCAGACCCGCTTCCAGCTCGGCGCCGCGGCGCAGCGGCAGGGCCTCCTCGGCGAGGGCCTGCGCGACCGGCCGCACCCTGGCACGCGGTAGGGTTGGGGAGCACCGGGCCCCAGTCGCACTCGTGCGGTCGGGGCCCTTCGCATGACTGCCGCGCGGCATACGCCGGCGTGGGGAAAAGAGGACCCAGATGCCAGCGATCGTCCTGGTCGGCGCCCAGTGGGGCGACGAGGGCAAGGGCAAGGCGACCGATCTGCTCGGGCGCGATGTCGACTATGTCGTGAAGTTCAACGGCGGCAACAACGCCGGTCACACGATCGTCATCGACGACGAGAAGTACGCCCTGCACCTGCTGCCCTCGGGCATCCTCAGCCCCGACTGCACGCCGGTCATCGGCAATGGCGTCGTCGTCGATCTCGAGGTGCTCTTCGAGGAGCTCGACGCGCTCCAGGCGCGCGGGGTCGACACCTCGCGGCTGCTGGTCAGCGCCAGCGCCCACATCATCCCGCCCTACAACCGGGTCCTCGACAAGGTCAACGAGCGCTTCCTCGGCAAGCGCAAGATCGGCACCACCGGTCGCGGCATCGGCCCGACCTATGCCGACAAGATGTCGCGCACCGGCATCCGGGTGCAGGACCTCTTCGACGAGCACATCCTGCTCCAGAAGGTCGAGGCCGCCCTCGGCTTCAAGAACCAGGTGCTGTCCAAGATCTACAACCGGCGCGCCATCGACGTCGACGAGGTCATGGCCGAGCTGCTGCGCCACGCCGACCGACTGCGCCCGATGGTCGCCGACACCTCCCTCGTGCTCGAGCAGGCGCTTAACGACGGCAAGAACGTCCTGCTCGAGGCGGGCCAGGCCACGCTGCTCGACGTCGACCACGGCACCTATCCCTTCGTGACCTCCTCGAGCGCCACCGCCGGCGGCGCGTGCACCGGCTCCGGCATCCCGCCGACGCGGGTCAGCACCGTCATCGCGATCCTCAAGGCCTATTCGACGCGCGTCGGCGAGGGCCCCTTCCCGACTGAGCTCGACGACGACAACGGCGAGTTCCTGCGCAAGGCCGGCCACGAGTACGGCACGACGACCGGCCGCCCGCGCCGCTGCGGCTGGCTCGACACCGTCGTCGGCCGCTATGCCACGCGCATCAACGGCACCACCGACTTCGTCATCACCAAGCTCGACGTCCTCACCGGCCTCGAGAAGGTCCCGGTCTGCGTCGCCTATGACGTCGAGGGCGTGCGCCACGACGAGATGCCCGTCAACCAGAGCGACTTCCACCACGCGAAGCCGGTCTATGAGGAGCTCGAGGGTTGGTGGGAGGACATCTCCGGCTGCCGCACCTTCGAGGAGCTGCCCGAGGCCGCCCAGCGCTATGTGCTGCGCGTCGAGGAGCTCATCGGCGCCCGTGTCTCCGCGATCGGCGTCGGGCCGGGCCGCGACGAGATCATCAGCCGCTTCCCGCTCCTCGGCGACTGACCGCGGCCTACGCTCGGGGCAGATGGACCTGTCCCGAGGAGCCGTGTCATGTATGCCCACCTGAGGGATCACCGCCGCTGGGTGCTGCCGGAAGTCATTGCCGCGCAGGCGATCTCGCGCGGTGACCATCCGCTCGTCACCACCGTCGACGGCCAGAGCCTGACGTATGCCGCGTGCGCGGCCGAGGCCGACCAGGTCGCCTCCTTCTGCGCCCACCTGGGTGTCGCCCCCGGCGACCGCGTCGTCGTGCTCCTGCCCAATGGCCTGGACTTCATCCGCGTCTGGTGCGGACTGGGTCGGCTGGGAGCGACGATCGTGCCGCTCAACACCGGTCTGACCGGCGAGTTCCTCGCCCACCAGGTGCGCGACTGCGGCGCGGCCACGGTCATCGCCGACCCGGCGGGCGCCGCGGCGCTGGCCGGCCTCGACGACGTGCCGGCTGTGCGGGCCCTCGTGGCGGTGGGCGGGGCCGGTCGCCCCGACGGGCTGGGTGACGACATCGAGGTGGTGCCCTTCGCGGGCTGGCGCGAGCACGCGGCATACGACGGCCCGATGCCGACCTTCAGCGACATCGCCTGCGTGATGTACACCTCCGGCACCACCGGCCCCTCCAAGGGCGTGCTCATGCCCCACGCGCACTGCTATCTCTATGGCCTCGGCATGGTCGACAACCTCGGCATCACGCCCGACGACCGCTACTACGTCACGATGCCGCTCTTCCACGCCAACGGGCTCTTCATGCAGTGCTATGGCGCGCTGATCGCCGGGGCGAGCATCGTTCTGCGAGAGCGCTTCTCGGCGTCGGCGTGGCTCGACGACATCCGTCGGCACGGGTGCACGGTCACCAACCTGCTCGGCGCGATGACCCAGTTCGTGATGAGCCAGCCCGAGCGTCCCGACGACGCCCAGCACACCCTGCGCGTGGTCTGCCCCGTGCCCAACCCGCCGCAGCACGAGGCCGGGTGGCGAGAGCGCTTCGGCGTGCCCGAGGTCGTCTCGGGCTATGGCATGACCGAGAACAACATCCCCCTCCACGGACGGCTCGGGCAGCCCCGTCCAGGCTCGTGCGGGCGGGTCTACGAGGACTACTTCGAGGTGGAGATCCGCGACCCCGACACCGACGAGCCGCTCGGGCCGGGCGAGGTGGGCGAGATCATGGCGCGGCCCAAGGTGCCCTTCGGCTTCATGGCGGGCTATCTCGGGCTGCCCGACAAGACGCTGAAGGCCTGGCGCAACTTCTGGTTCCACACCGGCGACAGCGGGTTCGTCGACGAGGAGGGCTGGTTCACCTTTGTCGACCGCACCAAGGACTGCATCCGTCGGCGCGGCGAGAACATCTCCTCCTTCGAGGTCGAGCTCGCCGTCGCCCGCATGCCCGGTCTGCTCGAGGTCGCGGCGTATGCCGTGCCGGCCGGGCAGGAGGGCACCGAAGACGAGGTGATGCTCGCGTGCATCGCCGAGCCCGGTGCGCGCGTGAGCGCACCGGACGTCGCGGCATACGCCGATGCCGTGCTGCCCAGGTTTGCCCAGCCGCGCTTCGTGGAGATGGTCAACGAGATCCCCAAGACCCCCACCGCCAAGGTGCAGAAGCAGCGGCTGCGCACCCGCGGCGTCACCGACATGACCTGGGACCGCCTGGCCTGAGCCGGCGCAGCGACGCAGGGGCTCAACACAGAGAAGTGGGGCGCCCGGCCTGTGGCCGGACGCCCCACCCTTTCTCTCCGCAGGGGATCAGTGCTGCTTGCCCTCCCGGCGGCGGGTGGCCGCGATGACCAGCCCGCCCAGGGCGAGCAGGGTCGCGCCGAGCGCCGTCAGGATCCCCACACCCTCAACGCCGGTGAAGGCGAGCGGGGGCTGCGGGGCCGCGGAAGCCGGCGGGACGGGAGCAGGCGGCGGGGTCGCCACGGGCGGTGTCGGGACGACTGTCGGCGTCGGGACGACCGGCGTGACGACGGGGACCGTCACCTCGTCGGGCGGCGAGACGACCGGGGTGTCCTCGGGCGTCTTGCCCTTGGCCACGGCCTCGTTGTAGACGGAGCCGGCCGCGGCGTCCTCGGCGGTGATGACATAGACGTCGCTCTCGCAGACGGTCTCCTCACCCGGGGCCAGCTCGGTCGCGTCACACACGACCTCCAGGCCCATGTCCGCCAGCGTCGGGTCGTCGACCATGACATCGGTCAGGGTGACATTGCCGGAGTTGGTGACCAGGAACTCGTAGACGAGCTCCTCGCCCACGTCGCCGACCTCGTTGCCGTTGGTGTCGTCGAGCACTGCCATCTTGTCGATCGTCAGTGCCGGCTTCTTGGTCGGCGTGACCGTCTCGTCGTCCTCCTTGGGGGGAGTCTTGTCCGACGTCGCGGCGGCCGCGTTGTAGATCGACTCGGCCTCGAGATCGGCCTGCGTCGTCACATAGGTGGCGGTGCAGGTGAGCGTCGCACCGGG
>JAJTBD010000003.1 GCA_021287075.1 Micrococcales bacterium | reverse complement strand
TCTCGCTCGTTCAAGCAGGCGCGCTGCTACCAACCTGATGGCCGGGTACAGCTAGCAGCGGAGCACGTCAGTGGGGTTCGAAGGGGTTGAGCAGCTGGAGCCCCTCGACCCCCTCGAAGTCGCGCGTGTTGCGCGTCGCCAGCTGCGCGTCATGAGCGACCGCGATCCCGGCGATCTGGGCGTCGGCCAAGGACATGCGCCGCCCCCTCCGCTCTGCGTCGACGAGCGTCGCGGCAGTGCGCTCGGCGGCTCGATGGTCATAGGGAACGACGCGGTCAGCAAACGCGGCCAAGGTCAGTCGCCAGGTGCGCAGCAGGTCTCGCTGCCGCGGGCCGTCGTCCAGCCGATAGATGCCGTACTCCATCTCCTGGACCACCACCGCCGGGATGGCCAGCTCATCGGGCGGGACGGTGGCCGCCCACTCCAGCACAGCGGGCTGCGGGCGGCTGGACATGAACTCGGAGACGACGTTGGTGTCGGCCAGGATCATGAGAAGCCTGCGGCCCGCGCGGGCTCGGTCCGCTCAGGCGGTTCGAGGCGCCCGTCCTCCTCGGCGAAGGCATCGCGCAGCGCCAGCAGCAGATTGACCTCGGGTGCAGCGACCGCGGCATCGAGGATGGCGCGGACCTCCGCCTCCACCGAGCGCCCGTGCTGGGCGGCCCGTGTCCGCAGGCGGTCATGGGTGCTGGCGCTGAGACGCCTGATCGTCAGTGTGCTCACATCGACAGCAGGATTGTCCCCGTGGGCTGCGCCTCGGTGACAATGGCTCACGTGAGCGCGACCGCAGCGGCGACCAGGGGCCCGGCAGCCAGGCCGGCGACGAGGCGACCCTCCGTGGCAGTCGTGCTCGGCGGCATACTCCTCATCGCGCTCGGCGCGCTGCCCGTGGTCTGGCACTATCTGATCGCCTGGCCCCAGGACCAGTGGCAGGTGGACGTCGAGGTCTATCGCCAGGGCGGGGAGTCGGTCCTGCTCGGCCGGCCCGTCTACGAGACGATGACCGAGCCGCCGCAGCTGCTGCCCTTCACCTATCCGCCCTTCTCGGCGATCCTGTCGGTGCCCCTCGCGCTCGTGCCCTTCCGCGTGGCCGGCTGGGCGTGGACCATCGCCCAGATCCTCGCGACCACCGCGATCGTCTGGTATGCCGGGCACCGGGTCATCCGTCGCGCCGGGCACCTGTGGCCGCTTCTGCTCGGGGCGCTCACCGCGCCGATGTTCTGGCTCCAGCCGATCAGCGACGGCATCCGCTTCGGCCAGGTCAACGCCTTCCTGGTCCTCGCCTGCCTGATGGACCTGCGCCGCCCGCGGCCGCGTTTGGTGCGCCGCATCCCGCCGGGTGTGCTCGTGGGCCTGGCCATGTCGATCAAACTCGTGCCCGGCGTCTTCGTCATCCACTACCTGGTCAACCGGCGCTGGAAGGAGGCGGCCACCGCCATCGGCACCGCGGTCGTGGCCACGCTCGGCTCGTGGGTGATCCTGCCGCAGGCGTCCTTCGCCTTCTGGGGCGGCGCGCTCTCGGACCCGACCAGGCTCGGCCCCAACAAGGGCACGGCCAACCAGTCGATGCGCGGCGTCATCCTCCGCTCGCTCGGCGAGGGCACGCTCGGCACGCTCCTGTGGCTGG
This sequence comes from Micrococcales bacterium, assembly GCA_021287075.1. Classification (GTDB taxonomy): domain Bacteria; phylum Actinomycetota; class Actinomycetes; order Actinomycetales; family Dermatophilaceae; genus JAJTBD01. The sequence goes on along the minus strand of JAJTBD010000003.1, from coordinate 219,539 downwards.
TGCTCGTCGCGGTCGTCGGCTTCTACGGCTACCGGCTCGCCCGCCGCGCCTGGCTCGCCGGCGACACCATCACCGAGGTCGCCGCCGTGGGGCTGATGGCGATGCTGCTCTCGCCCGTCGCGTGGATCCACCACCTGCACTGGCTGGTGGTCGTCCTCTTTGCCATCCTCGGCGCCGACCCGCTGCGTGACCGCGCCCGACTGATCGCAGCCGGCGGCCTCGCCCTCTTCTTCGTCGGCCGGGTGCCGTGGTGGGGGATCCACTGGATCGAGAACAAGTGGCCGCCGGTCCTGGTCGGCAAGCTCCTCCAGAACTCCGACTGTCTCGCCGCCCTGGCCGCGCTCGCCCTGCTCGGCTGGTCGCTGCGCCGCTCGCTCGAGCGTGACGACGGGCCGACCCACCTCGAGCCCGAGGCCGCCGCCCAGCCCGTCCGCTGACCCAGCCCGTCCGCTGACCCAGCCCGTCCACTGACCCCGCCGGTCTGCTGACCCCGCCGCGCCCGTCCGATTCCCCGTTGACTTGTGACAACTCACGCCTAAAACGCGGTCCTTGGGCTTGAGTTGTCACAAGTCAACGGAGTGGGGTGGAGGCGGGCGCGAGCCGATGGGCGTATGCCGTGTGCTCAGCCGATTCGGCTGGAGGCGATAGCGCACCTCACGCCCGGCGTGCTCGCCCCTGGGTTGCATCATTCGGCGGCCGATTCTGGGCCACCGCCCCATCCCCGATAGCCTGTGCCGCGCCGCCGCACCCCAGACCGAGGTGGCAGACCCCCGAAGGAGCCACCCCCTTGCTCTCTGCCTTCCTGCTCAGCACGGCCGTCATCTTCGTGGCCGAGCTCGGCGACAAGAGCCAGCTGATGGCGATGACCTTCGCGACCCGCTATTCCGTGCGCCAGGTCCTCATCGGCATCACCGTCGCCACCGCGATCGTCCACCTCGCCTCGGTCGCGATCGGCCGCTTCGTGGGCGAGTTCTTCGGCGACTACCAGTGGCTGGTCACCGTCGTCGCGGGTCTGGCCTTCCTCTTCTTCGCGGCCTGGACGCTGCGCGGCGACGAGCTGACGGAGGAGGAGGCCGACAAGGCCCGTCGCTCCTCGGGCGCGGCGATCCTCGCGGTCGGCACCGCCTTCTTCCTGGCCGAGCTGGGCGACAAGACGATGCTGGCGACGATCACGCTGGCGACCAAGGAGGAGTGGTTCGGCACGTGGGTCGGCAGCACCGTCGGCATGGTGGCTGCCGACGCGCTCGCGATCGGCGCCGGCGCCCTCCTCGGCCGCAACCTGCCCGAGCGCGTCATCAAGATCGGCGCCGCGATCGCCTTCCTGGTCTTTGGCATCGTCCTCATCGTGGAGGGCCTCTCCGCCCGCTGACGCGGCCGCAATACCCTTGGGCGGTGACCATGTCAGCGCTGCCACGGACCGGGGGTGACCCATGGAGCTGAGCGCCCTCGAGCTCGCCCTCCTCCTCGTGCCGCTCACCCTTGCCGTGCTCGCCATCGCGGCCGCCGTCGGGCTCGCGCGCCGCGTCGGCCGGCTCTCCCGCGAGGTCCGCCACCTCCAGGCCCAGCGCCCCGTGGGGTCGGGCGACCTCGAGCGGATCGAGGACGAGATCGCCCAGGCCCTGCGCCACGTCGCGGTCGTGCGCTACGACGCCTTCGGCGACATGGGCGGTCGGCTGAGCTTCTCCGCCGCGATCATCGACGACTCCGGCGACGGCATCGTCATCAGCTCCATCCACGCGCGCGGCGAGTCGCGCACCTACGCCAAGGGCGTCGTCGCCGGCGCCTCCGATGCCACCCTCACCCCCGAGGAGCAGCAGGCCCTGGCCGCTGCCCGCACCGGTTCGCAAGGAGCCTGACCCCCGATGACCACCTATGCCTACCTCGGTCCCGCGGGCACCTTCACCCAGATGGCGCTGACGGCCTTCGACCCCGCCGCGGAGGAGGTCCCGCTCGCCTCCGTCGATGCCGCCCTGGCGGCCGTGCGGCGCGGCCACGTCGACCGGGCGATGGTCCCGATCGAGAACTCCGTCGAGGGTGGCGTGAGCGCGACCCTCGATGCCCTCGCCTCCGGCGACCCGCTCGTGGTCGTGGGCGAGGTCCTGGTGCCGGTCACATTCGTGCTCGCTGCGCGAGAGGGTATGCCGCTGAGCCAGATCTCCTCGGTCGGCACCCACAGCCATGCCTGGGCGCAGGTCCGCGGCTGGGTGGGGCGCGAGCTGCCGGGCGCGGCATACGTCGCGACGCTCTCGACCGCGGAGGCGGCCGAGTCGCTGGCGCGGAACAGCGCGTCCTATGACGCGGCAGTCTGCGCGCCGCTGGCCGCCGAGGTGCACGGGCTCCAGGTGCTGGCCGAGGACATCCGCGACAACGACGCCGCCGTGACCCGCTTCGTCGCGGTCTCGCTGCCGGGCGCGCTGCCCGAGCCGACCGGCGCCGACAAGACCACGCTCGTGCTCTATCAGCGCTCCGACCGGGCCGGCGGTCTGCTGGAGCTGCTGGAGCAGTTCGCCGCCCGCGGCATCAACATGGCCCGCCTGGAGTCGCGCCCGACGAAGTCGTCGATGGGCGACTACTGCTTCTCGATCGACATCGAGGGGCATGTGATGGACGAGCGGGTCGGCGAGGCCCTGATGGGCCTGCACCGGATCAGCGGCGGCATCACCTTCCTCGGGTCCTATCCGCGCGCCGACAAGGGCAGGGCCCAGATCGCCGACGCCGCCGACAACGCCTCCTTCCGCGAGGCCCGCGAGTGGCTGCGCTCGCTGCGCCACCTGTCCTGAGGGCCTCCGACTTTGGGATGACGCGGCGCATCCCGATGGGCGATGCCGGGCGGCCCGCGGTCGAGCAGAGTTGAGCCATCGACCCGCTCGAGACCAGGAGTCCGACATGCACGCCACCGCGACCGCCCCGCAGACCGCCACCGACGGCCCTGCCACCGGCAGCCCAGCGATCCTCGTCGCCGGCCTGTCCTATCTGCTGGTGCGCACCGTCTTCGGCTGGAGCGGCGATGGCTTCTTCATCGGCACGATGCGGGCCGCCTTCGGCGACGCCGAGTGGCAGTGGTCGTATGCCGCGCAGCTCGCCCTCTTCGTCGTCTCCTGTGCAGCTCTCGACGCCCTGTGGCGTCGAGTCCGTCGGCCGCGTTCTGGGGAGTCCGCAGGCTGACGCCTCGGCCGGGTGGGGGCCCGGCCGCCACCGAGTCGCCGTGCCGTCACCGCAGGGGTGTGACGACACGGCGTCTTGCTGTCGTCGCTCACGGCTCGGGTGGCAGAAGCGCCCGGAGAGTGGCCAGGGTGTCGGCCTCGGTGGGGGACTTGTCGAGGCGATAGCCTTTGACCCGCGCGAAGCGCAGCGCGACCCCGCCGGGATAGCGCGCCGAGCGCTGCACGCCGTCGATCGCGACCTCCACGACCGTCACCGGCTCCACGAACACGGTCGATCGGGTGCGCCGGGTCTCGATCGTGGGGAAGTGCTCGGTCTGCCAGCGCAGGATCTCGTCGGTCATGCCCTTGAAGGTCTTGCCGACCATCACCATGCCGCCCGGCTCGCCGACGCTGCCGTCGGCATCACGGGCCCCGAGGTGGATGTTGGACAGCCAGCCCGAGCGCCGTCCCGACCCCCACTCGACACCGAGCACGACGAGGTCGAGCGTGAGCACGGGTTTGACCTTCTGCCAGTCCTTGCCGCGACGGCCGGCGGCATAGGGCGAGTCGAGCCCCTTGAGGACGATGCCCTCGTGGCCGGCCGCCAGCGCCTGACGTGAGAAGTCCTCTGCCACAGCGGGATCCGAGGTGAGGATGCTGGGGACGCGCAGGTCGCCGACGACCTCGGAGAGTATGCCGCGGCGCACCCTCAGCGGCTCGTCGATCAGGTCCTGCCCGTCGGCATGGAGGACGTCGAAGAACCACGGGCGCAGGACCCTGGCCGCCGCGTCCTGGCCGCCGAAGCGGCTCATCGTCTCCTGGAAAGGGCGGGGACTGCCGTCCTCGGCGAGCAGCAGGGTCTCGCCGTCAAGGATGAGCTCTCGGGCCGGCAGCGCGCGGGCCGCCTCGACCAGCTCGGGCACGCGCGCGGTGATGTCGGCCAGCGAGCGGGTATAGACCGCGACGTCGTCGCCGCTGCGGTGGACCTGGATGCGGACGCCGTCGAGCTTGTACTCGACCGAGGCCTCGCCCAGTGCGGTCACCGAGCTCTCGGTGTCGCCCCCGGGGGAGGCGAGCATCGGCAGCACGGGTGTGCCGACGGACAGGCCGACGGACGCGAGCTGCTCCGGCGCGGTCAGGGCGAGCCGGGCGGTCGTGGCGAGGTCGCCTGAGAGCATGGCCGCCCGTCGGGCCGTGGCGGCCGGCACCTCCCCGGCGGCGGCGATGGCGTCGGTGAGCACCCCCGCGAGCGCGCCGGTGCGCACCTCGCCCCCGATCGCGCGGACGAGGAAGTCGGCCTCGTCGGCGTCGGCCCGGGCGAAGAGGGCACGGAGCGCCTCGCGCCGGGCGCTCGCCGACCCGCCGCCGTGCGTCCCCGCGACCAGCTCGAGGGCGGCGTCGACATCGGCGACCGTCAGCGGCGGGGCGTTCGTGCCCAATTGGGCCAAAGGGGGAGGGGTGCCGGTGGCCTTGTCGTCGTCCAAAGGGGGAGGGGGGTCGGCAGGAGGAGGCGAGTCCGGGGCACACCCCTCTCGGGCGTCGAGGAGCGTCCGCCAGCCGACGCCCACCCGGCCCTGCCTCGGCCGGCCGAGCAGCAGGCCCACCGCGGCGGCGACATCGTCGGGCCCGAGCCGGCGCAGCAGGTCGGCGAGCAGGGCGGTCTTGTCGCGGCGTGACCGGGTGGCCGCCACGGCGCCCGCGGTGTCGACGACCTCGCGCAGCAGCATGGCGTCACCCTAGGCCCGGCCGCCGACAGCCCATGTGACCTATTGGACACAAACGGGGGCGCTTAGGCACGGTTCGCCCCGTTCTGGGGGAATACGCTGGCGAGGTGTTCGAGGTTCGTATCCACGGACGCGGTGGTCAAGGAGTCGTCACAGCAGCCGAGCTCCTGTCCGAGGCAGCCTTCGAGGAAGGCCGCCACGCTCAGGCGTTCCCCAGTTTCGGGTCCGAGCGCACCGGCGCCCCAGTCGTCGCCTTCTGTCGCATCGCCGACAGTCCCATCCGAGTGCGTGAGCCCGTCATGGTCCCCGACGCCCTCGTCGTGCAGGACTCGACCCTGATCCACCAGGTCGATCTCTTTGCCGGCCTGAAGCCGGACGGCTATGTGCTGGTCAACTCCTCCCGCTCGATCCACGAGCTCGGGCTGGAGGACCTGCTGCCCGGCCGGGAGGGGCGGGTGCGCACCGTGCCGGCCACGGCCCTCGCCAAGGAGCACATCGGCCGACCCCTGCCGAATGCCGTGCTGCTCGGCGCGCTCGCCGGCATCACCGGGCTGGTCCACCTCCCCTCGGTCACCGGGGCCATCGCCGACCGCTTCCCAAAGGCGGTCGCCGACGCCAACATCCGGGCCGCCACCGCGGCATACGAGCTCGTCCTCAAGGAGGCCGCGCATGCGTCAGCAGATTGAGGGCTCGCAGGCCGTCGCCCAGGCGGTCGCCGCCTGCCGGCCACAGGTGATCTGCGCCTATCCGATCTCGCCGCAGACCCACATCGTCGAGACCCTCTCCCGGCTCACCAAGGCCGGCGAGGTGCCCGGCTGCGAGTTCATGAACGTCGAGTCCGAGTTCGCCGCGATGTCGGTGGCGATCGGCGCCTCCGCCGCCGGCGCACGCGCCTACACGGCGACCGCCAGCCAGGGCCTGCTCTTCATGGTCGAGGCCGTCTACAACGCTTCCGGGCTGGGGCTGCCCATCGTGATGACCGTCGCCAACCGCGCGATCGGCGCCCCCATCAACATCTGGAACGACCACTCCGACGCGATGAGCCAGCGCGACTCCGGCTGGCTCCAGCTCTATGCCGAGACCAACCAGGAGGCCGCCGACCTCCACGTCATCGCCTACCGCCTGGCCGAGGAGCTCTCGCTCCCGGTGATGGTCTGCATGGACGGCTTTATCCTCACCCACGCGGTCGAGGAGGTCGACGTGCCCGAGCGCGACCAGGTCGACGCATGGCTGCCGCCCTATGCGCCGCGCCAGGTCCTCGACCCCGACGACGCCGCGTCGATCGGCGCGATGGTCGGGCCAGAGGCCTTCACCGAGGTGCGCTATCTCGCGCACGCCCGCCAGATGCAGGCGCTCGAGCTGATCCCGCAGGTGTGCGACTCCTTCCAGCAGCACTTCGGCCGCGAGGCCGGCGGGCTCGTGCGTCCCTATCGCATCGACGAGGACGGCCAGCGCGCCGAGACCGTCGTCGTGGCGCTCGGCTCGGTGCTCGGCACCATCAAGGACGTCGTCGACGCCCGCCGCGAGCAGGGCGAGAGCATCGGCGTGCTGGGCATCCAGTCCTTCCGGCCCTTCCCGATGGAGGCCGTGCGCTCCGCCCTCGACGGCGTGCGCCGGGTCATCGTGGTCGAGAAGGCCTTCAGCGTCGGGATCGGCGGCATCGTCGCCTCCAACCTGCGCATGGCCCTCGACCACCTCGACATCGAGCTGCGCACCGTCGTCGCGGGTCTCGGGGGCCGGCCGATCACGACCCGGTCGCTGCACGCGCTCTTTGACCGGCGTGACTCGCTCGAGCCGCTGGAGTTCCTCGACCTCGACCGCGAGCTCGTCGACCGCGAGCTCGAGCGCCACGCCGCCGGCGGCCGCACCGGTGGCGCAGCAGAGAACCTGCTCAAGGACCTCGGGTCCGTGCGGTCCACCCCGCACTGAGGAGCCATCGCGATGACCCAGACCCACGAGAGCGCCGCCCACGACCACCTGAAGTTCTATCAGGTCGGCTCGTTCGCGATCGGCAATCGCCTTCTCCCACTTGAGGTCCGGTCGGTCCAGGCCGACCCCGAGCGCAACAACGCGATCACCTCCGGTCACCGTGCGTGCCAGGGCTGCGGTGAGGCGCTCGGCGCGAGGTATGCCGTGGACGCCGCCTTCCGCGCAGCCCAGGGCAAGCTCGTCGCCGTCAACGCCACCGGCTGCCTCGAGGTCTTCTCCACCCCCTATCCCGAGACGTCCTGGCGGATCGCCTGGCTGCACTCGCTCTTCGGCAACGCACCGGCCGTCGCGTCCGGCGTGGCCGCGGCATACAAGGCCATGGGGCGCGATGACATCCGGGTGCTCGGGCAGGGCGGCGACGGCGGCACCGTCGACATCGGGTTCGGCGCTCTCTCAGGCATGTTCGAGCGCAACGACGACGTCCTCTATGTCTGCTACGACAACGAGGGATACATGAACACCGGCGTGCAGCGCTCCGGCGCGACACCGCCGGCCGCGCGCACGATGACGACCCAGGCCGTTGGCGAGGCGCCCGGCAACCCGTTTGGCATGGGCAAGGACGTGCCGCGCATCGCCATGGCCCACGAGATCCCTTATGTCGCAACGGCGACCGTCGCCGACCTGCACGACCTCGAGGCCAAGGTCACCCGCGCCATGGAGTTCCGCGGAGCCCGCTATATCCACGTGCTGGTGCCCTGCCCGCTCGGCTGGGGCTCCAGCTCGCACGACACGATCAAGGTCGCCCGGGCCGCCACCCAGTCGGGGCTCTTCCCCGTCTTCGAGGCCGAGCGCGGCGACGTGACCGCGGTGTCGCGGATCCGCAAGCGGGTGCCGGTCGAGGACTACCTGCGGCTCCAGAAGCGCTTCGCCCACCTCTTCACGCCGGAGCGCGACGAGGAGGTGCTCGCCAAACTCCAGGCCCGCGCCGACCGCAACATCGCAAGGTATGGACTCCTCGGCCCCGACGGCGACATCGAGGAGGGCATCGCGGCGCGCCGCGACGAGCTCGAGGGAGAGGGAGCCCAGTGAGAGAGAAGCCGTTTGCCATCACCCTCGACGTCGGGTCGTCCCTCGCCAACCACACCGGCACGTGGCGCACCGAGCGACCGACCTATGTCCACCTGATGCCGCCGTGCAACAACGCCTGCCCGGCCGGCGAGAACGTCCAGGCCTGGCTCTATGAGGCCGAGGAGGGCAACTACGAGCAGGCCTGGCGGGCACTGACCGCCGACAACCCCTTCCCCGCGATCATGGGCCGCATCTGCTATCACCCGTGCCAGACCGCCTGCAACAGAGCCGAACTCGACGAGGCCGTCGGCATCAACGCCGTCGAGCGCTTCCTCGGCGACGAGGCCATTGCGCAGGGCTGGCGCTTCCACCAGTCCGAGACCCTGAGCGGCAAGCACGTGCTCGTCATCGGGGCGGGCCCCTCAGGCCTGTCCGCGGCATACCACCTGCGCCGCCTCGGCCACGAGGTCACGATCCGCGATCTGGCGCCGCTGGCCGGCGGGATGATGCGCTTCGGCATCCCGTCCTATCGCCTGCCGCGCGGTGTCCTCGCCGATGAGATCCGGCGCATCGAGGACATGGGCGTCACCTTCGAGCTCGGCCAGAGGGTCGAGTCGCTCGAGGAGCCGCTCGACGCCTTCGACGCGGTCTTCCTCGCGGTCGGCGCCCAGCTCGGCAAGCGCGCCTATGTGCCCGCCGGCGAGGCGGCCAAGATCGTCGACGCCGTCACGATGCTGCACGACATGGAGGGCGAGGAGAAGCCCCAGCTCGGCCGCCGCGTCGTCGTCTATGGCGGCGGCAACACCGCGATCGACGCGGCGCGCACGGCCAAGCGGCTCGGTGCCGAGGAGGCGATCATCGTCTATCGGCGCACCCGCGACCGGATGCCCGCCCACGACAGCGAGGTCCGCGAGGCCGAGGAGGAGGGCATCCTCCTCAAGTGGCTCTCGACGGTCCAGCACGCCGATGCAGGCAAGCTCGTCATCGAGAAGATGGAGCTCGACGAGAGCGGCTTCCCGCAGCCGACCGGCGAGACCGAGGAGCTCGAGGCCGACTCGCTCGTGCTCGCGCTCGGCCAGGAGACCGACCTCTCGCTGGTCGAGGGGCTCGAGGGTGTCGAGATCGAGGGCGGCGTCGTCAAGGTCGACGAGCGGATGATGACCGGCCGTGCCGGCCTCTTCGCCGGTGGCGACATGGTGCCGGCCGAGCGCACGGTCACGGTCGCGGTGGGGCACGGCAAGCAGGCCGCCCGCTGCATCGACTCGTGGCTGCGCGGCGAGGAGTTCGTCCACCCCGAGCGCCCGGCGCTGGCGACCTATGACCGGCTGACCACCTGGTACTACTCCGATGCACCCCACAAGGCGCGCCCGCTCATCGAGCCGGCCCGTCGCCAGGGGACCTTCGACGAGGTCGTCCAGGGGCTCGACGAGCGCAGTGCCATGTATGAGGCGCGGCGGTGCATGAGCTGCGGCAACTGCTTCGGCTGCGACAACTGCTTCGGCGTCTGCCCCGACAACGCGGTCAAGAAGCTCGGCACCGGCGCCTACATGTACGAGTTCGACTACGACTTCTGCAAGGGCTGCGGCCTGTGCGTCGAGGAATGCCCGTCCGGCTCGATCCTGATGGTCCCCGAGGAGGGCTGACCCAGACCAGAGGTATGCCGCGCGGGCCCGTCCCCGCGCGGCATACCCCCACGTCTCGGCGTGCGTGCCTGAAGGAGCGCTTTAGCCCAGTTGGGCACAAACGCCCCGGGCGCTTTGGCCCAGTTGGGCGCAAACGCCCCGGGCGCTTTGGCCCAGTTGGGCACAAACGCCCCGGGGCGTCAGTCGATGGAGGCGAGGATCTCCAGGGTGCGCTCGCGCTGCTCGAGCGTGCCCGCGGCATTCGTCACCATCAGCTCGTCGGCGGAGGCGTGCGCGCGGAACTCCTCGAGATAGCGGGCGACCTCGTCGCGGGTGCCGACGGCGGTGTACTGGAGCATGTGGCGCGCCTGGTGCCCGACCGGCCCGGCGAGCGCGGCCTCGACCTGCTCGTCCGAGAGGCTGGCGCCGCCGACCCGGGTGGCGAGCATCCGCACCCGGCTGCGCAGCTGGCTGTCATAGAGCCCCTGCGCGGTGTCGTTGTCGTCGGCCGAGATCACGTTGAGCGCGGCGATGACATAGGGCTCGGCGAGCTGGGCCGAGGGCTGGAAGCGCTCGCGGTATGCCGCGACCGCCGGCACCAGCGCGTCTGGCGCGAAGTGGCTGGCGAAGGCATAGGGCAGGCCGAGCGCCGCTGCGAGCTGGGCGCCGAAGAGGGAGCTGCCGAGGATGTAGAGGGGGACATTGGTGCCGCGGCCGGGATAGGCGTTGATCGTCGGCACGAGGGTCTCATCGGACAGATATCCCTGGAGCTCCTGCACGTCCGAGGGGAACTGGTCGGCGGCGCGGGGGTCGCGGCGCAGCGCCCGCAGGGTCACCTGGTCGGTGCCGGGCGCGCGGCCCAGCCCGAGGTCGACCCGGTCGGGATAGAGCTCGGCGAGCGTGCCGAACTGCTCGGCGATCACCAGCGGGGAGTGGTTGGGCAGCATCACGCCACCGGAGCCGACCCGGATCTGCTCGGTCGCGGCGAGGACCTGGCCGATCAGCACCGACGTCGCGGCCGACGCGATCCGCGGCATGTTGTGGTGTTCGGCGAACCACAGCCGCTCGAAGCGCCCGAGCGAGTCGGCCTTCTGCGCCAGCCGGATGCTGTCACGCAGCGCCTCGGCGACGGGCTGGTCGCGGCGGATCGTCGCGAGGTCGAGCAGGGACAGGCGCTGGCTCATGGGTGGTCCTCAGGTGGGCGGTGATGGTCTTCCCAGATCGCAACGAGGGTATGCCGCCGCGCCTTCCGTGCCGTCCAGTCCCTGGGACCGCCGCGTCCCTAGTGCTGGACGCGCCGTCTCAGCGCAGCCGCCGAGCGGCCCGCCCCAGGCCCGCGGCCACGGCCACGCCGATGAGCGAGCCGACCAGCATGAGCAGGGCGCCGACGAGGAAGAGGCCGGTCTCGTCCGGCAGGAGGAGTGCGCTGACGATGAACGCGGCGGTGAGGGCCAGCGGCATGGCAAGGACCGCGGCCCGCCCCTGGCCGTGCCACCCGGCCACGGCCGCCGTGACCGCGATGACCAGGGCCAGCCCGATCACCTGCCACGCGGCATACGGCCCCAAGACCTGACCGGTCACTGGATCGGTCTGGTACTCGTCGTCCCAGCCGAGGAATGCCGCATAGGCCGCGGCGGAGATCAGGGCGAGGGCGACGGACCAGGCGAGGGTGTGCGTGCGCATGTCACGAGCCTGCCCGGGGCTGCGCGGGCGCGCCAAGAGTCCTGCTACTCAATCGGCGCCTCCTGGCCGGCGCCGGCACGGCGGTTCCACGACGAGGAACGCTCACTTGCACGGCGGCTCAGGTAAGCCTTACCTTAGCCATGTTTTCGCAACACCGTCCTTGCCAAATACGCCAGACCAGGAACCAGGTGACCCCATGCTCGTGAGCAACGCGCTGATCGGCCTGCGCGAGGGCCTCGAGGCCGCGCTCGTCGTCGTCATCCTCGTCGCGTTCCTCGTCAAGAGCGGCCGCCAGTGGGCGCTGAAGTATGTCTGGGCGGGTGTCGGCGTCGCCGTCGCGCTGTCCGCCGCACTCGGCGCGGGTCTGACCTTCGGCACCCGGCAGCTCTCCTTCGAGGCGCAGGAGCTGATCGGCGGCACGGCCTCGATCCTGGCCGTCGCCTTCGTCACCTGGATGGTCTTCTGGATGCGCTCGGCCGCCCGCAGCATCTCGGGCGAGCTCAAGGGCCGCATGGACCAGGCCCTCTCGGCCGGTCCGCTCGCCATCGCCACGGTGGCCTTCCTCGGTGTCGGGCGCGAGGGCCTCGAGACCGCGATCTTCTTCTATGCCACCGCCCAGGCGGCCGGCGCCGGCACCATCCAGCCGATGCTCGGCTGGGCCATCGGCATCGGCGCGGCGGTCGTGCTGGGCTTCCTCATCTATCGCGGCGCGGTGCGCATCAACCTGGCCAAGTTCTTCCGCTGGACCGGCATCCTGCTCATCCTCGTCGCCGCCGGCATCCTGTCCTATGGCATCCATGACCTCCAGGAGGCCCGCTTCCTGCCGGGCCTGAACACCCTGGCCTTCGACGTCAGCCACGTGATCGCCCCCGACGCCTGGTATGCCGTGCTGCTCAAGGGCATCTTCAACTTCACCCCCGCGACCACCGTCCTCCAGGCCATCGCCTGGACGGCGTATGCCGCGGTGGTCCTGACGCTCTTCCTCCGCCCGGACCGCCGGGCGGAGACCGCCCCCGCCGCCGCGGCCGCCTCTCCGGCCGGCTCTGGCGTTGCCCGCGACGGCGCGAGCGTCCGCGCCTGAGCCGCGCACGCGGCATACCGACTGATCATGCAACACGCACGAGGAGAACGATGAACCGCACGACGACCGCTGCCCTCGCCCTGGGCACGGCCCTGCTCGCCGCCGGCTGTGGCGGTGGCGCGAGCGATGCCGGGGCCGGTGGCAAGGGGCCGATCACCGTGCAGGCCACCGACAGCGAGTGCAAGGTCGGGCGCGCCGAGGCGCCCGCTGGCACAGTCGAGTTCACCGTGCAGAACACCGGCTCCAAGATCAACGAGTTCTATGTCTATGGCGAGGGCGACCGCGTCATGGGCGAGGTCGAGAACATCTCGCCGGGACTCGTCCGCAAGTTCCACGTGCAGCTCGACGAGCCGGGCACATACGAGACGGCATGCAAGCCGGGCATGAAGGGCAAGGGCATCCGCGCGGCATTCACCGTCACCGGCTCCTCGGCCGCGCCCAAGAGCGACGACGCCAAGCTGACCGCCGCCACCGCGAGCTATCAGCGCTATGTCGGCAGCCAGGCCGACGCACTCCTCACGGAGACAACGGCGTTCGTGACGGCGGTCAAGGCCGGCGATGTCGCCAAGGCCAAGACGCTCTATCCCGAGGCCCGCAAGTACTGGGAGCGCATCGAGCCCGTGGCCGAGTCCTTCGGTGACCTCGACCCCAAGATCGACGGTCGTGAGGACGTCGTCGACGAGGGCATGAAGTTCACCGGCTACCACCGACTGGAGAAGGACCTGTGGGTCGACGGGCTCCAGAAGGACTCCAACGACATCGCCGACACCCTGCTGGCCGACGTCAAGAACGTTGTGGCACAGGCGAAGTCGGTCAAGCTCAACCCGCTCCAGCTCGCCAACGGCTCCAAGGCGCTACTCGACGAGATGGCGACCGGCAAGATCACCGGTGAGGAGGAGCGCTACTCCCACACCGATCTCTATGACTTCGCCGCCAACTTCGAGGGCAGCAAGTCGGCCGTCGCGGCGCTGCGCCCGGTGCTCCAGGAGCGCGACCCCGAGCTGGTCAAGGCGATCGACGCCAAGGTCGCCGCTCTCGACGCCCTCATCACGAAGCACCAGAAGGGCGACGGCTACAAGCTCTACACCGACCTGAGCAAGGCCGAGGTCAAGGAGCTCTCGACCGCGCTCGACGCCACGAGCGAGCAGGTCGCCAAGATCGCTGGGGTTGTCGCGCAGGCATGACCCAGCACCCAGACCTCGCGGATCCACTACGGCCACAGCCGGATCCAGGAGGGGCAGGCCCGGTCGCCGGCGGCGCTGTCACGCGCCGCCGGCTTCTCGGCGTCTCGGCCGGGGCCGCGGCCGCCGGTGTCCTCGCCGGTGCTGGTGGGGCGTATGCCGCGACCCGCGACTCCCAGCCCTCCTCGCCTGCCGCCGACCCGCTCGACGCGGAGGTGGCCTTCCGCGGCGAGCACCAGCCGGGCATCACGACGCCGGCGCAGGACCGCATGCACTTCGTGGCCCTCGACGTCGTCACCAAGAACCCCGACGAGCTCAAGGCCATGCTGACCGCCTGGACCAAGGCGGCCGAGCGGATGATGCTCGGCGGCGAGGCCGCGCCCGGCGGCGTGGTCGGTGGCGGCCCCTACAACGTGCCCGAGGACACCGGTGAGGCCTATGACCTGCCGCCGTCCAACCTGACGATCACGATCGGCTACGGGCCCTCGCTCTTTGACGGGCGGTTTGGCCTGAAGGGAAAGAAGCCCCAGGGTTTTGAGGACCTTCCCGCCTTCAAGGGCGACGACCTCGACCCGGCGAGGTGCGGTGGCGACATCGCGATCCAGGCCTGCGCCAACGACCCGCAGGTCGCGGTCCACGCCGTGCGCAACCTGATCCGCATCGGCTTCGGCACGGTCTCGGTGCGCTGGAGCCAGCTCGGCTTCGGACGCACCTCCTCGACCAGCCGCAGCCAGCCGACACCCCGCAACCTCTTCGGCTTCAAGGACGGCACGGCCAACGTCAAGGCCGAGGACACCGAGCGGCTCGACCAGCACGTCTGGGTGCAGCCCGGCGATGTGCCAGGCGGCGCTGCGTGGATGTCCAGCGGCTCCTATCTCGTGGCCCGCCGCATCCGCATGCACATCGAGGTCTGGGACCGCACCCACCTCCAGGAGCAGGAGCTCGTCTTCGGGCGGGACAAGCTCGAGGGTGCGCCGCTCGGCCAGAAGGGCGAGTTCACGCCCGTCGACTTCGCGACCAAGTCGGCAGACGGTGGCCCCGCGATCGACATGGCCGCGCATGTGCGTCTCGCGCACCCCGAAAACCTTGGGGGAGTGGAGATCCTGCGCCGCGGCTACAACTTCACCGACGGCTCCGACGGCCTCGGCCACCTCGACGCCGGGCTGTTCTTCATCGCGTTCTGCCGCGATATCACCAGGCAGTTCGTGCCGATGCAGCGGGCGCTGGCCGCCAAGGACCGCCTCAACGAATACATCGAGCACACCGGCTCGGCGGTCTTCGCCTGCCCGCCCGGCCTGGCCGAGGGCAAGGACTGGGGCGCCCAGCTCTTCGGCTGACCAATTCGCTCCGACCGATCATTGGGACCGTCTGGTGCTGCCATGGCGACAGCAGACGGTCCCAACGATGGAGCAAGGCGCTCGATTCTCCGGCTCAGGCCAGCCACTCGCGCAGGGCGGCATCCACCGTGTCGTCGTTGAGCAGGTCGAAGTGGTGCGCGGAGCCGATGTGGAGCAGGTCCGCGTCGGGGAAGAGCGTGACGAGCCGCCCCTTGCCATGGGCCGACGGCACCCGCACGAGCAGGTCGCCGAGATAGTGCCCGACGGGGTGCGTCGAGGACTTGCTCAGCGTCGCGGACACCAGCCGATAGCGCGCATGCGGCAGGGCCGGCACCTCCTCGCCGAGGCCCTCGACGAGGTCGTCGATGCCCAGGGCCCGCAGGTCGAGGATGCGCCCGAGCGGTGCGGTCTCCGGCAGCCTGCCCAGCCGGGTGGCCGCGCGACCGACCCCGCCGGCGAGGGGCGCCCCCAGGTGCGGCGTCCCGAGCGTCACGACATCGGTGACAAGAGGCGTCCAGGCGCAGTCGTCCTCGGTGCGCAGGGCCGCTGCGGCGCGCATGATCAGCCCGCCCATCGAGTGGCCGACCAGCGCGATGCGGGTGACGGGCACGGGCCAGGCCGCGACGAGGTCGGTGAGCAGGCGGTGGAGCTCGACCCCGTTCTCCCGCACCGCAAGCCCGGTGTTGGCGCGCAGGAAGACCGGTGACCAGCCCTGCCCGGCGAGCGACGCGGCATACGTCCGATCGCCGGGGACCCGGCGCCCGTGATCGGTCGGGCGGCGCTGCCAGGAGGCATCGCTCTCGGTCATCCCGTGGAGGAAGACGACGACGTGTGGGCCCGCGGCGGGGAAGGCCGCGGCAACTGCCTCGGGGGTGAGGGGGAGGTCGCGGTGGTCGACCCGCACCGCCATCTGGATCGCCAGCCGTGGGCGGTGGTCGCGGATCCGGTCGCCGCGTATGCCGTGGACCGCGGCGTTGAGGAGGCGGCCGGCCGGGCTGTCCTCCAGTGCCGGCCCCACTCCCGCGGCCCCGAGGGCTGAGAAGCCCTTGTCGGCGGCCCTGACCGCCAGGCCGAGGCCGCCATAGACCGCCCCCGAGATCGCCCGGTGGGCCTGCCCGATGCCACGCGCCGCGCCGCCGGTCGGCTCGTCGAGTAGTCCGTGGACCCGGTCGGAGATCGCGTGATGGGTGTCGCGGATGGGGGTCACCACCAGCTCGTCGATCAGCTCTGCGCCGAGGGCGAGCGCGTCATGGACTCGAGGACCGTCGTGGTCTGCCATGCCTCCCAAGTTAGCGAGACGCGGCTCCCCCGCGACAGACCTTCCTACCGTGAGTAGTCAGACACCGCTGAGGCGACGCGCCCCGGGCGCTTTAGCCCGATTGGGCACGAACGCCCGGACGAAACGAAGTGCCGGACAGCCGGCGGTCGTGGTCAGCTGCCGACGCGCACGGTCAGGCTTTTGGGCTCGACCCACGCGCGCAGCCGGCGGGCCTTGCCGATGGTGTCGCCGTCGATCTGGACCTCCTGGTCCGACTCGCTCTCGAGGCTGAACTCGGCGCCGGTGAAGTGCTCGAGGCGCTTGTGGCCACGGCGCTGGCGGGTGACGACGTGCGCGGAGACTGCGGCCCAGCCGATCAGGCCCTTGGGGGAGACCACGACGCAGTCGAGGGTCCCGTCGTCGACCTTGGCCTCGGGGATGAGCTGCACCCCGCCGGTGAGCTCGCCGACATTGCCGAAGAGCACCGACTGCGTGCGCCGGCTGAGCGACTCGCCCCCGTCGATGCTCAGCTGCACGCGGAAGCGGTCTCCGCCAAGGTGCTTGGCGGCGGACACGACGTATGCCGGCCAGCCGACGGTGTTCTTGAGGTCCTCGGGTGCGTCGGCCATGACATTGGCGTCGAAGCCGATGCCGGCCATGACGAGGAAGACGTGCTCGGTGGGCGGCTTCTCCTCCGAGGGCTGTTCGGCCTCGGGCGCCGGCCTGATGTCGTCATCGGTCGGTTGGCCGTCAGGGGTCTCCACGACCGCCAGGCGCCCGACGTCGATGCGCCGGTTGCGCCCGGTGAGCGCCACCCGCAGCGCGTCCTCGAGCGAGTCGATCGGCAGGCTGAGATTGCGGGCCAGCAGGTTGCCGGTGCCTCCGGGCAGCAGCCCGAGCGGGGTCTCGGTGCCGGCCAGACCGGCCGCGACCGCGCGCACGGTGCCATCACCGCCGAGCGGACAGACGACCTGCACGCCCTGCTCGACGGCCTCGCGGGCCTGACCGGTGCCAGGGTCGTCCACGGTGGTCTCGATGAAGAGCGGCTCCGCCCAGTCGATGCGCTGGCACACCCCGGCGATCTGGCGCTTGACGGAGGAGAGGTCGTCGAACTTGGTCGGGTTGACGATGATCGCCGCGCGGTTCTTGGGCCGCTCGACCTCCGTCGCGCGGAACTGGTCGCGGTGCGGCCTCCGCTTGCCGTGCCCGCCGCGGGCCTGCCTCGACCCAGCCGGCTGCCGCATCGACAGCGCCAGGATGAGCAGCAGCGCGAGCACCGCGACGACGGCGAGCGCGACCCAGGGCAGGTTGTTCTCCAGCACCTGTCGAAAGTACCCGAATGTGCGCAGCCCTCCCGCACCCGCGCAGGTGAGGTATGCCGCGGGGGCGACCTCGCGGCATACCTCACCGAGGTCTGTGTGACCCCCAGGGGCGGGGCGCGGCAGGATAGGGGGCATGGAGCAGACGGGTGTGACCCGCAGGCCTGGCCGCAAGCGCATCGGGGTCCTCACGAGCGGCGGTGACGCGCAGGGCATGAACGCGGCCGTGCGCGCGGTCGTGCGAGGGGGCATCCACTTCGGCGCCGACGTCTTCGCGATCTATGAGGGCTATGAGGGGATGGTCGCCGGCGGCGAGGGGATCCGGCAGCTCGGCTGGGACGACGTCAGCGGCATCCTGCACCGCGGCGGCACGGTCATCGGCACGGCGCGCTCGGTGGACTTCCGCGAGCGGGAGGGCCGGCGCCGGGCTGCGGTCAACCTCGTGCGGCACGGCATCGATCGGCTCGTGGTCATCGGGGGCGACGGCTCATTGACCGGCGCCGACGCCCTCGCCCAGGAGTGGCCGGGACTGCTCGCCGACGCGGTCGCCGCGGGCGACCTCGAGCAGGCGGCCGCCGACGCGCACCCGGCACTGATGATCGTCGGGCTCGTCGGCTCCATCGACAACGACATGGTCGGCACCGACATGACGATCGGCGCCGACAGTGCGCTGCACCGCATCACCGAGGCGATCGACGCCATCGCCTCGACGGCCGCGAGCCACCAGCGGGTCTTCGTCGTCGAGGTCATGGGCCGCCGCTGCGGCTATCTCGCGATGGCGGCCGCGATCGCCGGTGGCGCCGACTATGCGCTCATCCCCGAGAACCCGCCCGAGGCCGGCTGGGAGGACCGGATGTGCCAGGCCCTCCAGCGCGGCCGCTCGCTCGGGCGGCGGGAGTCGATCGTCCTGGTGGCCGAGGGCGCGCGCGACCGCTCGGGCACCGAGATCACCACCGACACGGTCAAGGACGCGCTAAAGACCCACATGGGCGCCGACGCGCGCGTCACGATCCTGGGCCACGTCCAGCGCGGTGGGACGCCCAGCGCGTTCGACCGATCGATGGCCACGATGATGGGGTATGCCGCGGTGGAGGAGCTGCTCGCGGCCACCCCCGAGACCGAGGCCCAGCTGATCGGGCTGCGGCGCAACCGGGTCTATCGCGGGCCGCTGATGCGCTTGGTGCGGCGCAACCAGGAGATCGCCTCGATGGTCGACACCGGCCGCTATGACGAGGCGAT
This sequence comes from Micrococcales bacterium, assembly GCA_021287075.1. Taxonomy (GTDB): domain Bacteria; phylum Actinomycetota; class Actinomycetes; order Actinomycetales; family Dermatophilaceae; genus JAJTBD01. The sequence continues at coordinate 200,955 of JAJTBD010000003.1, read as the reverse complement.
GACGGCGCGCGGCGAGAGCTTTGGCGAGCTGCACCGCATCCTCAAGGCGCTCGCCGAGCCGACCCCGACGCCTGTCTCGGGCGAGCCCAAGCGGATCGGCATCCTCCACGCCGGGGGGCTCGCCCCCGGGATGAACACCGTCGTCCGGTCGGCGGTGCGCATCGGCCACGACGCGGGTCATGTGATGCTCGGGATCGAGGGTGGCTTCAAGGGGCTGCGCCACGACCAGGTGCGCGAGCTCGAGCTGTCTGACGTGGAGGGCTGGGCTGCCCTCGGCGGTGCCGAACTCGGCTCTCGCAGAGGCGTGGTCGAGCCCGAGCACCTCTATCCGATCAGTCGCGCGATCGAGACCCACCGCATCGATGGGCTGCTCGTCGTCGGCGGTTTCGACGCCTATGAGAACGTGCACGCGCTCATCCAGGAGCGCGACAAGTTCCCCGCGCTGCGCATCCCGATCGTCTGCCTGCCGGCGAGCATCGACAACAACCTCCCCGGCACCGAGCTGTCGGTCGGCTCCGACACCGCGCTGGGCAACATCGTCGAGTCGATAGACCGGGTCAAGCAGTCGGCGATGGCCGCCCGGCGCTGCTTCGTGGTGGAGACGATGGGCCGCAACTGTGGCTATCTCGGGCTGATGTCGGCGCTGTCCTCCGGCGCCGAGCAGATGTACATCCCCGAGGAGGGCATCTCGCTCAGCGGCCTGGCCTATGACGTCTCGCGGATGCGGGCGCGGTTCGCCGAGGGGCGCCGGTTGTTTGTCGCCGTCCGGTGCGAGGGCGCCGACGAGCACTACACCACCGATGTCGTCGCCAAGCTCTTCGAGGCCGAGGGGCAGGGCGTCTTCGATGTGCGCCAGGTCGTCCTCGGACACACCCAGCAGGGCGGCAACCCCTCGCCCTTCGACCGGATCCTGGCCACCCGTCTGGCCTTCCGGGCCATCGAGGAGCTGACGCGGCAGCTGGGCGCGGGCCGGTCCGACGCCCAGATGATCGGGCTGCTCAAGGGGACACTGACGCTGACTCCCGTCGCCGCCATGGACGAGCTCATCGACTGGGAGGAGCGCCGCCCGGTCAAGCAGTGGTGGGTCAAGCTCAACCGGATCGTGCGCGACCTCGCCGACCCGCCCGGCCCTGCCTGACCCTCTAGGGGTGAGGCGGCAGCCCGCCCCGGGTGAGAGGGTATGCCGGTGTCCGCTGACGTCGTCTATCTTGTCGGGGGCCTCGCGCTCCTGGTGGCGGTGGCCCTGCCGACGGCGCTCCGGCGCGCCTGGCTCTCCGCGCCGGTCGTGCTCGTCCCGGTCGGTGCGCTGATCGGCCTGATCGGCCTGCCCGACGGCGCGCAGATCGACCCTCTCGCCCAGCGGGCGGTGGTCGAGCACGTCACCGAGCTGACGATCCTCATCGCACTCATGGGCGTCGGTCTCGCACTCGACCGGCCGCTGAGCCTGCTGCGGCGGGATGGCTGGCGGGCCTGGGCGGCGACCTGGAAACTCCTCGGCATCGCCATGCCCCTCACGATCGGCGCGGTCTTCCTGCTCGGCTGGGGCCTGCTCGGGGTCGCCCCGGCGGCCGCCCTCCTCCTCGGGGCGGCGCTCGCGCCGACCGACCCCGTCCTCGCCTCCGATGTGCAGGTCGACGGCCCGGCGACGGAGTCCGAGGAGGAGATCGACGAGCGCGACGAGGTGCGCTTCGCGCTGACCTCCGAGGCCGGCCTCAACGACGGACTCGCCTTCCCCTTTGTGTATGCCGCGATCTTCCTCGCGACCAAGGGAGCGGTCGGCGAGTGGGGCCTGGAGTGGCTCGGGTGGACGCTCCTCGGCAAGGTGATCGTCGGGGTGGGCGTCGGCGCGGCCGTCGGCTGGCTGCTGGCTCGGATCGCCTTCCACGGTCCGGCCCCGTCGCTGCGGCTGGCCGAGGTGGGGGAGCCGCTGCTCGCGCTGGCGGCGCTGATGGTCGCCTATGGCGCGGCCGAGGCGGCCGGGGGATATGGCTTCCTGGCGGTCTTCGCGTGCGCGATGGCGATGCGCTCCTACGAGCGCGCCCACGGGTTCCACGAGCACATGCACGAGGTGATCGAGCGGCTGGAGCGGCTGCTCACCCTCGTCGTGCTGCTGCTCGTCGGCGTCGCCCTGACCGACGGCGCCCTGGCCAACCTCGACTGGCGGGGCGTGGCGATCGCCGTGGCCCTGGTCTTTGTCATCCGCCCGGTCTCGGGGCTGGCCGCGCTCTCCCTCGGGCAGTGGCGGATGAGGGTCCCGGCCCATCGCCCGCTGGAGCGCACCGAGCGCGCGGTCAGCGCCTTCTTCGGGGTGCGTGGCGTCGGCTCGATCTACTACCTCGCCTATGCCCTCGGCCACGCGCACTTCCCCGAGGCCCGCTGGCTCTGGTCGACGGTGCTCTTCACGATCGTGCTGTCCGTGCTCGTGCACGGCGTCGCCGCCACCCCGCTCATGGGCCGCCTCGAGGAGCGCCGCGAGGCCCTCGAGGCCCAGGCCGGCGCGACGGCCGACCGGCCCGGCGCCACTGTCGACCGGCGAGACGCGCCCGCCTGACCCGAGCACGCGGCATACCCCTCAACCGCACAACGACGACCATGGTCAGACCTCGGCGCGTGCCTCGCGGCGCCCACAGGCACGGGGGGCCGCCCTCCACCCCAACCATGGTCGTCGTTGTGCGCGGACGACCCCCGACGTCGGCCCGACTCAGCCGTGCGCCTCGGGCGCGAGCGGGCCGTAGAACCAGGAGGCCGTGACGCCGCCGTCGATCAGGAAGTCGCTGCCGGAGACGAACGCCCCCTCTGTGCCGAGGAGGAAGGCGCCCAGCGCGCCGATCTCGTCCGGGGTGCCGGCGCGGCCGGCGGGGGAGAGCTCGAGCATGCGGCGATAGCCGGCGCCCCGCGGGCCGGACAGCTCGTCGCGGGCGAGGGGGGTGATGACGATGCCGGGGCTCATCGCGTTGACCCGGGCCCCGCGCTCGCCCCAGCGCACCGCCTCGGCCATCACCCTCAGGACGTTGGCGCGCTTGGACAGCTGATAGGCGTGCAGCGGGTCGGTCACCTGCTCGGGCGCGAGCATCGGCAGCGCGAGGAGCTCCTCGGTCGGCGTGGTCGCCAGGAGTCGGTCCTCCTCTGGTGTCAGCGCGGGCAGGCGATGCCCCGACTGCGACGCGATGACGACCCCCGCGCCGCCGGACTCGATGACCTCGCCGAAGGACTCGAGCACCAGCGCCGTGCCAAAGAGGTCGACGCGCAGGATCGTCTCGGGTGCGGCCTGCGAGGGGGAGACGCCCGCCGCGTGGACGAGCGACACGACCCGGCCACGGCCGGTCGCGTGGGCGACCAGGGCCTGCACCGACTCCCGCGAGGACACATCGGTGACCACCGTGCTCACCTCGAAGCCGGCGTCGCGGAAGGTCTCCGCCGCGGCCTCGGCGTTGGCCTCGCTCAGGTCGGCCAGCACGACATGGCGCCCCGCTCCGACCCGCCGCGCGATGGCCTGTCCGATCAGTCCAGCCCCGACAACAACGACGACGTCCGTCATGACGACCCTTCTGGTGGTGGTGTGTCTCCCACACTAGGTATGCCGCCGTGCCCCAGGGAGTCCCTGCGCGTGCCCCCCAGCCGGGCCACCGCGGCATACCCCCGCTCGCGAAAGCCGGGTGAGGGTGAGCGCCGCGCGTCGGTAGGCTTGCCGGGTGATCGACATCAAGCTCCTGCGTGACAACCCCGAGGCCGTGCGTGCCTCGCAGCGTGCCCGCGGCGAGGACGAGGGCATCGTCGACGCGGTCCTGGCCGCCGACGAGCGCCGCCGCTCCTCGCTGACCCAGTTCGAGCAGCTGCGCGCGGAGCAGAAGTCGGTGAGCAAGAACGTCGGCCAGCTCATGGGCCGCCTCGGCAAGGCCACGAAGGCCGGCGAGGACGTGGGCTCCCTTGAGGCAGAGGCCAATGCCGCGCGCTCGCGGGCCGCCGAGCTGTCCGACGCGGTCAAGTCGCTGGAGACCGCGGCCGCCGACAGCCAGGTCGAGCTCGACCAGCTGATGCGCCAGATCGGCAATGTCGTCCACCCGGAGGTCCCGGCCGGCGGCGAGGACGACTACCGCGTCCTGGAGGAGGTCGGTCAGATCCCGACCTTCGACTTCGAGCCGCGCGACCACGTCGCCCTCCTCGAGGGCCTCGGCGCGCTCGACATGGCCCGCGGCGCCAAGGTCGGCGGGTCGCGCTTCTACTACCTCACGGGCGTCGGCGCCCGCCTCGAGCTCGGTCTGCTCAACATGGCGATCGCCCAGGCCGTCGAGCACGGCTTCACGCCGATGATCACGCCGACACTCGTCAAGCCCGAGGTCATGGCCGGCGCCGGCTTCCTCGACGCGCACGCCGACGAGGTCTATCGCCTCGAGGCCGACGACCTCTATCTGACCGGCACCTCAGAGGTGGCGCTCGCGGGCTATCACGCCGACGAGATCATCGACCTGTCCGACGGGCCGAAGCGCTATGCCGGCTGGTCGGCCTGCTATCGCCGCGAGGCCGGCTCCTATGGCAAGGACACCGCGGGCATCATCCGCGTGCACCAGTTCCACAAGGTCGAGATGTTCTCCTACTGCCGCGAGGAGGACGCCGCGGCCGAGCACCTCAGGCTGCTCGAGATGGAGCGGGCCATGCTCGGCAAGGTCGAGCTGCCCTATCGCGTCATCGACACCGCCGCCGGCGACCTCGGTGGGCCAGCCTCGCGCAAGTTCGACTGTGAGGCATGGGTGCCCACGCAGGGCCGCCACCGCGAGCTGACCTCGACGTCCAACTGCACGACCTTCCAGGCGCGCCGGCTCGGCACGCGCGAGCGCACCGACAAGGGCACGCGCGCAGTGGCCACCCTCAACGGCACGCTCGGCACGACCCGCTGGATCGTCGCGATCGTCGAGAACCACCAGCAGGCCGACGGCTCGGTGCTCGTGCCCACGGCCCTCCAGCCCTTTGTGGGCGAAGAGATCCTGCGGCCGGTGGGCTGACCAGAACCCATGCGCCCCAAGCTGATCGGCCTCGACATCGACGGCACGACGATCACCCACGCCGGTGACCTGTCGCCCGAGGTGTATGCCGCGGTGCACAAGGTCCGCGACGCGGGTCACCATGTCGTGATCGCGACGGGCCGGGCGATCGTCTCGACCGTCCCGATCCTGCGCATGCTCGACATCACCAGCGGGTATGCCGTGTGCTCCAACGGCGCTGTCACGCTGCGCCTCGACCCCGATGAGCCGCAGGGCTATCAGATCGTCGACTCGATCACCTTTGACCCGCGGCCGGCGCTCGACCTGCTCCGCGGCCAGTGGCCCGATGCGGTCGTCGCCGTCGAGGAGCTGGGTGTTGGCTTCAAGCTCAGCGCCCCGTGGCCCGACGAGGCCGAGCTCGAGGGGGAGCTGCGGGTGGTCTCGTGGGAGGAGCTGGGTGCCGACCCGGTCACGCGTGTCACCTTCCGCTCGCCGACGGCCTCGGCCGAGGACTTCGCCGAGTTCGCCGAGCAGATCGGGCTGCACGGGGTGAACTACTCGGTCGGCTACTCCGCCTGGCTCGACATCAACCCCGAGGGCGTCTCCAAGGCTGCCGCGCTGGAGCTGCTGCGCCGCGAGCTCGAGGTGGAGCCGGGCGACACGGTCGCGGTGGGCGACCAGCGCAATGACGTCGAGATGCTCGAGTGGGCCGCCCGCGGGGTGGCGATGGGCAACGCGCCCGAGGAGGTCAAGGACTGTGCCGACGAGGTGACGCTCACCGTCGACGAGGACGGCCTCGTGCCGGTGCTGCGCTCGCTCCTGTGACCCTGTCTGCATAGACGAGAACGGCTGTGCACCAGGCGATCCCGATCAGGATCCCGCCCAGCACATCAGTTGGATAGTGCTGGCCGAGCATCACCCTGTCGACCCAGGTCAGCGCGGCGAAGGCAGCCGCTGCGGCCGCGGTGGCCCGGAGAGCGCCCGGCGACACCACGCCCCGCAGCAGCCAGAGCAGCACGAGCGTTGCCACCACCACGCCGGCCGAGTGCCCGGACGGGAAGGACAGCCCGTGCGACTGGGCCAGCACCTCGCCGGCCTCGGGACGGGTGCGGCCGAGCAGGGTCTTGAGGGCGGCGACCCCGACCCACGCGGCGACCATGGTCGCGATCGCGGCCACCGCTGCCGCCCAGGCCAGCCGCCCTACCAGGGCGAGGCCAAGCGCGAGGAGTGACACCGCGGCATACCCCCATCTGGGCTGGGAGATCTCCTGCCACCAGCGCAGTACGTCGGCGAGGCCAGGGCTCGCGGTGGCCGGGCCGGTCGCCCACTCGGCGACGTGGGTGTCGAGCGACGTGGTGGCTCCGGTGACGACGAGCGCGGTGAGCAGGACGAAGCACGCGAGCGCCACGGCGGCGGGGGCGAGGCGGCGCACGGTCACCCGGCCATTGTCCCCGGCGACGGATTCTGCCGCCGGTGGCCCGTGGTCTAGCCTCGTGGTGTGTCCGTTTCGCTCGGTATGCCGCGTCGGCGCCCCTCCGCGCCCGACGCCTCGGGCGCGCCCACATCGGGTGGGCTGGCTGACCGCTTCGGGCGGGTCGCCACGGATCTGCGGCTGTCGCTGACCGACAAGTGCAATCTGCGCTGCACCTATTGCATGCCGGCCGAGGGCATGCAGTTCATGCCGACGTCCGAGCTGCTGACGGCCGAGGAGATCACCCGCCTCGTCGATGTCGGCGTGCGGCTGCTCGGCGTGCGCGAGCTGCGGCTGACCGGCGGCGAGCCGCTCATGCGGCGCGACCTCGTCGACATCATCGGCGGCATCCGGGCCCTGCACGACCTGCCGATCTCCTTGACCACCAACGGGATCGGCTTCGACGCGGTCGCGAGTGAGCTGGCCGAGGCGGGTCTGACCCGGGTCAACGTCTCCCTCGACACCCTCGACCCCGAGACCTTCCGCCGGCTGACCCGGCGCCCCGGCCACGAGCGTGTGCTGGCCGGCATCCGTGCCGCGCGCGACGCCGGGCTGACCCCCGTCAAGGTCAACGCCGTGCTCATGCCGGGCATCAACGACCACGAGGCCGTCGACCTGCTGCGCTGGGCGCTCGCAGAGGGTCTCGAGCTGCGCTTCATCGAGCAGATGCCGCTCGGTGGCGAGCGGGACTGGGAGCTGGCGCGCATGCTCACCGCCGGCCGGATCCGCGAGCTGCTCTCCACGGCATACGACCTCGTGCCCCACCACGCCCCCCGCGACGGTGCCCCGGCCGAGCGCTGGACCGTGCGCGACCAGGCCAGCGGAGCCGACCTCGGCACGGTCGGCATCATCGCCTCGGTCAGCGAGCCCTTCTGCGGGGACTGCCGCCGCACCCGCATCACGGCCGAGGGGCGCGTGCGCTCGTGCCTGTTCTCCCATGACGAGACCGACCTGCGCTCGCTCCTGCGCGACGGCTCCGACGACGAGGCCATCGCCCAGCGCTGGCGTGAGGCCATGTGGGGCAAGCCGCGTGCCCACGGCAAGGACGAGATCGGCCTGCACACCGACGACTTCGTCCAGCCCGAGCGCACCATGAGCGCCATCGGCGGCTGACCGCCCGACACCCCCCACCCGCCCGACAGCCCCCCACCCGCCCGACAGCCCCCCACCCGCCCGACAGCCCCCCGCGCCCCGACAGACCCGCCCCCACGAGCCGAGAGGCCACAAGTGGCGGGAATTCGCGCCGAATTGCCACCACTTATGGCCTCTCGCGCATGACTCACGCAGCGATGCGGTCGGTCTGGCCGAGCTCGGCAGCCACGCGTCGGATCAAGGCCTCGCGTCGGGCAGCCGTGGCCAGGTCGCGTTTGGTGATCTCGATGACGGTCCAGTCGAGGTCGTCCAGGTCGCGGCGTCGGTGCACGTCAGAGACGGACCGTCCCTCATCGCCGAAGTGGCGGCTGCCGAGGTACTCGATGACGACCTTCTCCTCTGCCCAGACCAGATCTCCCGTGGCGATGAACTCGCCCGCCGCGTCTGTGATGTCCTTGTTGAGCTCGGGCTCGCTGATGCCGGCCCGGGTCAAGAGCAGGCGTGTCCGGGTCTCGGTCGGGGAGCGTGACCCGTAGCGGATCTCGGCCAGCGCCGCACGCCACCGCGCGCTGCCCCGCGCCTTGCCCCGCTGCTGCGCCGCAGCTGCGAGCGGCTCGACGCCTTTGAGCCGCCGTGCGACCTCGTCTCCCACCACGATCAGATCGTCGAGGTCGAGCAGATCACCCAGCTCGGCGAGGTCACACCACGTATCGACGAGTCCCACCACCGGTATGCCGCGGGTGCGCGTCGTCTGGCGCCTCTCGAGTCCCCGGTGGCCCACGACGCCGGCTCGTCGGATGCGGGGCCGGACCGTCGGCACCATCACGTGGAGCAGACGAGAGTCCTCGCAGTAGCTGGGCAGGGGCAGGTTGAGCAGCTGCGCCGCGGTGATGTGGGAGAACACGGCATCCCCTGGCAGCACAGTGAGCAGGGCGCGGCATCGCTCGTGCAGATGGGCTGGGACGCCGCGCCAGCGCACACCCCAGTGCGGACGATGCCACTCCTTGGATCGCATGCGCTGCCGGGACAGCCCGCGCTTGCTCCCTTGCCTCACCGAGAAGCCGCGGTGCGGCAGGTCCTCCGGCAGTGGTGTCGCTCGTCTGGCCATGGGAGAGATCGTGGCCAATCCGCGCTCTGGGCCTCGGAAGTTATCCACACGGTCGTCCAGGCCCAGGCCCAGGCCCAGGCCCAGGCGAGAGGCCACAAGTGGTCGCTATTCGACGCGAATTCCCACCACTTGTGGCCTCTCGCCATCGGTGGTGGCGGCTAGCGGGACTGGAGGGCGTCGAGGGCGACGGACATGGCCATGGCCACGCGCCAGTCGAGCTGCCAGCCGTCGTCCAGGACCGGCACGGTGATCGTGTAGCGGTCGCGCAGCGACATCTTGCGCTCCGAGCTGAGCACGACGCGGCCGTCCGGGCCGGTGAAGTCGAAGTGGAAGATGAACGGCAGCGGCATCTCACCGATGACGGGGATGAACTCCCACACGCGGCGCAGGACGGCGACATTGGCGTTGCGCTCCTGGCCCGTCCCGTTGAAGCCGTCGGGCGTCGAGATGTGCCAGGTGGAGCGCAGCAGCGACTTGCCGAAGTCCTTCTTGAAGTAGCCGATCGGGCGGCCCTCGGCGTCGAAGACGTCATAGCCGGCGCCGAGGTCGAGCTTGCGGCGCGCCTTGAACGAGAAGACCGGACGGGTCCGGGCCTTGTCGGCATAGAAGGTGACCTGCTCCTTGAAGGCCATCCGCTTCTGCTGGGCGATCGCCAGCGGCGCGCCCTCGGCGCCCGTGGCCGGGTCGATCGGCGCGATCACATAGCGGTTGACCATCATCGTGATCTTCTGGCGCAGCGCGAACTGCTCCTGGCGCGGTGAGCCCTGGGCCTGATCCGGTGTGTTCCCCTGAGTTGTCATGGCGGCATTCTCACAGCAGTGATGCGACGATGGGCAGCGCTATGGCAGATCTGCTCATCACCTCGCCCGCCAACCCCCGTCTGAAGACCCTCGTCGGCCTGCGCCGACGCCGCCAGCGGGAGGAGAGCGGGGTGACCGTCGTCGAGGGCTACGAGGAGCTCGAGCTCGCCCTCGACGCGGGTGTGCGGCCCCGCGCCGTCTACTACTGCCCCGAGCTGATGCTCCACCCCGACGAGCAGCTGGCGATCCTCGACCGGGCCCGCGAGCTCGGTGCGGAGTGCGTGCAGGTCAGCCGCCAGCCCTTCGAGAAGACGGCCTATCGCGAGGGCCCGGACGGTTTCATCGGCGTCGTCCCCGCCGTCGGCGCCGCACTCGCCGACCTCGACCTGGGGCATGCGCCCCTGGTGCTGGTGTGCCAGGGCGTGGAGAAGCCCGGCAACCTCGGGGCCATGCTCCGCACCGCCGACGCCGCGGGTGTCGCCGCCGTCATCGCGGCCGACCCGGTCACCGACTGGGGCAACCCCAATCTCGTGCGCGGCTCCAAGGGCACCGTCTTCTCCGTGCCGGTGGCGAGCGGCACGAGCGGTGAGGTGCTCGCCTGGCTGCGTGAGCGCGGCATACCCGTGGTCTCGACGACGCCCGACACCGAGACCGAGCACACCGACGTCGACTATCGGGCGGGCGCGGCGATCGCGGTCGGAGCCGAGAAGTATGGGCTGAGCGACGACTTCCTGGCTGCCTCCGACGAGCGCGTGCGGATCCCCATGGCCGGCGTGGTCAACTCCCTCAATGTCGCCACCGCCGCGGCGATCGTGGTCTATGAGGCGGTCCGCCAGCGGGGCCTGCCCGGCTGACTGGGCGCCCGAAATGGCCGCTTCGCTGTGACATCTGAGACACCTGAGGTATGCCGCGTGGTGGAGGGGGGACCCGTGGTCAAAGCACCCCAAAACGTGTGCCACGATTGCGTTATGCGAGTTGACCACGTGAGCTACGCAGCGGAGTCGGATGGCCTGCAGGCCACGGCCGAGCGTCTGGCGGCGAAGCTGGACGCCGAGACCTTCGACGGGGGTGTCCACCCCCGCTTTGGCACGCGCAACGTGATCATCCCGCTCGGACACGAGCGCTATCTCGAGGTCGTCGAGGCGCTCGAGCACCCAGCGTCCTACCGCGCGCCCTTCGGCCAGGCCGTGCGCAAGCGCTCCGAGGACGGCGGCGGCTGGCTCGGCTGGGTCGTCTCGGTCGAGGACATCAAGCCCCTCGAGGAGCGTCTGGGCCGCGACGCGGTCGACGCCGACCGCACCCTCCCCGACGGCACGCAGCTCCAGTGGAAGCAGCTCGGGGTCAACGGCCTGATCACCGACCCGCAGCTGCCCTTCTTCGTGCAGTGGCTGACGACCGACCGCCACCCCTCGACGCAGCGCGCCGACAACGGCATCGTCATCAACCACCTCACGATCGCCGGCGACCCCGAGCGCGTGCACGAGTGGATCGGCGAGCCCGCCGACACGACCTCCTCGGTCATCGACTTCGAGTTCGTCGCGCCGCACGGCACCCCCGGCCTCCTCTCGGTCACCTTCACCGACGCCAAGGGGCGCACGGTCACCGTCTGACCCCCGGCCCGATCGGCCCACCAGCACACGACCCGCCAGCTGCCCGCTGTCGACACAACTCCGGGCCTGGCGGGTCGCGCTGTGTCCCGGGTCGGCCGTGGGCCCCGGGCGGCTCGTCCTTCCGGATGACGGGACGAGGCCGATCGGCTGACGCACGCGGCCCGACCGGTGGGTAGCGTGACGGCCATGTCAACGCCCGCAGACCAGATCGTCCTCGCCCACGACGGGCAGGAGCTGGCCCTTCACGTCCACGCCGACCCCGGCGACGGCGCGCCCGTCCTGCTCTTCCTGCCCGCGATGGGCACGCCCGCCGGGTTCTACCGCCGGTTCGCGGGCGAGCTCAGCGCCGCGGGCGTCTGGCCGATGGTCGGGGACCTCCGCGGCACGGGCGCCTCGCGTCCCCTCGCGAGCCGCTCCGCGGCATACGGGTATGCCGCCCTGGCGGCCGACGTCGATGTCCTCCTCGCGGAGGTGGCCCGGCGGGCGCCCGGGCGTGCCGTGGTCCTCGGCGGGCACTCGCTCGGCGGGCAGATGGCGGCGATCCACCTCAGCCGGGCCGGGTCCCCGGCGCGCGGGCTCTTCCTCATCGGGACGGCCATCCCGCACTTCCGGCGCTATGGGCGGCGCGGTGCGGGGCTGCTCGCGATGACCCAGGTGATGGCGCTGGGCAGCCGGGTTGTGGGCTACTGGCCGGGCTGGGCCTTCGGCGGGCGACAGGCGCGCGGCACCATCCGCGACTGGGCGCACACCGCCCGCACCGGCCGCTATCCCGAGCTCGACGGCGCCGTGCCCGACCTGACCAAGATCGACGTGCCCGTGCTGTGCGTCACGCTTGGCGCCGACCTGCTGACGCCACGGGCCGCGACCCATGACTTCACCGACCGGATGACGGGGACCGAGGTCACCCATGTCGACTACGCGTTCGAGGACGGGCGCGAGGCCGACCACTTCACGTGGGCCAAGGAGTCCGGACCCCTGGCCGCACAGGTGGCCGACTTCGTGAGGGAGGCGACGAGGTGAGCGCGCAGGGACTGGAGTATCACCAGCTGCTGCGCACGCGGCATACCTGGTGGCGTCCCATCGTGGGCATCCTGCTGGGCGCGGTCCTCGCGATCGCCGCGGTCATGTCGACCGGCATCTATGCGCTCGCGATCGCCGTCCTCCAGGGCTCGCCCGACCCGGTGCGGCAGGTCGACACGTGGCTGACCGGCCAGCACGTCAGCGCCGAGACCCAGCTGGTGATGGACATCGGGCTCGGCTCGCTCATCGTGGCGGCGATCCTGGCCGTCGGTGTGGTCTATCAGCGGTGGACGACGCTGCACTCGGTGGTCGGCCGCATCCGGTGGGGGTGGCTGCTGCGCTGCTGGCTGACGCTGCTGCCGCTGTGGCTGCTCGTCATCGTCGGCGGCTGGGCGATCGACGGCGCCGAGAGCCGCGGGCCGTCGGGCGACTGGCTGTGGGTGCTGCTGCTGTCGCTCGTGCTCACGCCCTTCCAGGCCGCGGGCGAGGAGTACGCCACGCGCGGGCTGCTGCTCCAGAGCGTCGGCTCGGCCTTCCGCAACCCCATGGTCGGGCTCGTCGTGGGCGGCGCCGTCTCGGTGGTCGTCTTCGCGGCGCTGCACGGCACGCTGGACCCGTGGCTCAACCTCGAGCTCGCGGCATTCGCGATCGGTGCGATCGTCCTCTGCTGGCGGACCGGCGGCATCGAGGCGGCGATCGCCCTGCACGCCGTCAACAACATGGTGATCGGCGTCCTCGGCGCCCTGACCGGGCTCGGAGACGACTCCTATATCAACGCCGAGGCCGTCGGCGACCCGCTGTGGACCGGCGTCACGGTCGCGCAGACGGCCATCGCCGTCGCCCTCATCCTGTGGCAGGCCCGCCGCGTGGACATCACACGGCGGGCCGTGGTCGAGCGGCTGCCCTGACGGGCCGGCAGGTGCCGGCATCTCCCGGCATCGCGGCATACCCCTCCTCAAGGCGAGAGGCCAGTTGTGGTGGGAATCCACGCGGAATTCCCACCACAACTGGCCTCTCGGCTCGCAGCGCGGCTGCTCAGCGTTTGCCGTAGCCCCGCAGCCGCAGCGAGTTGGTCACGACGAGCACCGACGACATGGCCATCGCGGCGCCGGCGATCATCGGGTTGAGCAGGCCGGCCATCGCGAGCGGGATTGCGGCGACGTTGTAGCCGAAGGCCCACGCGAGGTTCTGCTTGATGATCGACAGCGTCTTGCGGGAGAGGCCGATGGCGTCGGAGACGGCCGACAGCTCGGGTCGCATGAGCACGACGTCGGCGCTCTCCATCGCGGCGTCGGTGCCGGAGCCCATGGCGATGCCGAGGTCGGCCTGGGCGAGGGCGGCGGCATCGTTGATGCCGTCGCCGACCATCGCCACGACCTTGCCCTCGCTCTGGAGTCGCTCGATCATCGCGTGCTTGTCGGCGGGCTTGACCCCGGCGAAGACGTGCTCGGGGTCGATGCCGGCCTCGGTCGCGATGGCGCGTGCGGCCTCCTCGTGGTCACCGGTGAGCAGGTATGCCGTGAGGCCCTGCTCGCCCAGCGCCCGGATCGCGGCGGGCGAGCTCTCCCGGATCTCGTCGGCCACGGTCAGGGCGGCACGTGCCTTGTCGACCCAGCCGACGAAAACCGTTGTGCCCGGCCGGCGCAGGTCTCGCAGCTCCTCCGGGACCTCGGCGAAGAGCTCGGCCTGCCCGACCGTCACCTCGGTGCCCTTGATCGTCGCCAGAGCGCCGCTGCCGGGCAGGGCGCGGAAGCCGTCGATGGTCGGGATGGCCAGCCCCCGCTCCTGGGCAGCGCGGACGATCGCCTGGGCGATCGGGTGCTCCGAGCCGGACTCGACCGCGGCGGCGGACTGGAGCGCAGCGGTGGCGGTCAGCCGGCCAGAGGGCGTGACCTCGGTCAGCCGGGCGACGCCGGTCGTGATGGTGCCGGTCTTGTCGAGCACGACGGTGTCGACGCGGCGGGTGTCCTCGAGGACCTGCGGGCCCTTGATGAGCACGCCCATCTGGGCTCCGCGGCCCGTGCCGACGAGCAGCGCTGTGGGAGTGGCGAGTCCGAGCGCACAGGGACACGCGATGATGAGCACGCTCGTCGCGATCGAGAGCGCCCGGGCGGCGTCGCCCGTGCCGATCCACCAGCCGACAAAGGTCAGCAGGGCCAGGACCAGCACGACGGGCACGAAGATCGCGGAGATGCGGTCGGCCAGGCGCTGCACATCGGCCTTGCCGGTCTGGGCGCGCTCGACGAGCCGGGTGATGCCGGCCAGGACCGTCTCGGACCCGACCTTGCGTGCCTCGACGATCAGCCGCCCGTGGGTGTTGAGCGTGCCGCCGGTGACCTCGCTGCCGGAGCGCACGTCGACTGGGATCGGCTCGCCGGTCACCAGGCTGGTGTCGACCGCCGAGGTGCCGTCCAGGACGACGCCGTCGGTGGCGATCTTCTCACCCGGGCGGACGACGAAGTGGTCGCCGACCGCGAGCTGGTCGATGGGGATGCGGACCTCGGTCGTCGCGCGGGTGCGCGAGTCGATCCGTTGCACCGCAACGTCTTTGGCGCCGAGGTCGAGCAGGGCCGTCAGCGCCTCCTTGCCGGAGCGCTTGGCCCGGGCCTCGAGCCAGCGCCCGAGCAGCAGGAAGGTGGTGACGACCGCGGCCGTCTCGAAGTAGTAGTGCCCGTGCGCGCCGCCGCTCGTCACCAGCGTGACGGTCGACCAGAGGTATGCCGCGAGCACGCCGAGGCTGACCAGCGTGTCCATCGTGGACGCGCCGTGCCGGGCGTTGATCGCCGCGGCCCGGTGGAAGGGCCAGGCCGCCCACGCGACAACCGGTGTCGTCAGGGCGAACTGCGCCCACGGGTTGGCCGCGAAGTGCGGGACCGGGCCCATCGCCAGGACGACGACGGGGACGGTGAGCAGCGCCGAGACGATGGCGCGGATGCGCAGCGACTCGACCGAGCGCAGGTCGTGGGTCTGCTTCGGCGGGGCGAGCGGGCCGGTCTCGTCGGCGACCGTGGCCTCCGGCTCGATGACGCTCGCGCCATAGCCGGTCTTCTCGACGGTGGCGACGATGTCATCGACGGTGAGCGGCGCGGCATACCGCACGCTGGCCTTCTCGGTGGCGAGGTTGACGCTCGCCTCCACGCCGTCGAGCTTGTTGAGCTTGCGCTCGATGCGGGCCGAGCACGACGCGCACGTCATGCCCGTGATGGCGAGGTCGACCTCGTTGTCGAGTGGTGTCTGGGTGGCGCTCGACATCAGGAGAAGGCGACGGTGTAGCCGGCCTCGGCCACCGCGTCCTCGACGGCCGTGCGGTCGAGCTCGGCGTCGCTCGTGATGGCCACAGGGGAGTCGCCGCCGGCGACGAGGTCGATCGCGACGTCCGTGACGCCCGGGATCTCCTTGAGCTCGTCGGTGACGGCGGCGGTGCAGTGGCCGCAGGTCATGCCGGTGACGATGACATTGGTCGTGGTGCTCATTGTGGATCTCCTTGCGGGGGTGGGGGATTGGGTATGCCGTGTGGCTGGGTCTGTGGGGTCGCTGGCTCAGCTGCGGACGAGGCGGGCGATGGCCTCGGAGGCCTCGCGGACCTTCTCGGCGCCGGCCTCGTCGGACTCACGCGCGGCGTCGACGACGCAGTGGCCCATGTGGTCCTCGAGGAGGCCGAGGCTGACGGCCTGGAGGGCCTTGGTGATGGCGCTGACCTGGGTGAGGACATCGATGCAGTAGGTGTCCTCCTCGACCATCCGGTGGACGCCGCGCACCTGTCCCTCGATGCGGCGCAGGCGCTTGAGATAGTCGTCCTTGCTGCCGGTGTATCCGGGCATCGCCACTCCTGTCGGTCGGGTCGTGACGTCCAACAGCATACCCCTATGGGGTATTCCGGCTCAGCCCAGGTGCTGCTTGACGAGCTTCTTGGGCGCCATCCGGGCCCAGGCGTCGGTGATGACCTCGACGAGCTCGATGTAGTCCAGCTGTGGCAGGTCCCGGGCGCGGATCAGCACGGACGCGTCGCTGCGGAAGTGGTCGGTCGTGAACCACGGCCCGTCGGACTCCACGAGGGCCTGCTTGTCCTCGTCGGTCGGCACGACAATGCGGATCACGTCGTCCATCAGCTCGCCGGTCTCGGGGTCGACGGCGTCCTTCTGCGGCCCGCGCAGGATGATGAAGCCCTTGTCGCGCACCTTGTAGGTCGGCTTTTCGCCCCATGACGTGCCGAGCGTGACCTCCGGCAGCGCCATCGCGATGTCGTGCACGTCGTCCATCGACAGCGGCTCGCTCATGCCGTCCAGCATCGCGACCGACCCCCGTGCGCCGCAAGCCCGCGGGGCGATCGTGCCCAGTTGGGCTAAAGCGCCCGGGGCGATCGTGCCCAATTGGGCTAAAGGGCCCGGGGCGATCGTGCCCAATTGGGCTAAAGGGCGCGGGGCGGAACTCGCCAGTTGGCTTGAGAGGGGGTGCGGTCCGAGGGGCGGTATGCCGCGGGGCGGGGGTGAGCGGGCGGCATACGATCTCGGGCATGTCGGACAACACCTCCTGGTCGCCGGACACCCTCGCCGTGCGGGGCGGGCTCACCCGCTCCGGGTTCGAGGAGACCGCCGAGGCGATGTACCTCACGAGCGGCTTCGTCTACGAGACCGCCGAGGACGCGGAGGCCGCCTTCAAGGAGGAGGTGGAGCGCTTCGTCTACAGCCGCTACGGCAACCCGACGGTCGCGATGTTCCAGGAGCGACTGCGGCTGCTCGAGGGCGCCGAGGCCTGCTTCGCGACGGCGTCGGGCATGTCGGCGGTCTTCGTCGCGCTCTCCGCCCTGTGCGGCCAGGGCTCGCGGCTGGTCTCATCCCGCGCGCTCTTCGGCTCGTGCATGGTCATCGTCGACGAGCTGCTGCCGCGCTGGGGCGTCGAGACCGTCCTCGTCGACGGCAACGACCTCGACCAGTGGCGCGCGGCCCTCGACCGACCGACCGACGCCGTCTTCTTCGAGACGCCGAGCAACCCCATGCAGGAGCTCGTCGACATCGCCGCCGTCTCCGAGCTCGCGCACGCGGTCGGCGCCAAGGTGGTCGTCGACAATGTCTTCGGCACGCCTGTCTTCTCCGCACCCATGCAGCACGGCGCGGACATCGTCGTCTATTCGGCGACCAAGCACATCGACGGGCAGGGCCGCACCCTCGGCGGAGCGATCCTCGGCCCGGCCGACTTCGTCGGCGGCCCGGTCAAGAACCTCATGCGCCACACCGGCCCGGCGATGTCGCCCTTCAACGCGTGGGTGCTGCTCAAGGGACTGGAGACCCTGGCCATGCGGGTGGAGCGGATGGCCGGCTCGGCGCTGGCGATCGCCCGGCACCTCGAGGGGCGGCCCGGCATCCGCCGCGTGATCTATCCGATGCTCGAGTCGCACCCCCAGCACGACCTCGCCCAGCGCCAGATGACCGGCGGCGGCACGGTCGTCACCTTCGAGATCGACGGCACCAAGGTGCAGGCGTTCGCGCTGATGAACGCCCTCCAGCTCGTCGATATCTCCAACAACCTCGGCGACTCCAAGTCGCTGACCACCCACCCCGCGACCACGACCCACCGGCGCCTGTCCGAGGAGGCCCGCGCCGCCGTGGGCATCACCGACGGCACGGTCCGCCTGTCCGTCGGCCTCGAGGGCGCCGACGACCTCATCCGCGACCTCGACCAGGCACTGTCCACTGCCTTGGGGTGAGTCGCCCTCTGCCACATCGCAGTTAGCCTGTGCCGAAGCAAAGGAGTCACACATGAGCGAAGCCGAAGGCACCCTGACCTGGACCCCCGTCCCCGACGCCGAGCCCGCCCTGCTGGCGACGCGCACCCGGGAGGCCATCGCGGCATACCCCTCGGCCAAGGTCGCCCCGATCGACGCGGACCTCGCCGACACGGCGGCATTCTGCGAGGCCTATGGGTCCGCGCCCTCCCACTCCGCCAACTGCGTGGTCGTCGCCGGCAAGCGCGCAGGGGACACGAGGTATGCCGCGGTGCTGGTCCTGGCGACCGACCGCGCCGACATCAACGGCACCGTCCGCCGGCACCTGGACGTGCGCAAGATCAGCTTTGCCCCGCAGGACGACGCGGTGTCGCTGACCGAGATGGAGTTCGGCGGCATCACCCCGATCGGGCTGCCGGCCGAGTGGCCGCTGCTCATCGACTCGCGTGTGCTCGAGCGCGACCAGGTCGTCATCGGCTCGGGCATCCGCGGCAGCAAGCTCGTCGTCGACCCCGCCGAGCTGGCCAAGCGCATCGGCGCCGAGGTCATCGACCTGGCCCAGGCGTGACCCGGGGCAGGAGCCGACGGGTCAGCCCGGCCCCGCCGTCATGATCGACCAGACCCTGGAGCGGGTCTGGCCGATCCTGCTCTTCCTCGTCCTCGTCAAAGTCCTGGCCCGGTGAGGCTGGCCAGCCGTCGCCGTGGGCGGTGGCTTCAAGTCGCGCGCTTACCCGATGTGGCCTAGTGTCGCAAATTGCTGGGGGGGGGTCCCCAGTTTTTGCGAGTCAAAGGAGACTGGCATGAGAAGGAAGCGTCTTGCTGGAATCGGGTTGGGGCTGATCATGGCTGCAGCGCCGGTCGCCGCAGAGGCGGCGAGTTACCACTACATGAGCGTGAACTCAGCCGCTTCAGCGTTCAACAGTGGAGCGCCCACGTACACCTGGTTCAACGTGTCGGACCTCAAGTGCGACAACTACGCGACGTATGGCTTCTGGTCGACGGGGGTGTCCACTGGAAGGGTGGACAACAAGTCCGGCTGCAACAAGCGGGTTTCGTCAAACCTCGGTCGTGAAATCAAGGCTGTGAGGGCGTGCGTCAACATCCCCTTGGCCACGGACCCCTGCAGTAACTGGGGCTGATTCACTGATCCGTCGTGGGGCGAGTCCTCTGCACGCGCCCCACGACGGGCTCCAGGGAAGGGACGCTGAGCGTGTTCGCGTGTGAGTTGGCTGGGATCCGCGTGGCCTACGGGCAGAGGGCCGTGCTGGACGGTATCGACCTTCAAGTCGGGATAGGTCAGTCTGTAGCCATCA
Organism: Micrococcales bacterium; assembly: GCA_021287075.1. Lineage (GTDB taxonomy): Bacteria > Actinomycetota > Actinomycetes > Actinomycetales > Dermatophilaceae > JAJTBD01. The sequence goes on along the minus strand of JAJTBD010000003.1, from coordinate 181,840 downwards.
TGGGGCGGAGTGGCTCGGGGAAGAGCACCCTGCTCAATGTTCTGCTCGGGCTCCGCCGCCCGGATTCAGGACAGGTGCTCGTCGGTGGAGTTGACATGTCACAAGCCTCAGAGCGGGCGTGGACGACAGTTCGCCGTGAGCAACTTGGCGTGGTGTTCCAATCCTCGTCATTGCTGCCCGACCTGACGCCGGTGGAGAACGTGATGGTTCCGCTGCTGATTTCGGGCCAGCCCGCTGAGGACGTAGAAGGGGCTGCGCGGGCACTGCTTGAAGAATTCGGAGTTCCCGGCGACGTGGGGCGCACAGCCGATCTGTCGGGGGGCGAACAGCAGCGAGTTGCGTTGGCGCGGGCGCTGACTCGCAAGCCGAGGCTGGTGCTTGCCGATGAGCCGACTGCTTCGCTCGACTGGACGACCCGGGACAGCGCGGCTGAGTCACTCTTCGCGGTGCCCAAGCGGGTGCGGTGTGGACTGGTCGTCGTAACGCACGACCCGGACGTGGCCCGGCGCGCCGACCGGTGTCTGATGCTTACCAATGGGCAGCTGTCGGATGCTGAGGTCGCGCCACCCGTTGGGCATGCCCAATGAGGACGGGGCTGGGCGTGCTCGCGGCCGCTGCAGAGCGTGGACAGGGGTACCGACAGATCAGACGGGCGCTCATTGCACTCGGCGCGTTCGCTCTGTCTGCCACCCTGGGCCTGTTGGCTCTGGTCGGAGTGGCGGCCTCCGATCGCGCAGCGGGATACTTGGCCACCACACCCGTGAAGACACAAGCTGACAGGGCCCAGGCTCTCGTGCGCTCCGAGACATTCGGCGACGTTGGGCAGGAGCAGGTCACAGTGATCTCGGTGCTACCCATGCGAGCCGTGGCGGCTCCTCCTCCGGGTGTGAAGAAGTGGCCCGAACCCGGGCACGCCGTGGTGTCGCCTCGCTTGGCAGATCTCCTGGCACGTGAGGGTCGACGGGAGCACTTCGGGGTAGTAGACGGCACGATTGCCAACAACGGACTGGTCGCACCTTCTGAACTGCGGGCATATATACGGCCGATTGACGGCGTGGCCGAACCAGACGCAATGGAGCCGATCGCTGGATGGGGCGGCCCAGGCGAGCACGTCGCCCTAAATGTCGTAGCCACGCTGTCTCCCACCCCGACAAGAGATGTGGCCATGCTCATCCTGGGTTCGTTGGGCCTGGCCTCCCTGGCTGCCTTGGCCATGGGGCGGCGAATTGGCGCCCGCGTCCGAGACCGTGGTGAGGAGCGATTCCGGGCCCTGGGAGCATCGACCATACAACTGGCTCGCATGCGCGCCGCCAACCTTGCCGGCGTAGTGCTTTGTGGCGCATTCGCTGGTGTCTGCCTGGTCGCTGGACTGGCGACGCTCCACCTGCCAGTTCCGTTCTTGGATCACGTCACGGGGCTGAGGTCCCCTTCTGCGCTCCTCCTGCGGCTACCTATGGTCGGACTCGCAGCCGCGGTCCTTGCTCTGCTGGCCGTTGCTTGCCCCTCTCCCTTGGCGCGTCGACGGGCCACCGTCGCCGAGTGCGCGGAACCCGTGCCCACTACCTGGGCGGGGCTGTTCTTCGTCGGTCTGCTCATGGCGGCGTTTGGCCCGGCCTTCCTCAGTAGCGGCCCGGCGCGGACGCTGGCCTTCGTCCTGGGCTCGGCCGTTGCCACCGCGTGCTTGCCGGCTGTGGTCGCGACCGTAACTGCCGCACTAGGTGGCCCCGGAGCCGCAGTCGGGCGGCGACTCGGCGACGCGGGAATGCTGGCTGGAGGGCGCCACTTGCAGTACCACGCACGTTCGACCTTACGAGTGGTGGCGCCAGCTACCTTGGTGCTTCTGCTAGCAGGACAGACGCAACTGTGGACCTCGCAACTCGGGGAGCAGTACCGAACTGCCGCAACGGCCCAAGCCGTCGTCGGTGGCCGCGTCGCCGAGACCAGCGTACTTCCGAACCCAGCTGCGGAGGCGAGGTTCCTGACGGCACTCCCGGACGGGGTTGGCCACGGCTGGGCCATGGTCACACCGCCCAGCGACGGTGCTCCCGGCCGGACCACCGTCACGGCCGACTGCGCCACGCTGCGATCGATGGGGTTCCCTTGTGCGCGGTCTGCGACCGCGCCACATCGCATGACGACCCCGAGCCAGCGGACTGCACTCGACTATCTAGCCGCCGGGGGTGTGATCCGCGGAGTGGTTGGATCCGGGAGGCCAAAGGTGCAGGGTGGCATCGAACCACGGCTGCTACTCGCCTCCACGACCGGAGCACCCCTGGACATCGGCCAGTTGTCCGACCTCAGTTATCGGACCGTGCAAGGCGGCCTAGGTGTCGCGCCACTTGCTCAGTCCTGGGTGGGCGGCGGCTATTCGAGCGCGCAACGCGGACAATGGGTGCTGGCATTCGGCTTGGCGGCACTCGGGCTGGTCCTGATTGCGGGGTGGGCGACACTGGGTGCTGAGGCGCTGAGTCGAGCACGTTCGCTTCGCGTAATGACCGCGTTGTATGGCACATCGGGGTGGGCGGCGTCCTATGCGTTTGTCAACGTGGCGCTCCCGTTGCTCGTTGCCACCGCGAGCGGAGTTGCCACGTATCTGCTGTTGCCGATTGGCTTCAGCCTCACCAGCAACGTCATGCAGCCGTCGTTGGCCTATGCGGCTGTGAGTTTCGCGGCGTCTCTGTTAGCCGGCGTGCTTACTGCCGCCATCACAGCGCGAGCCGTCTACCAGCCGATCGCTCCTGGGGCCGAGGTGACATCCGACTGACCAACGCCAGGCATACCCCTCAGTCGAGGAAGTCGACGAGGTCGGGCGCCATGCCGATGTAGGTCTGGGGCGTCATGGCGGCCAGCCGCTCCTCGACCTCGGTGGGCAGGCCGAGACCGCGCACGAACTCGACGAGCTCGGTCTGGCCGATGCGGCGGCCGCGGGTGAGGTCCTTGAGCCGCTCGTAGGGGTTCTCCATGCCGGCGACGCCTTGCGCGCCGAGCGCCCGCATCGCCGACTGGACGGGCTCGCCGAGGACCTCCCAGTTGGCGTCAAGGTCGGCGGCCATCGCCTCGGGCACGGCGTCGAGGCCGTCGAGACCGCGGGTCGCGTTGTCCAGGGCCAGCATCGAGTGCCCGAAGGCGGTGCCGATGTTGCGCTGCATGGACGAGTCGGTGAGGTCGCGCTGGAGGCGCGACTGCACGAGCGTCGAGGCGAGCACGTCGAGCAGCGCGCACGAGACCTCGAGGTTGGCCTCGGCGTTCTCGAAGCGGATCGGGTTGACCTTGTGGGGCATCGTCGAGGAGCCGACCGTGCCCTGGCCGCGCACCTGGGCGAAGTAGCCCATCGAGATGTAGGTCCAGACGTCGGTGCACATGTTGTGCAGGATCCGGTTGAAGCGCGACATGTCGGCATAGAGCTCGGCCTGCCAGTCGTGGCTCTCGATCTGGGTGGTGAGCGGGTTCCACGTCAGGCCCAGGCCCTCGACGAAGGTCCGCGAGATCTCCACCCAGTCCGCCTCGGGCACGGCCGCCAGGTGCGCGCCGAAGGTGCCGGTGGCGCCGTTGATCTTGCCGAGGAACTCAGCGCCCTCGACACGCCGCAGCTGGCGCTGGAGGCGCCAGGCGAGCACCGCGAGCTCCTTGCCCATCGTCGTGGGCGTCGCCGGCTGGCCGTGGGTGTGCGCGAGCAGCGGCACGTCGCGCAGGTCGGAGGCCATCGTCGCGAGCTTCTCGACGAGCGCGGTCGCCTTGGGCAGCCACACCTCCTGCACGGCGCCTTTGACCATCAGCGCATAGGACAGGTTGTTGATGTCCTCGCTGGTGCAGCAGAAGTGGATCAGCTCCGACAGCTGCGCGCCGTCCGCCGGCGCGATCTGCGTCAGGCGCTTCTTGAGGAAGTACTCGACGGCCTTGACGTCGTGCTGGGTGACCCGCTCGGTCTCGGCCATCTCGGCGATCGCGTCGGGCCCGAAGTCCTCGACGACCTTGCGCAGCGCGGCCTGCTCGTCGCCGGTGAGCTGGCGCACCCCGGGCACGACCTGCTGCTCGGTGAGGTGGATCAGCCACTCGACCTCGACGCGGATCCGCTCGCGGTTGAGCGCCGGCTCGGACAGGTGGTCCACGAGCGGGGCGATGGCCCCGCGGTAGCGGCCGTCGAGGGCACCAAGGGCGATCTGCGGGGTCACGTCAGCAAGGGAGGCCATGCCCCAATCCTTCCAGAGCCTCGCGCGCGCCCGCGCACGAGTCCAGGGGAGGTATGCCGCGCGCTCACGGTGAGCCCGCGGCATACCCCTGGGGTCGGCTCAGGCCGGGAGTGTCGGCTCGATGACCGCGAAGAGCTCGCCCTCGAGCCCGGCGATGACGGCCATCCGCCCGTAGGGGCTGTCCTGCGGGGGCATGAGGACCGTGGCGCCGAGACCGGCGGCGGCGTCGACGACGCCGTCGACATCGCTGACGGCGAAATAGAGCAGCCAGTAGCCGTTGGTGCCCTCGGGCACAGCCGGGTCGTCAAAGATGCCGCCGACGGTGTGACCGGCCACGTCGAGCGTCGAGTAGCGGAAGTCGTCGGTGTCGCTCATCGGTGTCGCTGTGACGCCAAAGACACTCTCGTAGAAGGGGATCGCCTCGGCGAAACGGGTCGTGTGCAGCTCGTTCCAGCAGACCGATCCCGGCACGCCGGTGACGCCGAAGCCGATGTGCTCGCCCGCCTGCCAGATGCCGACGGCGCACCCAGCCGCGTCGAGGACGAAGGTCATCCGACCCATGCCCGCCACGTCGAAGGGCTCGCCCATCATCAGCTCGCCGCCGTGCTCCTCGATGCGCGCGGCGACCTGGTCGGCGTGCTCCACGGCCAGATAGGTCGACCATGCCGACGGCACGGACGCGAGGTTCTCGGGCTTGGCGCCGATCCCGGCGACGGGCCGCCCACCCACGCTGGCGATGAGATAGCCGGGGAAGTCGGGGTTGCCGTCGATCTGCCACCCCAGCAGCCGGTTGTAGAAGTCGGCCATCGCCTCCAGGTCGTTGGCCTGGACGTCGGCCCAGCAGGGCGTGCCCTCGGGCCAGGTGGTCTCGTGCGCGGCCAACGTCGTGCCTTCCGGTCGGGCGTTCTGACGGCGGTACGCCGTGTGTGCGCCAAGTCCTACCACGTCGGCGACGCCCGCCGCCCCACCCTCCAGGGGTGTCTGCGGCAGGATGGTCGCCATGGCGACGCAGGTGCGAGATCTCGAGGCTTCGATCGACATCGCGGCGGCCCCCGGGCAGGTGTGGGCGGTCGTCTCCGACATCCGCAGGACGGGGGAGTGGTCGCCCGAGTGCCGGCGCGTCCTCCTGCTCGGCCCGCGGGCGGTCGGCACCCCCTTCGTCGGCATCAACCAGCGCGGGCTGGTGGTGTGGCCGACGACCTCGACGATCACCGCCCTCGAGGAGGGCCGGCGGATCGCCTGGCGGGTCAACGAGAACGGCTCGACCTGGTCCTACACCCTCGAGCCCACCGCCACCGGCACCCGCGTCGTGCAGCGGCGCGAGACGCCCGACGGGGTGAGCGCCTTCGCGGCCGCCTTCACGGGGCTGCTGCTCGGCGGCAACGAGGGCCACGGCGACGAGCTCGAGCGCGGCATGCAGCGCGGCCTCGAGCGGATCAAGGCGATCGTCGAGCAGGCCTAGGCGCTGCCCTCCCCGACCCTGCGGGCGCGGCGCCCCCTCAGAAGGGGACGCCGGCCTCGAGGATCACGTTGGCATAGGGCGTCTGCTCGCCGGTGCGGACCGCGAAGCAGCAGCCGGCGATCAGGGATTTGAGCTCGTCGTGGTCGACGCGGCTCTGCTCGCCGAGCCGCTCGCCGCGCTCGGCGATCCAGCCGCCCGCAGGGGACGAGTCGGCCTCTGCCGCAACGATATGGCGCTGGACCACGACCTCCGAGAGCACCGCGTCGAGCACGGTTCTGAAGTCGAGCTGGCCCGGCACGAGAGCGAGGTCGATCACTGGCACGGTCCTCGGCAGGGGCAGCCCACTGTCGCCGATGACGAAGCGGTCGGTGTGTCCGAGACGGGCGATCTCGCGGGACAGCTCTGCGTGCAGGATGCCCTGCCTCTTCACGATCTCCTCCAGTCGGGGTAGGAGTCCTGGGCGCCGTCGTGCTGGACGGCCTCCGCGGCATACCGGTTGGCGCTCTGGGCCGCCTCCACGAGGGGCGCGCCGCCGACGATGCCGGCAGCGAGTGCGCCCACAAAGGCGTCACCGGCGCCGGTGGTGTCGACGACCTCGACCGACTCGCCACGCACGGCGGTGACGTCCTCGCCAGCGCCCACCAGGGCCCCGGCGCCGCCGAGCGTCATCACGACGGAGGGCACGCCGGCTCCCAGCAGCTGGCGTGCCAGCTCCTCGGGCGCCTCCGCGGGGGTGGCGGCGGGGTCGAGGATCGCGAGGGCGCCGGTGCCCTCGTGCTCGTTGACGACGAGCGGGTCCGCCAGACGCAGCACATCGGCGGGATAGGGGACGACCGGTGCCAGGTTGACGATGACCCGCGCCCCGGCGGAGGCGGCGCAGAAGGCCCCTGCCGTCGCGACGGGCAGCGGGATCTCGCCCTGGAGCACCACCGTGTCGGCGGGCCCGGCGGTGCGCACCCCGGCCAGGTCGGGGTCGTCGACCTCGGCGTTGGCGCCGGTGATGACGATGATCGAGTTCTCCCCGGCGCCGTCGACCGTGATCTGGGCGGTGCCGGTCGGGCCGTCGACGACCCGCACCCCGGAGATGTCCACCCCAGCCGCGGTGAGCCCGGTGAGGGCCACCTCGGCGTGGGCGTCGCGGCCCACGGCCCCGATCATCGCCACCGGGGCGCCGGCCAGGGCGGCCGCCACCGCCTGGTTGGCTCCCTTGCCGCCGGGGCGGGTCCCGCCGGAGGTGCCGAAGACGGTCTCGCCGGGCCTGGGATGGCGCTCGACGCGGACGAAGACGTCGGCGTTGAGGGAGCCAAGGACCACGACCCGGCCGGACGGGCTGTCCGACCGGGTCGACGGGGTGGGGTGTGGCTCGGTCACTTGAGGTACTCGGCCACGTTGGCCGAGGTCACGGACTTGACCGGCACGGGCACGGCCTTCTCGATGGTCTCCTTGTTGGCGGCCTTGAGAGCGACCTCGACGGCGGTCTTGCCGAGCTCCTTGGGCTGCTGGGCGATCGAGCCGACCATCTTGCCGGACTTGACCGACTTCAGGCCGTCCTCGGTCCCGTCGAAGCCGAATACCTTGACCTGCTGCCCGGCCTTGGCGCCGAGGGCCTGGACCGCGCCCAGGGCCATCTCGTCGTTCTCGGCGAAGATGCCGACGACGCCGGGGTGGCTCTGGAGCAGGTTGGTGGTGACGTTCAGGCCCTTGGTGCGGTCGAAGTCGGCCGGCTGCTTGCCGACGACCTTGATGTTTGGGAAGGCCTTGATGCCCTCGGTGAAGCCCTGGCCGCGGTCGCGGCTGGCGGAGGTGCCGGGCACGCCCTGGAGGACGAGGATCTCGCCCTTCTCGCCGATCGCCTTGGCCAGGCCCTCGGCCGCCTGCTTGCCACCGTCGACGTTGTCGGAGGAGACCGACGAGGCGACATCGGCGCCGTTGACGGCCCGGTCGACCGCGATGACGGGGATCTTGGCGTTGAGCACCGGCTTGACGGCAGCGGTGGCGGCGTCGGAGTCGACCGGGTTGATCAGCACGGCGGCCGGCGACTTGGTCGCGGCGTCGGCGAGCTGGTTGGCCTGGGTGGCCGCGTCGTTCTGGGCGTCGACGATGTTGAGGGTGACCCCGGCCGCCTTGGCGGCCTCCTCGGCCCCATCGCGCACGTCGACGAAGAAGGGGTTGTTGAGCGTCGACAGCGCGAGCGTCATCGACTTGCCGGCGGCCTTGCCGCTGCTGGCCCCCTCGCTGGCGCTCTCGCGGTTGCAGGCGGCGGTCGAGAGCGCGAGTGCGGCGGTCAGGGTGAGGACGCCGGTGGTGGTGCGCAGGGACATGGTTGACTCCTTGACTCTTCGGTGAGCGGGGTGGTGCAGATTTTGGGTGGGTATGCCGCGTCAGCGGCGCTGGCGCAGGACGTCGATGCCGACGGCGAGCGCGATGACCAGGCCGATGACGACCTGCTGCCAGAAGGCGGTCACGTTGAGCAGGTTGAGACCGTTGCGGATGACGGCGAGCACGAGGGCGCCGATGAGCGTGCCCGAGGCCTTGCCGACACCGCCGGAGAGGCTGGCGCCGCCGATGACGACGGCCGCGATCGCGTCGAGCTCGTAGCCGCTGGCGGCCTGGGGCTGGGCGCTGGCGAGACGGCCGGCGAGCACGAGACCGGCGATGCCGGCGAACAGCCCGGACAGGGCATAGACGGCAGCGGTGGTGCGCTTGACCGGCAGGCCGGCCAGGCGGGCTGCCTCCTCGTTGCCTCCGATCGCATAGAGCGAGCGGCCGAAGACCGTGCGGTTGAGCACGAACGCGGTGATCAGGGCCGTGACGGCGAGCACCAGGATCGGCACGGGGATCGGGCCGAGGTCGCCACCGAGCCAGCTGACCGCCGAGGGCATGTCGATCGGGCGGCCGCCGGAGACGACCAGGCCGAGACCGCGGGCCACCGACAGCATGGCGAGGGTCGCGATGAAGGCGGGCAGCTTGCCGTAGGCGATCGCCGCGCCCGAGACGAGTCCGGCGAGCAGGCCGACGAGGGGGCCGACGAGCAGGGCCAGCCAGCCCGGCATACCACCGCTTGTGACGGCCCAGCCGGCGCAGATTGCCGACAGCGCCGCGACCGAGCCGACCGAGAGGTCGATGCCGGCGGTGACGATGACGAAGGTCATGCCGAAGGCGAGGATCGCGGTCACGGCCGCCTGGACGCCCACGTTGAGCAGGTTCTGGGTGGTCAGGAAGGTCGGCGTGGCGATGAACATCACCAGGCAGACGAGGGCCAGGCCGACGAGCGCGCCGTTGTCGGCGAGGAAGTCGGTGACGCGGGCTCGGCCGCTGCGCGGCGCGGGGGCCGCGTTGGCGGCCGCCGGCGCTGCCTTGGGGGGAGTGTTAGCGGACACGGGTGGACTCGACCTCCTTGACGGCCAGGGACATGACCGCGTCTTGGGTTGCTTCTGCTGCGGGCAGCTCGCCGGTGAGGCGGCCGCGCGCCATGACGAGGACTCGGTCACTCATCGAGATGACCTCTGGCAGCTCGCTGCTCGCGAGCACGACCGCCCCGCCGTTGCTGGTGATGGTGTTGATGAGCTCATAGATCTCGACCTTGGCGCCCACGTCGACGCCGCGGGTGGGCTCGTCAAGGAGGAGCACTCGCGACTTGGCCATGAACCACCGGCCGAAGACGACCTTCTGCTGGTTGCCGCCGGACAGACCCCGGACCTGCTGGTCCATGGACGCCCGACGCAGGCGGAGCGCGTCGGCGACCTCGGTGCCGCGGGTGCGCTGGCCCTTGCGGTCCTCGAGCCCGATCCTCGACGTGGGGCGCAGCGTCGCGTATCCGAGGTTGTCGACGATCGAGGCGCCCAGGACCAGTCCGGAGGACTTGCGGTCCTCGGGCACCAGGCCGACGCCGGCGTCGACTGCTGCCGCGACATCGTGCCGGCGCAGACCTCGGCCGCCGACTCGGACCGAGCCGCTGTCATATCGGTCGGCGCCCGCGATCGCCCGCAGCACCTCGGTGCGGCCGGCGCCCACGAGCCCCGCGAGGCCGACGACCTCGCCGGCCCGCACGCTGAACGTGATGTCGTCGAAAAGCCCTGCGCTGCTGAGGTGCTCGACCTCGAGCAGGGTCTCGCCCGCCTCGCTGGCACGTCGGGGATAGAGGTCGGTGATGTCGCGCCCGACCATGAGCCGCACCAGCTCGGCCTCGCCGGTGCCGCCGGGGACGGTGTCGACATAGGCGCCGTCGCGCAGGACGGTGATGCGGTCGCCGATCTCCTCGATCTCGTCGAGGTGATGGCTGATGAAGACCATGGCGACGCCGGCCTCCCGCAGCTCTCGCACGATGCCAAAGAGGACATCGGTCTCGGTGCGGGTCAGGGCTGCGGTCGGCTCGTCGAGGATGAGGATGCGGGCGTTCTGGGAGAGGGCCTTGGCGATCTCGACCAGCTGCTGCCGGGCGATGCCGAGGGTGCCGACCGGCCGGTCGACGTCGACGTCGAGGCCGACGCGGGCGACCGCCTCACGGGCGATCCGGCGCATCTCGGCGCGGTCCACCAGCCCGTGTTTGCGCGGTGTGCGGCCGAGGGTGAGGTTCTCGGCCACCGACAGGGTCGGCACCAGGTTGAGCTCCTGGTGGATCGTCGCGATGCCCAGGCTTTCGGCCGACCTGGTGTCGGGGATGCGGACTTCCTTGCCGTCCACCAGGATTCGCCCCGAGTCGGGCTCGTGGACGCCCGCGATCATCTTGATCAGCGTGGACTTGCCGGCGCCGTTCTCGCCCAGCAGGACGTGCACCTCGCCGGCTCGCACCTGCAGGTCCACGTCGCGCAGTGCGGGGACTCCGGCGAATGACTTGCTGGCGCCGACGAGCTCGAGCACAACGTCACCCATGTGCGCCCTCCTTCGGTGTGGTTGGCATGCCTCTGCCGGCCTCGCCGCAGGACGCGCGGGGGATGAGGTGCATCGGCACGACGACGGACGGAGCCGCGTCGCCGTTGATCTGTCGGGTCAGGCTGTCGAGGGCGGCCAGGGCGAGGCCGGGGATGTCCTGGGCGAGGACGGTGATGGCCGGCTCCACCAGGGCGAACCACTCGATGTCGTCGACGCAGGCCAGCGCCATGTCGTGTCCGACCTGGATCCCGTTGCGGCGCAGCACCATCAGGGCGCCCATGGCCATGAGGTTGTCGGCGGCGATGATGGCGTCGAGCGGTCCGTGACCGAGCAGCTGCTCGGTGGCCGCCACGCCACTGTCGAGCTGGAAGTCGCCCTCGACGACGTGGGCGGGCGGCAGGTCAAGACCGTGGTGGGCCAGCCGGTCGGTCACGGCGAGCAGGCGCTCGCGCCCGGTGCTGGTGGACTGCGGTCCGGCGACGACGCCGATGTGGCGGCGGCCCAGCCGCACCAGGTGGTCGACGAGGGCGAAGATCCCGCCCCGGTTGTCGCTCGTGATCGTGGGTGTGCCGGGGATGCCCGGGTCGCGGTCCATGAAGACGGTCGGCAGGGCCCCTGCGGTGCGACGCAGCACCTGCGATGCCGCTCCCTGCGGCACCGCGATGATGCCGTCGACCTGGTGTCGGGCGAGGACATCGAGATAGCGGTCCTGCTGCTCGGCCTGCTCGTCGGCGTTGCCGATCATCACGGTCAGCCCGCGCTCGGCAGCGATCTTGTCGACCTGATAGGCGAGCTCGGTGAAAAAGGGGTTGCGCACGTCCGGCAGGAGCAGGCCGATGGTGTTGGTCCGCTGGGTGCGCAGGCTGCGGGCCAGTGCATTGATCTGGTAGCCGAGCTCGGCGGCCGCGCGGGTGACGCGCTCGCGGGCCTCGGGGCTGACCGCCGGCGAGTCGCCCATCGCGCGCGAGGCGGTCGCGGGCGAGACACCCGCCGCCTTCGCGACATCACGCAACGTGGCCATCCCCGGCACCTCCTTGAGCCTGTGGAATCGATTCCATGGAATCGATTCCACAGTTCTACCGCACCGATGCGCGGTGCGTCAACAGGTGGGAGGTGGTGAGTGTGGTCGTGGGGGCGCCGCGGACGGCGGCGTGGTGACCATTTGTGCGGCCGGGCCGGTCGCGGGGTGGTGGATGTGGTCGTGGGGGCGCCACCGGTGGCGGCGTGGTGACCACTTGTGCGGCCGGGCGCCGCGCCGAGCGCGCGGCCTGAGCCGCGGCGCGGCATACGGCCTTAGAGGCCCAGCTCGCTGCGCACGTGCGCGACGATGCCGGGGGTCGCGGCGCGGACCTCCTCATAGGTCTGGTCGAAGGACGCGTCGTCGCCATACCAGGGGTCGTCCATCTCGAGCGTCCCGGCGGTGATCGAGTCGTCGTCGAACTCGCGCAGCAGGTGGACCTTGGCGCGGTCGGCCTCGGTCGGCGCGAGGCGCTGGAGCACACCGAGGTGGCCGCGGTCGGCGGCGAGCACGAGGTCGAGGTCGGCGAACCAGGACCGCTCGAACTGGCGGGCCCGGTGATCGCGGCCGCCGAAGTCGTCGTGGCCGTTGCGGGTCAGGACCGACAGGGTGCGCCGGTCGGCCGGGTTGCCCACCTCCCACGACGTCGTGCCGGCGGAGTCGACGACGACCCGATCGCCCAGGCCCTCCTCCTCGAAGGCCTCGCGCAGCAGGAACTCGCCCATGGGGGAGCGGCAGATGTTGCCCGAGCAGACGACGCAGATGCGATAGGGGTCGTGCGGCATGAGGCCACGGTATGCCGTGTGGGCGCCTCGCGCGCCCGGGCCGACGGCATCCGCTGCCGGCGGCTGTGCCACATGGAGGAACGATTTAGGCATGCCTTACCTACAGGCGTAGCCTCGGAGGCGTGACTCTCACGCTCGACCGCGCGCCGATCGGTGAGCCGCTGGTCTTCCTCGAGGCGAGCACCGCCCCGGAGGTCGCTCGGCGCCTCGCCGAGCTGGGGCTGCGCCGCGGCGCCCACCTGACCTGCGTGCAGCGCACGTCCGGCCGCGGCCGGGTGGTCTCGGTCGCCGGCTCGCGCATCGCGATCGACGCGGCGACGCTGGTCCGCCTCACCGTGCAGCCGATTTCGGCCCTCGACGAGCTGGTCCGCGAGAGCGCCTGATGACCGAGGTGCGCGACCGCGGCGAGACGACGCAGGGGTATGCCGCGCCGCCACGTCCCGACGCCACCCTCGCCCGGCCGCGCTTCCGGGCCTCGCGTGGGGCCACGCCCTCCTGCCACGGTGACGTCCCCGGCGCAGCGGCGCCCGCGGGCTCGCCGGTGGTCGCGCTGGTGGGTGCCCCCAATGTCGGCAAGTCGACCCTGTTCAACACCCTCACCGGCGCCAAGCGCACGGTCGGCAACTGGCCTGGCACCACCGTCGAGGTCGGCCGCGGGGTCTGGCCGACGACCCGGGCGGCCGCGACGTGCGACTGCGAGACCTGCACCTGCCCGCGCCAGGCCGAGCCGGTGACCTTCACCCTCGTCGACCTGCCGGGCGCCTACTCCCTCGACCCGGCCAGCCCCGACGAGGCCCTGACCCGCGAGCTGCTGGTCGACGTCGAGCCCGACGAGCTGCCCGACGCGGTCGTCGTCATCGCCGATGCCGCGCATCTGGCCCGCAGCCTCTACATCGTCGCCCAGGTCCGCGAGCTCGGGCTGCCGCTCGTGGTCGCCCTGACGATGAACGACGTCGCCCGCCACCGCGGGATCGAGATCGACACCTATGCGCTCGCCGAGCAGATCGGCGCCCCCGTCGTCGCCGTCGACCCCCGTCGCCGCCAGGGCGAGTCCAACCTCGCCGCCGCGGTCCTCGGGGTGCTCGACGCCGAGCGGCCCGCCCCGCGCGCCGTCGACCTGCCCGGTCACGACGGCTCCCCGTGCGGCGCGATGTGCCCGCTGGCCGACTGTGGGCTGGAGGACCTCGAGCTCGCCGACGAGCGCTTCGAGTGGATCGACGGGGCCGTGCACGCCGGCACCCGCGACACCGGCGACGCCCGCCGGGTGCGCTCCGACCTCATCGACCGCTTCGTGACCGCGCCCGTCCTCGGGCCGGTCATCTTCCTCGCGGTGATGTGGCTGGTCTTCCAGATCACCACCACTGTCGCCGCCCCGCTCCAGGACGCCCTCGACGGGATCTTCACCGGCCCGGTCTCCGACGGCACCCGCGGGGTGCTCGCCGGGGTCGGCCTCGGTGGCACCCCGGTCGAGGGCTTCCTCGTCGACGGCCTGGTCGCGGGCGTCGGCATGCTGCTGACCTTCGTGCCGTTGATGGCGCTGATGTTCCTGCTGCTCGCGCTGCTCGAGGACTCCGGATACATGGCCCGTGCCGCCGTGGTCACCGACCGGATGATGCGCCGGATCGGCCTGCCCGGCCGGGCATTCCTGCCTCTCGTTGTCGGCTTCGGCTGCAATGTGCCGGCCGTGGCCGCGACCCGCATCCTGCCCAACGCCCGACAGCGTGTCCTCACCGCGCTGCTCGTGCCCTTCACCTCGTGCAGCGCCCGCCTGACCGTCTATGTCCTGCTCGCGACGACCTTCTACCCACGCCAGGCCGGCACGGTCGTCTTCGCGATGTACCTCGTCTCGATCCTGCTCGTGGTCGCCGTCGGCCTGCTGCTCAAGTCGACCCTGTGGCGCACGATGGGCGCCGACCCGCTCGTCATCGACCTGCCGCCCTATCAGCTGCCCACCGCCCGCCTGACCCTTTCGGTGATGTGGCAGCGGCTCAAGGGCTTCCTGCGCACGGCCTCAGGCATCATCGTCGCCACCGTCTGTGTGGTGTGGCTGCTCCAGTCGATCCCCGCGGTCTCCGGCGCCGGCTTCGGCGAGGTCCCGGTCTCCGACAGTGTGTATGCGGCGGTCGCCAAGTCGATCGCGCCCCTGCTCTCCCCGGCCGGCTTCGGCCAGTGGGAGACCGTCTCGGCCCTCGTCGTCGGCTTCATCGCCAAGGAGGCGGTGATCTCCTCCTGGGCCCAGACCTACGCGATCGCCGAGCCCGCCTCCGAGCGGGAGCCCGGCCAGCTGGGAGCCCAGCTGCACCAGACCTTCGAGATGGCCTCGGGCGGGCACACCGGTGCCGCGCTCGCGGCATTCATGGTCTTCCTGCTCGCCTACACCCCCTGCGTGGCGACGCTGTCTGCGCAGAAGCGCGAGATCGGGCTGAGGTGGACGGTCTTCGGCGTGCTGCTCCAGCTCGTTGTCGCGTGGGCGCTGGCCGTCGCGACCTTCCAGATCGGCCGGATGATCTGGTGAGCCGGCGCCCGCTCTCGGCCGTGCTCGCGGCATTCGAGGCCGGCGCGGAGTCGCTCGACGACGTCTCCCGGCGCACCGGGCTCGACCGCGACGTCGTCTCGGCCGCCGTCGACCAGCTCGTGCGGATGGGCCGGATCGACGCCAGGGAGCTCGCCATCGGCTGCCCCTCCGGCGGCTGCGGCTCATGCGCCTCCGGCACCTCCGACGGCCAGGCCGGCTGCGGCGCCGACGGCCCCAGCGGCACCCGCTCCGGGCCCGTCCTGGTCACGCTCTCGCTGCGTCGCCCTAGCGCCTGACCCGGGCCAGGTGCTCTACTGCGTCCATGACGCGCAACGCCACCTCAAGGGTCATCACGGTCGCGCTCCTCATCGGCGCCCTGGCCCTGCTGTGGTTCGCCACCCGGTCGGTCGTCGTGGACGGCAACCTCTACTGCGGCCACGTCGGCGCGGTGGCGCTGCGGGGCCCGGCGGACTCCGGCGGCGAGCTGGGCCGCCCGGTGGACACGGCCACGGTGGAGGCCTGCACGCAGGCCGCCCGGTCGGTCATGACCAAGGGGCTGCTGGTGGCGGGGGCGGCCGCGGCTATCGCCCTGGCTGCGCTTCGCCGCCTGACGACCGCGCGGCCAGCCACTGCGCGCGCGTGATCCCGTATTCGACCTCGCCCTCCTCGGCGCCAGGGATCGGCTCGTCGAAATCCTCGTGGAAGGCCCGCGCAAAGGTCAGCCCCACCGAGGCCATCGTGGCCCGGGAGCCGGCGTTGACCGCCATCGTCTGCGCATAGATCCGCCGCAGCCCGAGGTCCTCGAAGCCGTGTCGCAGCAGCTCACGCGAGCCCTCGCTCGCGTAGCCCTGCCGCCACAGGCGCCGCATGATCCGGTAGCCGAGGTCGGCCTGACCCTCGGGGTCGGCGGGGATCCCTGAGCCGTGCGCGGGCATCAGCATGAAGAGCCCGACGAAGGTCTCGGGCGCCTCGCGCAGGAAGCCCGCCCACATCCCCAGCCCGTCCCTGGCCAGGGCCAGCCGCCCACGGTGCCGCTCGGTGGTCTGCTCCGGCGTCCGGGGCCCCGCGAAGAGATAGCGCAGCACCTCGCCGTCGGAGTCGAGCTCGATCTCGTGGTCGAGGTGATGCTCGGCGAGCGGCTCGAGGACGAGACGCCCGGTCGTGAGGTGGGCCTGCGGCATACCTGCTCCTTGGGGGGCGGGACGCTCCCACCCTGCCCGGTATGTCGCGGGCGCGCACCCGGTTTTTCAGCGCCGCTTGCGGGCCTGGTCGCGGCGGATGTACTCCCAGGCGACGCCACACGCGATGGCGAGCGGGATGCCGGGGAAGCCGGCCGTGACCCACGACCAGTCCTGCCAGTCGGCCACGAGGCGCGTGACGCCCATGAGGACCAGCCAGATGGCGATGGTCGCCGCCATGTAGAGGCTCGCGCGGAGCCAGCCGAACTCGGTGAGCGGGGTCTTGTCGATGTCCATGAGTGCCATGACTCCAGTCAACGCCGCGCGGGTCGGCGGGTCGTCAGCCCGCGGTCTCGACCTGTGTCAGCCCACGGTCGTACGCCGCGTGCCTCAGCCCTCGTCACCGTCGCCCTCGGTGACAGCCGCCAGCAGCGCCGGGCCGGACCAGTGCGGCGGCTTCGGGCCGGCCGCCTCGGACTCACGCACGAGCTCGACTATCTTGCGGCACACCGGGGTCGGCACCCCGTGCTGCTCGCCCAGACGCACGATCTCACCCTGGAGCTGGTCGATCTCGGTCGGCCGGCCGAGGGCGAAATCGTCGGCCATCGACGACGTCGCGCGGGGGTCCACGCGGAGCGTGCGGCCGGCGACGAGCGAGAAGGCACGGTCGGGCAGTCGCAGTGAGCGCGCCATGAGCGAGGCGGGGACCGCGGAGATCCGCGCGGCCTTGAGGCGCGCGGCCGCGAAGACCGCGGCACCCTCGTCCATGCAGAGCGCCACGACCTGGCGGTAGGCCCGCTGGCCCAGCTGCTCGCGCAGCGGCAGCCCGGACAGGGCGTTGACGGCGTTGTTCATGTTGACCAGCAGCTTGCCGCGCTGGATCTCGTCCATGTCCTCGCGCAGCTCGATCTCGAGCCCGGCGCGCAGCGCCGCGTCCTCGAAGGCCTCGGCCTTGGGGGAGTAGCCGACCATGAGGCGGCCGCTCGTGCCCTGCACATAGTGGCCGGGCTCCGGCACCGCGACATTGAAGGGCACCATCCCCGTCAGCACCGGCTGGCCGGCGAGGTGCTCGCGCAGGATGTCGGGGTTGTGCAGGCCGTTCTGGAAGCTGATGACCACCGTGTCCGGGGAGAGATGCGGGGCGAGCTCCGTTGCGGCAGTAGCGGTGTCGGTGGACTTGACGCACACCAGCACGACGTCGGCGCCCTGGGTGGCGCTCGGCGTCGTCGACAGCCGCAGGTGGTCCTCGGCCACCTGTCGCGCCTGCTCGCCGAGGGGGGTGACCCGCAGGCCCTGCTCGCGCAGCGTGGTGATCACCCGCGGCCGCCCGATCAGCGTCACCTCACAGGTGTCGGCAAGCCGCCCGCCGAGATAACAGCCGATGGCGCCCGCGCCCAGCACGGCGACGCGCAGCCGGGAGGTCTTCTCGCTCATGGGAGCCAGTGTGCCGGACCGGGACCGGGGCATGAGGCGTGTCGCGCGTGTCGGCCGCGCCGCGGCATACCCCCGCGTCGGTGGGCTCAGCCGAGGCGGGCGAGCCGCCCGGGCAGCTGCCGCTCGGCCTCGTCGAGCGCCTCACGCAGGTCGCGCAGGTCCTCGGCGCTGGCGTGGTCGAGGAAGTGGGTCAGCGCGGCCCGCCGCTCGACACGGTCCATGCCCTGGAGCTGGTCGTGCATCGTGGTGGCGCTCAGCAGCTCGCGCGTGGTGACCGGCGCATAGAGGAAGGCCCGGCCGTGCTTGGTGCGGGTGAGCAGGCCCTTGTCGAGCAGGCGGGTCATCACGGTCATGACGGTGGTGTAGGCGAGGGGGCGTGCGTCACCGAGCCGGCCCTGGACCTGACGGACCGAGATGGGGCAGGCGTCCTCGCCGTTGGCCTGCCAGACCTCGTCCATGACGGCACGCTCGAGCTCGCCGAGCCTGTTGAGTGCCGAGCGCGTCATCGTCCACCTCCGTCGGCGGACGGGCCCGCCTCCTCAAGCCTCCCACCGATGGGCACGATCCGCCCGCAGTACTGCGTGCCTTCCTCGCGGTGGCTGACCATCACGACGGTGCGCCCCGCGCTCGCGGCGAACAGGTCGGCGAGGACGGCCTCGGCCGTGGGGTGGTCGAGGTGGGCGACGGGCTCGTCGAGCAGGAGCACCGGTCGCTGCGAGAGCAGGGCCCGGGCGATCGCGATGCGGGCGCGCTCGCCGCCGCTGACACCGGTGTTGCCCTCGCCCAGCATGGTCTCGAGTCCGGCCCTGAGGTGGGTGCGCCAGGCGCGCAGCCCGGCGGCGTCAAGGGCCTGCTCGATCTCGGCGTCGCTCGCCTCGGGCCGGGCGAGCCGGAGGTTCTCGCGGACGGTGCTGGTGAACAGGTGCGGCTCGTCGTCCACGATCGCGTATGCCGCGCGCGTCACCTCCAGCGGCCGCGCGTCGGCGGGCTCGCCGTCGATCAGATAGGCGCCGCCCGATGGGTCGAGGTGGCGGGCCAGGACGGCGAGCAGCGTGGACTTGCCGGCGCCGTTGGGGCCGACGAGGGCGACGTGGTCGCCCGGCTCGATGACCAGGTCGATCGGACCGATGTCGGTGCGTCCCGGCACCCACCCGGCGCTCACCCCCCGCAGCTCCAGCCGCGGCACGCCCCCCGGGGCGTTTGTGCCCAAGTGGGCGAAAGAGGGGTCCGGGGAGCCTTCGCGCAGTGCGCTTTCCGCCAATTGGCGAGTTCCGCCCCCCGCGTTTTCGCCCAATTGGGCACGTTCGCCCCGGGCGTTTGTGCCCAATTGGGCGAAAGAGCGGTCGGGGGCCGAGGCCTGGGCGACGGCGGGCTCCTGGGTGACGAGGCCCTGGAGGCGGGCGGCGGCGGCGCGGGAGCGGGCGAGGGCGCCCATCGCCTCGGGCAGCGGGGCCGTGATCTCGCCGAGGGCGAGGGGGATGAGCAGCAGCAGGGCGGCGACGGGCCGCGAGAGCGTCGTGCCGACGGAGGGCTCGACGAGCAGGGCGATGCCAGCCGTCGCGCCGGCGATGCAGACGAGCATCAGCGCCGCGGCGAGGGCCCTGATCAGGCCCTGTCGGGAGGCTGCCCGACGCACCCGCTCGTGCGCCTGGTCGAGCCACACGTCCGTGTCGCCGCCGGCGCCGATCGCTTGGAGCTCATGGGCATTGGTGGTCACCAGCGCCGCGACGCGGTGCGCCTGGGCCCGGGCCTCGAGCCCCTCGCGCTGGCTGGAGTCCTCGAGTCGGGCGAGCAGCCAGACGATGCCGGCGAGCAGCAGGACGAGTGCGGTGATGGCGGCCGCGGCCGGGAGGTGGACCGACGCGGCATACGCGATGGCGACCAGGCCGGCGAAGAGCGACGCGACCAGCGGCACGACCACCCGCACCTGTGCCTCGACCTCGTCGTCGAGGTCCTTGACCGCCGCCGACAGCACGTCGCTGCGGGCCCGCCGACCGAGCCGTGCCGGGGTGAGCGGGATGAGCCGCCGATAGGTGTCGACGCGCGCGGCGGCGAGCTCGGCGAGCGCGGCGTCATGGGAGCGCAGCCTCTCCCAGTAGCGGAAGAGCGGCCGGGCGATGCCGAAGGTGCGCACCGCCACGATCGCCACCAGCAGCGAGAGGACCGGCGGGCGCGAGGAGGCCTGCACGATCAGCCATCCCGAGGTCGCCGTCAGTGCCACACCGCACGCCAGGGCGAGGCCGCCGAGCAGCCCGGCGAGCCGGAGGGGGCCGCGGAAGGTCAGCCCGCGGTGCCTCAGAGCAGGGGTATGCCGCGTGCCGCCCTCCGTGGTCGCCGCACCCCGGCGCGGGGTCGGCTGTGCCGGGGAGCCTTGCGTCGCAGGCGTGCTCATGCGGTCACCGCCTTGCGTGCGGGCACGGTCACGACGGCGTCGGCCGCATCGACCAGCTCGCTGCGGTGGGTGACGGCGATGACGGTGCGGTCGGCGGCCAGCTCGCGGATGATGTCGTGGGCGAGCCCGGCGCTCGCCGGGTCGAGGTGGGCAGTGGGCTCGTCGAGGAGCAGCACGTCGGGGTCGGCGAGGATCGCGCGGGCCAGGGCCAGTCGGGCCCGCTGACCGGCCGAGAGGCCAAAGCCGCCGTCGCCCAGCGGCATACCGAGTCGCTCGGGGCGGGAGGCGACCAGCTCGCGCAGGCCGACCCGGTCCAGGGCCGCCCACAGCTGGTCGTCGGTGGCGTCCCGTCCGTCGCCGAGACGGAGGTTGTCGGCGACGGACGCGGCGGCGATGAAGGGGGTCTGGGTGACGAGGTGCACGCGGCCCGAGGGGCGGGAGACCGTCCCGGTCGACGGCACCCGCAGGCCGGCGATGAGGTCGAGCAGGGTGGTCTTGCCGGCGCCGGAGGGCCCGGTGACCGCCGTGAGCCCTGACGTGAAGTCGGCCGAGAAGCCCTCCAGCGCAGGCCCGCTCGCCCCCGGATAGGCATAGGAGACGTCCGCCACGCTGACGGATCCCGGCTCTGGACTCGTTGACTTGTCACGACTCACGCCTTCCGGGGCGCTCTTAGGCGTGAGTTGTGCCAAGTCAACGTGATCGGGGGGCGTGGCGGCGAGCTCGTCGAGGACGGTGGTGAGGGCCTCGGCGCCGTCGGCGGCGTTGTGGAACTCGGCGCCGACGCGGCGGATCGGCCAGTAGGCCTCGGGGGCGAGCAGGATCGCGGTCAGGCCGGGCAGCAGCTCCATGTGGCCGTGGGCCAGGCGCAGGCCGACGGCGACGGCGACGATCGCGACCGAGAGGGTGGCCAGCAGCTCGAGCGCCGCCGAGGACATGAAGGCCAGGCGCAGGGTGCGCATCGTGGCCACCCGGTGCTTCTCGCTGACCGTGCCGATGGTCGACAGCTGCTTCTCGGCGCGGCCATAGCCGACGAGGGTGGGCAGGCCGCGCACCACATCGAGGAAGTGGCCGGAGAGGCGGGAGAGGGTCTCCCAACGCTTGGCCGTCTCGTCGCGGGTGGTGGCGCCGATGAGCGCGGCGAAGAAGGGGAGCAGGGGCAGGGTGAGCACGGCGATCAGCCCGCTCACCCAGTCGACGGCGAACATGCAGGCGACGACCAGCGGCGGCAGGACGGCGGCCTGCACGAGGGTCGGGAGGTATTTGGCGACATAGGGCTCGACCGCGCTGGTGCCCTGGGTCGCCAGCGTCAGTGCGGTGGTGCGCTCCGGCCGCTCGTCGGCGCCGCGCCGCAGCCACGACGCCAGCAGCGCCGCCCGCAGGCTGGTGCTGACGGCGGCACCGGCGCGCGCGGCATACCACTCGGTCAGCGCGGAGAGCGCCGCCCGCGCGGCGAACGCCCCCAGCGCCCACGAGAGCGGGCCGGCGATGCCGCCGCCGTCGACGAGCCGGGTGACCAGCCGGGCGACGGCGAAGACCTGCACCACCGTCGCGATGCCGGACAGAACGCCAAGCCCGCCCAGCAGCAGGACTGCTGGGCGGGCTTTGGGGTGCTCCCGCACAAGGCGGGGATCAAACGGCTTCACCGGTTGAGTGTGCCTGATGCCTCAGATACCGGATGCCTCCGGGATGTGGTGAGTGCCGATCCGCCGGCGGAAGATCCAGTAGTTCCAGGCGGTGTAGCCCAGGGCGATGGGCGTGAACACCAGGGCGGCGCCCGTCATGATCTTCAGCGTCATCGCGGAGCTCGACGCGTTGTCCACCGTCAGCGACGTGCCGTCGGCCAGGTTGGTCGGCATCACGTCGGGGAAGAGGAGGAAGAAGTACGTCGCGACCGCGAAGGCCACCGTGAGGGTGGTGCCGATGAAGGCCTTGCCCTCGGCGCCCTTGGTGTTGAAGAAGATCGCCGCGAGGAGCGAGACCGCCGCGAGGACGGTCATGATCCACGAGCCGGCGTTGCCCGGGCGGGACAGGCCCAGCCAGAGCAGCAGGATGACCGCGAGGACGGCGGTGACCAGACCGGCCTTCGTCGCGATCGCGCGGGCGTCCTCACGGATCTGCCCCTCGGTCTTGAGCGCCAGGAAGTGCGCGCCGTGGGTGAGGCACAGGGCCGTGATCGTGATGCCGCCGAGCAGGCTCACCGGGTTGAGCAGGGTGAACAGGTTGCCGGTGAACTCCATGTTCTTGTCGATCGGCAGGCCGTTGACCAGGTTGGTCAGGGCGGTGCCGATCAGCAGCGGCGGCAGCAGCGAGCCAAACATGATCGCGTTGTCCCAGTTGCGCTTCCACGAGGCCGAGTTGCGCTTGTGGCGGTACTCGAAGCCCATGTTGCGCACGATGAGCGCGACGAGGATGAGCAGCAGGGCGAGATACATGCCCGAGAACATCGTGGCGTACCAGTGCGGGAAGGCCGCGAAGGTCGCGCCACCAGCGGTGAGCAGCCACACCTCGTTGCCGTCCCAGAAGGGGCCGATGGTCGTGAGCAGCACCCGGCGGCGCTTCTCGGTGTCCTCGGCGTCACGGCCCTTGCCGAGCACGCCCAGCAGCATGCCGACGCCGAAGTCGAAGCCCTCGAGGACGAGGAAGCCCGTCCACAGGACGCCGATGAGGATGAACCAGAAAGTCGAGAGATCCATTGTGTGTCAGTCCTTTCCGGCTCAGTAGGCGAAGGCCAGCTCGTCGTCGTCCTCGAGAAGGTCCTGCTTCTCGTAGGGCTCGGCGCCGCGCTTGATGTAGTCGAGGAAGAGCTTGACCTCGACAACGGCCAGCACGCCGTAGAGGAGGGTGTAGACGATCATCGAGATCCACACGCTGGCCGCCGACACGCTCGGCGAGACACCGGACGCGGTGGTCATGGTGCCGAAGACGACCCACGGCTGCCGTCCGACCTCGGTGAAGATCCAGCCGAAGGAGTGGCCCAGGACGGTCGCGATGGGCGTCAGCCACAGCAGCGGCTTGACCCAGCCGGCCATCGGCACGTTGTCCGTGCGCGTGGCAAACAGGACGTATGCTGCGACCGCAGCTGCGAACAGGCCCGCACCGATCATGAAGCGGAAGTTCCAGTAGGACAGCGGGATGTTGGGCACATAGGTCGGGCTCGCCGTGTAGTTGCGGTTCTCACCGGACAGCGTCTTGAGGATGACTGCGTCGGAGCCGTTCTCGCCGTACTTGGCGGTGTATTCGGCCTTGAGCTCGTTGATGCCCTTGATCTCGCCGGACCACGAGCCGGTGCCCAGGAAGGACAGCAGGCAGGGGATCTCGATGAGGTTCTTGGCCTCGGAGCCGTCGAGCTTGCCGACGGTCAGGACCGAGAAGTTGGCGCACTCGCCGGCGGGCGGCGTCTCATAGAGCGCCTCGGCGGCGGCCATCTTCATGGGCTGCACCTCGGTCATGATCTTGCCCTGGACGTCACCGGTGACGGCGACGAGCAGGCCGGCGATCAGGGTGGTGACCGCGCCGAGCTTGACCGCGCGGCGCCACATCGGGATGTCCTCGGGCACGTTGGCGTACATGCCTGCCGCGGGCTTCTCCACCCGGCCGTCGAGCTCGGCGGCCTTGGCCTGGCGCATCTTGTGCAGCGCCACGCACATGACCATCGCGCCGCCGACCATGTAGGACGCGGTGACGACGTGGGGGAAGGTGACCAGCTGGACCTTGTTGGTCAGCACGGCGAGGAAGTCGGCCATCTCGGCGCGGCCGGTCTGCTCGTTGATCTTGAAGCCGACTGGGTGCTGCATGAAGGAGTTGGCCGAGAGGATGAAGAAGGCCGACAGGACGGTGCCGAGGTGGACCAGCCACATCGTCGCCGCGTGGATCTTCTCGGGGATGCGACCCCAGCCGAAGACCCAGATGCCGAGGAAGGTCGACTCCATGAAGAAGGTCAGCAGGGCCTCGAAGGCCAGCGGCGCGCCGAAGATGTCGCCGACGAAGCGGGAGTAGTCAGACCAGTTCATGCCGAACTGGAACTCCTGCACGATGCCGGTGACGAGGCCGAGCGCGAAGTTGATCAGGAAGAGCTTGCCGAAGAACTTGGCCAGACGAAGGTCGTCGGGGTTGTGCTTGCGGACGTAGGCGGTGTGGAACCAGGCCACCAGCGCAGACATGCCGATGGTGATCGGCACGAAGAAGAAGTGGTACACGGTGGTGATTGCGAACTGCCACCGTGCGATATCGAGTGCATCCATCGGATCAGCTCCCTGAGGACATGGTCGAAGAGGGCATAACAGGCATCCCGATACTACGAGCGGTAGTAAAGAGGATTTGCCGGCTTCACCCGATCGTGACTGTGCCCTCAGTCACCCTTTTGGTGGACCCGCGGGCCCGGGGGTATGCCGCGTGCACGTGCCACCCGGCATACCCCTCTCGGCTCGCTCAGCGCAGGAGCAGCGCCTCGACGAAGACCTTCTGGATGTCCGCGGCGTTCTTGGCCACGAAGGAGGAACCGCCCGTGGCCTTGGCCACGGCGGCCGCGGCGGCGGGGTCGGTGTTCTCGCCGATGCCGATCGTGATGACCTTGACGGGGCGCTCGGCGTCGCCCTCTTTCCTGATCGTCTCGAGCAGCTTGGCGAGGCTGACCCCGCCCCTGGGGTCGTCGTTCTTGCCGTCGGTGAGGATGACGACGGAGTTGATGTAGTTGGGGTCGTAGCTGCTGTGCATGTATCGCCAGGCGGCCAGGGTGGTGTCGTAGAGGCCGGTGTCGCCGCCGATGAGGCCGGGCATGCTGCCCACGGCCTTGAGGAGCGCGTCGCGCTGGGTGCCCCCGGCCACCGGGGCGTCGAGCTGGCGCACCGGCACCATCTCGCGCCAGTCCTTGCCGGGCCCGGCCTTGTCTGTCGAGAAGGCCCAGCCGCCGATCTGGGAGCCGGCCGGGAGGATCTTCAGCGCGGTGCTCGCTGCGCCCTGCGCGACCTGCATGCGTGTGGTCGTGGCGTTGACGGGCTGTTTCATGGAGCCGGAGACGTCGATGACGGCCAGCATCCGCATGTCCTTCTTGACCGACTGCCACTGGGTGATCGCGGCCGTGCGGGCCGAGGGTTTGAGCTCGGTCAGGGCGGTGAAGGGTCCGCCGCTGCTGCCGGCGAAGGTGGGACCGGGGTCGGTGGGCTCCCGGCGGAAGCCGGCGGCCTTGAGCTCGGTGGCGGTGGCGTCGCTGGCCAGCTCGGCCTGGACGGCGCGGGCGACGGCGCTGGCCTCGGGGCTCAGATGGGAGGCGGCGATCCACGGGTAGTCCAGGGCGGTGGTGCCGCCCATCGGCACGAAGCCGCCGAGGCTCTTGTCGCTGTGGGCCTTGTTGTATGCCGCGATGGCCTGCTCGGAGGCGGGGAACGGTGGGCTCTTGGCCGGGTCCGCGGCGTAGTTGGTCAGCAGCGCGAGCTGCCCGTGGGCCTCGGAGCGGGAGAGGAAGATGGCGCCGGCGCCTGCCTTGAGCTGGTCGACCGTGCTCTGGCCCCGGGCGGACGTGGCGGCGAAGAGCGCGAGCCGGCTCGCGGCGTCGCGCTCCGGGTCGGCCATGCGGATGGACTGGCTGCCGCCGAGCAAGGCCGGCCAGGAGGGGCGCTGGGCGTTCTTGGCGACGACACCGGGGCTGGCCGCGACCATGACCGGGGTGGTGGCCAGCGAGGGGCCATCGCCCCACTTCTCTTTGGAGGTGCCGGCGTTGGCCCGGTCGGTCCACGTGGAGGAGTCGGGGATCCAGACGTCGGGGAGGAAGCCCTGGGCGATTTCCCGCGCGGCGTCGGAGCTGGAGCCACCCTGGACCGAGATCTCGCCGCAGATGCCGCGCTTGGCGACCCGGTCACCGGCCGCCCGCACGACCGGGGCGATCTCCTCTGCGGCGCGCACGATCACCAAGGGGCGCTCGGTGCACCCGCTCTTGCCGGACGAGTCGCCCGCCGCCCCGTCGGTGCCGGAGGAGCCGATCTTGGTCACCGCGATGCCCAGCACGAAGGCCGCGATCACGGCCGCCGCGAGGAGGGCCTTGCCCAGCCATGCGGGTCGCTCGCGCTGCCTCTGGTACTTGCCAGCCATGCCACTCCTTCTCGGGTCCGCAGCAGGCTACTGGAGAGTAGGTCGCAGCGGTACCCGAGCGCGCGGCATACCGCGCTCACCTGAGGTCGGCGCCACCCGGGCGCGCCTGCCACGATGGACACATGACTCCCATGGGAAACTCGCAGGTCGTTGGCGTGATCGGGGCCGGTGCCATGGGCTCCGGCATTGCCCAGGCGGCGGCGGTCGCCGGCCACGAGACCGTCTTGGTCGACGCCGTTGACGGGGCCGCCGAGTCGGCCCGCAGCCGGCTGGTCGAGACGCTCGAGCGGCTGGCCCACAAGGGCAAGCTGACCGCGGCCCAGGCCAGCAGCGCCGCCGGCCGGATCCGGGCGGTGGACGCCATCGAGTCGCTGCCCCCGTGTGGTCTGGTGATCGAGGCGGTCGTGGAGGACCTGGCCGTCAAGCAGGAGCTCTTCGGCCGGCTCGCTCCGACCCAGCCGGAGGACGCCATCCTGGCGACCAACACCTCGAGCCTGTCGATCACCGACATCGCGGCCTCCGTGCCCCACCCGGAGCGCTTCCTCGGCCTGCACTTCTTCAACCCGGCACCGGTGATGCGGCTGGTCGAGGTGGTGCGTGGCGAGCAGACGGGCGCCACGACCCTGGTCGTCGCCGAGCACCTGATGCGCTCGTGGGGCAAGACCCCGGTGCGCTGCGCCTCGACCCCGGGCTTCATCGTCAACCGGGTCGCCCGGCCCTTCTATGGCGAGGCCCAGCGGATGCTCGAGGCCGGGGTCGCCGACGCGGCCACGCTCGATGCCGCCCTCGTCGATGCGGGCTTCCGGATCGGCCCGCTCGCGCTGACCGACCTCATCGGCCAGGACGTCAACCTCGCGGTGGGCACCTCTGTGTGGGAGCAGACGGGTCGCGACGAGCGCTATGCGCCGACCCGCCTCCAGCAGGATCTCGTGGCGTCGGGCAGGCTCGGCCGCAAGAGTGGAGAGGGCATCTATCGGTATGCCGCGGACGGAACCCGCGCGGCCCCCCAGCCGGACCGGGCACTGCTGGGTCGGCTCGTCGGCGGCCCCGTCGAGACCGACCCGGTGGCCCGCACCGTCGCGATGCTCGTCAACGAGGCGGTCGACGTGGTCCATCGGGGCGAGGCCAGTGCCGAGGACGTCGACACCGCGATGCAGCTGGGGACCGGCTACCCGTGGGGCCCGATCGCCAAGGGCCGCGAGCTCGGCTTGGACCACGTCGCAGCGCAGCTGGAGGCGCTCGATGCGGCCTTTCCCGGCGGGCGCTATCGCCCCAGCCCCGGCCTGCGCGCGCAGTAGGCCGCACAGGCAGGGCGACCGGTCAGCCGAGCCAGGCGGCAGGGTTGTCGATCACCTGGTTGAGCACGGCGACCGCGGCGCCGGTGGCGGCCGGTGCGGCGTCATCGGTCGTGACGTGCTGGTCGACCGAGACGACGGGACCGTCGAAGCGGCCGGCGATGGCTCGTCCCCGTACGGCCGCCTGGACGCGGGGCAGCAGATAGCGACCCAGTCGCCCGAGGTGGCCGCCTAGGACGACCTCGGGGATATCGAGCAGGTTGATCGTGCTGACGAGCGCGGTCTCGAGTGCGGCCGCTGCCGCATCCACGGCGGCGCGCGCTGCCGTGGAGCCATCTTCGATCGCCTCGATGAGCTCGCTGACTGGGGCGTCGGGCTCCAGTCCGGCCGCGCGCATGAGCACGCGGCTGCCAGCGAACCGCTCGAGGCATCCGCGGGACCCGCACGGGCATGGCGGGCCGTCCGGGTCGACACAGACATGTCCGATCTCACCCGCCCACCCGTGCCGCCCGGCCATGACGCGGCCGTCGAGCACCGCCGCGCCGCCGATGCCGATCTCCCCCGAGAGATAGATGAAGTCCCGTTGCGGGCCCTGTCGACCGGGCGTGGGGTAGGCGATGCTCACGGCAGCGAGGTCGGCCTCGTTGCCGACCAGCAGGCCCGCGGTCAGGTCCGGTGCCGCCATCAGCTCGGCCGGTGCGAGTTCGGTCCACCCAAGGTTGGGCGCCCGCAGCAGCAGGCCGCTGCCGGAGCGCACGAGGCCGGGCAGGGCGAGTCCAGCCCCGACCAGACGACGGGTCTGCAGATGGCCCTCGAGAAGTCGGCGGGCGGTGCGGCCCAGCTCCCTGAGCACCGTGGCCGGATCGGAGCCGACGAGGTCGCCGGTGGTCGCTGACTCCGCGATCAGGGCGCCGTCGAGCCCGATGAGGCGCACGATCGTGAAGCCGGCGTTGACCTGCATGCCCAGGGCGCACAGCCGGTTGTGGGGCACGACGGGGGTGGCCGGGCGCCCCGGGGTCCCGGCAGTCTTCTCCCGCTCCACCACGATGCCGCCGAGCAGCAGGTCGTCGACGAGTCGCGAGACGGTGGCGCGGGTGAGGGTCGTGGCCGCAGCGATGTCGGCACGGGAGAGGGGCTCCGGCGAGTCAAAGAGGGTTCGAGCCACCAGGGCAAGGTTGCTCTCGCGCACCGTCGACTGGGTCGCCGAGGACTCGAGGGCGCGATGGGGCCGGCGCACGGAGGTGGTGGTGTCCACCCATTGACTCTACTGGAGATGGGTTATAAGTTTTGTGATGAAACAAAACAACTCGCAAAGGAGCGGTCATGGTTCGTCAGCCCACCAAAGACGACAGGTTCTCGTTCGGCCTCTGGACGGTCGGCTGGACCGGCGTGGACCCCTTCGGTGCGGCGAGCCGACCGGCCCTCGACCCGTGGGAGTACTCGGACAAGCTCGCCGAGCTCGGCGCCTGGGGAATCACCTTCCACGACAACGACGTCTTCCCCTTCGACGCCGATGACGCCACCCGCTCGCGCATCATCCGCCAGCTCAAGGACGCCGTCGACAAGGCCGGTCTGGTGATCGAGATGGTCACGACCAACACCTTCACCCACCCCGTCTTCAAGGACGGCGGCCTGACCTCCAACGATCGCGGCGTGCGCCGGTTCGGCCTGCGCAAGGTGCTGCGCAATGTCGACCTGGCCGCCGAGATGGGTGCCAGCACCTTCGTCATGTGGGGTGGTCGCGAGGGGACCGAGTACGACTCCTCCAAGGACCTGCACGCCGCCATGTCGCGCTACAAGGAGGGGCTGGACACCGTCGCGGCCTACATCAAGTCCCAGGGCTATGACCTTCGGATCGGCCTGGAGCCAAAGCCCAACGAGCCGCGCGGTGACATCTTCCTGCCCACCCTGGGGCACGCCCTCGCCCTGATCGCGGAGCTGGAGCACGGTGACATCGTGGGCCTGAACCCCGAGACCGGCCACGAGCAGATGGCCAATCTCAACTACACGCACGCGCTGGCCCAGGCGCTGCACTGCGGCAAGCTCTTTCACATCGACCTCAACGGCCAGAGCGGGCTGAAGTACGACCAGGACCTCGTCTTCGGACACGGCAACCTCCTCTCTGCCTTCTTCACCGTCGACCTGATCGAGAACGGCTTCCCGGCGTCCCCTGACGCGCCGCGCTATGACGGGCCGCGCCACTTCGACTACAAGCCTTCGCGCACCGAGCACATGGAGGGTGTGTGGGCCTCTGCGCGCGCCAATATGGCCACCTACCTCATGCTGGCCGAGAAGGCGAAGGCCTTTAGGGCAGACGAGCGCGTGCAGGAGGCGCTGCGCTACTCGGGTGTCTATGAGCTCGCCGAGCCGACCCTCGCCGAGGGGGAGTCGATCGCCGACTTCCTCGCGGCCGACGACGGCTTCGACCCCGAGCAGGCCGGCCAGCGCGACTTCGGCTTCGTCCAGCTCCACCAGCTGGCTCTCGAGCATCTGATCGGCTGACTGGTGGCACCGCTCGTCGCCGGCATCGACAGCTCGACCCAGTCGTGCAAGGTCGTCATCGTCGATGCCGAGAGCGGGGCCCTCGTGCGCGCGGGCTCCGCGCCGCACCCCGCCGGGAGCGAGGTCGACCCGCAGGCGTGGTGGGTTGCGCTGCAGCGGGCGATCGCCCAGGCCGGTGGTCTCACCGATGTCGAGGCCGTGGCCGTCGGCGGGCAGCAGCACGGCATGGTCTGCCTCGACTCGGCAGGCCAGACCGTGCGGCCCGCGCTGCTGTGGAACGACACCCGGTCGGCCGGGGCTGCCGAGCAGCTCATCGCGGAGCTGGCGGCGCGGGAGGGGGTGCTCGGAGCGCAGGCCTGGGTCGATGCGACAGGCTCCGTCCCGGTGGCCTCCTTCACCGCCACCAAACTCCGCTGGCTCGCCGATGCGGAGCCCGCGAATGCCGCCCGCGTCGCAGCCATCGCGCTGCCCCACGACTGGCTCACGTGGCGACTGAGTGGTTCGAGCGATATCGCCGACCTGGTCACGGACCGGTCGGATGTCTCCGGCACGAGCTACTGGGACCCATCCACCGGTGACTACCGCCGCGACCTGCTGGCGCTGGCCCTTCGGCGAGATGACGTCGACGGGATCCGCCTCCCTCGGGTCGCGTCGCCCTTCGAGGCCGTCGCCCGCACGCCAGACGGCATCCTGCTCGGACCCGGATGTGGTGACAACGCGGGCGCGGCCCTGGGACTTGGCCTGGGTCCGGGGGAGGTCTCGGTCTCGCTGGGCACCTCCGGGGTGGTGGCCGCTGTCTCGGAGCGGCCAACCGCGGACCCGACCGGCATCGTCGCCGGCTTCGCCGACGCCACCGGCCGCTATCTGCCCCTGGCCTGCACGCTCAACGCCACGCGCGTGCTGGATGCCGCCCGCTCCCTCCTCGATGTCGACCACGACGAACTTTCACGTCTGGCGCTGAGTGCCGAGCCGGGGGCGGGGGGTATGGTCCTGGTCCCCTACCTCGAGGGCGAGCGCACCCCCAATCTGCCGAGTGCCTCCGGCTCCCTCCATGGGCTGACGCCGGTCTCTCTGACGCGTGCCAACCTCGCCCGCGCCGCCGTCGAGGGCTTGCTCTGCCATCTGGCCGACGCGCTCGACGGCATCCGCGCGCTCGGCGTGCCCACAGCGGAGGTCACCCTCGTCGGTGGCGGTGCACGCTCGGAGGCGGTATGCCGCCTGGCCCCGGGCATCCTGGCGGCTGATGTCCGGGTGCCCCCTCCGGGGGAGTATGTCGCGATGGGAGCCGCCCGCCAGGCGGCGACCGTGGTGGCCGGGATCGATGAGCCGGTCCACTGGGCCGCGCCGGGGACCACCCGCTTCAGCGGTAACGAGCCCGCAGGGGTGCGCGCGGCATACGCCACACGCGCCAGGGAGGTGGCTGCCTCCCTCGCCTGAACGTTGCCCAACCGAGATCGGGGCCCCACTTGCCGGGCGCCGCATCGCACACTAAGTTTCGCAGAGAAACAAACAAGCCCTGCACTGCAGGCATCTCAAGGAGTCAACGATGACCCACCGGATCAGGACGGCCAGTTCCGTCGCCATCATCGCCGCCCTCGCCCTGGGCGCCACGGCCTGCAGCTCCGAGCGCGCAGACACCACCTCGGGCGGCTCACCGAGCTCTGCGGCAGCGGCCGACACACTCGTCGGGATCGCGATGCCCACCAAGTCGCTCGAGCGCTGGAACAAGGACGGCAGCCACCTTCAGGAGCTGCTCAACAAGGCGGGCTATAAGACCACGCTGCAGTACGCCGACAACAAGCCCGACCAGCAGATCACCCAGGTGCAGAACATGACCAACCAGGGCGCCAAGATCCTGGTCGTCGCCTCCATCGACGGCAAGGTGCTCGCACCGGCGCTCGCCGCGGCCAAGGCCAAGGGAATCAAGGTCATCGCGTATGACCGCCTGATCAACGGCACCCCCGATGTCGACTACTACGCCACCTTCGACAACTACAAGGTCGGCCAGTTGCAGGGTGAGTTCATCAAGTCCAAGATCGGCGACAAGAAGGTCAACCTCGAGCCATTCGCCGGGTCCCCCGACGACAACAACGCCAAGTTCTTCTTCAGCGGCGCCTGGGATGTCATCTCGCCGCTGGTCACGTCCGGCCAGATCACCGTCCCGTCTGGCAAGGCGCCCGCCACCAACCAGCAGTGGACCAAGATCGGCGTGCTCAACTGGTCGTCGGACACAGCACAGTCCGAGATGCAGAACCGGCTCAACTCGTTCTACACCGGCGGCAAGAAGGTCAATGTCGTTCTCTCGCCTAATGACTCGCTGGCCCTCGGCATTGCCCAGGCCCTCGAGGGTGCCGGCTACAAGCCCGGCCCGGACTACCCGATCGTGACCGGTCAGGACGCCGACAAGGCCAACGTCCGCAACATGCTGGCCGGCAAGCAGGCGATGACGGTGTGGAAGGACACGCGCAAGCTCGGCGACCAGGTCGCCAAGATGGTCGATGAGATCGCCAAGGGCTCGCAGGTCCAGGTCAACGACACCACGTCCTACAACAACGGGGTCAAGGCCGTCCCCACCTACCTCTTGGAGCCGGTCGTCGTGACCAAGGACGAGGTCGAGTCGACGCTCGTGACCTCGGGCTTCTACTCCAAGGCCGACCTCGGCCTGTAGTCGTCCCGAGTGCTGTCGGGCCCCGTCCATGAGGGTGCGGGGCCCGGCGGTGCGAGCGAAAGGCTCCTCCCATGGCACCAACTCCCGAGGGCACGCCCCTCCTCGAGATGCGCCGCATCACCAAGACCTTCAGCGGCGTCACGGCACTCTCCGATGTCACCTTCGCGGTGCGCGAGGGGGAGGTCCACGCCATCTGCGGCGAGAACGGCGCGGGCAAGTCCACCCTGATGAACGTCCTCTCGGGCGTCTATCCGCACGGCTCCTGCGACGGTGAGACCGTCTTCGACGGCAAGGAGTGCCGATACCGCTCGATCCGCGACAGCGAGGCCGACGGTATCGTCATCATCCATCAGGAGCTGGCGCTCTCGCCGTATCTCTCTCTCGCGGAGAACATCTTCCTCGGCAACGAACGCGCCTCTCGCGGCGTCATCGACTGGCACGAGACCAACGGGCGAGGCGCCGAGCTGTTGCGGCGGGTCGGGCTCCAAGAGGCGCCCGACACCAAGGTGATGCACATCGGCGTGGGCAAGCAGCAGCTGGTCGAGATCGCCAAGGCGCTCTCCAAGCAGGTCCGTCTCCTCATCCTCGACGAGCCGACCGCCGCCCTCAATGACGATGACAGTGCTCACCTGCTCGACCTGATCCGTAGCCTGCGCGACCAGGGCATCACCTGCATCATCATCAGCCACAAGCTCAACGAGATCGCTGCCATCGCCGACTCGGTGACGATCCTGCGTGACGGTCGCACGGTCGAGACGATGGACATGCACGGCCCCACCCCGGTCACCGAGCAGCGCATCATCCAGGGGATGGTGGGCCGTAACCTCGACAGCCGCTTTCCAGAGCGCACCCCGGCGATCGGCGAGGAGGTCCTGCGCATCGAGGACTGGACCGTCCGTCACCCCCAGGACCCGGGCCGGGTGGTGGTCGACTCCGCCAACCTGCACGTGCGGCGGGGTGAGATCGTGGGGATCGCGGGTCTGATGGGCGCCGGACGCACCGAGCTGGCCATGAGCGTGTTCGGCCGGTCATGGGGCATCGGCATCTCCGGCAAGGTCTATCTCGATGGAAGAGAGGCGCGAGTCGACACTGTTGAGCACGCGATCCGCTCAGGGCTGGCCTATGCCTCCGAGGACCGCAAACGCTTCGGGCTCAACCTCATCGACGACATCAAGCACAACACGACGGCTGCCGCCCTCGGCAAGGTCTCGGGGTCGGGCGTGGTCGACCAGGCGAAGGAGTACTCCATCGCCGAGCGATTCCGTCGGCTGCTGAACACCAAGACGCCCTCGGTCGACGCCGTCGTCGGCAACCTCTCGGGCGGCAACCAGCAGAAGGTCGTCCTCGCCAAGTGGATGTACACCGACCCCGAGGTCCTCATCCTCGACGAGCCGACCCGCGGCATCGATGTGGGCGCCAAGTACGAGATCTACACCCACATCAACGCGCTGGCCGACCAGGGCAAGGGCGTGCTGGTGATCTCCTCCGAGCTTCCCGAGCTGATCGGCATCTGTGACCGCATCTATGCCCTCTCGCAGGGACGCATCACCGGTGAGGTGACCCGCGAGGAGGCCACCCAAGAACGACTCATGCACTACATGACGACCGAGAAGGAGGCCGCAGGCCGATGACGACCCCGAATCCGGAGGCACCCACCTCCAGCAGCGCCACCACCCCAGCGCCCGAGTCAACACCCCAGACGGCCGAGGCGGGTCGCATCCGGCGCAGCAACCTTCGCGAGTACGGCATCCTCGGCGCTCTTGTCGCGATCGTCGCGCTCTTCCAGGTGCTCACCGACGGCCGTCTGCTCATGCCGGACAACGTGGCCAGCCTGATCGCGCAGAACGCCTATGTGATGGTCCTCGCGGTCGGCATGGTCATGGTCATCGTCGCCGGCCATATTGACCTGTCCGTCGGCTCCGTCGTCGCGTTCGTGGGCGGCTTCCTCGCCATCGCGATGATGCAGTGGCAACTGCACTGGATCATCGCCATCCTCCTCGGGCTCGGCCTCGGGGCGCTCATCGGCGCCTGGCAGGGCTTCTGGGTGGCCTTCGTCGGTGTGCCGGCCTTCATCGTCACCCTGGCGGGCATGCTCATCTTCCGAGGCCTGGCCATCGTCATCGTGGGCGAGACCATCGCGGGTCTGCCGGGTGGGTTCGTCAAGGTGTCCAACGGCGGGCTGCTTGGCGGGCTGGGCTTCCTCGGCCACGCCGACGTGCTCACCCTCCTCGTGGGTCTGCTCGCCATCGCAGGCCTGATCGTCAGCCAGCTGCGCACCCGCCGGACTCTGCGCAGGCATGGACTGATGATGGAGCCCTTCGGCATGTTCATCGGGAGGCTGGTGGTGGTCGGCCTGCTGATCGGCTTCTTCACGTGGGTGCTCGCCTCCAGCGCCATCGGGCTGCCGTACGTGCTGGTCCTCGTCGCATTGCTGATCCTCGCCTATGGCTTCCTGATGGGACGCACCGTCTTCGGCCGCCACATCTACGCGATCGGCGGCAATGTGCACGCCGCCATGCTGTCCGGGGTCAACGTCAAGAAGACCAACTTCTGGATCTTCGTCAACATGGGCCTCCTCGCGGCGGTTGCGTCGGTCATCACCACCTCGCGCGCCGGCGCGGCCATCGCGGCGGCCGGGCAGAACTACGAGCTGGACGCCATCGCGGCCTGCTTCATCGGCGGCACGGCGGTCACCGGAGGTGTTGGCAAGATCTCGGGGGCCATCGTTGGCGCGCTGATCATGGGTGTGCTCAACATGGGCCTGTCCATCATGTCGGTCAACCCTGCGTGGCAGCAGGCGATCAAGGGCCTGGTGCTGCTCGTGGCCGTCGCCTTCGACCTGCTCAACAAGCGCAGGGCGGCCAGCGCCTGACCCGATCCCTGGTCACCTCTCGATGCGGCGCGGCGAGTCAGCCGCGCCGCATCGAGAGGTGGGGGATGCCGTCCTCGACGAAGCCCCGGCCGCTCGGGGCATAGCCCAGGGCGGCATACCAGTCGACGAGGTGGGCCTGGGCGTCGAGGACGACCGGGCGCTCGCCGATCTCGGCGTGCGCTGCGTGCATGAGCTCGGCCGCGAGCCCCCGGCCACGGTGGTCGGGGCGGGTGAGCACGCGCCCGATGCGGGCGGTCTCGCCGTCCTGGAGCACCCGGAGGTATGCCGTGGGCTCGCCGGCGTCGTCGGCGCACCACAGGTGGCGGGTCGCCGGCTCGAGGTCACGCCCGTCGAGCTCCTGATAGGGGCAGTCCTGCTCGACGACGAAGACCGACTCGCGAAGCGCCCACAGCCGGTAGGCCATGGGCGCTTCGAGCTCGGCGAAGGAGGCCGAGTGGACAGCCGAGGGTGTCTCGGGGGCCGGCATCAGAGCTCGTCATCGTCGGGCAGCAGGGCGTTGGCGACCATCGAGACGAGCGTGATCACGACCGCGCCGAGCACGGCATCCCAGAAGAAGTCCTCGACATGGAAGGCGAGGTTGAGGGTGCCGGCGAGCCAGGAGGTGATCTGGAGCATGGCGGCGTTGACGATGAAGGTGAACAGGCCCAGCGTGAGGAAGATCAGCGGGGCGGAGACGAACTTCAGGAAGGGCTTGAGGACGGCATTCACGATGCCGAAGATGACGGCCACGATCAGCAGCGTCCCGATCTTCTCGGTCCAGCTGCTGTTGCCCTCCTCGAGGGTGATGCCGGTGATGACGGCCGTGGCGGCCCACAGCGCGAGTGCGTTGACGAGGACCTTGATCGCGATCGACTTCATGCCTCCATGCTCGCACGACCGGGCAGCGGGCCCGCGTCTCCCGGACTGTTGTCGACGGTCCAGAATGCGGGACGCGGCCCAACCGGATATGACATCTACTTCTGCTTTTCCTAAGGTGACGTTATGACTTCCGCGACCAGCCACCACGCCTCCGGCCCCCTGACGATGGTCCTGGGCTGCTGTCGCCGAATGCGCTCGGGCGCTGCCGCGCCGTCCGCCTGGCACCGCTGAGCCCCGCTCCGCGCGCCGCCGGATCCGCCGCTGCCGCACCGCCCGCCCCCGCGGGGTCCGCAGACCGTATGCCGCGCACCCCACCCCGGTCCCGAGCGCCGGCCTCTCGCATTCGACCTTCTCTGGAGTCACCACCATGTCCATCACCGCACTTCCCGTCCTCGACCTCCGGCTCGCGGCCGACCCGGCCACCGCGGAGCAGTTCCGCAGCCAGCTGCGTGCCGCCACCCACGAGGTCGGCTTCTTCTATCTCGTCGGCCACGGCCTGACCCGGGAGCTCCAGGAGGAGCTGCTCGCCACGGCGCGCCGCTTCTTTGCCCTGCCGGACGCCGACAAGCAGGCCGTGGAGAACCTGCGCAGCCCGCACTTCCGCGGCTACACCCGCCTCGGCGGTGAGCTCACCCAGGGCCAGACCGACTGGCGCGAGCAGATCGACATCGGCCCCGAGCGCGAGTCGCGCATCGGCCGGCCCGGAGCCCACGACTGGGACATCCTCGAGGGGCCCAACCAGTGGCCGGCCGCGCTGCCGGAGCTGCGCGAGGTCGTCACCCGCTGGCAGGCCATCCTCGAGCAGACGGCGCTGACGCTGCTGCGGGAGTGGGCGGAGTCGCTCGGGCAGGACCGGCACGTCTTCGATCCGGCCTTTGCCACCGACCCGTCCACCCTGATCAAGATCGTGCGCTATCCCGGCCGGGAGGAGCGCGGTCTGGGGGTGGGCGCCCACAAGGACTCCGGGGTCCTGACCTTGCTCTTCGTCGAGCCCGGCAAGGGCGGCCTCCAGGTGCGGCACGAGGGGGAGTGGGTCGACGCGCCGCCCGTCGAGGATGCCCTCATCGTCAACATCGGCGAGCTGCTCGAGGTCGCGACCGGCGGATATCTGATCGCGACCAACCACCGCGTGGTCTCGCCGCCACCCGGCGAGGAGCGCATCTCCATCCCGTTCTTCTTCAATCCCGCTCTCTCCGAGCGGATCCCGACGCTTGACCTCCCGACCAAGCTCGCGTCGCAGTCGCGCGGCGTAACCGTCGACGACGACAACCCGATCCACGACACCTATGGCGCCAACGCCCTGAAGTCCCGCCTGCGGGCCCACCCGGACGTCGCAGCCATCCACCACCCGGCGCTGGCTGCCGCCCGGGCCTGACCCACCGCGCCGCCTGTGCGGCATACCTCCCGCATGTCGACGACGGAGTCGACATGTCCAGTCACCCTGCGCACATCCGCGCTGTCCCAACGGAACTGGAGATCACCATGTCCCGCACCACCCGCCCGACCCTGACCCGCCGCAAGGCCCTCGCCCTGACCGCCTCCCTCGTCGCCGCCACCAGCCTGGCCGCCTGCGGCGGGTCCTCCAGCGGCGCCTCCTCCGACCCGCTGACGATCTCGGCCTCCCCGGTCCCGCACGCGGAGATCCTCAAGAAGGCCCAGGAGCTCGGCCTGCTCGGCGACACAAAGATCGAGGTCAAGGAGATCACCGGCGACCTCGACGCCAACCAGCTGCTCGTCTCCGGAGATGTCGACGCCAACTTCTTCCAGCACGTGCCCTATGAGAAGGACTGGGCCAAGGAGCACGACGCCACCAACCTCGTCGACGCCGCGACCGTGCACGTCGAGCCGCTCGGCCTCTACTCCCGCAAGGTGACCGACCTCGCGAAGGTCCCGCAGGGTGCCACCGTGGCCGTCCCCAACAACGTGACCAACTATGCCCGCGCCCTGCTGCTGCTCCAGCAGGCCAAGCTGATCACCCTCGACGTCGCGGCCGACAAGGCCGCCCTGAGCCAGCTCAGCGAGAAGAACATCGCGAGCAACCCCAAGGGGATCAAGTTCACCGAGGTGTCGGCCGAACAGCTGCCGCGCACCCTCGACGACGGCAAGGTCGACCTGTCGGTCATCAACGGCAACTACGCCCTCGAGGCCGGGCTCACGCCCAGCAAGGACTCGCTCGCGCTCGAGTCGGCCACCGACAACCCCTACGCCAATGTCTTCACGACGACGACCGAGCTCAAGGACGACCCGCGCGTCAAGGCGGTCGCCAAGGCCCTCGTCGACCCGAAGCTCCAGGCGTGGATCAAGTCCAACTACAACGGCTCCGTCCTGCCGGCTGCCACGTCATGATCACCGTCCAACAGCTCACCAAGACCTTCCCGTCGCCGCACGGGGCCGTCCACGCCGTCGACGACATCAGCCTCGAGGTCGAGCAGGGTGAGGTTTTTGGCATCCTCGGCCCGAGCGGGGCCGGCAAGTCGACGCTGCTGCGCTGCCTCAACCTGCTCGAGCGGCCCACCTCCGGCCGCGTCCTGCTCGACGGGGAGGACCTGACCGCGCTGGGGCCAAAGGCCTTGCGTGACAGGCGTCGTGACATGGGCATGGTCTTCCAGCAGTTCAACCTGCTCCATGCGCGCAGCGTCGCTGACAACGTGGGCTTCCCCCTAGAGATCGCCGGTGTGCCGCGACGAGAGCGGGACGCTCGCGTCGCCGAGCTGCTCGACCTGGTCGGGCTCACGGAGCGCGCCAAGGCCCACCCGGGACAGCTGTCCGGCGGACAGCGCCAGCGAGTCGGCATCGCGCGGGCCCTCGCGGCGCGCCCCAAGGTGTTGCTGTGCGACGAGGCCACCTCGGCGCTGGACACCGAGACCACCACCCAGATCCTCGACCTGCTGGCCGAGGTCAACCGGCGGCTGGGGGTGACGATCGCGCTCATCACCCACGAGCTCGAGGTCATCCGACGCATCTGCCACTCGGCAGCCCTGCTCGACGCGGGGCGCATCACGGAGTCGGGCAAGGTCGTCGACCTCGTCATCGACCCGAGATCCTCTCTGGGAGAGGCGATCCTGCCCACTGACGGCCCGGACGACTATCCGCTGACGGCGATCCTCGCCTTTGATGCCGACCGGGTCAGCGGGGCGCTGATCTCGCAGATCACCCGTGACCTCGACCTCGACGTCTCGCTCATCGGCGGAGGGCTGGAGCGGCTGGCCGGCCACGAGGTGGGCCGGCTCCGCGTGGGGATCTCCCATCCCGGTGACCCCGCCTCGGCGCCCGACAAGGCAAGGATTGAGGACTACCTGCGCGGACGCGACATACCCGCTCTCGTGCATGCCCTCGGAGACGCCCCGCTGACGGTGGCGGCCACCAAGGAGGACGCGGCATGATCGCCAAGACCACTGTGCAGGAAGCACTTCCGGAGGTCTGGGCGGCGACCGTGGAGACGGCCATCATGGTCGTGCCGGCGTTTGTGCTCACCGTGCTGCTCGGCACCGCGCTCGGCGTTGTGCTCTTCCTCACCTCGAGCGTCGGGCCGACGCCCCGCAAGGGCCTCAACTCGGTGCTCGGCGCGATCGTCAACGTCGGCCGCTCACTGCCCTTCATCATCCTGCTCATCGCGCTGATCCCGCTGACGCGGCTGGTCGCCGGCACCGCGATCGGGCCGTGGGCCGCGATCGTCCCGCTGACGATCGGCAGCGTGCCCTTCTTTGGTCGCGTGGTCGAGGCGGCGCTGCGCGAGGTCGAGCGCGGCAAGGTCGAGGCTGCGACTGCGATGGGCGCCACCACCCGCCAGGTGGTGACCAAGGTGCTGCTGCCCGAGTCGCTTGCCGGGCTCGTGGCGGGGGCCACGCTCACGCTCGTGATGCTGATCGGCTTCTCGGCGATGGCGGGCACGATCGGCGGTGGCGGCCTGGGAGACTTCGCCATCCGCTACGGCTACCAGCGCTTCAACACGCCCGTCCTGCTCGTGGCCGTCGTCCTGCTCATCGTCATCGTGCAGGCCGTGCAGTCCACCGGCGACGCCCTCGTCCGCGGCCTGGCGCACCGGCGCTGAGCCGCACGGAGGTCAGCCGCGGACGAGCACGCTCACGGCGAAGTCTGACCCGGGGGTCCACGGCCGCAGGTCCCACGTGCTGAAGCGGTGCTCCAGACGCAGCCCCGCCGCGGGCAGGGCCGTGTCGAGCTCGGCGGGGGTGTAGCCACGCCCCACCCGGCAGCCGATCACGAGTCGGCCGTCATCTGCCAGCGAATCCGCCAGCCGGTGGACCACGTCGGCGCGATAGGGCGAGGTGATGAAGTCCATGACATTGCCCGCAACGAGGACGACGTCAAAGGGCTCGCTCTCGCCGAGCGCCGCCAGGTCGAGTCTGGCCAGGTCGACCACGTGCCAGGT
Organism: Micrococcales bacterium; assembly: GCA_021287075.1. GTDB lineage: Bacteria > Actinomycetota > Actinomycetes > Actinomycetales > Dermatophilaceae > JAJTBD01. Next base: position 141,304 of record JAJTBD010000003.1, on the reverse strand, counting down.
GGCGTCGGGGTGGTCCTCGCGGGCGGCCGCGATCAGGGCCGGGTCGACGTCGACACCGACGACCCGGTGCCCGAGGGTGGCGAGATGGCCTCCGTGGCGCCCCGGCCCCGATCCGGCGTCGAGGATCCGAGCGCCACGCGGGGCAAGGGCGTCGACCAGCCGCGCCTCGCCGAGGATGTCCTGCCCGCGCTCGCGCATCTCGCGGAAGCGGGCGACATAGGCGGCCGAATGACCGGCGTCACCGAGGCCCGGCCACAAACTCGTCGGGGCGGTCGGCTGGGCGGCGGGCGGGATCGTCGGGGGCTGCTCTTCGTGGCTCACCCCCCAAGGCTAGGTGGGGCGGCGGCGGCTGGTGGACCCGGCCGACGGACCTGGCCGACGGACCTGGCCGACGGACCCAGCTGACGGACCCGGCCACTCGCGGACGGGGTATGCCGCGGGCCCGGCACACGGCATACCCTCACCACCATGAGCGAGCAGGTGCGCATCCGGCCCAATGTCGAGGGACTGCCCCCCTACCGCCCCGGCAAGGCGCCGGTGCCGCGGGAGGGCATCGCGGCATACAAGATCGCGTCCAACGAGAACCCGCACCCGCCGCTGCCGCGCGTCGCCAAGGCGATCGCGGCGGCCGCGCTGGAGATCAACCGCTATCCCGACGCCGGCAATGTCGAGCTCGCTGAGGCACTGTCGCGGATGCTCCAGGTGCCGGTGGAGGACCTCGCGTTCGGACCGGGCAGCGTCGGCATCCTCGGCCAGATCCTCCAGGCCTCCTGCGACCCCGGCGACGAGGTCGTCTATCCGTGGCCGTCGTTCGAGGGCTATCCGCTGTGTGCCGGGCTGGCCGACGCCACCTCCGTGCGCGTGCCGCTCACGGCCGGCGCGCGGCTCGACCTGCCGGCGATGGCCGCAGCCGTCACCGAGCGGACCCGGGTGGTGATGGTGTGCACGCCCAACAACCCCACGGGGCCGGCCGTCGGCGCGAGCGAGCTGGCGGAGCTGCTCGCCGCCGTGCCGCCCCACGTGCTCGTCGTGGTGGACGAGGCCTATCTCGAGTTCGTCACCGCGCAGGACGCCCCCGACGCGCTCGATGTCTATCGGCGCCACCCCAATGTCGTTGTGCTGCGGACCTTTTCGAAGGCCTATGGGCTCGCCGGCCTGCGCATCGGGTATGCCGTCGCGCAGGCGCCGCTCGCTGAGGCCATCCGCAAGACCTGCCTCCCGTTTGCCGTGAACCGGCTCGCCCAGGTCGCGGCCGTCGAGTCCATCGCCGCGGTCGACGAGCTCCAGGTGCGCGTCGACGGGATCGTGGAGGAGCGCGGCCGGGTCATGGCCGCGCTGCGCGCCCAGGGCTGGGACGTCCCCGACTCGCAGGCCAACTTCGTGTGGCTGCCGCTGGGGGAGGAGTCGCTCGAGTTCGCGGCGCTGTGCGACTCGGAGGCGCTGTCCGTCCGGCCGTTCGCGGGCACCGGCGTGCGGTGCTCCATCGGCGAGACCGAGGCCAACGACCGGCTGGTCGAGCTCGCGGCGGCATACCGCTCCGGTCGTCGTGCCTGAGGTGAGGGCCTCCCTCGCGGTTGCCCGGCCACGGCGATGACCGCCCCCACAGATATGGGGCTGAACGCAGCGTCGCTGGAGGCGCGGCTGCTCGAGGCCGTGCTGGCTGACCCGGTCTGCGCAGCCGTCCTCGAGCGTTTGCCGCGGCTCGGGCTGCCGGACTGGTGGCTGACGGCCGGCGCGGTCTTCCAGAACGTGTGGAATGCCGTGTCCGGCCTGCCTGCCGGCCACGGGATCAAGGACTATGACGTCTTCTACTTCGACGACGCGGACCTGTCGTGGGAGGCGGAGGACCGGGTGATCCGCGCGGCCGCAGGGCTCTTCGCAGACCTGCCCGCCACTGTCGAGGTGCGCAACGAGGCGCGCGTGCACCTCTGGTACGAGGAGAAGTTCGGCGTGGCCTGCCCGGCCTTCACCTCGGCGGCCGATGCGATCGATGCCTTTGCCGCCACGACGTGCTGCGTCGGCGTGACGCGGGCCGGTGGTCACGCGGCGGAGGGCGGGCATCTCGTGCACGCGCCCTTCGGTCTGGAGGAGGTCTTCGCGATGCGGATGCGGCCCAACCCGCGGCTGGCTCCGCGGGAGGTCTATGAGGCCAAGGTCCTTCAGTACCAGTCGCGCTGGCCGCGAGTGACAAGCGAGCCCTGGCCCACACCGCTGCCCTGAGGGATGGGGGGCCGCTGATGCCGGGCGACTGTTCCCTCGCTGTGCCGATTCGCTGTCGGTGAACAGGGCTCGCCGTTGTGACTGGGCGATGCGCTGTCGGTGAACAGGGCTCGACGTTGTGACTGGGCGATGACAGCGTGAGGGCATGGATCTGCTGGTACTGGGCGGGACGGCATACCTCGGAAGAGCGATCGCGGAGCATGCACGGGACCGCGGCATCGACGTCACGTGTCTCGCACGTGGCAGTGCCGCTGCGCCCGAGGGGGTCGGCTTCGTTGTGGGGGACCGCGACCGGGAGGACGGGCTCGCGGGCGTGATGGACAGGCGGTGGGACGCGGTCGTCGATGTATCCCGTCAGCCCGGCCAGGTGCGCCAGGCCGTCCGAGAGCTCGCCGCGCGGCACTGGGTGTTCATCTCGTCGGGGAATGTCTATGCGGCATTCGACACGCTCGAGCAGTCGGAGGATGCGGCGCTGAATGTCGCGCTCGATGGCGATGTCATGCCGGACATGGCGCACTACGGACCCGCGAAGGTGGCCTGCGAGAACGCAGTCCGTGACGGCGGGGCCTCCTCGACGATCGTCCGCTCGGGCCTGATCGGCGGGGCGGGGGACTGGTCGGGACGGTCGGGCTACTACCCCTGGCGGTTTGCCCATCCGACAGGCCCCGACGTGCTGGTCCCCGACGACCCGGACTTCCCCTGTGCGCTGATCGACGTCGACGATCTTGCCGCGTGGGTGGTGCACTGCGCGGTCGAGCGGGTGGAGGGGACGTTCAACGCGACGGGACCAACGACCCGGCTCGAGGACCTGCTGATCGTCGCCCGATCGGTGGGTGCGGGCGCGGGCGCGGGGTCGGGATCGGACTCGGGCGCGGGGTCGGGGTCGGGGTCGGGCGCAGAATCAGACGTGGGCGCGGGTTCAGGTGTGGGCGCGGGTTCGTCGGGCGGCGAGGTCGGCGTGGGTGCTCTGGGCGCGGCACCGCGCATCCGATGGGTGTCGCCAGAGGTGCTCGCGGACGAGGGCGTGGCTGCCTGGATGGGCCCGAAGTCGCTGCCGTTGTGGATCGATGACCCCGCCTGGCGCGGCTTCGCGACGCTGGACACGTCGGCGGCGCGCGAGCACGGGCTGCGCACGCGCCCCATCGAGGAGACCCTTCGTCGTGCGCTCGAATTCGAGGAGCGGCGTGACGTGGAGCGGCGAGACGCGCCACGTCAGGCCGGCCTCACCGATGACGAGGAGCGCGCGCTTCGGGCTGCCATCACGGGCTGACCCAGTCGGGCTGGTCAGACGCGTTGGGTCAGAAGGGCGGCAGTCCGGTGATGATGCGCGTCCAGCAGTGGTGGTGGGGGTCGTATCGCCAGTGCCACGGGTTGTTGTGGCAGGCGCTGGGGAGCTGGTCCTCCAGGGTGTGCGGGGGTTCTCCGGCGAGGGCGGCGAGCAGGTCGCTGCGCCAGCCGTCGGGGATGGGCTCGGGCCGGCGGCGGAGCGGGACGAGGTGTCGCCAGGCATCGCGCGCCGGGTGGCCCGGTGGCGGGGAGAGCCATTCGTGGCCGTTGGCGTCGACGTAGCGACCGGCCGCCTCGGCCGCCGCCTTGGCCTCGGCGCGCCGGGCGCGCTCGCGGGTGTCGGCCTCGGAGTCAGCCTCGGCGTCGACGCATCGGCGTGGGGCCTGCCCGGGGGCGTCGGCATGCGGTCGGGCGTGGGCGACCTCGCGGCCGTCGTGCGCTTTGGTGTGGGGGTGCGCAGCTGCGTCGCGGGCGGTCTCGCGGGCGCTGTGCAGGGCGGCGCGCTGGTCGTCATCCAGAGCGGTCAGGGCGGTGTCGATGGCCAGGTCGGTCTGCCAGCCGAGGACCTCGGTGGGGGTGGTGGTGCGGGTGGTCCCGGTCGGGGAGGTGATCGTGACCGTGCCCTCGGGTGAGATGGCCACCCGGTAGCGGGGTGCCTGCTTGGCCCGGTGGTGGCGCCGGCAGTCGTGGGCCAGCCCGGTCGGGGTCGTGGCCCCGGCCGGCCAGGGGGTGACGTGGTCGATGTCGGCGTTGCGCGGCCCGACGGTGTCGGGGTCGGCCACGGCGGGGCGGGTGCACCCGAACCAGCGGCAGGTCCCGTCGCGCGTGGCCAGGAACTCCCGCATGGCCTTCGGGACGCGGTAGGCGTCGGTGCGCGTCTCCAACAGACAGCCCGTGGCCGCGTCGAGCAGCGCCCGCCCGACCGTGACATCCATCCGGGTCAGCACCAGCGCGACTGTCTCGGCGTCGATCACCCCGACCTTGGGGATCTCCACTGACGTGACCCACGGGTCGGCTTCTATCGAGGGCACAGCTGTCCCGTCGGGCGCGGGCAGGGTTGTCCCAGGCAGCTGTCCGGCGGTGGCGTCATGGGGAAGGTGTGTGGCGGCGTCTGCCCAGTCCTGGGCGGACGCCCACTCCCAGTCGTCGTCATGGTCGAGATGGAGGCTGGTCGCCCAGGCGTCCAGGCCGGTCTCGGCCAGCCAGCCACGCCATGCAGCGTCGTCGGCCTCTGCCAGCGCCGTGGGGCCCGGTTCAACGGACGGCGACTGGATGGGGGTGCGGATGACGGGGATGCCGAGGGTGACCTGGGCGCTGACGGTGGCGTTGCCCAGGACGAGGTCGGCAAGGGCGTGGGCGCGTGCGGCGCCGGCGCGCAGGGCCGGGTCGGCCTTGCGGTACTGCGCGGCCAGGGTGGTCACCGCGGCCCACATCGCAGCGGACTGAAGCGTCGGGATCTGGGCCCACCACTGGGTCGACCCGTCGGGTCCGGGGGTGACCTCGACATCGTCGACGCGGCGGGTGGCCCGTCGCGCGGCGGCGGCCTCGTCGGGCGCGATCCGCTCCCACGCCCGCCGGTAGACCCCGCCGACGCGGGTTGGGTCCAGGGCCGGGACCTTGTCGGCGAGCGCAGCGTCGAGGACGCCGCAGACCGCCTCGGACGCCTCCCGGGTCGTGGTGTCGACGCGCGCGGCCTTGGTCTGGTCCACGGTCCCGGCCCCCATCCCCCGCAGCAGCCGCGGGTGTCGGCTGGCGAGGCGGGCGGCCTGGTGGCAGCGGGCGGCGGACGCGTTGGCGGAGATGCCCAGCGCCAGGCCGATGCCGGCCACCGCGAGGGGGTCGACGTGTCCGATGCCGTGCAGGCGGGCGGGACCAAGGTCGGCCAGCCGGTGCTCACGTCGCACGGTCTGCGCGATCGTGGCGTGCTGCACCCCTTGGGCGGCGTTGAGCACCTGCTGGGTCGCGGTCACGACCCCCTCGAGGGCCTCGTCCTCGGCCATCGACCCATCCCCATCGACGCCCGGGGCGAAGCCCAGACCGGCGACCAGCTCGAAGAGCTCCCCCAGCCGCGCGCCCATGCCCGAGACCTCGGCCCGCACACCCTCCAGGACCTCGCGCACATCACGCGCGTCACGCGCAGTCTCGGGCGACGTCTCGGCCGTCGACGCGACGCCAGCGCTGGCGGACTCCGTTGTGGCGCAGTGCTGCCCAGCGTGCGACCCAGCCTCGCGGGCATCTGCCGCGAGTGCCTGAGCAAGCGTCAACTGGACCATGCACCAACACTAGGAGGGGCCACCGACAGCCGAACCGGACCACCCGAGAGCCTGTGGACAGGCGGGTGAGCGGCACACGGCTGTGGACGACGGTCGGCATCGCGGACGACGGCCGCGGACCGAGGTGAGGTATGCCGCGGGGCCCGCCCTGCGGCATACCTCACCACAGCCGGGTGTTGCGGAGTGTGAGATTTCCCGGCGTTCCCAGTAGGGTGCGAGGGCCAGCACATGTGACCCCAAGCACAACGAGGGGGTATGCCGTGGGGCCGCCCACAAGGCACCCCCTCACGGCCCGAGCCGAGGTGCCCGCACACCCACGGGCCCAAGGGAATCAGGAGTGCCCATGAGCGACACCGACGTCGCGGCCACCGGCGGGATCCCCGCAGGTCTGGACGCCGCCCGACCCGATCCCGGGGACGGCGGGCCCGACATGATCCAGCTGCTCACGCCGGAGGGCGTGCGCATCCCCAACAGCGACTACGACCGCTATCTCGAGGACCTCACACCTGACGACCTGCGCGGGCTCTACCGCGACCTGGTGCTGGTGCGCAGGCTCGACGCGGAGGGCTGGTCGCTCCAGCGGCAGGGCGAGCTGGGCCTGTGGCCCTCGCTCCTGGGCCAGGAGGCCGCTCAGGTCGGCTCCGGCCGGGCGCTCAAGCCGCAGGACCACTGCTTCCCGACCTATCGCGAGCACGGCGTCGCCTGGTGCCGCGGGGTCGACCCGCTCAGCCCGCTGCTGATGTGGCGTGGCGTCACCAACGGCGGCTGGGACCCGGCCGAGCACAACTTCCACCTCTACACGATCGTCATCGGCAGCCAGGCGCTGCACGCGACCGGCTATGCGATGGGAGTGACCAAGGACGGCCGCGTCGGCACCGGTGACCCCGAGCGCGACACGGCCGTCATCGCCTACTTCGGCGACGGAGCCTCCTCGCAGGGCGACGTCAACGAGGCGTTCGTCTTCGCCGCGTCCTACAACGCGCCGCTCGTCTTCTTCTGCCAGAACAACCAGTGGGCGATCTCCGAGCCCGTCAGCCGCCAGACGCGCATCCCGCTCTACCAGCGCGCCCGCGGCTTCGGCTTCCCGGGCGTGCGGGTCGACGGCAACGACGTGCTTGCCTGCCTTGCCCTCACCCGCCACAACCTCGACGAGGCCCGCAGCGGCAACGGCCCCCTCTTCATCGAGGCCTTCACCTATCGGATGGGCGCACACACCACCGCCGACGACCCGACGAAGTACCGCTTCTCGGCAGAGGTCGAGCGCTGGAAGCACCGTGACCCGATCCTGCGCTACAAGACCTGGCTCGCCCGCGAAGGCCACGCCGACTCCGCCTACTTCGAGCAGGTGGACAAGGAGGCCGACGAGTTCGCGGCCGAGCTGCGCCAGCGCTGCGTGACCACCCCCGACCCGGGTGGCGAGACGATGTGGGAGCACGTCTACTCCCAGCCGCACCCGGTGATGGAGGCCGAGAAGGCCGCCTACGACGACTACATCGCGAGCTTCGAGGAGGAGAACTGACATGGCCCTCGAGAAGCTCACCCTCGGCAAGGCCCTCACCGCCGGCCTCCGTGCGGCGATGGACCGCGACCCCAAGGTCGTCCTGATCGGCGAGGACATCGGCAAGCTCGGTGGCGTCTTCCGCATCACCGAGGGCCTCCAGAAGGACTTCGGCGAGGACCGGGTGATCGACTCCCCGCTCGCCGAGTCCGGCATCGTCGGCACGGCCGTCGGCATGGCGCTGCGCGGCTACCGCCCCGTCTGCGAGATCCAGTTCGACGGCTTCGTCTTCCCTGCCTTCGACCAGATCGTCAGCCAGGTCGCCAAGCTGCACGCCCGCTCGGCCGGCACGGTCAAGATGCCCATGGTCATCCGCATCCCGTTCGGCGGCGGCATCGGCTCGCCCGAGCACCACAGCGAGTCGCCCGAGGCCTACTTCGCGCACACCGCGGGCCTGCGCGTCGTCTCGTGCTCCAACCCCGAGGACGCCTACTGGATGATCCAGCAGGCCATCGAGTGCGACGACCCGGTCATCTTCTGCGAGCCCAAGCGTCGCTATCACGACCGCGCCGAGTTCGAGCTGGGCGGCGAGGCGCCGCGAGAGCTCTTCTCCGCCAACGTCGTCCGCGAGGGCGAGGATGTCACCCTCCTGGCCTATGGCCCGACGATCCGCACCTGCCTGGAGGCGGCCAACGCCGCGGCCGAGGAGGGGACGGCGATCGAGGTCATCGACCTGCGCACCCTCTCGCCGCTCGACACCGAGACGATCCTCGCCTCTGCGCGCAAGACCGGCCGCGTCGTCATCACTCACGAGGCGCAGAGCTTCCTCGGCATGGGCTCGGAGATCGCCGCCATGCTCCACGAGGAGCTCTTCTATGACCTGGAGGCCCCGGTCGTCCGCGTCGGCGGCGCCAACATCCCCTATCCGCCGAGCCGGATGGAGGAGCACTTCCTCCCCGACCTCGACCGCATCCTCGATGGCGTCGACCGCGCCCTGGCCTACTGAGAAGGGCTGACCCACATGGCAATCCAGACATTCCGCCTGCCCGACCCCGGTGAGGGTCTCGTCGAGGCCGACATCATCGAGTGGAAGGTCGGCCCCGGCGACAGCGTCACGGTCAACCAGATCATCCTCGAGATCGAGACCTCCAAGTCCCTCGTCGAGCTGCCGAGCCCCTGGGCCGGCACCGTCAAGGAGCTGCTGGTCGAGCCCGGCGCCACTGTCGAGGTCGGCACCCCCATCATCACGATCGACGACGGGCAGGGCGGCGGTCCGACCGCAGCCGAGGACGGCTCCGCCGACGCGGCCTCCGGCGAGCACGCCGATGCGACCGGCGAGGGCTGGGGCGACACCAGCGGCGGCCCCAGGGAGAAGTCCGCCGCCGAGGCCGCCGGGGGCGACAAGAGCGAGAATGCCGCGAGCCAGGCGACGCTCGTCGGCTATGGCGACCGGGGCGGCTCCAAGACGACCCGCCGCGCGCGCAAGAGCCGTGCGCCGCAAGGGGATCGGCCGGTCCGCTCGATCGTCCAGACCAGCTTTGACCCCGAGCTGGCGGCCGTCGAGCCCGAGCACCCCGGCCGCGTCGCGATGTGGGAGCGGGCTGCCGTCGCCGAGGCGACCGACCCGGCCCGCCACCCGGCGCCGGTCGCGCGCCCGGAGGAGCCGGCCGAGGGCGAGCGCCCGCGGGCCAAGCCGCCGGTGCGCAAGTACGCCAAGGACCGCGGCGTCGACCTGGGCCAGGTCAGCGCCACCGGCCCCGACGGCACGGTCACCCGCGGCGACGTCGACGCGTTCATCGCCCAGCAGTCCGCCCCCCAGGCGAGCGGCGCGCAGGGCGGCTCCGCGGCATACGCCATGGACCGCGGCGAGACGCGCACCCCGGTCAAGGGCGTGCGCAAGGCGACCGCGCAGGCGATGGTCGGCTCGGCCTTCACCGCGCCCCACGTCACCGAGTGGATCACCGTCGACGTCACCCGCACGATGGAGCTGGTCGAGCGGCTGAAGTCGCACCGCGAGTTCCGCGGTGCCAAGGTGACCCCGATGCTTCTGCTCGCCAAGGCGCTCTGCCTCGCGATCAAGCGCAACCCGGGCGTCAACGCGGCGTGGGACGAGCAGGCCCAGGAGATCGTCGAGAAGCACTACGTCAACCTCGGCATCGCGGCGGCCACCCCGCGCGGGCTCATGGTGCCCAACATCAAGGACGCCGACCTGCTCTCGCTGCGCGAGCTCGCCGACGCCATCGCGGCGCTCACCGAGACCGCGCGCGAGGGCCGCACGCAGCCAGCCGACATGTCGCAGGGCACGATCACGATCACCAATGTCGGCGTCTTCGGCGTCGACGCGGGCACGCCGATCATCAACCCCGGCGAGTCGGCGATCCTGTGCTTCGGCGCGGTCCGCCGCCAGCCGTGGGTGGTCACCGCCGGCGACGGCACCGAGTCGATCGAGCCGCGCTGGGTCACCCAGCTCGCGCTGTCCTTCGACCACCGGCTCGTCGACGGCGAGCTGGGCTCCAAGGTGCTCGCCGACATCGCGGCCGTCATGGAGGACCCGGGCACGGCGCTGCTCTGGGCCTGACCCCACCGCTCGAGAGGTGACGTCCCCCGCGGCACGCGCGGATCCCGCGGGACGTCACCTCTCGTCGTGTGCGGGGGCGCAGTTCACGACAGGGGTATGCCGCGTGCGCGGCCTGACAGTGCGAGGATCGGCCCCATGGCGATCAGGCATCTGACCCGTGGCAACCCGACGATGGCCGACGTGCTGCGGCAGCTGGCAGAGCATCCGGCTGCGCTGTCCGACGAGTGGGACCTCTATGGCGAGGGCGGCCCGGTCGCGGCGCTCGAGGGTCGTGTCGCTGGGCTGCTCGGCACGGAGGACGCGACGTTCTTCCCCACCGGGGTGATGGCCCAGCAGTGCGTGCTGCGCGTGTGGTGTGACCGGCTCGGCAGCCGCCGGGTCGCCATCCCGGACCTCTCCCACTTGCTCGTGCACGAGGAAGACGGGCCGAGGCTGCTCCACGGCTTCGAGTTCGTCTCTCTCACAACGGGTCCGCAGGCGCCTACGGCTGAGCGCCTCGGGGCCGTGCCGGGTGAGCTGGGTGCCGTGCTTGCCGAGCTCCCCCTGCGCGACGGCGGCTTCGTCCTCCCGACCTGGGAGGAGCTGACCGCACTCGCCGACGCCTGCCAGGAGCGGGGCGTCCCCCTTCACCTCGACGGCGCCCGGTTGTGGGAGTCCGCCGCCGGCCTCGGCCACACGCCCGGCGAGATCGCCGACCTCGCCGACTCGGTCTATGTCTCGTTCTACAAGGGGCTCGACGGCATCGCCGGCGCCGCCATCGCCGCCGACAAGGACGTCTGCGACGAGGTGCGGCTGTGGCGTCGCCGGATGGGCGGGGCGGTCTATGCCCTCTTCCCGCTCGCGATCGCCGCGCTCGTCGGCCTGGAGGAGCGGCTGCCGGTCATGCGCGACCTCCACCTCAAGGCGGTCGATCTCGCGGCAGCCTTGCAGGACAAGGGTTTCCGCACCTCGCCCGACCCGGTCACCTCCACGGCCTTCCGCGTCTATTGCCCGGGCGACGCCGATGCCATCACCGAGCGGGTCGCGCGGATCCGTGAGCAGGACGAGATCGCGCTGCCCAGGCGCTGGCGGGCCGCCGACGTCCCCGGCTGGGCGATGACCGAGATCCACTGCTCCGCCGAGACCCTCGGGTGGGAGACCACCGAGGCCGCCGACGCGATGGCGCGCCTGCTGCCCTGACGGGTCTGGCCCACCCCCAGACAGAGGTATGCCGCGGGGCCTCGGCCCCGCGGCATACCTCCGTGTGGTGCGGTGTGCCTCAGTGGCCCTGGGCCGCCCGCAGCTCCTTGCGGAGCTCGTTGTTGGCGTGCGCCGTGGCCGACTTGCCCTTGGCCTTGCCGGCGGGGCTCGTCGACGGGGCCGGGGTGGCGGCCGTCGAGCCGGAGCCGGACGGTGCGGTCAGCGCGGTCGTCGGCTGCGGGTCGGGCTGGGGGACCGGCGGGCACTTCACGTCGGCGCCCTTGCCCTTCTGACGGGCCGGCAGCGCGCCGGTCGCGAAGTAGTCCGCGATGATCGAGTCGGTGCACTCGACACCCGACAGCGAGCCGGAGTGGGTCGTGCCGCCGACACCCTCGATCAGGACCGAGTTGGGATAGCGCTTGCGCACCTCGAGCGCGCCGGCGAACGGCGTTGCGGCGTCATGGGTCTCGGCGACCAGCAGGACCGGCGGGACCTTCTTGCCCTTGATCTTGACCGGTGTGCCGGCCTTCGCGCCCCACGTCAGGCACGGGGCGTTGAACCAGGCGTTCGCCCAGGTCTCGAAGGGCGCGGACTTGTGGACGCGCCAGTTGTCGACGCGCCACTTCTGCCAGTTCTTGGGCCACTTCACGTCGGTGCACTGGGTGCCGAGATACATCGCATAGCTGTTGTCGGAGCCGGGCCCGGAGCCGTTGGCACCGTCATAGAGCTCCTTGATCGGCTCCCAGTTGTCGTCGTTGATGGCTGCGGCGTATGCCGTGGCGACGTCCTCCCAGCCATAGACGTAGTAGCCGGCCGAGAGGAAGGCGTCGGTCCACTCGTCGGGGCCGATGAGGCCGAGGGCGGGGGCGGCGTCCAGCTTCTGGCGCGTGGCGTACCACGTGGCGCGGACCTGGTCGCCGGTCGTGCCGAGGTGGTAGACGTTGTCGTGCTTGGCGATCCACTCGAAGTAGATGTTGATGTTGCGGTCGAAGGCCTTGTCCTGCTCGAGGTTGGCGTCGTACCAGACGCCGCGCGGGTCGACCACGCCGTCCCAGACCATCCGGCGGACCCGGTCGGGGTGGAGCGTGGAGTAGACCTGGCCGAGGTAGGTGCCATAGGAGAAGCCGTAGTAGTTGATCTGCTTCTCGCCCAGCGCCTTGCGGATGGACTCCATGTCGGCGACGGTGTCGGTGGTCTTGACGTGCTCGAGCAGCTCGCCGCCCGCGGCGTCGCACTTCGCGGCATACCCGGCAGCCTTGTCGAGCCAGGTCTGCTCGAGCGCCCGCGTCGTCGGGATGTAGTTGGGCCGGTCATAGCCGAAGTAGTCGCCGTCGCAGGAGAGCGAGGGGACCGAGGCGCCGACGCCGCGCGGGTCGAAGCCGATCCAGTCATAGCTCTCGCCCGCGCCGTCGGGCAGCCAGCCGCCGAGACGGGACATGCCGAGGCCGGAGCCGCCGGGGCCGCCGGGGTTGGTGAGGGCGATGCCCTGGTATTCGCTGTCGGGCGAGGTGTGCTTGATGCGCGAGAGCGCGATCTGGATCTTGGTGCCCGACGGGCGGGCGTAGTCGAGCGGCACGGTCAGCATGCCGCACTCGGCGCCGGCGGCCTGGAGGCGCGGGCTCTCACAGGCGCCCCACGTGATGGGCGGCGGCTGGTAGCCGGCGGTGGCCGGCTTGGGCGAGGCCTTGGACGGCGCGCCCGGGGCGGCCGTGGCGGCGCCGCCCGTCACGAGCGAGGCGCCGAGCAGACCTGCGGCTGCCGCGACGCTGACAAAGCGTTTCATCGGTGATTCCCCTTTTTGTGTGTCCGTGCGGTCCCCTGTCGCAGGGCCGCCGGGTCCACCTTGGCCCCAAATGGCCGCGATGGGAACACCCGCGGGGACAGATCACGGCAGGATGGGCGCATGACTGAGCCCACCGGTGTCGTCTTCCCGCTCGTCGAGGGCCGCCGCAGCACCTCGGCGACCGGCCGCGCCGTCGTGTCCGACGCGCTCGCCCACGTCGATCCGCGGGCTGCGGGGGCAGCGCGTCGCGAGACCAACTGGCGCAGCGGCTATCTGGGCCACTTCCGACATCTCGTCGAGGCCGGGCTCGCCAGCCCCGAGGCGGCGCGCCAGATCGCCGACGACGGGCTGGCGGGGCTGCACGGCCGCATGCGCTGGGCGGCGGCGGGCGCCGAGGACCGCCCGCTGGAGGAGGCGCTCGCCGACGAGGTCGCCGAGCCCTTCGGCACCGAGACCTTCACGGGCACGGGCGAGCCCGAGCGCCAGCTGTCCGTGCCCTATCGCGGGACCCGGCTCGCGGGCGAGGACCTGCGCCGCCAGATCGACCGGTGGGTGCAGGAGGGCGCCGCCGAGCCCAGCCTGGCCGAGGCGGTCGGCAGGGTCATCGACAACCCCGAGTGGCTCGACCTGGGCGACCAGACCGTCGTGGTGCTCGGCGCCAGCGCCGAGATGGGGCCGCTGCGCTCCCTGCTGCGGTGGGGTGCCGATGTCGCGGCCGTCGACCTGCCCCGGCCAGACCTGTGGCGCCGTCTGACCGCCGACACCGCGAGGTATGCCGGGTCGATGCGGGTGCCGGTCCGCGCCGGTGACGGGCTGGTCGCCGACCGCGCCGGCGGCGACCTGCTCCACGACCTGCCCGCCGTCGCGCGGTGGGTGGGCGAGCTGGAGGGCCCGCTCGTGCTGGGCAACTATGTCTATGCCGACGGTGAGACCAATGTGCGGGTGGCGATGGCGGTCGACGCCCTCACCCAGCGCCTCCAGGGCCGGCGCGACGACCTGGCCCTCGCCTTCCTGGCCACCCCCACCGACGTCTTCGCGGTCCCACCGGACGCCGTCGCGGCGTCGGTCGCGGCCTATGACGGGCGCAAGGCGAGCAGGCTGCTGCGGGTGCCCTTGCGCACCGTCAGCGGTGGCCGACTGCTGCGCCGCAACTATGTCCCCGGCGAGGTGCCCGGCCTCAACGACTCGGTCGTCACCCAGCAGGGCCCCAACTATCTGCTCGCCAAGCGGCTCCAGCGCTGGCGGGCCACCCAGGCCCGCGCCGCCGGCACGACGGTCTCCTTCAAGGTCGCCCCGCCCACCCGCACGCGATCGGTGGTCAAGAACCGTGCCCTCGCCGCGGCATACGCCGGCGCGCACCGCTTTGGCATCGAGGTCTTCGAGCCCGCGACGTCCAACACGCTGATGGCGGCCCTGCTCGTCCACGACCTGCGCACGGGCTCGCCCGCGCACGAGCACCCCTGGCAGGACGAGGCGTATGCCGCGGTGCACGGCGGTCTGTGGCGCACGGCATACGACCCGCGCAGCGCGCTGGGGATCGCCGCCCTGCTCGGGGCGGCCGCGGCCCGCTGAGCCCGGCCGACGGCGGCCGGGGCGTCAGCTTTTGACGCTGAGGGTCATCTCCTTGTCGAGGATGAGCAGCCGCACGGTGCGCTTGTCCTTGGTCGCAGTCAGCGTGCCGGAGGTGAGGGTGTCGCTCCAGGCGCTCTCCTCGGCGACCTGCCACCCCTTGGCGGCCAGGGCCGACTTCATCTCGGTGAACGAGGCCTTGGGGTCGACCAGGTCGTAGTTGGCCATGATCAGGCCGCCGAGGTCCTCGACCGTGCCCTTGACCTTGGCGCCCTTGGGCAGCGGCACGTCCTCGGGGACCTTGCCGGCCTTGACCGACTCGCTGGCCGACGACGCAGCCGAGCCGGCCGAGCCGACCGCAGAGCTGGCGGCCGAGCCGGCCGCGTCCGCTGCGGAGCTGGCCGCCGCGGAGGCGGACGAGCCGGCGGCCTTGGCGGTGGTGGTCGCGTCGCTGGCCGCCTCCTCCGAGCAGCCGCTGAGGGCGAGGGCGGCGAGCAGGCCGGCGGCGGCCAGTGCGGTGGTGCGCATGTGGTGGTTCCCCTGTGATCGGCGATCGGACCCCTCGACCCTAACCACTCCCGAAGCCCTGCGCCCCGTCGGTGGGCTGGCCTAGGGTCGGTCCATGAGCGACTACGACGTGCGCATGATCATCCTGTCGACCGACGACCTCGAGGAGTCGATCCGCTTCTACACCGAGTCCCTGGGCCTGACGCTCA
This sequence comes from Micrococcales bacterium, assembly GCA_021287075.1. Taxonomy (GTDB): domain Bacteria; phylum Actinomycetota; class Actinomycetes; order Actinomycetales; family Dermatophilaceae; genus JAJTBD01. The sequence goes on along the minus strand of JAJTBD010000003.1, from coordinate 126,201 downwards.
AGTTCCGCGACGGCGACCACTTCGCCGCGCTCGACGGCGGCTCGGTGACGCTCGCGCTCGCGACCAAGGTCGACCACCCGATCCACGGCCAGGTGGTCGTCGGGGTCAAGACCGCAGACGTCGACGCGGCGGCCAGGGCCATCGAGGAGGCGGGTGGCGGCATCGTCAAGGCGCCCTACGACGACGCCCATGAGCGGCGCGCGGTCGTCTATGACACCCAGGGCAACGGCCTGGTCTTCTACAGCCCGCTCCAGCGCTGACCCGCGCGCCGAGCCTCAGGGCAGCTTCTCGTCCTGGAGCGCGTCGGCAAAGCGGTCGAGGTATGCCGTGAACTGCGCGATCTCCTCGGGCGTCCAGTCCTCCAGGAGGCCGGCGAGCCAGGCCGCCCGCTTCTGCCGCAGGGTCTCGACGAGCTGCGATCCCTCAGGGGTGATCGAGATCAGCTGCGCCCGGCCGTCCGCGGGGTCGGTGACCTTGGCGATCAGCCCGGCCTTGGCCAGGTGGGTGACCTGTCGGCTGACGGTCGAGACGTCGGAGTGGATGAGGTCGGCCAGCGCCGAGACGCGCTGGGGCTCGCCGCTGAGCGAGAACAGGATCGGATAGCTCGCGCTCTCGACCGCAGGGTGCACCCGGGCGGCGCGGGCCTTGGCCGCCTGGAGCATCTTCATGCCGCGGATGACGCTGACGAAGAGTCGGCCGGCGGCTTCCTGGGTGGGCACGCGGCATACCTCCTGGAGATAGTTGCTAGATACAACTATACCGGAGGCTCAGGGCGTGATTACCAGCGCCTCGAGCACGCGGCGGCCCACCGACTCGTCGCCCTCGAGCGTGTAGTGGGTGTCCTCGACGCTGACCCGGCCGGCGGCCCGGCGGGTGAGGGCGTCGGTGGACATGTGCATCGAGGTCTTGGCGAACTCCGGGGGTGGGGGAGCGCTGGGGTCGATGACGGGGATCACGCCGGTGGAGTCGCCCGAGAAGAGCGGCATGCCGACGGCCCTGCCGTCCTCGCCCTCCTCGACGCGCACGCCCACCCGGCCGACCGCGGGCCCGGTGGACTCGATGATCACCGTGTTGCCGGGCTCGATGCCGGCCGTCTTGGCCACGATCCGCGGGAAGGCGTCAAAGAGGGTCTGGAGGGCGATCGAGGCGCCGGGGGTGTCGAGGTTGCCGGGGCGGCCGAGCGCGGCGCGGATGTCCTGCTCGTGCACCCAGATGTCAAAGATGCGCAGCCGGAGGAAGGCCTCGAGGGTCATCGGGCCGAAGGGCCCCTGGACCTCCTCGTCGGCGCTGCGGTCGGCGTCGTAGAGCCAGCCCTGGCGGATGGCGAGGACCTCCTGGAGCTCGTCGACGACGTCGTCGCCCGGCAGCGGGCGGCGCGCCTCGACCAGCGTCTCGGCCAGGCGGCCGAGGTCGTTCTTGACGTGGGGGACATCACCCAGCTCGACCTCGGGGAGGTCGCCGGTCGCGAAGTAGTGCTCCAGGCTGGCGACGTGGGCGATGTGGTCCTTGACGCTCCACCCCGGGCAGGCGGTGGGCTTGTCGAAGTCGGCCTCGCGGCAGCTGCGCCCTAGGTCGATGACGGCCTGGACAGACTGGGTGTGGGCCTCGATGAGTCCGGGCAGGTCCTGAGGGGCGGGCGGGTGAACCGGCATGGTGCCACCCTACTTACCCTTGGTGGTATGTCATCCCCCACCGCTGACCGGACAACGGCGTCCTGGTGGCTGCCGGTGCTGCTCGCCCTCGGCGCAGGCATGCTCGCCACGGCGACGAGCGCGGTCGTGCTCGGCACGGCCACCCCCCTCGAGATCGGTGACCCGGGGCCGGTCGCCCGGTGGGGCGGGCTGCTCGCCCGCATCGTGCACGACGTCGCCGCGGCCACCACGGTGGGCCTGCTCGGCTTCGCGGCATTCCTCACCCCCGAGACCACCCACACCGACCGGCGCGTGACCGCGACGAGGTATGCCGCGCTCAGCGCCCTCCTGTGGGTCGCCGCGGGCGTGCTGTCGCTGCTGTTCACCTTTGCCACCCTCGCCGGGCTGGCGGTGGGCTCACCCGGCTTCGGGCAGCAGTTCACCAAGTTCGTCTGGGAGCTGGAGCCGACCCGCGTGGCGGCGATCACTCTGCTCGGCGCCGCCGTCGTCGGGACCATCGCGGCCGTCGCCCGCACCCGCACCGGGATGGCCTGGGCCTCGGTCCTGTCCGTCCTGTCGGTCCTGCCGCTCGCGCTCGCCGGCCACGCCGCCGGCGCGACCGGACACGACACCGCGGTCAACTCGATGGCCTTCCACCTGATGTGCGCCACCATCTGGCTCGGAGGTCTCATCGCCATCATCGCCTTCCGCAGCGAGCTCGGGCGCGACCTGGCCGTCACGGTGCGCCGCTTCGCCACTCTGGCGGCGTGGTGCTTCGTCGTCGTGCTCGTCTCGGGTGTGCTGGCCGGCAGCGTGCGCTTCACCTCGCTCGGTGACGTCTTCTCCTCGTCCTATGGCCGGCTGCTGCTGGTCAAGGTCGCGGCGCTCGGTCTGCTGGCCGCCGCCGGCTGGGCCCAGCGCTCGCGCATGCTCGACCGGCTCGACGCCGACCACCGCGACCTCGCGGCATTCATCCGCCTCGCCGCAGGCGAGATCGTCCTCATGGCGGTCGCCATGGGCGCGGCCGTGACGCTGGCCCGATCCGCCCCGCCCGTCTCCGACGAGGCCCCGCCCAACCCCGACCCGACACTGGCCCTGACCGGCTACCCCGCGCCGCCGCCGCTGTCCGCCGACACCTATTTCGCGCTGTGGCGCTGGGACTGGCTCTGGCTGCTGGTCGGCCTCGCCTCGATCGGGCTCTACTGGTATGGCTACCGCCGGCTGCGCCAGCGCGGTGACAGCTGGCCGCTGCGCCGGCCGGTGATGTGGACCATCGGCTGGGCCCTGATCATCTACTCCATGTGCGGCGCGCCCGGCATCTATGCGCGGGTGCTCTTCTCCCAGCACATGCTCATGCACATGTTCATCGCGATGCTGGCGCCGATCCTGCTCGTGCCGGCCGCCCCGATCACGCTGGCGCTGCGCACGATCCCCGCTCGCCGCGACAAGACCTGGGGCGTGCGCGAGATGATCCTCAAGATCGTCCACTCGCACTATCTGCGCTTCTTCGCCAACCCCGTGATAGCCGCCGGGTTCTTCTTCGTCTCGATGGCCGTCTTCTACTACTCGCCGCTGTTCGAGCTCGCCCTGCGCACCCACACCGGGCACATCCTGATGATGGTGCACTTCCTCATGGCGGGCTACATCTTCGTCTGGGTGCTGATCGGCATCGACCCGGGCCCGCCCAAGTGGTCGCCCCTCATGCGCCTGGTCATCCTCTTCGCCACGATCTCCTTCCACGCCTTCTTCGGCGTCGCGATGACCGGTGGCGACACCGTGCTGGCCAAGGACTTCTTCGAGGCGATCCACCAGCCGTGGATGGAGCCGATCCTCGACGACCAGCACAAGGCCGGCGCGATCGCCTGGGGCATCTCCGAGGCCCCCACGCTCCTGCTCGCGATGCTGGTCGGGCTGGCCTGGATGCGGGAGGATCGCCAGGAGACCACCCGCAAGGACCGCCAGGCCGACCGCGACGGCGATGCCGAGCTCGCGGCATACAACGCCCTTCTCGCCTCGCTCCGCGCGCGCGACGCCAAGGTGGCCCAGCAGCTGGCCGACCGTGAGGCCCACCGCCACGACCACCACCAGGGGAGGCACGCATGAGGGTCGCGCTGATCCAGCTCGCCTATGGCGACGAGGAGACCATCGAGGCGCGCACCGAGCGCGCCGCGGCGCTGGTGCGCGCGCAGGCCGGCCACGACCTCGTCGTCCTGCCCGAGCTGTGGGGCGCCACCGGCTTCGACTACACGCGCTGGGACGACGCGGCCCAGCCGGTCGACGGGCCGATCGCCCAGGCGATGGCCGCCGCCGCGCGTGAGGCGGGCGTCACCCTGCATGCGGGCTCGATCATCGAGCGGCCGTCCGACGGCGAGACCGGGTCCGATGGGCGGGGCATGTGGAACACCTCCCTCGTCTTCACGCCCCAGGGCGAGCTGGCCGCGACCTATCGCAAGATCCACCGCTTCGGCTTCGCCGAGGGCGAGCCCGCCCACATCGACGCGGGCGAGGAGCTCACGATCCTGGATCTGCCTGCGGGAGAGGGCTCCTCGCTCCGGGCCGGCCTCGCCACCTGCTATGACCTGCGCTTCCCCGAGATGTTCCGGCTGCTGCTCGACCGGGGCGCCGAGGTCTTCGTCGTGCCCGCTGCCTGGCCGATGAAGCGGGTCGAGGCCTGGCGGATGATGGCCCAGGCCCGGGCGGCCGAGGACCAGTGCATCGTGATCGCCTGCAACACCGGTGGGACGCACGCCGGCTTCGAGATGGGCGGTCACTCGATGGTCGTCGCGCCCACCGGCGAGATCCTCGCCGAGGCCGGGGACGGCGAGCATGTCCTGTCGGTCGAGATCGACCCCGGCGTGGTCGCCAGGGCCCGCTCCTCCTTCCCCGTGCTGGCGGACCGCCGGCTCTGACGTGCCTCCGGCGAGGTATGCCGCGAAACCGCAGGTCAGCGGACGTCTCGGGTAGCGTGTCCGCAACCTGACCCCCTGGCCGCGGCCACGCGGCATACCGAAGGAGGAGCCCATGGGACTCGGACTCGGCATCACCCTCATCGTCCTCGGCGCGATCCTGTCGTTCACCGACCTGGTCGACAACGCCGTCGGCACCAACCTCGACACCATCGGCTGGATCCTGCTGCTCGCGGGCATCCTCTCGATCGTCGTCGGCCTGATCATGAACGGCCAGCGGGCGCGCAGCCACACGGTGGTCGAGCGCCGCGGTGGGCCCGACGTCGTCGAGCGCCGCGACGACCGCTACTGACGCGCGCAGGGTCCGGCGGCGGGGAGTGCTCCCCATTGCCGCGTCCAGCGGCCCACCCCTAGCGTGGTGGTCACGGCGAGGCCGCTCCGGTCAGGGGACGGGTGGCCTCACCTGACCACCACGCCGCAGGGGGTGCTGGCGACGGCAGCGCAGGGGTGTGCCCGTCGCCGACAGCGGAATGGAAGCAGTGGCCCCGGTGAGAGAGCCGTCTCTCACCGGGGCCACTGCGTTGCTCCCACGTGGGACCCGCGGCATACGGACCACGACGAACGTATGCCGCGGGGGCTGGTGTCCTTAGAACGCCTCCTCGGGGACGTCCATCAGGGAGTTGTCCATGGCCTCGGCGATCGCCTTCTCGGCGGTCAGCTTGGGCAGGACGTTCTTGGCGTAGAAGGACGCGGCCGCGACCTTGCCGGTGTAGAAGGCCTCGTCCTTGCCGGCCTCGCCGGAGTCGAGCCGGGCCTGGGCGATCTCGGCCTGGCGCAGCAGCAGCCAGCCGACGACCAGGTCACCGGCGGACAGCAGCAGGCGGGTGGAGTTCTGGCCGACCTTGTAGAGGTTGCGCAGGTCGCCGCCGTCCTGACGCGGGTCGGACTTCATCAGCTCGCCGAACATCGCGCCGAGGATGGCCTGCACGTCCTGGAGGGCGGTGCCGAGCAGGGCGCGCTCGGCGGCCAGCTTGTCGCCCTCGCCGCCGCCGTCGACGGTCGCCTGGATCTGGTTGTTGAGCTCGCCGATGGCCGCGCCCTGGTCCTTGACGATCTTGCGGAAGAAGAAGTCGAGGCCCTGGATGGCGGTCGTGCCCTCATAGAGGGTGTCGATCTTGGCGTCGCGGACGTACTGCTCGACCGGGTAGTCCTGGAGGAAGCCGGAGCCGCCGAAGGTCTGGAGCGACTCGGTGCCGAGCAGGGTCCAGGCACGCTCGGAGCCCAGGCCCTTGACGATCGGCAGGAGCAGGTCGTTGACGCGCTCGGCCAGCTCGGCCGGGGTGCCCTTCTCGATCGGGGCGGCCGGGTTGCCTTCCTGCGCCTGGGCGACGATGTCCTGCTGGGTCGCGGTGTAGATCACCAGGGCCCGCAGGCCCTCGGCGTAGGCCTTCTGCAGCATGAGGCTGCGGCGCACGTCGGGGTGGTGGGTGATCGTGACGCGCGGGGCGTCCTTGGCCGGGGTGGTCAGGTCGGCGCCCTGGACGCGCTCCTTGGCGTACTCGAGCGCGTTGAGATAGCCGGTCGAGAGGGTGGCGATCGCCTTGGTGCCCACGAACATGCGGGCGCTCTCGATGACCTTGAACATCTGGGCGATGCCGTCGTGGACCTCGCCGAGCAGGGTGCCGACGGCCGGCTCCTTCTCGCCGAAGGTGACCTCGCAGGTCGTGGAGACCTTCAGGCCCATCTTCTTCTCGACGTTGGTGACATAGGCGCCGTTGCGCTCGCCGATCTCACCGGTCTCGAGGTCGACGTGGAACTTGGGGACGATGAACAGGCTCAGGCCCTTGGTGCCGGGGCCGGCGCCCTCGGGGCGGGCGAGGACGAAGTGGACGACGTTGTCGACCATGTCGGACTCGGCCGAGGTGATGAAGCGCTTGACGCCCTCGATGTTCCAGGTGCCGTCCTCGTTCTGGGTGGCCTTGGTGCGGCCGGCGCCCACGTCGGAGCCCGCGTCGGGCTCGGTGAGCACCATCGTGCAGTGCCAGTTCTTATCGGCGATCCAGCGCGCGAGCTTCTTCTGGTCCTCGGTGCCCATGTAGTGCAGCAGGGTCGCGAAGGAGTAGGACGCGGCGAACATGTGGATGGCGGGGTTGGCGCCGCAGACGAGCTCGGCCACCGACCAGCGCACCGACGGCGGGACGACCATGCCGCCGAGCTCGGCCGGCAAGTCGAGCTGGCCCCACTCGCCGTCGACATAGGCCTGGAAGGACTTCTTGAACGACTCCGGCATCGTCACCGAGTAGTTCTCCGCGTCGTAGACGGGCGGGTTGCGGTCGGAGTCGAGCAGGGACTCGGCCAGCTCGTTCTCCGACAGGCGGGCGACCTCGCGGATGATGTCCTTGGCCGCGTCGGCGTCGACGTCCTCATAGATGCCCTGGCCCAGGACCTCCTGGCGGCCGAAGACCTCGAAGAGGTTGAACTCGATGTCGCGCACGTTGCTCTTGTAGTGGCCCATGGGTCCTCCTGTATGCCGGGCTGTGCCGTGGTCTGTCGTGGTCGTGGTCGTGCCGGGGGCCGCGGCTTCGGCATCCGGGCAGCCGGGATCGCGTTACCGGCCGGTAGCCCATCTTGATACCCACGAGTAACAAAAGGCAAGCGATCGTGACGCGGCCCACGTCACGGCATACCCGGGTGAGGGGCGAGGGGTATGCCGCGTGCTCAGCGCGGGCGGGTGTGCCGCGGGCTCACCAGGGGCTGGGCTCGAAGTCCTTGACGAAGCAGCCGTAGATGTCCTCGCCCGCCTCGCCGCGCACGATCGGGTCGTAGACGCGGGCGGCGCCGTCGACGAGGTCGAGCGGGGCGTGCCAGCCCTCCGCGGCAATCCGCAGCTTCTCGTCGTGGGGGCGCTCGTCGGTGATCCAGCCGGTGTCGACGGCGGTCATCAGGATGCGGTCGGTCTCGAACATCTCGCCGGCGGAGGTGCGGGTGAGCATGTTGAGCGCGGCCTTGGCCATGTTGGTGTGGGGGTGGCCCGGGCCCTTGTAGCGGCGGGAGAACTGGCCCTCCATCGCCGAGACATTGACGACATAGGCACGGCGGGCGCCCGCCTGGACCGCGGCCCGCATCGAGGGCCGCAGCCGGGAGACGAGCAGGAAGGGCGCCACCGAGTTGCACATCTGCACCTCGAGCAGCTCCAGCGGGTCGACCTCCTCGACCTTGTGCTTCCAGGAGTTGGAGCGCTGGAGGTCGGGGAGCAGGCCGCCGGCATCGACGGCCGTGCCGGCGAGGTGGGCCTCGAGGCTGGCGTTGCCGGCGCGCAGGGCCAGGGCGGTCATGGCCGCGGCGCTCGCCGTCAGGTCGATCGCGTGCTCGACATCGCCCTCCTCGCCGTGTGCGACAGCGTGCTGCTGGAGGGTGCCGACCAGTGCCGCGGGGTGGGCCTCGCTGATCCGGTCGAAGGTGATCATCCGGGGGAGCGGGCCGTCGGTGGGCAGCGGGTGGGACTCGCCCTCGACAAGCGGCGCATAGGCGCCGGGGCTGCGTCGCACTGTCTGGCACGCGTTGTTGACCAGGATGTCGAGCGGTCCTCGGGAGGCGACCTCGTCGGCGAGCGCGACGACCTGGGTGGGATCGCGCAGGTCGATGCCGACGATCGTGAGGCGGTCGAGCCACTCGGGGGAGTCGGCCAGCTCGGCGAACCGGCGCGCGGCATCCCGGGGGAAGCGGGTGGTGATGGTCAGGTCGGCGCCGTCCCGCAGCAGCCGCAGCGCGATGTACATGCCGATCTTGGCCCGGCCGCCGGTGAGCAGCGCACGCTTGCCCGACAGGTCGGTGCGCTGGTCGCGCTTGGTGTGGCTGAAGGCGGCGCAGCGCGGGCAGAGCCAGTGATAGAACGCGTCGACCTGGGTGAACCTCTCGTGGCACATGTAGCACCCGCGCGGGGTGTTGAGATGCCCGGCGACCGCGCCGGGGGCGGTCGAGGCGAGGGGGATGCCCTTGGTCTCATCGTCGATGCGCATCGGCGACCCGGTGGCCGTCGACTCCAGCACCAGGCGGTCGTGCTCGCGCAGCGGCCCGAGGGTGCGCTCCCGCTCGGCAGCCCTGCGCGCCTTGCGGATCCGCTTGTACATCGTGCCCGTCGCGCGCTTCACGGTCTGGATGTCGGGGTGCCCCGCCGGGAGCTCGTGCAGCGCCCCGAGCACCCGCAGCGTCGTCTCGAGGTCGGCCGGGTCCACGCCTGGTCCGAGCGCCTCGACGTCGAGCTGCTCCGGCAGCCCGGACTCCTCGGGGGACGCGTCGGTCGGCGGGGTGGTCACCGGCCAAGTCTAGGTATGCCGCGGCGTCGCCTCGGCGGGCCGCGCCCTAGTGCTCGTCCCAGGACTCGTCGGTGGCGGCGCGCACCACCTTGCCGGCAAAGGCGGGCAGCCCCTCGTCGGCGAGGCCCCGTCGGTGACGATGATGTCGACCGAGCCGACGTCGGCGATGAAGCCGACATATCGCCGACCGAAGGCGCCATTGGCGGCGACGACGCAGCGGCGGGTGCCGGCGGTCAGCAGTGCCCGGTCGGTGGCGACCTGCCAGGGCATCGACGTGGTCAGGCCCGCATAGGGGTGGATGCCCTCGCCCTCGACGATCGCCCAGTCGGTGTGCTTGCTCTCCAGATAGGACACCGTCGCCGGTCCAGACGTGGCGAGCAGGGCGCTGCCCTCGCGCAGCTCGCCGCCGGCGAGCAGCACGCGCGGTCCGCCATGCCGGCGCAGGGCGGTGGCCGCCAGGAGGTCATTGGTCACCGCCTATGGGATCCGCGAGATCCTCGACGTCCTCGAGCAGGTCGCCGGGCCGCCGGCGCGCGTGGTGGCCGTCGGCGGCGGCACCCAGGGCGGGCTGTGGACCCAGATCGTCAGCGACGTCTGCGGGATCGAGCAGGTCGTCCCGCGCACCACGGTCGGGGCGAGCTATGGCGATGCCCTCCTGGCCGCCATCGGTGTGGGCGCCGTTGTGCCCCAGACCGACTGGGCACGCTCCGGTCACGTCGTCGAGCCGGTCGCGGAGCACCGGCCGACCTATGACCGGCTCTATGCCGGCTACCGCGAGCTCTATCCCGCGACCCTCGGCGTGACCCACGCCCTCGCCTCCCTCCGGGAGGAGGGCAGCTGACCCGGAGGCGACAGCGGGCGGCCGGGACATGAGGGTGGCCCGACGCCCCGCCTCCGTCATGGCGTATGCCGCGCGCTGCCTCCTGCGCGCGGCATACGCCCCCACCGTGGTGGCCGCACCCGGCTAGGGTCGGGGTCATGCAGCGATTCGTCCGCGAGATCCTCGTGCCCGGCGCCGCGATCACCGGCGCGATCGCCGCCGCAGGCAAGGTCATCATGGGGCCGCTGCGGGGCTTCCCCCAGGAGGACGTGATCAACCGGGCGCTGGTCGAGCGGCGCACCCCCGCGGGCAACCGGTGGACCTGGGCCGCCTCGACCTATACCGATGTGCCGCAGACGATCTCGATGGCCGTGGTCTATGGGGCACTGGCTTATCGCTCGACCCGCGACTGGCGCGAGGGCGTGGCGGCCATGGCCAGCATCGCGCTCGAGACGGTCTGCTTCATGGCGGCCGCGCACGCCACCGGCCGCCCGCGCCCCGATGTCGAGTGGCTCGACAGGCCGCGTCCGACCTCGAGCTTTCCGAGTGGCCACACCGGTGCGACGACCGCGATGCACACCACTCTCGCCGGCACCCTGGAGCGCTCCGGCCACGCCTCGACCCGCCTGCTCGGGCCGGTCCTGCGCTATGGCCTGCCGCCCGTCGTCGGCTACTCGCGGCTCTATCGCGGGATGCACCACCCCTCCGATGTGGTCACCGGCATCGGGCTCGGCCTCTGGTCGGCCCACGCGGTCCGGCGGGCGCTCTTCCCCGAGCACCCCCGCGCCGACCTCACCTGAGCAGACGAGAGGCGGGTGTGCCGCGTCCCCTGACGCCGCGGCATACCCGCCTCTCTCACAGGACTCGGACGCCGTCCCCTGGCGCCCGGTTCCCCCTCCGGCTCAGGGAAGTGCGAGCCGGAAGATCTGCTTCCACGTGGAGGCGAGTTGCCTGTGGAAGGGACCGGTGTTGTAGGGCAGTCCGTAGCGCTCGCAGATGTCGCGCACCTTGACCGCGATCTCGGCGTAGTGGTTGCTCGGCAGGTCGGGGAAGAGGTGGTGCTCGACCTGGTGGCTGAGGTTGCCGGTCATCAGGTGCAGCAGCGGGCTGCCGGAGATGTTGGCCGAGCCGAGCATCTGGCGGATATACCAGTCGCCCTGGGTCTCGCCGTCGATCATCTCCTCCGAGAAGGTGTCGGCGCCCTCGGGGAAGTGGCCGCAGAAGATCACCTCGTGGGCCCAGATGTTGCGGATCGCGTTGGCGCCCAGGGTGCCCAGCAGGGCGGCCTTGAAGGAGCCGGTCGCCAGGCCCGCGACGGCCGGCGTCGCGAGATAGTCCTTGCCGACCTGCTTGGCCAGCTTGACGCCGACCGCCTTGAGGTCGCGCCTGAGCGCGGACATGGGCTTGCGGCCGGCCTGCACCTCGTCGAGCTCGAGGTCATAGATGGCGATGCCCCACTCGAAGACCGGTGCGAGCAGCAGGTTGTAGACGGGGTTGCCGATGTTCCACGGCTTCCACGGCTGGTCGCGGTCGACGCGCAGGATGTTGTAGCCGACGTCGCGGTCCTTGCCGATCACATTGGTATAGGTGTGGTGGGTGTCGTTGTGGGTCTTCTTCCAGCCCGCGGCCGGCGCGACGAAGTCCCACTCCCAGGTCGTGGAGTGGATGTCGGGGTCGCGCATCCAGTCCCACTGGCCGTGGATGACGTTGTGGCCGATCTCCATGTTCTCGAGGATCTTGGCGACCCCGAGCATGCCGGTGCCGGCGACCCAGGCGAGCGGGTGCTTGGCGAAGACGAGGGTGCCGCGCCCGGCCATCTCCAGCATGCGCTGGGCCTTGATGACCTTGCGGATGTATGCCGCGTCGGCGGCCCCGCGGCGCGCCTCCACATCGGCGCGGATCGCGTCGAGCTCGCGGCCGAGCTCGGCGACCTGCTCGTCGCTGAGGTGGGCTGCGGCCGGCGGGCGGACCAGTGGGGCGCCGGTCTTGGCGATCACCGGGCGGCGCACATGCGTGGCCGGGGTCGCGGCGACGTCGGCAGGGGGACGGGTGTCGGCCGAGGGGACGGTGGTCTCCAGCGCCTCGGTCGGCACGCTCGTGAGCGGGCGGTCTGCGGTGGCAGTCATGCTCTCTGCCCTTCTGTTGGGGACTGTGCTGGTCGGTGCAAGACGGGTGGCGGCTCAGAGGTCGAGGTGGACCGGGCCGGCGGCGGCGTTGACACAGGTCTGGACGAGCTCGCCCTCCTCGCCGTGGACCTCCCCGGTGCGCAGGTCGCGCAGCTGTCCGGAGATGAGCGGGGTCAGGCAGGAGCGGCAGATGCCCATCCGGCAGCCGCTCGGCATGACCACGCCCGCGTCCTCGCCGGCGTCGAGGATGGTGGTCTCGCCATCGGCCTCGACCTCCTTGTCGGACTTCTCGAAGGTGATCCGGCCGCCCTCCCCGCCGGCGCCCTCGAGCAGGACGCGCGCGAAGCGCTCCATGAGCAGGTCGGCCTCCTCGCGCTGCCACAGTGCCTCGGCGGCGTCGAGGAAGTCGGTCGGTCCACAGGCATAGGCGGCCCGCGCGCGCCAGTCGGGGCAGACCTGCTCGATGTCCTCGAGGGTGTCGAGCCCGATCCGGCGCCCGCGCTCGGCGGTGTGCCAGAAGTGGACCGTGAGGCCGGGGAACTGGTCGGCGAGCTCGAGCAGCTCCTCGCGGAAGAGCGTGTCGTCGGGCGTGCGGGCCGAGTGCAGCAGCACGACATCGGCGTCGGGGCGGCGTGGGATGAGGGTGCGGATCATCGACATGACAGGCGTGAGGCCCGAGCCGGCGGTGAGCATCAGCAGCGGGCGGGGGTGCTGGGGGAGCACGAACTCGCCCTGCGGCGGGGCGAGGAAGAGGACATCACCGGGTGCGGTGTGACGCACCAGCGCGGTGGAGACCAGCCCGATCGCCGTGACCGTGATCGCGGGGTCGGCGCCCGCAGGGGCGCTGAGCGAATAGGAGCGCCACTGGCGCACCCCGTCGATCTCGACGCCGATCCGGGCCCACTGTCCGGCCAGGTGCGGGTCCCAGCCCCTGCCGGGGCGGAAGCGGATGGTCGCGGCATTCGGCGTCTCGTGGGTGACCTCGGTGACGATGCCGCGCAGCTGCCGGGAGCTGGCCAGCGGGTTCACCAGACCCAGGAAGTCCTCCGGCGTCAGCGGCGTCGTGAAGATCGACGCGGCGCGCGAGAGAGGACGCAGTTTTCCCATATATCGATCTTCGCGCCGACAGGGGTCCGATCTCTCCTCACAGGACCTACGATTGCGCAGGAGAAACTGTGTGATCCCGATAAAAAAAGGGGGCGGCGGCGTGGATCAGCCGATCGAGGACCCGCCATGGTTGTCCCTTCCCGCCGAAATTGGCGATCTGCTGCGTCCCGAGATGGCGCGCATCGCCGATGACGTGATCCAGAGCCTGGGGCGGGCCGTGCCCGACTACGCCCGGCCGCTGGAGGGCCGCTTCGGCGAGGGCGTGCGCCGCGGCGTCGAGGTCGCGTTCGACCGCTTCCTCGAGCTGCCGGGGACGGCGGAGCCGGGGCTGACGGTCGACAGCCGCGTTGTCTACGAGGGGCTGGGCCGGGGGGAGGTGCGGATGGGCCGCACCCTCGATGCGCTGCTCGCGGCATACCGCCATGGGGCCCGGGCGACCTTCCGGCAGGTCTCGCGCGTGGCGATGGACGCCGGCCTGGAGACCCCGGTGCTGGTGAGCCTGGGGGAGTCGATCCTGGCCTATATCGAGGAGCTGTCCGCGGCGAGCGCCGAGGGGTATGCCGCGGAGGTCGCCGACCGCGCGGGGGAGCGCGACCGCCTGCGGGCCGAGGTCGCCGACCTGGTCGTGCGTGGTCACGGTGACGAGGAGTCGGTGCGGCTTGCCGCGGTCGCCGCCGGCTGGGCGGTGCCCGAGCGGGTGGTGGTCGTGTGGCTCCCGCTCGACTCCGCCGAGGGGATCCGCAGTGCCCTTGGGGTCGAGGCGGTGGTCGTCGGCCGCGATGCCGATGCCGTGGCCGTGCTCCCCGAGCCGCTCTCGGCCCGACGGCGCCGCCAGATCGACGCGGCGCTGCGCGAGCGCTCGGCCGTGGTCGGACCGCCCCGGCCGTTGGGGGAGGCGTCCGACTCGCTCCGTCTGGCGATGCTGGCTCAGACGGTCTTGCATGCTACCGGCGCCGCCATGACCGGGGCGGAGACGCCCCACGCGCTCTGGGTCGACGAGCGGCTCACCGAGCTCGTCCTGGCCGCCGAGCCACATGTCGTCACCGACCTCGCCCGCGCCCGGCTGGCCCCGCTCGCGGACCTGCGCCCCAGCCAGCGCGAGCGGCTGACCGCCACCCTGCTCGCCTGGCTGCGGCACCACGGCCAGCGCGCGCCCATCGCCAGGGAGCTGCGCATCCACGAGCAGACGGTGGGCTACCGGCTGGCGCAGCTGCGGGAGATCTTCGGCGAGGCCCTGGACGATCCGGACATCCGCTTCGAGCTGGAGCTCGTCCTGCGCGCCGGCCACCGCTGACCCCTCACGCCAGGTGGCCGGTGTCGCCGCCGCTGCCACAGGCGTGCCGAAGCCTCCGAGTGTCGGCCGCTGGCGGCATACTGCATCTGTGAGCAACGACGCCGTGAGCCGCGCCCGTGACGACCTGGCGGCCGGACGCCCAGAGGAGGCGCGCGATCGTCTCCGCGACCTGGTCGAGGTCAGCGACGATCGCGGGGCCCTCGACGCCCTCGGCGAGGCGCACTATGCGCTTGGCGACCTCCCCGAGGCCGCGGCGGCCTGGTTCGGCACCGGCCGCAAGGGCCCGGAGGTCCAGGAGGCCACCGACGCGTGGCGGGCCCACCACCGTGACGACTTCGCCGAGATGTGGCGCTCGCTGCCGGCCTCGGTGCGCGAGGCCGACGAGCAGATCCCGCGCATCGCCGCGCTCCAGCGCAAGGCCATCGAGTCCGACCCGAGCCTCGACCGGGTCGTCTATGACCCCCACCCCGCGCCGGCCGAGTCCCAGCCCGAGGCCGACGCCGATGAGCCCGTCGGCCGCGATGGCGCGGCCCCTGACAGCTCCGAGGAGCTCGACCCCGCGGCCGCCGACGAGCTCCCGGCGATGGACGACCCCGGCGTGGTCGAGGTCGAGCACGTCGACGAGCTCGATGAGGCAGACAGCCGCGACGAGGTGGCGACTCCCGACGAGTCCGACGAGTCCGACGAGTCCGATGAGCCGGAGGCGACCTCCCTGCGCGCCGCCGAGGGCGCGAGTGCCACGCTCCGGCCCGCGGGCGACCGTCCCAAGCTGGGCAAGGTCGTCCCGGCCGGCTCGTCAGAGCGCAAGGGCATCGACACCGCCATGGTGATCGCTCTCGCCCTGGCGCTCTTCGCGGTCATCTGCGCGATCGTCGGCCTGGTCACGATCGTGCGCTGGGTCGTCCCGGGCTGACGCCCACCCTGGGTGAGCTCACCCCGGGTGATCTCACCCCGGGGCGCGCCCACGCCAGCGACACTTAGCCGGCGAACTCGAAGCCCTGCCGGGAGGCGTGGAAGCCCAGCTCGTCCTGCTCGCCCTTGACCGTGCGCGTGTAGGTGCACGAGATGCCCGACTTCTCGGAGACGCAGGAGTAGTCGCCCATGACGAGCCACGAGCCATAGGGCAGGACCTTGGGGCTCTGCTCGATGAAGACACCCTCGTTGGTGCAGCGCCGCTCGGTCCCGTTGGGGCCGACCGCGATGAACGCCTGCGCGGTGTCGGGGTTGTTGCACTTGGGCAGGTTGGCGACCAGGTCATGCGACTGGCAGCCGACGATGTTGGCCGTCTTGCCGCAGTAGAGGTTGCCCGACGGCGAGACGAAGCGGTAGTCGCCGGCCACGGGGCCGGCGTAGGCCTTCGGGTCGACCCGGGTGACGCCGGAGCCGCCGGTGGCAGTCGTCGTGGACGGCGCCATGCTCGTGGTGCCGGCTGCGGGCTGGCTGGTGGTGCCGCTCCCGGGCTGGCTGGTGGTGCCGGCCGGGGTCGAGGCGTCGGCCGGCGTCGCAGAGGTCGTGCCTGCCCCGCCGCTCGTGCTCGCCTGGCTGGCCGAGGTGGTGGACGTGGTCCCGGCGCCCGTGGCACCGGCGCTCGTCGTGCTCGCCCCATCATCCGAGGACCCACCGCAGGCACTCAGCGCGAGCGCGGCGCCCGCCACCGTCACCAGCCCCACCCGACGCATCTGCTGAAGCGTTGTCATGACGTCCTCCTCGATCTCCGTGGCTCACTGCCAGTCTTGCCGGTCGGCCCGGTCTCCCGTGGCCGTTCAACTGTGAGATGCGCTGAGGGGCGGCGGGATGTTGCGTGGTTCCTGGAGCCGCGGATGTGATCCGCAGGACATGACAAAGCCGCAGGCCGAGCATGTGCTCCGGGCCTGCGGCTGCGATGTCTGGAGCCGATGACGGGAATCGAACCCGCGTGTCCAGCTTGGGAAGCTGGCGCTCTACCATTGAGCTACATCGGCGCGCGCCCACTGGTGGGCTGCGAATGGCGATTCTAGCCCACGCATTCGGGCCCTCACGCACCCGCCCACGCGGCATACCTCCCCTCGTGTGGCGCCGCGCGCTAGCGTGACGGGGTGCTGCTCTCCGACCGTGACATCCGAGCCGAGATCGACGCCCAGCGGGTGGTCCTGGACCCGTGGGACGCCGGCATGGTCCAGCCGAGCTCGGTGGACGTGCGCCTCGACAAGTTCTTCCGGCTCTTCGACAACCACAAGTACCCGGTCATCGACCCGGCCCAGGAGCAGCCCGAGCTCACGCGGCTGATCGAGGTCGACCCGGGCGAGGGCTTCGTGCTGCACCCGGGGGAGTTCGTCCTCGGCTCGACGCTGGAGGCGGTGACCCTGCCCGACGACCTCGCGGCCCGTGTCGAGGGCAAGTCGAGCCTCGGACGTCTTGGCCTGCTCACCCACGCCACCGCAGGCTTCGTCGACCCCGGCTTCAGCGGGCATGTCACGCTCGAGCTCAGCAATGTGGCGACCCTGCCGATCATGCTGTGGCCCGGCATGAAGATCGGCCAGCTCTGCTTCTTCCGCCTCAGCTCGCCGGCCGAGAACCCGTACGGCTCGGCCAGATACGGCTCGCACTACCAGGGGCAGCGGGGCCCGACCGCGAGCCGCTCCTGGCAGAACTTCCGCCGCACGGACCTGTGAGGGCAAGATGACCGAGGCTCTCGAGGTCCACATCACCACCCCCGACAGCGCCACTGCCGAGCGGATCGCCCGCCTGTTGGTCGAGGAGCGACTCGCGGCCTGCGCGCAGGTGCTGCCGGACATGACCTCCTACTACCGCTGGGACGGCGTCGTGCAGGCCGACCCGGAGTGTCTGATCCTGGCCAAGACCACGCCCGGCCGCTTCGACGAGCTGGCCGCGCGGGTCGAGCAGGAGCACCCCTACGAGACCCCCGAGGTCATCGCCATGCCGATCGTCGCCGCCACCGAGGCGTATGCCGCGTGGCTGGCCGAGGCGGTCACCCGGCCCCCGGAGTGAGCAGCCGGACCGCGCCCTGACCTGCGGCTCGTCCGCCCGCGGGGCTGGCTGGCCGCAGATCCACCGGCCGCTTGGCAGGTCGGCTGTCGGTGCGCCGGGTTAGGGTCGACCGCATGATCAGGCTCGAGCAGGTCTCGAAGCGCTATCCCGACGGCACCGTGGCCGTCGACGATCTGACGCTGACGGCGCCCACTGGCAAGATCACCGTGCTCGTCGGTCCGTCCGGCTGCGGCAAGACGACGAGTCTGCGCATGATCAACCGCATGATCGAGCCCACCAGCGGCCGCATCCTCATCGACGACCAGGACACCGCGTCGAGGGACGCCAACGCCCTGCGCTCCGGCATCGGCTATGTCATCCAGCACGCCGGCCTTTTCCCCCACCGCACCATCGAGCACAACGTCGCGACCGTGCCGCTGCTGCTCGGCTGGCACAAGCGCAAGGCCCGCGAGAGAGCCCGCGAGATGCTCGCCGTCGTGGGTCTCGACGAGTCGATGGCCCGGCGCTATCCCAGCCAGCTCTCCGGTGGCCAGCAGCAGCGCGTCGGCGTCGCCCGGGCGCTCGCTGCCGACCCGCCCGTCATGCTCATGGACGAGCCGTTCAGTGCCGTCGACCCGGTCGTGCGCGAGCAGCTCCAGGACGAGTTCCTGCGCCTCCAGGCCGAGCTCGGCAAGACGATCGTCTTCGTCACCCACGACATCGACGAGGCGATCCGGCTCGGCGACCAGGTCGCGGTGCTGCGGGTCGGCGGCAAGCTCGCCCAGGTGGCCGAGCCGGCCTATCTCCTGGCCCACCCGGCCGACGACTTCGTCGCCGATTTCGTCGGCAAGGACCGCGGCTACCGCGCGCTCGGCTTTGTCGACGGCCAGGTCCGGGTCCACGACGAGCCGACGGTGCGGCTCGGCGCGAGCGCCGACGAGGCCCGTGCCGTCACCCGCGACCCGTGGCTGCTCGTCGTCGACGAGGCACGTATGCCGCAGGGCTGGGTCGAGCCCGAGCGCCTCACCGCCCCCATCGAGGCGGCCACGCTGGCGCTCGGCGGCACCCTCGCCCGGCAGGGCGGGCCGTTGCGCAACGCGCTCGACTCGGCCCTGTCCTCGCCGAGCCGGCGGGGAGTGGTGGTCGACGACGACGGTCGCCTGGTCGGCACGGTGCGTGCCGCGGAGGTGCTCCAGCAGATCGAGGCCGCCGACCGTCCGGAGCAGCGCGACGACGACGGCGCTGCGGCGCTGCTCGAGCAGACCGGTGAGCTCCCGGTCGTGACGGGGCCGCCGCCCGCGGCGAGCGAGCCGAGGCGCGACCCGTGACCTGGGTCAGCGACCACGCCGGCGACATCGCGGCCCTCGCGTGGCGCCATCTGCTGCTGGCCGGCATCCCGCTGGTGCTTGGTCTGCTCATCGCGATCCCCATCGGCTGGGCCGCCTCGCGCCGGCCCCGCGTCGCCACGGCGATCGTGACGGCCTCCGGCCTGCTCTACACCATCCCGTCGCTGGCGCTGTTCATCCTGATGCCGCTCATCCTGGGCACCAAGATCCTCGACCCGGTCAATGTCGTTGCCGCCATGACGGTCTATACCGTCGCGCTGCTCGTGCGCACGGTCGTCGACGGGCTGCGCTCGGTCCCCGACCACGTGGCCCAGGCGGCGACGGCGATGGGATACCGGCCGTGGCGGCGGCTCTTCGCCGTCGAACTGCCCTTGGCGGTCCCGGTCATCGCGGCCGGTCTCCGGGTGGCCGCGGTGAGCAATGTCAGCATCGTCAGCGTCGCCAGCCTGCTGGGCGTCTCCCAGCTGGGCGACCTGCTGGTCGACGGCTATGAGCGCAACATCCCGGCCGAGCTGGGTGCCGGCATCCTCGCCTGCCTGCTGCTCGCGCTGGCCCTCGACGTCCTCATCCAGGTCGGCGCCCGGCTCCTCACGCCGTGGCGCTCGGCGGTCCGTGGTGCCCCGTGATCGCCTCAGTGATCGACTGGCTCACCGACCCCGCCCACTGGAGCGGCACCGACGGCATCCCCTCCCGCATCGTCGAGCATCTCTGGGCGAGCCTGCTCGTCGTCGCGATCGCCGCTGCCATCGCGATCCCCCTCGGCGTCTGGGTCGGCCACACCGGGCGCGGCAAGTGGCTGGTCTCGGCCGCCAACGCGCTGCGCGCCATCCCGAGCCTCGGACTGCTCTTCGCGGTGGCGCTGTGGCTCGGCCCGCGCATCTCCAACGCCGACATCGCGTTCCTGCTGCCAGCCGTGATCGTCCTGGTCATCCTGGCCATCCCACCGCTGCTCTCGGGCGCCTATGCGGGCGTCGAGGCCGTCGACCCCGCCGCCCGTGACGCCGCCCGCGGGATGGGCATGTCGCCGATGCGGGTGCTGCGCGAGGTCGAGTTGCCCTGCGCGCTGCCGCTGATCCTCTCCGGTCTGCGCTCGGCCACCCTCCAGGTGGTGGCCACGTGGACCATCGCCGCCGTCCTCGGTGTCGGCGGCCTCGGGCGCTATCTCCTCGACGGGCTCGCCTCCGCCGACTATCCCCAGACCGCTGCCGGCGCCCTCCTCGTCGCGGCGCTGGCTGTGCTCGTCGACCTCGTCCTGGCCGGAGTCGAGCGAGGCGCGGTCTCGCCCGGCCTGACCGATCCCACCCGCGCCGGGAAGAAGCCCCGCCGCGAGCCGGTTGCCACCACCGACCCTGCTGGAGCACCCATCGGTGCCTCGGCTTCGACTCAGGGAAGAGAAGCATCATGACCACCAGCACCCCGACCCGCCGCACCACGCGCGCGGTGACCCTCTCGCTCACCCTCGCCGGCGCCCTCGCCCTGGCCGCCTGCGGCGGCGGCTCCGACCCGATGGCCTCCGAGACCAGCTCGTCTGCGGCCGGCTCGGCCAGCGCCTCCAGCTCCGGCTCGGGCGGCGGCGGCCCGGTCGTGGTCGGCTCGGCCGACTTCTCCGAGTCCGAGCTGCTCGCCGAGATCTATGCCGGTGCGCTCAAGGCCAAGGGCGTCAACGCCTCGACCAAGCTCGGCATCGGCAGCCGCGAGATCTATCTCAAGGCCCTGGAGGACGGCTCGATCACGCTGGTGCCCGAATACACCGGCGCGCTGGCGCTCTACTACGACGACGGCTTCACCGGCACCGACCCCGACACCGTCTATGACGCGGCCCTGAGCATGGCCCAGTCCAAGGGACTGACGCTGCTGAAGCGGTCGGCGGCCGAGGACAACGACTCGCTCGTGGTCACCAAGGAGACGGCGAGCAAGAACTCGCTGACCAACCTCAGCTCGCTGAAGGGCAAGGCCGACAAGCTGACCCTCGCCGCGCCGCCGGAGTTCAAGACCCGCCCCCAGGGCGTGCCCGGCCTGGAGAAGACCTACGAGGCGAGCTTCAAGTCCTTCCGCCCGCTGAAGGGCCAGGCGCTGGTGCAGGCCCTCAAGAACGGCCAGGTCGACGTCGCCAACATCTTCAGCACCGACCCGTCGATCGCGGCCAACGGCTTCGTCACCCTCGAGGACGACAAAAAGCTCTTCGGCTCCCAGAATGTCGTGCCCCTGGTCAAGCAGGGCGCCCTCAACGCCGAGGGCGAGGCTGCGCTGGATGCCGTGTCCAAGGCCCTGACCACCGACAAGCTGTCCGCCCTGCTCAAGCAGGTCGACGTCGACAAGAAGGACCCGTCGGCCGTGGCCAAGTCCTTCCTGGGCGAGGCTGGCCTGGGCTGAGCTCGCCCCCGCCAAGGGGTATGCCGCGTGCGAGCGATCGCACGCGGCATACCTGTCTCTCGGGCGGCCCGGTCGGCTGGGCAGCTATCACGTGCGTAAGCGCTTCCACCATCCCGGGTAACCGATTGTTATGGCTGGCGCGATGTCCGTGCTGTCTGCTCCGTCACTACGGGGGAGGCCTTGCACGAATGAGTGATTTGCCCCGATTCGCCCGATGTGTGTTGTCGGCGCGAACGGTGCAAGGATTGTCGTTATGAGCGAGCAGCGACAGATTGGCGTGACCGAGCTGGTCCTGCGCGACGCCCACCAGTCCCTCATGGCCACACGGATGGCTATGGAGGACATGGTCGACGCATGCGCTGACATCGACGCAGCCGGGTATTGGAGTGTGGAGTGCTGGGGAGGCGCGACCTTTGACGCGTGTATCCGCTTCCTCAACGAGGACCCCTGGGAGCGGCTGCGGACCTTCCGCGAGCTGATGCCCAACAGCCGCCTGCAGATGCTGCTGCGCGGCCAGAACCTCCTCGGCTACCGCCACTACGAGGACTCGGTGGTGGAGCGCTTCGTCGACAAGTCCGCCGAGAACGGCATGGACGTCTATCGCGTCTTCGACGCCCTCAACGACCCCCGCAACATCGCCCACGCGATGCAGTCGGTCAAGAAGGCCGGCAAGCACGCGCAGGGCACCATCTGCTACACCGTCTCCCCGCTGCACACCGTCGAGGGATATGTGCACCTGGCCGGCCAGCTGCTGGACATGGGCGCCGACTCCCTGGCCCTGAAGGACATGGCGGCGCTGCTGAAGCCGCAGGCGGCATACGACGTCGTCAAGGCGATCAAGGACGCCTACCCGGGCACCCAGATCAACGTGCACTGCCACGCGACCACGGGCGTGACGCTGGTCAGCCTGATGAAGGCCATCGAGGCCGGCGCCGACGTCGTCGACACCGCGATCTCCTCGATCTCGATGGGCCCGGGCCACAACCCGACCGAGTCCCTTGTCGAGATGCTCGAGGGCACCCCCTACTCCACCGACCTCGACTATGACCGGCTGCTGAAGATCAAGGACCACTTCGCCGAGATCCGGCCGAAGTACGCGCAGTTCATGTCCTCGATCACCGGCGTCGAGACCGAGATCTTCAAGAGCCAGATCCCCGGCGGCATGATCTCCAACATGGAGAGCCAGCTGCGCCAGCAGGGCGCGGGCGACCGGCTCAAGGAGGTCCTCGAGGAGGTGCCGCGCGTGCGCAAGGACGCCGGCTACCCGCCGCTGGTCACCCCGAGCTCGCAGATCGTCGGCACCCAGGCCGTCTTCAATGTCCTTGTGGGGCAGTACAAGACGCTCACCGCCGAGTTCGCCGACCTCATGCTCGGCTACTACGGCAAGGCCATCGGCGACCCCAACCCCAAGGTGGTCGAGATCGCCAAGAAGCAGACCGGCAAGGAGCCGATCACCGACCGCCCCGCCGACCTGCTCGAGCCCGAGTGGGACAAGCTCAAGGACGAGGCCGCCGCGCTCGAGGGCTTCAACGGCTCCGACGAGGACGTCCTGACCTATGCGATGTTCCCCGGCGTGGCGCCCGGCTTCTTCACCGCTCGCCCCGAGGGCCCGAAGAACGTCGGCACCGACCCGGAGGCGGCCAAGGCCGCGTCCGACCCCAACGCTCCCGGCGCCCGCGCCCTGAACGAGCCCATCAAGTACTCCGTCACGGTGAACGGCAAGGCCACCACCGTCGCGGTCGAGCCCGCCTGAGGAGGGCCACACCCATGACTGACAACGCACAGCAGGCCACCGCGCCCAAGAGCATGGCCGAGCGCACCGAGGAGCTCCTCGACGCGCGCGGCCAGGTCGAGCTCGGCGGTGGCGAGAAGCGCATCGAGAAGCAGCACGAGGGCGGCAAGCTCACCGCGCGCGAGCGGGTCGAGACCCTCGTCGACCCCGACTCCTTCCAGGAGGTCGGGATGTTCGCCAAGCACCAGTCGACCTACTTCGGCCTCGACAAGGTCGACATGCCCGCCGACGGCGTGGTCACCGGCTCCGCCTCGGTGATGGGCCGCCCGGTCCACATCGCCTCGCAGGACTTCACCGTCGCCGGTGGCTCCGCCGGCGAGATCCACTCCAACAAGGTCGCGGCGACGCTCAAGGCCTCGCTCCAGACCGGCACGCCGTTCGTCTTCATCAACGACTCCGGCGGCGCCCGCGTCCAGGAGGGCATCGGCTCGCTCGCCGGCTATGGCCGCGTGTTCTTCAACAATGTGCTGCTCTCGGGTGTCGTCCCGCAGATCTCGATCATCGCCGGGCCCTGTGCCGGCGGCGCGGCATACTCGCCGGCGCTGACCGACTTCATCATCCAGACCCGCAAGGCCCACATGTTCATCACCGGGCCCAATGTCATCCAGCAGGTGACGGGGGAGAAGGTCACCGCCGACGCGCTCGGTGGCGCCGACGCCCACATGAGCACCTCGGGCAACATCCACTTCGTCGCCGACGATGACGAGCAGGCGATCCTCATCGCCAAGAAGCTGCTCAGCTATCTCCCGCAGAACAACACCGAGGACCCGCCGATCGTCGACCCCGACGACACGATCGAGCCCAATGCCACGCTGGCCGACATCGTGCCGGTCGACGGCAAGAAGGGCTACGACGTTCGCGAGGTCATCGCGGGCATCGTCGACCACGGCGACTTCCTCGAGGTGCGAGCCGGATTCGCGATGAACATCGTCGTCGGCTTCGCCCGCATCAACGGCCGCACGGTCGGCGTCATCGCCAACCAGCCGCAGGTCTACTCCGGCGTCCTCGACATCAACGCCTCCGACAAGGGCTCGACCTTCATCCGGTTCTGCAACGCGTTCAACATCCCGCTGCTGACCCTGGTCGACGTCCCCGGCTACCTGCCGGGCGTCGCGCAGGAGCACGGCGGCATCATCCGCCACGGCGCCAAGCTGCTCTACGCCTACTCGGCGGCGACGGTCCCCAAGATCACCGTCGTGCTGCGCAAGGCCTATGGCGGCGCCTATGTCGCGATGTGCTCCAAGGACCTCGGTGCCGACCGCGTCTTCGCGTGGCCGACCGCAGAGATCGCGGTCATGGGCGCCGAGGGCGCGGCCGAGATCGTCTTCCGCAAGGAGATCAAGGACGCCGAGGACCCGGCGAGCAAGCGCCAGGAGCTCATCGAGGAATACCGCGAGACCTTCTCGACGCCCTACGTCGCTGCTGCCCGCGGGCTCGTCGACGACATCATCGAGCCGGCCCGCACCCGCGAGTACATCGCCCGCGCACTGGAGACCCTCCAGGCCAAGCGCGAGCTGCGCCCGGCCAAGAAGCACGGTCTGGGTCCGGCCTGATGTCCACTCCCGCAACGGATTCCACCACCGGCGCACCCTCCACGGAGGAGCTGCTCGCCACGGTGCAGTCGCTCGTCGCCCGCATCGACTCCCTCGAGAAGGAACTGCAGGAGGTCCGCAACTCCGTGCCGATCCCCGAGGAGACGGTGCTGGCCATCTCTGCCGCCGTCGCGGCATACCTCGGCCACAAGGCCAAGCTCAAGCAGATCCACTATCGGACCGGAGCGGCGTGGGCCCAGCAGGGTCGCGTCGCCGTCCAGGGCCGCAACGTCGTGCACGGGGTTAGGTGATGACCAACATGAATCTCAAGGTGACTGTCAACGGCCAGGTCTTCGATGTGGAGGTCGAGGTCGAGGACGACGCCCCCAAGCTGGGCTCGATCTTCATGAGCGGCGGCAGTTTTGCCGGCGGTGCGGCCCCGGCTGCCCCCGCCGCGGCGCCCGTCGTCACCGGCAATGGCGTCAAGGCGCCGCTGTCCGGCTCGGTCAGCAAGGTGCTCGTCGAGAAGGGCCAGTCGGTGCAGGCCGGCGAGACCCTCGTCGTCCTCGAGGCGATGAAGATGGAGACCGAGATCACCGCTCCCGCAGACGGTGTCGTCTCCGAGGTCGCGGTCAAGGTCGGTGACACCGTCGCCGGCGGCCAGGTCCTCGTCGGCTTCGAGGAGTAGGCGCGGCATACCGACACAATCGCTCAAGACAACGCGGGCCGGTCACCACTGCGTGTGGTGACCGGCCCGCTGTCGTATGCCGTGTGAGCGAGCTGGTGAGGCCCGGTCCTAGGATTCGAGGGTGACACCGACCCGCGCGATCCTGCTCTGGATCGCAGTGACGATCGCAAGCATGCTCGTTGGCCTCGCGGCAGCTATTCTCAACGATCGATCGGCGGGCCGCGCCGAGGCCTTGGCCCGACGTGGCAAGCGAGTGACGACGCGCTTCCTCGCTGCGGGTCCGGATGGACAGCGCCGCGTGCGGGCGTTCGTCGACGACGATGACCTGGTCGTCATCGGGCCTCGCACCCACCTCAGGGTGTCGCGGACTGCATACTCCGAGAGCCAGATTCGGCGCATGTCGGTGGATGAGGAGCTGTTCGAGTTCGCGGAGCAGCGCGGTTTCGTCGACGGTGCGGGCCGCCGGTTCGTCCTCGGTCCGGTGGAGGAGTGGGCTCCGGCGACCGAGGCAGCCCTCCAGAGCAACCATGGCCGGGCCGGCCGGTGGACCCGGGTGCGGGCTGCGTTGCCGCGACAGGCGGTGGGTGCCGCGTTGCTCGGGGCCTTGGCGCTGCTGGGATTCCAGACGCTGTGGGCGACCGGAAGCGACGTGTCGGCTCGGGTGGTCCGCCTGCTGCCCTACCCAGAGGACGACTACACCGACTGCGGGGTGCGGTGGACCGACCCGGGCGGCGAGCACTATGCCGAGGTCGACTGCTATGCGCCCTATCCCAAGGTCGGCGAGACGATCCGGATCCGCGCGCTGGGGTGGCCTATGCAGGGGAAGGCTCTTGACACCTCTGGCACCTATGAGGGCCTGACGTCCGTCACCGGGGTGCTCGCCCTCCTGGGAGCGGGCTGGGCCGTGGGCGCCACCGCTGCCCGGCTCCGCAGGCCAGCGCTCCAGCTCCAGGCGCGACCAGAACCGGCAGTCCGTGTGGTCGGACCCGACCGCACGCAGACGATCGATGTCGCGCGCGACGCCGACCTGCTCAACCTGCTCGATGCGCTGTCCGCGCGCGAGGGCTGGACTGACGAGGTCTCGTCGCAGCCTCCTGAGCAGCCGTGGTACGCCCTTCCCCTCATGGCGATCAGCAGTGCCCGATGGTGGCCGATCGCCGTCTTCCTGGCCGCGGCGGTGCTGTTGCCGGAGGGCGTGCCCATCGGTGTCAGCTACGCCCTCGGTGCCGCCGCTCTCGTCATGGCGGTCTGGGCGGTGTCCACCGCGATCGGCACCTGGCGGCTCCTCGGCCAGGCCCGCAGCGGACCGGTCACCTCGGAGTGGGACTACCGACTGCTGCGCGACCTCAACGACGACTGGTTTGTCCTGCTGGTGCTCGGCCGGACACCCCACTGGATCACGTTGCTCGACAGCCAGGTGCATCCGGCCCCTGTCGGCCGGTGTGGTGTGCGTGGCGATCTCACCGCAGGCGGTGCGGTGCAGTTGCGGATCGACGGTGTCTTCTGGCCGACCGGGGGACCGGTGGACCGGGTTGACGAGGACATGCTCCAGGACATGCGTGAGGAAGTCCTCGACCGGTTGGAGGACCGGCTTCCCTGAGCGCGACCGTTCGGTGCGCTGGGCTTGGCGCGGCGCCGGCAGCCCGCACAACGACGACCACGGTCCCGCGACCCGTCACCTCCCCGTGCTCAGGTCGGGAGACAGGCGTCGCCTTCCGGTCAACCGTGGTCGTCGTTGTGCGGCCACAGACAGCGTCAGGGCCCGCTCACCGGTGTGGTGAGCGGGCCCTGACGGTATGCCGTGTGCTGCGGCCTCAGCGAGGCGTCAGTCCCACGGGTCCTTGCTGTTGAGGAGCTCGTCGGCGTTGGCTGGTGCCTCGGCTGCCGGGGCGGGCGCGGTCTGCTCGGCCTGCGGCTCCTCGGCGGGGGCCTCCGCCTCGAGCTCGGGTGCCGCCGGGGCGGTCGCGGCCGGAGCCGAGTCACCAGGGGTGTCCCACGGGTCGGGGGCGTTGAGCAGGTCGTCGGCGTTGTCGACGGCCGGCGCAGCCTCGGTCTTCGGAGCCTCGGCCTTGGGGGCCTCGGGCTCCGGCTCGGCAGGCGCCTCGGACTGCGCCTCCTCGACGGGCGCCTCAGCCTCCGGCTGCTGACCCTCGTCGGCCGACGCGTCCTCAGCCTTGGGCTCCTCAGCCTTGGGCTCTGCGGCAGCCGCCGGGGTGGCGGTGCCGGGCTCGTCCCACGGGTCCGGGGCGTTGAGGACGTCATCCGCACCGGCGGCGGGGGCGGCGGCCTCCGCCTTCGGCTCCTCGGCTGCGGGTGCCTCCTCAGCCGCCTTGGGCTCCTCGGCGGGGGCCTCGGCCTTGGCGGCAGGGGCGGCGGTGGCCGGCTCGTCCCAGGGGTCGACGTCGTCGGACGTCGCCGCGGCAGGTGCCTCCTCGGCGGGGGCCTCGGCCTTGGCGGTGGGCGCGGCCGGGGTGTCCCACGGGTCGGCGTCGGTGTCAGCGGCCGCGGGTGCGGCTTCGGCCTTGGCCGGGGCTGCGTCGCCGGGGGTGTCCCAGGGGTCGACGTCGTCGGACGCCGCCGCGGCGGGTGCCTCCTCGGCCTTGGGCTCCTCCGCCTTTGCGGTGGGCGCGGCCGGGGCGTCCCACGGGTCGGCCTCGGCGGCGGCCTCTGCCTTGGGCTCGGCCTTGGCGGGTGCCTCGGCGGGGCTGTCCCAGGGGTCGCCCTCGTCGGCAGCGGCAGCACCGGCAGCCGCAGCACCAGCGGCGGCAGTCGCGCCGGCAGCAGCGGCCGTGCCCGACTTCTCGGCGGCCGGGGCGGTCTCTGCGGCCTTCTCCTCGACGGGGGCCTTCTCCACGACCTTCTCGTCGGCCTCGGGGGCGGCCTTGGCCTCGATGGCGGCCGGGGCGGCCTCGTCAGCCGCCTCGGCGGCATTCTCATCACCGCGGCGGACGGCAGCGAGGAGCATCTGGGCGATGTCGACGACCTCGATGTCCTCGCTGGCGCCCTCGGACTGCTGGGCGGTGAGGCCATCGGAGAGCATCACGCGGCAGAAAGGACAGCCGACGGCGATCCGGTCGGCACCGGTCGCGATGGCCTCCTCGGTGCGGTTGACGTTGATGCGGGTGCCGAGCTTCTCCTCCATCCACATGCGCGCGCCACCGGCGCCACAGCAGAAGGACTTCTCCTTGGTGCGCTCCATCTCCTTGAGCTCGACGCCGGGGAGGGCGCCGATGAGCTCGCGGGGCGGTGCATAGACGCCGTTGTGGCGGCCCAGGTAGCACGGGTCGTGGTAGGTGACGGTCGGCGCGGCGGATGCGACGTTCTTGGCGGTCGACTTGACCGGCGCGGACGGGCGGGCGACCGGGGTCAGCTTCTTCTCACGCACGAGCCGGTTGAGCAGCTGGGTGTGGTGGACGACCTCATAGTTGCCGCCGACCTGGGGGTACTCGTTCTTGATGGTGTTGAAGCAGTGCGCACAGGTGACGACGATCTTCTTGGCGCCCATCTCGTTGAGCGTCTCGACGTTCTGCTGCGCGAGCATCTGGAAGAGCACCTCGTTGCCCGCGCGGCGGGCGGAGTCGCCGGTGCAGGTCTCGCCGTCACCGAGGACGGCGAACTCCACACCCGCGGTGTGCAGCAGCTCGGCCACGGCGCGCGAGGTCTTCTTGGCGCGGTCCTCGTAGGCGCCGGCGCAGCCGACCCAGAAGAGCCACTCGACGTCGTCGGCCGACTCGACGTCGGAGCCGAGCACCTTGACCTCGAAGGGCAGGTCCTTGGCCCACTCCATGCGGGCCCGGGCGTTCATGCCCCACGGGTTGCCCTTGGACTCGAGGTTCTTGAACAGGCCGCCGAGCTCGGACGGGAAGGCCGACTCGATGAGGTTCTGGTAGCGGCGCATGTCGATGATGTGGTCGACGTGCTCGATGTCGACGGGGCACTGCTCCACGCAGGCGCCACAGGTCGTGCACGACCACAGGACGTCCTCGTCGATGACGGCGTCAGGGCCATGCGGGTTGTATGCCGTGAGGGGGTGCTCGATGTCGTAGCCGGTCTGGCCGACCAGGGCCAGCTCGTCCCAGTTGATCGCGTCGGTGCTGGGGGACTCGTCGAGCTTGGCCTCCAGGGTGGCGACGCCGCCCTCGCCGTCGGCCGCGGCGGGCGCCAGGTCGGTCGCGACGGAGCCGCCGGTGCCACCGTCGCCGTTGTCGGTGGCGAGGTCACCCGCGCGCAGGGCCCGCAGATAGGGCGCCTTGGCGTTGGAGTGGTTGCGCAGGGTCATCATCAGCAGCTTGGGCGACAGCGGCTTGTCGGTGTTCCACGCGGGGCACTGGCTCTGGCAGCGGCCACACTCGGTGCAGGTGGAGAAGTCGAGCAGGCCCTTCCAGGTGAAGTCCTCGACCTTGCCCACACCCAGGGTGGTCTCCTCGTCGAGCTCCTCCATGGCCTCCATGGAGAAGGGCTGCCCGTCGACGGTCATCTCCTTGGCGGCGCCCAGGGCGGTGCGGCCGTCGGCGTTGCGCTTGAACCAGATGTTGGGGAAGGCGAGGAAGCGGTGCCAGGCCACGCCCATCGTGGGGGTGAGCGAGATGGTGATCATCCAGGCGAAGGAGATCAGGATCTTGACCATCGCGACGAGGTAGACCCACTGGGCCATGCCCTTGACGCTCAGTCCGCCCCAGATGCCGGCGAGCCAGCCGCTCAGCGGGAAGTGCAGGGGGATGCTCGTGGCCGGGTCGATCTGCTTGACCATGGCCGCCTCGAGCGTGCGCAGCAGCAGGATGCAGATGCAGACGGCGAGGATCGTGAACTCGACGTAGTAGGCCTGCCACCAGGTCGAGCCGAAGAACCGCGAACGCCGACCGTCGGTGCCTGCCGCCGAGCGGGGGTGGTTCTTCTGACGGATGACCATCAGCACGATGATGCCGATCAGGCCGGCCCACGCGAACAGCTCGATGAGCCACTCGAAGGGCGGGAAGTGCCCGATCAGCGGCAGCCGGTAGTCGGGCCGCACCAGCTGGAAGAAGGCGTTGACCAGCGTCGCGAACAGGATCAGGAAGCTGAGCGCCGTGAACCAGTGGGCCACCGACACGACCGGCAGCCGCGACATGCGGGTGTGCCCCAGGAACTCCCGGATCAGCGTCCAGGTGCGCGCCCCCGGCTGGTCCCGACGGTTCTCCGACCGCCCGAGCCGATAGAGCTTGAAGAACCTCCCGACCTGGCGGAAGAGGAGGATCCACCCGATCGACGGGATGACGAAGCACAGGACGAGGGCGATGATCTGGAGCGGCCCGACGCCGCCGAAGGTCGCCGTGTCCGGCTTGGGCCACCAGGGCATGTCGCTCGCGGGCAGCGTGCTGAGCATCAGTGCAGGTGCAGGCATGAGCCGGAGTCTACTGGCGGGTTTGTGGGCATATCCGGCCGTGTGACGAGGGTCGCCTCTTTGTGATGTTCCCGTGCGTCGCCGCTGGTCGCGAGCCGGTTCACCGAGCCAGACAGGGGTATGCCGCGGGGCCGCCACCCGGTGAGGGTGACGGCCCCGCGGCATACCGTCTCGGTCGTGCTTGCCCGATCCGTCAGGAGGAGGCGGACGGCAGAGCCGGCATCTCCAGCTGGCCGACCTCGGCCGCCGGCGGTGCGGTGACCTCGAAGTCGGCGCCGTAGTCGCTGTAGGTCATGGTCATCTTCTCGGTCGCGCTGGTGCCGCCGGTCATCGTGACATTGGTGGGGCGGCCCTCCTTGTCGACGACCTGGGTGATCGTCATCGGCGACATCGAGGGGATGCTGTCGGTGGGGATGCTGGTCGCGGCGCCGGAGGCCATCTGCTTCAGCTGGTCCTGGGCGAGCTGCTTGAGCTGCTCACCGCTGATCTTGGTCTCGTAGGTGACGTTGTCGCCCTCGACCTTGGTGACCGTGGAGTTGACGCCCGAGAGCTTGCTGTAGGTGGCGGAGGGGTCGGACAGGCTGTCCATCTGGTTGAGCATCGGGCCGACCATCTTGCTCATCATGTCGTCGCCGTCGGCGGAGATCTTGACCCACTTCTTGCCGTTGCTGAGGGCCTTCATCGACTCGCCGGACATGTACATGGTCTTGTCGAGCAGGATGATCTCGGAGTCGCCGGCCGCGCCGCCGGTCATCGTCATGTGCATGGCGGGGCTGGAGCCCTTGTAGGAGATCTCGCCGACCATCGCGCCGCCCTCGCCGCCCATGTCGGCCTTGGTCTTGACGGTGCCGGCCTTCTTGAGCGCGGCGGTCATGTCCTTGGAGAGCTCGGCGAGGGGCACGGTGTCACCGACCTTCGCGTCGGCGCCGGCCGCCCCCGCAGAGGCGCTCTCCTTGGTCGCGGTGCCGGATCCGCCGCAGGCGCCCAGCGTGAGTGCGGCGGCCAGCGCGGTGCCGGCGGCGAGCGCACGTCGGGTGGTGGAGATGGTCATGGTGCTACCCCCTGAGGTCGTGGGCGCGGTCGGAGCCGACCGCTATGTGTTCGAGCGTAGTGACTGACGCTCGGGCGGGCCCAACCGGTTCCCGCTGCGATCGAGTGACTCGCCACACCCTGCCCTCGCGTGGGGAGAAGCGGTGCGGGGCCCGCTCCGTGTGGAGGGGCCCCGCATCACATGGGATCTGGCTCAGGAGGTGGGCATCGTGAGGGTGCCGACCTCCGCCGCCGGCGGCGCGGTGATGCTCACCGGTGCGCCGTAGTCGGTGTAGGTGATGGTGTTGTCGCCCCGGTCACCGGCGACGCCGCCCTTGGTGGTCGCCGAGACGGTGCGGCCCTCCTTGTCGACGACCTGCGTCATGGTCATCGCCTCCATCGCCGGGATCGACGCGCTCGCAGATGCGCCGGCGCCGCCCATCTTCTTCAGCTGCTCCTGGGCGAGCCTGGTCATCTCCGCGGCGGGGACCGTCGCGACATAGGTGACCTTGTCACCCTCGACCTTGGAGACCTTTGCCTTGACATTGGACAGGCTGCGATAGGCATTGCTGGGGTTGGTCAGGCCGTCCATCTCGTTGAGCATCGGGGCCATCGACTTGCTCACGGGGTCGGTGCCGTCGGCCGAGATCTTGACCCACTTCTTGCCGCCGCTCATCTTGGCGATCGCGCTGCCGGCCTCGCCGCTGCCGGACATGTACATCGTCTTGTCGAGCAGGATGATGTCGCCGGTGCCGCCGTCCTGGGTGAGCTTCAGGTGCATGGCGGGGGAGTCGCCCTTGTAGGAGACCTCGCCGGTCGTGCCGCTGAGGCCGTCGCCGACATCGCCGGCGATCTTGACGGTGCCGGCCTTCTTCATCGCGTCATAGCTGTCCTGGGCCAGCTCGGACAGGGCGATGGTGTCGCCGACCTTGGCGGTCTTGGACGCTGCCGCGGTCGTCGCCTTGGTGGCGGTGTCGATGTTCGAGCCGCCACAGGCGGTGAGGGCGGTGGCGGTGGACAGCGCGACGCCGACCATGGCGACGCGGCGGCGGATGGTGGTGTTCATGTGTTCCCCTGAATCTGTGCGAAGGGCCGAGGTGCCGGCCCAGACCTCCCCACCCTAGAAGCCGTGCGCCCATGCCCCTGACCATCTGGGCAGGGAGTCCTCCCCTCCCGCGGTTGGGCCGCCGGCGGACACCCGATAACATTTTGTTGGAATACCCATAAGACCAACGGCGTTGCCGCCCACGCACCCCATCCTCGACCCGGAGACGATCCCTCGTGCCCATCCTCAAAGACGTGACCCAGGCAGTCGGCAACACCCCCCTGGTGCGGGTCAACCGCATCATCGACACCGCCGACAGTGGCACCACCGTCGCCGCCAAGCTCGAGTTCTTCAACCCGGCCAACTCCGTCAAGGACCGCATCGGGGTCGCGATCATCGACGCCGCGGAGCAGTCCGGCCAGCTGGCACCGGGCGGCACCATCGTCGAGGCCACCTCCGGCAACACCGGCATCGCGCTCGCCATGGTGGGCGCGGCCCGCGGCTACAAGGTCATCCTCGCGATGCCCGAGTCGATGTCCAAGGAGCGCCGGGCGCTGCTGCGCGGCTTCGGCGCGGAGCTGGTCCTGACCCCCGCCGCCGACGGCATGAAGGGCGCCGTCGCCAAGGCCGAGGAGATCGGCGGCCAGGATGGCAACATCCTGGCCCGCCAGTTCGCCAACGCGGCCAACCCCAAGGTCCACTACGCCACCACCGGCCAGGAGATCTGGGAGCAGACCGACGGCAAGGTCGACATCGTCGTCTCCGGCATCGGCACCGGCGGCACCATCACCGGTGTCGGCCGCGCGCTCAAGGAGAAGAACCCGGAGATCGCCATGATCGCCGTGGAGCCGGCCGAGTCGCCGATCCTCAACGGCGGCCAGCCCGGCCCGCACAAGATCCAGGGCCTCGGCGCCAACTTCGTGCCCGACATCCTCGACACCGACATGTATGACGAGGTCATCGACATCAACGCCGAGACCGCGATCGAGTGGGCCCGCAAGGCCGCGACCGAGGAGGGCCTCATGGTCGGCATCTCCTCCGGCGCCGCGCTCGCCGCCGCCAACGAGGTCGCCACCCGACCCGACAACGCCGGCAAGACGATCGTCGTCGTCCTGCCCGACCTCGGCGAGCGCTACCTCTCGACCCCGCTGTTCGAGGGGCTGGTGGACTGACGATGGCACTGGCAGCTGACGCCGACCGGGTGCGCGCGGAGCGGGTCGCCCCGTCCGCGCACCGGACGGTGGCCGGCAAGGCTCGGGGCCACATCCTCGAGGACCTCGACGCGGCCATGGAGCGCGACCCCGCCGCCACCTCGCGGATGGTCCTCTTCCTCACCTCCGCCGGTCTGCACGCCATCTGGTGGCACCGGCTGGCCCACTGGATGTGGCGCAAGCCGGGCCTGCGGATGGCCGCCCGCCTGGTCGCGCACTTCTCGCGCTTCCTCACGGGCGTGGAGATCCATCCCGGGGCCCGCATCGGCCGTCGCTTCTTCATCGACCACGGCAACGGCGTGGTCATCGGGGAGACGGCCGAGGTCGGCGACGACGTCATGCTCTATCACCAGGTCACCCTGGGCGGCCGCTCGATGGCCCGCGAGAAGCGCCACCCCACCGTCGGAGACCGCGTCACGATCGGTGCCGGTGCGCGCATCCTCGGCCCGGTCTACATCGGCTCCGACGCCCAGATCGGCGCCAACGCCGTCGTGGTCAAGGACGTGCCCGCCGGCGCGATCGCCACGGGCATCCCGGCGACCATCCGCTTCCCCAAGGCCAAGGGCGAGGACCCCTACGAGGCGCTCTTCCGCGACCCGGCGCTGTTCATCTGACCCAGCCCCAGACATGCGTATGCCGCGGAGCCGACTCGGCTCCGCGGCATACCTCATCTATGCGGTTCTCCCTCCCCATCACATCCAATTGGCGAGTTCCGCGCCGGGGCGGAACTCGCCAATTGGCGTAAGGGCGGGGGTGGGAGGGGCGGCTCAGGGCAGCTTGTCGGGGCCCGGACCGAAGCCGCTGGTGTCGGCGTGCAGCTGGCCGTCGCTGCCCCGGTGGATGGTCTCGGGGAGGTCCTCGTTGCCCGTCGTCTTCTTCATCTGCTGGGCCGCGGCCTTGGCGGCGTCGCCGATCTTCTCGGTGACATAGGGCGCGGCCTTGGTCTTGGCCGCCTCGGAGGCCTGGCCGACCTTGGTCTGCACCGGGTCGGACTTCCACGCCTTGTTGGCCTGGGTCTTGATCTGCTCGTAGCGCTCCTGGCCGGCGCGGGCGCCGAGCACATAGCCGGCCGCCATGCCGGCGAGGAAGGACAGCTTGCCCATCGTGGGCTCCTCTCGTCGAAGGTTCTGCTCGACCCTAACGCGATCGCAGCGGCCGTGGAGACATCGTCGCCGCAGGTCAGCGGCGCAGGCGCCGCCTGGTGGCGCGCCGCGGGGGAGCGGTGGCATACCGTTGTAGTCCCCGGTGGCCTGGCCTGCCGGACAGGAGGGCTCGCATAGTGGCCTAGTGCGGCGGTCTTGAAAACCGCTATGTCGGCAACGGCATCGTGGGTTCGAATCCCACGCCCTCCGCCACCCCCTCGCTGACTACGCTGGCGGGATGAGCGGGCAGAGCGACGACAGCGGGGGTATGCCGCGTCCGCTCGCCCCCGTGCCGCCCGCCCCGGCGCCCCTGACGCTGCGCGGGCAGACCTTCGACGCGGGGCGGCCCGCGGTGATGGCGATCATCAACCGCACCTCGGACAGCTTCTGGGCCGGCAACCGGCACGCTGCCCTCGACTCGGCGCTCGCCGCCCTCGACGAGGCCGTCGAGCAGGGAGCCGACATCGTCGACGTCGGGGGAGTGCGCGCCGGTCAGGAGGGCGAGCATGTCTCGGCCGAGCAGGAGATCGACCGGGTCGTCCCCTTCCTCCTCGAGGCGCGGCAGCGCCACCCTGAACTCGTCCTCTCCCTCGACACCTGGCGCTCCGAGGTGGCCAGGGAGGCGGGGGTGGCGGGGCTGGACCTCGTCAACGACACCTGGGCCGGCCACGACCAGGACCTGGTGGGGGTCGCGGCGTCGATCGGCGCCGGGGTCGTCGTCTCGCACACCGGCGGCCTCCCGCCCCGCACCGACCCGGTCGCGGTGACCTATCCGCCCGAGCCGGACGGGGTCGTCGCGGACGTGCTGCGCACCCTCCGGGACGGCGCGGCGCGGGCGCTCGCATGCGGCATACCGCGCGAGCGCGTCCTTGTGGACCCGACTCTCGACTTCGGCAAGACGACCGCCCACTCGCTCACGGCCCTGCGGCACACCGCCGACGTGGTGGGGCTGGGCTTCCCTGTGCTGCAGGCGATCTCGCGCAAGGACTTCGTCGGAGAGACCCTCGACCTGGCGCCCGACGAGCGGCTGGAGGGCAGTCTGGCCGCCACCGCCGTGGCCGCCTGGCTGGGCGCCAGCGTCTTCCGCACCCATGACGTGCGCGCCACCCGCCGGGTCCTCGACATGGTCGCCTCCGTCCGGGGCGAGCGTGCTCCGCTGCGCTCGGCCCGGGGAAACGGGAGCTGACCTGCACGGATTCCCCCTGGGGTGTCCTGTGGTGGAGGGCGCCCGTAGCACGGTGAACAGTGGGTGACCAACGCGCCGAAATGGGGGTCTCCGTGCTAGCGTCATGCACGGTTGCAGTTGCGGTTCCTCGGTACGTCGAATGAAAGCCCGGGCTGTCACAGCCCGGGCTGTGTTTGTCTTGACGAGCGTGTCTCGTTGGGGGAGTTAGTGATGCAGCCGCGGGGCGCGCGAAGGGCGCGTCCTATGGCTACAGAAAGAAAGAGTTACCCCATGGCACAGGGCACCGTTAAGTGGTTCAACGCTGAGAAGGGCTTTGGCTTCATCGCCCAGGACGGCGGCGGCCCCGACGTGTTCGTTCACTACACCGCGATCGACGCGAGCGGCTACCGCTCCCTTGAGGAGGCGCAGCGCGTCGAGTTCGAGGTCACCCAGGGCCCCAAGGGCCCGCAGGCCGACCAGGTCCGCCTGGTCAACTGACACCAGACCTGACCTGACGGCCGCACGGCCGCCCGAGAGACCCCGCCCGGCACCAGCCGGGCGGGGTCTTCCGTTGCCCCGGTTTGCCGCAACAGCCGACGGCGCATCGGTGTTTCGGCGTACTCTCAGGCGGCTCCCAATAAACGCTGGGATGCTTCACTGGCCCTACACTCGAGAGAGCGCCATCTACCGGACGGGCCCAGACCGCACCCCGGGACGCCGGGACGCCGGCGGGCGCCAGGCACGCACAGAGAGTCCGACGTTGGCAGAGCAGCACACCCCGGCCGAGCCCCACCGTGCACGGTCCCGTGCCGAGATCCACGGCCGACGACACCCCTTGCTGCGCGGCAGCACCTATGCCATCGTCGCGCTGCTCGTGCTCGGCATCGCCCTGGGCGGCCTGGCCTATCTCAAGCTCAGCGGCAACATCGACCGCCTCAGCGTGACCAGGCAGCTCGGCACCGACCGGCCCTCGGCCGAGACCGGCGCAGGATCGCCCATCAACATGCTCGTGATGGGCTCCGACACCCGCACCGGCACCGGCAACGAGGAATACGGCTCCGAGGCCGTGGAGTACGGCAACAGCAGCGCCCGCTCCGACACCAACCTCGTCGTGCACATCTCCGGCGACCGCAAGTCGGTCACCGTCGTGTCCATCCCGCGTGACTCGATGGTCAAGTCGCCCCGCGACTGCAAGGACCCCGCCTCCACGGTCGAGAGCGGCGTCATCCGCCAGTACAACCAGAACTACGCGCTCGGCGGTGGCGGCGCCGACGGCGCCGCCTGCGTCATCAAGACCATCGAGGGCAACACCGGGGTCTACATCAACCACTTCGTCGTGGTCGACTTCGCCGGCTTCCAGCAGATGGTCGACGCCCTCGGCGGCGTCGAGGTCTGCACCCCGGTCGCGATCGACGACCCCCACGCCAAGGCCCACATCCCGGCCGGCCGCAGCCGCCTCGACGGCAAGCAGGCCCTGTCCTATGTCCGGGTCCGCAAGACCCTCGGCGACGGCTCCGACCTCGGCCGCATCAAGCGCCAGCAGGCCTTCCTCGCCTCCGTGGCCCAGGAGGCCACCAAGTCCTCGCTGCTGCTGCGGCCGGACAAGCTCTACCGCTTCCTCGACGCGGCGACCAAGTCGATGACCATGGACGACCAGATGAGCCTCAACAAGATGCGTCAGGTCGCCCAGAGCGTCAAGGGCACCGGCATCGACAAGATCCGCTTCGTCACCGTGCCCACCGAGCCCTATCCCGCCGACACCAACCGCGTGCAGTGGACCAAGTCCGCCGACGCCCTGTGGAAGTCGATCGCCGCCGATGAGCCGCTGCCGGGCTCCAAGGAGGCCAAGACGACCGCTCCGACCGCCAGCCCCACCACGACCCAGTCGCTGACCGTCACGCCCGACAAGGTCCAGGTCTCGATCGTCAACGACTCCGGCACCGGCGGCCTGGGCACCCAGGCCTCCGACGCCCTCAAGGTGCAGGGTTTCAACATCGTCGGGGTCAGCAACGGCAGCGACGCCTCGATCAAGGGCGCCACCGTGATGCACGCGCCCGCCGACGCCGAGGCCGCCAGGACCGTGGCGGCGGCATTCCCCGGCGCGACGGTGAAGGAGGACGCAACGATCGGCTCCGGTGTCGTCGTCCACCTCGGGGCCGACGCGCCCAACGTCGTCGCCGTCCCCAACCGCCTTGGCAGCGACCCGATCCCGACCCCGAGCGTGACCGTCTCGACCGGGTCGGCCTCGATCACGGCCCGCGCCGCCGACGAGGACATCTGCGGCTGACCGCTTTTGCTCCGCACCGGCACCGACAGGTAGCCTGTGCGGGTTGTCTGGAGGTGTCGCCTAGTCAGGTCTATGGCGCCCGCCTGCTAAGCGGGTTTGGGGTTTATAGCCCCATCGAGGGTTCAAATCCCTCCACCTCCGCCAGAGGTGCAGCGCCCGGCCCGGGTCTCCCGGCCGGGCGCTTTCACGTATGCCGCGTGCGCGGCATACGCCCTCAGCTCCCCCCTGCGTGGGGTGCCCTGACAGTGCCTTCCTCGCAGGCAGGCGGGGATGGTGTGCTGGTCGCCGATGCCCCCGACGGGGCGCAGACGGACACACCCAGGACGAGAAGGAGACAGCCCATGCGAGGCGTCGTGATGGTCAAGCCCGGCGAGGTCACCGTCGAGGACCGCGAGGACCCCAGGATCATCGAGCCGACCGATGCGGTCATCAGGCTGAGCGCGACCTGCATCTGCGGGTCGGACCTGTGGCCCTATCGCGGCATCGAGCCCGCCGACCGCACCCTGATGGGACACGAGTATGTCGGCGTCGTCGAGGAGATCGGCATGGACGTCAAGAACGTCAAGGTCGGCGACTTCGTCGTCGGCTCCTTTGTCATCTCCGACAACACCTGCGAGATCTGCCAGGCCGGCTTCCAGTCCAAATGCGTCCACGCCGAGTTCGTCCACGGGGGCATCGGCACCCAGGCCGAGCGGGCCCGCATCCCGCAAGCCGACGGCACCCTGGTGACGACGCCGGGCCAGCCCGACGAGGACCTGATCCCCTCGCTGCTGGCCGCGTCCGACGTCCTCGGCACGGGCTGGTTCGCGGCGGTCGCAGCCGAGGCCGGCCCCGGCAAGACCGTGGCCGTCGTCGGCGACGGCGCGGTCGGCCTCATGGCGATCCTCGCGGCCAAGGAGCTCGGCGCCGAGCGCATCATCGCGATGAGCCGGCACAAGGACCGCCAGGAGCTGGCGCGCTTCTATGGCGCGACCGACATCGTCGAGGAGCGTGGCGAGGAGGGCGTGGCCCGGATCAAGGAGCTGACCGGCGGGCTCGGCGCCCATTCCGTCATCGAGGCCGTCGGCACCCAGGAGTCCTTCATGCAGGCCGTCGGGGCCACCCGCGGCGGCGGGCACCTCGGCTATGTGGGCGTCAACTATGACGTGCAGATCCCTGGCATCCAGCTCTTCTTCGCCGGCATCCACACCCTCGGCGGGCCCGCGCCCGTGCGCCGCTTCCTGCCCGACCTCATCCAGATGATCTGGGACCGCAGGATCGACCCCGGCAGGGTCTTCGACCTCACCCTGCCGCTCGAGCAGGCGGCCGAGGGCTACAAGGCGATGGACGAGCGCACCGCCACCAAGGTGCTGCTGACGATCTGACGCCCCCCGCGAGAGCGCCCGGCCCCGGTGGGGGGCCGGGCGCTCTCGCGTCTGGCCGCTATCGATTGGGTCACGTGGCCGCGGGTATGCCGTGTGGCGGGCGTCCGTGGGCGCACACTGTCGCTGCCCCTGCGACCGAAGATGGAGCCACCGTGTCGATCACCCCGCCCTCCCCGCCGTTCCAGCAGCCCCAGCAGCCCAGCTCGGGCGGCCTGCCCCCGCAGCCGGGACCCGGCGGGTATGGCTGGCCGGCCCCGAGCGGCTATCCCGCCGCCGCGCCGCCGGCGCCGGGGCGAAGCCTGGCCATCACCGCGATCGTGCTGTCCGTGCTGGCGCTGCTGGCCAGCCTGGCCGCCCTCGGAAGCCTCGCCTTCGGTGGTCCGCTCGCGCTCGGCGGCGGGATGCCGCCCATGGCGCTGATGGGCCAGATCGAGGGGGCGAAGCCCGGGGCCCGGGTCAGCGGCGGGGCGATCGGCGCCGCGGTGCAGAGCGCCATCCGGGAGGACGGCGGCTCCGTGACCGCAGTCCAGTGCCCCGACATCGCCGCGCTCGCCGAGGGGTCGGTGGCCATGTGCAGCCTGACCGCTGACGGCCTCAACGAGAAGGTCCTGGTCGTGCTCGAGCACCCCACGGGGGAGTTCGTGCTGGTGGAGCTGGACGCCGGCGGCTTCTGAGGCGGTCCCCGGGACACGCCCCGGGCGCAGGACTAACGTGAGCAGCACTCCCCACTCTCCGGGGACCACGACATCAACCGGAGGCCGACGTGAGTGTGTCCGCGCACCCCACCATCATCCAGGGCGGGATGGGGGTGGCCGTCTCCCACTGGCATCTCGCCCGCCAGGTCGCCCGCAGCGGCGGACTCGGTGTGGTGTCGGGCACCGCGCTCGACGCCGTCCTCGCCCGTCGCCTCCAGGACGGTGACCCCGGCGGCGACATGCGCCGGGCGATGGACGCCTTCCCCGTGCCGGAGGTCGCCGAGCGGGTGTGGGAGAAGTACTACCTCGAGGGCGGCCGCCCGGAGGGCACCGGCTATCGCCCCATGACCGACCTGTCGCTGCGCCCCAACCGGGCGGTCAACGAGCTCGCCGTCGTCGGCAACTTCGTCGAAGTGTGGCT
This sequence comes from Micrococcales bacterium, assembly GCA_021287075.1. GTDB lineage: Bacteria > Actinomycetota > Actinomycetes > Actinomycetales > Dermatophilaceae > JAJTBD01. Next base: position 85,564 of record JAJTBD010000003.1, on the reverse strand, counting down.
GGCCAAGGAGGGGCACGCCGGGCTCGTCGGCATCAACTGCCTCGAGAAGGTCCAGATGGCCACGCCCGCGGCCATTCTCGGCGCGATGCTGGCCGACGTCGACTATGTGCTCATGGGCGCGGGCATCCCGCGCGAGATCCCGCGCCTGCTCGACGACTATGCGGCCGGCCGGCCCGGCACCATCTCGGTCGACGTGGCCGGCGGCGATGCCCGGCCGCTGACCATCGACCCGCGCGAGCTCCTCGGGCGCGAGGTGCCGGTGCGTCGCCCGCTCTTCCTCGCGATCATCTCGGCCGAGGTGCTGGCCGGCTATCTCTCGCGCGACGAGTCCACACGCCCCGACGGCTTCGTCGTCGAGGGGCCGGTGGCGGGCGGCCACAACGCGCCGCCACGCGGCAGGCTCAGCCTCGACGAGCAGGGCGACCCCGTCTATGGGCCGCGCGACATCGCCAACCTCGCCAAGATCGCCGACATGGGCCTGCCCTTCTGGGTGGCCGGTGGCGCGGGCACGCCTGAGGGGGTGGCCGCCGCGCTGGAGGCCGGTGCCACCGGGGTGCAGGTCGGCACGGTCTTTGCGCTCAGCCACGACTCGGGGATCGACCCGCCGCTGCGCGCCAGGATGCTCGACGAGCTGCGCGCCGGCACGCTCGTCGTCCGCACCGAGCACCGCGGCTCGCCCACCGGGTTCCCCTTCAAGGTCGCCCAGATCGAGGGGACGATGTCGAGCGAGGACGTCTATGCCGACCGTCCGCGACTGTGCAATCTCGGCTATCTGCGGGTGCCCTTCGAGAAGGCCGATGGCGCCGTCGGCTATCGCTGCCCGGCCGAGCCGGAGAACACCTGGGAGCGCAAGGGCGGCGAGGCCGAGAGCACTGAGGGCCGCAAGTGCCTGTGCAACGGTCTGCTCTCCGCGGTCGGTCTGCCCCAGCACCGCAAGGACGGCTATGTCGAGCCGCCGCTGCTCACCCTCGGCTCCGACCTCCAGGGCGCACGCCGGCTCATCGAGCTCCACCCCGACGGCTGGCGCGCCCATCAGGTCGTGGAGTGGCTGACCGCCTGAGACTTGCGTCGGGCATGAGGTATGCCGCGTGGTCGAGGTGACCACGCGGCATGCCTCTGGGGTGGGCCGGTCAGGAGGCGAGGGCCTGCTCACGGCGCGCCTCACGGCCGCCGGGGAGGACCTCCAGTCGCGGTGTCGCAGAGGGCAGCTCGGTCTGGACGAGCTCGGTGCGACGGAAGATCACGTGCTTCATCACCCCGAAGCGCACGATCGTTGCGATCAGGTTGGCCAATGCGATCGCGCCTGTCTGGAGCCACGTGGGCGGCTGGGAGACAAGGGAGTCGACCGCGGCAAGACCTGCTGCCGAGGTGCCCCAGGTGAGGACGAACATCGACAGGCCCTGCGCCTGGTGCTTGACGGCGTCCTTGCGGCCGGTGACACCGAAGGTCCAGCGCCGGTTGAGCGCGGTGTTGCCGATCGTCGCGAGGACGAGCGCGGTGATGTTGGCGACCTGGCCGGCCGTCACCTGCTCGAAGGCCGCGAACATCCCGAGATGGGCGACGGTGGACAGGGCGCCGACGACGGCGAACTTGCCCACCTGGGAAGCGGTCTCGCTGGTCTCGGGCATCCCGCGACCCATCCGCGCGCGGATGTCGTCGACGGGCAGCTCGCCCCGGGCGAGGGAGCGGCGGACCCGCCAGACGCCCTTGAGGTCGTCGGTCGCGGTGGAGACGATGTCGACCCGGGAGTCGGGGTCGTCATACCAGTCGACCGGGACCTCGTGGATGCGCAGGCCGGATCGTTCGGCGAGCACGAGGAGCTCGGTGTCGAAGAACCAGGTGGTGTCCTCGACCAGGGGCAGCAGCTCGACCGCCACGTCCTTGCGGATCGCCTTGAAGCCGCACTGGGCGTCGGAGAACCTCGCGCCGATGCCGACCCGCAGGATCCGGTTGTAGGTGCGGGAGATGAACTCCCTCTTGGCCCCTCGCACGACGCGGGACTGCTTCGAGAGGCGGCTGCCGATCGACACGTCGGAGTGCCCGGACATCAGGGGCGCCACGAGCGGCCACAGGGCGTCGAGGTCGGTCGAGAGGTCGACGTCCATGTAGGCGAGGATCGGCGCGGGCGAGTCCAGCCACACCTGCTTGAGCGCCCGCCCACGGCCCTTCTGGTCGAGGTGCACCGCGGCCACCCCCGGCACGGTGGCCGCCAGGGCGGTGGCCACCTGCCAGGTGGTGTCGGTGCTCGCGTTGTCGGCGATGGTGATCTGGAAGGGATAGGGGAAGGTCTGCACCAGGTGGGCGTGGAGGCGTCGGACGCAGGCCTCGACGGTCTCCTGCTCGTTGTAGACCGGGATGACGACGTCGAGCACGGGGGTGGTCATGATGTGTCTCCTTGGGTGAGTTCGGTTGTGCCGGAGGTCAGCTCGCGGTCGACGAGCTAGAGGTGAGGGGCTGGGTCAGGTCATAGAAGGTCTGGCTGCCGATCGTGACCTGGGTGTAGTTGGCCGCGACCCACTCGCTGATCTGCGAGGAGGTGCTGCTGCCGCCGTCGCTCTGGCCCATGCCGCCACCGGCGAGGAAGTAGTGGATCTTGCCGTCCTGGACCAGCTGCTGGAACTGCGCGAGGGTCGGGCTCGGGTCGGACCCGTTGAAGCCGCCGATCGCCATGACCGGGAGCTCGGTGCCGAGCTGGAGGCCGGCCGCGTTCTGCGAGCCGATCGCCGCGGCGACCCAGGTGTAGTCGGACGCGTCTGCCGACAGCGCGGCCACGATCTCGGTGCTGGGGGTGGAGGCGTTGAGCAGGCCGCCCATGCCGCCGCCCATCCCGCCGCCGGGTCCGCCCTGCGCACCGGTGGTGCCCTGCGCGGTGGTGCCGTTCTGCTGGGCCATGGACGGCGGCATCCCGCCGCCGCCCCCCGGGCCGCCGCCGGTGCTGGGACCAGCGGTGACGATCGAGCCGGAGTAGGCGGAGTTGACGGTGGTCAGGCTGTAGGCCGCGGGACCGGCCAGGCCGGCGAGCAGCGCCGCGCCGAGCACGACCGGGACGGCCTTGCGGTGCAGCCGCGTGATCGCCAGGAGCATGAACGCCGCGGCCAGACCGAGGGTCAGCACCCCGATGCGCAGCCAGTCGCCGTATGCCGTGGTGCGGGTCAGGAGGATGAAGCCCCAGACCGCTGCGGCGGCGGTGGCGACGGCCAGGACGACCGAGCCCAGCTTGGCGCGCTGCTCCCAGGCCTCCTGGGCGCCCATGCCGACCAGGGCGGCGATGGCCGGGGCGAGCGCGACCGTGTAGTACTCGTGGAAGATGCCGGCCATGAGCGAGAAGGTCAGCATGGTGACGGCCAGCCAGCCGCCCCAGACCAGATAGCCGGCGCGCCGGAGGTCGGTGCGCGGCATACGCCCGCGGAAGACAAGGCCGGCAGCGACCAGGATGAATGCCGTGGGGATGAGCCAGGAGATCTGGCCACCGATGGCGGAGGAGAACATCCGGCCCAGGCCGGTCTCGCCCCAGCCACCACCCTGGCCGCCGCCGACCGAGCCGGTCTCGTTGCCGTTGATGCGGCCGAGGCCGTTGTAGCCGAAGGTGAGCTCGAGGAAGGAGTTGGTCTGGGAGCCACCGATATAGGGCCGCATGCTCGCCGGCACCAGCTCGACGATCGCGACCCACCAGCCGGCCGAGAGGACCATCGCGGCCACTCCGGCGATCGCACCGGTGATGCGTCGGCGCAGCGTCGTGTCGGCGGCGAGCAGATAGGCGATGCCGAAGAAGGGCACGACGAGCAGCACCTGGAGGGTCTTGGTCAGGAAGCCCAGGCCGATGAAGACGCCGACGAGGGCCATCCACTTGGCCGAGCCACGCTCGATCGAGCGCATCGTCGCCCAGGCGCCGAGCGCCATGAGCAGGACGAGGAGGGCGTCGGGGTTGTTGAAGCGGAACATCAGCACCGCGACTGGGGTCAGCGCCATCACCAGACCCGAGACGTGGCCGGCGATCACGCCCCAGTAGCGCTTGACGGTCGCGTAGACGACGCCGACCGTGCCGACGCCCATGAGCACCTCGGGCATGAGGATCGCAAAGGAGTTGAGCCCGAAGAGGCGGACCGACAGCGCCATGATCCACAGCGCGGCCGGGGGCTTGTCGACGGTGATGGAGTTGGCCGCATCAGAGGAGCCATAGAAGAAGGCCTTCCAGCTCTCCGAGCCGGCCTGTGCCGCAGCCGAATAGAAGCTGTTGGCGTAGCCATTGGCCGTGAGGTTGTAGAAGTAGAGGCAGGCGGTGGCGAACAGCAGCGCGAACAGCGCCGGCCGTGCCCAGGAGGGGTCCTGCTGCGGCCCCCTCCACAGACGTGCCACTCGGCCCTGGTGGCGCCCGACAGCCGGTCGGGTCGCGCCGGTCTCTGCCGAGATGTCCTCGGCGGAGCGCGTGGCCGCGGTGGGCCCGGGGGATAGGGTCATGGTGTTCATGCCCTCAACGTTGGGCTGCCCGGCTATGCCGCTCCTGTGAGGGTGCTAAGCCGCGGGGATGAGGCCGCGACCGGGGGCTCAGCTCGCCGGGACCAGCACCGAGAAGGTGGTGTCTCCGGGGCGGCTCTCGAGCTCCACCCGGCCGCCGTGGGCGGTCGCGACGGAGTCGACGATCGACAGGCCCAGGCCGGTCGATCCGCCAGTGCGGGTGCGTGCGGTGTCGCCGCGCGAGAAGCGCTCGAAGACCGTGCGCTGGAGCTCCTCGGAGACGCCAGGACCGTTGTCGTGCACGAAGATCCGCGCGAAGTCGCCCTCGCGGCGCAGGCCGAGCACGACCGTGGTCCCCTCGGGGGTGTGGGTGCGGGCGTTGGCCAGGAGGTTGACCATGACCTGCGTGAGGCGGGCCTGGTCACCGGGGACCTCCACGGGCTCGTCGGGCAGGTCGAGCTCCCAATGGTGGTGCGGGGAGGCCGCGTGGGCATCGCCCAGAGCAGTGATGGCGAGCATGGTCAGGTCGACCGGTCTGCGCTCGAGCGGGCGGCCTGCGTCGAGGCGCGCGAGGAGCAGCAGGTCCTCGACGAGACCCGACATCCGCATGCCCTCGGACTCGATGCGCGAGAGCGCGTGGGTGACCCCCTCGGGGACGGGGTCCTTCTCACGACGGGACAACTCGGCATACCCCCTGATGGAGGCGAGGGGGGTGCGCAGCTCGTGGGAGGCGTCTGCGACGAAGCGGCGCAGCTTCTCCTCGCTCTGCTGGCGGGCGGTCAGCGCCGAGTCGACGTTGTCGAGCATGGAGTTGAGGGCCAGACCGACCTGACCCACCTCGGTGCGGGGATCGGTGTCGCGCGCGTCGACCCGCTCGGTCATCTGCACCTGGCCGGACCCGAGCTCGAGCCGGGAGACGCGACGGGCGGTGCCGGCGACGCGCTCGAGCGGCTGGAGGCTGCGGCGCACGAGATAGGTCCCGCCGGCGCCGATGCCCAGTGTGCCGAGGCCGATGCCCATGAGCAGGAGGGTGCGCAGGTTCTCCAGCGTGTGCTGCTGGGGGGCGAGGGAGAGGCCACTGACCGCGGTCTCGGCCTTGCCGGTGCTGCGGTTGACGACATTGACGGCGACGAGTCGATAGGTGCCGAGGTCGCCGCCGAGCTGGACGGTCTTGGGCACCTCGCCGAGGCCGGCGCTGGCGAGGGTGCGGATCTGGTCGACGGTCAGGTCGACGATCTCGTTGTCCTTGTTGACGGCCGTGTTCTTGGTCGTCGTCAGCGTCGAGCCGTCTGTCGAATAGACGAGACGGAGCACGTCGGGGGCCGCACCCGGGCCGTCATCACCGTCACTGCCGGCGGGGCGCGGGTGGTCGTCGAAGCGCATCGCCACCGCATGCAGGCTGTCGTCGGTCTGCTGCATGAGCGAGCGCTCGAGTGCCAGGTGGGTGAACAGGCCCGTCGCCATCGAGACGGCGAGGAAGAGCGCGAGCACCGACGCGACGAGCTTGGCCCACAGCGGCCACGCGGACGGGTGCCACGCGGGTCGGGTCTGGCGCGGCGTCGGCTCGGGTCGCGCCACTGGTGCGGTGGTCACTCCGCCGGCTTGAGGACGTAGCCGACGTTGCGCATCGTGTGGATCATGGGCGAGCGGCCGGCGTCGATCTTCTTGCGCAGGTAGGAGATGTAGAGCTCGACGACATTGGCCTTGCCGCCGAAGTCGTAGTTCCACACCCGGTCGAGGATCTGGGCCTTGGACAGCACGCGCTTGGGGTTGCGCATGAGATAGCGCAGCAGCTCGAACTCCGTTGCGGTGAGGTTGATCTGCTCCCCGGCGCGGGTCACCTCGTGGCTGTCCTCGTCGAGCACGAGGTCGCCGACGACGATGACCGAGCTCTGCTCGTCGGCCACGATCGCGGTGCGCCGCATCAGGGCGCGCAGGCGGGCGACGACCTCCTCGAGGGAGAAGGGCTTGGTCACATAGTCGTCGCCGCCTGCGGTCAGGCCGGCCACCCGGTCCTCGACCGCGTCCTTGGCGGTGAGGAAGAGGACGGGGATGTTGGGGTTGTCCGCGCGCATCCGGCGCAGCACCTCCATCCCGTCGAAGTCGGGCAGCATCATGTCGAGCGCGACCGCGTCGGGCTCGAACTCGCGGGCGGCGCGGACGGCGGACATGCCGCTGTCGGCGGTGCGCACCTCCCACCCCTCATAGCGCAGTGCCATCGAGAGGAGCTCGGTCAGGTTGGGCTCGTCATCGACGACGAGGACCCGGACGGGGGAGCCGTCGACGCGGGTGAGTCGCACCGATGCCGCGGAGGAAGGGCTGCTGTTCATGGCATTCATTTCATGTGCGCTTCCTGTGAGCAGTGCTGTCGGCTCCCTGTGGGCAACCTGTGAGTCGTCGTCCCCGAGTTTGCCAGCGATCGGATACGCCCTCCACAGTCGCGCCACAGCAGCCGCGCGCAGGCTCGGGACAACGACGACATCCACGACCAGGAGGACCCCATGCCGTCCCATGACGAGCACACCACCGAGATCCCCGTCCAGCGCACCGGCGAGATCGCTCTCCCGCCCGCCGACCCGGCGGGTGCGGGCTGGGTGACCCAGCCCGGTGCCGAGCCCCGCGGCGCGACCCCGCCGACACCCCCGTCGCCCCCGACGCAGGAGTATGCCGCCGTGCCGGATCCCAGCGCCGGCGCGGCCCATGCCGTTGCGCCACAGCCGGTCCCGGTGACGACGGGAGGCGCGGCCGCGAGCTCGGCGCCCGCCGTCACGGGCCGGACCTGGTCTGGCAAGAAGACCGCGATCGCGGCCGCCCTCGCCATCGGTCTCACCGGTGCCGGTGCGCTCGGTGCGGCGGCCGCGATCCCGCAGGGCACGGGCGCCAGCCAGGGCGGCGGGCCCGGTGGCGGCCAGTTCGGCGGCCCCGGCGGTCACGGCCCCGGCGGCTTCGGCCAGCAGGGCGGCCCCGGCGGCTTCGGCCAGCAGGGTCAGCAGGGCCAGTCAGGCCAGCTCGGGCAGCAGGGTCAGCAGGGCCAGTCCGGGCAGCAGGGCGGTCCCGGCGGCTTCGGCCAGCAGGGTCAGCAGGGTCAACAGGGACAGTTCGGCCAGGACGGCTCCGGCCAGCAGGGACAGTCCGACTCCAGTGGCGCTGCCGCCAACGGCACGGACACCACCACCTGATCGAGACGAAAGCGCCCGGGTCCCACGGGGACCCGGGCGCTTCCTGCCGCAGTGCGGCGTGACGATCAGGCGCCCAGGCGCGCCTTGAGACCGTCGAGCTCGACCTGCAGAGCGGTCGGGAGGTCGTCGCCGAACTTGGCGAACCACTCCTCGATCTGCGGGATCTCGGCCTTCCACTCCTCGACGTCGACCTCGAGGCAGGTCGCCAGGTCCTCGGCCGACATGTCCAGGCCCTCGGTGTCGAGCGACTCCGGCGTCGGGACGTGGCCGATCGCGGTCTCGACGGCGGCGGCCTTGCCCTCGATGCGCTCGATGACCCACTTCAGCACGCGGCTGTTCTCGCCGAATCCGGGCCACACGAAGTCACCGTTGTCGTCGCGGCGGAACCAGTTGACGTAGAAGATCTTCGGCAGCTTGGTGGCGTCGGCGTCCTTGCCCACGTTGATCCAGTGCTGGAAGTAGTCGCCGGCGTTGTAGCCGATGAAGGGCAGCATCGCCATCGGGTCGCGGCGCACGACACCGACCTGGCCGACAGCCGCAGCGGTGGTCTCGGAGGAGAGCGTGGCGCCCATGAAGGTGCCGTGGGTCCAGTCGCGGGCCTCGGTCACCAGCGGCACGGTCGTCTTGCGGCGGCCGCCGAAGAGGATCGCGTCGATCGGCACACCCTGCGGGTCGTTGTACTCCGGCGCCAGGATCGGGCACTGCTCGATCGGCGTGCAGTAGCGCGAGTTGGGGTGCGAGGACAGCTCGCCGGACTCGGGCGTCCAGTCGTTGCCCTTCCAGTCGATGGCGTGGGCCGGCTCGTTCTCGAGGCCCTCCCACCACACGTCGCCGTCATCGGTCAGCGCCACGTTGGTGAAGAGACTGTTGCCGATGTCGATCGTGCGCATCGCGTTGGGGTTGGTCTTCTCGTTGGTGCCGGGGGCGACGCCGAAGAAGCCGAACTCGGGGTTCACGGCATACAGCCGGCCGTCCTCACCGAAGCGCATCCAGGCGATGTCATCGCCAAGGGTCTCGACCTTCCAGCCCGGGATGGTCGGCTGGAGCATCGCGAGGTTGGTCTTGCCGCAGGCGCTCGGGAAGGCGGCGGCGACGTAGTAGACCTGCTGCTCGGGGGAGGTCAGCTTGAGGATGAGCATGTGCTCGGCGAGCCAGCCCTCGTCACGCGCCATGACCGAGGCGATGCGCAGGCTGTAGCACTTCTTGCCGAGGAGGGCGTTGCCGCCGTAGCCGGAGCCGAAGGACCAGATCGTGCGCTCCTCGGGGAACTGCACGATGTACTTCTCGTCGTTGCAGGGCCACTTGACGTCCTGCTCGCCCTCGGCCAGCGGGGCACCGACGGAGTGCAGCGCGGGCACGTAGTCGGCCTCGAGCTCCTCCATGCGCGCCAGGACCTTGGAGCCGATGCGGGCCATGATCCGCATGGAGACGACGACGTACTCGCTGTCGGTGATCTCGACGCCGAACATCGGGGCCTTGGCCTCGAGGTGGCCCATCACAAACGGGATGACATACATCGTGCGGCCGGTCATGCACCCCTTGTAGAGGCCGCGCATGATCTCCTTCATCTTCTCCGGCTCCATCCAGTTGTTGGTGGGGCCGCAGTCCTTCTCGTCCACGGAGCAGATGAAGGTGCGCTCCTCGACCCGCGCCACGTCGGCGGGGGAAGAGGCGCCATAGAAGCTGTTGGGCTTCTTGTCGGGGTTGAGGCGGGTGAAGGTGCCGGCGTCGACCAGCTTGTCGGTCAGCTCGGTCCACTCCTCGTCGGAACCGGTGACATAGACGATGCGGTCGGGGGTGGTCAGGGCGGCGACCTCCTCCACCCAGGCCTTGAGCCTGGGGTGGGTGGTGTCGCCGATGGTCTCGATCTGCGTGCCCGTGGTCTCGCTCATGGTGATGCGGAAGATCCCTTCACCCGGCATGGCTGCGCCGGCTCGTGGTGTGGTGGAGCGCGCCCTGGGGCCTGGTCGTTCGTCCGGGGCGCGTGGTGCCTGTCACGTTATCGGCGCTTCTCGGGGCCCCTGACCAGTGCAAACGCTTCCATCCTGTGCATCTGGTCACAAGCCTTTCGGTGACCTGCCGGTAACCCGAAGAGTCTTTGCGTCTGGGCCTGTTCGCGCGCGAGTTCTGGTGGGGCGCGGGCAGCGAGAGGGGTATGCCGCGGGCCGGGCCCGCGGCATACCCCTGCCGTCGGTGGGTGGCTGGGAGCCTCGGCTCAGAGACCGACGCGCGCCATGCCCGCCTCGTTGTAGCGGTCGCCGCGCACGCCGATGCGGCTGGCGAGGCCGTCGAGGTCGGCGACCTCGACGGAGGAGAGGGCGACGGTCGTCGCGGCGGCGTTCTCGTCGACGCGCTCGCGGCGACGGGTGCCGGGGATGGGGACGATCCACGGCTGCTGGGCGAGCAGCCAGGCGAGCGCGATCTGACCGGGCGTGCAGTCCTTGGCCGCGGCGAGCTCGCGGACGTGGGCGACGATCGCCTCGTTGGCGGCGATGTTGTCGGCCTCGAAGCGGGGGATCGTCGCGCGGATGTCGCCCGTGGCGAAGCCGGCCGTGGAGTCGAGCGTGCCGGTGCGGAAGCCCTTGCCGAGCGGGCTGAACGGCACTAAGCCGATGCCGAGCTCGGCGCACGTCGGCAGCACCTCGGGCTCGGGGTCGCGGGTCCACAGCGAGTACTCGCTGTGGAGGGCGGTCACCGGGTGGACGGCGTGGGCGCGGCGGATCGTCTGGGCGCCGGCCTCGGACAGCCCGAAATGGCGGACCTTGCCGGCCTGGACCAGCTCGCCCACCGCGCCGGCGACCTCCTCGATCGGGACGTCGGGGTCGACGCGGTGCTGGTAGAAGAGGTCGATGACGTCGGTCCGCAGCCGGCGCAGCGACTCCTCGGCGACCCGGCGGATCTGCTCGGGGCGGGAGTTGGTGCCGACCATCTGGCCGTCCTCGATCTGCCAGCCGAACTTGGTGGCGATCACCACCCGGTCGCGGATGGGCTCGAGCGCCTCGCCGACCAGCTCCTCGTTGTCGTAGGGGCCATAGACCTCGGCCGTGTCGATGAAGGTGACGCCCGCCTCCTCGACCGCGTGCCGCGGCACCCCGATCATGTCGTCGCGGTCGCCGGGGTCAGGGCCATAGCTCATCGACATCCCCATGGCGCCGAGGCCGATCGCCGAGACCTCCAGGCCCTGGCCGAGTGTGCGCGTGTGCATCGCGGGGTCCTCCTGTCGCTGGTGTCCTCGACGCTAGCCCCGACCTCTGCGGTGAGGGAGTCCCCACCAGGGCCCCCAGGTGGCGCGGCGGCAGCGGGCGACTCCTGGGTGAGCGGCAATATCGACTATCACCTCACGTCGACGGGGACGCCCACTCGTGCTCAGCGCGCCGATTGAGGCGCTCTGGTGATAGTCGATATTGCCGGGGGAGGGTGCGGTGAAATGCCGCGTCGTCGGGGAATGCCGGGTGGGGGCGGGCCCGATTTCGTGCTCGGGCCACTCTGCGGGTATCGTTGTCCCTCGTTGCGCTGGGCGATCCTCGGCGTGACATTGCGCCCGTAGCTCAACGGATAGAGCATCTGACTACGGATCAGAAGGTTAGGGGTTCGAATCCCTTCGGGCGCGCGCTGTGTTGAGACAGTGACAGCAGGCCCCGGTGAGTGATCACCGGGGCCTGCTGCCGTTTCAGGGCGTATGCCGCGTGCGCTCCTCAGTGCGCAGCCTCGTCGGCGGCGCGGGCGTGGGCGACGATCTCGGCCACGATCTGAGGCCAGAGCCCTTCGGGCAGGTCGTGGCCCATGCCGGGGAAGCGCACGATGCGGGCGCCGGGGACGGCCTCGGCGGTGGTGACGCCGCCGTCGACCGCGACGAGCGGGTCGTCGTCGCCGTGCAGCACGAGGGTGGGCACGGCGAGCGAGCGCAGGCCGGGCACGCGGTCAGGGGAGGCGAGGATCGCCGCGAACTGACGGGTCACACCGCCGGGGTCGTCGCCCCGGCGGTAGGCCTGGCGGGCGCGCTCGGCGACCCGCTCCCGGTCCAGCTCATAGCCGGGCGAGCCGATGACCGAATAGACCGCGACCGCCCGCTCGGCAGCCTCGTCCTCACTGCGGGCCGGCGGGCTGAGCAGGGCGGCGGTGGCCTCGGGGGTGGAGGCGCCGGCGCTGCGGTTGGGCGTCGACATGATCGAGGTCAGGCTGGCGACGCGGTCGGGATGGTCGATCGCGACCTGCTGGGCGATCATTCCGCCCATCGAGGCGCCGACGACGTGGGCGCGGTCGATCTGGAGCGCGTCCATCAGGCCGACGGTGTCGCGGGCCATGTCCGCGAGCAGATAGGGCGCCGTGATCGGCTCGCCCCGCAGCGCTGGCATGACATCGGGGACGCCGAGGCTGCCCAGGTGGGTCGAGAGCCCGATGTCGCGGTTGTCGAAGCGGATCACCTGATAGCCCTCGTCCACCAGCAGCTGGCAGAAGCGCTCGTCCCACGCCAGCATCTGTGTGGCTAGACCGATGACGAGCAGGATGGTCGGCTGCTCGACCGACCCGAAGCTCTCATAGGCGATGTGCACGTCGCCGACGTCCGCGACCCGCGGCTGCTGCTCGTTCATCGCCACCTCCATGTGCTCGTCCTCCCACCGTACAAACCCGGCCCCCGGCTGACCATGGTCGTGGGCGGTCGAGTTCGGCGCAGGTGTTCGCCCAGGCGTCACCTGTCTGCCGTGGCCAACCCGGGGGTATGCCGCTAACGTCGGTCCACCTGCAACCCACCAGGAGGACGGCATGCCCCACGGCGACATCACCCACATCGACATCCCGGTCAACGACAGCGAGCAGGCGGCGAAGTTCTACTCCACGCTCTTCGGCTGGCAGATCGCGGAGGTCCCCGGCTACGAGGGTTATCCCATGTGGCAGGCGCCCAACCAGATCAGCGGCGGCGGACTGGCCCCGCGCAGCGACGTCTTCACCCAGCCCCGCTCCTATGTCGAGGTCGACTCCATCGACGAGACGCTCAAGCTGGCCGCGGACAACGGCGCCGAGATCGTGATGGAGAAGTCGCCGATCAGCGAGACGAGCTGGTGGGCGATCTTCCGCGACCCCGACGGCAACGACATCGGTCTCTACGAGGGTGTCACCGAGGTGTCGCGCGAGGAGTGACGCGCGCGGCATACCTGAGATGACGGCGACGAGTCCGGCTGGGGGAGAGGCGAACCCAGCCGGACTCGGCCTTGCTCAGGAGGCGGAGCTGCCCGTGACGAGCGGGCGGCCGGCCTGCTGCCAGGCGCTGGTGCCTCCGTCGACGCTCCCCGCGTCGCCGCCCATGTGGTTGATGAAGTCGGCCGCAGCCCTGGAGCGATTGCCGGACTGGCAGATGACATAGACGGTATGGCCCCGGGGGACCTGGCCCACCCACATGCCCATCTGGCTGCTCGGCATGAGGCGGGCGCCTGGCACGTGCCCGGCGACGTACTCCGCGGGCTCGCGCACGTCGATGACGAGGGCGCCGTCGGCATGGCGCGCGGCGAAGTGATGGATCTCGATGGTGGGGGTCGTCATTGCGTGATCTCCCGGCCGGCCTGCTGCCAGGCGCCGATGCCTCCATCCAGGTGATAGGTGTGGGTGAAACCCGCGTCGGTCATCTGCGCCACGGCGGCACCGGAGCGGTTGCCGCTGCGGCAGTAGACGGCATATGGCTTGTCCTTGGCGAGCGTGCCGATGCGCTGGCCGAAGTCGGGGGCCTGCACGTCGATGTTGACGGCGCCGGGCAGGTGGCCGCTCGCGAACTCGGCGGGCGTGCGCACGTCCAGGACCGTGGTGCCGGGCGCGGCCAGCTGGGTGGCGAAGGTCGCGACGTCGACGGCCGCGCCGTTTGCCGGGGCCCCGCCGGTCGAGGAGCCGGTTGCGGCGTCGGTGCCAGACGAGCAGCCGGCCATCAGGGCGAGCAGCAGGAGCGCGAGCAGCGCGCGGAGCCGGGTCATGGGGTCTCCTCTTGTGGACTGGCGTGAGACTATACCCCGGGGGGTATGCCGTACAACTCCGGCCTCGTGCGGGCGGGGCGCGTTGCGCCGAGGGGTGTCCGGGCAGTGCCTACCTCGGGTAGCCTGTGTTGACTACTCACGGGTAAGCGGCGTCCGCCGCGCGACTGGAGGCTCGCCATGACGGCAGCGACGAACAGCGGATCGATCCTCGACACGGGGACCCGGATCGGGCTGCGTGCACTCGGCAAGGCCGGCGGGCTGCCGGTCATGCGTGACAACGAGCGGGTGCGGGCCTTCGTCGAGAAGGCGCTCTACAAGGGCACCCAGCAGGGCTTCAAGAGTGCCCAGACCGTGGCCAAGCGCCAGTTCGCCCGCAAGGCCGGATCGGGCGACGCCGTGCGCGCCGAGACCACGCGGTCGCCGAGCCTGTTCGACCTGACGCCCACCGAGGACCAGTCGATGATCCAGGGCGTCGCCCGCGAGCTCGCCGACGAGGTCATCCGCCCGGCCGCGGCCCAGGCCGACACCGAGCGGGCCGTGCCGGCCGAGGTCCGTGACGCCGCTGCACAGGTCGGCCTCAGCCTCATCGGCGTCCCCGGCGAGCTCGGCGGCATCGCCGAGGAGCGCTCCGCCGTCACCAATGTGCTCGTGCTGGAGGAGCTCGCCCGCGGCGACATGGGCATCGCGGTGGGGCTGATGGCGCCGGCCGCCGTCGCCAACTGTCTTGCGCTGTATGGGGATGCCGCCCAGCAGGAGACCTTCCTCGGCGCCTTCACCGGCGACGACGCGCCCACCGCGGCAGCGGTCGCGCTGATGGAGCCGCAGCCCCTCTTCGACCCGCTCGCCCCGCGCGCCACCGCCCGCCGGGAGGACGACGTGCTCGTGCTCGAGGGCACCAAGGCGATCGTCCCGGGTGCAGCCGACGCCGAGCTCTTCATCGTCTCCGCGATGCTCGACGGGGCGCCCCGTCTCGTCATCGTGGAGCCGGGCGCCGAGGGCCTGACCGTCGCCGACGACCCCGCCATGGGTGTGCGGGCCGCTGCCACCGGGCGCCTGGTCCTCGACGGGGTGCGGGTGCCCGAGGGCAACCTGCTGGGCACCACCGAGGACCACCTCGACGCCGTCCGCCGTGCCCGGCTCGCGTGGGCCGCCATGGCCGTCGGGACCGCGCAGGCCGCGCTCGACCAGCTCATCCCCTATGTGAAGGAACGCCACGCCTTCGGCGAGCCGATCGGCCAGCGCCAGGCCGTCGCCTTCACCGTGGCCGACATCGGCATCGAGCTCGCGGGCCTGCGCCTGCTGGTGTGGCGGGCGGCCAGCCGCCTCGACCAGGGCAAGGACGCCAGCGCCGAGATCGCCAAGGCCCGCCAGCTCGCCGCCACCTATGGCGCGCAGATCGGGTCCAGTGCCGTGCAGTTGCTCGGAGGGCACGGCTTCGTCAAGGAGTTCGACAACGAGCGGTGGTACCGAGACCTCCGCGGCGCAGGCGTCCTCGAGGGCGCCCTGATCGCCTGAGGCAGAAGGGAACCCATCATGATCGACCTCGAGCTCCCCAAGAAGTTCGCACCCCTCGTCACCCAGGCCCGTGGCATGGCCGAGGAGGTCTTCCGGCCCATCTCGCGCAAATACGACCTCGCCGAGCACGAGTACCCCCGCGAGCTGGACCTCGTCTCGGCCGTCATCGACGGCATGAGCGACTCCGGCGTCGGCGAGGGCGCCGGCGCCCGCGGCTCCACCCGCGCCAAGGACGACGTCGCCGAGACCACCGACGGCGAGAAGGTCGCCGCCGTCGGCTCCGGCCGCAGCGACCGCAGCAAGGCCAAGGGCGGCCCGCGCAACGGCGCCAACATGTCCTCGGTGCTCTCGATCATCGAGACCTGCCGCGGCGATGTCGGCCTCACCCTGTCGATCCCGCGACAGGGCCTCGGCAACGCGGCCATCGCGGCTGTCGCCAATGACGAGCAGAAGGCGCGCTACGGCAACCGCTGGGCCGCCATGGCGATCACCGAGCCCGACACCGGCTCCGACTCCGGCGCCATCCGCACGACCGCGGTCAAGGACGGCGAGGAATACGTCCTCAACGGCGAGAAGATCTTCGTCACCGCAGGCGAGCGGGCCGAGCTCGTCGTCGTGTGGGCGACGCTCGACCGCAGCCTCGGCAAGCAGGCCATCAAGTCCTTTGTCGTCGAGCGCTCCAACCCGGGGATGAAGCTGGTCCGGCTGGAGCACAAACTCGGGATCCGGGCCTCGGACACCGCGGCATTCTCGCTCCAGGACTGCCGTGTCCCGGCCCAGGACCTCCTCGGCGACCCGGAGATCCGCATCGAGGGCGGCTTCGGCGGCGCGATGCAGACCTTCGACAACACCCGCCCGCTGGTGGCCGGCATGGCGATCGGGCTCACCCGTGCCTGCCTCGACACCACGACCGAGCTGCTGGCCACGGAGGGCGTCACGGTCGACTGGGACCGCCCGGCCACCGTGCAGTCCGCGGCCGCGGCCCGGCTGCTCCAGATGGAGGCCGACTACGAGGCCGCGCGGCTGCTGACGCTGCGGGCGGCGTGGATGGCCGACAACGGCACGCCCAACTCCATGGAGGCCTCCATGGCCAAGGCCAAGGCCGGACGCACCTGCGTCAACGTCGCGCTGGCGTGCGTGGAGCTCTGTGGCGCAACGGGATACGCCGAGACCGAGCTGCTGGAGAAGTGGGCCCGCGACTCCAAGATCCTCGACATCTTCGAGGGCACCCAGCAGATCCAGCTGCTCGTCGTCGCCCGTCGCCTGATCGGCCTGACCTCGGGCGAGCTCAAGTAGGGCGGGCGCGCGAGGGGCGCGCACGCGGCATACTCGCCCCATGGCCAAGGACGAGCATGGGGCGCCGGTCGAGCTGAGCGTCGGCGCGCGCACGGTGCGGCTGAGCAGCCCGGCGCGGGTCTACTTCCCCGAGACCGGGGCGACCAAGCTCGACCTCGCCAACTACTACCTGGCGGTGGGTGACGGGATCGTCAACGCGCTGCGCGAGCGGCCGTGCATGCTGCACCGCTTCCCCAAGGGGATCGAGGGCGCCAAGGTGCACCAGAAGCGGCTGCCCAAGGGTGCGCCCGACTGGGTCGAGACCGTGCGGCTGCACTTCCCGCGCTATGACCTGCACGCCGACGAGCTGTGCGTCACCGAACTCGCGTCCGTCATCTGGGCTGTGCAGATGTCGACCGTCGAGTTCCATCCGTGGAACAGTCGACGCGCCGACCCCGAGAGACCCGACGAGTGGCGCATCGACCTCGACCCGATGCCCGAGGCCGGCTTCGACCGGGTGCGGCGGGTCGCGGAGACGACGCACGAGATCCTCGACGAGCTGGGTGCAAGGGGCTATCCAAAGACCAGCGGTGGCAACGGGATCCACATCTATGTGCGCATCCCGCCGACGCACGGGCATGGGGAGGTGCGCCGGGCGGCGCTGGCCTTCGCGCGCGAGGTGGAGCGGCGTATGCCGCGCGATGTCACCACCACCTGGTGGCGCAAGGACCGCGACCCTGCCACTGTCTTTGTCGACTACAACCAGAACGCCCGGGACCACACGATCGCAAGCGCCTATTCGGTGCGGGGCAACTCGATCGGCACGGTCTCCACCCCGATCCGCTGGGACGAGATCGCCGATGTCGAGCCGCGTGACCTGACGATGGCCACGGTGCCGGCCCGCTATGCCGAGCTCGGCGACCTGCACGCCGACATTGACGGCCACGTCTTCGACATCGCGCCGCTGCTGGAGTGGGCCGACCGGGACGAGGCCGCGGGTGCCGAGGCGCCGCCCGAGCCCGATGCCGACGCGGGCGCAGCACGGAAGCCCAAGTAGACCGGAAAGGCTGGGAGACAACGGTGCCCGCACCACGCGCACTGATGATCCTCACGGAGAACGACGCCATCGTCGACGGCGGCGACCTCGACGCCCTGGTCGAGATGGCGGTGGTCGCCGAGGAGGAGGGCGTCGATGGGGTGATGCTCAGCGAGCACGTCGTGCTCGGCCCGTCGGCCGGCGCGCTCGGCCTGCCCGACAACGCGCGTGCCTATGCGGCACCGGGCAACCAGGACCCGGCGATGCCCTGGCCCAACTCCCTCGTCCTGCTGAGCGCGATGGCCGCCCGGACCTCGCGGCTGCGGCTGGTCGCTGGGGCGGTCATCACCCCATTGCGCCACCCGCTGCTGGTCGCCAAGGAGTACGGCACGCTCGACCGGCTCTCCCACGGGCGACTGGTCCTGCTGCCGACCGTGTCCTGGCACGAGGAGGAGTACCGCGCGCTGGGTGTGGACTTCCGCCGCCGGGGCAGGATGCTCGACGAGCAGCTCGCCGCGTGGCAGGAGATCTGGTCTCCGGGCCCGGCGACCTTCCACGGCGAGTTCTATGACTTCGAGGACGCCTATGTCGAGCCCCGCTGCCACCGCCCCGACGGCCCGCGCATCTGCATCGGCGGTTCGTCCATGCACGACAAGGTCATCGAGCGACTGGTCCGCTACGGCCACGCGTTCAACCCCTTCGGCGCGCCCACAGCGGAGGGGATGGCACGGCTTCGCGAGGCGATGACGGCGGCCGGACGCGACATCGCCGAGCTCGAGCTCGTCGGCGGAGTGCGCGCCGACCTCCCCGAGGACGGCTCGCCCGCCTCGCTCGACCGGGCGCTGGCCACCGTGCCACCACAGCTCGAGCAGGGCTTCTCGACCATCTGTGTCAAGCCGTCCATGTTCATCGACAGCCTCGACGAGTACCGCGACTTCTGCCGGCAGGTCGTGGCCGGGCTGGATGCCCTGGCCTGAGGGTGCACAATGTGCCCGTGACGACTGACCGCTCGGGCTGGCGCCCGGCTGCGATGGGCACCCGCGAGGCCCTCCAGTGGCTGATGCTGCGCCAGCCCTCGTGGCGGGGCTGGCTGGTCACGGCAGTGGGCCTGGCTCTCCTCGTCGGGGAGGCGTCGGGAGCGCTCGAGGCGGGCGGCCGCAGCGTCGCCGCGGCGGCGCTGCTCGGCGCCTGCCTGGCCCTGCTGACCGGATCGGTCGTCCTGGCCAGACTCGAGCCCCTGGCCGGTCTGGCGCTTGTGGTCGTCGCGGCCGTGATCGGTGTCCTGCCCGGCGCGGTCGGCATCGGCCCCCTCTTCCTCCTGTATGCCGTGCTCTACGCGGCGTTCGCCGGTGACAGTCTGTGGCGCAAGCGCATCCAGGCGGGGCTGCCGAACGAGTGGCCCGAGGCGGATGCGCTGCCTTTCGGTCTGGGGGCCGCCCGGTCCGGCGCGGCGGAGCAGCTGGGTCTGGAGGTCCCCGTCATCGGTGGCCGCGATCGGCCTGCGGAGCTCAAGCTCGCACTCGCGATCCCGCTCCTGGTCCTGGCTGCGCTCGTCCTGTGCGCTGCCGGCTCCCACGCCGGCGGTGACGCTCCGGACGCAGGGCCGACGGCCACAGCCCTGTTCTTCGGCGCGGACGTGGCCGGCCTCTCGACGCTGGGACTCGTGCTGCGTCAGCTGGCCGGGCGCCGCGCGCGCAGGTCGAGGCCCACCAGCCGCCCGGTCCACCTGAAGGCGACGGTGTCGGCGCAGGGGCGTGTCCGTCTGCTCCCGCTGGGGGGCCACGTCCGTCGCGCGATGGCGACCTTCAACAGCGCCGACTTCGCCGGCTCCGGACTGGCGCCGGCCCAGCGCGAGGGCATCACCATGGGTCTGCACGATGTGCTGGTCTCCGGGCCGTTGTGCCCGGGCGGCTGGGTCAGGCTGCGGGCCGAGGCGGTCGCACTCCTGCCCCGCGACGGTCTGCGTGTGGTGGACACTCCCAACGAGCTCGCCACCCGGCTCGCCGACGAGATCGCCTCAGGGTCCCTGGGCGGGACCTCGCGGATGGCGGCATGGACCGTCCGGGAGATGACCACGCGTCGACGCATGCGCCGGGCGGCGGTCATCGGCACCGCCTGGCAGGGCTTCCTGCGCGACTACGACGCCGATCGCGCGAAGTGGCTGCTGCTGGTCCCGGCCGGTGTGTTTCTCTTCCTCCTCGCGACCGAGGCCGAGTCCAGCGA
The DNA here is from genome assembly GCA_021287075.1 of Micrococcales bacterium. GTDB lineage: Bacteria > Actinomycetota > Actinomycetes > Actinomycetales > Dermatophilaceae > JAJTBD01. The sequence goes on along the minus strand of JAJTBD010000003.1, from coordinate 65,921 downwards.
GGAGACCTTCTTCTTTGTGCTGCTCGGCACGATCATGACCGCGACCGGCCTGCTGGCGATCGGGGCACTGCTCCGCAGCGTTCGAGCCGCGTGGACCGAGGCCAGCGCCGCCTTTGCCCCGCCCTCCGGTGACGGTGCCTGATGCCGCTCATGCCCGCGCGTGCGCTGTCGATCGACCGCTCGCGATGGAGACCCGCGGCGATGACGCCAGAGCTGGCCGACGCGTGGCTTGCCCGCAGTCAGCCCTTCTGGCAGCCGTTGGCCGTGACCGCCCTCGGGCTCGTCGTGCTGGTCAACGGCCTCGCCTCCTCCCCGGTATGCCGGGTGACCGACCCCTGCGGCAACGGCGTGGACCTCGGCATCTTTGCTGCCGTGCTGGCGGCGGCGCTGGTGCTGCTCTGGGTTGAGGGGCGGGTCGGCCTCGCCGTGTTGCTGGCGGCGCTGCCCGTCGTGGCCCGACAGGATGGCCGGGGGCCGCTCGGCTACGGGCTGCTGGTCGCGGCATACCTCGCCTGTCTCGTGGCGGGGCTGGCCGCTCGGCGCGCGCAGCGTCGGATGGTCGACGAGTGGCCGAGTGCCGCAGACCTCCGCGTGGGGACGGAGGCGATCTGGTCGGGAGCCGACCGGCGGCTGGGGCTTCAGGCCCCCGTCGTCGGCCGCAGCGCAGGCCTCCAGGAGTGGGGGACCTGGCTGGCGGTGCCGGCGCTGCTCGTCATCGCGGGCGGCCTCGCCCTTGGCTACACCACCGCGCGCGGGGACGACCTCGCGTTCCACGAGCGGGCTAGGCGAGTGGACGGCACCATCGTCAGCCTGAGACCGGTGGGCAGATACGACTACCAGCTCATCGTGCGGGCCGACGGGCCCACCCCCGCGGACACGGAGTGGGTCACCGTCCGCACCGGCGATGACTATGGGGGCATCGGCGACCCGGTCACGCTCCTGGTCGACACGGCTGACGAGGACAACGTCCGCCTCGCTGACGACGACCCCTTCTATGGCCTGTGGTCGCTCGGCTCAACTCTCCTCGGCGTACTGGGCCTGGTCGCACTGCTGGCAATCCCGATTGGCGCCCAGGGCCGCCGACGGGTCGGCCGCGATCGAGCCGTGCTCATGGAGGCGACGCTCAAGGACAACGGTGTCGTGGAGTTGGCGCCGCACGGGGCAGACCGGCCGATCCTCGGCTACTACTGCGGGGATGCCGTGGGCGAGGTCCCGGTCGGCGAGCAGTTCGAGGTCCTGGTGGACGGCCCCGCCGTGGGCGGGTGGACCCGCGCACGTGGTGACCGGGCGACCCTGTTGCCGCGCACGCCGGTCTGGCGCATGTTCCCCGACCTGCCGGCCGAGGACACCAGCCCGACTGCGGCGACCGGCACGAGCCGGCGGTCCCGCCCCGATGACACGCCGGCGCCGCGGCAGGAGGTGACGGCCGCGCCCCACTCGCAGCCCCGTGAGAGCCGGGGGGAGCGTCTCGCTGCCGGGATCAGGGAGGCTGTCCCCGCCGTACCGTGGCGCGCGGCGACCGCGGCCGTGGTCTTCCTCGGGCTCGCCGCGCCCTCCGCGACAGACCTCCCTGAGGCGTTTGACCTCGCGAGGACGGGCCAGCCGGTGGGGACAGTGGTCGTCACTGCGGTCGAGGACGAGACCTGCCAGTCTGACTGCTGGGGCGCTGGCGACTTCGTCAGCGATGACGGCAGGGTGCGTGCCACCGGCGTTGAGATCGACGGCGATGGGCTCAGAAGGGGAGACCGGCTGCGCCGGTTCGCCCTCACCTCCGGCCCGGACGTCTGGCTCTATGAGGACAGGAACGACGCGCGGACCGAGACGCTGACGTTCACTGGGGTGATGGGCGGCCTCGGACTGGGGCTGGCGACCTGGTCGGTCCTCGCGCCGGTGCGCCGGCTGGCCGGCCGACGCGGGCGCGGCTATGCCCCGCGACACAGGTCTGCCTGAGAAGCCCTTGAGCGGGTCGGACAGCGGGGCCGCCTGACGCGTCGGCGCTCAGCTGCGCTGGGTCTCCAGGAACTCGCCGATCCGGCCGATGGCCTCGGTGAGGACCTCCTCGTCGGGGAGGGTGACGAGCCGGAAGTGGTCTGGCGCAACCCAGTTGAAGCCGGTGCCGTGGGTGACCAGGATCTTCTTGGCGCGCAGCAGCTCGATGACGAACTCCTGGTCGTCGTCGATGGGATAGACCTCTGGGTCCAGACGCGGGAAGCAGTAGAGCGCGCCCATCGGCTCCACGCAGGAGACGCCGGGGATCTCGTTGAGCAGGCGGGAGGCGAGCTTGGCCTGGTCGTAGTAGCGGCCGCCGGGGACGACCAGCTCGTTGACCGACTGATAGCCGCCGAGCGCGGTCTGGATCGCGTGCTGGGCAGGCACATTGGCGCACATGCGCATGTTGGCCAGCAGGGTCAGGCCCTCGAGGAAGTCCTCGGCCATGTGCTTGGGGCCGGAGATCATCACCCAGCCGGCGCGATAGCCGCAGACCCGGTAGGCCTTGGACAGCCCGCTGAAGGTCAGGCACAGCACGTCGTCCGCGGCAAACGTCGCGGCGTGGTGGTGGACGGCGTCGTCGAAGATGATCTTCTCGTAGATCTCGTCGGCCATCACGACCAGGTCGTGGCGGCGGGCGATGTCGATCAGGCCCTTGACCACGTCCTCCGAGTAGACGGCGCCGGTCGGGTTGTTGGGGTTGATGATCACCAGCGCGTGGGTGTTGGGGGTGATCTTGGACTCGATGTCGGCCAGGTCCGGGTTCCACCCGTTGGCCTCGTCGCAGAGATAGTGCACGGCCGTGCCGCCGGCGAGGGTGACAGCGCCGGTCCACAGCGGGTAGTCGGGCGCGGGCACGAGCACCTCGTTGCCGTCGTCGATGAATGCCGTCAGCACCATCGAGATCAGCTCGGAGACACCGTTGCCGATGAAGATGTCGTCGACGACGCAGTCGCGGAAGCCCTTGGACTGGTAGTACTGCGCGACGGCCGTGCGCGCGGAGTAGATGCCGCGGCTGTCGGAGTATCCCTGCGCGTGCGGCAGGTGATGGGTCATGTCGGCGAGGATCGCCTCGGGCGCCTCGAAGCCGAACGGCGCGGTGTTGCCGATGTTGAGCTTGAGGATCTTGTGCCCCTCGGCCTCGAGCCGCTGGGCCTCGACGAGGATCGGCCCCCGCACGTCGTAGCGGACTCCCTGAAGCTTGCGGCTCTGGACGATGTGGCGCATACGGCCGATTGTTCCAGTCCCGTCCACCGCTTTCTGGGAGGCCCCGCCCCGCGCGGCCCGCCGAGCAGGGGGTATGCCGCGTGCGCGCCCGACGCGGCCGGGTTCACCCAAGCGTCCTGAAACGTTCGGGACGTGTACGCCGGGACCACCCCCTGACGTGGGCTGACGGTCGTTGTGTGGCTGTGCTCATCCCGCCCAGCAAGGAGCCTCACGCATGAAGAACACCCGCAAGCCCCTCGTGGCCGCGACGGCGGTCGCCGCCCTCGCCTGCGGCGTCACCACGGCATATGCCTTCGCCGGTGGCCCGCTCCTCAACCGCGCCGCCAACGGCGATGTCTCCGTCAAGGGAGGCGCCGCGCGCCTCGACGGCGACCAGACCACCACGATCGACCGGGCCATCAAGCGCTCCGGCGCCAAGAACGTCATCCTCATCATCGGCGACGGGATGGGCGACTCCGAGATCACCATCGGCCGCAACTACCTCGTCGGCGCCGGTGGCGCCCTCTCCGGCATGGACGCGCTGCCGCTGACCGGCCAGATGACGCACTACTCGGTGGCCAAGGACGGCAAGCCCGACTACGCCCCCGACTCGGCCGCGACCGGCAGCGCCTGGGCGACCGGCGTCAAGACCTATGACAACGCCATCTCCGTGGACATCAAGGAGAAGCCGTACGAGACGATCCTCCAGTACGCCAAGAAGACCGGCCGCGCCACCGGTGACGTGACGACCTCCGAGATCCAGGACGCCACGCCCGCCGTCCAGGTCGCCAATGTCAGCCTGCGCAAGTGCTACGGCCCCAAGGCCACCACCGCCAACTGCCCGACCTTCGCCAAGGAGAAGGGCGGCCGCGGCTCGATCACCGAGCAGCTGCTCGACACCCGTCCCGACGTCACCCTCGGTGGCGGCGCGGCCACCTTCGCCGAGACGGCCAAGGCCGGCAAGTGGGCGGGCAAGACGCTCGAGGCCCAGGCCAAGGAGCGCGGCTACAACTACGTGACCAACGCCGCCGCCCTCAGCCGCGTCAAGTCGGCCGACCAGACCACGCCGCTGCTGGGCCTGTTCAGCGCCGGCAACATGCCGGTCAAGTTCAACCCGCTGCTGGCCACCGCCGACGGCGGCACCAAGCCGGCCCAGGAGTGCAGCGTCAACGCCGAGTGGCGCAAGATGCCGGCGCTGGGCACCATGACCGACAAGGCCATCGACCTGCTCTCGGCCAGCAAGTCCGGTCGCAAGAACGGCTTCTTCCTCCAGGTCGAGTCGGCCTCGATCGACAAGAAGGACCACGCCGCCGACGCCTGCGGCCAGATCGGTGAGACCGACCAGATCAACGACGCCATCGACACCGCGCTCGACTTTGCCAAGCGCGACGGCAAGACCCTGGTCATCGTCACGGCCGACCACGCCCACACCTCGCAGATCGTCGACGAGCCCACGCCTGGCCTGACCGCCAAGCTGCTCACCGGCGACGGCTCCGAGATGCTGGTCGCCTATGGCACCTCGCCCTTCGGCGGCTCGCAGCAGCACACCGGCGCCCAGGTCCGCGTCGCCGGCTACGGCCCCGGCGCCGCCAACGTCGTCGGCCTGATCGACCAGACCGACCTCTATTTCACGATGAAGGACGGCATGGACGCCTTCCAGAAGCGCGGCAAGTCTGCCGAGGCTCCCGGCCAGGCCACCAAGCAGCACTGAGGTATGCCGCGCTGACGCGGCACCAGTACACGCCCACGGCGGCGACGGGTCACCACCCGTCGCCGCCGTGCGGCGTCTGAGGCGGCGCGCGTCTGAGGCGGCGCGCGTCTGAGGCGGCGCGCGTCTGAGGCGATGGCGTCAGGGGCGGAGGTGTCAGGGGCGGCAGCTCAGGCCTGGCCCGGCCCGTCCTCGCCGGCGTGGATGCGCCGCAGCTGCACATAGTGCGCGGCGTTGAGGGCGATGTGGCCCTGCTCCTGCTCGGTGGTCTCCCGCCGCACCTTGCCCGGCACCCCGGCGACCAGCGACCCGGGCGGGATCTCGGTGCCCTCGAGGATCACGGTGCCCGCGGCGATGAGGGACCCCGCGCCGACCGTGGCGCCGTTGAGGACGATGGCGCCCATCCCGACCAGCACCCGGTCGCCGATCGTGCAGCCGTGCAGCACCGCCCGGTGACCGACCGACACGTCGTCACCGACACGGAGCGGCCGGCCCGGGTCGGTGTGCAGGACGCAGCCGTCCTGGATGTTGGAGCGGGCGCCGATGGTGATGGCATCGCCGTCGGCGCGCAGCACCGAGGTGAACCACACGCTCGACTCCTCACCGAGGGTCACCTGGCCGATCAGGTCGGCGTCGTCGGCGCACCACGCGCTCTCGGCGATGGATGGGGAATGTCCTTGCACGGCATACGTCCTCATGCCGCCCATCCTGCCGTGCGGCGTCAGGCGACCGGGGGGGAGGCTCACGCCCTGGTCGGTGAGGCTGGTGCCGTGGCGGCGCTCGTAGTCGGCGGCATAGGCGTGGACGGCCGCGGGGAGGGTCGCGAAGAAGCGGTCCTCGCCGACCTCGGCGACGAACCCGGCGGCGGCGAGCTGGTCACGCAGCTCCTGCTTGACCCGGGCCAGGGCAAAGACGATCCCGCGCTTGTCGAGCTCCTCGCGCAGCTGCGCGAGCGCGTCGACGGCCGTCAGGTCCACCTGCACGTTGGCCTCGGCGTTGAGCAGGAACCACTCGCAGGGCGTGGGCGCCGACTCCACGGCGTGCATCGCCCGGCTGACGAAGTTGTCGGCGTTGGCGAAGAACAGGGGGGAGTCATAGCGATAGACCACCAGGGCGGGAACCTGCCGGGCGGTGGGGTAGTCGTCGACGTCGTGCATCCCGGCCACGCCCGGCACATAGCCGAGCACCCCGTCGTGGGGGACGGCCAGCCGGCGCAGCAGGTCGAGCAGCGACAGGGTGATCGCGGCGCCGATCCCCGACAGGACGCCGAGGGCGAGGACGGCGACGGCGGTGGCGATGGCGAGGACGAGCTCGCTGCTGCGGAAGTGCGCGATGCGGCGCCACTCGGGCACGTCGATCAGCCGCAGCGCCGCATAGATGACGATCGCCCCGAGCGCCGCCGAGGGGAAGGACTCCAGGACGCCGCCGAGGAAGAGCAGGGTCGCGACCACGCATGCGACCGACACGAGCGAGTGCAGCTGGGTGCGCGCCCCCATGGCGTCGGCCAGGACGGTGCGGCTGCCGCTGCTGCTGACCGGGAAGCCCTGTGTCACAGCGGTGGCCACATTGGCGGCGCCCAGCGCCAGCAGCTCCTGGTTGGCGTCCACCCGGGTCTGGTGACGGGTGGCGAAGGCGCGCCCGGTGAGGATGTTGTCGGAATAGCCGACGAGCGCGATGCCCAGTGCGGCCGGGATCAGCTGGGCCATCGGCACCGAGGTGAAGTCGGGCAGGCGTGGCATCGGCAGCCCCCGAGGCACGGCCCCGACCACCTTGAGCCCGACGTCGCCGAGTGGGGTGAAGCGCACGAGGGCGGCCGAGAGCAGGATCGCCACGAGCGGCCCGGGCACATAGCGGGCCCACCTGGCCAGCGCGAGCAGCAGCACGAGCAGCCCGATGGCGAACAGGAGCGAGGGCAGGTGCACCTCGCCGAGCTGGGCGAGCACCTCCCGGGCCTGGTCCACGGGCGCGGTCGCCTCGATCGACAGCTTGGTGACCTTGCCCAGCTGGCTGACGATCATCAGCACGGCGACGCCGGCGAGATAGCCCACCAGCACCGGCTTGGAGAGCAGCTCCGACAGGAAGCCCAGTCGCCCGAGCGCCCCCAGCAGGCAGATCGCGCCCACCGCGAGGGCGAGCACGGCCGCCACCTCGGCGCGCCGCTCGACGCCGGCGACACCGACCAGGGCGGCCACGCCCGAGGCAGTCATCAGCGCGCTCGTCGACTCCGGCCCCACCGACAGCTGGCGGGACGAGCCGAGCACGGCGTACGCCAGCAGGGGCGCGAGGATCGCCCACAGGCCGGCGACCGGGGGCAGGCCGGCCACGACGGCATAGGCCATGACCTGGGGCACGAGGTATGCCGCGACCGTCACCCCCGCGAGCACGTCGCCGCGCAGCCACCGGCGGTCATAGCGGGTGAGGGCGTCGATGCCGGGCAGATAGTGACGCCAGCCCGTCGCGGGAGCCTCGGGGACCTCGGGCACGGCGGAGGCAGGTCTGGTCGACGTGCGCTGCTCGGTGCCCACAGGCCAACGCTAGTCCTGGAGGTCTCCCTCGTCCGGTGATCCGTGGCGGGCCGCCCAGTAGGCGGGGGCGCGCAGCGTGGCGACCAGCGGCAGCTGCCGGGTGCCGGGCAGCGGGTGCAGGACGGGGTCGAACCGGATCTCGCCGTCCTGGTCCGACCAGGTGACGACGAGGGTGGCGACCGGCTGCCACCGGCCCGCGAGCCCGGCGACGGAGATCTCATAGCGCTCGGGGGGCCGGTGGCCGCCCGCCCAGCCGAGCGGCGCCGCGCGGAAGGTAACCACGCCGCCTGCGGTGCGGACCGGCAGCAGGGTGGTCAGCTCGGCGTGCTCGCCGTCGTGGCGCATGGCGAGCAGGTGCCGGTCGAGTGCGCCGCTGCCGGTGCTGGCAAACAGCAGGTCGGCGGGCCCGCCGTCGAGCTTGAGGCGCACGGCCAGTCCCTCGATGTCGTCGGCGCCCTCCTCGCGGCCCATCGCCCGCGACCAGCGGGCGGTGCACTCGTGCTCGCCGAGGGTCTCGAGCAGGGGTATGCCGTGGGCGCCGCCCCGCGGGGTGACCACGAGCCGGCCGGTGCCCACCACGCCCACGGGGTGGAGCGGCTTGTCGCGGCGGACCGCCCCGGCCACGAGGGCCGCCGTGGCCAGCGCCGCACCGGGCAGCGCTCCGGCCACCGCGCCGACACCGTCCACCACAGTGGTGAGCGGGCGGCGGGGCAGGGGCAGTCTCATGGCGTCAGCACGACCTTGAGGCAGCCGTCGCGCTTCTGCTGGAACATCGCATAGGCGTCCGGCGCCTCGTCGAGGGAGAGGCGGTGGGTGGCCAGGGACTCCAGCCCGAGCACGTCGTCGGGCTGGTCGGCGATGGCGAGCAGCTCATCTGTCCACCGTCGCACATGGCACTGGCCAAGACGCATCGTCAGGCCCTTGTCGAAGATGTCCATCATCGGCATGGGGTCGGCCATGCCGCCATAGACACCGCTGACCGACACGGTGCCGCCGCGCCGGACCGCGTCGATGGACAGGTGCAGGGCGGCCAGGCGGTCGAGACCGGCCGTCTCGATGGCCTTGCGCGCCAAAGGCTTTGGCAGGCGGCCGGCCAGGCCGATGACCTGCTCCGCCACGGGGTTGCCGTGGGCCTCCATGCCGACGGCCTCGAGCACCGAGTCCGCGCCGCGTCCGTCCGTCATCTCCTTGACGGCGGCTGCGGGGTCCTTGACGCTGCTGACGTCGATGACCTCGGCGCCGGAGCGCTCGGCCAGCGCGAGCCGCTCGGCCACCAGGTCGAGCGCGATGACCCGCTCGACGCCACGGTGCTTCGCCGAGCGCACGGCGAGCTGGCCGACGGGGCCGAGACCGACGACCACGAGCGTGCCGCCCTCGGGCACGGCGGCATACTCCACGCCCTGCCAGGCGGTGGGGAGGATGTCGGAGAGATAGAGATAGCGCTCGTCGGCGTGCCCCTCGGGCACCCTGACGGGGCCGAAGTCGGCGTGGGGGACCCGCACCCGCTCGGCCTGCCCGCCCGGGACCGCGCCATAGAGGCTGGTGTATCCGAAGAGGCTGGCGCCCTTGCCCTGCTTGATGTTCTGGGTGGTCTCGCACTGGGCGAAGAGGCCGCGCTCGCACATCCAGCAGTGGCCGCACGAGATGTTGAAGGGGACGACGACCCGGTCGCCGACGCCGAGGCTGCTGACCGCAGAGCCGACCTCCTCGACGATGCCCATGAACTCGTGGCCGAGGACGTCGCCGGGTGTCAGATAGGGGGCCAGCACCTTGTAGAGGTGAAGGTCCGAGCCGCAGATCGCGGTCGAGGTGACCCGCACGACCGCGTCGGTCGGCTCCTGGATCACCGGGTCGGGGACCTCGGTGATCTCGACGTGCTCGATGCCCTGCCAGGTGAGTGCTCGCATGCATCTCACGCTATGCAGCCCGGTCAGGCTGACAACCCACCCCAAGGGGTCGAAGTCGGCGCAGGCCCGTGACCTGCGCAAAGGTGGCAGCTAGCGTCGACGCATGAGTGATGTCGCGCTGGTCGTCGGCGGGTCCCGTGGGCTCGGTCTGCTCATCGGCCGGGAGCTGCTCGAGCGGGGGTATGCCGTGGTGGCCTGCGCCCGCGACGAGGCCGAGCTGGGGCGGGCGGCGGCCGCTGTGGCTGCGGCGGGCCGGCTCGAGACGCGGGTCTGCGATATCCGCGACCGCGAGGCGGTGCGGGCCCTGGTCGCCGAGGTCGAGCGCGGTCACGGGCACATCGACGTGGCCATCACGGTCGCCGGCGTCATCCAGAGCGCGCCCGCCGAGTCGCTCACCCAGGAGCACTTCGACGAGGCGATCGAGACGATGCTCGAGGGGCCGATCGTCGTCGCCCGCGCCGTGGAGCCGGCCATGCGCGCCCGGGGCAAGGGACACATCGGCACCGTCACCTCGATCGGAGGGATGGTCTCACCGCCGCACCTGCTGCCCTATGCGGCAGCGAAGTTCGGCGCCGTCGGCTTCTCCGACGGGCTGGCGGCCTCGCTCGCCGGGACCGGCGTGACCGCCACGACGATCGTGCCCGGCCTGATGCGCACCGGCTCCCACGAGAACGCCCAGTTCGGCGGCGACCCTGCCGCGGAGTACGCGTGGTTCGCCCCTGCCGCGTCGCTGCCACTGCTCTCGACCGATGCCGACCGTGCCGCCCGGCGGATCGTTGACGCCGTGCTCGCCGGCAAGCCGATGGTCGTGCTGACCCCGCTGGCCTGGGCGGGCATCCGGGTGCGGGGTCTGATGCCGGGCACCACCACGCGGGTGATGGGCCTGGCCAACCGACTCCTGCCCTCGGCCCCAGCGGGCGACACCGGCGAGACCGTCGACGGCAAGACCGCCGAGCGACGGCTCGACTCGCGCGTGGTCCGGGCCCTGACGACACTCGGCACCCGCGCGGCCCGCCGCAACAACGAGTGAGCCGGCGCTTGCGGATCGCGGTGATCGGGCCGTCCCGGCACCCGCTCGCCGAGCCCTTCCACGGTGGGCAGGAGTCGCACTGCGCGCTGCTGGTGCGCGCGCTGCGCGAGCGCGGCCACCACATCCGGCTGTATGCCGCGGAAGGCACCGACGAGGGGCTCGCCGACGAGCTCATCATCCACGCCCGGCCCCCGGCGCTGAGCGAGCGGGCGGCGGCCGACGCCCAGCTGCCCGAGCCGGGCTACCTGCGCGACCACCACGCCTACACCGGCGTCTTCGCCCACCTGCTCGGCCACCTGGACGACATCGACGTCGTCCACAACCAGAGCCTGCACCACCTGCCGCTGTCCTGGAGCGGGCTGCTCGGCCGCCGGGTGGTGACGACCCTGCACACCCCGCCCTTCCCCTGGCTGGAGCTCGGGGTCTCGCTGGCCGCGCCGGACGCGGTCTATGTGGCGGTCAGCCGCGCCCTCGCGCGGATGTGGGAGCCGGTCCTGCCGGCGCCGGCCGTGGTCATCCCCAACGGCGCCGACGAGCACACCCACGCGCCCGGGCCCGGTGGCCCCGCCCTGGTCTGGGTCGGCCGGCTCACCCCGGAGAAGGGCGCCGACACCGCGATCCGGGCCGCCCGGGCAGCAGGTCTGAAGGTGCGGCTCGCAGGCCCGATGTCCGATCCCGAGTGGTTCGAGGCACGCGTACGACCCTTGCTCGGCGAGGACGCCAGGTGGCTGGGCCACCTCGACCAGGAGCAGACGGCACGGCTCGTCGGGGCCAGCGGGGCGCTGCTCATGACCCCCCAGTGGGACGAGCCCTTTGGCCTCGTGGCCGCCGAGGCGATGATGTGCGGCACTCCCGTCGTCGCCCTCGACCGGGGCGGTCTGCCCGAGTTCGTCGGGCGGCCGCGCGGGGTCTGTGTCGCCTCCGGGGCCGGCGAGGCCGAGCGCCTGGCGGCCGCCGTGCCCCAGGCGCTCGGACTCGACCGGGGCGAGGTCCGCCGCAGCGCGGAGGCCGAGCTCTCCCTCGAGCGGATGGCCGACCGTTATGAGGCGCTCCTGCGGGGGGCCGCCTCGTGATCGGCTACTACGTCCACCATGCCGGTGCCGGTCACCGGGTCCGCGCCGGCGTCATCGCCGAGGTCCTGACGGGGCGTGGCCAGGAGGTCATGCTGCTGGGCAGCGGGCTCGGCGCCCGCCGCGACGTGCTCTCCCTGGCCCGCGACGATGCCGGCGCCCCGACAGCTGATCCCACCGCCGGCGGCACCCTCCACTGGGCGCCGCTCCGCGACGAGGGGCTCGCCCAGCGGATGGCGGCGGTCTCGTCCTGGATCGCCCACCACCGGCCGCAGGCCCTCGTCGTCGACGTGTCGATGGAGGTGGCGCTCCTGGCCCGGCTGCACGGCATACCGACAGTGGTCGTGGCCCAGCCCGGTGACCGCAGCGATGAGCCGCACCAGCTCGGATTTCGTTCTGCGGCAAGGATTCTCGCGCCGTGGCCGGCATCGGTCAGCCCCTGCGTCGGGCTCGGCCCCTGGCAGGCCAAGGTCCGCGCCACCGGTGGCATCTCGCGGTGGTCGGCGCCCGTCGACAGGTCAGCACGTGCCGCCGCGCTCCGCAGGGGACTGGTGCTCGGCGGGCGCGACAGCAGCCCCCAGTGGCAGGCAGCGCTGGAGCGAGACCTGCCGGAGGTGGCCTGGGAGACGCTGGGCGGGTCCCACTGGGTCGAGGACCCCAGCGGGCGGCTCCGCTCGGCCGACATCGTGGTCACCCACGCCGGCCAGAATGCCGTGGCCGATGTCGCGGCCACGGGCGCGCCTGCCGTGGTGGTCGCCGACGAGCGACCCCACGGCGAGCAGGCAGCGCTCGCACGAGCCCTGGACGAGGCGGGACTGTGCGCCGTCCACCGGCCCGACCTGGGCTGGCGCGAGGACGTCGCGGTGGCCCTCGAGCGGCAGGGGCGGTGGGGCGCCTGGCAGACGGCAGGCGCGCCGGACCGGGCCGCCGAGGTGGTCCTCGAGGTGGCGCTGGCATGAGACCCGGAGCCTCGTCGCTGGCAGTCGTCACCATCGTCGCCGGACGGCACGAGCATCTGCGTGTCCAGCGAGAGCATCTGCGGGCAGCTCATCCCGGACTGCGGCATGTCGTGGTGAGCATGGGCGACCCTGGCGTCGGCGAGGTCGTCGGTGCCGACCCCTGCGCGCGGGTCATCCAGATCCCGGTGGCGCCCGAGGGACTGCCCCTGGCCCGGGCGCGCAATGTCGGGGCCACGGCCGCGCTCGCCGAGGGTGCCGACCTCCTGGTCTTCCTCGATGTCGACTGCGTCCCAGACCCGGGGCTGCCCGCGGCATACCTCTCCGCGGCGGCGCGCGGAGGACTGCTGGCCGGCCCCGTCACCTATCTCGAGGAGGGGGCGGTGCTGCCACCGCCCGGCGCGTCGCTGCTCGGGCTGAGCAGCCCCCACCCCGCGCGCCCCGCGCCCCCGCCCGGTCGCGTCACCGTGGCCACCGACCTCGACCTCTTCTGGTCGCTCTCCTTCGCCATCGGCGCCGAGGACTGGCGACGGGTCGGCGGCTTCTGCGAGGACTATGTGGGCTACGGCGGCGAGGACACCGACTTCGCCCGGTGCGCGGGACGGGCCGGTCTCACGCTGCGCTGGGTCGGCGGGGCCGAGGCGTTCCACCAGCACCACCCGCCGAGCGCCGCCTCGCCGGACCGGGTCGAGGACATCGTGCGCAACGCCACGCTCTTCCGCAGCCGGTGGGGGAGCTGGCCGATGCGCGGCTGGCTCGAGCGCCTGAGCCGAGACGGCCAGGTGCGCTGGGACCCCGACAGCGATGAGCTCGTGCGCAACGCCTGACTGCGTCCGGAGCGCCCGTCCGAATCGTCCGCTGCCGACCATCCGCCGCGCCATTCACCCCGTCGGGCCCACTACCCCCGGACGGGGGTTGATCCCATCCCCGGGGCCCGCTGTGATGTGGCCTGCAACACACCACGAACGAGAGGGCGACCATGTCCGAGCAGGCCCAGCTGTCCCACACCGTCGGCGAGACCGAGCCGGCGCTCCTCGACCAGACCATCGGGGACAACCTCGACGCGACCGTCACCGCCCACGCAGACCGCGAGGCGCTCGTCGACGTCGAGCAGGGCGCCCGGTGGACCTACCGCGAGTTCGCGGACGCCGTCGACGAGCTGGCCCGCGCGCTGCTGTCCGACGGTGTCGCCAAGGGCGACCGGATCGGGATCTGGGCACCCAACTGCTCGGAGTGGACGCTGACCCAGTTCGCGACCGCCAAGATCGGCGCGATCCTGGTCAACATCAACCCGTCCTATCGCACCCACGAGGTCGAGTACGTCCTGAACCAGGCCGGAATCTCCTATCTGATCTCCGCGGAGTCCTTCAAGACCAGCCACTACCGCGCCATGATCGAGGAGATCCGCCACGACTGCCCGCAGCTGCGCAAGGTCGTCCTGCTCGGCACCGACGACTGGCCCGCCCTGCTCGCCGAGGCCGAGGGCACCACCCCCGACCAGCTCGTCGAGGTGCAGGCCAGCCTCGACCCCGACGACCCGATCAACATCCAGTACACCTCTGGCACAACGGGATTCCCCAAGGGCGCGACGCTCTCGCACCGCAACATCCTCAACAACGGCTACATGGTCGGCGAGATCTGCCGCTACACCGAGAACGATCGCATCTGCATCCCGGTGCCCTTCTACCACTGCTTCGGCATGGTCATGGGCAACCTCGCGGCCACCACCCACGGCGCCTGCATGGTCATCCCCGCCCCGGGCTTCGACCCGGCCAAGACACTCCAGGCCGTCCAGGACGAGAAGTGCACCTCGCTCTATGGCGTGCCGACCATGTTCATCGCCGAGTGGGCGCTGCCCAACTTCGGCGACTATGACATCTCGTCGGTGCGCACCGGCATCATGGCCGGCTCGCCCTGCCCCGCGTCGATGATGACCAAGCTCATCGAGTCAGGCATCGAGGAGATGACGATCTGCTATGGCATGACCGAGACCTCCCCGGTCTCCACCCAGACCCGCACCGACGACTCCTTCGAGCGCAAGGTCGGCACCGTCGGCCGGGTCGGCCCGCAGCTGGAGATCAAGGTCGTCGACCCCGTCACCGGCGAGACCGTCCCCCGTGGCACCGCCGGCGAGTTCTGCACCAAGGGCTACTCGGTGATGCTCGGCTACTGGGAGCAGGACGACAAGACCGCCGAGGCCATCGAGGACGGCTGGATGCGCACCGGCGACCTCGCGGTCATGGACGACGACGGCTATGTGCAGATCACCGGCCGCATCAAGGACATGGTCATCCGCGGCGGCGAGAACATCTACCCGCGTGAGATCGAGGAGTTCCTCTACACCCACCCCGACGTCCTCGACGCGCAGGTCATCGGCGTCCCCGACAGCAAATACGGTGAGGAGCTGTGCGCCTGGATCCGCATGAAGCCGGGCACCACGCCGCTGACCGCCGAGTCGCTCAAGGAGTTCGCGAGCGGCCAGCTCGCCTACTACAAGATCCCGCGATATGTGCAGATCGTCGAGGACTTCCCGATGACGGTCACCGGCAAGGTGCGCAAGGTCGAGATGCGCGCCCAGTCCGTCGAGCAGCTGGGCCTGCATAGCCAGGGCTGACCCCCCCCCCCCCCCCCCCCCCCGCCAGAGCACGACAGGCGGGTATGCCGCGGAGCCGACTCCGCGGCATACCCGCCTGTCGTCGTGGTGGCGATTGGTGCCGCGCAAGCGGGCCCTCGGGGCGTCTGACCGGCTAGTTTGCTGGTGAGTGGTCGCGCGCGCCCGCCTGCGACCCGCACCACAGGGAGGACCGCATGTCTGACAACAACCTCGTCTGGGTCATCGTGGCCGTGCTCGCAGCGCTCGTGCTGCTGTGGCTGCTGATCGTCATGATGCGCCGCGGCACCGCCGAGTCCCACCGCGCGGAGGCGGCCGAGCTGCGCGAGCGGGCGGCGCTGCACGAGGACAACGTCGCCGACCGAAAGGAGCGGGTCGCCCTGCTCGAGGACGACGCCGCGGCGGCCCGCGCGGAGGCGGAGTTCAAGGCCCGCGAGGCCGATCAGCTCGAGGCCGACAGCTTGGAGCAGCGGGCCCACGCCGACCGGCTGCGGGAGAAGCAGGAGCAGCGCTGGCGCGAGGCCGACCGCATCGACCCCGACGTGCCCACCGACAGTGAGGGCCGCCGGCTCGACGACGCGCCGCCCGTGACCCGCGGCGAGGGCTTCGACCGCGACAGCGACCACCGCTTCGACGAGGTGTCGGCCCGGGCCACCCGCCCCGAGCCGATCGCCCACGACGACCTCGACATCGACCGCGGCCGCGACCACGGCCCGGGCCGGGTGATGGGCATGCGCGACGACGACCGCGTCGGCGAGCCGCAGGGCGGCGGGCTGGGCGGCTATGACCGGCCCGACTACGAGCGCTCCGACCTCGACCGTGACGACCTCGACGGACGCGGCGGCCTCCACCCCGCCCGCCCCGCCGCCGACACCCTCGCCGACGAGCGCGACCTGGACCGGCGTGACGAGGGTGACCTGGACCGGCGTGACGAGGCTGGCCTCGAGCAGCAGCGCGGCGGCAACCGTCCGTTCGACGAGGGCCAGCCGCGGGTGCCCGAGCGCGACGGTGTCGGCGGCGACCCGGGGGAGCGGGTCGCCGATCCCGCGCCCGAGCGCGATCTCGGCCGCGATGCCGGCGGCCGGCCCGGCCTCGCCGGCGACGACCGGCCGAGCACCCGCGACCGCGGCTTCGACCGCGACCTCTACCGCGACGAGCGCAGCCCTGAGCCCGCGATCGACTTCGACGGCGCCAGCCAGGCCACCCGCGACGCGGGTCTGCGCGAGCAGGCCGAGGCCGCCGCCCGCCAGCCGGCCGCACAGCCCGAGCGCAAGCGCTCCTTCATCGACCGTCTGCGCGGTCGCTGACCTGACCGGCACGAGGGGTATGCCGCGCCGGGGGCCCGCGCGCGGCATACCCCTCGTTGCGTTGAACCGCTGGGACTCGACGCCACACCAGCCCCTTTGGCGTTGAAACCAGTGTTTTCAACGCCAAAGGGGCGCGGGTAGCGGTGAAGCGCTGGGATTCAACGCTGCGCGGGGCGCCCGCTGACTGCGGCTATGCCGTGCGGCATGCTGTCTCCTCGTGAACCTCCTGCGCGCCCTCCTCGACGTCATCGTCCCGGTGGTGCTCGTCGCGGGCGTCGGCGCGATCCTGGGCCGCAACTTCGAACTCGACCGCACAACGGTCTCCAAGATCAGCCTCAACGCCCTCACCCCGGCGCTGGCACTGCACACGATCCTGACCACGCAGGTCTCCGGGCGGACGGGACTGGTGCTGGTCGCCGCCTATGTGGTGGTCACCCTGCTGTCCGCCGCGCTGGGCTGGCTCGCGGTGCCCGGTGTCCCCGGCATCACCCGGCGGTCGATGGCCGTGGCCGTCGCGATCGGCAACAACGGCAACATGGGCCTGCCGATCGCGCTCTTCGCGCTGGGCCGGGCGGGCCTCGACCAGAGCGTGCTGATCTTCCTCATGTCGGTCGTGCTCGCGTTCATCCTCGCGCCGGCGCTCTATGGCGTGCACGAGGGACCGGCCGGTGCCATCCGCGGCATCATCCGGCTGCCGGCGATCTGGGCCATGGCGCTCGCGCTCGCGCTGCGCACCGGCGATGTCGCCCTGCCGGTGGGCATCATGCGGGGCATCGAGCTGCTCGCCCAGGCGACCCTGCCGATGGTCCTGTTCATGCTCGGCATCCAGCTCGGCTCGAGTGGGCGGGTGCGGCTGACCCGGCCCGTCGTGACGGCGTCGCTGCTGCGGGTGCTGGTGGTGCCGCTGGTCTCACTCGGCGTGGGCATGGCGATGGGGCTGGAGGGCGTGCCGCTCCAGGCGCTCGTGCTCGCCGGCACAATGCCGACGGCGGTCAACGCCTTCCTGCTCGCCGTCGAGTACCGCGGCAACATCGACGCCGTCGCCCACACCGTCACGGTCTCGACCCTGCTGTCCTTCGTCACCGCCACCGTCGTGACGACCCTGCTCCCGTGGATCGGCTCGCTCTAGGCGCTGAGCCGGCCACACGGCATACCCGCACAACGACGACCACGGTCGTGCGGTGAGCGCAGACGCCCGTGCTCAGCGACGAGGGAAGCGGCGCCGCAGCGTCGGACCATGGTCGTCGTTGTGCGGGCGCGGGACGCCCACACGGCTCACATGAAGGGGTGGAGCGGGTTGAGCAGGCGCTCGGCGATGCGGGCCGGCCGGCCGCGCTGCTCCCACTCCTGCAGCGTGAGCTGGCGGCAGTTGGACAGGTCGCGCTCGAAGACGGCCTCCATGTGGGCGGCGTGGTCGTCGCTGTAGAGCTCGAGGTTGACCTCGTAGTTGCCAAAGAGCGAGAGCCGGTCGATGTTGGCGGTGCCGACCGTGCTCCAGCGCCCGTCGACGGTCGCGGTCTTGGCGTGCATCATCGCGCCCTGATAGAGCCAGATCGTCACGCCGCCGCGCAGCAGCTCGGTGTAGTAGCCGCGCGCGACCCAGTCGGCCAGCACGTGGTTGCTGAACTCCGGCACCAGGATCCGCACGTCGACGCCGCGCTTGGCCGCCGCGAGCAGGTCGGTGAGGATCTCGTGGTCGGGGATGAAATAGGCCTGCGTGATGTAGATGCGATGCTGGGCGCGGTCGATCGCGTTGAGATAGAGCCCGCGCACGGGGAAGAGCATCCGGGACGGGGCGTTGCCGGCCGCGCGGATGCTGGCCTCCCAGGCTGCCGCACCCGTGTCGTGGATGGTCGGGTGGTGCTCCTCGCGGTGGGCGTTCCAGTGGTCGACGAACTCGTTCTCCAGCTCCCACACCGCCGGGCCCTCGACCCGCACATGGGTGTCGCGCCAGCGGTGGGCATAGTCGTCACCGACGTTGTATCCGCCGACGAAGCCGACCCGCCCGTCGACGACGAGGATCTTGCGGTGGTCCCGGCCGAACTGGCGCATGTGCGGCAGGAGCCGGGGCCGGAAGAGCGGGAAACGCAGCACGTGCATGCCCGCCGGGAAGCGGTAGAAGCGCGGACTGACAACGAGATTGGCGAAGCCGTCATAGACCGCATAGACCTGCACGCCCCGCCGGGTCGCCTCGATCAGCGCGTCCTTGAACTGCTGGCCGATCTCGTCCGACTTCCAGATGTAGGTCTCGAAGTAGACGGTGTGCTCGGCCTCGCGGATTGCGGCCAGCATGTCGGGGAAGAGGTCGGTGCCGGAGGTATAGGTCGTCACCGTCGAGCCGACGACATCGACCGGCGCCGGGTCGGTGCTGGGCCAGTCCTCGCTCGGCGCGGTGCGTCGCTTGCGGATCTGGTCGACCGCGACGACACCGGCGGCCGCGGCCAGCTGGGCCGCCCCCAGCGCCGCGCCGACACCGCCCGCGACGCGCACCGCGTTGCCGCGGCTGACATTGCGGGGGATGCGGCGACGGGACATGTGCCAAACCTAACCCGAGCGCGGGCCGGGCACCCACAGACGCAGGTATGCCGCGGGGCTGGCCCCGCGGCATACCTGATCTCTGGCGCGCAGCGCCCTTAGAACGCGGAGAGGTTGGGGCCGTGCTCGTCGTCGCGGGCGTTGCCGGCGAGGCGACTGTGGGACATGCCGTAGAAGAGGTAGACCGCCAGGCCGAGCGCCATCCAGATGATGAAGCGCAGCCAGGTCTCGGTCGGCAGGGTCAGCATTAGATAAAAGCAGATCGCGGCGGAGGCCCACGGCAGGACCGGGCTGAACGGCACCTTGAACGGGCGCTCCAGGTCGGGGCGGCGGCGGCGCAGCACCGGCACGGCGAGCGAGACGAGCAGGAAGGCGGTCAGGGTGCCGATGTTGACCATGTACTCGAGCTTGCCGATCGGCGTCAGGGCGGCGACCAGCGCGACCAGGATGCCGATGCCGATCGTGATCTTGACCGGGGTTCCGGTCTTGGGGTTGACCTTGCCCAGGCCCGGGGGCAGCAGCCAGTCGCGGCTCATCGCGAAGACCACGCGGCTGGCGCCGATGAGCAGGGTCATCACCACGGTCGTCAGACCGGCGACGGCGCCGGCGGAGATCAGCGTGGAGTAGCCGTGCTTGCCGACCGACTCGAAGGCCGTGGCCAGCGAGGCGTCGGAGGAGATCTTGTCGTAGGGCAGCATGCCCGTGATCGTCAGCGTGACGCCGATGTAGAGGACGGTGCAGATCAGCAGCGACCAGATGATGCCCTTGGGCAGGTCCTTCTGCGGGTTGGCCGCCTCCTCGGCGGTCGTGGCGACCACGTCGAAGCCGATGTAGGCGAAGAAGACCAGTGAGGCCGCGGCGAAGATGCCGCCGACGCCGAAGGCGGTCGGGGCGGCGCCGGTGATCAGCTGGAGCAGCGGCTGGGTGGCCCAGCCCTCGACGGCGGTGCTCTCGCCAGCCGGCGGGACGAACGGCGTGTAGTTGTCGGTGTTGATGAACTGGATGCCCGCGAAGATCACGAACAGCACGATGAAGACCTTGAGCGCGACGAGCGCGAGGTTGACCCGCATCGACTCCTTGATGCCGATCGAGATCAACACGGTCAGCACGGCGACGAGCAGGAAGGCCGGCAGGTCGAAGTGCGAGCCGTAGGCGACCGACTCGGGGATGGTGAAGCCGATCTTCTCGAGGAAGACGCCGAGATAGGCCGACCAGCCCTGCGCGACAACCGAGGCGCCCAGCAGCATCTCCAGCAGCAGGTCCCAGCCGATGATCCACGCGATCAGCTCGCCCAGCGAGGCATAGGAGAAGGTGTAGGCCGAGCCGGACACCGGCACCAGAGAGGCGAACTCGGCGTAGCAGAGGGCGGCCAGCGCGCAGGCGAGCGCGGCGATCGCGAAGGAGATGACCACCGACGGGCCGGCCAGCTCGTGGGCGGCGCGGCCGGTGAGCGTGAAGATGCCGGCGCCGATGACGACGCCGACGCCGAAGACCGTCAGGTCGAGCGCGGTGAGCTTGCGCTTGAGCTGGTACTCCGGCTCGTCCGTCTCGCGGATCGTCTGCTCGATCGACTTGGTGCGGAAGATATTGCTCATGTGGGTCTCCTGGGCGGGATCCTGCTGTCGGCGGTCAGAGTACGGCAGGTGGCCCGGCGCGGCGCGTCACTTGCCATGGAGCGGTCACTTCCAGTCGGCGGGCGGGAAGAGCGGGATCTCGCCGGTGTCGGCGTCGTGCGCGGAGCGCACGAGGTCGGGGCTGCGATAGACCGCCTCCTCCTCGCCGCCCAGGTGGCGGATGCGGATGCGCTCGGCCACCGGTGTCTCCCAGGTGCCGTCGTCCCAGTGGTCGGTGACCGGCGAGGCGGGCCGGCTCGGGCGTGACCCGCCCGGCCGGCCCCCGCGCGGGCCAGGGCCGCTGCCCGGGCCGTCGCCGAAGCCGTCGTGCCCGTCGCCATAGCCGTCGTCGTGGCCGTTGCCGTTGCCGGCGTCCGGGTCCAGGCGGTCGGGGTCCAGCTCGCCCTCGAGCCCGTCCTCATCGCCGTCGATGCCGAAGATCTCGGCGCAGATGGCGCGATAGGTGCGATCGGGCTCGGGGACGAAGTGGATCTCGCGCAGGGCCTGCTCCTGGCCGGCGGACTCGAGGATGAAGGTGCCGTAGCCCAGCAGCCGGCCCGGGATGGAGCGGCCATAGGACATGTCGGTGACCTTGGCCAGCGGCATCATCGAGACCTTGCGGGTGATGAAGCCATAGAACTTCAGCAGGCGCTTGTCGGTGGCCACGAACCAGTCGTGCCGCCACTCCAGCACCCGATAGACGGTGCGGGCGAGCACGACCATCCAGCCCAGCCACGCGGCATTCGCGATGAAACCGGCGGTCACGGGGACGTTGATGTCGACCCAGAATGCCGCGACCGTCGCGGCGACCGCGGAGGCGACGGGCTCGGCGACCTTGGCCCAGTGCTGGTGGACCGCGGTGACCACCCGCTCGCCGTCGAGCAGGTATCGGTCCAGCTCACTGTGCCGACGGCGGGCCATCGCGCGCTCCGGGCTCAGTTCTTCTGAAGGAGCGCGTCGAAGAACTTGGCGAGGTTCTCCACGCCGTTGACCAGGACGTCCCAGATCGCGTTCACGATGCCTGCGGCCTCGTTGGGGCTGGTGAAGATGGCATACAGCAGGAAGAGCACGACGATCCACCAGAAGATCTTCTTGGCCTTCTGCATGTCATCTCCTTCTCGTCAGCGGGGCGCGGGCAGGCGCCGGCATGGCACATGTCTGCGGACCATTGTGCCGTGTGTGACTCGTGTGACTGGTGAGGTTGCCTGTTCGGCGTGGCGCGGCCGCAGGCAGGACGGGAGTGGGCGGGCTGCTGCGGAGGGCGGGGTGGGGCGCCGACCGGGCCGGGATGGGTGCCGGCGCTCAGACCACGCCGTAGAGGCGGTCGCCCGCGTCGCCCAGCCCGGGCACGATGTAGCCGTGCTCGTTGAGCTCCTGGTCGATCGCGCCGGTCACGAGCGTGACGGGGATCTGCACGTCGGCGATCTGCTCCTCCAGGGCCTTGATGCCCTCGGGGGCGGCCAGCAGCGTCACGCAGGTGATGTCGGTGGCGCCGCGCTCGGCGAGATAGTGGATCGCCATCGCTAGCGTGCCACCCGTGGCCAGCATCGGGTCGAGCACATAGACCTGGCGGTTGGTCAGGTCGTCGGGGAGCCGGTTGGCATAGGTGACGGCCTCGAGGGTCTCCTCGTTGCGCAGCATCCCGAGGAAGCCGACCTCCGCGCTGGGCAGCATGCGCACCATGCCCTCGAGCATGCCCAGACCGGCGCGCAGGATCGGGACGACCAGCGGCTTGGGGTTGGCCAGCTTGATGCCCGTGGTCGGGGCGACGGGGGTCTCGATGTCGAAGGGCTCGACCCGCACCTCACGCGTGGCCTCATAGGCCAGCAGCGTCATCAGCTCCTCGGCCAGCCGCCGGAACGTGGGCGAGTCGGTGCGCCTGTCCCGCAGATAGGTCAGCTTGTGGTTGATGAGCGGGTGGTCGGCAACGAGGACTCGCATAGGCGAAACTTACCGCGTGAGCCACCTGCGCGCCCCAGCGGTCGACAAGCGGTATGCCGCGGCGATGCGCCGCGCGCTCGAGCTCGCCTCCGAGGCGGCCCGCGACGGCGACGTGCCGGTCGGGGCGGTCGTGCTGTCCCCCGACGGCGAGGTCATCGGCGAGGGTCGCAATACGCGTGAGCGGGACGGGGACCCGACCGGGCACGCAGAGGTCGTCGCGCTGCGGGCCGCCGCGCGGCATACCTCGTCGTGGCGGCTGGAGGACTGCACGCTCGTGGTGACCCTGGAGCCCTGTCCCATGTGCGCGGGCGCGCTCATGCTCGCCCGTATTGCGCGGGTCGTGCTGGGTGCGTGGGACCCCAAGCTCGGCGCGTGCGGGTCGGTGTGGGACATCGTGCGCGACCGGCGCGCCACCCACCGGGTCGAGGTCATCGGCGGCGTCGCGGAGGCGGCCTGCTCTCAGGTGCTCCTCGACTTCTTCGCCGCCCACCGCGAGCCCTGACCGGCCTCGCTTCCGCACCCACGCGGCTTACCCCGGCCCCCCACCCGCCAGACCCACGCGGCACACCACGGCCCCCCACCCGCCAGACCCACGCGGCATACCCCGGCGCGCCACCCGCCAGACCCACCCGCATAACGACGACCACGGTCCTGGGAGGACTGGCGTTGCGAGCGGAACGCGTGCTCCGCACGGGTGTCTCGAGACGAACCGTGGTCGTCGTTATGCGACGGCGAGCAGCCGTCGGCGCAACTCGATGCCCTTCAGCACCATCTCGCGCACCCAGGCTCCCTCGAACATGACCTGCTGCCAGGTGAACCTCAGGACCAGCCACCCTGCCAGCCCAAGTCGGGTGTAGCGCTTGCAGTCACGGTCCAGCTGCTCGGACTCGCTGTGGAACTCAAAGCCCTCGCCCTCGACCACCAGCCGGAGTGTCTTGTCCGCCAGGTCCACCCGTCCGACGAAACCCGCCTCATCGTCGATCCGGACCTGCGGAGTCAGCTGGGCGGGCAGCCCGATCAGATGAGAGCGCAACACCGACTCGAAGGGATTGGCAGCCCGTGGCGTGGCGGCCTCGATGACCCGGAGGACCCGGGCCCGGCCAGCGCGGGCGGGGATGCGATCAGCTGCGGCCCGGGCCTGCTCTCGCGTGACCAGCCCGGAGCGAAGGGCGGAGTCGGCGATCGCGAGAGCCTCGGGGAAGGGGAGATGGGAGGCGCAGTCGATGAGGGTGCGGATCGGGGTGGTGACCCAGCCGTGCGCGACGTCCTGCTCAGGGACTGCGCACCACGACACGCGGACGCCGGCGCGTCGCTGCGCGGCGACCTTGCGGCCCCGGGGCACGCCGATGTGGGGCTCACGGGGGTTCCACTGCATCTTCCATCCCCAATGGGCCGCCGCGCTCTGACGGATCGCGACTCCGCCGAGACGGTGTGCGGCGGCACGCGCCTCCTTGGCCGTCGGCAGGGCATATCTGCCTCGCCACACCCGCACGATGCGCCCGGCCGCGACCGCGCGCTCGATGTCCACCCGCCGATGCACCGCCGCCAGCTCGGCATAGCTCGCTGTGCCGCCGAGGTGGCGCGTCGTGACCTCGACCTGGGCCGGCGTCGCCGGGCGCAGCCGGGCTGGGTGGGCGGCAGTGGACATGTGGCAAGGGTGCCCCTGATCGAGCTCGGGGCCCGCGGCGATATCCACAGCCCCGCACGATGACGACCATGGTCGGGCCGGCGCGGCACGTCGGGCGTGACTTTGAGCGTGGGCCGGTCCCGGCGGCGGTGACCGTGGTCGTCGTTCTGTTGGTATGCCGCGGGGCTGGTTGGGCGGGGTCGGCGGGCGTTCACGGCGATTTCACCGGGTGTCAGCCGCTCTAGTAAGGTTCTCGGCGGTGGCGTGTCCGAGCGGCCTAAGGAGCACGCCTCGAAAGCGTGTGAGGGTTTACGCCCTCCGTGGGTTCAAATCCCACCGCCACCGCCAGACATGAAGCCCCGGCACTCGCCGGGGCTTCATGCATGTCAGCGCAACTCCAGGGCGTGCGCGATCGGATAGTCGGCGACGCCGGTCGCGGGCAGCCGGCGAGCGGTCTGCGCCGCACGCACGGCCCGGGTCGTGCCGCTGCCATAGATGCCGTCGACCGCCAGCCCATAGCCGTGCTGGTTGAGCCGGCGCTGGAGGGCGCGCACCTCGGAGTCGTATGCCGAGCCGGCGGCGAGCGTGTGCGTGATCGTGTCGGGGGTGTAGAGCCGGATGCGGCCGGTGCCCACGCCCATCGAGATGAGATCGCCGGGCCGGCTCGCCCGCAGCTTGCGGACGACGGTCGCGTAGTCGGCTGAGACACAGCCGGCCGTGGGGCCACCGGTGCCGACATGGAAGAAGATGGCCGAACCCGCGCCCTGCACAACGGGATTCGTGTTGTAGTTGATCACCGCGCCCTGGCGGTAGGCGCCCGTCACATAGGAGTACATCCGCTCGTCGGCGGGACGGCAGGTGCCGGTGTATCTGCGGTTGTAGAGGGCTGAACCGACCGTCGACCCCCAGCACGAGGTCGGCGTCAGCGTCCAGTAGCCCAGCCCGCTGTCGGGGTTGGCCGCTCCGAACCCGGTGCCGAAGGCATAGACGCCGCTCGGCGAGCGCCCATCGCCCTCCCGCTTTGCCCCGGGCGAGGCGAAGCCCCGGGAGCCGACGCGCGCCGTGGTCTGCCACGACACGGCATACGCCCCGGTCGAGGTCCTGGTGCACTCGACCAGGCGCGCATAGGTGGAGCCGTAGCCGGAGGCGAGCGCGAAGGTGACCCGGCCCGGGCGGGCGGTCAGGCCGTAGACCCGTCCCTGGGTGATCGCCGCGCAGGGGTTGGTCGAGGCGCCCGCGGGTGCCGGCGCCAGCCCCAGCCCCGCTGCCGCCAGCAGTGTCGCCGTCAGCGCGGCTCGGATCGTCCTCACGTGGCCACCTCCTGTCAGTTCAGACGCGGTGGGGCGGCCGCGGCATTACCTGCGCTTGCACGCCGAAACATAACGATATATCGTTAGTAATACGTTGATGACGACAGGTAAGGAGAACGTCATGAACTTCGCAGACAGCCGCCCCGAGTGGGGCGAGCGAGACAGCAGCTTCGAGCGACGGGGCCGACGCGGCCGCGGTCGCCAGGACCGAGGCCACGGGGCCTTCGGGCCGATCGGCCATCATCCCGAGGGTGAGGGGCGGCGAGGTCGCGGACGCGGCCGGGCTCCCTTCGACTCCGACGGGATGCCGGGCTTCGGTCCCGGCCCCAGGGGCGGTATGCCGCCCTTCCCCGAGAGCCCGTTCGGGCCTGGTGGCCCCCGCGGGCGTCGCGGGCGGGGGCGTGCCCGTCGCGGCGATGTGCGCCTGGCGGTCATCGCCCTCCTCGCCGAGGAGACCGCCAACGGCTACCAGCTCATCCGCGCCCTGGCCGACCGGACCGGCGGCGCATGGCGCCCCTCGCCCGGCGCGGTCTATCCCGCGCTGAGCCAGCTCGAGGACGAGGGCCTGATCCGACCCATCGAGGTCGACGGGCAGAAGGTCTTCGAGCTCACCGATGCCGGCCGCACCGCCGCGGCCGAGATCGAGACGCCACCCTGGGACGCCGTCAACGAGCAGCACGCGCCGCGTGACGCCGAGGGCGCCGCAGGCTTCCAGGAGGAGTTCGGCCGACTGGCCATGGCGGCCAGGGCGGTCGGCATGTCGGGCACCCCGGCGCAGGTCAAGGCCGCGACCGACCTGGTCGCCGAGACCCGGCGACGGCTCTTCGGCCTCCTCGCCGAGGACGAGCGAGCGGGCGACACCGACTGACCCACACCCGCGGCGGGCCGCCCCCCACGGAGGGGGCGGCCCGCCGCCGTGTCTGCATAGGGTGGCCCGATGGGACGCGCGGCCGGCATCGACGTCGCACGCTGCCTCGCCCTGCTGGGCATCATGGTCAACCACGTCCGCGGCGGCACGCCGAGCGCGGTGCTGTGGGACCTGCACGCAGTCCTCTTCGCACTCCTCATCGGGGTGGGGGCTGCCCTGGGCCGTGCCGCTGGCCGACAGTCGGTGCTGGACCTGCGGGCCGTCCTCGTCCGAGCGGCAGTCCTGGTGGCCGTGGGCCTTGCGCTGACCCAGCTCGGGTCGCGGGCCGTCGTGATCCTGGTCAACCTCGCCGTCGTGACGGTGGTCGTCGGGCTCGTGGGCGACTGGAGCTCCCGGCGGCTTGTGATCCTCTGTGCCACAGTCCTGCTCGCCATCCCTCCACTGGCCTGGACGGCTCGCCGCACGGCGGGACCCTATGACAGCCAGGCCTCCCTGGACGGGCTGACCGACCCGCTCCGCTTTGTCGGGACGGTCCTGCTGGGGACGTCCTATCCCGCAGCCCTCTGGGTTGCCTTCGGCGTCGGCGGACTGCTGCTGGGCCGGCACTCGCTCACGACCTCGCGCGGCAGGGAGCGCGCCGGCGCCTGGTGCGCGGGGGCGCTCCTGGCCGGGCTGGCGCTCAGCTTTGCGGGGCTGGCGCTCACCGGGGGCACGCACCTGCTCGACTGGGAGACCGCCGCCCTCGGCGGGCGCGCCTTCGACGGGCCGGACCCTCGATCGCTGCTCCTCGTCGGTGCCTATCTCCCTTCTGCGCCAAGCGTCCTCGTCAGCGGGGCCCTCGCCGGGCTGGTCACCCTCGGGTGCTGTGCCGTCGTCGAGTCGGTGGGGAAGCGTGGGGCCGCGATCGGGGCCATGGCGACCGCCGGGTCGATGACCCTCTCGGCGTATGCCGCGCACATCGCCCTCCTTGCCCAGACCGGCCGCCTGGTGCGGCTGGGCGTGGCGGACCACTCCTGGCTGCTCTACGGCATACACGTCCTCGCGGTGCTGGCCCTGACCCTGGGCTGGCGGGCGATGGTGCACGGGCCCATGCGACCCGGCCCGCTCGAGGGTCCCACCCGGGCCCTCAGCGCGGCATTCACCGCTGACCCGAAGGGGTGAATTGCGCCCAATGCCTGGTCCGAAGCCCCCTGACCAGCGGTTTTGTCACGTAGGGTGAATGGTTCGCTCAACACCTGACGTGAAAGGAAACCCTCCAATGGGCTTCATCCTGTGGATCATCATCGGCGGCATCGCCGGATGGATCGCGAGCAAGATCATGGGCACCGACGCCCAGCAGGGCCTCCTGCTCAACATCATCGTCGGCATCGTCGGCGGCCTGCTCGGCGGCTGGATCCTCCAGCTCGTGCTCGGCAATGACCTGAGCAACTCCGGCCTGATCGTCAGCCTGCTGACGGCCATCGCCGGCGCCTGCCTGCTGCTGTTCATCGTCAAGCTCGTGACGGGTGCCGGCGCTCGCCGCTGACCCGCTCGACCCTCAAGGGCGCGCCTCGGCCATCGGCTGGGGCGCGCCCTTCATGTGTCCGCAGGAGCGGGGGTATGCCGTGTGGACCCCTGTGCCACACGGCATCCCGCACTCAGGCCATCAGGTCGCGCAGCCGCTCGAGCTGCTCCCAGTGCTCGGTCCGGGCCGTCCGGCCCCGGTCGGTGATCGCCGCGGTCGTGAGCGGGCGCCGGCCGCGGAAGGACTTGGTGACCGTGATGAGCCCGGCCTCCTCGAGGCGGGTCAGATGCGTCGAGAGATTGCCCTTGCTCAGGCCCAGCATCGTCTCGAGGAAGGTGAAGTCGGCGTCCTCCACCGCGTCGAGGACGCTGAGGATGGCCATGCGGGCTGGCTCGTGGACTGTCCTGTCGATGACCGGGATCGCCTGTGGCGCAGGCGGGTCCGCCCGTCGCGCGGTCATCGCGCCGCGCGCCTGCGGGTGATGGCCGACATCAGCCGGCGGTGGTCGATGAGGCCGATGGCGATGACCGCCAGGCCGGCGGCGGCGAACGAGGTGAGCACCCGGCCCGCGGTGGACAGGTCCACGACAGCGGGGAGCAGCGCGCTTAGCGCCAGGGCTGCGCACGCCGCGTAATGGCCGATGGTCAGGCCGCTGCGCCGCAGGGCATAGCGCAGCAGTGCCAGCGTGACCAGGGCGATCAGGACGGGTGCGAGCAGGACCGGCCGGGCCGAGAACGCGTCGAGGCCGATCGCCGCGAGGATCGCCAGGCACCCGGCGGCCGCGGCCAGCACCGTTGTGGCCGAGGTGCGGTGGCTGCTGGTGGCCGACCCGATGTGGTCGTCGTACCACCTCTGGGCACGGCGCAGGCCGATGCCCTGCACGAGCAGGCCGGCGAGCCCGCCGAGGAGAGGCCCCAGCCCGCTGTCGGATCCCGTCGCCATCGCGGCCACGGCGGCGCCGACGAGCAGCCCGGCGCCGGTCGGCACAAGCATGAGCCCCTTGAGGCTGTCGTATTCGCGCACCACCGCCTCGAGCGGAAGTGTCGAGGCGTCGCCTGTGGATCTGGTCATCGTCTCCCATGACATCGACGCAAATAGGTTTGCAATACAAACCATACGCCCGCTGGAGACCAGCGGACAAGGGCTGCCGCCCCGAGCGATCGGGGCCTGGGCGGCAGCGCTGCGGCGGGGCCTCGGCGGTCGCGCCGCCAAGTCTTCACGCGGCATACGCCTGAGGGCCCCCGCGGTGTTCACCGGGCCGAGGGCAGACTCCGCAGGTCTCCACCCGCCGACCCGAAGGGCCCCCATGCGTCTCCGTCCCGTCCTCGTCGCCGCGCTCGCCGGCGCCGCCGCCTTGTCCAGCCCGGCCGCCGCGCTCGCGGCCGGCCCCGGCCAGGACAAGAACGGCCACCACGACTTCGCCGTCATCGGTGACATCCCCTATGGCGCCGACCAGATCGCCGCCTTCCCCGGCTGGGTCGACGACATCAATGCGGGCGACCCCGAGTTCACCGTCCACGTCGGCGACATCAAGAACGGCTCGACCCGCTGCGACGACGACTACTACCGGATGATCCGGGCGCAGTTCGACCGCTTCGAGCAGGCCCTCGTCTATACGCCCGGTGACAACGAGTGGACCGACTGCCACCGCCCCAACAACGGCGCCTACAACCCGCTCGAGCGTCTCGCCTTCGACCGCTCGGTCTTCTTCACGCGGCCCGGCATGACCCTCGGGCAGGACCCGATGAAGGTCGCCAGCCAAGCCAATCTCGGTGTGCCAGAGAATGTCTCGTGGCGCAAGCAGCGGGTCTCCTTCGTGGTGCTCCACGTCGTCGGCTCCAACGACGACCTCAAGCCGTGGGCCGGCATCGGCGAGACGGTGCCCACCGCGGCGCAGGTCGCCGAGCAGCAGGCGCGCATGGACGCCGCCCTCCAGCTCGTCCGCGAGGCCTTCGCCGACGCCAGCAAGCGCAACGACCGCGCCGTCGTGCTCATGCTCCAGGCCGACATGTTCGACCCGTCCTACACCCCGCCCTGGTCTGACATCTCGGCCTTCCAGCCGCTCGTGCAGACGATCGTGTCGGAGTCGGCGGCCTTCGACGGCGAGGTCTACCTCTTCGACGGCGACAGCCACACCTACAACGTCGACCGGCCGCTGGCCGCCGGATCCCCGTGGCTGGAGACCTATGGCGTGAGGGGCGCCGCCGACAACCTGACGCGCGTGACGGTCGACGGCGCCGCCAAGAACACCTCTTGGCTGCGCGTCACCATCGGGCGGCCGAATGCCGACCGGGTCCTCTCGTGGGAGCGGGTTCCCTACAGCCAGTGAGCTTTTCGCGACGGTGAGGTATGCCGCGGGGCCGCGGCCCGCGGCATACCCACGTCTCAGGGGCGCAGGCCGCGCAGATAGACCTCGATGAGCCAGTCGTGCATGTCGGGCAGCTCGGACTGCACGAGCTCGGGCAGTGGGCGGGTCAGGACGCCCAGGCCGATCTGGAAGTGCTCGACCGAGATGTCCTCTCGCACAAGGCCATTGGCCTGCGCGCGCGCCAGGATGTCGCGGACCTGCCCGATGCCCTCAGCGCGCAGGCGCAGCGCGGCCGGGGGCAGGTCGTCGAGGCTGCGCCCCTGCACGAGGGCGGGGAAGACCGCGCCCATCCGCAGCGCCGCGAGGTCGCGCGCGATCGCGGACCAGGCCGACGACGGGTCGGTGTCCCACGTGGCGGCATGGGCGTCGAAGACCGCCGCCATGCGGCCCAGGAAGTCGCTGCCGATGCCGAGCAGCAGGTCGTCGCGCGTGGGGAAGTGCCGATAGAGCGTGGCGATGCCGACGCCCGCGCGTGCGGCGATCTGGTTGAAGGGGACCTCGGCTCCCCGCTCGGCGACCAGCTCCTGGGCCGCGGCGATGATCGCCTCGCGTTTGGCCTGGGCGTCTGCCCGCATGTCCTGCCTCCGAGTTCGGTCGAGTTGCGTGACTAAGTGGAGTATTACTCTCCATTTGTAAACGGAGCAAATCTCTCCACTTAGGAGCCTCACATGAGCATTACCCCCATCAGCAGCGGCAGCTCGACGCCTGCCGCAGCAGAGCGCAAGCGGCCGGGCTGGGGAACCGTTGCCGGTCTTGTCCTGGCGCTGACCACCGTCGTGACGCTGATGCTGCTCGCGTT
The DNA here is from genome assembly GCA_021287075.1 of Micrococcales bacterium. Taxonomy (GTDB): domain Bacteria; phylum Actinomycetota; class Actinomycetes; order Actinomycetales; family Dermatophilaceae; genus JAJTBD01. The sequence continues at coordinate 35,047 of JAJTBD010000003.1, read as the reverse complement.
CGCCACGCCCTCCCTCAACTCCGGTGCCAAGGACCTCCCGCTGGCCGTGAGCGGCCCGGCCCCCGCGGTCGCCAAGGTGACCCAGGCGCTCGAGGCCGCCAAGCCCGGCGCCTTCGAGACCACCACCTATGCCTCGGCGGCCGAGGCGGCCGACGCGATCCAGCACCGTGACGCCATCGGCGGGATCTCGGTCGGCGCCGACGGCGTGACCATCCAGACCGCGTCGGCCGCAGGCGCCCCCTATGCGCAGCTCCTGCGCACCGTCGGCGCAGGGCTCGAGGCGCAGGGTCAGAAGGTCACCTACACCGACCTCGCACCCTGGACCAAGGACGACCCCATGGGGGCTGGTCTGGCGGCGCTCGCCCTGCCGCTCGCCTTCGGCGGCGCCTTCCCCGCAGTGCTGCTCACCCAGTTCCTCAAGGACAGCCGGGTCAAGCGGCTGGTCGGCGCGATCACGTTCTCAGTGCTCGCGGGCCTGGTCACCACGGCGATCCTCCAGTACGGCTTCCACTCCTTCGATGGCAGCTATCTGCTGACCGCGTCCGGCGTGTCGCTTGGCATCGCTGCCATCTCGTTGACCCTGCTTGGGCTGGAGTCGGTCTTCGGGTTCGCGGGCTTCGGGCTCGGTGCCGTGCTGGTCATGTTCATCTCGAACCCGTTGGCGGGCATGGCCGCCGGCCCGCACTGGCTGCCGCAGCCGTGGGGCGAGATCGGCCAGTGGCTGCCGCTCGGCGCCGCCGGCACCGTCATCCGCTCGGCCGCCTTCTTCGATGGCAACGGCGCGGGGCGTGAGCTGCTCATCCTCGGCGCGTGGGCGGCATTCGGCCTGCTGCTCAGCCTCGTCGGCCATCACCGCAGCAAGGGCGAGCCGGCCATCGCCTGAGCCGGCCGGGGCGTTCGTGCCCAACTGGGCTAAAGCGTCCCGGGTGCCGGGGCGTTTGTGCCCAACTGGGCTAAAGCGCCCACTGGGCCACAGCGCCCAGGGAGCGGTATGCCGCGGGGCCGGGGCGTTCGTGCCCAACTGGGCTAAAGGGGTGGGCGTCAGAGCTCGCGGAGGCCGGGGAGGACCTGCTCGGCGAAGGTGGTCAGGAAGCGGGACTGGTCCCGGCCGGGGGCGTGGATGACCAGGTGGTCGAAGCCCATCGCGACGTACTCCGCCACCGCCTCGACGGCGGCCTGCGGCTCGGAGGCGACGATCCAGCGTTTGGCGACCTGCTCGATGGGCAGGGCGTCGGCGGCGGCCTCCATCTCGGCCGGGTCGTGCAGGCCGTGCTTCTGCTCGGCCGTCAGTGAGAGCGGCGCCCAGAAGCGGGTGTTCTCGAGGGCCTGGTCGTGGTCGGGGTCCCACGACAGCTTGATCTCGATCATCCGGTCGATGGGCTGGTCGGCTTTCTTGCCCATCGAGCGGCCCTCCTCGACGGCGGGCAGCAGCTGGTCGACATAGAGCTCGCGCCCCTTGCCGGAGGTGCAGATGAAGCCGTCGCCCATCCGGCCGGCGTATTTGGCCATCGTCGGCCCGCCCGCCGCGATATAGACCGGGACGGGCTGCTCGGGCCGGTCATAGATCGTCGCGTCGGTGACGCGGTAGTAGTCGCCCTCGAAGGTCACCCGCTCACCGGCCCACAGCTGGCGCATCAGCCGCACCGACTCGCGCAGGCGGCCGAAGCGCTCCTTGAAGTCGGGCCAGCTCTCGACCGCGCCGACCGAGATCTCGTTGAGTGCCTCGCCCGACCCGACGCCGAGCGCGACGCGCCCCGGATAGAGGCAGCCGAGGGTGGCGAAGGCATGCGCGACGACCGCCGGGTTGTAGCGGAAGGTCGGGGTGAGCACTGACGTGCCGAGCTGGACACGCTCGGTGCGCTCGCCGACGGCGGCCAGCCAGGACATCGAGAAGGGCGCGTGCCCGCCGTCGTGCCGCCACGGCTGGAGGTGGTCGGAGACCCACACGCTGTCGAGGCCCACCTGCTCGGCCTGCACGGCATAGTCCACCAGCTCACGCGGGGCGAACTGCTCCGCCGACGCCTTGTATCCGATCCGCAGTGCCATGCGCTCACCCTATGACCCGGCGCATGACGCGGACAGGCCCCGCCCGACTCGGGCGGGGCCTGCTCCCGTGTGGGTCAGACCTTGGTCTGGTGGGTCTTGCCGAAGCCCTTCTTGAGCTCGATCTCGACGAAGCCGACACCCGAGTCGGTGTCGTTGACGACGTTGTGGGTCACGCCGGCCTTGCGGGAGTAGGTCTTGCCGGGCTTGAGGCGGACCTTGGTCTCTTCGCCGTCCTCGGAGCGGGCGATGAGACGTCCATCAGCGACAGGCACGACGATGTAGTCGTACTCATGCGTGTGCGGCTCCGTCTGGGTGCCCGGCTCGAACCACCAGAGGGCGACGCGCATCTCGTCGTCGTCGCGCTGGACTTCGCATACTGCGTCGTCGTAGTCCGCCATTGCAATCAGTCCTTCTTCCTGATGTATGCCGCTGCGGCGCAGCGGGTTTGGGCCCGCCCTGGCTGGACGGGGAGGTGCTTAGGTGCCGAGCGCCCGGTAGCGCTCGAGTCTGGCCTGGAGCCGGTCGTCGCCGTCCATGCGCACGAGGGTGGCGAGCTCGTGCTGGATGGCCTGGGACATGCGGGCGCAGAAGGCCTCGGGCTCCTGCGCCGCGTCGGGCTGCTCGGGGACCACACGGTCGACGATGCCGTCGGCGAGCAGGTCGCGGGAGCGGACCCGCTGGGCGTCGGAGATCTCGGGGGCGCGGCTAGTCTCGCGATAGAGGATCGCCGAGGCACCCTCGGGCGGCAGTGGGGAGAGCCAGGAGTTCTGGGCGCAGATGACCCGGTCGGCAGGCATGAGCGCGAGGGCGCCTCCGCCGCAGCCCTGGCCGAGCAGCACACACACCGTGGGGGCGTCAAGCATGACCAGCTCGGAGAGGCTGCGGGCGATCTCGCCGGCCATGCCGCCCTCCTCGGCCTCCTTGGACAGGGCCGCGCCGGCGGTGTCGATGATGCTCACCAGCGGCAGGTCGAGCTCCTGGGCCAGGCGCATGCCGCGCCGGGCGACCCGCAGGCCGCCGGGGCCCAGCGGCTCCTCCAGGGTCTGGCCGCGCCGGTCCTGGCCGAGGACCACACACGGGGCGCCGCCGAAGCGGGCCAGGGCCATGAGTAGACCGGGGTCGTGCTCGCCCTGACCGGTGCCGCGCAGCGGCAGCACATCGGTGGCGCCGAGCTTGAGCAGGGCGCGCACCCCGGGGCGGGATTCCTTGCGGGAGAGGGTGATCGATTCCCAAGCGGGGATGTCGGGCACCTCGGTCTGGGGGATCTCGGGGACGTCGGGCAGGTCGCCGCGCGGGCCGGTCAGGACGTTGAGCGCCCGGTCGGCGATGTCGGCCAGCCCCTCGACCGGCAGGACCGCGTCGATGAGCCCGTGCTCATAGAGGTTCTCGGCGACCTGCACGCCCGCAGGGAAGGGCTTGTCATAGAGCGCCGCATAGACGCGCGCGCCGAGGAAGCCGACCATCGCGCCGGGCTCGGCCACCGTGACGTGGCCGAGCGAGCCCCACGACGCGAAGACGCCACCGGTGGTGGGGTGGCGCAGATAGACGATGTAGGGCAGGCCGGCCGCCTTGAAGGTGGCCACCGCGGCGGAGATCTTGACCATGCCGACGAAGGCGGGCGTGCCCTCCTGCATGCGGGTCCCGCCGGAGGTCGGGGCGGCGAACAGCGGCAGCCCCTCGGCCGTCGCGCGCTCGAACGCCAGCACGATGCGCTCGGCGGCCGCCCGCCCGATCGACCCCGCGAGGAATCGGAACTCGCCCGCGACGACCGCCACCCGGCGCCCGCGGATCGTGCCCTCGCCGGTGACGATCGACTCGTCGGTGCCGGCCTTCGCGGCTGCGGCGGTGAGCTCCGCGGCATACGCGCTGCCCTCTGGTGCGACCGGCAACGGGGTGACATCCCAGCTCGACCACGATCCCTCGTCCAGCACCGTCTCGATGAGCTCGCGCGCACCGAGACGACGGGGCTTGTCGGGTGTGGTGGTCATCTCCAGGTGCCTCCGGCGTCGTTGATGGGGCACCACCAACTCAACACCTTTTCGCGTCCGATTTCACCCAAAATGCCTGTGGCGAAGCAGACACCGACGACCGGGGGGTATGCCGTGTGCTCGCCGGGCGGGCCGCGCTCAGCAGCCGGGCGGCCGGGACGGGGCGGGCGGGGGTTTGACGGCGGTGAACCGCTCGCCGAGGACCAGGTCGATGTCGCCGCTGGTGCGGCCGTCGTTGACGAGGGTCGCGCCGGGCACGTGCAGTGCGACGAAGCGCGCCTCGTTGACCGTCGCCGAGCCGTATCGGACCTGCGCGACGCCGGGGACCTTGGCCTTCTTGGGGTCGTTGGCGACGGTGCCGATGAAGAAGCCGCGCGCCGCCATCGCGTTGGACGCCTTGGCGGCCAGGCCGTTCTTGTCGGTGGCGTTGTAGATGTTGAGACTGACATCGGCCGGCCGCACCTGTGCCGAGGTGGGGCAGGCGGTCGTGACCTGGCGCGGCTCACTCGCGGCGCGGTAGTAGGAGAAGGCGTACCAGAAGGCGAAGAACAGCAGCAGGCACACGACGGCCAGCGTCACGCCGGCCCTGCGTCGGCGACGCGCGATGCGCTGGGCCGGGCCCTCGATCTCTTCGGTGTCCTCGGTCTGACGGATGTCGGTGCTCATGATGGTGCCCCTTCACGCCCGGACCCCTGACCGGGCACGAGGTCAGTGAACCACCTGCGGCCGGGCAGATCAGGGGATTGGGGCTCAACTCGCCGCGCGCACCCTCAGGACAGGGTCAGCACCCGCGCGTGGAGGGTGGCCCGCTGGGCCAGCGCCGACCGGAGCGCCCGGTGGAGGCCGTCCTCGAGATAGAGGGTGCCCTCCCAGTCCACGACATGCGCGAACAGGTCGCCATAGAAGGTCGAGTCGTCGGCCAGCAGCTGCCCGAGGTCGAGGGTGCGTTTGGTCGTCACCAGCTCGTCGAGGCGGACCAGCCGGGGCGGCACGGTGGCCCAGTCGCGGGTCGTCACCAGACCGTGGTCGGGATAGGGACGGTCGTCGCCCACGGCTTTGAAGATCACGCCTGCAGGATAGGCGAGGTCCGTGCGACTACAGTCATCACCTGTGACGGAGACACCTGCTTCCAGCCCCCTCGAGGACCCCCAGGCGAATGCCGCGCAGCCGGCTTCCGAGGCCCCCGCACCTGCCCCGGCGGACGAGTCCCCGGCGCCCGCGCCCGCGGAGGCCAGCCCCATCCTCGACGAGATCCGGTCCGGCTATGCCTTCGAGGGCCCCGCCCTCGACTTCGGCGCCGCGGTCGTCGGCGGCGCCGCCCACCCCGACCTGCCCGTCCGCATCCCGCTCTCGGCGATGAACCGCCACGGCCTCGTCGCCGGCGCCACCGGCACCGGCAAGACCAAGACCCTCCAGCTCATGGCCGAGCAGCTCGCCGGCCAGGGCGTGCCCGTCTTCATGGCCGACATCAAGGGCGACCTGTCCGGCATGGCCAGCCCCGGCGAGGCCAACGACAAGGTGACCGCCCGCGCGAGTGACGTCGGGCAGCAGTGGCAGGCCACGGCGTACCCGACGGAGTTCCTCTCGCTCGGCGGCCAGGGCGCCGGGGTCCCGGTGCGCGCCACGATCACCGACTTCGGGCCGATCCTGCTGGCCAAGGTGCTGGGGCTCAACGACACCCAGGAGTCCAGCCTCGGCCTGGTCTTCCACTACGCCGACAGCAAGGGGCTGCCCCTGGTCGACCTCAAGGACCTGCGCGAGGTCATCCAGCTGCTCACCTCGGCCGAGGGCAAGGAGGAGCTCAAGGCCCTCGGCGGGCTGTCCAAGGCCACGGCCGGCGTCATCCTGCGCGAGCTGATCGCCTTCTCCGACCAGGGCGCCGATGTCTTCTTCGGCGAGCCCGAGTTCGACACCGCCGACCTGCTGCGCGTGACCGCCGACGGCAAGGGCATCGTCACCTGCCTCGAGCTGCCCGGTGTGCAGGACCGGCCGGTGCTCTTCTCGACCTTCCTCATGTGGCTGCTGGCCGACCTCTTCGAGGACCTCCCGGAGGTCGGCGACGTCGACAAGCCCAAGCTCGTCTTCTTCTTCGACGAGGCCCACCTGCTCTTCAACGAGGCGAGCAAGGACTTCCTCGACGCGATCCAGCAGACCGTGCGGCTGATCCGCTCCAAGGGCGTCGGCGTCTTCTTCGTCACCCAGTCGCCCAAGGACGTGCCCGCCGACGTGCTCGCCCAGCTCGGCAACCGCGTCCAGCACGCGCTGCGCGCCTTCACCCCCGACGACGCCAAGGCGCTGCGGGCGGCCGTCAAGACCTATCCGCACACGGCATACGACCTCGAGAAGCTGCTCACCGAGCTCGGCACCGGCGAGGCCGTCATCACCGTGCTCTCGGAGAAGGGCGCGCCCACGCCCGTCGCCTGGACGCGGATGCGCGCGCCGCAGTCGCTCATGGCGCCCAGCCCCGCCACCGTCGTCGACCAGATCGTGCGCTCCTCCCAGATCGCGGCGAAGTACGCCACGGCGGTCGACCGAGACTCGGCCTACGAGATGCTTCGCGCGCGGGTCGAGACGCCCGCCGAGCCTGCCGAGGTCACCACGGGGCCGGCCCCCGCGCCGGCCGAGCGGCGCGCCGCGACCAAGGCCGCCAAGGAGGACCCGGGCATCGTGCAGACCGTGGTGAAGTCGAGCGCCTTCAAGTCGATGATGCGCTCGGCCGGCACCGTCATCGGCCGCGAGATCACCCGCTCGATCTTCGGCACCCGCAAGCGCTGACCGGCTCCGCCGGCGCGGTATGCCGCGCTCCCATCGCCTGTGCGCGGGTCACCCTCGGGTGCCCGCGCACAGGCGTCCGTGCTCACGGCAGGCGATAGACCTGCACGGTCGGGGAGATGAAGACCGGCTCGGCGTAGCCGCTCAGGTCGGGCGAGACGGGCGTGGCCCGCGAGTCGCCATAGAGGAAGCGCACGCCGCGGCGGCGCAGCTCGGCGAGGTTGTCAGGGGTCGGGCGGGCGAAGACGCCGTCGTTGAGCTGGAGCGCGGACTGGTCGTGGAAGGGCTGGGTGATGTAGCTGTGCGAGTCGCCGGAGGCGTCCGTCGCCGCGCGGCCGCTCGCGCTGTATCCCCAGCCGCCGATGTAGACGGGTGACTCGCTGAAGGCCGACACCCAGAAGCCACGGTTGTCGCAGAACTGGGACCGGGCGATGTTGCGGCAGTGCACATTGGTGGCGACCAGCTCGCCGTCCGGGTTGGCCTTGGCCAGGGCCCGCGCCCCGTCCAGCTCGTCGCTGGTCAGCTCCTGGCCGGAGGGCAGGTCCGCGACCGCCTGACGGCCAAGGACGACGTCCAGCAGCGGGGAGCGCACCGGGCGGGCCACGGCCGACCCGAGGACGAGCGCCGCCAGCGCCAGGCCCACCGCTGCCATCGTCCCGCGACGGCTGCGCAGGGTCGCCACCATGGCCACGGCCACCAGCGCCAGCCCGACCTCATAGGGGATCAGCCAGCCCGGGTCGAGGTGTCGGGTCTCGGCGAAGGCAGAGGTGGCGGTCCACCAGAGACCGACCGCCAGTCCGACGGCGAAGGCCAGGAGCGTGATGAGGGTGGCGCGCCGCGCCGACAGCTGCCCGGCCACCCGCCGCCACGCCGCCACCGTGCCCCAGCCGATGAAGGCGGCGGTGACCGGCGCCAGCCCGCGCATGAAGTAGAGCTGGGAGAGCGAGGGGTGGCGCAGCGCGAAGACGGCGACGAGCGCGGCGATCATCATGCCGAGATAGAGCAGGGGAGCGGGGTCGGGGGTGCGCTCCCGGTCGTCGCGGGCGGCCGCCACGACCACCAGGGCGGCAAGGGCCGAGCCGACCAGTGCGGCGATGGCGAGGTTGAGCACGAGCGGGCCCGGGTCGCCCGACAGGTCGGTCTGCTCCAGCCAGACCGGCAGCTGGTCGACGGTGGCCCCCCACTTCAGCTCCGACCCGCCGCCGCCTCCGCCGAACAGCGGCCGGGTCACGAGCACGATGACGCTTCCCACGGCACCGGCCAGGAGCGGGCGCAGGATGCCCTCGCGGCGGCGGAGCGCGGCCAGGCCCACCAGGCCGATGCCGCCCAGGACGGTGGGCAGCAGGGAGACCTTGGCGCCGGGGCACAGGAGGGCGAGATAGAGGGTCAGCACGACATCGAGGGCGCGCAGGGGGCGGGCCCGCAGGAGGTTGATCACGCACCACGTCAGGAGGATCTCCAGCGGCAGGGAGAACATGTGCGATTGGCTGTACCAGACCAGCGTCCCTGCGAAGCCGGGGTCGAGGGCCGAGACGGCGACCAGGGACGGCGGCAGCACGACCAGGGCGGTCCCGAGCAGCCCTGCGGCAGGTGTGCGCGCGAGGTAGTGGGCCAGTCCGAAGGTGAGGGCCACGATGGCGGCCGCGGTCGGGATGACCCACGCGATCGCGGTCAGCGGCACCAGACCCACACCGCTGGCGGCCGACAGTGCGGCCGTGTGGGCATTGCTGAACCAGTGGTAGGACAGCGTGCCCTCGGCCGCCGACTGCGGGTCCAACGGAGGCATGCGGTGCCGCGCCTCCGCGGAGAGGGACAGCTGCCAGTAGAGGTCCTGGTACCACGGCCGGGCGCCGGACGGGTCTGTCGCGGACCAGGGGCCATAGGCGCCCAGCCGCAGGATCAGGGCCCACACCCCGAGCAGGCCCAGGCTCGCCCACCAGGGCAGCCGGGGACGGGCCGGCCGCGGGGTGTGCGCGCCACCGCCGCGCCGGGCCTGGAGGTCGACAGCGGCCACCACGGCCGCGATGCCGAGCGGCAGGGCCCACACCAGCCACGGCAGGTGCAGTCTCTGGGAGGCGGCGAGCCCGGCGAGCTGGGGCCCCAGCCCGAAGACGAAGCCCACCCCCAGACGGGCCGGCAGGGAGTCGGTGTGGAAGCGCCGGCCGATCACCAGGCCGGGCAGCAGGATCGTGCCGACCACCGCGGCGAGCAGCCGCGCCTGCTCGTCATAGCCGATCCCGAGCTGGTCGAGGGTGACGCCGGTGGCCACCAGTGCCGTGACGGCGGCGGCCCGGCCCACGACCGTGTCGGCCATCCCTGCCAGGCGACCGGGTGCGGAATCGGCGGCGGGGGTCAGGGTGGGCACACCCGAGATTATCGGCGATCCCCCTGTGGGACAGGTATGCCGCGCCCACCTGGACGCGGCATAACTGTCTGGCCGGTGGGCGTGTCGGTCAGGCCAGGCCCATGTCTGCGGCCTCTTCCCACAGCTCATCGCGCACGCTCGGGTGGGCGCACTGCTCGATGATGTGGCGGGCCTGGGTGCGCTCGTCGCAGCCACGGATCTTGGCGATGCCCTGCTCGGTCACGACCGAGGAGTGCTGGAAGGAGGTGACCGGCTCCGAGACCAGCGGAACGATCGTCGAGACGTCGGCCTTGGGGTGCCAGGAGCGCAGGGCCATGAAGGACTTGCCGCCGACCGACTGGAGCGCGCCGACGGTGAAGTCGGTCTGGCCGCCGAAGCCGGAGTAGATGCGGGCGTTGATCCGCGAGGCGTTGGCCTGGTCGAACAGGTCGACCTGGAGCGCGGTGTTGACCGAGGTCATCTGCGGCTGCTTGGCGATCTCGGCGACGGCGTTGGTGGTCTCGGTGCGGCGCATCACCACGCGCTCGTTGAGGTGCAGCCAGTCATAGAGGTCCTGGGACCCGAAGACGAAGGAGGAGGTGATCGGCACCGCCCGGTCGAGGACTCCGTGGCGCTCGAGGGCGAGCACGCCGTCGGAGAACATCTCGGTCCACACGCGCAGACCAGTGCGGGTGGTCAGCCCAGCGATGATCGCGTCGGGCACCGCCCCGATGCCGGCCTGGAGGGTGGCGCCGTCACCGATGTGCTGGGCGACGGTCGCCCCGATCGTGGCGGAGGTCTCGTCGATCACGCCGGGTGCCGTGGACAGCAGCGGCTCGTCGACCTCGACCGCGGCGTCGATCATGTCGAGGGTGATCTCTGCGTCGCCGAAGGTGTAGGGCATGCGGGGGTTGACCTGCGCCAGGACCAGGCCGCCGCGCTTGCGGCAGGCCTCGATCGCGCCCGGCATGATGTTGACCTCGACGCCGAGGCTGACCTTGCCGTCGCGCTCGGGGGTGGTGTGGATCAGCACGATGTCCGGCGGCAGCGAGTGGTTGAACAGCCGCGGCACCCGCGAGAGCCGTGCGGGGACATAGGACAGCCGCGGGTGGTTGCGGAAGCCAGGCCCGATGAAGCACGACTCGGGGGTGACGCCGTCGTGCAGGGGCACATCCTTCTGGGCCAGCAGGGTGTGCAGCCGGCAGGACTCGAGCTGGTCGATGACGACCCGGGTGAGGGTGTTGGGGGCGGCGAAGTTGCCGCTCGTGACGACGCGGGGCTGGCCGTTGTTGGCGGAGGAACGCTCGGCAGCGAGGCGGCCGGCCTCCTCGAGGGAGATCATGCGCATGGTGCTCATCCTCCCACCCGAGGACGCACCGCCCAAAGCGGACGAATGCCGCGCGCGGGCGAGGGCTCGCGACAGGCCGCCCGGGCGGCATACGCCCTTGTGTCTGTCCGACGCTCAGGTGAGCAGCAGCGTGTTCAGCAGGATCACCGGCACCGAACCGATGGTCGTCACCAGGATGGTGTCGCAGGCGAGGGTCTCCTGGCGGCGATAGCGAGTGGCGTGGACGAAGATGTTCTGCGCCGTGGGCAGCGCCGAGGTGACGACCACCGCGAGCAGCGCAGGCCCGTCGAGCCCCAGCGCGAAGTGCGCGATGAGGTATGCCGCGAGTGGCTGCACCAGCAGCTTGATCGCCGAGAGGGCGGCCACCTCCGAGACCCGGGTGCCGGCGCCGAACCTCGGGCCGAGGCGGAGCGAGACGCCATAGGCGACCAGCACCATGGGCACGGCCATGTTGCCGACGAGCTCGAGCGGGTCCCAGAGGAACCGGGGGAGGGTCCAGTGGCCCAGCGCGAGGACGACGCCGATGAGCGAGCCCACCGTGAGGGGGTTGGTCGCCGCCCTCCTGACGAACTGGCGCACGCTGGTGCGGGATCCGGGCCGCTGGGCGTCAAGGATCGCCAGCGCGATGGGCTGGAGGAAGAGCAGCTGGAGCAGCAGCGTCGGCGCCACATAGGACGCGTCGCCGAGGACATACACCGCGATCGGCACACCGAGGTTGCCGGCGTTGACATAGCCGCTGGCGAGAGCGCCGATGACCGAGTCGCCGAGGTCATGACGCCACAGCAGCCGGTCGGCGAGCGCATACACGGCCACGGCCGCGAGCACCCCACAGCACGAGGAGATCAGGTTGCCGGAGAAGACCTGTGGGATGTCGGCCTTGCTCAGCATCGTCAGCAGCAGGGCCGGGCTGGCGACAAAGAAGGCCACCGTCGTCAGCACCCGCTGGGCGGCGAGGTCGACGAGCCCGAGGTGCCCGATCAGCGCCCCCAGGCCGATGACCAGCCCGATCGTCGCGAATCCCTCCAGTACCGCCTGCACGCGCCGATGGTGTCACGGGCGCCTCGGCGGCTGTCCGGTTTGTCTGTCTGGTGGGCAGGGGGCGCGGCAGAACGACGACCACGGTCCGGCCCTTGGGCGGTGTCCTGAGCGTGGGCCGGGCGCGCAGGTGGCGACCGTGGTCGTCGTTGTGCGGGAAGTGGGTCCGCGATGTCAGGCCTGGGCCCGGCGGGTCCACACGGCGGCCGCCGCGACCACCCAGCAGGCCCAGCCGATCGCGGCGAAGGCCCAGTAGTCACCGGTGGCCAGCTCACGGGAGGGGACGATCAGGGAGGAGTAGCCGAAGACGAGCAGGCTGTTCATCAGCGCGTGCCCGAGGGCGGCCGGCCACACCGACCCGGTCCGCAGGCGCAGGGCCGAGAGGACGAGCGCGCCGAGGACGAGGTTGACGCCCGTGACGATGACCTCGCGCCCCGCCATCTCGCCGCGGTCGGCGTAGACGAGCAGGAGCGGCAGGTGCCACAGCGACCAGATCGCGCCGATGGTCAGGGCCGCGCGCAGGGCGCCGAGCGGGGCGAGGGCCGTGGTCAGCCAGCCGCGCCAGCCGAGCTCCTCACCGGTCGTCGTCAGCATCATGCCGAGGGCGACCGGCAGGACCATCAGTGCGCTCAGGGCCGCGCCGTCCACAGGCCGCCAGGCCGACACACCCAGCGCCAGCGACGCCGCGAGGTGGACGGCGAGCACCGCGGCGAAGACGGCGGTGGTCGTCACCGCGCCCCTGACCAGCCCGCCTCGCGGGGGCCGGAGCGCCAGCGTCTCGCGGACCGGGCGGCCCGACGGCTCGACGCGCTCGGCGACGACGGCGGCCAGCGCCGGCACCCACTGGACGAAGGGAATCAGGCTCGCCAAGACCAGCGACGAGGCATCGGTGAGGGCAAAGGGCGCGATGACCGCGGCCATCACCCCGAAGGTCACGAGCAGATAGGCGGCCAGACCCCGGGCGGGGATGCGGCCGGGGGTGGCTGGGGCAGTGGCGTCTCGGGCGGCGGTAGCGGCGGTGGCGGCCGGCGGGGGCGTCATCATGCCCAGAACGCTATTGACGCGGCGCCGCCCGCACACGGGTGCCAGCCCCCGGACTCATGCCCCAGCCCGCCCCTGTGAGCAGGTATGCCGCGGGGCCGGTGACGCGCGCTGCGTCACCGGCCCCGCGGCATACCTCATGGCATGGAGGTCAGCCCTCCTTGTGCTCCAGCACGGGCTTGAGCGCATCCAGCACGGAGACGTCCTCGATCGTGCCGGGCACGTTGGGCGTCTTGCCGTCGGCGATCTCGCGCATCGTCTTGCGCAGGATCTTGCCCGAGCGCGTCTTGGGCAGGCCCGAGACGATGTCGACCTGGCGCAGGGCCGCGACCGCGCCGACCTCGTCGCGGACGCGCTTGACCAGCTCCTTGCGGATGCGCTCGCCCTCGGCGTCGGCGTCGATGCCGGCCTTGAGGACGACGAAGCCGCGGGGCAGCTGGCCCTTGAAGTCGTCGGCGACACCGATCACGGCGCACTCCGCGACATCGGGGTGACCGGCGAGCGCGGCCTCCATCGAGCCGGTCGAGAGGCGGTGGCCGGCGACATTGAGGACGTCGTCGGTGCGGCCCATGACATAGACATAGCCGTCCTCGTCGATCATGCCGCCGTCGCCTGTCGCGTAGTAGCCCTCGTAGACCGACAGGTAGGAGTCGACATAGCGCTGGTCGTCGCCCCACAGCGTCGGCAGCGTGCACGGGGGCAGCGGCAGCTTGATCGCGATCGAGCCCTCGTTGCCGCGGTCGCACTCGGCGCCGGTCTCGTCGAGGACGTGCACCTCATAGCCGGGGACGGACACCGACGGCGAGCCCGCCTTGATCGGCATGGGCTCCAGGCCGCGCAGGTTGGCCGCGATCGGCCAGCCGGTCTCGGTCTGCCACCAGTTGTCGACGACCGGGATGCCGAGCTGGTCGCTGGCCCACTGGTAGGTGTCGGGGTCGAGGCGCTCGCCGGCGAGGAAGAGGTTGCGCATCGAGGACAGGTCGAAGCCCTCCTTCTTGGTGCCGGCGGCATCCTCGCGCTTGATCGCGCGGAATGCCGTGGGGGCGGTGAAGAGCGCAACAGCCTTGTAGTCGTTGACGATCCGCCAGAAGGCGCTCGCGTCGGGAGTGCCGACCGGCTTGCCCTCGTAGACGATCGTCGTCGCGCCCGTCAGCAGCGGGGCATAGACGATGTAGGAGTGGCCGACGACCCAGCCGACGTCGGACGCGGTGAACATGACCTCGCCCGGCTTGACGTCGTAGATGTTCTCCATCGACCAGCGCAGCGCGACCGCGTGGCCGCCGTTGTCGCGGACGATGCCCTTGGGTCGGCCGGTGGTGCCGGAGGTGTAGAGGATGTAGAGCGGGTCGGTCGCGTCGACCTCCACGCAGTCGACGGGCTGGGCCTGCTCGGAGGCCATCGCCTCGGCCCAGTCGATGTCGCGCTCGCCCATCTCGGCCTCGACCTGGGGGCGCTGGAGGATGATGCACTTCTCGGGCTTGTGCTCCGAGCGCTCGATGCCCGCGTCGAGATAGGGCTTGTAGGGGATGGTGCGGCTCGGCTCGATGCCGCAGCTGGCCGACAGCACGACCTTGGGCGCGGCGTCGTCGAGGCGGGCGGCGAGCTCGGCCGGCGCGAAGCCGCCGAAGACCACCGAGTGGATCGCGCCGATACGCGCGCAGGCCAGCATGCCGACCAGGGCCTCGGGGACCATCGGCATATAGATCACGACCCGGTCGCCCTTGGTCACGCCGAGGCTGGTCAGATAGCCGGCCAGGCGGGAGACCTGGTCGAGCAGCTCGCTGTAGGTCAGCTGGCGCCTGGTGTCGCTGACCGGCGAGTCGTAGTAGATCGCCACCTGGTCGCCACGACCGTCGCGCACGTGGCGGTCGACGGCGTTGAAGCAGGTGTTGAGCTTGCCGCCGGTGAACCACCTGTAGAACGGCGGGTTGCTGTCGTCGAGCACGACCGGCGGCGGGGTGAACCACTCGATCGCCTCGGCTGCCTTGCCCCAGAAGGCGTTGGGGTCGGACAGGCTCTGCTCGTATGCCGCGGCGTATGCACCATTGCTCATGTCGTCATCCTCCCGCCGACGCACCGCGCCTGCCACCCCGACCCCCGGGCCTGCGACCGGCGGCGCCCGGTCCGCGCCGGGCGGTCTCCCGAGCAGGAGGTATGCCGCGTGCTCGCCGCGGCCACGCGGCTACCTCAGAGTGGTTGGTCGGGATCGTCCGGGAGGGGGCCGTCGAGGATGAGCTGCACCATGACCCACGCGACCGCGGCGCCGACGAGGGCGGCCAGGGCGGCGCGCGCCGGCCAGGGCCAGGTGGGCGGGGCGAGCTGGGCGATGAGCATGCCGGCGACAGGGGGAGCGCCGACGCGCGGCATCCAGCCAGTGCCCACGGTGATGCGGTTCATGATCGCCAGATAGGCCCAGATGGCGCCCACGTCAAGCGCCACCAGGCCCAGGGCGGCGGCCGCGAAGAGCACATCGCTGCTCGGGTCTGTGGCGTTCTCGCCTGCCATGCCGAAGCCCACCAGTGCCGTGCCGGCCCCGAGAGTGCCGGCCGGGCCATAGAGCCAGCGGCGGCCCATGGGCACAGGCTGGTCGGCCGGGACCAGACCGGCGCGGCCGCGCTGCGGGTCAGGAGGCACGGTGGGCACGCGGCGAGCGTAGAGGAACCGGGCCTGGGCCAGGCACAAAAGCAGCCGGCCCCGTCTGGGACGGGGCCGGCTGGTTGGCGGAGGATGGGGGATTTGAACCCCCGAGGGTTTTATCCCAACACGATTTCCAATCGTGCGCACTAGGCCACTATGCGAATCCTCCAACGGAGGAGATTACCGGAGGGCGACGCCGCGGCGAAATCGCGGCGCGGTCAGCGTGCGGAGGCGTGCCGGCCGCGACGGCGGCGCATGACGAGGAGGAAGACGCCCCCGGCGAGCAGGCCCCAGAACGCCGCGCCGATGCCGGCCAGGTGCAGGCCCGAGGCCGCGACGAGGAAGGTGATCGCGGCGGCCTCCCGGTGCTCGGCATCGCCGAGGGCGGAGACGGCGGCAGCGGCGAAGGTCGCGATCAACGCGAGGCCGGCGACCGACTCGATCAGCCCGTCGGGTGCGGCGGCGGCCAGCGAGGCGACGGTGCCCGAGAGCGGGCCGAAGGCGAGATAGGTGACGCCGCAGGAGACCCCGGCGATCCACCGGCGGCGCGGGTCGGGCCCAGCCTCGGGGCCTGCGGCCAGGGCCGCCGAGATGGCGGCGAGGTTGATCGCGTGACCGCCGGCGGGGGCGCCCGCGACACTCGCCGCGCCCGCATAGGTCAGCGGCCCGCGGAAGGACGGCTCGTAGCCGAAGCCGCGCAGCACGGCCATGCCGGGGATGTTCTGGCTGGTCATCGTCACGAGGAAGAGCGGCAGCGCGATCGCCACCACGGCGGCGGTATCCCAGCGGGGCGTGACGAGCTCGAGCGGGGGCAGTGCGGTGGAGACCCGTCCGAGGCCGCCCTGGGCCGCGACGACGACGCCCGCCGCCACCAGCGCGCCCGGCACGGCCCAGCGCCGGGCAAGCCCGAGCAGGAGCAGCCAGACGAGCACGACGGGTGCGACAGCCGCGGGGGAGTGGGCGAGTGAGCGGAAGGGCACGGTGCACAGGGTGAGCAGGACGCCGGCGAGCATCGCGTTGGCCAGGGCGGTCGGGATCGCCTCGACGGCGCGGAAGAGCGGCCGCGCGAAGGCGGTGAGGGTGAGCAGCACGCCCGAGATGATGAAGGCCATCACCGCCACCCCGAAGCCGTCGGCGGGCGCAGCGGTCGAGGCGAGCAGGGCCGCACCCGGCGTCGACCACGCCATCGTGATCGGCATCCGCAGGCGCAGCGACCACAGGATGCAGCCCAGGCCCATCGTCAGGCACAGCACCATCAGACCCGAGGCGGCCTGCTCGCGGGTGGCGCCGACGTGCTGGAGCCCGGTCAGCACGACGGGGAAGGCACTGAGGAAGCCGACCAGCCCGCAGACCACGCCGGCGATGACGGTGTGGCCGGTGCCGACGGGCGCGGGCAGGTCGTGCGGCGCGTCGTCGGCGGCGTGGTGGGCGGTGGTCACCGGGGGAGTATGTCGGATCTGCTCGGTTTCCGGCCCACCGGTCCGGCCACGTATGCTGGGCCCAGACCCCCCGTGTGGTGGTACCTCACCGAACTCCCCCAGGGCAGGAATGCAGCAAGGGTAGGTGAGCTCTTCCAGGTGCGCGGGGGGTCCTTCTATGCCCGACCCGTGTGCCGCGTGGCCGGCGTGTGTGGGTCCGTGTCAGCCGGGGGTCAGCGGGCCCAGGGCACGGGCGGGCCGACCCAGAGCAGGAATGCCGTGGTGAGGCCGATGGCCAGGCCGGCGGCGAGCGCGGCGAGCACCGGGCTGCGCAGGGCCCACGCCACGATCCGCTCGGCCAGCGTGGCGGGGGCCTCGGAGGCGAGCCGCCAGCGATCGGCCAGCAGCCCGCGCGCCTCGGCCCACCGCTCGAAGGGGAGCGTCATGAAGGGCGGCACCGACGACGCGAGGCCGAGCAGCGCCTGACCGGCGCTCCACCGACGGTCGACCCACAGCGCCAGCGTCGCGAGGACGAAGGCGAGGAAGACCACACCGTGGACGAGCCCGAAGACGCGCACACCGAGGTCGGTGGTGTGGGTGACGTACTTCAGCACCATGCCCACGATGAGCAGTGCCCAGGTGATGACCTCGGCGAGGGCGACGCGGCGGAAGAGCGCGATGGGGCTCATGACGCACCACAGCCGGAGTCGCCGCAGCCACAGCCGCCGTCGCCGCACATGCCACCCCGGGCCGTCGGGGCGATGTCCTTCTCGGCCCAGGCCTGTTCGAGCGCCATGAGGATCGTCTCGAAGGGCTGCACGCCGGCCAGGGAGTACTTCTGACCGAAGACGATCGTGGGGGCGGTCTCGATGCCGGCCATCTTGGCGGTGGCCTCGTCGACGCGCACGGGATAGCCGCTGCCGTCTCCGTCGAGCATCTCGCGGACCTCGTCCTCCGCCAGGCCGACCGCCGTCGCGATCGGCACGAGGGCCGCGCGGTCGCCGAGCGCCGTGCCGTCGGCGGCCGCGCGGGCGAGGGCCTCGACCGCGGCGTCGCCGAGGCCGTGGGTGCGGGCGAGGTGGTGGACGCGGTGGGCGTCGAAGGTGTTGCGCTCGCCGGGGGAGCGGTCCTGTTCAAAACTGTGCCAGACCAGTTCGAGCTCGCCCTCGTGGCCGGACGCGGTCATGGCCTCGGTCAGCTCGTCGAGGGTGTGGAGGGTCTCGGGCCCGCAGAAGTCGGCCCACACGTCGATACGCACCCGAGCAGGGTACGCCGGGCGCGGTCGCCCACCCAGCTGGGGACGACGGCATACCGGCTGTCGGGGAAGCCGACTAGTGTCTCGCAGGTGAGCACCGCCCTCTATCGCCGCTATCGCCCCGAGACGTTCGCCGACGTCATCGGGCAGGAGCACGTCACCGAGCCCCTGATGCAGGCGCTGCGCACGGGGCGGGTCAACCACGCCTATCTCTTCAGCGGCCCGCGCGGCTGCGGCAAGACCACCAGCGCCCGCATCCTGGCCCGCTGCCTCAACTGCGAGCAGGGGCCCACACCCGAGCCCTGTGGCGAGTGCGACTCGTGCGTGCAGCTCGCCCGCGGCGGCGCCGGCTCGGTCGATGTCATCGAGATCGACGCGGCCAGCCACGGAGGAGTCGACGACGCCCGTGACCTGCGCGAGAAGGCGTCCTACGGACCGGCCCAGAGCCGCTACAAGATCTACATCATCGACGAGGCCCACATGGTCACCCCGCAGGGCTTCAACGCCCTGCTCAAGATCGTCGAGGAGCCGCCCGAGCACGTGAAGTTCGTCTTCGCGACGACCGAGCCCGAGAAGGTCATCGGCACGATCCGCTCGCGCACCCACCACTACCCCTTCCGGCTCGTGCCGCCCAAGCGCCTGCACGACTACATGGAGGAGCTGTGCGGCAAGGAGGGTGTGCCGGTCGCCCCGGGCGTGCTCTCCTTCGTCACCCGCGCGGGCGGCGGGTCGGTGCGTGACTCGCTGTCGGTGCTCGACCAGCTGATCGCCGGCTCGAGCGACGAGGGGCTGACCTATGAGGGCGCTGCGGCCCTGCTGGGCTTCACCGACGGCGAGCTGCTCGACGCGGTCGTCGACGCCTTTGCCGCCGGCGACGGCGCCGGGGTCTTCACCCAGATCGACAAGGTCATCGAGACCGGCCTCGACCCGCGCCGGTTCGTCGAGGACCTGCTCGAGCGGCTGCGCGACCTCATCGTCATCGCGGCCGTCCCCGACGGCGCCTCCTCGGTGCTGCGCACCCTGCCCGAGGACCAGATCGAGCGCATGCGCACCCAGGCGGCCGCCTTCGGCCCCGGCGCGCTCTCCCGCGCGGCCGACATCGTCAACCAGGGCCTGACCGAGATGACCGGCGCCACCGCGCCCCGGCTCCAGCTCGAGTTGATCTGCGCGCGCGTCCTGCTCCCGGGCGCCTCCGGCGAGCAGGGGTATGCCGCGCGCCTGGACCGCATCGAGCGTCGCCTCTCCGTGGGCGGTGTCCCGCAGGCGAGCGGTGGCTCGCCCCAGCCGGTCGCGGGTGGCGGGCAGGTGCAGGGCGGCTCGCCCATGCCCGGCGGCGGTGGCGCCGCCCACGACCAGCAGCCGGGTGCGCAGCAGACCCAGGCCGCGACCGACTGGCCGGAGGAGCAGCCCGCTGCGCCCGCCGGCGGCGACCGGCGACCCCAGCAGCAGAGCGCTGGCCCGGGCGGCCAGCAGGGCAGCGACCGTGGTGGCCCGCACGGCTCCGACCGTGGCGCACCGCAGGGCGCTGACGGTGGCGCACCGCAGGGCGCTGACGGTGGCGCCCGCGCACAGGCGGAGGGTGCGCCGCAGCGGGGTGGCCCGGCCCAGGGCCAGGCCCGGCAGCAGCCGCCGTCGACAGCGGCCCCCCAGCCTCGTCAGCCGCAGCAGGCGCCGCCCGCCGCGACCGGTGGGCTCGATGTGGCCGCGATCCGGCGGGCCTGGCCAGATGTCCTCGGCAAGGTCTTTGCGATGAAGCGCTCGACGTGGACCTTTGTCTCCGAGCACGCCCAGGTCGTCGACTACGACGGGCAGCGGCTCGTGCTCGGCATCGCCACCCTGGGCCTGGCCGAGACCTTCCGGCGCGGGCCGCACGCCGAGATCGTGCGGCAGGCCCTGATCGACGTGCTCGGCATCGACGCGAGAGTCGAGGGCGTCCCGACCGACGAGGCCCACCAGCGGGCGGCTGCCCCGCCGCCCGCGGCGGTCCTCGACGCAGACCCGCCCCGACAGGAGCGCCACCACCCCGATCTGCACGGTGCTGCACAGCCGGGCAGCATTGCGCCACAGGGAGATTCGACGAGTCAGGGCGGCGGCCAGGCTCAGGCTCCCAGCCCGGCCCAGACGCGTCCGACCCAGGACGCCCCGACCCAGGACGCCCCGGCCCAGGACGCCCCGGCCCAGGCGCGCCCGACCCGGGATGCCCGGCCGGGCGAGGCGGCGTCGGCCCCTGCTGGCCAGTCGGCCGCACCGGAGGCCGACAGCTGGGCGAGCATGCCCGCTCCCGACGACGCGCCGCCGTCGTGGGGAGAGGAGCCGCCGCCCGAGGACGTCGTGCCCGAGTTCTCCCATGACGCAGGCCCCGCTGGCCCAGGTGCGCCACAGGATGCTTCCGGCGGCAGCGGCGGCGGAGGGCAGGCCGGGGCGGCGGCCCGCGTCCAGACCGCGAGTCGCGGCGCCGACGCTGCGCGGGCCGCGCTCGGCCGTGGTGCCGTAGCGGAGGCAGATCCCGAGGCCCAGCGGCCCGTGGTCAGCGACGACGACGTCAGCGAGGACGACGAGGACATCGAGGAGGCCGGCGAGGTCGGCGTCCCGGTCATCGAGCGCCTCCTCGGCGGCACGGTCATCAGCGAGGACGACGACTGACGACTGCCGCAGATGTGGTCGTGAGGCTGCCGTTGGTGGCGTCGTGGTGACCACTCTGGTGGCGGTCTGTGCGGATGTGGTCGTGGGGCTGCCGTTGGTGGCGTCGTGGTGACCACTCTGGTGGCGGGTGCCGGCGCCACCGGGGGCGAGGTGGCCCCACCCGCGGGGGTGACTTGGGGCGGCATACCCGCCGCTCGGCGCAGCCATCCCGGCGTTGTCGGCGCGAGGGCTTAGGCTCGCTGACGTGTATGAAGGCGTGGTCCAGGACCTGATCGACGAGCTCGGCCGGCTGCCCGGCGTGGGCCCCAAGAGCGCGCAGCGCATCGCCTTCCACCTGCTCCAGTCCGACGCCGCCGACGTCAAGCGCCTGGCCGACGCGCTCACCGAGGTCAAGGCCAAGGTCCGCTTCTGCGAGATCTGCGGCAATGTCGCCGAGGGCGAGCAGTGCCGCATCTGTCTCGATGCCCGCCGCGACGGCAGCGCCATCTGTGTCGTCGAGGAGCCCAAGGATGTCGTCGCGATCGAGCGCACCCGCGAGTTCCGGGGCCGCTACCACGTGCTCGGGGGTGCGATCAGCCCGATCGACGGCGTCGGCCCCGACGACCTGCGCATCAAGGAGCTGATGACCAGGCTGGCCTCCGGCGAGGTCACCGAGATCATCATCGCCACCGACCCCAACCTCGAGGGCGAGGCCACCGCGAGCTATCTCGCGCGGCTGCTCGGGCCCATGGGGCTCAAGGTCTCGCGCCTGGCCTCCGGCCTCCCGGTCGGAGGAGATCTGGAATACGCCGACGAGGTCACGCTGGGGCGGGCCTTCGAGGGACGGAGACTGCTCGATGTCTGACGACCTGACCGCACTGGCCGCGGAGTCCGCCCAGGACGCCCGCATGTATCTCGAGACGGTGACCGACGTCGCCTCCGGCGACTCGCCCGACAGCGCGATCCCCCTGTGCCTGCTGGCGGTCTCCCAGATCCAGCTCATGGGCGCGCGGCTCGGTGCCATCGAGGATGTCGTGCCCGACGAGCGCTTCGAGCCCGACAGCGGCCCCGACGCCGACATCGATGCCCTGCGCAACTCCCTGGCCCAGATGTTCGACGGCCTCGACGACTATGCCGACCTGGTCGATCCCGTCGTCTCTCGCGAGCTGACGACCGGCTCGCTGTCCAACGACCTCGCCGAGATCGCGGCGTCACTGCGCCACGGCCTCGCCCACCTCGATGCCGACCGCCCGGTCGAGGCCCTGTGGTGGTGGCAGTTCAGCTATCTGTCCGACTGGGGCGAGCGTGCGGCGGCGGCCCTGCGGGTCCTCCAGTCGATCCTGGCCCACATCCGCCTCGACGCCGACGCCGACACCGTCGCCGAGGCCGAGTTCGACGCGCTGCACCCCTGAGGCCCTCCCGGATGGCCACCCCGGCGCGGCGCAGGTCACGGGCGCCGTCCGGCATCCGGCCTGCACGATCCGCTCGTGGCCGCGCGGCTAGACTGACCACGCCCAATCCACCCGACACCCGGAGCAGCTGAAGTGAGCCTGGTCGTCCAGAAATACGGCGGTTCCTCCCTCGGCGACGCCGAGAGCATCAAGCGAGTCGCCCAGCGCATCATCGAGACCAAGAAGGGCGGCAACGACGTCTGCGTCGTCGTCTCGGCGATGGGCGACACCACCGATGAGCTCCTCGACCTGGCGGGCGAGGTCAGCCCGCTGCCCCCGGCGCGCGAGATGGACATGCTCCTGACCGCCGGCGAGCGCATCTCGATGGCGCTGGTCGCGATGGCCATCGCCGACCTCGGCCAGACGGTGCGCTCCTTCACGGGCAGCCAGGCCGGCGTCATCACCGACGACACGCACGGCAAGGCCCGCATCATCGACGTCACCCCGGGCCGGATCACGGGGGCCATCCAGGACGGCCACATCGTGATCGTCGCCGGCTTCCAGGGCGTCAGCCAGACCACCAAGGAGATCACCACGCTCGGGCGCGGTGGCTCCGACACGACCGCCGTGGCCCTCGCGGCCGCGCTCAAGGCCGACGTCTGCGAGATCTACTCCGATGTCGACGGTGTGTTCACCGCCGACCCCCGACTGGTGCCCAGGGCCCGCAAGCTCGCTCGCCTCGACAACGAGGAGATGCTCGAGATGGCCGCGGCCGGCTCCAAGATCCTGCTGCACCGGTGCGTCGAGTACGCCCGCCGCTATGACATGCCCATCCACGTGCGCTCCTCCTTCACCGACAAGGAGGGCACCTGGGTGGTCCCCAATGCCTACGAAGGAGACGACATGGAAGCACCGATCATCACGGGCGTGGCCCACGACGTCAGCGAGGCCAAGATCACCGTCGTCGGCGTCCCCGACAGCCCCGGCAAGGCGGCCGAGATCTTCCAGGTCGTCGCCGACGCCGAGGTCAACATCGACATGATCGTCCAGAACGTCTCCGCGACCGAGACCGGCCTGACCGACATCTCCTTCACCCTGCCCAAGAGCGACGGCCACCGCGCCATGCAGGCCCTGACCAAGGTCCAGGAGAGCGCCGGCTTCAAGGCGCTCCAGTACGACGACCAGATCGGCAAGCTCTCGCTCGTCGGTGCGGGCATGCGCTCCAACCCCGGTGTCTCGGCGACCTTCTTCAAGGCGCTGGCCGCGGCAGGCGTCAATATCGAGATGATCTCCACCTCCGAGATCCGCATCTCCGTCGTCACGCGGGAGGAGCGGCTCAAGGACGCCGCGACCGCCGTGCACACGGCATTCGGGCTCGACTCCGCCGAGGAAGCCGTCGTCTACGCAGGCACCGGGCGCTGATCCACCATGCGCCTGTCCGCTCCGACCCGGCCGACGCTGGCGGTCGTGGGTGCGACGGGCGCTGTCGGCCGCACCGCCCTGAGCATCCTGGCGATGCGCGAGGACCTGTGGGGCGAGATCAGGCTGGCCGCCGCCCGCGAGCACGTCGGCACGACCCTCACCGTCCGCGGTGAGGACCTGGTCGTCCAGGAGCTGACGCCCGAGTTCTTCGACGGGGTCCAGGTGGCCATGTTCGACATCCCGCCCGAGGTCACCCGGGAGTGGGCCGAGATCGCCGCAGCGCGCGGCGCGGTCGTCGTCGACAACGGCACCGCGCTGCGCCGCGACCCCGACGTCCCACTGATCGTCACCGAGGTCAACCCGCGCAAGGTCGCCGACCGACCGCGGGGGATCGTCGCCAACCCGGGCGCGGCCACCCTCACGATCATCGACGTGCTCGCGGTGCTGCACAGCGGGTGGGAGCTGACCGAGCTGGTCGTCAACTCCTACCAGGCCGCCTCCGGTGCGGGCATGGCCGGCGTCGAGCGGCTCTATGAGGAGCTGGCCGTCGTCGGCGGGGAGCGCAGCCTCGGCCAGTCGCCCGGCGACGTGCGCCGCCACATCGAGCACGAGCTCGGCCGCACCGACGTCTTCCCGGCCCCGCTGGCGATGAATGTCATCCCCTGGATCGGCACCCACGCGGGCGACGGCTGGACGACCGAGGAGGTCAAGATCCGCCACGAGGTCCGCAAGATCCTCGGCATCCCCGACCTCAGGGTCTCGGCCACCTGTGTGCGGGTCCCGGTGATCACCACCCACTCGGCCGCCGTCCATGCCACCTTCGCCAACCGGATCCCGGTCAAGGCGGCCCGGCAGGCACTGATCGAGACGCCGGCGGTTGTCGTGCTCGACGACCCGGACGTGCCCGACTTCCCCACCCCCTCCGACATCGTGGGCGCCGACCCGCGCTTCGTCGGCCGGATGCGCCAGGCCATGGACTTCCCGCACACCCTCGAGTTCTTCATCTGCGGCGACAACCTGCGCAAGGGCTCGGCCCTCAACATGGTGCAGACCGCCGAGCTGATCCACCACGAGCTCACCTCGGCCTGAGCCCACCCCAGGGGTATGCCGCGGGCGGCCCGCCAGCCCACGTCGCCTGGGCGCGCGGCCCGGCCGGCCCACTCCACGTTCGACTCCCGGCGCATCGTCACTCCCTCGTGACCCATGCGACCCCTGGTGCCCTTGTGACAAGTGTGACTACTGAGGCATCATGGAGGTCCGCGCGGTGTGCAGAGCCCGCGCGTCGATACGCCGTGTAGGCAGCGAGAGGGGACACGTGGCCGGCACCGACCGCGAGCAGCAGACGCAGAGCGCGTGGCGCAAGGGCCGCATGCGCCAGGTCGCCGTGTTCGTGACCCTCCCGGCGCTGATCTTCGGCACCGCGACCGTCTCGGCGGCATACTCCGCCGGTCTGCTGGCCCCCCGCGAGGCCGCCAGCTGCCAGCCCACCCTCGTCACCGCCCCGTCGCGCACCAGCTTCACCGTCAAGGTGCTCAACGCCACGGGCGTCGACGGCGTCGCCACCACGACCGGTCGCGAGCTGAAGCACCGCGGCTTCCGCGTCACCGAGGCCACCAACGCCCCCGAGAGCCTGCTCGTGCGCGAGCCCGGGCTGATCTATCACGGGCCGCACGGCCTCGACGCCGCCCTCCTGGTCGCCAGCCAGATCCCGGGGGCCGCCCTGTCCAACGACGGCCGCGCCGGCACCAGCGTCGACCTCGCCCTCGGCCTGGGCTACACCAGCCTGGTCCCGGTGCCCCCGCGCCCCGCCCCGCTGCCGAAGTCGATCAAGGTCAACGTCTACAACACGACCTATCACGAGGGCCTCGCCAAGCGGGTGCTCGGCGACCTAGGCACCCGCGGCTTCAAGCCCGGCACAACGGGCAACGACCCCAAGCGCACCTGGCAGCTGGGCGTCGGCGTGATCCGCTACGGCCCCGAGGGCCTGCGCCAGGCCAAGGTCCTGCGCCAGCACCTGCCCGGCGCGACCCTCGAGCAGGACGCCCGCAAGGACACCAGCCTCGACTTCGTCATCGGCATGAAATACACCGGCCTCGGCCCGATCGCGGCCGTCCCGGTGCCCCCGCCGGTCTCCCAGGCCAGCGCGCCCACCGTGGCGCGCCCCTGCACCCCCGAGGGCTGACCGAGCACGAGGTATGCCGCGTGCGCGCGGCGACAGCGCGGCATACCCCTCGTCGTCGACCGGGCACCGCCGAGGATGTGACTCCCGCCGCCCGGGCGGGGACAATGGGGACATGACCGTCCGCACAGTTGCCATGCTCACCGCCGGGGGCCTCGCCCCCTGTCTATCCGCCGCCATCGGCTCCCTCATCGAGCGCTACTCCGAGATCGCGCCCGACGTGCGCATCATCGCCTACCGCGACGGGTATGCCGGCCTGCTGACCGGTGACTCCATCGAGGTCGACGAGCAGTCCCGGCGCGACGCCCACCGCCTGCTGAAGTTCGGCGGCAGCCCGATCGGCAACAGCCGGGTCAAGCTGACCAATGTCGCCGACTGCGTCAAGCGCGGTCTGGTCCAGGAGGGCCAGGACCCGCTGCACGTCGCGGCCGAGCAGCTGACCAAGGACGGTGTCGACGTGCTGCACACCATCGGCGGCGACGACACCAACACCACGGCGGCCGACCTCGCGGCATACCTCCACGAGAACGACTACGAGCTCACGGTCGTCGGCCTGCCCAAGACCATCGACAACGACGTCGTGCCGATCCGCCAGAGCCTGGGTGCGTGGACGGCGGCCGAGCAGGGCGCCGTCTTTGCCCGCAACATCATCGCCGAGCACTCCTCCAACCCGCGGATGCTCATCGTCCACGAGGTCATGGGCCGCCACTGCGGCTGGCTGACCGCGCGCACCGCGCTGGAGCACCACGAGTGGGTCAAGGGGCAGGAGTTCGTGCCCGGCATCGGCAACCAGCAGCAGGACTGGGATGTCCACGCCGTCATCGTCCCCGAGGACCACGTCGACCTCGACCACCTGGCCGAGCGGCTGAAGACGATCATGGACGAGACCGGCTGCGTCAACCTCTTCCTCTCCGAGGGCGCCGGCGTCGAGGAGGTCGTCAAGGAGCTGGAGGAGGCCGGCGAGTCCGTCCCGCGTGACCCCTTCGGCCACGTCCAGCTCGACAAGGTCAACCCGGGCGCCTGGTTCGCCAAGCAGTTCGCCCACCGCCTCGGCGCCGAGAAGGTCCTGGTGCAGAAGTCGGGCTACTTCTCCCGCTCGGCCGCGGCCAACCAGGAGGACCTCGACCTGATCAAGCAGTGCTGCGATGTCGCGGTCGACGCCGCGCTCGCCGGCACCCCCGGCGTCGTGGGCCACGACGAGGAGCGCGGCGACGAGCTGCGCCCGATCGAGTTCCCCCGCATCAAGGGCGGCAAGCCCTTTGACATCTCGGCCGACTGGTTCCAGGGCCTGCTGAAGGAGATCGGCCAGATCTGACGCGCTGCTCGACGGCAGCGCTCACCCCTCGTGGATGTCGCTGCCGTCGAGCCAGAGCGCGAACCCGCCGCCGGGCATGCAGACCGCCAGCAGCCCGTCGTCGGTGTGGATCTCCCACGCCTCGAAGTCATCGCTGGCCCGCGCCTGCACCCACTGGCCGTCGGTGACGTCGATGCGCAGGGTGGAGTCCTCCAGCACCTGCACGCCGATCACCTCGCAGCCGATCAGGCTGCGCGTGTGGACCCGGCCGTCGTCGCCCTCGGGCGTGCCGGTCCACGGCTCGAGCCCGTCGGCGGCCACGGTCGTCTCGCCCTCGATGACAATCGTGTGGCCGGCCTCGGAGTCGATGTCGATGCGCAGCTGGAAGGGGTCATGGGCGATGCGCGTGACCGCGTGGCCCACCGTCGTGAGCAGCTGTGCGGCCAGGTCGATGCGGTCCTCGGGCTGAGCGGCCATGGCTGCATCGTGGCACCGACTCTCCCCGGCCGGTGGGAGGTATGCCGCGCGGCGCGCCGCCAACCCCCCAGCCTCCCTTTAAGCCAATTGGCGAGTTCCGCCCTGGGGCGCTTTCGCCCAGTTGGGCACGAACGCCCTGGGCGCTTTCGCCCAGTTGGGCACGAACGCCCCTGGGCGCTTTCGCCCAGTTGGGCACGAACGCCCCGCGGCGGCATACCTCAGGAGATCTCGTCGTCGACGAAGGAGTGCCGGGCGCAGCGCAGGCCGGCCGCGGTCATCAGCAGCCCGCTCACCATGAGCAGCACGAGGATGAGCGTCCAGCCGCCGGTCAGGTCGTGCAGGATGCCGACGGCGAAGGGGCCCATCGCCGCCAGCAGGTAGCCGATCGGCTGCACGAAGCCCGACAGCTGCGCGGTGACCGCGGGGTGCCGGGTGCGCGCGGCGATGAGCGCGATGGCCGTCGGGAAGGCGAAGCCGGAGACCCCGAGGCAGAGGCACCACAGCCACGGCGCGGCGGCGGGCGCCAGCAGGATGCCGAGGTAGCCCGCGATCAGCAGGGCGCCGAAAGCCCACATGACGGGGGAGATGTCGTGGTGGCGCGCGATGACCGAGGGCATGACCAGCCCGCCGATGATGCCGAGCGCCGCGATGAAGGAGAGCAGCACTCCCGACTGCACCGTCGAGATGCCGGCATCGCGCAATACCTGTGGCAGCCAACCGAACTGGACATACGCGTTCATCGACTGGATCCCGAAGAGCGCGGTCAGCGCGACGGCCGTCGGTGACGAGCTGAGCCGACCGCTGGGGGCCTCGATCGGGGTGGCATGGTCTCCCGGGTCACGTCGCTCGCGCAGCGTGATCAGCGCCCAGGGGACGACAGCGACCAGCGCGACCAGCCCCCACACCGCGAGCGAGGAGCGCCATCCGTCGGTGAGCCGGACGGCCAGGGGCGCCGCCAGCAGCGCGCCGAGCGAGCCGCCCACGGTCAGGCCGGTGCTGTAGACGGTCATCACCATGACGGGCCGGCCGGTGTGGCGCTTGATCCACGCCGGCACCAGGACATTGCCCAGGGCCATGCCGGCCAGTGCCAGCGCGGTGAGGCCGATGAAGGCGCCCGCGCTGTCGACGAGGCTGCGGGCGAGCAGGCCCACGACGACGGCCAGAGTGCCCAGGGCGATGCCGGCCGACATCCCGACCCGCCGCGCGAGTCTGACCGCGACCGCGCCGATGAGCCCGAAGCACAGGCCGGGCAGTGCCGTGATGACACCGGCGACCGTGCCGCTCATGCCGAGCCCGCCGCGGATCTCCTGGAGCAGCGGCCCGACCGACGAGGCGCCCGGGCGCAGGTTGAGGGCGATCAGGGCGACACCGAGGAGCGCCAGCGCCGGACCGACCAGCTCCCGGTGCGGCGAGGTGGGGCCGGCGGGGCTGTTGGGCTCATCGGTCACCCGCAAGTCCTATCACGCGCCTGACCGGACGGTATGCCGCGGGCGTGCGCCCGCGGCATACCGTCACGTCGGTCGTCGCTCGGGGCAACAGCCCCGTCGCTCAACGGGGTTGGAGTGCGGCCAGGATGTCGGCGGCGCGCTCACTGGGCTCGCTGCCCAGGGGGTCGGGCCACCGGGGGCGGCGGTCTTTGTCGACGAGCTGGGCGCGCACACCCTCGACGAAGTCGCCGTGCCGGATGCAGCCCTCGATCAGGACACGGTCGTCGGCGAGGGTCTGCTCGGGGCTGGTGTCGTCGGCGGCGCGGCGCACGGACTCCCAGGTCACCCAGACGGAGACGGGGGAGCGGGCCTCGATGGCGTCGGCGGCGGCCCGTGCCGCCGGCTCGGGCCGGTCCCGCAGCCGGCGCACGATGGCGGCGGGATCCTCGGCGCTGTAGCACTCGTCGACCCAGTCGCGTTGCGTCGCGAGTTTGCTTGGGGGAGAAGGGTCCCCGACGCCCTCCACGCTCTCGCCGGCAGCAACGCGCTGGAGGGCGCCCGGCAGGTCGGCAGAGTCGACGAGGGCGTCGGCAAGGCCGATCGCGATCGCGTCGGCGCCATCGAAGCTGTCTCCCGTGAGGGCGAGGTGCATCCCGAGCAGGCCGGGCGTGCGGGCCAGCCAGTGTCGCGCACCGACGTCGGGGAAAAGGCCGATGATCGTCTCGGGCATGGCGATCGTGCTGCGCTCGGTCACCAGTCGGTGGTCGGCGAAGGCCGACAGGCCGAGTCCGCCACCCATGACGATGCCGTCCATGACGGCGACCACCGGCCTGGGGTATGCCGCGACCATCGCGTCGAGTGCGTACTCAACGTCGAAGAACCCGAAGACCGAGTCGTCTCCGGCGAGGAAGCGCTCACGCACCGCCCGGACGTCGGCGCCGGCACACAGCCCCCGCTCACCCGCCCCCTCGATGCTGATCGCCCGGACCGCCGGATCCTCCTGCCAGGCCTGGAGCTGCGCCGTCATCGCCTCGCACATCGCGCGAGTGAGGGCGTTGATCGCCCTGGGGCGGTTGAGCAGGACTCGCCCGAGCGACCCGTCGACGGCAAACAGGACCTCGTCGGTGCCAGTGGCCC
This sequence comes from Micrococcales bacterium, assembly GCA_021287075.1. Taxonomy (GTDB): domain Bacteria; phylum Actinomycetota; class Actinomycetes; order Actinomycetales; family Dermatophilaceae; genus JAJTBD01. The sequence goes on along the minus strand of JAJTBD010000003.1, from coordinate 5,214 downwards.
CAGGCTGGAAGTCGGTCATGGGAGCGAGGCTATCGACGGCATACGACTGGCTGTGTGGGTGGGGCGGACCGCCCACACAACAAGACCGGCCCTGACCGCGTTGTCGCAGGTCAGGGCCGGTCTCATGATGGTCGGGGTGACAGGATTTGAACCTGCGACCTCTTCGTCCCGAACGAAGCGCGCTACCAAGCTGCGCCACACCCCGGTGATGCCGTGCTGCCACACGGGCAGCAAGGAGAGATGTTACTGCACGGCCGTATGCCGCACGAAATCGGTTCGGAGCACGGGCACGAGTCCCATGCGCAGGCTGTCGGGCGGCGCAGATCTCGCAGGGCCTGCGCCAACGACCAACCTGTGGACGAGCGCGCGAGGGGTCAGCCGGAGGTGAGGGTCAGCAGGGTGGCCTCGGGGCGGCAGGCGAAGCGGACGGGGGCGAAGGGGGAGGTGCCCAGCCCCGCGGAGACGTGCATCCACGCGGCGTCGGCCGGGGCCTGCGAGGAGGGGGTGGACCCGGCGCCGGGCCACCAGCGCGAGACCCCCTTGACCCGGGAGGTGTCGAGGTCGCAGTTGGTCACGAGCGCGCCATAGAGGGGCACTGCGAGCTGTCCGCCGTGGGTGTGGCCGGCCAGCACGAGCCCGGCACCGTCGCGGGTGAAGGCGTCCAGCACCCGCTGATAGGGGGCATGGGCGACGCCGACGGTCAGGGCCGCGTCGGCCGCGGCCGGGCCGGCCACCTGGTCATAGCGGTCATAGTCGAGGTGCGGGTCGTCGACACCGACGAACTCGAGGTCGTGCCCGCCCACGGTCATGCGCGCCCGGGCGTTGTCGAGGTCCACCCACCCGGCGGTGAGGAAGCCCTCGCGCAGCCGCTCGGTCGGCAGCCGCGGTGTCTGGCCGACCCCCTTGCGGTGGTCGGGGGTCAGATAGAGCGTCGGGTTCTTGACCTTGGGCGCGAAGTAGTCGTTGGACCCCATCACGAAGACGCCGGGGATCTCCAGCAGCGGCTCCAGCGCCCGCAGCGCCGTCGGCACGGCCTCCATGTGGGCGAGGTTGTCGCCGGTGTTGACGACCAGGTCGGGCTGGAGCGAGGCGAGTCGTCGCACCCACTCGACCTTGCGGCCCTGGCGCGGCACCAGATGCATGTCGGAGACACACAGCACGCGCAGAGGAGCTGCGCCCGCCGGGAGGACGGGCACCTCAAAACGCCTCAGCGCGAACGCGTTCCGCTCGATCAGGGAGGCATAGCCGAGACCGGCCGCCCCCACTCCCGCCAGGGCCCCCATGGTGCGCAGTGCAGTGCTCATCGACACGAGTGTCGCAAAGACAGCGGCCGTGCGCCTAAACGGCTTGCGCCCAGGTGGGAGACTTGACCCATGAGCACGAGCCCCCTCGAGACCACCCTCCACGACGACCTGACCGAGGCCATCCGCGGCCGCGACCAGGTCCGGGCGGGCACCCTGCGCATGGCCCTGGCCGCGATCAGCAACGAGAAGGTCGCCGGCAAGGTCGCCAAGGACCTCACCGACGACGAGACGCTCAAGGTGCTCGCCAAGGAGGCCAAGAAGCGCAAGGAGGCCGCCGCGGCATACCGCGAGGCCGACCGCCCCGAGCTGGCCGACAAGGAGGAGGCCGAGCTGGTCGTCCTCGAGGCCTATCTGCCGGCGCAGCTGTCCGACGACGAGCTCGCGGCGATCGTCAACGAGGCCATCGACCTCACCGGCGCGACGGGGATGCAGCAGATGGGCCAGGTCATGAAGGCCGCCAGCGCCAAGGTCGCCGGGCGCGCCGACGGTGGCCGGGTGGCCGCGGTGGTCAAGGCGGCGCTCGCTGGGCGGTGAGCCCGCGGCATACCCCCAGGTGAGACAGGAAGGGGCGCGACACCAGTTGCGGTGTCGCGCCCCTTCCTGTGCTGTATGCCGTGTGGCCGGCTAGTTGCCGAAGGTCGCCTTGGTCTTCTTGGCGGTGGGTGTGGCCGCGGGCTTGACGGGGGAGGCCGCGGGCACCTGCACCGCGCTGCTGGTCGAGGTCGGCCTGGCCGCGGGGGTGGCCGCCGAGAAGGTGCGGGTGGCCGGGGTCGACCTGACCGTCGCGGCGCTGCTCTGTGTGGCGGGCCTGGCGGTCGAGGGCTTGGCGGTCATCGCGGCCACGGTCGGGGTCGCGGGCTTGGGAGCCGCCGGGACCACCCCGGTGGAGAGGTAGACGCCGATCGAGCTGCCCTTGGGCGCCGTGCCGAAGGGCGAGGTGCCCGCCACGGTGTCCTTGGCCCGCTCGGAGTTCATCACCCCGGCGCGGTATGCCGTGAAGCCCGCCTTCTCGAGCGCGGCCACGGCCTGCTCGTAGGTCATGCCGTAGGTCGCGGGGATCTCCACGCCCTCGGTCGAGGCCGCGTCGGCCTGCACGGTCTTGAAGCTCTCCCACGGCAGGCCCTCGTGGGCCTGGAGCATGATGCTGCGCCACAGCGGCGCCGCGATCGTGCCACCGAAGACGTCGCCGTAGCACTGGTCGAGGCAGATGCCGCGCATGCGCTTCTGGGTGAGCGGCGTGCCGACCCACACGGCGGTGGCGCGCTGGGGGGTGTAGCCGACGAACCAGGACTCGACGTGGTTGTCGGTGGTGCCGGTCTTGCCGGCGGCGGGGCGGCCGATGTCGGCGCCCCGGCCGGTGCCGTTGGTGATGACGCCGCGCAGCAGCTTGGTCACCTGCGAGGCCGAGGAGGCCTTGATGACCTGCTTGCAGGCCGGGACCCCGAACTTGACCGGCTTGCCGGCCGGGTCGGTGATCGACTCGACCGGGCGGGGGGCGCAGTACTTGCCGTTGTTGGCCAGGGTGGCGTAGGAGCTGGCGATGGTCAGCGGGGTGGTGTCATCGGAGCCGAGGGTGAGCGCCGAGGCGACCGCGGAGATCTCCTTGCCGTTGCCCTGGTGCATGCCCATCTTGTTCATGGTCGCGCGCACCTTGCACCCGCCCAGGTCGAGGACGAGCTGGGCGAAGGCGGTGTTGACCGACTTGGCAGTGGCCGTCGCCAGGGCGAGGTTGCCGCCGATGGGCTCGTCGTTGCGGACCGGCCAGGGGCCGGTGAAGCCGCAGTCGTCGTGGACATCGCTGGGATAGAAGGTGTGTGCCTTCTTGGTGTCGGCGAAGGGGGCGTTGACGCTGGAGTTGGCGCTGCGGCCCTGCTCCATGGCCGTGACCAGCGCATACATCTTGGCCGTCGACCCGAAGGCGAAGCCATTGGTGCCGCCGTACTTCTGGTCGACATTCCAGTTGACCTGGGTGGCGCCGTTCCAGTCGAGCAGCGCCTTGCCGTTGTCGCTGTACTTCATCTTGGCGTCGCCGAAAGTCGAGCTCTGCGCCATCGCCAGGACCTTGCCGGTCGAGGGCTCGATGACGGTGGCCGCGCCGCCGACGAAGGAGCCGTTGTCGGCGGGGACCTTCTTCTGGACGCGCTTGAGGGTGTAGGCCTGAAGCACCGGGTCGAGGGTGGTCTTGATCGTCAGGCCACCGCGGTTGATCTTCTTGATCCGCTCCGGCAGCGTCTTGCCCAGCGCCGGCTGCTGCTTGAGCCAGGCCAGGATGTACTCGCAGTAGTAGGGCTGCGGGGACGACGCGCAGGTCGTCTTGGGGTAGGTCAGCCGGAGCATCGACTTGATCGGGGTGGCCTTGGCCTGGTCGGCCTGGGCGGTGGTGATCACCCCGAGCTGGTGCATGCGGCTGATGACCACGTTGCGCCGCTCGAAGGCCTGCTTGGGGTGGTTGACCGGGTCGGTGGAGCTGGGCTGCTGCACGGTGCCGGCGAGCAGGGCGGCCTCGGCGACGCTCATCTTGGCGGCCGAGTGGCCGAAGTAGTGGCGGGAGGCCGCCTCGACGCCATAGGCCTTGTCGCCGTAGTAGACGATGTTGAGGTAGCCCTCGAGGATCTGCTCCTTGGAGACCTCCTCCTCGAGTGCGACGGCGTACTTGAGCTCCTGGAGCTTGCGCGTGTAGTTCTTGGCGACGGCGGCGTCGGCCTTCTCCCGGTCGCCCTCGGCCAGGGCGCTCTCCTTGAGCGAGGTCTTGACGTACTGCTGGGTAAGGGTCGAGGCGCCCTGGACGTCACCGCCGCGGATGTTGGAGATCAGCGCCCGCGAGAGGCCGCGCAGGTCCATGCCGCCGTGCTCGAAGAAGCGCGAGTCCTCGATCGCGACCTGTGCCTTCTGCATCATCGGGTCGATCTTGCTGAGCGGGACGACGATGCGGTTCTCCTCGGCGGGCGTGGCCAGCACATTGCCCTTGGCGTCGAGGATGCGCGACTGCTGGGCGAGTGGGTTGGCGGTGAACTCGCTCGGCAGCGAGTCGAACAGCGCTACCCCCGATTTGGCCATGGTGCCGGTGGCGCCGACGGCCGGGATCATCAGCCCGGCAGCGACCAGCCCCATCACCATGGCGGTTGCCACGAATGCCCCCAGAAGCGTCCCCAGGCGTGGGGCAACCGCAGTACGTCCTCGCATGCCGCTCAGGGTATCCCGCAAGCCTGAGAGTCGCCGTGCACCGACCGCGGATGTCGGGCTCTGGTCCGACTGGTGGTCCGGTCGGGCTCCCGGGGAGGGCGATTTCGGTCACATGGGTGCACGAGCGGACGAATGCCGCGGCCGCGACCGGCGGCATCCGCGCAGGTCAGCGGAGGGTGCGCAGGGTGACTAGTCATTTGGGACTAGAAAACGCCTAGTCGGAACCCACCAAATTGCCCATATGCGCAGGGCGCCGGTGCGTTCTAGGTTCCGGACGTGGGGACGATGTCCCTGAAGACGAGTATTCCCGCCCGGCAGCGTCGCCGCAGCGGAACAGAAAAAAGGGGACGGCCATGACCCTCGCACCGGAGCGACCCACTGCTGCGCAGACTCACCCGGAGCGAGAGTGGGTGCATGACTGGGCGGGCCTGGGCGTGTGCGCCGGCTCCGACCCCGACGCCCTCTTCGTCCAGGGCAAGGCCCAGCACGACGCCAAGGCCGTCTGCCGCGCCTGCCCCGTCGTGCAGGAGTGCCTCGCCGACGCGCTCGACAACCACACCGAGTTCGGTGTCTGGGGCGGCATGACCGAGCGTGAGCGCCGTCAGCTGCTGCGCCGCAACCCCGGCGTCGAGTCGTGGTCGGCCCTGTTCGCCGCGGCCCGTCACGACTGAGCCTGGATCCGCCGAGCCGGTTTCTGGAGCGGATTGAGCGGTGCTCGTGGATGGCC
>JAJTBD010000041.1 GCA_021287075.1 Micrococcales bacterium | reverse complement strand
AGACCGGCGGGTTCAGACCCCGGTTCCTACACCCTCGAATGGGATGAGCCGGTTTTGGGGCTCATCGAACTTGACCGGGCACCTCGCTGGTCGTAGCTGAGGCTCGCCGGTGTTGGCGAGTGCAGGCCCAGCGTATGCGGCGTCGTTGGTTCTCGGTGTTGCGGAATCCGAAGGCGTTGCGGCCTTGGTGCTTGGCGAGGCGGTTGTACCCCTCGGATCGGGCGTTGGAGTGGCCGGTCAGGAGACCGGCCTCGATCGCGGGCCACCAGGTGTCGATGGTCGCGGCGAGCCGGTGGACCTCGGGACTGTCGCTGGCGGCGGCGAGGTCGAGGAACCGCCACAGTCGGTGCGAGATCGCTGACCGGTCCGGGACCGAGGTGGCGGGGGTTGGGGCGAGGGCGAGCAGTTCCCGCAGGGACTCCTTGACGACGTATGCGTGGAGGATCTCGACGCCGAGGTCGCCTTGGTCGATGAGCCCGTTCCACAGTCGCGCGAACACGCCCGGTGAGAGCCGCTCGTGGGCGGTGAGCAGCCGCCGCCGGGAGGCCCACTCGGGGTCGCGTTTGCGGCCGCGGCGGCCCCGGTCCTCGCGGGTGACGCGTTGCCGGAGTGCGGTGACCATGTCGTTGCTCAGGCGCACGAGGTGGAACCGGTCAGCGACCAGCGTCGCGTCGGGGAGCGCGTCGGTGACCGCCTTGGCGTACGAGGCGGACAGGTCGATGCACACGTGCGTGACCCCGGCCCGCCACGCCTCAGGCTGCTCCCGGAGCCAGTCGGCGACCGTCGCTGCGGTGCGGCCGTCGACGTGCCCGAGCAGGCCCCCGGTGCCGGCGGCGTCAACGATCCCGGTCAGCCACCGATCGGTGACGATCCGCCACCGGCACGTCACCGGGTCTTGCGTCCAGATCGGCTTGCCGCGCCTGGTCTCGTCGATCCCGAGGACCTCCACCGGCGGCAACGGCGCCGCGAGCTGCGCCTCGACGTGTCCGATGAACGCGGCATGCGCAATCGGCCACGACACCCGATACCGGTCCGCGGCCGCCTGGACACACGAGGCGTCCGTCGCGATCCGTTCCCCGCACTCCGCCCGAAGCCGCGTCGTGAGCCTCGATCGGGCCGGCACCGACGCCAAGCACTCGGTGAACGACCCACGCGGACAACGAGGCTCGCGGCACCGCCACCTCGTCTTGTGCCACACCAGCCGGATCGGCGCGGTCCCGTACGGCACGTCCCGCGGCCGGGTCACCGCGCCGCCCTTGCGTGAGGTCGACAGCACCCCACACTCCGGGCAGGCCGCCGCCGTCTCCTCGTCCGTGACCACGTCGACGACCCGGCCACCGTCGTCCTCGAGCGTGACCGAGGCGACCGCCAACCCCTCGATCCCCAACAGCAGCGTCGCCTGCCGCCCGGTCAACTTCGAAGAGCCCGTGAATACCGACCCCTGAAGCGTCCCGGGCTCACTGCCGCATCGTGGAGGTCAGTAAGGCGGGCACCTCCTACGTAGGCGGACGACCTCCGAGTCGATGGTGGGTGTTCACGGCATCCCTCGCAGGTAGTCGTGGATCGTCCGTGCGACGGGAGCGGCGTTGTCGCCGCCGGTGCCGCCCTGGGCGATGGTGACCGATACGGCATACCGCGGGGAGTCGGCCGGCGCCCACGAGACGAACCACGCGGTGTCCTCCTGGCCGAAGACCTCCGCGGTGCCGGTCTTGCCCGCGACCGGCCAGCCCCGCAGGTCGAAGCCAGCGAAGGCGCCCCGAGCGGTCCCCTCCGTGACGACGCCAGCCAGCGCATCATGCAGGAATGCCGTCAGCCCACCACTGAGCCCCACGTCGCCGGCCTTGCGCGGCGCGACGGCCGTCCGCCCCGCGCCGTCCGGGCGGGCGGTGGCCCCGACCAGCCGCGGGGTCCACCGGGCTCCACCCTGCGTGATCGCGGCATACGCACTGGTCATCTGCAGGGGGGTGACGGCCATGTCGCCCTGGCCGATTGAGAGGTTGGCCTCGTCGCCGGCGCGGAAGGAGAAGCCCTCTGTGCAGTTCTCGGCCGCGAGCCGCTTGAGGTATGCCGCGCGCTGCGGGTCGCTCTTGGCGATCTCGGGGTAGCCCTTTTTCGCGCGGGCACAGGTGTCGTCGCGGGAGTCCTCCCACACCTGCCGCTTCCACGGTCGGCCCGGGATGCGGCCAGCCGCCTCGCCGGGCAGGTCGATGCCGGTGCGAGCCCCGAAGCCGAAACGCGCCGCCATCCCCACGAAGGGGTCACGCGTGTCATCGGTCGCCTTCAGACCGCCCTGCTGCAACCAGGAGCGATAGGCGAACTCATAGAAGACCGTGTCGCAGGAGACGACCATCGCCGTGCGCAGCGAGATCCGCCCATACGCAGCCGACTCGAAGTTCCTGAAGTCCCGGTTGCCGATCCGATAGCTGGAGCCGCAGTTGTAGAGCGAGTCGAGGTCGGCGCCGCCAGAGGCCACCGCCGCCGGCAGGGTGATCGCCTTGAAGGTCGAGGCCGGCGGGAAGACCGACGACGTCGCCCTCGAGACCAGCGGTGTGCCGGCCTGCGGGTCGGTCAGCCGGGCCAGATCACCCTCGCTGATCCCACCGGTCCACACATCGGGGTCATAGCTGGGATAACTCGCCATCGCGATCACGTCGCCGTTGCGCGGATCGAGCACGACCGCCGCTCCCGCGTCGGCAGCCCGGCCCTTGGCACGCGCCTCCCGGATCCCTTGGGCCAGCGCCTTCTCCACCGCAGCCTGCACGCCCGCGTCGAGCGTGGTGACGATGTCGCGGCCCGCGACCGGATCGGTGCGCGACACCTCACGGGTCACCACCCCGCGCGGGTCCACCGCGACCACGGTCCGCCCCGGGGTGCCGCGCAACACCGCGTCGTACTGCTGCTCCAGACCCGCGCGGCCCACCAGGTCCTGGTCGGTGATCGCCCCCGCGGAGCCCTTGACCTCGGCGGCATTCGAGCGCCCCAGATAGCCGATCAGGTGGGCCGCGTTGGCCCCCTCCGGCCGTGGGAAGTGCCGCACCGGCTGGGCCTCGACGGCCACCCCCGGATAGTCCTCGGGCCGCTCGGTCAGGCTCAGCGCCCGGCGCGGGTCGACCCCCGCCGCGATCGGGATCGGCTGATAGGCCGAACCGCCCCAACACAGCGGAGCCTTGGGTGCGCCCTCGGTGCCGCAGATCTTCGTCTTGGCAAAGAGCTGCCCCGCGGGCAGGCCGAGCACCTTGGCCACCCGGGTGATCAGGGCCCGTCCCTCGTCGTCAGCCTCGACCAACACCTTGCGATCGACCGTCACCACCGGCTCAGAAGTGTTGTCCACCAAGGGAATCCCGTGGCGGTCGAGGATCCGCCCGCGCACCGCCGGGGTGACGATCGTGCGGGTGTTCAGCTGCTCCGCAGCCCCGGCGTATGCCGCGTGCTCCCCCACCTGCATCTGCCCGAGCCGACCCAGCAGCACCCCGAAGAGGAGCAGGACCACGAGCGCCAGCGCCCACAACCGCGCCTGGTACCTGCCGATGTCACGCCCCCTCGGCGTCACCGACCGACGGGTGAGCGTGCGGCGCCGATAGTGCGGCTGGGACCTCACGAGATCCTCCGGCGGGTCAGCCAGTGCTCCCCCGCCACCAAGAGCGGGACCAGGACCGCCCCGGTCAGCACCGTCGCCAGGACCCGCAGCGCGGACGCCGACCAGTCGATCGGGGCCCGGGACGACAACCCCAGGAAGACCCGGAAGGCTTCCAGCACAAGAGAACTGGCCGCACACACCAGCGCGAACCAGATGCCGGGGACCGAGCCCTCCCGCCGGCCGAGGCCCGCAAGGGCGCCGGCCGCGGCATACATCAAGGCGCTGGAGCCGAGCAGGACCCCACCGGGTGGCATGAGGTCGATGATCCAGCCGGCCAGCAGCCCCAGGGACGCGCCGCCGAGGGGCCCTGCGGTCAGGGCGGCGGCGACGACGACCAGGAGCGCCAGATCCGGCAGCGGCGCGAAACCACGCGCGCCCAGCGTCACCGTGCCCAAGGCCGCCACGAGGATCAACGCCAGCCGCACCAGCGAGCGCACCGAGATCATGGCTGCCCCGTGGTGACACTCACGCGCGGTGTGGTCCGTGGCCCCGACAGCAGCACCCCGACCACGTGCAAGGCCCCGGTGTCGACAGCCGGCCGCACGGCGCCGCTGGGCGCCAGCCGCCCCTGGTCGCCATCGACGGCGAGGACGGTGCCGACCGGCACACCGGGCACGAAGGGCCGGTTGTCCACACTGCCCAGGGTGGTGATCCGGTCACCGGGGCGCAGGGCGCCCTGCTGGACGAGGGTGAGGTTGAGTTGGCCGGCGCTGCGCGGAGCCGCACCGGGCGCGCCGGCGCCCGAGACCGCCCCGAGCCGGCCGTCGTCGCCGACCCGCACCCCCACAGTCAGGTCCCGGGCCCCGATGACCAAGACGTCGGAGGTCCACGGGGCGACAGAGACGACTCGGCCGACCAGCCCGTCGGCGGTCACCACCGACAGGTCACGACGGACTCCGTCACGGGTGCCCACGTCGATCGTCACCCGCTCCGGCCCGGCCGCCCCCACAGCGCCGACGGCGACCACCCGCGCCGGGACCAGCCGGGCCCCGGTCAGCGCCGGAGACTCCAGGAGCCGGGCGCTCTCCTTGGCCTCGGCCAACGCCTGGTGGTCGGTGCGATCACGCTGGGCCAGGGCGTCCCGCTCGGCCGTCACCCGGGACAACTCGGCGCGCGGGTCGGGCCCGACGAGGCGCTGCAGCGGGCCGAAGACCGCCGCCCCACCGGCCCGCACCCGGCTGGAGGTGACGCCACCGGCCAGATCGGTGACCAGCAGGGCCACGGTCAGCGCGAGCAGCGCCGCGAGCAGACGGCCGCGCCCGACCCGCTGCAGCAGTGAGCGGCGCCGTGGCGGCGGAGGGGTGGCGACATAGGGCGGGCGCGGCATCGACGGCCTCTACAACCGGCGGGTGTCGACCAGGACCCGCTCCAGGGAGTCGAAGTCCTCCACACACCGGCCCGCGCCCACGACGACTGCACGCAGCGGCTCCTCGACCGAGCGCACCGGGACACCGAGTTCGTGGCGCATCCGCTCGTCGAGCCCGCGCAGCAGCGCGCCGCCACCGGTCAGGACGATGCCGTTGTCGAGGATGTCGCCGGCCAGCTCGGGCGGGCAGACATCCAGCGTCGAGCGCACCAGCTCGACGATCTGCAGCACCGGGCCCTCGATCGCCCGCCGGACCTCCTGGGAGGAGACCGTCACGGTCTTGGGCAGGCCGGTCAACAGGTCGCGCCCGGCCACCCGCGTGGAGATCTCCTTCATCAGGGGGAAGGCCGACCCGGCCGAGACCTTGATGTGCTCGGCGGAGCGCTCCCCCAGCAGCAGCGAATATTCGCTCTTGATGTGACCGATGATCGCCTCGTCGATCTCGTCACCGCCAACCCGCAGCGCCCGGGAGTTGACGATGCCACCGAGACTGATGACGGCGACATCGGAGGTGCCGCCACCGATGTCGACGACCATCGAGGCCGCGGTCTCGTGCACCGGAAGCCCCGCACCGATCGCGGCCGCCATCGGCTCCTCGATGACATACACCCGCCGCGCCCCGGCGCGCATCGCGGCATCCTCGAGCGCCCGGCGCTCCACCCCGGTGACCTCGCTCGGGACGCAGACGACCATCCGCGGACGGACCAACTTCGACGGGCGCACCTGGTCGATGAAATAGCGCAGCATCCGCTCGGTCACATCGGCGTCCGAGATGACACCGTCGCGCAGCGGACGCACCGCGTGGACGTGCCCCGGGGCGCGCCCCAGCATCTCCTTGGCCCGGGTGCCGGCGGCAATGAGTTGGGTCGTGCCGGCCTCGACGGCGACCACCGACGGCTCGTCGAGCACGACGCCGCGGCCCTTCTCATAGATGAGAGTGTTTGCGGTCCCCAGATCGATGGCGAGGTCTCTGCCCCAGCCCAGCCATCCGGTCGCTCCACTCACGCGGACGATGCTATGCGAGGGCGCGCGGTGCCGGCGCCTGCCCCCGGCCGCCGTGAGGGGCGCCGCCGCCACATGCGGCTGCCGGACGGTCCTCCGGGGGCCCGATGTCGGTGACTATGCATTGCCCCACCCCGAGCGGACCGTGGGGCAGCCTGTTACTGCCCCACACTCACCCGCACCCCGGGGCAGCCTGTTACTG
>JAJTBD010000026.1 GCA_021287075.1 Micrococcales bacterium | reverse complement strand
GAGGACGGTGAGGTTGTCGGCCAGCATGAAGTGCTGGAAGACCATGCCGATGCCGACGCGGATGGCGTCGGACGGCGAGGACAGCGAGACCTCCTGGCCGTCGACGCGCAGGACGCCCTCGTCCTGCTTCTGCACGCCATAGAGGATCTTCATCAGCGTGGACTTGCCCGCGCCGTTCTCGCCGACGATGGCATGGACCGTGCCGCGCCTGACGGCGAAGGTGACGTCCTTGTTGGCGACGACGCCGGGGAAGCGTTTGGTGACGCCCTCAACCTCGACGGCATACTCACTGCCGCCGGGGGCGGCCGGCTGTGGCGTGGTGGCGGTGGCGGTGATGGCGCACGCTCCTGCTCTCGGCACCCGGCGCGCACGACGTCGGGCGGCATTTCAGGTCCCCCGCATCGTACGGCTTCGTCGATGGGGCTTGGCAGCGAACCGGGGTCCGTGCGCATTCCTGCTTCACGGACCCCGGTCGCCTGGGTGGTGCTTGGGCGGTCAGCCGACGGTCGCGGGGACCTTGATCTTGCCGCTGATGATGTCCTGCTTGTAGGTGTCGAGCTTGGACTTGATGTCGTCGATCTTGCCGCCGGTGGTGGAGTAGTCGACGCCGCCGGCCTTGAGGTCGTAGATCTTGTTGCCGGTGAGGTCCTTGCCCTCGGTGCCCGACTTGATGAAGTCGTAGACCGAGACGTCGACCTTCTTGATCATCGAGGTGATGATGACGTCGCGCACGCCCTCCTTGGCCGTCTTGGCCTGGTCGGAGTCGACGCCGATGGCCATCTTGTTGGCGGCCTTGGCCGCGTCGAAGACGCCGCCACCGGAGCCGCCGGCCGCGTGGTAGACCACGTCGGCGCCGGCCTGGAACATGCCCTCGGCAGCGGTCTTGCCCTTGGCCGGGTCGGCGAAGCCCGAGAAGTCCGGCGGCTGGGTGAGGTACTTGCTCTGGACCTTGATCTTGGGGTTGGCGGCCTTGGCGCCCGCGACGAACCCGGCCTCGAACTTGTTGATCAGGGGGGTGTTGACGCCACCGACGAAGCCGACGTTGCCGGTCTTGGACTTCAGCGCGGCGGCCGCGCCGACGAGGTAGGAGCCCTCCTGCTCGGCGAAGGTCAGCTGTGCGACGTTGTCGCCCTTGGAGTCATCGGACGCGTCGTCGACGATCGCGAAGTGCGCGTCGGGGTTGGCCTTGGCGACCTTGCCCACGGACGGGGCGTAGGCGAAGCCCACGGCGACGACGTGCGTGTAGCCCGCGTCGACGAGCTGCTGGAGGCGCTCCTCGCGGGCGGCCTCGTTCTCGCCGTTGACCGCGGAGGCCTCCTTGGTCTCGACACCCAGCTCGCTCTTGGCCTTGTCCAGGCCCGCCGCGGCGGCGTCGTTGAAGGACTGGTCTCCGCGACCGCCCACGTCATAGGCCATGCCGACCTTGACCTTGGCGGCGCCCGAGGCGCCACCGGAACTCTTCGAACCGGACGCGGTGTCGCTGCTGGAGCCACCGCATGCGGTCAGGGCCAGTGCCGCGGCCGAGATGGCCGCCGCTGCCTTCATCGTCTGACGCAAGGCTCTCTCCTTGGTTTGATGTGCTCGCGGAGGAGCCTGTCGCGTCCGCCGCTCATCCGACGATAGACCCGCCAAATGGGAGCCTTGGACGGGTTTGCCCCAGGAGTGACAAGTGTTACCGACTAGAAACCCGATGGTGATCAGCCGGCGGTCACTTTGGCCACAGCCGCCCCAGCCAGCACCCGGGCCGCGATCCCGACGGCCGCCTCGTCGATGACGAGGTCGCCCTGGTGCAGGTCATAGGTCCGGCCCCCGGGTGTGCGGGTGCCGAGGCGCCCCATGGCGCCCTCGACCCCACGCAGATAGAAGGCGAAGTCCTCGCCGCCCATCGACTGTGGCGTCGGCGCCGGCAGCAGGCCGGCCGACAGGACGGCCGTGCGCAGCCCCGAGACCCCGACCGGCGAGCAGACGACGGGCGGCACCCCGCGGATGTGCTCGAGGCGGGCGGTCACGGCATACGGCGCCACGACCGCCTCGACGATCTCGGTCAGCAGCGGGCCGATCTGGTCCCAGACGGAGGCGTCCAGGATGCGCAGCGTCCCGACGAGGGTCCCCGAGGAGGGGATGACATTGGCGGCCTTGCCCGCCTCGATCTGACCCCACACGAGGGCGGCGCCCGCCCGCGGGTCGAGTCGGCGCGAGAGCGCCGCCGGCACCTCGGTGGCGACCTTGGCCAGCGCGAAGACGAGGTCCTCGGTCAGGTGGGGACGCGAGGTGTGCCCGCCCCGGCCGCGCAGCGTGACCCGCACGCCGTCGGAGGCAGCGGTGATCGGGCCCTCGCGCATGCCCACCTGCCCGACGTCGAGACCGGGGTCGCAGTGCAGGGCGTATGCCGCGTGCACGCCCTCGAGGACCCCCTCGTCCACCAGCGCCTCACCGCCGCCGGGCTGGACCTCCTCGGCGGGCTGGAAGACCAGCCGGGCCGCGAGTCCCGCTGCCCGCAGGGCGTCCTCGTGCTCCAACAGCGCCAGGCCGGCACCGAGCAGGCCCGCGGTGTGCACGTCGTGACCACAGGCGTGGCTGACACCCGGGACCGTGGACTGCCAGTCGAGGCCGGTGCGCTCGCGGACCGGCAGCGCGTCCATGTCGGCGCGCAGCAGCACCCGCTGGGCCGGGCGCTCGGCCCCGATGTCGAGCACCAGCCCGGTCGTGAGGATCGGCCGGGGGTCTGCCCCGGCGGCGCGCAGGCGCTCGGCGACCAGGGCCGCCGTGCGGGTCTCGGCCCAGGCCGTCTCGGGGTGGGCGTGGAGGTCGCGGCGCAGGGCCAGCAGCTCCGGCAGGTGTGCCTCGACCACCGAGCCGAGGTCGGCGGCGAGGGTCGTGGCGTGGGTGGTCATAGGCCTCGCACTCTACTCGTGGCCGTGCCCACCGCCCCGGAAGACGGTGGGCACGATGTGGCGGTCGCCGTGGCGCGGCAGCACCGACGGGGGCCGGTCAGAAGGTCTCGCGCGGGGTGTACATCCCCCACACGTCGCGCAGCGCGTTGGAGATCTCGCCGCCGGTGGCGCCGGCCTTGATAGCGTCCTTCATCGGATAGAGCAGGTTGTCGGTGCCGCGGGCGGCCTCCCGCACCTGCTCGAGAGCGGCCTCGACGGCGGCGTTGTCGCGCTTGCTGCGCAGCTCGGCGAGGTGGGCGCACTGGTCGACCTCGATCTGCGGGTCGACGCGCAGCGGCTCGTAGGGCTCCTCGACGTCCATGACGTACTTGTTGACGCCGATGACCGAGCGCTCGCCGCTGTCGATCTCGAGGGCGACGCGATAGGCGGACCGCTCGATCTCGGACTTCTGGAAGCCCTGCTCGATGGCCGCGACGGCGCCGCCCTTGTCCTCGACGGCCTGCATGAGGTCGTTGATCTGGGCCTCGAGGTCGTCGGTCATCGACTCCACGACATAGGAGCCGGCGAAGGGGTCGACGGTCTTGGTGACGTCGGTCTCGTAGGCGATGACCTGCTGCGTGCGCAGCGCCAGTCGGGCGGCCTTCTGCGTGGGCAGGGCGATCGCCTCGTCGAAGGAGTTGGTGTGCAGCGACTGGGTCCCGCCCAGCACCGCGCCGAGGCCCTGGAGGGCGACGCGGATGAGGTTGACCTCCGGCTGCTGGGCGGTCAGCTGCACCCCCGCGGTCTGGGTGTGGAAGCGAAGCATCATCGACTTGGGGTTCTGCGCGCCGAACTCCTCCTTCATCACCCGGGCCCAGACGCGACGGGCCGCACGGAACTTGGCGACCTCCTCGATGAGGGTCGTGCGCGCCACGAAGAAGAAGGCGAGGCGGGGCGCGAAGTCGTCGACGGACAGGCCCGCGGAGACCGCGGCGCGGACGTACTCCTTGGCATTGGCCAGGGTGAAGGCGACCTCCTGCGCGGGCGTCGCACCGGCCTCGGCCATGTGGTAGCCGGAGATGGAGATCGTGTTCCAGCGAGGGATCTCCTTGTGGCAGTAGGCGAAGATGTCGGTGATGAGCCGCAGCGACTCCTTGGGCGGGTAGATATAGGTCCCGCGGGCGATGTACTCCTTGAGCACGTCGTTCTGGATGGTGCCGGTGAGCTTGCCGGCCTCGACGCCCTGCTCCTCGGCGACCAGCTGGTACATGAGCAGCAGGGTCGAGGCGGGCGCGTTGATCGTCATCGACGTCGAGATCTTGTCGAGCGGCAGGCCGTTGAAGAGCACGCGCATGTCGTCGAGGCTGTCGATGGCCACGCCGACCTTGCCGACCTCGCCGGAGGCGAGGGGCGCGTCGGAGTCGTAGCCCATCTGGGTCGGCAGGTCGAAGGCTACGGACAGGCCGCCGGTGCCGTTGTTGACGAGCTCGTGGTAGCGCTCGTTGGACTCCTTGGCCGTGCCGAAGCCGGCGTACTGGCGCATCGTCCAGGGGCGGCCCGTGTACATCGTCGGGTAGACACCCCGGGTGAAGGGGTAGCTGCCCGGCGCGCCCAGCTTGGCCTCGGGGTCGAACCCCTCGAGGTCTGCGGCGGAGTAGACGGGCTGGATCGGGAGGTCGGACTCGCTGCGAGCGACGGGTGCATCGGACATGCCCCCAGCGTATCGAGAGCGGCCCGGTCACCGTGGGCCACGTCCGGTGAGCGATGTCTCGCGGATCACGGCGAGGTTGACAAAAGCCTGTGGCATGTCGTTGACGATTCAATTACTATGGTAGGCGCCGCTCAGGACGGCGCACCCCTGCCAGGGTCAGACCACCGAGAAGGCCACGATGACCACTCACCGCATCGCGCTCAGCTCCCGCCAGCCGTCCTCGCGCTCGCCGCGCACCGCCGCGGTCGCCGCCACCCTCGTGGCGCTCGCGGCCGGGCTGCTCGCCCTCACCGTGCTCGCCTCCGGGGCCCTCGCCGTGCTGGCGGGCCTCGCGACCGCCTGGGCCAGCGTCGTGGCCCTCCTCTCGGTGCTGGCCGCGGTGGCCGAGACGGCCAACCCGCTGCGCCTGTCGGAGCACCGCAGCGCCCACCGCCGCACCAGGCGCGCGGCCTGACCCACCCGGCGGACTGACCTGGCCGGCGCGGGCTGGCCCACTCAGCGTGACCTGACGCCCCGCCGCCCGACGCCGGGGCGTCAGAGCAGCTCGCCGCGCCCCTCTGCCCGGAGGCCCTCCACCACGCCCTTGACGGCCTGGGCACGCTCGGTCGTGGTGACCAGCAGTGCGTCACCGGTGTCGACGACCACGATGTCGCTCAGGCCGACGACGGCAATGTGCCGGCCGCCCGCGGGGACGACGACCCCAGAGCTGTCGCTCACGCGCACGAGGTCGGCGTCCCCGAGGACCCGCACACCCGGCATACCGTCGGTCTGGGGCAGCAGCCCGGCGAGCGAGGCGAAGTCGCCGACGTCGTCCCAGCCGAACCGCGCGGGGACCACCGCGACCCGGCCCTCCCCCGCCGCCGGCTCGGCCACGGCGTGGTCGATGGCGATCTTGGTCAGGCCCGGCCAGACCTCCGGCAGCCGCTCGGGCGCCGCCGCGATCTCACGCAGCCCCGCGGCGAGATTGGGATGCCACCGCGCGAGGAGGTCCAGCAGGACTGCCGCGCGCACGACGAACATGCCCGCGTTCCAGCGGTATTCGCCCGTCGCGAGGTAGGCGGCGGCCCGCTCGCTGTCTGGCTTCTCGACGAACTCGCGCACCGCGCTGGCCCGGTCGCGCCCCGGCAGCGGGTCACCCATGCGGATATAGCCGAAGCCCGTGGCGGGGTGGGTGGGCGCGATGCCGATCGTCGTGAGGTATCCCTCGTCGGCGACCTCGACGGCGGCCCGGACACACGCCTCGAACTCGGGCAGGTCGCCGATCACGTGGTCGGCGGCGAAGGAGCCGATGACCGCGTCGGGGTCACGCCGCTCGAGCACGGCCGCCGCCAGGCCGATCGCCGCCATCGAGTCGCGGGGTGAAGGCTCGGCGAGCAGCTGGTCGCCCGGCAGCGTCGGCAGCTGGGCGCGCACCGCGTCCTCGTGTGCCGCGCCGGTAACGACCATGATGCGCTCCCCGGCCAGTGGGACCAGCCGGTCGACCGTCGACTGAAGGAGCGAGCGACCGCTGCCGGTCAGGTCGTGGAGGAACTTGGGCGAGGAGGCCCGGGACAGCGGCCAGAGCCGGGTCCCGGCGCCACCGGCGGGGATCACCGCCCAGAACCGGTCGATAGCGCTCATGGTGGGCAACTGTAGGCGGCCAGGTGCGCGCCGTCGCACCGCGGCTCCACCGCGTTACCTGTTGCTCACCTGACACACCTTCACATGTCGACGGCACGGCACCCGCCGCTTCGACAGTGGTCACGTGCGCATCGCCATCGTTGCCGAGTCCTTCCTGCCGAGCGTCAACGGCGTCACCACGAGTGTCTGCCGGGTGCTGGAGTCCCTGCGCGCCCTCGGGCACGACGCGATCGTGATCGCCGCGCGACCTGCGCCCGCCTCCTTCGCCGGCTTCCCCGTGCACACGGTGGCCTCGGTGCCGGTCCGGCAGTTCCAGGTCGGCCTGCCCAGCCCCGAGATCGTGCGCGTGCTCGACCGCTTCGACCCCGATGTGGTGCACGTCGCCTCGCCCTTCGTCCTCGGGGCGCGCGGACTCACGGCGGCGCAGGCACTCGGCATCCCGAGCGTCGCGATCTATCAGACCGACATGCCGAGCTATGTGCGCCAGCACGCGCCGAGTCCCGGCATCGGCCGCAGCGCCGAGAGGGCCACCTGGCGATGGGTCCGGCGCATCCACTCCACGGCGAGCCGGACGCTCGCCCCCTCCACCTCGGCTCTCGAGGACCTGCGGCTCAACGGCGTGCCGCGGACCGGCCTGTGGGGCCGCGGGGTCGACACCCGGCTCTTCTACCCCGGCTGGCGCCAGGACGCCGGCACCAGAGCGCTGCGCCGCACGCTGGCGCCCGGGGGCGAGACACTCATCGGCTATGTCGGGCGGCTCGCGCCCGAGAAGGAACTGCACCGCCTGGTCGAGCTCACCTCGATCCCGCACTCGCGGCTCGTCCTCGTCGGGGACGGCCCCAGCCGCGAGGAGGTCGGGGCGACGCTCGCCGAGGCGGTGGCCTCAAGCGCCGGGCGCCCCACTCTCCCACCGGTTTTCCTCGGCCGACGCGACGGCGACGACCTGGCCCGGGCGTATGCCGCGTTCGACCTCTTTGTCCACACGGGCACCCGCGAGACCTTCGGACAGACCCTCCAGGAGGCTGCCGCGATGGGACTGCCCGTCGTCGCCCCTGCGCGCGGCGGGCCCCTCGACCTCGTCGCGCACGGCCAGAGCGGCTATCTCTTCGACCCCGACACCCCCGGCTCGCTGCGCGAGCACGTCGACCCCCTGGTCGCGAGCGCCGCGCTGCGGGACCGGCTCGGGAGCGCCGGGGTGGCGTCGGTGCGCTCCCGCTCGTGGCTCGGTCTGACCGAGCAGCTGCTCGGGCACTATGCCGCGGTGTCCGATCGCCGCGGCCTCGCGGTCGCTGCCTGAGCCCCGCCCGTCCCCTCCCGGACTGCCGGCGTCGCCACGCCGCGCGCCCGCACGTGATCGACCGGAGCGTGCCCGCGGTGCGAGGATGTGCGGCGTCCATGCACTCGGCCGGGAAGTCGACGATGCCACGCGCACGCTCGTTGCGGCTGGCGGCAGCAGCCGCCTGCGCCGGCCTCTCGTGTGCCCTCGCGTCGCCGGCACCCGCCGCGACCACCCCGGCGCCGCGCACCGTGACCTCGACCGGCCCGAGCGCGTCCGTTCCGAGCGCGTCCGGTCCGAGCACCCCGACACTGCCGCCGATCACCCAGCGCGTCGACCCGCAGCTCTCCGTCGGCGGGCCCCGGCTCGCCCAGATGAGCGTGATCACCGACCTGCCAGCGGGTGTGCCCGCGCCACCGGCGATCCTCGACCAGTCATGGGTGCTGGCCGACATGGAGACCGGCGAGATCATCGCCGCCCGCGCACCGCACGCCCGGCTGCTGCCCGCCAGCACCGTCAAGGCGCTGACGGCGAGCGTGCTCATCCCGCGCATCACGCCCAACACCCGGATCACCGTCACCGACGCCGACGCGGGCGCCGACGGCACCCGCGTGGGCCTGATCCCGGGACAGAGCTATTCGGCACGCAATCTCTTCCAGGGGCTGCTGATGGCCAGCGGCAACGACGCGGCATACGCCCTGGCCCGCACGGCCGGCGGGGCCAAGGGCATGGCCGGGACCGCCGAGCTCATCAACGCCCGGGCCCGCGAGCTCGGGGCCCACGACACCCATATCGTCGACCCGTCCGGGCTCGATGCCCCCGGGCAGACCAGCAGCGCCTACGACCTGGCGCTGATCGGCCGGGAAGCCATGCGCAACAAGGACTTCCGCGCCTATGTGACGACCCGGCAGGTCACCTTCCCGGGCTATGCACCGACCCCCACAACCTCCCCGAAGCCCGCCACCCAGGCCTCCCCCACGTCGCGGCCCTCGACGGGTCGCGCCCCGACAGGCAGCACCACACCCACCGCGCCCCGTCCGACGGCCTTCAAGGTCGGCAACCACAACAAGCTGCTCTACAACTACGCCGGCACGATCGGCATCAAGAACGGCTACACCGAGGCCGCCAAGCGCACCTTCATCTCCGCGGTGACGCGGGGCGGGCGCACCTATCTGCTCACCGAGATGTATGGGCTCGGGGTCGGCTGGCGCGACCAGGCCAAGCTCTACGACTGGGCCTTCGCCCACGGCGCCAAGGCCCGCCCGATCGGCCGGCTGGTCGCACCCGGCGAGCAGCCGACGCCGCTGGTGGCCAGCCCGACGAGCACCGCCACCACTGCCCCCACCGACGCCGGCACGAGCGCCGGCGGCACGACGAGCGAGGCCGGCGCACCGACCACGACGGCGGCGCCGTCCACGCCCTCAGCCGGCGTGCACCTGGATCTGTCGCAGGTGCCGCTCGGCCCGGTCGGGGCGGCCGCGGGACTGCTGCTGCTCGGGCTGCTCGGCGGGGCCGCCGGGGCGCTGCGCCGCGAGCGCCGTCGGGAGCACTGACCAGGCCCCCGACGGGGACTGACGGGCGCGTCGCGCGGCCTAGCGCGAGCGAGTCGCACGGCATACCCGCAAGCAAGCCGCACGGCATACCCGCAAGCAGGCCGCGCGGCATACCGGTCAGGCAGGCCCCGCGCCGAGGGGATATTCGGCCTCGGCGCGCCAGACGCCGTCCTCGCCGTGCTCATAGAGGTGCAGCGCACCGACGCTGAAGGTGCACTGGAAGTCGGACAGCGCGTCAAAGGCCCGGTCGAGCGCCTCGTCGTGGAGGTGGTGGGCCACCGTGACGTGCGGGTGGTAGTTGAACTCCAGTCGCCGCTCGACGGGACCGGAGCGGACCGCGCGCTCCAGCCGCTCACACTCGGAGATGCCCTGCGCGACGGTGACGAACACGACCGGCGAGATGGGCCGGAAGGTCCCGGTGCCGCGCAGCACCATCGTGAACGGCGCTGCCGCCGCCGCCGACTCGGCGATATGCCGCCGGAAGTCGGGCAGGGTCTCGTCGGGCACATCGGTGGGCGGCAGGATCGTCACGTGCGGCGGGATCGCCGAGGCCTGGGGGTCGCCAAAACTCGCCCGCTGCTCCTGGAGCTGGTCGCCCCAGGGATGGGGGATGGCGACAGCCACGCCGATGGTGCCCATGCGCTCCGCCCCCTATCGACGCGGGCTCGCCAGGCCGACACGGTCGTAGACCCGCTTCAGGGTCGCCGTCGCGACCTCGCGGGCCCGCGACGCACCGTCGGCGAGCACCCTGTCCAGCTCGGCCGGGTCACCGGTGAGCTCCGCCATCCGGCTCTGGAAGGGCTCGAGGCGCTCGACGACGACCTCGGCCACCTCCTTCTTCAGGTCGCCATAGCCGCGGCCCTCGAAGGAGCGCTCCAGGTCGGCGACCGGGATCCCCGACAGCGCACTGTGGATCACCAGCAGGTTGGAGACCCCGGCCTTGGTCTCGGGGTCATAGCGGATCTCCCGCTCGGCATCGGTCACGGCCGACTTGATCTTCTTGGTGATGCGCTTGGGGTCGTCCGACAGCAGGATCAGCCCGGCCTCGGAGGAGGTGGACCCGGACATCTTGTTGGTCGGCTCCTGAAGGTCCATGATCCGCGCGGTCTCCTTGCGGATGTGGGCCTCGGGCACCACCAGCGTGTCGCCGAATCGGGTGTTGAAGCGCTGGGCGAGGTCACGGGTGATCTCGAGGTGCTGGCGCTGGTCCTCCCCGACCGGGACCTTGGTGGCGTCATACATGAGGATGTCGGCCGCCATCAGGATCGGATAGGTGAACAGGCCGACATTGGCGTTCTGGCCCTTGGCCGTCTTGTCCTTGAACTGCGTCATCCGGCTGGCCTCGCCAAAGGCCGTCTGGCAGGCCAGCACCCACGCCAGCTCGGTGTGCTCCTGGACATCGCTCTGGCGGAAGACGACCGCCCGCTGCGGGTCGACGCCGCCTGCGAGGTACTGCGCGGCGGTGATGGTGATCCGGCGCCGGAGCACCTCGGGGTCGGTGGGGACGGTCAGCGCGTGCAGGTCGGCGACGAAGTAGAACGCGTCGTACTGCTCCTGGAGGTCCACCCAGTTCACGAGCGCCCCGATGTAGTTGCCGAGGTGGAGGGAGTCGCTCGTGGGCTGCATCCCGGACAGGCTCCGGTCGCGCCCGGCGTGGGTGGGCATCGTCAACATGGGCGCCATTCTGTCAGGTGCGGGCAAACCGGTTTGCCGGGAGGTCTCGGTCAGGTCACACCTGTGCACCACACCGGGTGTCCGTTCGCGGGCCTGCGACGACTCAGGCACCATGATTGCGACCCACGCCTTGACCCGGGTGGGGGAATCGACCACAGGAGAACCTGAAAACCCATGCTCCAGCCCAAACTCTCGGCCCGTCTCAGCGCCGAGTTCCTCGGCACCTTCTGGCTGGTCTTCGGAGGCTGCGGCAGCGCGATCTTCGCCGCGTCCTTCCTCCAGCCCAACGTCGTCGCCGGACAGAGCATCCAGCTCGGCATCGGATTCCTTGGCGTCGCACTGGCCTTCGGCCTCACCGTGACGACCATGGCCTATGCCGTGGGCCACGTCTCGGGCGCCCACTTCAACCCGGCCGTCACCATCGGCGCCGCCGTGGCCAACCGCTTCAAGTGGGCCGACGTGCTCCCCTACATCGTCGCCCAGGTCCTCGGTGGCCTGCTCGCCGGCGCCGCCCTCTGGGCGATCGCCCGCTCCAAGGCCGGCTTCGACCCGGTGGGCCACCTGGCCGCCAACGGCTACGGCGACCACTCTCCCGGCGGCTACCCGCTCATGGCGGTCCTCGTCGCCGAGGCGCTGCTCACCTGCATGTTCCTCTACATCATCCTCGGCGCCACCGACTCGCGGGCGCCCGAGGGCTTCGCGCCCATCGCCATCGGCCTGGGCCTGACCCTGATCCACCTCATCTCGATCCCGATCTCCAACACCTCGGTCAACCCGGCCCGTTCCACCGCGGTCGCGTTCTTCAACGGTGACGGTGCGCCCGGGCAGCTGTGGCTGTTCTGGCTCGCGCCGATCTTCGGCGCCGCTGTCGCCGGCGCGACCTACCGCCTCGTCACCGGCGTCGACCGCCGCGACGAGGACATCGCGGGCGAGTACCAGCCCGAGGACGTCACCGACACCAAGTTCCTCGCCGACGACGACCTGGGCACCACCGGCGCCTCGGCTGCCGCCAACCCTGCCGTCGAGCGCCGGCTCGACCGCGACGCGGACGGCCACATCGGCTGACCTCACCGCCACCACAAGGTATGCCGCGCAGCCAGTCTGGCTGCGCGGCATACCTTTTGGGGCTGCTTGGGATCGAGCCGGCGGTCAGGACACGGCGACCAGCCGTGGCGCGGCACGGTCGGCCCCGGCGTCGGCCCCGGCCTCGAGCTCCCGGACCAGGGGGATGACCTCACGGCCGAAGCGCTCCACCTCCTCCCTCACGTGGAGGAAGCCGAGGAGCAGCAGGTCGACGCCGGCCCGTCGGTAGTCGATGATGCGCCGGGCGACCTGCTCGGGAGTGCCGACCAGGCCGGTCTTGAAGCCGTCGTTGTATTGCACGAGGTCCTCGAAGCGGCTGCCGGCCCACATCCCTTTGCCGTCGCTGGTGGCCTGGCCCGCCTGTCGGACCGCCTCGCCGAAGGCCCTGACCTTGTCGGCGTCGGCCTGGTCGATGATCTCCTGGACGACGGCACGGGCCTCCTCCTCGGTGTCGCGGACCACCGCAAAACCGTTGAGGCCGAAGCGGACCCGGCGCTCGTGCTCCGCGGCGAGGGCGGAGACCTCGGCGACCTGCTCGGACACCCCCTCGACGGTGTTGCCGTTCATGAAGTACCAGTCGACGAGGCGCCCGCCCATCCGCCGGGCGGCCGTCGAGTTGCCGCCCATGAAGACCTCGGGCGGTGTCGCCGGCTGCGGCCGGAAGGTCAGGTCGCGGGTGCGATAGAAGTCGCCGCGATAGGTGAGGTCGTCCTCGGTCCAGGCACCGCGCAGCACCTCGATGAACTCCTCCGCACGCCGGTAGCGCTCCTCGTGGTCGAGCCACGGCTCCCCGAGCGAGAGGAACTCCTGCTTGAACCATCCCGAGACGACGTTGAGGCAGAAGCGGTCACCGCTGACCGCCTGCGCCGTCGCCGCGAGTTTGGCCAGCACCGCAGGCTGCCAGAATCCGGGGTGGACCGCGGCGATCACCTTGAGCCGCTCGGTGTGGGCGAGCAGGTTGATCGAGAACGACGTGCTCTCGTGCTGCTCGTCGGCGCCATAGGACGCGAGATAGCGCACCTGGGTGAGCGCGTAGTCGAAGCCGACCTGCTCGGCGGTCCGGGCCACGTCGATGTTGTATGCCGGGTCATGGCTGGTGCGCTGCGGCACCTTGGAGACCACGAGCCCACCGGAGACATTGGGCACCCAGTAGGCAAAGGACAGGGGGTCGGTGCTGGTCATGCGACGGCTCCTTCGAGCAGTGAGGTATCGGCAAAGGGTGCGGAGAACGAGCGGTCGCGGTGGAGCAGTGGCGCCCCCTCGCGGGCCCGCGAGGCGGTGACCCTGGCGGTCACGACAAGGCTGTCGCCGGCGTCGGTATAGGAGACGGGCTCGGCGACGAGACGGACCAGGCTGTCGGGGAGCTCGGGCAATCCGCCTGCGCACCAACGCCATTCGCCGTCGGGGACGAAGCGCGCGGCCCGGTTGCGGGAGAAGCGGCGGGCCAGGTGCTCCTGGTCGTCGGCGAGCAGGTGCGCCGCGACCAGGCCACGCCGCTCGATATGGGCCCGGCTGCCGGAGATCTTGGACAGGTTGAACGAGATCAGCGGCGGCGCCGCGGAGACGGAGACGAGTGAGACTGCGGTGAAGCCGACGGGGTCGCGACCGACCGCACTCGTGACGACCCAGACGCTCGAGGCGACTGGGCGGAAGGCGTCACGGATGTCGGTGTGCGAGGTCGCCACGCCGCCCAGAGTGGGGCGAGACATGGTGGATCTCCTTGGGGAGCAAAGGTTGTGGTCCTGCAGCCCACATGGGTGGGCGGGCGGGTGTGCAGCTGTCTGTCGCGTCAGAGACAGCGCATGGAGCAGGCGCGCATCAGGTCGATGCTGAGGCGGCCAAAGAGGCCGAGCCCGACGTCATGGGCGCGCAGGGCGACCCCGAAGGTGCTGGTCATGCTTCCTCCATCGCACCTGGCATGAGCACCGGCCTCGTGGAGGTGGTTGCTGCGGCGTCGTCGAGCCAGGTCTCTCGGCCGCTCTGGATGGGACGCGTACAGCCTCGTCAGACGGGCCCACTGCGTCAACGGGTGACCACGATGTGGGCGGTCCCCGCGCTCAGCCCTGGTCGAACCACGTGCGCCCGGTGAACTCGAGGGCACGCGAAAGGCGTTGCTGGACAAAGGGACTCATGGGCGGAAGGGCATCCAGGGGGAACCACCGGACGTCGGTGGACTCGTCGTCGTTGACCCGCGCCTCACCCGAGACATGCGTGCAGACGAAGCACAGGTCGAGGTACTGGGCCTGGTCGCCGTTGGGATAGGTGACCTCGGGGGTGAGCATCACGCTTGCGAGCCCGTCGACACGGGCGCGGACGCCGGTCTCCTCGTGGATCTCACGGAGCAGTCCCGCCGCGGGCTCCTCCCCCGGGTCGAGGATGCCGCTGATCAACGCCCACTGGCCGTTGTCCGCCCGGCGGTTGAGCAGCACCTCGCCGGCCGCATTGCGGACCACCCCGGCGACGCCGATGAGGAAGAGCGGATCGGTCCCGATCCGCTCGCGCAGCCGCAGCACGAAGTCTGGTGTCGCCATGCCCCCACCCTAGGAGCCGCTGGCGAGCGGGGCGACGGAGCCGACGACGAAGCCCCCGGCCGGTGGCCCGGGGCTTCGTCGTCAGTGGGCTCGCCAGAGCGTCACTTGTTGGGGATCTTGAAGACCTGCCCCGGGAAGATCATGTCGGGGTTGTCCAGGTTGTTCAGCTTGGCCATCTCGCGCCAGCTGACGCCGTAGCGCTCGGCGATCTCGGACAGGGTGTCGCCCTTCTTGACCGTGTAGGTCTTGTGCGCGGGCGCGGCCGGTGCGGCCTTGGCACGCGAGGCGGCCTCCTGCTGCTGCTTGCGCTGGGCGGCCTCCGCCTCGGCCTGCTTCTTGGCGGCAGCGGCCTTGGCGTCCGCAGCAGCCTTCTCGCGGTCGGCCTGCTCCTTGGCGGCCTTGGCCTTGGCGGCGGCAGCGTCGTCCTCGGCCTTCTTCTTGGCCGCGGTGGCCTCGTCCTCGGCCTTCTTCTTGGCCGCGGCAGCGTCGTCCTGGGCCTTCTTCTGGGCCGCGGCAGCGTCGTCCTCGGCCTTCTTCTTGGCCGCAGCAGCGGCCTCATCGGCCTTGCGCTGCGCCTCGGCGACCTCCGCGTCGGCCTTCGCCTTGGCCTCGGCGGCCTCCGCCTCGGCCTTGCGGTGCGCCTCGGCAGCGGCCTCGCCGCCGTCCTCGCGGGCCTTGGCAGCGGCCTCCTCGGCCTTGCGGCGCGCCTCGTCAGCGGTCTTCTGGGCCTCGGCCTTGATCTTGTCGGCCTTGGCCTGAGCCTCTGCTGCCTCCTTGCGGGCAGCCTCGGCGCGCTCGGCGTCGTCGACGGTCAGGGCGTCCTTGATCTTGTCGAAGATTCCCACGTTGGTCTCGTCCTCTCGTTGGGACCGGGCCGGGTCGGCCAGGTCGTCCAGCGTCAAACCTATGCATGGAAGGACGTGGCGGCCAGCGCAAAGGGTTGCCCCGCCGCCGGAATCGGGCTCTCCAGGCCCCCGCGGGGCCGGTGCCGCGGCACCGTCCGGCGCGCGCGGCATACCGGGGATCGAGCCCCTCGTCACTTCGCCATGACACCCCGCACGCCGCCCCCACGGGACTGCTACCGTCGCAGGTGACCCACCGTACGCACGTCGAAGGGCATCAATCCCGTGAGCACCAACCCCGTCAAGGTCGCCGTCACCGGCGCTGCCGGCCAGATCGGCTACAGCCTCCTGTTCCGCATCGCCAGCGGCGCGATGTTCGGCGCCGACACCCCCGTCGAGCTGCGCCTGCTCGAGATCACGCCGGCCCTGAAGGCGCTCGAGGGCGTCGTCATGGAGCTCGACGACTGCGCCTTCCCGACGCTGGCCAAGGTCGAGATCGGCGACGACGCCACCAAGGTCTTCGACGGCGTCAACCACGCGCTGCTCGTCGGCGCCCGCCCCCGCGGCCCGGGCATGGAGCGCGGTGACCTCCTCGAGGCCAACGGCGGCATCTTCGCCCCCCAGGGCAAGGCCCTCAACGACGTGGCCGCCGACGACATCCAGGTCGTCGTCACGGGCAACCCGGCCAACACCAACGCGCTCATCGCGATGAACAACGCCCCCGACATCCCCAACGAGCGCTTCTCCGCGCTGACCCGCCTCGACCACAACCGCGCGATCTCCCAGCTCGCGGCCAAGCTCGGCGTGCCGGTCACCGAGATCCGCAAGATGACGATCTGGGGCAACCACTCCGCGACGCAGTACCCCGACCTGTTCCACTGCGAGGTCTCCGGCAAGAACGCCGCCGAGGCCGTGGGCGACCAGGACTGGCTCGAGAACACCTTCATCCCGACCGTCGCCAAGCGCGGCGCGGCCATCATCGAGGCCCGTGGCTCCTCCTCGGCCGCGTCCGCGGCGAGCGCCACGATCGACCACGCCCGCGACTGGCGCCTCGGCTCGGCCGAGGGCGACTGGGTCTCGATGGCCGTCTGCTCCGACGGCTCCTATGGCGTGCCCGAGGGCCTGATCTCCTCCTTCCCCGTCACCGTCAAGGACGGCAAGTGGGAGATCGTCCAGGGCCTGGAGATCGACGACTTCAGCCGCGGCAAGATCGACGCGTCCGTCGCCGAGCTCGCCGAGGAGCGCGACGCCGTCAAGGGCCTTGGCCTGATCGGCTGAGCCACCCCCATCCGGTGACAGGGGCCGGTATGCCGCGTGTGCGGCATACCGGCCCCTGTTGCATCCCAGCCGGACTGGGTTGGTCAGGGGTTCATCGCGAGGAAGATGAAGGCGGCCAGCAGCACGAGGTGCACGCCTGCCTGGAGGCGGGTGGCCCGGCCCGGGACCACCGTCAGGACGCTGACGACGAGGGTGAGCGCGAGCAGCACCATCTGGGTCTCGCCCAGCCCCAGCGAGAGCGGGATGTCGACAAAGAGCGTGCTGATGGCGATCGCCGGCACGGTCAGGCCGATGCTCGCCATGGCGGAGCCATAGGCCAGGTTGAGGCTGACCATCATCCGCTTGCGGCGGGCTGCGTTGACCGCGGCGATGCTCTCGGGCAGCAGCACGAGCAGGGCGATGATGACGCCCACGAAGGACGGCGGCAGGCCCGCGGACCGGACCGCGGCCTCGATCGACGGCGAGAGGATCTTGGCCAGGCCGACGACGGCGACGAGCGAGACCAGCAGCAGGCCGAGACTGGTCAGGGCGGCGCGGTCGCTGGGCGGGTCGGCGTGACGGTCGTCCTCGATGACCTCCCCTGTCGAGCTGACCGGCAGGAAGAAGTCGCGGTGGCGCACGGTCTGGGTGATCACGAACAGGCCGTAGAGCGCCAGCGCGACGACGGCGGCGAAGGCCAGCTGCCCCGCGGTGAAGCGGGGCCCCGGCTCGCCCAGCGTGAAGCTCGGCAGCACCAGACAGGTCGTGGCGAGGGTGGCCACCGTGGCGAGGGCACCGCCGGCGCCCTCGGCGTTGAAGTAGACGAGGGGGCGCTTGAGCGTCCCGGCGAGCAGGGCCAGGCCGACGATGCCGTTGAGGGTGATCATCACGGCCGCGAAGACGGTGTCGCGGGCGAGGGTCTCGACGTCCTTGCCGCCGCTCAGCATGAGGGTGATGATCAGGGCCACCTCGATGACGGTGACCGCGACGGCCAGGACCAGCGACCCGAAGGGCTCCCCGACCCGGTGGGCCACGACCTCGGCATGGTGGACGGCGGCCAGGACGGACCCGGCCAGCACGGCGGCGGCGACCGCCACCGGCAGCGCGCCCAGGTCACGCCCCCAGGTCAACGCGAGGACAGCCACCCCCAGCAGGGGCAGCACGGTGGTCCAGCGGGGCAGGCTCAGGCGGGCTGACGACATGGATGTCCTCGTCGGTCGGGCGGCGGGGGCCCTCCATTGTCGCAGGTCACAGCCGCAGCGTTGACCTCGGCCGACCGGCCTCAGCGCTGGCCGTGGCGGGACTGGTGGCCGCTCTCCCCCGCCCTGGTGTCGGCCAGCCGCTGCTCGGCGGCCTCGACGACATTGGTCAGCAGCATCGCGCGCGTCATCGGCCCGACGCCGCCGGGGTTGGGGGTCAGCCAGCCGGCGACCTCGGCGACGTCCTTGGCGACATCGCCGGCGACCTTGCCGTCGCGCCGGGAGACGCCGACGTCGAGCACCGCGGCACCGGGCTTGACCATGTCGGCCGTGATGATGTCGGGCACGCCCGCCGCGGCCACGACGATGTCGGCGTCGCGCACATGGGCGGCCAGGTCGCGGGTGCCGGTGTGGCACAGGGTGACGGTGGCGTTCTCGCTGCGGCGGGTCAGGATCAGCCCGAGCGGGCGGCCCACGGTCAGGCCGCGCCCGACGACGGTGACATTGGCCCCCTTGACCGGCACGTCATAGCGACGGAGCAGCTCGACGATCCCGACCGGGGTGCACGGCAGCGGCGCCCGGCGGCCCATGACCAGGCAGCCGAGGTTGAACGGGTGCAGCCCGTCGACGTCCTTGTCGGGGTCGACCGTCGAGAGGATCGCGAACTCGTCGAGCCCGGTGGGCTGCTGGACGATGAAGCCGGTGCACTCGGGGTCGTCGTTGAGCTCCCGGACGACGGCCTCGACCTCCGCCTGGGTGGCGGTGGCCGGCAGATCCCGTCGCATGCTTCGGATGCCGATCTCGGCGCAGTCCTTGTGCTTGGCCCCGACATACCAGTGCGAGCCGGGGTCGTCACCGACCAGGACCGTGCCCAGCCCGGGCACCACACCCTCGGCCGCCAGGGCCTCGACGCGGGCGCGCAGCTCGGTCTTGATGGTGGCCAGGGTGGCCTTGCCGTCGAGAAGGGTCGCAGTCATGGGGTCTCCTGGTGCGGTGGGTGGGGCAGGTCCCCGGCCGCCGGTCGGCGGCCGGGGCTGGGCTCAGTGCGCGAAGTGCCGGGTGCCGGTGAAATAGAGCGTGACACCGGCGGCGGCGCAGGCGTCGATCGTCTCCTGGTCGCGCATCGACCCGCCCGGGGCGACGATCGCCCGCACACCGGCGTCGATGAGCACCTGCGGCCCGTCGGCGAAAGGGAAGAAGGCGTCGGAGGCGGCCACCGCACCGCGGGCCCGCTCCGCACCGGCCCGCTGCACCGCGAGACGGCAGGAGTCGACCCGGTTGACCTGGCCCATGCCGATGCCGACGGTCGCGCACTGCTGGGAGAGCAGGATGGCGTTGGACTTGACCGCGCGCACCGCCCGCCACGCGAAGTTGAGCTCGCCCAGGGTCTCGGCGCTGTCGTCGTCGCCGGCCACGCGGGTCCACTGGTGGGGGTCGTCACCGTGCCCGGCGGTCGGCTTGTCGTCCTCGGAGGGCGCGATGACGGCGTCGATCTGGTCGCGCTCCTGCACCAGCAGACCGCCGCTGACCGGCCGGGTCTCGAGGCCGCCGCGCACGGGCGCCGGGCACTCCAGAAGTCGCAGGTTCTTCTTGGCGGTGAGGATCTCCAGCGCCGCAGGCTCGTAGGACGGGGCGATGACGACCTCGGTGAAGATGTCCTTGACGGTCTCGGCCATCTCGGCGGTGACCGGGCGGTTGACGGCGATGATGCCGCCGAAGGCCGACAGCGGGTCGCACTCGTGGGCCTTGCGGTGGGCCTCGGCGATGTCGCCGCCGATGGCGATGCCGCAGGGGTTGGCGTGCTTGATGATCGCGCACGTGGGACGGTCGCCCTGGTCGTAGGCCGCGCGGTAGGCCGCGTCGCCGTCGACGTAGTTGTTGTAGGACATCTCCTTGCCGTGCAGCTGGCGCGCCTGGGCCAGGCCCTGGGAGCCGTCGGCCGCGGCATACAGCGCCGCCTGCTGGTGGGGGTTCTCGCCATAGCGCAGGGTGGCCGACCTGGTGAAGGTCTGGCCGAGCCAGTCGGGGAAGGTCAGCGGCTCGTCGGCCCCGACGACGGCGTTGCCGAGCCAGGTCGCCACCGCGACGTCGTATGCCGCGGTGTGGCGGAAGGCCTCCATCGCCAGGCGCTGGCGCTGCTCCAGGGTGAAGCCGCCGGCCCGGGCGGCCTCCACGACGGCGCCATAGGCGGCCGGGTTGGTGACGATCGCGACCGACGGGTGGTTCTTGGCGGCGGCACGCACCATGGTCGGCCCGCCGATGTCGATCTGCTCGACACACTCATCGGGCGTGGCGCCCGAGGCGACCGTCTCGGTGAAGGGATAGAGGTTGACCACCACGAGATCGAAGGCCTCGACACCGAGCTCGTCGAGCTGGGTGAGGTGGTCCTCCTTGCGGGTGTCGGCCAGGATGCCGGCGTGCACCTTGGGGTGCAGGGTCTTGACCCGGCCCTCGAGGCACTCGGGGAAGCCGGTGATCTCCTCGACCGGGGTGACCGGGACGCCGGCGTCGGCGATGCGGGCGGCGGTGGAGCCGGTGGAGACGATGGCCACGCCGGCCTCGTGCAGGCCGCGGGCGAGCTCCTCCAGGCCGCTCTTGTCATAGACGGAGACGAGGGCCCGCCTCAGCGGGCGGACGTTTGCGGTGGGGCCAGGGGCGGTGACGGTGCCGGACACGGCGTTGGGTACTCCTGATCATCGGTGCGGGTCGCACCCAGGCGGGCGATGCGGCCCGACGTCACTCCCCGGTGGTACCCCACCTGCGCCAGTCGTCGATGAGCCCACTCTAGCCAGCGTCGGGCTCGGCCTTCCACCCGGCCGCGAGGGCCCGCACGACGTCGACGAGCATGTCGCGCTCGAGGACCTTGATCCGCTCGTGGAGGCTCTCCTCGGTGTCGCCCTCCTCGACCCGCACGGCGCGCTGGTCGATGATCGGGCCGGTGTCGACCCCCGCGTCCACCCAGTGGCAGGTGCAGCCGGTGACCCGGACACCGTGGGCCAGCGCGTCGCGCACCGCGTGCGCCCCGGGGAAGCTCGGCAGCAGCGCCGGGTGGGTGTTGACCACCCGGTGGCCGCCGAGGACGGCCGGGCCGAGGATCTTCATGAAGCCGGCCGAGACGACAACGGCCGGGCGGTATCCCGCGAGCTCGGCGGCCAGCGCGAGATCCCAGTCGGCGCGGCTGGGGTGGTCGCCCACCCGGCACACAAAGGTGGGGATGCCCGCCCGCTCGGCCCTGCGCAGCCCCTCGATGCCGTCGCGGTCGGCACCCACCGCGACCACGTCGCAGCCGAGGTCGGGTGCGTCGAGCAGGGCCTGGAGGTTGGTGCCGCTGCCCGACACCAGGACGACGATGCCGGGGCGGCCGGCGGGCGTGGGGGTGGTCACGGAGGCACCCTATCGACGCGGGTCAGCGTCGCCGCAGGAGCGTCCGCACACCCAGGCCGAGGGCGGCCCCCACGAGCAGCTCCCCGAGCAGGGCCGCCCCGAAGAGGGGGGCCGGGGCACCGACGTCGGCGAGGCGGTGGGCACCGAGTGCCCCGCCGCCCACGAGGTCGAGGAGCGTCGCGCCGAGCGCCACGAGGGCGCAGGCGACGGCCGCCGTGAGCAGCTGGGGGCGCAGCGAGGACAGGCGGGTGTATGCCGCGGTGGACCGCCAGCCGACCAGGGCACCGACCAGGAGCGGCAGCGCGACGAGCGCCGGCACCCAGCCGGGGAAGTCGCCCGGGCTGGGCAGGGCGGCCAGGACCGGGACCATGGGCAGCAGGCCCCCGTCATAGCCGCCCCAGCCGACCGGGGAGCCCGACACGACCGTGAAGCCCGTGCCGGCGGCGAAGGACATGGCCCACAGCGCGAGATTGGGCAGCGCCACGGCCTGGGCCACGGCCAGCGCGGCACCGCCGACGAGCCCGGGCCCCAGCTGGTCGTGGACGTGCCACACCCGGGGCCAGTGCACGGCGACCATGACCAGCACGGCCAGCGCGCCCAGGACGAGCAGCGCGGCCAGCCCGTCACGGGCCGGCCCCAGCGCCCGCAGCAGCCAGGTGGGGGCGCGGTCGACCAGCGCGTCCAGCTCGGGGTCGTCGAGCTCGCGGGCCCGCCGCCAGACCGCGACCGCACCCGCCAGGGCCGGGAGCACCATGACGGGCAGGAGGAGGCTGACCGACTGCGGGCGGATCGGCCCCCCCATGGCCGCGGCCGCGGCCGCGGCAGTCGTCGCGGCATACCCCAGCAGCCACAGGAGCGCGCCACGGGCGAGCCCGCGTGGCCCGCCCTCGTGGTCGGCGAGGGCGCGGCGGGCCCCGAAGTGGGCGATCCACGCGACAAGGGCGAGGGCGGCCAGCGGCACGAGCGAGAGCGTCGCGGCGCCGAGGCGCAGGTGCGCGCCCCCGCCCAGCAGCCACAGGCTCACCGCAGACGCGAGCGCGTCGGCGAGGGTCGAGCTCGACAGCGCGCTGGCGACCCAGACGGCCAGCACCGGCAGGACGACGGTCGCGAGCGAGGTGAGGGCCGTGGCCACCCCGGTCAGGGGCGCGGCCGCCCACGGCGGCAGCTCACGCAGCGTCTCGCTCGCTCCCGACATCGCCGAGGCGACGGCGTCGAGGGGGCTGTGGCGTGCGGGGGCGAGGTCGCCGCGCTCGGCATCGGTCCCGCGGGGTCTGCTGGAAGAGCTCATCGCCGACCATCGTCGCCCAGAAGGCCGCCCGGCGTGCGCTGGCGCGCCGTCGTCCGGGGAGGCCCATGAGAAAGGTCTGAGAAAAGACCTATCAGGGGCAACCTTTTGTCATCCCCGGCGCGTCGTGATGGTTAGCGGGCCAGGAGGGGGGCTCGCTGGGACGCGGCGCGGCCGTGGACCGTGTCACCACGTGCGGACTGAGGATGCACGTGCTGACATGGCCGGCCGCGCCGCAACAGCTTCCGCAGGACGCCGTTCTCCCCTGCACCGGCACCAGCGGCACGCAAGGAGGGCCGCCACCCGGATCCGGGTGGCGGCCCTCCTTGCGTGGTGGGTGCCTGGGTCAGGCCCCGAGCCCGCGCATGACCTCACGCATGAGCTCGGCGGTCTCGGACGGCGTCTTTCCGACCTTGACACCGGCGGCCTCGAGGGCCTCCTTCTTGGCGGCCGCGGTGCCCGCGCCACCGGAGACGATCGCACCGGCGTGGCCCATCGTCTTGCCCTCGGGGGCGGTGAAGCCCGCGACATAGCCGACGACCGGCTTGGTGACGTGCTCCTGGATGAACTTGGCGGCGCGCTCCTCGGCGTCGCCGCCGATCTCGCCGATCATCACCATCGCCACGGTCTCGGGGTCGGCCTCGAAGGCCTCGAGGCAGTCGATGTGGGTGGTGCCGATGATCGGGTCGCCGCCGATGCCCACGGCGGTGGTGAAGCCGTAGTCACGCAGCTCGTACATCATCTGGTAGGTCAGCGTGCCGGACTTGGAGACCAGGCCGATCTTGCCGGCGCCCGCGATGTCGGCGGGGATGATGCCGGCGTTGGAGGCCCCGGGGCTGATGATGCCCGGGCAGTTGGGGCCGATGATGCGGGTGGTGCCCTTGTCCTTGGCGTAGTTGAAGAACTCGGCCGTGTCCTTGACCGCGATGCCCTCGGTGATCACGACGACCAGGGGCATGCCCGCGTCGACGGCCTCGACGACGGCGGACTTGGTGAACGCCGGCGGCACGAAGACGACGGAGACGTCGGCGCCGGTGGCGTCCATGGCCTCCTTGACGGTGCCGAAGACGGGGACCTGCTGGCCCTCGGGGAAGTCGACGGTCTGGCCGGCCTTCTTGGGGTTG
The DNA here is from genome assembly GCA_021287075.1 of Micrococcales bacterium. GTDB lineage: Bacteria > Actinomycetota > Actinomycetes > Actinomycetales > Dermatophilaceae > JAJTBD01. Next base: position 24,907 of record JAJTBD010000026.1, on the reverse strand, counting down.
ACGCCACCGACGATGGTGGTGCCGGAGGCGAGCATGCGGGTGGTGTGCTTCATGCCCTCGGAGCCGGTCATGCCCTGGACGATGACCTTGGAGTCCTTGGTGAGGAAGATAGCCATGGTGGTGAGTGGGTCCTTGTCTTCTCAGGCCTGCGCGGCGAGCTCGGCGGCCTTGCGGGCCGCGCCGTCCATGGTCTCCTCAACGGTGACCAGCGGGTGGTTGAAGTCGGCGAGGATCTGGCGGCCCTCGACGACGTTGTTGCCGTCGAGACGCACCACGAGCGGCTTGGTGGCCGCGTCGCCGAGGGTCTTGAGGGCGCCGACGATGCCGTTGGCGACCGCGTCACACGCGGTGATGCCGCCGAAGACGTTGACGAAGACGGCCTTGACCTGCTCGTCGCCGAGGATGACGTCGAGACCGTTGGCCATGACCTCCGCGGAGGCGCCACCGCCGATGTCGAGGAAGTTGGCGGGCTTGGCCTTGCCACCGGTGAAGTCCTCGCCGGCATAGGCGACCACGTCGAGGGTGCTCATCACGAGGCCGGCGCCGTTGCCGATGATGCCGACATTGCCGTCGAGCTTGACGTAGTTGAGGTCCATCGCCTTGGCCTTGGCCTCCAGCGGGTCCTCGGTCTTCTCGTCGACGAGGTTGGCGTGCTCGGGCTGGCGGAAGCCGGCGTTGTCGTCGAGGGTGACCTTGCCGTCGAGGGCGATGACCTCGCCGTCCTCGGTCTTCACGAGCGGGTTGACCTCGACCAGGGTGGTGTCCTCCTGGCTGTAGACCTCCCACAGCTTCATCAGGACGGGAGCGACCTTGGCGCCGGTCTCGGCGTCGAAGCCGGCGGCCTCGACGATCTCCTTGGCCTTGGCCTCGTCGATGCCGACCTGCGGGTCGACGGCGATGCGGGCGAGGGCCTCGGGGCGCTCGACGGCGAGCTGCTCGATCTCCATGCCGCCCTCCTTGCTGCACATCGCAAGGTAGTTGCGGTTGGCGCGGTCGAGCAGGAGGGAGAAGTAGTACTCCTCGGCGATCTTGGCGCCCTGGGCGATCATCACCGTGTGGACGGTGTGGCCCTTGATGTCCATGCCGAGGATCTGCTCGGCGTACTGCTGCGCCTCGTCGGCCGACTTGGCGACCTTGACGCCGCCGGCCTTGCCGCGACCGCCGGTCTTGACCTGGGCCTTGACGACCGTGACGCCGCCGCTCTTGGCGCCGATCTCCTCGGCGGCCGCACGGGCCTCCTCGGGGGTGGTGGCAGTCTTGCCGGCGAGCACGGGGACGCCGTGCTTCTCAAACATGTCGCGTGCTTGGTACTCGAAGAGATCCACGGAAGATCCGTCCTCACCTTGTTCGGGGATGGTCCACCCGCAGACTAGTGGGCGGCACGGCGTGGGCGCTCCCCCGGGTCCGGGAGACGCACGTCACCCTCGCCGGGCGGTGTCCGTGGTGCGCCGGGCTGCACCAGAGCACCCGTCCTCGGACCGCTCGGCAGGACAGGTATGCCGCGATGCCGCAGGATCGCGGGTATGACTGCGCGACCACCACTCTCCCACCGCACCCACGCGGGTGCGGCCGTGGCCCTGCTCACCCTGCTGACCACCGCCTGCGGCGGCGGCGAGACTCCCGCGGGCGGGTCGGACGGGGCGTCGTCGGGCGCCACCTCGGTGACGGCCACGACGGCGGGCGGGCCGAGCGGGGGCACAACCGCCGCGGCATACCCCGTCGTCGTGACGCGGGCCGGGGGCATCGCCGGGGGCGAGGACCGGCTCACCCTCCTGGCGCCGGACGGGCGCGTGCAGGTGTCCGGGCGGCATGCGGGCGAGTGCACGATCCCGGCGACGCTGGTGCGGGTGCTGGGCCGGGCCTTCGACTCCGCGCCGGTCGGCATCCCGCCGGCCAGCCCGTCGGGGGCCGACCAGCTGGTGGTGACCCTCTCGAGAGAGGGCAGACGGGTGCTGCTGTGGCAGACCTCACTCAGCGATGCGGAGCAGGCACAGGTCTCGGCGCTGCTCGATGACAGCCAGCGCCCCCCGCAGGAGCGGACGGTCTGCACGCAGCAGCGCCCCTGACCGGGTGGTCAGGGGCGCCGACGAGGATGCTGGCTCAGGCCGCCGCGTGCTGCACCGACTGGCGCACCCAGTCGACGATGTCCTGGGTGGTGGTGCCCGGGGTGAAGATGCGCGCGACGCCCATCTTCTCCAGCTCGGGGATGTCGCCGTCGGGGATGATGCCGCCGCCGAAGACGACGATGTCCTTGGCCTCACGCTGCTCGAGCAGCTCGATGACCTTCTTGAACAGGGTCATGTGGGCACCGGAGAGCACCGACATGCCGATGGCGTCGGCGTCCTCCTGGATCGCCGCCTCGACGATCTGCTCGGGGGTCTGGTGCAGGCCGGTGTAGACGACCTCGACACCGGCGTCGCGCAGGGCACGGGCGACGACCTTGGCACCGCGGTCATGGCCGTCCAGGCCGGGCTTGGCGACAACGACGCGAAGCGGACTCTCAGTCATGGGGCCCAGCCTAGCAACGCACGCAGGTGGCGCGGGAGCGGCTACCGTCGCTTGCGATGAAGGCACTGGAGTCGCTCGCGCGGGAGGCCGTCGACGTCCTCGGCGGCGCCGCGCGGGCGCTGGCGACGCCCACCGGCCTGCTCGGCGCGGCCGTCGAGACCGCGTGGGTGGGCGCCCACGCGCTCACCTATCCCGCCGGGCTGCTCCCGGGACGCCAGGTCGAGAGCCACCACGGCTACTCCATCGAGCACCTGCCGCCGCTCACCCGCTCCCTGGCCGCCACCGACATCGAGGCGGCCAGCACCCCGATCCTGCTGGTGCACGGCATGCTCGACAACCAGTCGATCTGGGCGCTGATGCGCCGCGGGCTGCGACGGCGCGGCTTCGGGCTGATCACCTCGATGAACTACTCGATCCTCACCCGCGATGTGCGCACCGCCGCCGCCCAGCTGGCGCAGGAGGTCGAGCGCATCGTCGAGGAGACCGGCTACGAGCGGATCCACATCATCGCCCACTCGATGGGCGGCCTGATCTCGCGCTACTACATCACCCGGCTCGGCGGCGACGAGCACGTCCACACCCTCGTCACGCTCGGCACCCCGCACCACGGGACCTACAACGCCTATGCGTGGCCGACGGGTGTCTCGCGGCAGATGCGCCCCAACTCGGCGCTGATGCGGGAGCTGATGCAGCCGGTGCCGGACTGCGCGACCCGCTTCGTCGTCTACTGGTCCGACCTCGACGAGCTGGTCTTCCCGCAGTATCTCGGCGGGCTCCATCACCCCGACCTCGACGTCAGGAACATCCGCCTGCACGGCGTCGGCCACATGACGATCCCCATCCTCGGCAGCGTCGTGCACTCGATCACCTCGACGCTGGCCGCCCTGGAGCCCGACGGTGACGAGGCCGACCACATGGTCCGCCCCCTGCGCCCACACCTGTGAGACGCGGGTATGCCGTGTGGTCGCCTGGCGCCGGCGCTAGAGCGGGGTGCGCTCAGAGCTTCTCGAGCGGGGCATAGCGCAGCAGCAGCCGCTTGACGCCGGTGTCGCCGCCGAAGTCGACCTCGGCCTGGGCGCGCTCGCCCTCGCCGCTGACCCGCACGACCGTGCCGAGGCCGAAGGAGTCGTGGGTGACCCGGTCGCCCTGGGCGAGCGAGATCGCCGGCCGGTTGCCTGGCGAGCGCACGCCAGGGCGGGCCGCGAGCCGGGCGACCGCCGGCTGGCTCGCCCGCAGCGAGGATATCGAGGACTCGGCGCGCTGCCAGTCGAGCAGCCCGACCGGGATCTCGTCGAGGAAGCGGGAGGCCGGGTTGTACTGCGGCGCGCCCCACGCGGAGCGGACCGCGGCCCGCGAGAGGTGCAGGCGCTCGCGGGCGCGGGTGATGCCCACATAGGCCAGGCGGCGCTCCTCCTCCAGCTCCTTGGCGTCGCCGAGCGAGCGCATGTGGGGGAAGGTGCCGTCCTCCATGCCGGTGAGGAAGACGACGGGGAACTCCAGCCCCTTGGCGGTGTGGAGGGTCATCAGCGTGACCACGCCCTGGTCGTCGCCGTCGACGGGGATCTCGTCGGCGTCGGCGACCAACGACACCTGCTCGAGGAAGTCCTCGAGGCTGTTGACCTCGCCGGTCTCGGCCCGCTGCTCGTCGAACTGCCTTGCGACAGCGACGAGCTCGGCGAGGTTCTCCACGCGCGTCTCGTCCTGGGGGTCGTGGCTGGCGCGCAGCTCGGCGAGATATCCGGAGCGGTCGAGGATGGCCTCGAGCAGGTCGCCGACGCCGGCGTCGTCGTCGTCGTGGACGCGGCCGAGGCTCTCGAGCAGCTCGGTGAAGGCGCGGATCGCCGTCACCGACCGGGTCGCGATGCCGGGGGCGTCCTCGGGGCGGCCGAGCGCCGCGACGAAGGGGATGCGCTCGCGCTCGGAGAGCGCCGCGATGCAGGCCTCGGCCCGGTCGCCGATGCCCCGCTTGGGGACGTTGAGGATGCGCCGCAGATTGACGGTGTCGGTGGGGTTGGAGATCACCCGCAGGTAGGCGAGCGCGTCCTTGACCTCGCGCCGCTCATAGAAGCGCGTGCCGCCGACGACCTTGTAGGGCAGGCCGACCCGGACGAAGACCTCCTCCAGCGCACGCGACTGGGCGTTGGTGCGATAGAAGACCGCGACATCGCCCGGTCGCACGCCGTGGTCGTCGGTGAGCCTGTCGATCTGGCGCGCGACGAAGGCCGCCTCATCGTGCTCGCTGTCACCGACATAGCCGACGATCGGCGCGCCGGAGCCGGAGTCGGTCCAGAGGTTCTTCTTGCGGCGGCCCTCGTTGCGCGCGATGACGGCGTTGGCGGCCTGGAGGATCGTCTGGGTGGAGCGGTAGTTCTGCTCCAGCAGGATGGTCTTGGCGTGGGGGTAGTCCTGCTCGAACTCGACGATGTTGCGGATCGTGGCGCCCCGGAAGGCATAGATCGACTGGTCGGCGTCGCCGACGACGACGAGCTCGGCGGGCGGCACGGTCGGGGTGCCGGCGGCATTGACCGCCGCCTTGGGCTCCTCCCCCACCAGCTCCCTGACCAGGGCGTACTGGGCATGGTTGGTGTCCTGGTACTCGTCGACGAGCACGTGCCGGAAGCGGCGACGGTAGTGCTCGGCGACCTCGGGGAAGGCCTGGAGGATGTTGACCGTCGTCATGATCAGGTCGTCGAAGTCGAGGGCGTTGGCCTGGCGCAGCCGACGCTGGTAGGTGCTGTAGGCCTCGGCGAGCATCTGCTCCTGGTGGGTGCCCTCGGACACCCGCCCGGCGAAGGTCTCCTCGTCGATGAGCTCGTTCTTGAGGTTGCTCACCTGGTGGCTGAAGGAGCGCGGCGGGAAGCGCTTGGGGTCGAGGTCCATGTCGCGCATGACCATCGCCATGAGGCGCTGGCTGTCGGCGGCGTCATAGATCGAGAAGGTCGACTTCATGCCGACCTTGCCGGCCTCGCGGCGCAGGATTCGCACGCAGGCGGAGTGGAAGGTCATCACCCACATTGCCTTGGCGCGCGGCCCCACGAGGGCCTCGACGCGCTCGCGCATCTCGGCGGCGGCCTTGTTTGTGAAGGTGATCGCGAGGATCTGGCCGGGCTGCACCCCGCGCGCCCCGAGCAGGTAGGCGATGCGGTTGGTCAGCACCCGGGTCTTGCCCGAGCCGGCGCCGGCCACGATGAGCAGGGGCCCGCCCTCGTGGAGGACGGCCTCGCGCTGCTGCGGGTTGAGCCCCTCGAGCAGCTCCTCGGGGTCGCGCTGCGGCCCGCCCCACTGGGAGCTATGCCGGGCGTCGGGCCCGTCGGGCCCCTCGCCTGCCGCCGCTGCCGCGGCCCAGGTGGGCACGCCGGAGTCGTCGACGTCGGACGCGGGCAGGTGCGGCAGCGTCGAGCCGTGGTCGCCGGGGAGGGGAAGGTCGTCGAACAGGGTGCTCATCTCACGGACAAGCCTACGTGTCGGCACCGACGGTCCCCCGCCGCGGCCGGGAGAGCGCGGACCGGCGGCGGGCCGGCCGGCACCCGGCCACGCGGCATACGCGCACTAGGCTCACGGGCCATGGCCCACATCGTCCGCCCTGACTACCGCTACCACCGCTCCTATCTCGAGGCGGTCGACGAGTTCGCGGCCGAGGGCGGGCACATCGACGGCGACGGGCCGTGGGCGCAGGAGGCCGACGCGGAGACGGGCTTCGAGGGATATGCCTTCACCCGCGAGTCGCTGGAGGAGCCCGAGCAGTTCCGCGCGCTCGTGCGCCGCCGCCGCGCCGAGGAGCTGCCCGAGACGCCGCGGCCGGCCGGCTGGGTGCCGGTGACCAACCTGTGGTTCGTCGAGGGCGACACCTGGCTGGGGTCGATCAACCTGCGGCACGAGCTGAGCGACTTCCTGCGCGAGGTCGGCGGGCACATCGGCTATGCCGTGCGCCCCTCCGCCCGCCGCCAAGGGCACGCCACGGAGGCGCTGCGCCAGACCCTCGAGCTCGCCGGCGAGATGGGCCTGGGCGAGGTGCTGCTCACCTGCGATGAGGACAACGCCGGCTCACGGCACATCATCGAGGCCGCGGGTGGGCGCTATGAGGACTCCCGGCAGGGCAAGCGGCGCTACTGGGTCCCGACCGTCACCCCGCTCGAGATCCTGTGACCGAGCTGCCACACCCCGTCACCGGGGCGGCATTCCCCTCCCCCGTCCCTGCCGGCACGGGATGGCCTGGCGACATCGCCGACTCGTCAACCCCGGTGGCGCGCAACGCAGCCCAGGTGCGCCGGCTCGCGCAGGGGGCACACGGCATACCCGATCTCTGCGCCCGGGAGTCGGTATGCCGCGCCTGCCCGCGGCTGGTGCGCTGGCGCGAGGAGGTGGCGGTGACCAAGCGCGCGGCCTACGCCGACCAGCCCTACTGGGGCCGGCCGGCCGCGACCTTCGGAGACCCCGGGGCGCCGGTGCTGGTCGTGGGCCTGGCGCCGGCTGCCCACGGGGCCAACCGGACCGGGCGGATGTTCACCGGCGACCGCTCCGGCGACTGGCTGTATGCCGCGCTGCACCGCGGCGGCTATGCCACCCAGGCGGGCTCGGTCGCCGCGGGCGACGGGCTGGGGCTGCACGGCATCCGCATCACGGCGGCGGTGCACTGCGCCCCTCCCGACAACAGACCCACCACCGAGGAGAAGGCCGCCTGCGCGCCGTGGCTGGACCGGGAGCTGGAGCTGTCGGCGCCTGGGCTGCGCTCGATGCTGGCGCTGGGGTCGATCGGCTGGGATGCCGCGATCGGCGCCGCCCGGCGGCTGGGCTGGCAGGTGCCCCGCCCCAAGCCGCGGTTCGGACACGCGGCGGTCGCCGAGCTGGTGACCGTGGACGGCCGGCCGGTGCGGCTGGTCGGCTGCTATCACGTCAGCCAGCAGAACACCTTCACCGGCAGGCTCACCGAGGAGATGCTCGACACAGCGATCGGCCTGCTGTGACCGCTGGGGCCGAGGATGGGGTCGTGAGCAGCACCGTCGCCGTCACCGGCGCCTCCGGCTATGTGGGGATCAACCTGATCCCGCTCCTCCTCGACCGCGGGCACGAGGTGGTCGCGATCGACCGGGTGCGCTCCCCCCACCTGCCCGACCAGGTGCGCTATGTCGAGGCCGACGTGCTCGACCAGGCGGCGCTGACCGAGGCATTCGGCGGAGCGCAGGTCGTCTATCACCTCGCTGCGGTGATCACCCTGGCGCACGAGAGCGAGCTCGCGTGGCGGGTCAACACCCAGGGGGTGCGCTCCAGCACCCGCGCGGCGCTGGCCGCCGGGGTGCGGCGCTTCGTCCTGTGCAGCTCGGTGCACTCCTATGACGACCGGCGCGACCGGCTCGATGAGTCCTCCCCCCGGGCCACCGATCCCGCGCTGGGGGTCTATGACCGGTCCAAGTGGGCGGCCGAGCAGATCCTCCTCGAGGCCGTGGCCGACGGCCTCCACGGGGTGGCCGTCAACCCGACGGGCGTCTTCGGCCCCCGTGACTATGGGCTGACCCGGCTCAACGGCGTCGTCCGCGACGCGGCCAAGGGCGCCATGCCCGTGGTGACCGCCGGCGGCTATGACCTCGTCGACGTGCGCGATGGGGCCCAGGGGCTGCTGCTCGCGGCCGAGCGTGGCCGCACTGGCGAGAACTATCTCCTGCCCGGCCACCGCTGGCCGGTGGCCGAGCTGTGCCGCCAGGCCGCCGCCCTCACCGGTCGGCGTGGGCCGCGCGTGGTGCTCCCCCTCGCCCCCCTGCGCCGGATGGCGCCGCTGCTGGACGCGGTGCTGCGCCGCTTCGGCAACGACGTGCTGTCGCCGCACGCGATCGCGGCGCTGGCCGCCTTCCCCGTCGTCGACGGCGCCAAGGCAGCCCGCGACCTGGGCTACCACCCGCGGCCGGCGAAGGAGACGCTCGCCGACCTCATCGCCTTCCTGCGCGAGACCGGCAAGGACTCCGGGCGCCAGCTGTCCGTGCGCCACTGACCACCGCCCGCCGGCCACTCCCGCGGCCCGCTCCACAGAGCGCGTGTGGTCTGCGAGACTGCCGGGCATGACTGAGATGGCCAAGGCCCTGGTGGTCCCCCGCAATGGTGGCAGCGACGTCCTGGAGGTCACCGACCGCGCGCTCGCGGCGCCCGGCGCCGGCGAGCTCCAGGTCGAGGTGGCCGCGATCGGTGTGAACTTCATCGACGTCTATCAGCGCGAGGGCGTCTATCCCACCCCGACGCCGTTCGTGCTCTGCTCCGAGGGCGCCGGCACCGTCACGGCGCTCGGGCCCGACGTGACCGATGTGCAGGTCGGCGACACCGTGGCCTGGGGGCAGGTGCTCGGCACGGGTGCCAGCGTCGTCAACATCGCCGCCTCCGCCTGCGTCCCCGTGCCGGCCGGCGTCGACCTGCACGTCGCCGCTGCGGCGATGCTCCAGGGCATGACCGCCGACTATCTCGTCCACGACATCGGGCGGGTCGGCAAGGGCACCACGGCGCTGGTCCACGCGGCCGCCGGGGGCGTCGGGCAGCTGCTGGTGCAGATGGTCAAGGACGCCGGCGGCACGGTGATCGCGACAGCGGGCTCGGCGCAGAAGTGCGAGACCGCCAGGGGCCGCGGAGCCGACCACGTCATCGACTACACGCAGGTCGAGGACCTCGCGGCTGCGGTGCGGGAGGCCAACGGCGGCAACGGGGTCGACGTGGTCTTCGACGGGGTCGGCAAGGACACCTTTGACGCCTCGCTGGCGTCGCTGCGCCCGCGCGGCATGATGGCGCTCTTCGGCGGGGCGAGCGGGCAGGTGCCGCCCTTCGACATCCAGCGGCTCAACGCCGGCGGATCGCTCTTCCTCACTCGGCCCAGCCTCGGCCACTACACCGCGTCCCGTGAGGAGCTGCTGATGCGGGCCGCGCGGGTGCTGGGGGCGGTCGCCGACGGCCGCCTCGACATCGCGATCGGGGGGCGCTACGCCCTGACCGACGCGGCGGCGGCATACGACGACCTCGAGGGCCGCCGCACCCAGGGCAAGCTGCTGCTCATCCCCTGAGCGCGGCGGGTCGCCTCAGTGCCAGAGCCAGGCGACCGCGGCGTTGAGGAGCGTGAGGGCGAATGCCGCGTTGAGCAGCGTCGGGCGCGGCTCGCCCTTGCGCGCCTTGGCCGACGCGATCTCGAGGCAGGCGACGACGGCGAGCGCGACGAGCAGCTTGACGGCGACCCACATGTGGTTGAGCTCGGCGCCCTGCGACTCCGCGAGCCCGACCAGGCCGAGACCCACCAGCAGCTGGAGGCGTGCCGACCAGGTCATGACGGTCTGGCCCTGGGCGTTGCTGTTGTGGTGGAGGACGAAGCCGATGACGATGCCCGCGAGCGCGAGCATGTGGAGGATATAAAGGGCGAGATGCATGGGCGCAAGAGTAGGTGACCCGGGCCGCCCGTCCGGAATCCGTCCCGCGCCCTAGTCTGGGGAGCGTGCGCATCGCGATCGTCGGCGGCGGCATCGCCGGCCTCACCCTGGCCGCCGCGCTCGATCTCAGCCGTTGTGAGGTGACGCTTCACGAGGCGCAGCCGGAGCGTGCCGGCATCGGGTCGGCCCTCGGGCTGTGGCCGTCGGCGCTGCGCGCCCTCGACCGCATCGGGGCCGGCGACTCGCTGCGCCGACTCGGCGCGGGTGTCTCCAGCGGGGCGCTGCGCCGGGCGGACGGCCGGCCCATCGTGCGGGCCTCGGCGGTGGGACCACTGCGTGGCCCGCTGATGCTCCCGCGAGCTGATCTCCTTGGCGCCCTCGAGCACGCGGTCCCCTCATCGGTGCGGTGGGAGCATGCCGCGGTCGCGGCTCCCGAGGACCTCGACGCCGATCTCGTCATCGGTGCCGACGGGGTGCGCAGTGTGGTCCGCGGGGTCGTCCACCCGGCCGCCGCGCAACGCGTGGTGACGCCGTGGGTGGCGCTGCGCGGCATACTCCCTCGCCCTCCCGATGTCGGGACTGAGGGCGAGTACTGGGGCAGGTCAAGGCTTTTCGGCATCGTGCCCATGGGGTCGTCGGGCACCTGCTGGTTCACCAGCCACCCGAGCGCCCTGGGCCCGGAGCCGCTCGACGTCGCTGTCGTGCTCGCCGAGGCACGCGAGGTGTTTGCCGGCGACGCACCCGCCATCCACCAGACCCTGGCGGCGGCGAGCGCCGACACTCTCGCCACGCGCCTGTGGGTGACGCCGCCGATGCCGCGCTATGCGCGCGGGCGCTATGTCGTGATCGGTGACGCGGCCCACGGCATGCTGCCCAATCTGGGGCGCGGGGCCTGCGAGGCGATCCTCGACGCCGTCTCGCTCGCGCGCACCCTCGACCGCGGCGGCCGACTGTCGGCAAGGCAGGCCCGTCGCGTGCCGGCCACCCAGGCCGCCCGCGTCGCCTCGGCCGGCCTCATGCGCCTGGCCACCAGCGGCCTCACCGGCGACGGCAGCAGCGGCGGCGCCCCCGCCGGCCGCGTGACGCCGTAGGGGAACCCGACTCCAGCCAGCCGGGCAGTCCGTCGGCGACGAAGCCGGCCAGTGGCATCCCGAGCACATCGGCCTCGGGCGCCCAGAGCGCGGCCGCGGTGGAGCCGTCGACGTCGTGGACGAGCGGGTCGGAGGGCTGCGGGCACCACGCGGCATACATCAGGCGCACGGCGTGGAAGTCCTCGACGCGGCCATCGGGCGCGCGGCCCACCCAGTGGGCCGTCACGACGTCGATGAGGTCGCCGACGACGACCTCCTGACCGGTCTCCTCCCACACCTCGCGGTGCAGCCCCTCGACAGGGTCCTCGCCCGGGTCGAGCCCGCCGCCGGGGAGATTCCACAGGCCGGGGGCGTTGGTGCGCTCGGACAGCTGGGTCATCAGCACGCCCCGGGCGCTGCGCACGACGGCGTATGCCGCGGGCCGCTGGTGGGTGTGGACCTGCTCCCCCGGCTCGAGGACGAGGTCGAGGTCGTGGGGCGGGGCGGGCGCAGTGGTCTTCGTCAGGCCGCCCGTCTCGACGAGCATCTCGAGCACGATGTCGTCACCCTCGCGCCGGGCAGCCCTGGGACGCAGGACCTCCCAGCCCCCTGCGCGCAGCTCGGCGCGGGGGTCGCCGCCGTGGCGCAGTGGCATCTTGACGACGAGCTCACCCGAGCTGCCCACACCGTGCAGGAGCACGCTCACGAGATGCGCTCGATCCGCAGTCGCATGGCCCGGCGGTATTCGTCCTCGACGCGGGTGACGACCTGGGGCCACTCCTGGGCCGGCCGCACGTCTGCGTTGTGGCGCGAGATCGCCTCTCGCAGAGCAGGTTCGGTGGCGAGCCGCGCGAGGGCACGCGCCATGCCCTCGTCGTCGGCGGCCAGCAGACCGCTCTCGCCGTCGACCACGAAGTCCTCGACACCACTGCCTGCGGCAGCGACGACCGGCAGCCCGGCAGTGCGAGCCTCGAGCGCTGCCAGGCCGAATGCCTCGAGCCGGGTCGGCGACAGATAGGCATCGGCGTCCCAGTAGCGGCGACACAGCTCGTCGCGGCTCACCCGCCCGGGCAGGCTGACCCAGTCCATGTGATGGCGGTCGAGATAGCGCTGCACGCGGCGGCGCTCGGGACCTTCGCCAAAGAGCTCCAGCTCGAGCCCGATGTCGCCCGGGACCAGCTCGCGGGTGCGGCGGAGGATCTCCACGACGGCCTTGGGGCGTTTGCGCGTCGCCAGGCGCATCGCGGTGACGACCCGCAGCGTGTCGCCGGGGCGGCGCGGGCGGCCCTGCGGGCGGGCCCAGCGTGCGGCGTCGATGCCGTTGGGCAGCACCTGGATGTCGGCGGCGGCCCCGGCCACCGGCTGGAGGTGGCGCGCGGCCATCGCGGAGACGGCCGAGAGGGCGGCCCCCTGGGCGGCCCAGTCGCGGGCGTGCCCGATGCGTCGCAGCAGCGGCTCGGAGCGGCCGATCACGCAGTGCCAGGTGATCGCGGTCGGGAGCCCGAGCTCCAGGGTCACCTTGGCCATGTCGGTGGCAAAGGGGCTGACCACGCCCATGTGCACGTGGGCCACGTCGAAGCCGCGCTTCTCGAGCCGCCGCTTGACCTGCGGGGGCGCGAGCGGGTTGACGGGCACGCCGAACGGCAACGGCAGCGACATGCGGTGGACGGGGATGCCGTCGACCTCCTCGATGTCGCCGAACTGCTCGCCGTCGGCACCGTTGGTGGCGGTGAAGATCTCGACCTGGTGCCCTGACCTGCTCAGATGCGCGGCAAGGTCGTGCACCTGCACCTCGATGCCCCCAAGGCGCGGCAGGTAGCAGTCCGACAGCAGGGCGACCCTCACAGGGATCTACCTTGCCATGCGTCAGGATGGACCCGATGACGCGGACACTCGTGGCGTTCCACGCCCACCCCGATGACGAGGCCCTCCTGACCTCCGGCACCATGGCCCGCGCGGCCGCCGAGGGGCACCGGGTGGTCACCGTCGTCGCCACCGACGGCGACCTCGGGCTGGCCGCGAGTGAGTATGCCGCGGACGGCCGCCTGGGCGAGCGGCGTCTCGCCGAGCTGCGCGCCAGCGCCGATGCGCTGGGGGTGGCGCGGGTCGAGTGGCTCGGCTACGCCGACTCGGGCATGGGGCCAGAGACCGCACCCGACCCCCCTGGGCGCCGCCGGCTCGTCACCGCCGACCTGGAGGAGGCGGCCGAGCGTCTTGCCGCGATCCTGGTCTCCGAGCGCGCCGACGTGCTGCTCAGCTATGACCGCCATGGCGGCTATGGCCACCGTGACCACGTGCGGGTGCATGAGATCGGGGCCAGGGCAGCCGAGATCGCCCACACGCCAAGGGTTCTCGAGGCGACCGTGCCCCGCGACACCATCGCCCGTGCGGTCGAGCTGGCGGCACGCCTCTATCGCTTCCCCCCGGAGTTCGACCCGACCTCCTTCCGCCGCGCGTTCGCCCCGCGCGCCGAGATCACCCACCGGGTCAACGTGCGCCGCTATGCCGCGGCGAAGCGGGCCGCCATGCGCGCGCACGCCTCCCAGGCCAGTGCCGATGGCGGGGCCGACCGCACCCTCGCGGCCTTCCTGCGCGTCCCCCGCCCGCTGTTCGACCTCGTCTTCGGGCGCGAATGGTTCCGCGACCCGGCCCAGCAGCCGCCCACGCGGGTCAGCGACGACATCTTCGAGGGGCTCGCGTGAGCTCGGCCGCCCCGGCCCCGCGGGAGGCCACCGCCACCCGGCCCTCCCGCGGGCGCCAGACCCTCAACGCGGTGATCGGGCTGGGCCTGGCCGCCGCGCTGCTGGTGTGGGGTCTGCCCTATTTCGCCAAGACCAGCTGGAGTGACATCTGGGCGGTGCTGCGCGGCATACCCCCCGGCACTGCGGTGAGCCTGCTCGGGCTGATGGTCGTCGGGCTGTGGTTCTACACCTTCACCTTCACCGGATCGCTGCCCGGGCTGCGCCACTGGCAGGCGCTCGTGGTCAACGTGTGCGGGTCGTCGGTGGGCAACCTGCTGCCGGGCGGCGGTGCGCTCGGGCTGGCCGCGACCTACACGATCCTGCGCTCATGGGGCTTCACCCGGCGGGCGATCTCGACATCGGCGATCGTCACCGGCGTGTGGAATGTGCTCTCGCGGGTCGCCCTGCCCGTCGTGGCGATCATCGCGCTGCGCTCGGGCGTCGAGGAGGACGTGCCCCGCGCGCTCCAGGACGCCGCCGTCGCCGGCGCGGTCACCGGCGTCGCCGTGCTCGGCATCTTCATCGCCGCGCTCGTCTCCGAGCCCGCCGCCCAGCGGGTCGGCCGGGCCATCGACCGGGTGCTCGCGCCCCTGCGCCGCAGACGTGCGCCCTCCACGATGAGCGTCGAGGCGCTCACGCTCGACATGCGCGCCCGGTCACTGGCGATCGTGCGGACCGGGTGGCTGCCGATGACCTTCGGGATGCTCGGCTTCTTCGGCGTCTACTACATCCTGTTCTGGTTCGTCATGGACGCCGTCGGGGTGGAGATGTACCACGGGCAGCTCTTCGCGGCATACGCCATCGGCCGGCTGCTCACGGCCGTCGGGATCACCCCCGGAGGGCTGGGCATCACCGAGAACGCCACCGTCATCGCGCTCGCCGCGTGGGGCGCCGACCCGGTGGCGGCGGCCGCCGGCGCCGTGCTGTTCACCGTCTACACGCACCTGCTCGAGGTGCCGCTCGGCGGTCTCGGCTGGCTGGTGTGGACCCTCAGCCCCAAGACCGAGCCGCCCGCCGACGGCGAGGACGACCTGCCGGGCCTGAGCTGACGGCATACCGGCCGCTCGCGCCCCACCGGGCGCGGACAGGCCCGCGGGTCAGCTGACGAGGCGCTTGATCTGGCGTACCCGCGCCTGGTCGGCGATCTCGTCGTCGAGGTCGGCGGGCTCGAAGGGGCGTCCGGTCGCCAGCTCGGCGGCCATCGCGATGAGCGCATCGGCGAAGGCGGGGTTGGCCGGCAGGATCGGGCCGTGCAGATAGGACCCGAAGACATTGTGGCTCCGGGCGCCCTCGGTGCCGTCCTCGCCGTTGTTGCCGAGGCCGCTGACGACATGCCCGAAGGGCAGCTGGCCCTCACCGAGCACCGTTGAGCCGGAGTGGTTCTCATAGCCCACGACGTCGCCGAACTCGGTGCGCAGGACCACGGGACCGATCATCCGCTTCTCGTTGCCGCGGGTCGTGACGTTGAGGATGCCCAGCCCCGGCAGGCGCTTGCCCTCGACGGTGATGAAGGCGTTGCCCATGAGCTGGTACATGCCGCAGATCATCAGCATGGGCACGCCGTCGGCGGCCATCGTGCGCAGCCGGTCGGCGATGACGTCGAGGTCGCGCTCGACACGCACCTGGCCGGAGTCCTGGCCGCCGCCGCCCACGATGAGGTGGGCCTGCTCGGGGAAGTCGGCGCCGGGGTGGTGCTGGTGGACGACCGGCACATAGCCGTGGCGGCGGATGCGGGCGGCGAGGGTGCGGGTGTTGCCCAGGTCGCCGTAGATGCTCATCTCGCGGGGATAGAGGTGGACGAGGTGGATGACACCCTTGCCCTCCTGGCCCGGCTCCGGCTCCATCCCCGACCGGGCGGGCTCGCCGAGGATCGGGAGATCTGCCGGCTGCCCGGTGGGCGCCTTGCTCTGCTCGGTCACGAGGCCTCCTCGCCGAAGTTGGGCAGGTCATAGCGGGCGGCGAGGGTGCGGCGCAGCGCCATCATCGCGGTATAGGTGCAGAAGATCCGCTTGGGCTCCCCCTGGTGCGCCGCCAGGAAGGTGTCGAGCGCGGTGTCGAGGTCCTGCTCGATCTGCTGGACCGGCACGTCGTCGTACTGGAGCCGCAGGGCCATGTCATAGGCCCGGATGCCGCTGGTGATCGTCACCCCGCGCTCCCGCAGCGACTCGAAGCTGACGTCATAGAGCCAGGAGACGTCGCGGCCGTCGGCGGTGTTGTCGTTGATGGCGATCATGGTCGCCTCGGGAGTGGAGCCATAGGTGCCGAGGGCGACGGTGAAGCCGGCCGGGTTCTTGACCAGGACGAGCTCAAGGGGCGTGCCGTCGACATCGACGACCTCGCCGCGGCCGAAGGGCGGCCGGACTGCCGCGAGCGCCGTGGCGGCAAGGGCCGGGTCGAAGTCGCGGCCGAGGAGCATGCGGGCCATCGAGGTCGCGGCGGTGGCGTTGATCATGGCCGCCAGACCGCGCTGCTGGAGGGTCACCGGGCCGACGGCGGAGGCGGCGTCGGTGCCGAAGAGGATCGAGAACTCCCGCTCGTCGGCCGGCTTGAGCATGCCGTCATCGGGCCCGGCCTGGGGCGGGGCGAAGCCGTCGTCGAAGCGGACGTCCTGCTCCATCAGCTCCGGGAGCCGGTCGGCGATGGACTCGTCGACGCCGAAATAGCGCACCTGCACGCCGGCCGCGATCCGGTCGCGGATCCGGGCGATGAAGGAGTCGTCGATGTTGAGCACGACGCCCTGCGTGGTCTGCTCGCCGAGCGTGGCGAGCAGGCGGGCGGTGTGGTCGATCTCGGCGAACCGGTCGAGCTGGTCACGGGCGACGTTGAGCAGCAGGGAGTGGGTCGGCTTGACCGCGTCGGCGAACTTGAGCGCGTGGGCCTCGTCGAGCTCGAGGACGGCCATGTCGGCGCGCAGCCGGCCATCGAGCGGGATCTCGCCGAGCATCGCCGAGATCACGCCGCGGGTGAAGTTGCTGCCGGTCGGGTTGGTGAAGACGCTGCGGCCGTGCGCGCGCAGCAGCGCGACGAGCATCTTGGTGGTCGTGGTCTTGCCATTGGTGCCGCTGACCACGACGATCCCGCCGGGCACGTCCCGCAGGGCATGGGCGAGGAAGCCGGGGTCGACCCGCTCGGCCACCAGCCCGGGCATCGCCGAGCCGCCACCACGCAGCCGCGACGCCGCGCGCACTGCCTTGCCTGCCACCACCGCGGCTGTCCTTCGAAGCACAGACCCACACTAAACGAGCGGGCGGCTGCTGCCGGACTCGACACATGCGAGCCGCGCGGCAAGGCCACCCGGCCGTGGGCTGGACGGGCACCCAGGCGGATTGTGCGGTTGCTCCTGATTCCCACATTCGCCAGATGCGGCCGCTGACCGGCTGGTAGACCTCCAGGAAAGAGAACTCCTACGCGAAGGCCAGTGATGTCGGCGATCTTCGTCTCCCACTCCAGCTCCGACTCGGTCAAGGTCGATCTCGTCGTCAAGAGGCTGCGGCTGTGCGGGCACGAGGTGTGGGTCGACGTCGATGACCTGCCCTTCGGCGAGTCCATCGCGGGCCGGATCAACGACGGCATCGGTGAGTCGGCGGGCTTCCTGCTGCTGTATTCGGGGGCGGCCGGGAAGTCCCGATGGGTGGGCGCCGAGTGGCAGGCCGCGTTCAACCGGTGGATGGACGACGAGAACTACCCCTTTGTCGTGGCCCGCCTCGACGACGACCCCCTCCCGGCCATGCTCGCCGCGCAACGCTGGGTCGACCTGAGGACCGAGCTCGAGGAGGGGCTGGAGCAGATCACCTCTGCGTTCACCGGGCTCGAGGCCGGCACTGCCAAGGACACCCGCCCCCGGGTCTGGTTCTTCGATGACGAGCCCAGGTGGACCGAGCTCTTCCAGGCGCGGCATTCGGAGACCTTCCAGGTGCGCACCTTCAACGATCCGGGCGTGGTCGTCAAAGAGCTGATGTCTGTCGCGCGGTCCGACACGGAGCGGCCCGATCTGTTCCTCACCGACCTCTACACCCCCCGAGAGGGCGCCTCCCCTGAGGACGTCGCCAAGGCGGCGGAGACGGTCAGCGCCGTGATCCGCGCCGAGAAGGAACTGCGTCACCACGTCGATGCGGCCTGGCACCCGGCCGGCGTGGACATCGTGGAGACAGTGCGCGAGTTCTACCCGCCGGATGTCCTGCCGATCGCCATGCACACCCAGCAGGGCCTGATCATGCTGCGCGAGCACCTGCTGCGAGACCTCCAGCTCTATGAGGTCGGCTGGCTCCTCAAGGAGAGGTTCAGCCCTGACATCGACCGGCTCGTCCTCGACGGGATCGCGATGCGCTCCGGTCACGAACTGCCCATCGAGGGACTGCCGCGGGTGCTCATCATCGACGACAACCCGGCATTCATCCGGCGGTTCAAGGAGCGCCACGGCGATGTCTACGACATCACCTCGATCATGACCGAGGCGGAGGTGCTGCCCACGCTTCGTAGGCTCAAGTCGCAAGGCGGCTTCCCCGACTTCTTCGTGGTGGACATGTACTACCCGCGGGGCGATTCGCCCGAGCAGCTCGAGCTCATCAGGATCGGCAACCAGAAACTCGCCGAGTTCGCCGACCTGGAGGCGCAGGCACAACGCCTGGTGCGCAACAGTTTTGACCCCATCGGGCTCACGGTCCTGCGGGAGCTTCGGCGCATCCCCGGACTGCGCGACCTGCCGGTGATGGTCTACACGCAGAGTGGTCTGCTCACTGTGGGGGATCACGGCTACCGCGAGATCGAGAAGCTGCACGCCTCCTGGCTGCTCAAGGACCGCTTCGACGCCCAGACCGAGGACGTCATGATGCTGAGCGAGCTGGCCAGGGCGCTTGAGAACTCCTCCTCACGGCCGTGAGATCCCGCAAGGAGGGCGTCTACCGCCGGCTGGGCGCGGTGCGGGCCCGACAGCTGGCCGACCCGGTCGAGTGGGTCACCTCGGCCGGAGACCGGCTCGCCGGCAGGCGCGGGGACTGGCTCGTCGAGACCTCTGACGGTCACCGGCACACCGTGGACCCGGATGTCTTCAGGGAGACCTACCGGCGACGACCCGACGGGCGATGGGATCGCATCGGCACGGTCAGCGCCCAGCGCGCCAGAAGGGCCACGGCCGTCGACACCCTCGAGGGCCGGGCCCACGCCCGGCCGGGCGACTGGATTCTGACGGGAAGCCGCGGAGAGCGCTGGCCGGTCTCGGACGCACACTTCCGCGCGGCATACGCGCCCGCAGAGATCACCCACCGAGGCCCCGGTCCATGGCTGTCGATCCTGGCCCTGCTCCTGTCCGGGTCGGCATTCGCCGCGGGTCTTCTGGCCCTGTCGCTGCGGGCACTGGGCGCATCCCGGCGCGCACTCTCGGGGGCGGGGCCCGCTCCGGCGGACCACGACCAGACGCTGGCCTGGGCCACGGTGGCCCTGGGCATCACCTGTGTGCTCGTCTACTGGTGGGCCCTGCGCGGCCGCCGCAGCTCGCTGCTGTCCCTGGCGCCCTCCCTGATGGGCCTTGTGCTGTTCGCGGGCCTGACGGTCGCGCTGTCGACCGCCACCTACTGGCCGTGTGCGGCAGGTGGCCACGCCCTCGCCCTCCCCGGCTGGGTGATCGAGACCTTCGTCGGTGTCTGGGAGTTCGACGGACCGGCCAAGCCATGCGCGCTCACCTGGACCCCTGCCTTCGATCTCGCCCGCAGCGCCGGCCTGACGGTCACGACCGTGGGCGCCCTGGGTGTGCTCGCGACGCTGGCCAGGCGACACCTCACCAGGCTCAAGGTCGCCAGGGCCAACGACCTCGACGTGGTGGTGGGGCTGAGCGATCTGTCCGTGCCGCTCGTCGCCGCGCTGTGCCGCGAGGCCACGCTCGCCACAACGAGTGACGTGGCAGACCGTAGACCGCGGTGGTGGCCTGGCGTGGGCGATGGGCGGCCCGCTGCGCGTGTGGCGCCTGCGCCTGTCGGCCCGGGCCGGTGGGCACGGGCCCTCTGGTGGACGACCGGTCTGCGCAGCGGAGACCTGCGGGCGAGACTGGGCCGGGCCCGCCTTGTCGTCGTGGTCGATCCCGACCCGCAGAATGCCCTGGCCGCAACGGCCGTCCAGCACGGGGCTGTCTTCGTCGCCGGGTCCGTGCAGGACGCGCGCCTGATCCGGGACGTGGTCACCAGCCATCGCCTCTACCACCGGGGACGGCGGGCGTCCCTGCGGAGGCTGTATGCCGTCACTCCCGACCAGCGAGTCAACATGGCCGTCTGGCAGCTGGCAGAGGCAGCCTTGGCCCGGCCCCGCACCTCCGCCCATCTCGAGGGTGTGATCCCACGGGGCTTCGTCCTGATGGACGACGCCCGCGAGGCCCGGGCCTGGCGGATGTCGCAGCTGCGACGCTCGGCAGCGACACGAGCGGGCCTGCTCCCAGTCATCGCCGATTCGCTGACACTCGACCAGATCATGAGCGAGGAGATCGCCGACCACCTGCTGGGGGCAGCCGACCAGGCCCCGGCCACCGCGCCCATCCCGACAGTGGTCCTCGCCGGCGAATCAGACCTGCCCCTCACCCTGTTGGACGAGCTGGCGTGGAAACTGTGGTGCCGGCATGAGAGGGGCGCCACGGCCGACCAGAGCCACCCCCTGGCGACCATCCAGCTGTGCGGGCCCCATGCGGGCACCCGTCGGGAGGAGTGGGCGGATCTGCGCGCCCCCTGGCGGGCGTCGCCGATGTGCGGGCCGGACGCCCGGCGGGCTCCGCTGTTCGACGTCGTCGTCCCCCCACACGCAGAGGAACCGGAGCGGGTGGCTGCCCATGCCCTGGAAGGCGACGGCCCGGCCATGGTCGTGTTCGTCGACGACAACCCCGCCTATGCCAGTGCCGCGGCGCGTCTCGAGCGTCGCTTCGGTGTCGCCCGGACCGGCGGTCCTCCACGCATCTTCGTCCGGTCCGCCGACGCCGGCACGAGCACCGACCCCTCCTTCGAGGAGGGCATCCACCGAATCCGCCGATCCCTCACCTACAACGACCCGGATGGCATGCCCACCGCCCCACAGGACTCGATGATGCGCCTCGCCCGCGAGCAGCACGAGGCGACGCTGCCGCCCGATGCCCCGGTCTGGAGCGACCCGACACACGCCAGTCGCCAGACCCGGGTCGGCTGGGATGGGCTCCCCGGCTTCTACCGCGAGGACAACATCCGCCAGCACTGGCTGGTGCTCCAGTGGTTCACCGAGCACGGCTTCGTCTGGCGCGAGGTCACGCACACCACACCCGAGAGCGCATTCGAGGAGCCGACAGAGGCAGAGCTGGACTCGCTGGTGCAGGCCGAATACGAGCGCTGGTGCACGCTCCGACGAGACCACGGCTGGTGGGCGGGCCAGCGGCACGATGCGCAGCGCCTCCACCCGGAGCTCGCGGACATGGGCGACCTCGCCTACAACCGCACCCTGATGCTCGCCATCCTCAACCGTCTCTGGGCCACCGGGCTCGCGCCGATGCGGGTGACCGACGGTCAGACGGGCGCGTCGCCGCCCAGCTCGGCCTTGACTTCGCTGGCATAGCGGCCGGACTGCTCCTGGCCGGACAGCGCCGCGATCGACTCCATCGTGGCGTCGGTGATCGCGCGCAGCAGCGCCGCCTTGGCGTATGCCGCGTGGAGCGGCTCCACCGGCACCGGCGGGCCGAAGCGGACGGTCACCTTGGCCGGCCGGAAGCCATTGCTGCCAGGCGGCTGGACGCGGTCGGTGCCCTCGACAGCGCAGGGGATGATCGGCGCGCCGGTGGCGACCTGGAGACGGGCCACACCGGTGCGGCCGCGGTGCAGGCGGCCGTCGGGGCTGCGGGTGCCCTCGGGGTAGATGCCGAACGCACCGCCCTCGCGCAGGACCTGCTCGGACACCTTCATCGACTCGGCCGCGGCGCGCGGGTCGGAGCGGTCGACCCCGATCGTGCCGGAGGCCTCGTGGAATGCCTTGGTCAGCCGGCCGCTCAGGCCCTCGCCCTGGAAATACTCAATCTTGCCGAGGAAGTGGACCATCCGGCCCGACGCGAGCGGGATGACCATCGAGTCGATGAAGGACAGGTGGTTGCTGGCGATGATCGCCGGGCCCGTTGCCGGGAGGTGCTCTCGGCCCTCGACGCTCATGCGCGTGGCCAGCCGCAGGGGCGTGCCGATGAACAGGCGCATCGCGCTCGTCGCCAGGCTGTCCTCGGTGTTCACGGGGCAAGCGTAGGCGGCAGCGCGGCATACCCCCGGCCATGACGCGCATGTGGACAGCGCCCCTGCGCCCGGGACCGCAGACCTACCGCTGGTAGGGGCCGGCGGCTAGGGTGCACCCTGAGCGAGGAGGCGTCGTGGCGGCATCCGAGAGCCTGACCCGCGCGCGGGCGGCGGCGAGCGCGGAGGCGAAGTCCGGCCTGCGCTGGGCGCTCGGTCACGGCATACCCCGCATCGCGGTGCGGGCGGCCGCCCGCAGGGGTGACCTCCAGGGCCGACTCATCGCCGCCTCGGCCACCCACGACGACGCGACGATGCTGCGCGTCATCGACGAGATCCGCGAGCAGGGACCGGTCTATCGCAGCGGGCTAGCGTGGATCACGGCCAGCCACGCGGGCGTCCATGAGGCCCTGTCCAGCAACGACTTCCGCGTCGGCGTGCGCACCGACGGCGGGCCGGGGGCGCTGGGGCGCACCCTCGACTGGGCGGAGTCGGACGTGACCCACCCGTTGCTGCCGCCGTCGCTCCTGGCGACCGAGCCGCCCGACCACACGCGCTATCGCAGGCTCGTCACGCGTGTCTTCACGGTGCGGGCCGTCGAGGGGCTGCGGCCGCGGGTCGAGCAGCTGGCGGGTGAGCTGCTCGACCGGATGCAGACCGACAGTCCGGTGGATCTCGTCGCGGCCTATTGCGCGCAGCTCCCCGTCACGGTCATCGCCGAGATCCTTGGCGTGCCGGAGGCCGAGCGGGAGCGGGTGCTCGAGCTCGGTGCGGGGGCCGCGCCGAGTCTCGACATGGGGCTCTCGTGGCGGGGCTTCCGGGCGGTCGACGAGTCACTGGCGGCCTTTGACGCCTGGCTCGAGGAGCATCTTGCGTGGACGCGCGATCATCCCGGCGACAACCTGCTCAGCCAGCTCGTCCGCGCGAGCGACGAGGAGGGGACGCTCAACCACGAGGAGCTGAAGTCGACGGCCGGCCTCGTGCTCGCGGCTGGCTTCGAGACGACCGTGAACCTGCTCGGCAATGGCATCGCCCTGCTGGTGCGCCACCCCGAGCAGCTGGCCGCCCTGCGCGACGGCGAGGCGCAGTGGGCGAATGCCGTGGACGAGGTCCTGCGCTATGACCCGCCAGTGCTGTTGACCGGTCGGATGTCGATGCGCGACACCGAGATTGGGGGCGTGGCGGTTCCCGGCAATGCCCTGGTGACGACCGTGCTCATGGGGGCCAATCGCGACCCTGCTGTCTTTGCCGACCCACACCTCTTCGACGTGCAGCGGGCCAACGCCAAGGAGCACCTGGCCTTTTCGGCAGGCCGGCACTACTGCCTGGGCGCGGCGCTGGCCCGGATGGAGGGCGAGGTCGGGCTGCGCGCCTTCTTCGACCGCTTCGGCCGGGTGGAGCTGCTCCCAGGGGCGCAGCGGCGGCATACCCGCATCCTGCGCGGCTTCGAGCACCTGCCGGCGCGGGTCGGCTGACGATCAGCCGGAGTCGACCGCGCCCGCTTGGGGCAGCGGCCGGACTCGACGGCCGCCCAGGTCAGTCCGCGACGACGGCGCCCGCGGGCTCATAGGCGCACGTGGGGTCGGCCGCGAGGTGGTCTCCGGTCACGGCATACGCATGGGATCGGGAGCCGCCGCAGACCTCGCGGAACTCGCACACGCCGCACTTGCCACCAAACTCCTGAGGCCGCCGAAGCTGTTGCAGGACAGGGCTTTCGCGATAGATCCTGCGCAGACCGCCGTCGGTGACCCGGCCACAGTTGAAGGGGAGGAAGCCTGACGGATAGACGTCGCCGGTGTGGTCGACGAAGACGAAGCCGCGGCCGGAGTTGACGTCAATGGGCGGGCGCGGCACCCGGGTCGCCTCGACTGGATGCCCGAGCAATTCCTCTGTGCGCGAGGTGAGTTCGGCATAGAGGTCGCCGGTCTTGGGCGTGACGCCGCGTGCGCGCTCGAGGACCACGCGCCGATAGTGCGGCGCCTCGGTCGTCTTGATCGCGATCATCGACGAGATCTCATGGAGCCACTGGAGGACGTCCTCGATCTCGATGTCGGTGAGCGCCTTGAGCATCTGGCCGCGACCGGTCGGCACGAGGAAGAAGACGCTCCACAGCGCGGCACCCATGTCGCGCACGCGCAGGAAGAGCTCGGGCAGCTCGCCGACGTTGTCTCGGGTGACGGTCGAGTTCACTTGCAGCCGAAGGCTGTTGGCGCGCACGACCTCTCCCGCGACCATTGTCTGGTCGAAGGTCCCGGAGAAGCCACGGAAGGCGTCATGCGTCTCTGCGCGCGCGCCGTCGAGCGAGAGCGAGACGGCCTTGGCGCCCGCCTCGTGGAGCGAGGCGATGCGCTCGGGGGTGAAGCGAGGCGTGACCGAGGGCGAGAGTGCGACAGACAGGCCGAGCTCGGTGCCGTGGCGGACGAGGTCCTCGAGGTCGGCGCGCTCGAAGGGGTCTCCCCCGGTGAGGACCACCAGCGGCCGGGGCGCATCCCACTGGGCGATGTCGTCGAGGAGCGCCCTGCCCTGATCCGTCGTCAGCTGGCGCGGGTGGGCGTGGGTCTGGGCGTCCGCGCGGCAGTGCTTGCACACCAGCTGGCAGGCCCGGGTGACCTCCCAGATCACGATGAACGGCTTGCTGTCGATGTCCTGGCGCATGTGTCGCACCACGGTGCGCGGGCGGGTCCTCGGCGCGACGTCGGTCATGCCCGGAATATTACCGGCCCCCCTGGGAAAAACCCTCATCGGGTATGCCGTGTGGTCACCAGCGCTGCCCCACCCTTCCCCATCACACCAACTGGCGACTTCCGCCCCCTGCCCCATCACACCAACTGGCGACTTCCGCCCCCCGCCCCATCACACCAACTGGCGACTTCCGCCCCCCGCCCCATCACACCAACTGGCGACTTCCGCCCCCCGCCCCATCACACCAGGTCAAGTCCAGTGACGTGGTGTACGACGGGTGATCCTTCGTCGTTGGTGAGTCA
>JAJTBD010000025.1 GCA_021287075.1 Micrococcales bacterium | reverse complement strand
TCTCGTCGTTACGGCACGCTCAAAGACCCGAGCTCATCGGTGGATCGAGGCTTAGGGGGAGAGCGCCACGGCTCCACCGGAGCGGCTGCGGTGGGAAGGTGTGGGTCGTGACCAGCCCACGCAACGACCGCCGCCCGCTCTGGTGGGGCGCCCGCGCCCAGGACCCCACCGAGATCCCCGAGCCCGCCGCACTGCCCGAGTCGGCGGACGTGCTGGTCGTCGGCGCCGGGCTGACCGGCCTGTCGACGGCCGTGCTCCTCGCACGGTCCGGCCGCTCACCCGTCGTCATCGAGGCGCGACGGGTCGGGGCGGGCACCAGCGGCCACAGCAGCGCCAAGGTCAGCCTCCTCCAGGGAGGCCTGCTCAGCGGGATGCGCAGGCATGCCAGCGCAGCGACGGTGCGGGCCTACGTCGAGGCCAATCGCGTTGGGCAGCAATGGCTTCTGGATCTGTTGGCGGAGCGCGGCGTCCCCGTCGACGTGCGCGATGCCATCGCCTATGCCGTGTCCCAGCGCGGCGCCGCGCGCGTCGCCAGCGAGCACGAGGCGGCAGTCGAGGCCGGTCTCGCGGTCACCGAGGCCGGCACCGACCTGCCCTTCCCCGTGCGAGCGGCCATCATGCTGCCGGACCAGGCCCAGATCGACCCGGTGGCCGCCGCGCAGGCGCTCCGCGACGAGCTGGTCGAGCTCGGGGTCCCCGTCGTCGAGGGGGTCCGCGCCACAGGTGTCTCGCTCCGGCGGCCGTGGACAGTCGACACGAGCGTCGGCGGGGTCAGCGCGCAGAAGGTCGTCCTGGCGACACAGATCCCCATCCTCGACCGCAGCCTCCACTTCGCCCGGGTGAGCGCCAACCGCTCCTATGTCCTTGCCTATCCCGCGGAGCTCGAGGCCATCCCGCAGTCCATGTCACTCTCGCTCGACGGCCCGGCCCGGTCGCTGCGCACCGCGACCGACCCGTCGGGCCAGACCTATCTCCTCGTCGGCGGCAACGGGCACCCGGCCGGCCGGGGCGGCTCGGCCGCCGAGCATGTCGCCGAACTCGACCGGTGGGCACACCAGCACTTCCCCATCGCCGAGGCGGCATGGTCATGGTCCGCGCAGGACTACCACCTGACCACCCATGTGCCCAGCATCGGCGCCATCCCCGGCACCGACGGATCGCTGCTGACCGCAACGGGTTTCGACAAGTGGGGCATGGCCCTGTCGGCCGGCGCGGGGCACATCCTGACGGCCGACATCCTCGGCGAGCCCACGGCATACGCCGAGCAGCTGCGGGCCGACGGCATCGGCCTGCGCGATGTCGGCACGACGGCAGCGCTCGGCGCCGCCACCGCTGCCAGGCTCACCGGTGGACGGGTCGCAGCCGCCGCCCACCGGCCGTCCGAGACCCCGCCAGCAGAGGGCCAGGGCCGAGTCGAGGGCAGCCCCGCCACGCCGACCGCGATCTCGACAGTCGACGGCCGCGCCTGCCGGGTCACCGCGGTCTGCCCCCATCTCGGCGGCATCCTCGCGTGGAACGACGCCGAGCGCACCTGGGACTGCCCCCTGCACGGCTCGCGGTTCGATCCCGATGGCACCCTCATCGAGGGGCCGGCGACCACCGGCCTGGAGCAGCGCTAGTGGCGCGAGCCCTCATCGGCACCTCCGGCTGCGGTCGCCGTCGAGTTCCGAAACCCGAGCTGGGAGTGCGAGGAGGTCTTCGCGCGGCGCGGCCTACGTCATCAGGAGCGGTGCCCAGGTGCCGTGCACAACGCCATCTCGCTCCGCTCGGCCCTCGTGGCGCAGGGTCACTGAGCCGCGGCGGGACGAGACACCACGGGGCTCAGGCGATCTCCTCGACGGTGATCGTGAAACCGGCCTCGCGCAGCCGGTCGGCCAGCACCGTGCCGATGCCCGTCGCGGGGGTCAGGACCCCCGCGGCGTCCGGAAGCCGGTCCTCGTCGAAGGCCAGCGCGAGAGCCGACTCCCCGATCATGACCGACGTCGCGGCATACCCGGGGTCGCCCTTGGCGGCGAAGACCGCGAGGTAGCGGCGGGCGGTGGAGGTGACGGTGCGGGTCTCCATCCGGAAGCGGCCGGCCGCCCGCGACTCGGCGCTCGGGCCGTCGCCGGGCGAGGGCAGGACACGGTCGATCAGCGGGCGGGTCAGGCTCTGGGACATGCCGGCCATGAGAGCACCGAGGCCCAGGGTCCAGGCCCACGCGCGACCGCGGCCCTTGAGATCGGAGCCGAAGGCCTGCGCCTCGCGATAGCGGAACTGGCGGCCATAGGCGTGGCCGCGAAGTGCGTTGCTGCGCCTGACGATCCGCGTGTTGTAGGAGGCCATGACAAAGGGCGCGAGCCACTGCCCGGTCTCCTTGTCCTGGGTGACCCTGCCGAGATCGCGCTCCTTGCCGAGCTGCGGCTCCTGGTCTCGGTCGGGACTGAGCGCATAGGCGTCGATGACGACCTTCTTGAGCGCCGGCTCGTTGTGGACGGCCTCGAGCTGGCCACGCATCGAGTCGATGGTGCCGCCGCTGAAGCCGCCGCGCATGCGGGTGACGAGCAGCGTCGTGTCGGTCAGGTCACCGGCCCCGTCGGCCTTGACGCGCTCGTCCAGCAGGTGCACAGACAGGTCGGAGGGCACCGAGTCGAAGCCACAGGAGTTGACGATCCGGGCGCCGGTCTGGCGAGCGGTGGCGTCCCAGTGGTCGGCTGCCTCGCGGACGAAGAGCACCTCGCCGGTGAGGTCGCAGTAGTGGGTGCCGGCCGTCGCGCACGCCTCGAGCAGGTGCATGCCATAGCGGGCATAGGGGCCGACGGTCGTCAGGACCACCCGGGTGGAGCCGGCCAGGTCGGCCAGGGCCGTGGCGTCGGTGGCGTCGGCGACGACGAGCGGCCACTCGGCAGCGCGGGCGCCGAGAGTGGCGCGGGCCTCCTCGAGGCGCGAGCGGGAGCGCCCGGCCAGGGCGATGCGGGCGCCGTCGGGCGCATTGAGCGAGAGGTACTCGGCGATGAGCCGCCCGACGAACCCGGTGGCTCCGTAGAGGACGATGTCGTGCTCGCGGGAGTCGCGGGGCGTCGGGCTCTGGCTCATGGCTGATGATCCTCGGGGACTGTCTCGGCGGGGGCGACGGGCCCGGGAGGGGTGCCGTCGCCGAAGGGGCTGCCGCCTAGCCTCTCGCGTCCGTGCTCCGAGAGCCAACCCGCGAGGTCGGGACCCTTGGGGATGACCCCCGTGGGATTGATGTCCAGGTGCACTGCGTAGTAGTGCGCCTTGATGTGCGCGAAGTCGGTGGTGTCACCGAAGCCCGGGGTCTGGAACAGGTCGCGGGCATAGGCCCACAGCACCGGCATCTCGCTCAGCTTGCTCCGGTTGCACTTGAAGTGCCCGTGATAGACGGCGTCGAAGCGCACGAGGGTGGTGAAGAGGCGCACGTCGGCCTCGGTGATCGTCTCGCCCATGAGAAAGCGCCGGTCGGCCAGCCGCTCCTCCAGCCAGTCGAGGGCGGTGAAGAGCCGGTCGTATGCCGCGTCGTAGGCCTCCTGGGTGCCGGCGAACCCGCACCGGTAGACCCCGTTGTTGACCTCGGTGTAGATCCGGCGCATGACCTGGTCCATCTCATCGCGCAGCGGCTCGGGGTAGAGGTCGGGCGCCCCGGCTCGGTGGTGCTCGCGCCACTGGGTCGACAGGTCGAGGGTGATCTGGGGGAAGTCATTGGTGACGACCTTGCCGCTCGCCACCTCAACGATCGCCGGGACCGTGATGCCGCGCGGGTAGCCGGGCTGACGCGCCTCATAGGCGTCCTTCAGCCGCGGGATCTGCAGGACTGGGTCGAGGTGGCCGGGGTCGAGGTCGAAGGTCCAGCTGTCCTCGTCGTGCGTCGGCCCGCAGATGCCCATCGAGATCGCGTCCTCGAGGCCGAGGAGGCGTCGCACGATGATCGAGCGGTGGGCCCACGGGCAGGCCCGGGCGACCACGAGGCGATAGCGGCCCGGCTCGACCGGCCACTCCCCGCCCTCGGCGATGCGGTCGGTGATGTAGCGGGTGTCCCGCTCGTAGGACGGCTCGACATAGGTCCCCTGGCTCATCCCCCCACCATACGCCATTAGTTGAATTCGCAATAACTGACATCCGGCGGGAAAACGTCGAGAACCCTGGTCTGGGCGCCAACCGACCCCTTGCAGCGTCGAGACCAGCGTTCTCAGCGTGACGGGGAGCCGGGGTGGAGGGCCCGTCGGAACATGGCGCACATCTGCTCCACGGCACTGGCGGCACCCGTCGAGATCGGGCTCTTGTCGATGAAGCCGTGGATCAGGCCCGGGAAGCACACATACTCGACGGCCACGCCCGCCTCGCGCAGCACCGCGGCATACGCCTCCCCCTCGTCGCGGAGTGGGTCGAGCTCGGCGGTGACGATGACGGCGGGAGGCAGGCCTGCATGGCTGGCCGCCCGCAGCGGCGAGAGGGTGTGGTGGTCGAGCTCGGCGCCGTGGGCGTAGTGCCGCGAGAAGTAGGCCATGGTCGGCAGGTCGAGGGAGTAGCCGGTGCCGTTCTCCTCGCGCGAGGCGAACGGGCCGCGCTGGTCGACCGAGGGATAGATCAGCAGCTGGGCGATGGGCGTCGGCCACCCCTCGTCGCGCGCGTGCAGCGCAACGACCGCCGCCAGGTTGCCCCCGGCGCTGTCGCCGGCGACCGCCCACTCGTCGCTGCCGCCGAGCTCGGCGCGGTGGTCGAGCACCCACCGGGCTGCGGCGAGCGAGTCCTCGACCGCGGCCGGATAGGGCGCCTCGGGCGCGAGGCGATAGTCGACCGACACCACGACGGACTGGCCCAGCTCGCAGATGTCGCGCGAGGTCGGGTCGTGGGTGTCGATGCCGCCGATCACCCAGCCGCCGCCGTGGATGAACAGCACGGTGGGCCAGGGGCCGCTGCCGCTGGGGCGATAGACCCGCGCGGCCAGCTCCCCCGCCGGACCGGCGAACGTCAGGTCCTGGGTGGACCCGACCGGCCGCGGCTCGCTCTCGCGCCACACCAGCCGGCCAAGACGGCGGTATGCCGCCCGCGCACCCTCCGGGTCGAGGGTGTGCAGCGGCGGGGCGCCGCTCCGCTCGGTCATGGCGAGGAGCTCGGCGAGGCCGGGGTCGAGAGGCATGGCCGTGAGGCTAGCGGCGGCGCCCGCCTGCCGGGAGGGACGCACCGCACCAAACTCGCCGTCGCCGGCGAGGACTCAGGTCAGGTCGAGCAGTCTGCGCACGACCGTGTCGGCGAGCAGGCGCCCGCGCAGGGTGAGCACGACCCGTCGGGCCCGCACCGCGTCGGCGCCCTCGATGAGCCCGTCCGCGATGAGCCCGGCGACGGCAGCCTGCCCCTCCTCGCGCAGCCGCTCGACCGGCAGGCCGTCGACCAGGCGGGTCTGGAGCAGCACGAGCTCGTCATAGCGCTGGTCGGCAGTGAGCGTCTCGCGCCCCACCGCGGGCGAGGCGCCCTCGGCCAGACGCGCGGCATACGCGCTGGGGTGCTTGGCATTCCACCAGCGCACGCCGCCGACGTGGCTGTGCGCGCCGGGACCGACGCCCCACCAGTTGCCGTCGGACCAGTAGCCGATGTTGTGGCGGCAGCGGTGGGCGGGCTCGGAGGCCCAGTTGCTCACCTCGTACCAGTCGTAGCCCGCCCCCGACAGCAGCCGCTCGGCGGCCTCGTACTTGGCCGCCTCGTCGTCGTCCTCCGGCGCCGCCACCATGCCGCGGCGCACCTGGGCGGCGAGCTTGGTGCCCTCCTCGACGACGAGCGCATAGGCCGAGATGTGGTCGGGCTCGAGGTCGACGGCCGCGCGCAGCGAGGTCTCCCAGTCGGGCAGGCTCTCCCCCGGCGTGCCATAGATCAGGTCGAGGCTGACCTGGAGCCCGGCCGCCCGCGCCGCTGCGACCGCCCGAGCGACATTGGCCGGGTCGTGGGTGCGGTCAAGCGTGGCCAGCACGTGCGGCACCGCCGACTGCATCCCGAAGGAGACCCGTGTGAAGCCCCCCTCGGCGAGCTCGGCCAGCGACTCCGGCGTCACCGAGTCGGGGTTGGCCTCCGTGGTGATCTCCGCGCCCGGTGCGAGCCCCCAGGCATCGCGTATGCCGTCGAGCACGCTCACGAGGTCGCCCGCGGCCAGCATGGTCGGGGTGCCGCCCCCGACGAAGACGGTGTCGACCGGGCGCGCCTGGCCGACCACGCGCCGGGCGAGGTCGACCTCCCGCAGGGCCGCCCCCGCATAGGTCGCCACACTCGCGCCATCACCGCCGAGCTCGGGCACGGTGTAGGTGTTGAAGTCGCAGTATCCGCAGCGCACCCGGCAGAAGGGCACGTGCAGATAGACACCCCATGGGTGGTCCGGCAGCGACGCGAGCGCCGCGGCGGGCAGGGCCCCGTTGCGGGGGGCCGGGTCTCCGTCGGGCAGGGCGCTGGGCATGGCGGCATTCTTCCACCGCGGCGGCGTCTCCCTGGTCGCGCACTCGCTAGGGTCGGGGTGTGATCGAGCACCGGTGGATCGACCTGCAGGGCGTGGCCAACATGCGTGACGTCGGGGGGCTCCCGACCAGCGACGGCGGCACCATCGCGACCGGGCGGCTGGTCCGCTCCGACAACCTCCAGGAGCTGACCGAGCCCGACATCACCCACCTGCTCGACGAGGTCGGCGTCAGCGACATCGTCGACCTGCGCAGCCACGCCGAGGAGCGGGCCGAGGGGCCCGGGCCACTGCGCGCCTTCGACCGCCTCGGGCACCACCACCACTCGCTCTATCCCGACGACGCCGAGGTGACCGGCGCCGACGCGCTGCTGCTGCCGTGGGCCAAGGAGCTCGACGGCGAGGAGCGCCCCGAGAGCCAGGACGAGGCCTTCTGGTCGGCGCACTACCTGCGCTATCTCGCCCAGCGCCCCGACTCCGTGCTGGCCGCGCTCGCGGTCGTGCGCGACGCGAGCGGCGCCGTGCTGGTGCACTGCGCGGCCGGCAAGGACCGCACCGGCACGGTCGTGGGTCTCGCGCTAGACGCTGCGGGGGTGCCGGCGGAGGCGATCGCCACGGACTATGCGGCCTCGGCGCAGCGGATCACCCAGATCATCGAGCGCCTCAGCCGCCGCCCCGCCTATGCCGAGCACCTCCAGGGCCAGTCGGTCGACGACCAGACGCCCAAGGCCGAGTCGATGCTCCAGCTGCTCGCCGCGATGCACGAGCGCTTCGGCGGCGCCGAGGGCTGGCTGCGCGAGAGCGGCTGGTCTGCATCCGAGGTCGATGCCTTGCGAGATCGCCTGCGCCACTAGGCGATCGACGACCGAGGCGGGGTATGCCGCGGGGCGCGCCCGCGGCATACGCTCAGCTCTTTTTGGGGGTCACCCAGAGGTTGATGGTGCCCTCGATGACCACCGTGCCGTCGGTGCGCAGGCCGCGCACCCGCACGGACAGGTCGCCCTCGCCGGCCCACTGCTCGGGGTCGGTCTCGGCGATGCAGAGGATGTCGCTGTCGGCCTTGGCGGTGTAGCGCACCTCCATGCCCTTGGGGATCCAGCGCTTGTCGTCGGGCACGCTCGCCTCGGCACACAGGCCCATGACGGCCTCGAGACCGTTGCACAGCGCGATCGCGTGGACGGTGCCGATGTGGTTGTGCACCCCGCGTCGCTTGGTGATGACCAGCTCGGCATGGTTGGGGCGCACCTCGCGCACCTTGGGGCGGATCGTCGCGAAGTAGGGCGCCGCCTGGGAGTAGAACAGCGAGAACGCCGCCAGCCCGCCGGGCTTGGAGCGCAGCCGCTGGTAGAGCGCGTAGGTCTTGGTCATGCCCGAATGCTACGCGTCAGTAACATCGGGCGGCCAGAAGCCCGGCGGGAGGCACGCGGCCAGCCCGCGACAGGCGTCTGGCGCGGCTACTTCTTGGCCTTCTCGCCCGAGGAGTCGTTGGAGAGCGCGGCGATGAAGGCCTCCTGCGGGACCTCGACGGTGCCGATGTTCTTCATGCGCTTCTTGCCCTCCTTCTGCTTCTCGAGGAGCTTGCGCTTGCGGGAGATGTCGCCGCCATAGCACTTGGCCAGGACGTCCTTGCGGATGGCGCGGATGTTCTCGCGGGCGATGATCCGGCTGCCGATGGCGGCCTGGATCGGCACCTCGAACTGCTGCCGCGGGATGAGCTCCTTGAGCTTGGCCGCCATCTGCACGCCATAGGCATAGGCCTTGTCCTTGTGGACGATCGCGGAGAAGGCGTCGACGGTCTCGCCCTGGAGCAGGATGTCGACCTTGACCAGGTCGGCCGACTGGTCGCCGGCCTCCTGGTAGTCGAGCGAGGCGTAGCCACGGGTCTTGGACTTCAGCTGGTCGAAGAAGTCGAAGACGATCTCGGCCAGCGGGAGGGTGTAGCGCATCTCGACGCGCTCCTCCGAGAGGTAGTCCATGCCGAGCAGCGAGCCACGGCGCTGCTGGCACAGCTCCATGATCGCGCCGATGAACTCGCTCGGCGCCAGGATCGTCGCGCGCACGACGGGCTCACGGACGTCGGAGACCTTGCCATAGGGGAACTCGCTGGGGTTGGTCACCTCGATCTCCTTGCCGTCCTCCATCGTCACCTCATAGACGACGTTGGGCAGGGTGGAGATCAGGTCGAGGTCGAACTCGCGCTCGAGGCGCTCGCGGACGATCTCGAGGTGGAGCATGCCGAGGAAGCCGCAGCGGAAGCCGAAGCCGAGCGCCGCGGAGGTCTCGGGCTCATAGACCAGCGCAGCGTCGTTGAGCTTGAGCTTGTCGAGCGCGTCGCGCAGGTCGGGGTAGTCCGACCCGTCGATCGGATAGAGGCCCGAGAAGACCATCGGCATCGGGTCGCGGTATCCGCCGATCGGGCTCGCGGCCGGCTTGGCGGAGTTGGTGACGGTGTCGCCGACCTTGGACTGGCGCACGTCCTTCACGCCGGTGATCAGATAGCCGACCTCGCCGACGCCCAGGCCCTTGCTCGGCATCATCTCGGGCGAGATCACGCCGATCTCGAGCAGGTCGTGCTGGGCCTTGGTCGACATCATCACGATGCGCTCGCGCGGGTTGAGGTTGCCGTCGACGACCCGCACATAGGTCACCACGCCGCGGTAGTTGTCATAGACCGAGTCGAAGATCATCGCCCGGGCGGGAGCGTCGGCATCGCCGACGGGCGGCGGGAGCTGGGCGACGATCTCGTCGAGCAGCTCGTCGACACCGACACCGGTCTTGCCGGACACCCGCAGCACCTCGGAGGGGTCACAGCCGATGAGGCCGGCCAGCTCCGCGGCATACTTCTCCGGCTGCGCGGCCGGCAGGTCGATCTTGTTGAGGACCGGGATGATCGTCAGGTCGTTCTCCATCGCGAGATAGAGATTGGCCAGGGTCTGGGCCTCGATGCCCTGGGCGGCGTCGACGAGCAGGACCGCGCCCTCGCAGGCCGCCAGCGAGCGGGAGACCTCATAGGTGAAGTCGACGTGGCCCGGGGTGTCGATCATGTTGAGGCAGTAGGTCTGCCCGTCGGCCTCCCACGGCATGCGCACGGCCTGGGACTTGATCGTGATGCCCCGCTCGCGCTCGATGTCCATCCGGTCGAGGTACTGCGCGCGCATCGCCCGCTCCTCGACGACGCCCGTGATCTGGAGCATCCGGTCGGCCAGGGTCGACTTGCCGTGGTCGATGTGCGCGATGATGCAGAAGTTGCGGATCAGCTCCGGCGGCGTGGCATGGGGCTGAAGCGCGGACGTGGCCATGGGTGACACGGTGGCGGATGACCTCGGGTCGGTGGACAGGGAATGGGATCAGGACAGTGTCCCACGTCCGGCGACCCGTGCTAGCCACCCCACCCGCCGGTAGGTTGGGGGCATGGCCGGGTCATGGAGGCAGCAGCTGGCGAGGATCGTCGGACGGGGCGCCGTCGAGGGAGCACGCAGCTTCCTCCGCGCGCGGCAGGGGGCGCCCACAGCGTCGGGCGACACCCAGCGCGGCGAGGGACCTGGTGCGGCCACCGCGCCGCCGGGGTCCAGGCGGACCCACGGCCGCAACGAGCGCACCCGGGTGCGGGCCACCCCCGGCCGAGGTGCCCGCCGCGACTCCGCGAGCGGCCAGCCTCGCACGCCCACCGAGCAGGCGACCAGCGCGGCATACCCGGGTGACTTCGAGGGCGTGCCCGAGATGACCTACTCCCCCAACCCCGACGGCCGGCCGGACCCGGGCGAGGTCGTCTGGACCTGGGTGCCCTATGAGGAGGAGCACAAGAAGGGCAAGGACCGCCCCGTGCTGATCATCGGTCGCGACGAGGGCGGCTGGCTGCTCGCCCTCCAGCTGACCAGCAAGGACCACCAGCGCGACGCCCAGCAGGAGCGGGAGGCCGGGCGGCTGTGGCTCGACGTCGGCCACGGCGGCTGGGACAGGCATGGGCGGGACAGCGAGATCCGGGTCAACCGGATCATCCGGGTGCGGCCCGAGGCGATGCGCCGCGAGGGCGCCGTGATGGACCGCGCGACCTTCGACGAGGTCGCCGACGCGGTGCGGGCCAGCATGGCCTGACGCGGGCAACCCGCCGGGCATGCAAGAGGGCCGGTCGCCCCCGATGGGGTGACCGGCCCTCTTGCGTGGGCGCTCAGCTCAGAGCTGGGCGGCCTTCTTGGCCATCGCCGACTTCTTGTTGGCGGCCTGGTTCTTGTGGATGACACCCTTGCTCACGGCCTTGTCGAGCTTGGTCGACGCGACCTTGAGGGCCTCGCGCGCCTGGTCGGCGTTGCCCGACTCGGCGGCCTCGCGGAACTTGCGGACCCAGGTGCGGACCTCGGACTTGACGGCCTTGTTGCGCTCGGTCGCGGTCTTGTTGGTCTTGATGCGCTTGAGCTGGGACTTGATGTTTGCCACAGGTAGATCTTTCTGGTGGGTCGGTTGGTTGCCGTTAGAGGGCGGCAGACAGTCCTCGGGACCGGGCGTGGGGCACCCTTGCTTGAGGACCGCTGGGTCGTGCTGCATGCGCGCACGACCTAGGCGCGCACGCGAAGAACAAATCTAGCAGCGCTCCTGCTCAACGGCCAAAAGCGAGTGGTATGCCGCGGAGCGGTCAGCCCCGGCCGCCGCCGGAGCGCTCGCGGCAGATCGTCAGGATCGCCCGCTCGACGGCGAAGACGGGGTCGCGCCCGCCGCCCTTGACCTCCTGGTCGGCGGCGGCGACGGCCTGGATCGAGCGGGCCAGCGCCTCACCATCCCACCCGCCGAGGGAGCGGCGGGCCTTGTCGACCTGCCAGGGGGCCATGCCGAGGTCGCGGGCCAGGTCGGCCGAGCGGCCGCGCCCCGCGGCACCGACCCGGACGAGCTGGCGCAGCTGGGAGGCGAGGACGGCGACGATCGGCACGGGGTCGACGCCGACGGCGATGGCGTGACGCAGCAGACGCAGCGACTCCCCCGCGTTGCCGGCCACCGCGGCGTCGGCGACGCGGAACCCCGTCGCCTCGACCTTGCCGCCGTGGTACTTCAGCACCACGGTCTCGTCGATGACGCCCTCGGTGTCGGCGATCAGCTGCTGGCAGGCCGACGCGAGCTCGCGCAGGTCCTGGCCGACGGCCTCGACGAGCGCCCGCACGGCATCGGGGGTGGCCTTGCGCCGGGCGACGCGGAACTCGTTGGTCGCGAAGTCGCTCTTGTCGCGGTCGGTCTTGACCGCCGGCGCGTCGAGCACGCGCGCCTTGGCCTTGCGCATCGCGTCGAGCACGCGCTTGCCGCGATTGCCGGAGGCGTGGGTGACGAGGAGGGTGACGCTCGGCTCGGGCGCCGCGACATAGGCCAGCAGGTCGGCCTGGAGCTCGTCGCCCGCCTCCTCCAGCCCCTGCACGACGATGGCCTTGTCGCCGCCGAAGAGGCTGGGCGCGGCGTGCATGCCGACCGCGCCGGGCTCATAGCCATCGGCGGTCAGGCGGATGACCTCCACGTCGGGGGTCAGCTCGCGCAGCTCCCGCAGGGTGGCCGCGACCGCGCGCTCGGCGAGCAGGCCCTCGGGCCCGGTCACCAGGACGAGCGGCGGGACGGCGGTCTGGGGCGAGCTCACGGGCACAGCCTGCCATGTGCCGCCGACAGCGCGCGCAGGTCTGGTGCGGCAACCGGCCGGCCCCGGCAAGATCGACGACCAGCGCCGGCCAGACCGCCACGCTCGCGTGCTCAGGCAGACCGCAGACACGCGATGGTGATAGTCGACCTTGCCGGCTAGTCGAAGCGCATGGCGGTGGCACCGCTGGCGTCCAGACCGAGGCCGGCCAGACGGGCAGCCACGGTCTCCTCGGGCAGCTCGAGGCTCTCGGCGAGCTCCTCGAGGCTGAGCCCCAGGTCGACACCGTCGCGCAGCTCCTCGTCGGCCTCCGCGGTCCACGCGTGCCCGCCCGTCACCGCCGTGCGCGAGGACTCTGCCGGTGGCGGGTCCGCGGCGACCGGCCGGTCGTCAGCGGGTATGCCGCGAGTCTCGCCTCCGGTGCCCGATCCAGTTGTGCGCGAGGCGGATCGGGACGAGCCCATGCGGGTGCCCTTGAGGGCGCCGGTGGTGCCACGCAGCGCGGGCTCGGCCACCTCCAGCGGTGGCGGCGCGTGCTCGTCGAGGCGCCGCAGGGCGCCCAGCACGAGCTCGCGGTCGACCGTGGGCCAGAAGGGGGGCAGCGAGGCCTGGAGGAAGCCGGCATACCGCGCCGTCATCATCCGCGAGTCGAGGAAGGCGACCACGCCCTTGTCATCGCCGCGTCGGATCAGCCGCCCGGCCCCCTGGGCCAGTCGCAGGGCGGCGTGGGTGGCCGAGACGGCCATGAAGCCGTTGCCGCCCATGCGTGCGATGGCCTGGGTGCGCGCGGACGAGAGCGGGTCGTCGGGCCGCGGGAAGGGGATGCGGTCGATGATG
Source organism: Micrococcales bacterium (assembly GCA_021287075.1). Classification (GTDB taxonomy): domain Bacteria; phylum Actinomycetota; class Actinomycetes; order Actinomycetales; family Dermatophilaceae; genus JAJTBD01. The sequence goes on along the minus strand of JAJTBD010000025.1, from coordinate 38,773 downwards.
ACCAGCTGGCACGCCGAGCCGGGCACGTCGACGCCCTGCCAGAGGGTGAGCGTGCCAAAGAGGCAGGTGCGCGGGTCGCGGGCGAACTGGCGCACGAGCGTGCTGATCTGGTCCTCGCCCTGGCAGAGGAAGGCGATCTCGCCCTCGTCCTCGGCGAAGCGCTCGCGCATGGCCTCGGTCGCATCGCGTGCCGCACGCATGGAGGAGAAGAGACCGAGGGCCCGGCCACCACTCGCCCGGACGAGCGCCTCGATCTCGTCGAGGGTCTGCTCGCTGATGCCGTCGCGGCCGGGTGAGGGCAGATGCCTGGCCACGTAGGCGACCGCCTGCTTGGGATAGTCGAACGGGCTGCCCACGTCGAGGCCGCGCCAGGCCGGGGAGCCCTCGCCGCGCAGGCCGAGGGTGCCGGCGACGGCGTTGAAGGTGCCGCCGAGCTCGAGCGTGGCCGAGGTCATCACGACCGTGCGCTCGCCAAAGACCTTGTCGCGCAACAGCATCGCTACCGACATGGGGGCCACGCGCAGGACCGGCCCCCGCCGCGGGTCCTGACTGACCCAGACCACGTCGAGCTCGCGCTCCTCGAGGATGCGCTCGGCGGTGTCGAGGACCTCGTCGACGGCGCTGCGGGCGACCTGGCGCGTGCCGTCGACCTCGGCGTCCTTGTCGGGCTTGAGCTCGGTGGCCACCCGTCGCGCCGTGTCGCGGATGCGGGCGAGCGCGAGCGCCAGGGAGTCGGGGATGCCGAGCAGCCGGCCCTCGGGCAGCTGGGCGGCGACATCGCCGAGGAAGACGCCCGCGTCGTCGAGCGCGTCGGTCGACTCGGCGAGCCGGGCGGCCCGCTTGGCCGCCGCCTGGGCCAGCGGCCCGGTCAGCTCGTCGGTGACCGTGGAGGTGACCCGGTCGACGAGCTCGTGGGCCTCGTCGACGATGAGCACGTCGTGCTCGGGCAGCATCTGCCGGCCCTCGAAGGCGTCGATCGCCATGAAGGAGTGGTTGGTGACGATGATGTCGACATCGCGGGCGGCCTCGCGGGAGCGCTCGACGAAGCACTCGGCCACCATCGGGCATTTGCCGCCGAGGCACTCGCGTGCGCTCACCGACACCTGCCGCCAGGCCCGCTCGCTGACGCCGGGCACCAGCTCGTCGCGGTCACCGGACTCGGTCTCCTCGGCCCACTCGCGCAGCCGCACCACCTCGGCGCCGAGCCGGGAGGCCTGCTGGTCGACCTGGCCGACGCTGAGCAGGCTCCCCTCGTCGTCGTCGGGGAAGCCGCCCTCGAGCTTGTGGGCGCACAGGTAGTTGCGCCGGCCCTTGACGAGCGCATAGGTCGGGCGGCGCCCCAGGACCGGCTCCAGCGCGGCGGCCAGCCGGGGCATGTCGCGGTCGATGATCTGGGCCTGCAGCGCCAGGGTGGCGGTCGCGACGATCGCCGGCCGGCCGGTGGCCATGGCGTGTTGGATGGCCGGCACGAGATAGGCCAGCGACTTGCCGGTGCCGGTGCCGGCCTGCACGAGCAGGTGCTCCTGCTTGTCGACCGCGTCCGAGACGGCGTGCGCCATGTCCACCTGCCCGGGGCGGGTGGACCCGCCGACACCGATGACGGCGGCGGTCAGCAGATCGTCGAGGCTCGGCACCGCACAAGGCTACGCGGCACTGCGGTATGCCGCCGCGTACGGCGCGCGGCCGCGGAATACGTCATGCCACCCAGTAGTGCATGGCCCACGCCCATGCGTTGAACAGCGCGAGCATTGAACTGGCCGCGAAGAAGGCGACGACACCCCATCGAGGTGTTGCCTTCATCCGCAGGCCGAGCAAGACGTAGAGCGGGAAGCACACGAGGAGGAATCGGGCGTTGCCCATAAAGGTGGTCGTGCACACGAGGCTGACGGTGTTCAAGCCGACGAGAACCGACTCCGCCCATCGTCGCCGGCGGAGCAACACCACCGTGATCACCACGAACGCAATCGTGGCCGCCAACTCCACAACGCGAGAGACGAGTAGATGTCCGGAGTTCGCCCCCCCCATCTGAGACACCCAGTTCGACATCCCCACCCACGGCCAGGACGCTGCTCGCCCCCAGCCTTCGTCCTGCGCCCTGGACCACGCGTCCCAGTGGCCTGACCGACTCCACAGCCAACCGAAGTAGCCGGCGATGAACGCCGGACCGGCGGCGAGTGCGGGCAGGACAGATCGGGGACGGGCGCGGCCGAAGGACAGCAACATCATCAGCAGCGCGCATGTCAGAAACGCGGCATTGAGGCGCAGGGTCGACGCCAGCAAGCCACACGCCGATGCCACCCACCATCGCTGATTGCGGGCGGCTATCCAGGCACCCAGTGACAACGCGAGGAAGGGCGCCTCGGTGTAGACGACCGACATGAAGACGGTGGTGGGGAAGACCGCCAGGGCAACCACGGCGAACCAGGCTGCTCGTCGGCTACCGGTCTCTTGCCAGACCAACTGCCACAACAGAAGTGCCGCCACTGCACCACTGGCCTGGACGATCACCCAACCGGCCCAGAAGTAGTCCCCACCGAACAGCTGGCTGCCCCACCGCATGGCCAGGGGGAACCCGGGAAAGAACGCCTGATAGCAACAGGTCTCCCCCGGTGCCGGGTAGCCACGATCTGCGACCGCCCCGTAGAGCGTGGAGTCCCAGTAGGCAAAGCGCATCACGAGCCAGGACGCAAGATCGCGATGTCTCGCCACGACGTCGATGTCACGCACCCACGCCGTCACCACGATGACCGCCATGAGGACCAGCCGGGTGACCACCCAGAACCCGAAAACCCTTGCCAGCGTTGACGGCACAGTGGACGAGTCCGTCGTCGGGACAACTGCCGAGCGATTGGTCCGTGGCAGACGCGCTCCCCTCATCAGGCCTCCACGTTCGATAGCAAGCAATGACGGTCGTCGCGCCGCGGCATTCGGCAGGACCTGAGAATACTGGCGCGGCCGCGGCATACCCCGGCGGTGTGTGGGCGGGTGCGGCCGGGTCAGGTGGCGGGCGAGACCTGGGGGAACCACGCACCGATCTGGTCGCGGAGCTGGTGCTCGAAATCGGCCTTGCTGTGGTGCGCGCGCACCCAGTCGCTGATCGGCATGCCTGCGGAGGAGGCCATCTCGGCCAGCACTGCCTCGGGCTCGCTGACCGCGCGGGTGAGCATGTCGACCGCCTGCTGGTCGCTGCCATAGAAGAAGGGATAGGTCTCGGGCAGGATCGCCCGCGCCCACGGCAGGTCGGGGAAGACACCGATGGCGCCCGCAAGCAGCGCCTCGAGGTACTGGATGCCGTAGGCCTCCTCGTTGCTGGTGGCCAGGAAGGCGGTCGTGCGCGAGAGCGTGCCCCAGTAGTCGTCGCGGGGCGCCGTCAGCGGCCCGACCTTGATCCACGGCCGGCGCGAGAAGTTCATCGCGAGGTGGGTGATGAGGTGCGACTGCGCCAGGTGCATGTCGACCTCGATGGGGGTGCGCTTGCGCACGGCCTCGACGATCTCGAGGAAGCGCAGCGGCTGCTTGCGCTCGGAGAGGTAGATGGCCGGATAGAGCACGCGCGGCACGTCGGTGGGCTGGCGCTCCTTGAGCCGGTCGGGGAAGACCCCGAGGTCGGCCCAGGCGATCTTTGCCTTCTCGCCGAGCGAGGAGACCATCCACTGCGAGAGCACCTCGCGCACCTCGCCGGCGGTGCGGTTGCCGGAGCAGAAGGTCGGGAAGAGCGCATAGCTCAGGGCCATGGCGGCGAAGTTGACCTGGTGGTGGTAGATCGAGGGGGTCGTCCACTGGAAGTTCATGATCCTGGGCTCGTTGCCCGGCCTGTGCAGCGCCTGGAAGACGCCGACCGAGTCGATCACGTCGAGATTGATGACCAGGGTGTCCTCGACGTCGATGTCGGCGAAGGTCACGACGGGCACCTGGGCGCCCTCGCGCCGCTCGCGGTCGAGCAGCACGGCGCCGGGATACATGTCGAGGAGCCGGTGCACGATCGTCTGCCCGCCACCGCCGGTGCTCAGCGCGCCGGACTCGTCGACGACGGGGTCATGGTCGATCCAGCCGTACTTCACCGCGACCTGCATGTGCCGCTCCACCTCGCTCGGGACCGACGGCGCGGCTGCTCCGCACCGCTCATACCCATTGGTACACCCTCCGGGCCCAGATTCGCCCGAAGTGTGGTGAATCCGTGGGCCGGCGGCCCCGCGACCTGCGACATCGCCACCGGGGCGCGGCCCGTGGCGGCCGGGTCAGAGCCCGCTGCTGCTCTGCATCAGGCCGCCGTCGGCCATGATCGTCGTCGCGGTGACATAGCTGCCGCCCTTGGAGGCCAGGAAGCAGGTGAGCCGGCCCATCTCCTCGGGGGTGCCCATGTAGCCCAGCGGGATCGCGGAGGTGAGCGCCCTCATCTGCTCGGGGTCCTCCATCGTCTCCTTGTTGATCGGCGTGGCGATGGCGCCGGGGCCGATGCCGAGGACCCGGATGCCGTGCTTGCCGAGCTCGACGGCGGAGTTGCGCGTGAGCATGCGCATGGCGCCCTTGCTGACGCAGTAGCCGAGGTCGCCGGGCATGGGCCAGTCCTCGTGCGTGGAGCTCATGTTGATGATCACGCCGGGCGTGCCCTGACGGACGAACTGCTCCGCGGCCAGCTTGGTGCCGAAGACGGCGCCCTTGACGTTGATGGCCATCAGCCAGTCGAACTTGTCCTCGGTCAGGTTGAGCGTGGACTGGCCGGTCTCGACGCCGGCGTTGTTGACCATCACGTCGAGCCGGCCGAAGGTCTCGACGGCCTGGGTGACGAGGTTCTCCAGCTCGGCGACCTTGGAGACGTCGGCCTTGACGGCGATGGCGCGGCCGCCCATGGCCTCGATCTCGCCGACCATGGCCGCGGCGCGCTCCTCGTCGGTGACATAGTCGATGACCACGTTGGCGCCCTGGCGGCCGGCCTCGAGGCAGATGCCCTCGCCGATGCCGGAGTTGCCGCCGGTCACGATGATCGTCTGGCCCTTGAGGGTGAGGTCCTCGGGCGAGAGCACCTGCGGCGGCGCGGCCGTGGGCGCGGTGGGGCCCTCGGCGGCGCCGTTAGTGCCGGGTGCGGGAGGCGGGATCTGGCTCATGTCGTGTCCTTTGCTCAGATGTGGTTCTCGGCCGGGCGGGCCTTGCCGCGGGCGCAGATCAGGTGGGCCACGGTGCCGGTCCAGCCGGTCTGGTGCGAGGCACCCAGACCCGCGCCGGTGTCACCGTGGAAGTACTCGCTGAAGGTGGGGTGTGCCTGCCACAGCTCGTGGGTGGGCACGTGGCGCGGGTCGCTCGGCCGCCGGCCGTCCTCGCCCCGTCGGAAGAGCCCGATGAGCCGGTCCTCGATCGCGTCGGCGATGTCGGCCAGGCCCAGCTGCTGACCCGACCCCGTCGGGAACTCGACCTTGGTGCGGGCGCTCATGCCCGCGGCATACGTCCGCAGTGCGCCGGTGAGCAGCACGTTGACGGGGAACCAGATGGGTCCGCGCCAGTTGGAGTTGCCGCCGAACATGCCGCTCTCGGACTCGGCCGGGACATAACGGATCGGCAGGTTGCGCCCGTCGATCGGCACCGAGTAGCCGTCGCGGTAGACGGCCGAGAGGGAGCGCAGCCCGTGCTCGCTGAGGAACTCGTCCTCGTCGAACATGCGCGTGAGGATGCGCCCGAGCCGCTTGCGGGTGACGAGCGAGAGGGTCTGGACCTCCTCGTCGGCCTGCTTGGTCTGCACGACCGCGTCGGCGAGCTCGGGGCGCCGGCCGCGCAGCCAGGCCATGTTGGCCTCGAAGTCGGGCAGCTCCTCATCGACCCACTCCGGCTGCACGGCGACGGCCATGAGCGGCAGCAGGCCGACCATCGAGCGCACCGTCACCGGCTGGGTGGACCCGTCGTCGTCGACGACCGAGTCGTAGTAGAAGCCGTCCTGCTCGTGCCAGAGCGAGACGTTCTTGGAGCCGAACTGCTCCATCGCCTCGGCGATGTCGAGGAAGTGCTCGAGGAACTTGGTCGCCACCTCGTCCCAGGCGATGTCGTTGCGGGCCAGCTCCCACGCGATCTTGAGCATGTCGAGACAGAAGAAGGCCATCCAGCTCGTCGCGTCGGACTGCTCCAGCCGCTGTCCCTCCGGCAGCCGCTCGGACCGGTCGAAGGGACCGATGTTGTCCATGCCGAGGAAGCCGCCCTCGAAGAGGTTGGACCCGTCGGGGTCCTTGCGGTTGACCCACCAGCCGAAGTTGAGCAGCAGCTTGGTGAAGACCCGGATGAGGAACTCCTGGTCCTGCGCGCCCTCGATGTTGTAGACCTGCCAGACCGCCCAGGCGTGCACGGGCGGGTTGACGTCGGAGAAGTTCCACTCGTAGGCCGGGAGCTGGCCGTTGCCGTGCATCGACCACTCGCGGCACATCAGGACCAGCTGCTCCTTGGCGAAGTCCGGGTCGATGTGCGCCAGGGCCACGGTGTGGAAGGCCAGGTCCCACGACGCGAACCAGGGGTACTCCCACTCGTCGGGCATGGAGATGACGTCGGCGATCGAGAAGTGCCGCCAGTGGGTGTTGCGGGCCTCCGGCTGCGGGCGCCGGCGCTCACGCGGCGGGTTGATCTGGGCGGGGTCGCCCTTGAGCCACTGGCGGATGTCATAGCGATAGAGCTGCTTGCACCACAGCAGGCCGGCGAAGGCCCGGCGGGCGATCTCGCGGTCCTCCTCGGGCGTCCCCTCCGGGATGACCACGCCATAGAACTCGTCGGCCTCGCTCTTGCGCTTGGCGACGGTGGCGTCGGTCCCGTCCAGCAGCGCCGAGGGCTCCCGGCCGGCGATCGACTCCTCGCCGAGCAGCCGCACGCGGACCGTGACGCTCTCCCCCGGCGCGACCGAGTCGAACCACCAGTGGAAGGCCATCTTGGTGCCGACCTCGGGGGCCAGCCCACCGCGGTCCATCCGCACGACGGCGTTGTTGATGGCGTCCTTGGGATAGCGGCCGCCGCCCTCGTCGGTGCCGAAGAGCAGCTGGCTGTTGGTCTCGTTGTCGCACAGCAGGATCTCGGGCTCGCCGTCGGCGACGAGCACATAGCGGCCGAGGAAGTCGTGCTGGGTCTCGACTGCTCGCCTGCCCGGGCCGGCGTCGACGGCGCGGATGCTCGGCTTGCGGTCGTCCCGTCCCCACGACCAGGTGTTGCGGAACCACAGGTGGGGCAGCAGGTGCAGGGGCGCCGCCTCGGGCCCGTGGTTGGTCGCGGTCACGACCATCGTGATGTCGTCGGGCGCGGCCTTGGCGTGGGTGACCTGCACATCGAAGAAGCGGTTGTCGGCGAGCAGACCCGTGTCGGTCAGCTCGTACTCCTCCTGCTCGCGGGTGCGGGATCCGTTCTCCGCCAACAGATCTGCATAGGGGTATGCCGCGTGCGGGTAGCGGTAGAGCCACTCGCCATAGGAGTGGGTCGGGGTGGCGTCGACATGCCACCAGTACTCCTTGGCGTCCTCGCCGTGGTTGCCCTGGGCGTTGGTCAGGCCGAAGAGCCGCTCCTTGAGCCGGTCGTCCTGACGGTTCCACATGGCGATGCCGAGGTTGAGGAAGCCGTAGCGGTCACAGACCCCGGCCAGGCCGTCCTCGCCCCAGCGGTAGGCGCGCGCGTGCGCGTGGTCGAAGGGGAAGAAGTCCCATGCGTTGCCGTCGGGCGAGTAGTCCTCGCGGACGGTCCCCCACTGACGACCCGAGACGTAGGGCCCCCACAGCCTCCACGGGTCATTGGCCCCCGGGGAGTCGCGGAGACGGACGTGCTCTGGGGTCTGCTGCGTCGATGTGCGCTGTGCCACAGCGCACATGGTGACAGCACGGGAGCACTGCCACCAAACGGACGGGGGCCCGCGCGCGGGCCGGGCGCCCGCGGCATACCTGCAGGTCATCCGCGCGCAAGACTGACGTCATCTCACGCCGGGGCCGGGGCTCTGGCGCGGCGTGCGCCGCGCTGGTAGACACGGGCAGTCGCCCGCAGGGACGCGGGCCGGAGGAAGGCGGGGCCCATGAGACTGTCCGACGCGCCGAGCACGCAGGCCACCATCGAGATCGAGGCGCCGCCCGAGGCGGTCTGGTCGATCGTGACCGACCTGTCGACCGCAGCGGCGACCAGCACCGAGTTCCGCGGCGCGCAGTGGCTGGACGGCGCGACCGGACCGGCGGTGGGAGCGCGCTTCCTCGGCCGCAACGCCCACCCGGCGGCCGGTGAGTGGGAGACCACCAGCACGGTCATCGCCTGCGACGTGCCGCGGGATTTCGCGTATGCCGTGGAGCGGGTCGAGGACCCCTCGGCCGTCTGGCGCTATGTGCTCGAGCCGGTGGGCCCCGGCACCCGGCTGACCCAGACCGCGCAGATCGGCCCGGGCCGCTCGGGGCTGTCCTTCGCCATCGACGCCATGCCCGACAAGGAGGACCGGATCGTCGCGCGGCGGCTCGAGGAGCACCTGGCCAGCATGGAGGCCAACCTCGGCCACATCAAGCAGCTCGCCGAGCAGGCTGCGCAGCCCGGCCAGGTGGCGCCGTGACCCTGCGGATCGGGGTCAACGTCCAGCCCTACTCCCCCGAGGAGGTCGACTTCGCCGTCGGCGCGGAGCGGCTGGGAGCCGACTCGTTGTGGACCCCGGAGGCGTGGGGCTATGACGCCTTCACCCCGCTGGCCTATCTCGCCGCGCGCACCGAGCAGGCGCGGCTGGTCACCGGCATCGCCCAGCTCGGCGCCCGCACGCCGGCCAACCTGGCGATGACGGCGATGTCGGTGCAGGCGCTCAGCGGCGGCCGGCTGGTGCTCGGGCTGGGGGTGAGCGGCCCGCAGGTCGTGGAGGGCTGGCACGGGGTGCCCTTCGGGCGGCCGGTGCAGCGCACCCGCGAGACCATCGAGATCCTCCGGAGCGTCTTCCGCGGCGACCGCCTGGCCTATGACGGCAAGACCTATCGGCTGCCGCTGCCCGGCGGCGAGGGCAAGGCGATCAGGTCGATGGCGCCGCCGACCGACATCCCGATCTGGGTGGCCTCGCTCGGCCCGGCCAACCTGCGCCTGACCGGCGAGCTCGCCGACGGCTGGGTGGGCAACTCGCTGCTGCCCCAGTCGGCCGATGCCCTGCTGGCACCGATCCGCGAGGGTGCTGCTGCAGCGGGGCGGGACCTCTCGGCAGTGGAGCTGACCGTCGCCGCATCGGTCGAGTTCGACGAGGATGTCGAGGCAGTGGCGCGTCGTCATGCGGGCGGCTATGCCTTCACGTTCGGGGCGATGGGCAGCCCCACGACCAACTTCTACAGCAATGCCTTTGTGCGACAGGGCTTCGGCGATGCCATCGCCCGCGTCCACGGACTCTGGCAGGCGGGCGATCGGGAGGGCGCCGCGGCTGCGGTCCCACCTGAGATCGGGCTGCGCACCAACCTCCTCGGGACCGACGAGACGGTGAGCGACCAGCTGCGGGCGTATGCCGCGGCCGGCATCTCCACCCTGCGCGTCACCGTCCCACCGGGCCCGGTCAGCCAGCGCCTGGCCACCCTCGAGCGGCTCCTCGGCCTGGTCGCCGCCGCCACCTGAGAGGATGGGCGGCGATGCCCTCCTCCCCTGCCCCCGACGCCGCGGCCTACCCGCTGGCCGCCGCGGCATACGCCGATCCGACCAGCGACCCAGATCTGCTCTTTGACCGGGTCACCGAGTGGACCGAGGGCGTGGGCCTGCGCCTCTACGAGCACCAGGAGGAGGCGATCATCGAGATCCTCTCCGGCCGGCACGTGGTGCTCGCGTCGCCGACCGGGTCGGGCAAGTCGCTGGTCGCGGCGGCCGCCCACTTCGCAGCGCTGTCCGGCGACCGCGTCAGCTTCTACACCGCCCCCATCAAGGCGCTGGTCAACGAGAAGTTCTTTGACCTGTGCCGCCTCTTCGGCCCCGAGAACGTCGGCATGCTGACCGGTGACGCCTCGGTCAACCCGGACGCGCCGATCATCGCCTGCACCGCAGAGGTGCTGGCCAATATCGCTCTGCGAGAGGGCGATCGGGCAGATGTGGGGCTCGTGGTCATGGACGAGTTCCACTACTACGCCGAGCCAGAGCGCGGCTGGGCGTGGCAGGTGCCCCTGCTCGAGCTGCCCCAGGCGCAGTTCGTGCTCATGTCCGCGACGCTCGGCGACATGTCCCGGATCAGCGAGGACCTCGAGCGACGCACCGGCCGTGAGGTCGCCGAGGTGACCGGGGCGGAGCGGCCTGTCCCGCTGAGCTTCCGCTGGTCGCTTGAGCCGCTCGAGGAGACCCTGCGCGAGATCGTCGAGACCCGTCAAGCGCCCGTCTATGTCGTGCACCAAACCCAGGCCGCGGCCGCCGAGCACGCGACCTCGCTGCGCGGCTGGCGGGTGATCGACAAGGCCGAGCAGGAGCAGATCGCCCAGCGGCTCGCCGGGGTGCGCTTCGGCGCCGGCTTCGGCAAGACGCTGGGAGCGTTGCTGCGCAGGGGGATCGGCGTCCACCACGCGGGCATGCTCCCCCGCTATCGCCGCCTCGTCGAGCAGCTCGCGCAGGCCGGGCTGCTCAAGGTCATCTGCGGCACGGACACTCTCGGCGTCGGCATCAACGTGCCCATCCGCACCGTGCTCTTCACCGCCCTGACCAAGTTCGACGGCTCCCGCCACCGCGTGCTGCGCGCCCGCGAGTTCCACCAGATCGCCGGGCGGGCCGGGCGGGCCGGCTTTGACACCACTGGCAATGTCGTCGTGCAGGCGCCGGAGCACGTGATCGACAACGAGCGCGCTCTCGCCAAGGCCGGCGATGACCCCAAGAAGCGACGCAAGGTGCAGCGCAAGAAGCCGCCCGAGGGATTCGTGGTCTGGACCGACCAGACCTTTGACAAGCTCGTCGCGGCAGCACCTGAGCAGCTCCAGTCGCGGATGCGCATCGACAACGCCATGATCCTCAATGTCGTTGCACGCCACGGGGATCCGGTCACCTCGCTGAGCCGCCTCACACGCGACAACCACGAGTCGCCTGCACAGCAGGCCCGGCTGGCCCGCCGCGCGATCCGACTCGGTCGCAGCCTGCTCGACAGCGGTGTCCTGCGCCGCCTCGACGAGCCCGACGCCGACGGACGCACCGTGGCCCTCACGGTCGACCTGCCACCGGACTTTGCCCTCAACCAGCCTCTCGCGCACTTCGCGCTGGCTGCGCTCGACCTGCTCGACCCGGACTCCCCGGAGCACGCCCTCGACGTGGTCTCGGTCGTCGAGTCCGTCCTGGAGTCGCCGCAGGCGATCCTGCGCCAGCAGCAGTGGGCGGCGCGTGGCGCCGCCGTCGAGCAGATGAAGGCCGACGGCATCGAGTACGAGGAGCGGATGGAGCTGCTCGAGGAGGTCACCTGGCCGCAGCCGCTCGCGGAGCTGCTCACCGCGGCATACGAGACCTATCGCGAGACCCACCCGTGGCTGTCGCCAGATGCCCTCTCCCCCAAGGCGATCGTGCGCGAGATGTGGGAGCAGGGGATGTCCTTCACCGACTTCGTCGGTCGCTACCAGCTCGCCCGCAGCGAGGGGCTGGTGCTGCGCTATCTCACCGATGCCTATCGCACGCTGCGACACACGGTGCCCGAGCAGCACTTCTCCGAGCAGCTGGAGGAGCTCGTCGACTGGCTGGGCGAGACGATCCGCCAGACCGACTCCTCACTGCTCGACGAGTGGGAGGCGCTGACCAACCCCGACCGGGTGCGCGAGGCCGTGGCCCAGCACGGTGAGGCGCCACCCCCGCCGCGGCCGCTCACCGCCAACGAGCGGGCCTTCCGGGCGATGGTGCGCGGCGCGCTCTTCCGCCGGGTGGAGGCCGCCGCCCGCGACGACGTCCGAGCGCTGGCCGCGCTGGATGCCGCCGGGGCAGAGCTCACCGACCCGCCGCGCCCGGCGCTGCTCACCGAGGACGACTGGTATGCCGCGCTCGCCCCCTATTGGGAGGAGCACGAGTCGGTCGGCACCGACCAGGACGCCCGCGGGCCCGCGCTCTTCCAGGTCACCGCCGACACCGGTGAGGTGCCCGGTGTCGAGGGCGACCGGCGGCGCTGGACCGTGCGCCAGGTGCTGGCCGACCCGGAGGGCCACCACGACTGGGGCATCGACGCCGTCGTCGACCTCGACGCCTCCGATGCGGTCGGTGAGCCCGTCATCGCCGCCACGGGGCTCACCCGGCTCTGACCTGAGCGCACCCCACCCCGCCGGCCCGTGAGGCGGCCTGACTCCGTCTCACCTAGGTCGACTGGGGAAGACACGCCGTGGCCATCGGCGCCCGGACGGCGTGTCTTCCCCAGTCGACTCGAAGAGGAGGGGCTTCGCCCCCGCGCCCCCAGACCAAGTGGCGAGTTGCGCGAGCACGGCGAGCACACGTGGCTCACCCGGCTCTGAGGGACGTGCGTCGGCGCCTCAACCGACGCATCATCTGCCGACGCCTCAGCCTCCGGCGCTGCGCAGGGGTCCAGCAACAAAGGTCTCCACGTCGGCGCGGCTGGTCAGGCGCACGACGGGGAGGTCCGGACGGGCGGCCATCGCCTCCTGGACACGGTCGGCCGCCTTGGAGTGGGTGTCCCAGGCCCAGCGGATGATGTGCTCCCGGTCGGTCAGGATCGTCCACAGGGGCGGCTCGAGATTGCCATTCCACAGCTCCTCGCGCCGCAGCCTGCGCCGGAGTGTGCGGCGCACGACCTGAGCCATCACGACGGGTCGCGGCAGGTCGAGCCACACGAGCAGCTGCGCCCGTGCCAGCAGCAGCGGCCGCACCTCGCTGTACTGCCACTCGGTCACCCACGCTTCCTGCGCCACGAGTGCCGCGACGTCGGCGTCGAAGGTCGGGCGCCGCGTCCAGCCGGGACCGTGGTGCAGGGCGTCGATCTCGGTGTGCGGGATGCCCAGCGCCGCGGAGATGCGGGCCGCGAGGGTCGTCTTGCCCGATCCGGACCCGCCCGCGGTGAGCACGCGCTGGATGCCGTCGGGCAGGGGGTCGGCAGGGGTGAGCAGCGGCACCGCCCAATCCTAGGTGGGTGGGCCCCACCCTCCAGGCCGCCCTCCGCCGGCGGCCCGCTCCCCGGTGGCCGAGGAGGTATGCCGTGTGGGCTCAGGTCTGATCGCTCGGCGGGAGGACCCGCCCGTCGAGTCGCCGGCTCATCGTGATGTCGTCGCGGTCGTCACCGGGAGCGAGCCGGATCGCACCCTGGATGCGGCCGGTGATCTCGTATCCGCACTGGCGATAGAAGGCGGTCGTCCCCGTCCCGCCGCGCACCCCCAGACTCGTGATCTCGACGCCGTCCTCGCGAGCCACCCGGTGCAGACCGGCCATGAGCAGCAGCCCGAGACCACGCCCTTGCTGGTCCGGGTCGACCATGACGCGATAGAGCCAACGGCAGTGCGCGAGAAGGAGATTGGCGACGGTCTCCCAGAACGCGAGGCCACGCAGCCGCCCATCCGGCGCACGCAGGACCACGAGCGTCTGGCGCCCCCGGGCCATCAGATCCTCGTGGGCGGCCAGCGCCTCGGCGACGATCTCGCGGGGAGCGCCGGGCAGGAAGCCCACCGCTCCCCCGGCATCGTTGACCCGGCACCACAGGTCGAGGATCTCCTCCCGCGCGGGCCGGTCAAGCTGCGCGACGCGCTCGGCCCGGGGCGCGCGATAGAGCACCGAGGGCTCCAGGTCGGCGGGGTCGCTCGCGTGCCGCCGCGTGCCGTCGGGGTCGAGGCCGGCGCGCTCCGCGACGCGGATGGACGGCTGATGGTCGGGCCGGATGACAGCGTGGACGGCGCTCTCCCCCGGCCACCACTCCAGGCCCTCGGCCACGGCGGCGCGGGCGGCCTCGCGCGCATCGCCCCGCCCGTGTGCCGCGGCGGCGAAACGGTAGTAGAGGTTGAGCCCGTCGCAGTCGTGCCGCAGCCCCGCGACACCTACGCGCTCGCCGCCCTCGAGGCTCTCGACGACCCGGTAGCCGCGCCCATGCTCCTCCCAGTGGGCAACCGCCTGGTCAAAGCCGGCCAGGGCCTCGGCGTCGGACTGGGGCATGGCAAAGGGCGCATGCCCCCACAGCGCGGGGTCACGGTGGATCGTCAGCCAGAAGCCGCTGTCCTCGGCGCGGATCGGCCGCAGCCGCAGCCGTCCGGTGGTCAGGTCCCGCGGCACGCTCAGTTCGCTCACCCCGCCGAGACTAGGCGCCCCCGCCGACACGCCGCCAAAGTGGCCGCCACGCCGCGGCGGGGGGCGCGCTCACGAGCATTCCCAGGCGCGCGGCATACCTCTCAGGCGGGGTATGCCGCCAGCTCGCCGGCGAGGTCGGGGTTGACCCGGGCGTGGACCCGGGTGCCGGCCCCGGTGTGCTCCTCGGAGAGGATGTCGGCCTCCTCGTGGAGCCGGTTGACCAGGTCACCACGGTCATAGGGCAGCAGCACGTCGACGTCGATGGCGGGCCGGGGCAGCTCGGACTCGATGAGGGCGCGCAGCTCGTCGATGCCCTCGCCGGTGCGGGCCGAGACGGCGATCGCGCGGCGCTCGTGGCGCAGCAGCCGGTCGAGCACCTCGGGGTCGGCGATGTCGGCCTTGTTGACGACGATGATCTCGGTGAGCTCGTCGCCGCCGACCTCGGCGAGCACCTCGCGCACCGCGCTGATCTGACCCTCGGGGTCGGGGTGGGAGCCGTCGACGACGTGGAGCAGCAGGTCGGAGTCGCCGACCTCCTCCAGCGTGGAGCGGAAGGCCTCGACCAGCTGGTGCGGCAGGTTGCGCACGAAGCCGACCGTGTCGGCGAGCGTGTAGACGCGACCGTCCTCGGCCTCGGCGCGCCGCACCGTCGGGTCCAGCGTCGCGAAGAGCTGGTTCTCGACGAGCACGCCGGCACCGGTGAGCCGGTTGAGCAGCGAGGACTTGCCGGCGTTGGTGTATCCCGCGATCGCGACCGACGGGATGGCGTTGGCCCGGCGCGAGGAGCGCTTGGTGTCGCGGGTGGACTTCATCGCCTTGATATCGCGGCGCAGCTTGGCCATCTTGGTGTTGATCCGGCGCCGGTCGAGCTCGATCTTGGTCTCACCGGGGCCACGGGAGCCGATGCCCTCACCGCCGGCGACCCGGCCACCGGCCTGACGCGACATCGACTCACCCCAGCCGCGCAGTCGCGGCAGGAGGTACTGGAGCTGGGCCAGCTCGACCTGCGCGCGGCCCTCTCGGGACTTGGCGTGCTGCGCGAAAATGTCGAGGATCAGCGAGGTCCGGTCGATGACCTTGACCTTGACGACGTCCTCGAGCGCACGCCGCTGGCTGGGGGCGAGCTCGCTGTCGCAGATGACGGTGTCGGCGCCCTCGCCGATGACGATGTCGCGCAGCTCGATCGCCTTGCCGGAGCCGAGCCAGGTCGCCGCGTCGGGGCGCATGCGCCGCTGGATCACACCGTCGAGGACGGTCGAGCCGGCGGTCTCGGCGAGGGCGGCGAGCTCGCGCAGCGAGTTCTCGGCGTCCTCGAGCGTGCCCTCGGTCCACAGCCCGGCGAGGACGACGCGCTCGAGCCGCAGCTGGCGGTACTCGACCTCGGTGATGTCCTCGAGCTCGGTCGACAGGCCCTGCACGCGGCGCAGGGCCGCGCGCTCCTCGCGGTCGAGCTGCTCGCCGTCATAGAGGTGGTCCGCGTCCTGGCGGAAGCCGTCGTCGTCGTGGAGGGCCGCTGCCGTGCCTCCGAAGAGTCGCTCGCGGGCAGCGTCGGTGCGGTTGTCAGTCATACATCCTGATTCGTTCGTGGGATAACCCCAACAGGGTCTCATCCCTCCAACACGGGGACCAGCGACTTTCTGCCCTCCCGCGCCTGCCACGCACCCGTTGGGGTGGCGTGCCCGGTCAACCGGCGCGGCGGACCTCGAGCACCCGGAAGCCCTTGGAGCTCGCCAGCCGCCCCACGGCATACCCCTCCCCTAGCGAGTCCACCAGCCAGCGCTGGAGGGAGTCGGAGCCGAGGTTCTTCTGGACCACGAGGTATGCCGCGCCGCCGGGTGCCAGCCGCGGCAGCCAGGTGCGGAGCAGGTCGTGGAGGGCCGCCTTGCCGATGCGGATGGGCGGGTTGGACCAGATCAGGTCGTATGCCGCGTCGTCCGGCACCTGCTCCGGCAGCGCCGCGACGAGCCGGCTCGTCCCGAGGCTCTCGGCGTTGCGGCGGCACAGGTCGAGGGCGCGCTCGTTGACGTCGACGGCGGTGATGTCAGCGTCGGGCCGCAGGAGGGCGAGGGTGAGGGCGATCGGCCCCCAGCCGCAGCCGATGTCGAGGAAGCGCCCGTCGGCAGGCGGCTCAGGCGCGTGGTCGAGCAGGACCTGGGTGCCGTGGTCGACGTGGTCGGGGCTGAAGATGCCGGGCGCTGTGACGACCTCGACCTCGCGGCCGGCGAGCTCCACCCGCAGGCTGCGCAACTCCTCGGCGCTGGCGGGGCGCGCGGTGAAGTAGTGGTCGTTGCTCGTCATGTGGTGCGGCGTCAGATGAGGGTGGTCTCGCCGTCGGCCACGAGCACCGCCGGGCCGGCGAGCTCGACCGTGTCACCGGGCAGGGCGCGCACGCGGAGCCGGCCGCCGGGGACGTCGACGGTCCACTCGTCGCCGGAATCCGGACCGCCCCAGTAGCGGGTCGCCAGAGCTGCCGCGCAGGCGCCGGTGCCGCACGAGCGGGTCTCACCCACACCGCGCTCGTGGACGCGCATGCGGATGTGGCCGGGTCCCACCGGCTGGACGAACTCGACATTGGTGCCGTTGGGCGGCGTCGGGCTGACGACCGGCGCCCTGGTCAGGTCGAGGGAGTCGAGGTCGACGGCCGGCGGCAGGAGCACGACCGTGTGGGGGTTGCCGAGGTCGAGGCTGAGGGCCGGGAAGGGCTCATAGCCCTCGACGTGCACCACCGAGTCGACACCGTCGGCGGCGGCTTTGTCGGGGTCGGTCAGGCGCCACGGCCCCATGGCGGTGGCGACCATCGAGCCGTCGTGGGTGATGTGCTTGAGGCCGCCCCGAGTGGCGATGTCGAACTCGTCGCTGGTCTCGATCCCCTTCTCGCGCAGGTAGGTCGCGAACACCCGGGTGCCGTTGCCGCACATCTCCGCCGCCGAGCCGTCGGCGTTGCGATAGTCCATGAACCACTGGGCGCGGTCGGCGAGGGCGCGCACCGACTCCTCGTCGGCGCTGGCCGTCGGGACGACGCGGATGACCCCGTCTCCCCCGATGCCGGCGCGTCGGTCGGCGAGCACGGCGGCCTCGTGGGCGGTCAGCCCACGGGAGCCGTCGGTGTCCGGCACGATCACGAAGTCGTTCTCCGTGCCGTGGCCCTTGGTGAAGGTCGTCGCCATGGCTCCATTGTCGCGTATGCCGCGCCCGTCGCGTATGCCGCGTGTCGTCGGGTGGGCCGCGCCTGACGCGGGTGCGGGTGGCGGCGGGTCAGCCGGCCGCGGCCTGCACCACGGCCAGCGCTCGCTGCACGAGGTCGGGCACGGTCGGGTCGAGCCAGGTGATGCGCGGGTCGGGACGGAACCACGACTCCTGGCGCCGGGCGAGCTTGCGGGTCGCCGTGGCGGTCTGGTCGACGGCGGTGTCGACGTCGATCTCGCCGTCGATGACCGCCAGGGCCTGGCTGTAGCCGATGGCTGTCGAGGCCGTCCGGCCCCGCCTGAGCCCGAGCGGCTCGAGCGCCCGCACCTCGTCCAGCAGTCCGCCCTCGAACATCATCCGGGCACGTCTCTCGATGCGCTCGTCCAGCCACGTTCGCTCGGGGCGCAGGCCGACCGCGACGGCCGGCGCGGCATACTCCCGCCGGGGCATGGTCGCCGAAAAGGGTCGACCGGTGATCTCGATGACCTCCAGCGCCCGGATCACGCGCCGGGTGTTGGTGGGCAGGATCTCCTGTGCCGCAACGGGATCGGCGGTGCGCAGCCGGCAATAGAGCTCCATGCCGCCGACCTCGCGAGCATCTGCCTCGAGTCGCGCACGGACCGCGGGGTCGGTGGGCGGGATCTCGAGGATGTCGAGCGCGGCCCGCACATAGAGCCCGGAGCCACCGACCAGGAGCGCGCGCCGACCCCGCCCCTGGATGGCGGCCAGGTCTGCCCGCGATGCCCGCTGATAGGCGGCGACACTCGCCTCCTCGGTCACCTCGAGGACGTCGAGCTGGTGGTGGGCGATGCCGCGGCGCTCGACGGGTGTGAGCTTGGCCGTGCCGATGTCCATGCCCCGATAGAGCTGCATGGCGTCGGCGTTGACGATCTCGCCGTCGAGGGCCCGCGCCAGGGCGAGTCCGAGGTCGGACTTGCCGCTCGCGGTCGGGCCGACGACGGCGACGATCGGTGCGGTCATGGTGGGCTGCCGGGGGCGCTCAGTCGTCGTCGGTGTCGTCGGCGTCGTCGTGGCCGAAGGGGTCGCGGTCGACGCCCGGCATCCAGGTGTGCCCGGGGGTGCCCCAGCCGTTGCGCTTGACGGCCTTCTTGGCCTTCTTGGCCCAGCGCTCATTGAGGCGGTCGACATAGAGGAAGCCATTGAGGTGGTCGTACTCGTGCTGCATGCACCGGGCGAACCACCCCGTGGCCGCGAAGGCGATCTCGTTGCCGTCAACGTCATAGCCGCTGACCGATGCGCGCTCACCGCGCCGCAGCGGGAAGGACTCCCCCGGCACCGACAGGCAGCCCTCGGACTCCTCGTCGGGGTCGGGGTCACCGACGGCCGGCTTCGACGGCGAGACAAAGGGATTGACGATGACGCCGCGGGCCGGCACACCGTCGTTGTTGTCCATCTGCCAGGTGAAGATGCGCAGCCCGACACCGATCTGCGGGGCCGCCAGGCCGACACCACGGGCGGCATCCATCGTCTCGAACATGTCGTCGACGAGTGCGCGCAGCTCGTCGTCGAACTGTGTGACGGGCTCGGCGCGGCGGTGCAGGACCGGCTCTCCGGTGATGACGATGGGTCGGACAGTCATGGGCCCAATCATCCCATCCCCTCGCCTGCTGGGATTCATGCCCTCCACGGTGCACACTGCTCTCGGGGACACAATCCCGTGCCCTGCCAGGCATCAAGAAATGGAGCCACGCAGCATGAGCATGTTCGACAACATCAAGGCCAAGGCCGAGGAGATCCTCGGGCAGAACCAGGACAAGGTCGAGGAGATCAGCGACCAGGGCATCACCAAGGCCGGCGACGCGGTCGACAACGCGACCGGTGGCAAGTTCCAGGAGCAGGTCGACCAGGGCCAGCAGATGGCCGACGACTACGTCGGCGAGGGCTCGGTGCAGAACCTCGAGGCCGACTCCGCCCAGGGTGCCGAGGACCTCAAGGCCGGTGCGCAGGACGCGCTGGGCCAGGCCAAGGACGCTGTCGACGGCAAGTGACCTTCAGGGCTCACGCCCAGCACGTCAGAGGTGCCCCATCTCCCTCGCGGAGGTGGGGCACCTCTGTCGTCTGCGGGTGTGAGCGCGCACACGGATGCTGGCCCCATGGCCCGCCGGCGCGCGGCTTGGGACGCTGGAGACACCACCGAGTCAGGAGGACACCATGCTTCGCCTCGCCGGCGCGCTCTTCCTCGTCGCGACCGCCGCCTTTTCCGT
Organism: Micrococcales bacterium; assembly: GCA_021287075.1. GTDB lineage: Bacteria > Actinomycetota > Actinomycetes > Actinomycetales > Dermatophilaceae > JAJTBD01. The sequence continues at coordinate 19,190 of JAJTBD010000025.1, read as the reverse complement.
GGGTGACGAGCTCTCGTCACCGCCCGCAGCCAACTCCCTCATCGTCGTCGATGCCCTGGCAGTGCCGGGGATCGGCCTGATCCTGTGGCGCCCGCTGGCGCCCGCCGGGCCGATGCACGGCCCGGCCTATCTCGCGCTGCGCGCGCTCGAGTTCCTCGCGGTGCTCGGGTACGCCGCGTGGCGCGACCGCTGGCTCGACCTGGTCCTGCTCACCACGGCCCTCGCTGGCCTCGTCCTCAGCGATGCGCTCCTGCGGGGCCGGCTGGCACCACGGTGGCTGGGCTGGCTCGGTGTCGTCGGGTTTGCCGCGCTGTTCATCGGCGTCGTCGCCGCGGCCGCTGGTCTGTGGTCGCTGACGTCGCCCACCGCGATGGCCGCCATGGCAGTCGGCGCCGTCTTCGAGATCGTCTTCCCGCTGTGGCTGATCGTCCGCGGCCGCCTCCTCGACCCGGCCGAGCGCGTCGCTGGCGCGGGTCACCGTCCGGCCGTCAGCCTCGGCTGACCCGCGTGCCCTGCCTGAGTCGACTGGGCAAGACCCGCCGTGTCGCCGCGAGGGCGGACGGCGTGTCTTGGCCAGTCGACTTGGGAAACTCCCCCGCTTAGGGGCGGACTGGCCTCACTCGGGTAGCGGCTCGCTCAGCGGGGGCCTAAGCGGGGCGCGGGGAGCCGGGGAGTCAGGCGATGCCGCAGGCGGGGGCGCGGGAGCCGGGGAGTCAGGCGATGCCGCAGGCGGGGGCGCTGGGGGCCGGGGTGTCCGGCTTGCCGATGCGCGGCATACCGAGGGAGACGGCCGGCTTGCCGGGGACCGGGGCGTCCTGGAGGGCGGCCCAGGCATCGCCGCCGGGGGTGCGGCGCACGCGATAGGTGCCACCGCTGAGTGCGCCGTCGGCGATGAGGTTGTGCGGGGCGCCATAGGTGACGTCGACCTCGACCATGTCGCCCGGGCGGGGCCGCTCGGCACCCTCGGGCACGGCGAAGTGGACCAGCCGGTTGTCCTTGGCCCGGCCGGACATGCGCTCGGTCTCGGCGTCCTTGCGGCCCTCGAAGGGCGCGACGAGCACCTCGACCGTGCGGCCCTCCTGGCGGCGGTTCTCCTGCCAGGAGACCTCCTCCTGGAGGGCAATGAGCCGGTCAAAGCGTTCCTGCACAACGGCTTTGGGGATCTGGTCGTCCATTGTCGCGGCGGGTGTGCCGGGGCGAATGGAGTACTGGAAGGTGAAGGCCGAGCTGAACCGCGAGGCCTCGACGACGCGGAGCGTCTCGGCGAAGTCCGCCTCGGTCTCGCCGGGGAAGCCGACGATGAGGTCGGTCGTGATCGCAGCGTCGGGGATCTGCTCGCGCACGCGCTCGAGGATGCCGAGGAACCTCTCCGAGCGATAGGAGCGGCGCATCGCCTTGAGCACGCGGTCGGAGCCGGACTGGAGCGGCATGTGCAGGCTCGGCATGACATTGGGCGTCTCGGCCATCGCGGCGATGACGTCGTCGGTGAAGGCGGCCGGGTGCGGGCTGGTGAAGCGCACCCGCTCCAGCCCGTCGATCTCGCCGCAGGCCCGCAGCAGCTTGCCGAAGGCGAGCCGGTCACCGAACTCGACGCCATAGCTGTTGACGTTCTGGCCGAGCAGCGTCACCTCGACGACGCCCTGGGCGACGAGCGCCTCGACCTCGGCGAGGACCTCGCCCGGGCGGCGGTCCTGCTCCTTGCCGCGCAGGCTCGGCACGATGCAGAAGGTGCAGGTGTTGTTGCAGCCGACGCTGATCGAGACCCAGCCCGCATAGGCGGAGTCGCGGCGGGTCGGCAGAGTGGAGGGGAAGGTCTCGAGGGACTCGAGGATCTCGACCTCGGCGCGCTTGTTGTGCCGGGAGCGGTCGAGCAGGGCGGGGAGGCTGCCGATGTTGTGGGTGCCGAAGACGACGTCGACCCACGGGGCGCGCTTGACGATGGTGTCGCGGTCCTTCTGGGCCATGCAGCCACCCACGGCGATCTGCATGTCGGGATTGCGCTTCTTGGCCGGGACAAGCTGGCCGAGGTTGCCATAGAGCTTGTTGTCGGCGTTCTCGCGCACGGCGCAGGTGTTGAAGACGACGACGTCGGCCGTCTCCGGGCGCTCACCGGCCGGGATGCTGGCGAGGTCGACATAGCCCGCCGTCTCGAGCAGGCCGGCGAGGCGCTCGGAGTCGTGGACGTTCATCTGGCAGCCGTGCGTGCGCACGTCATAGGTCTTCATGGCATCGTCAAGGGTACGGCCGAACGCGCCGCCCGGCCCAACCCGCGCGGTGCCCCACCGACTCCCGAAGGAGCGCAGCATGCCGCAGGTCATCAAGATCAACGCCATCACCGTCCCCGCCGACAGCGGGGACGAGCTCGCCCGCCGCTTCGCCGCCCGAGCTGGGGCCGTCGACGGCCAGGACGGCTTCGAGGGCTTCGAGCTGCTCCGGCCCACCGACGACCGCCCCGTCTGGCTCGTCGTCACTCGCTGGCGCGACGAGGAGGCCTTCCGCGGCTGGGCCGAGGGCGCAGCCTTCCAGCGCGCCCACGGCGGCCGGGCACCCCACGCCGAGGGCTCCCCCGCCGGCCAGGAGGGCGACCTGCACGGTGAGAATGCCGCGCAGCCGTCTCCCGAGGAGGGCGCACCCCAGCGCCCGGTCGGCATGAGCGCCGAGCTGTGGTCCTATGAGGTCGCCGACCTCACCCAGCACTGACCGGTCCCGCCTGGCCGCTGGCGTCCGCGTCCCCACCCACAGAGACACCGTCAGCCTTCCCCCACTCCCCGCTTCCCGAGAGGACCCCAACATGACGGACTACATCCCCAGCACCAGCTCATGGGTGCGTGACCACGTCGACGCCATCGAGGCGGCCGGCACCACCGATGTCGCCGACATCAAGGGCCTGCCCGTCATGCTGCTCACGATGACCGGGGTCAAGACCGGGGCCACCCGCAAGGTGCCCCTGATGCGCGTCGAGCATGACGGCGTCTACTGCGCCGTGGCCAGCAAGGGCGGCGCACCGGAGGACCCGCAGTGGGCCGCGAACCTGCGCGCCAACCCCGATCTGACCGTGCAGGACGGGACGACCGTGCACGAGGTGCGGGCGCGTCTGGCCACCGACCAGGAGCGTGCCGACTGGTGGCCCCGGTGCGTGGCCGCCTTCCCCGACTACGCCGACTACCAGGTCAGGACCGACGCCGTCGGCCGGACCATCCCGCTCTTCCTGCTCGAGCCGCGCTGACCCGCGCCGATCCCTTCACGACGCACGCGAGAGGGCCTGCCACCGATGGGTGGCAAGCCCTCTCGCGCATGCGGGGTGCTGGCGCTCAGTGACCGCCGAAGAGACGGCCGAAGATGCCGCCGGAGGCCTGCTGCTCACGCGGGCAGGTGCAGCGCTGGTTCTTGGGGACATTGGCCATGACCTGGTCGACGTGGTTGCCGCAGCCGGCCCACGTGGTCTTGCCGCACTTCTTGCAGGTGGCCGGACGGCACATGCTTCTGGACTCCTAGTTCGGGGGATCGTTCGAGACAGACAATATACCCCCCGGGGTATCAACGCAAGCCGTCACCGGCCCGCGCAGGCCCCCGGGCCCCGCTCAGTCGCGGCGGTGCTCGGGCGCCTCGGCGACGGCCTCGCGCACGACCCGCATCGCCAGGCCCGGCGGGTAGCCCTTGCGCGCCAGCATCCCGGCGAGGCGACGCGTCTGGACAGTGGCGTCGAGCCCGTGCATGGAGCGCAGCCGCTTGGCAACGAGCTCACGGGCCCGCTCCTCCTCGTCGGCGTCGGGCACGTCGGCCAGCACCGCGTCGGCGGTGGCGTCGTCGACGCCCTTGGTGCGCAGCTCCTGGCGAAGTGCCCGGCGGGCCAGCCCGCGGCTGGACTGCTTGGAGCGGACCAGCATCGCGGCATACGCCTCGTCATCGACCAGGCCCACCTCGCTCATCCGGTCGAGCACCCGGGAAGCGACGTCGTCGGGGCAGTTGCGCTTGCGCAGGGCCTCCTCGAGCTGGGCCCGGCTCTTGGGCGAACCGGTGAGCTGACGCAGCACGATGCGGCGGGCGACGTCCTCGGCGTCGGGCTCCGGGTCCTGCGCCTCGGGGTCGGGTGGCGGCGCTCCACCTGACGCTGCCCGCCGGGCCGTCCGACGGGCGCGTCCCTTGCCCCGGGCGGCTCGCTCCGGCTGGTCCGGCTGGTCAGCGTCGGCACCGACCGGCGCGCCGCCCTGAGTGCGGCTCACCGCCGCTGCAAGTGCGTCTGCAGCGGCGGCGAATTTGTCCTCACGTGAGGCGGGCTGGGGCGTGAGCCAGGCCGGCCCCCCGTCACCGCGGGGGTCGGACGTGTCCCACATCAGAAGTCGACCGGGACCTCGGGCACGGTGGCCTCGACCGGGACCTCGCTCTGCGGGCCAATGCCCAGCTTTTGCTTGATCTTGCGCTCGATCTCGTCGGCCAGCTCGGGGTTGTCCTTGAGGAAGTTGCGGGCGTTCTCCTTGCCCTGGCCCAGCTGGTCGCCCTCGTAGGTGTACCAAGCACCGGACTTGCGCACGAAGCCCTGCTCGACGCCCATGTCGATCAGGCCGCCCTCGCGGGAGATGCCCTGGCCGTAGAGGATGTCGAACTCGGCCTGCTTGAACGGCGGGGAGACCTTGTTCTTGACGACCTTGACGCGGGTGCGGTTGCCGACGGGCTCGCTGCCGTCCTTGAGCGTCTCGATGCGGCGGACATCGAGGCGGACCGAGGCGTAGAACTTCAGCGCCTTGCCACCGGTCGTCGTCTCGGGCGAGCCGAACATGACGCCGATCTTCTCGCGGAGCTGGTTGATGAAGATCGCGGTGGTGCCGGAGCTGTTGAGGGCACCGGTCAGCTTGCGCAGGGCCTGGGACATCAGGCGGGCCTGGAGACCCACGTGGCTGTCGCCCATCTCGCCCTCGATCTCGGCGCGGGGCACCAGGGCCGCCACGGAGTCGATGACGATGATGTCGAGCGCGCCGGAGCGGATCAGCATGTCGGCGATCTCGAGCGCCTGCTCACCGGTGTCGGGCTGGCTGACGAGCAGCGAGTCGGTGTCGACGCCGAGCTTCTTTGCGTACTCCGGGTCGAGGGCGTGCTCGGCGTCGATGAAGGCCGCGATGCCGCCGGCGCGTTGGGCGCTGGCCACGGCGTGCAGGGCGACGGTCGTCTTGCCCGAGGACTCCGGGCCGTAGATCTCGATGACACGGCCGCGCGGGAGGCCACCGATGCCGAGCGCCACGTCGAGCGCGATCGAGCCGGTCGGGATGACGGCGATCGGCGGACGGACATCGTCGCCGAGGCGCATGACGGCGCCCTTGCCGTGGTTCTTCTCGATCTGGCCCATCGTGGTCTCGAGGGCCTTGAGCTTCTGCTCGTGGATCTTCTGGTCCGCTGCGGACCGCTGGTCTGCGCGCACCGGGGCGGTGGTCGTGGCCATGTCACACCTGCTTTCTTCTGTGTCGAGTCGAGCGCGCCTGCATGCGACCCGACCGCAAAGGAACTGCTGACTCATTGCGTCGGGTCAGACGCTAGATGTCGCCACCGACAGCCCAACCGCCTCGGCGCGAGGCTGTGGACAGCGGGACCGGCGGAGCGGCACCTGTGGACGAATCTACCCGAACAGATGTTCGATCACGGGAGGCGCCCGTCGACACGCCGCGTGTCGCACCCGGACCGCTCGCGGCATACCGCTTGGAGGGCCCGCCACCCGGCGAGCCTGTCGGCGCACCCGGTCAGGACAGCAGCAGCCGCTCGAGCCGGCGGGCCGCGCCGACCGCCCCGATCAGCCCGAAGCCGAGCAGGTAGGCGACATGCCAGAGCAGGTGCGGGCCGACCTCGCCCAGCATCAGTCCGCGCTCCAGCGCGACCCCGTGATAGAGCGGCGTCGCCCGCACCACCCACTGGAGCGCGTCCGGGTATGTGGCGAGCGGGAAGAAGGTCGCCGAGAACAGGAACATCGGCTGGAGCACGAGATTGATGTACTCGAAGTCCACCCAGGAGCGCATGAAGGTCGTGGCGAACATGCCGACCGCCGCGAAGCAGAAGCCGATCATGGTCGCCGCCGGCACCGCCAGCAGAGCCCACCACGACTCGACCAGCCCGGCGGCGGCAGCGACCAGGAAGAACATCAGCGAGTAGAGTCCGCCGCGCAGCAGCGACCAGGAGATCTCCCCCACCGCCACGTCGCGCGGCCCCATCGGCGTCGCGAGCACGGCGTCATAGAGCCGGGCGTACTTCATCTTGAAGAAGACGTTGAAGGTCGAGTCCATAACGGCGGCGTTCATGGCCGAAGTGGCGAGCATCGCGGGGGCGACGAACGCGGCATACCCGACGAGCTGGCCGCCCTCGGTCTGGACATCGCGCACGAGGGCGCCCACCCCGACACCCATGGAGAAGAGATAGAGGACGGGCTCGAGGAAGCCGGTGAGCAGCATGAGCCACGAATGCCGGAAGGTCACCACATTGCGCTCGACGAGCATCCTCGCCAGACCGGCCCCGGCGGGCATGGGGACGAGGCATGCGATGCGGCGCAGAATGCCGGGGCGGCGTTGTGCCACAGAGGTGCTCACACGACCAGCCGCCTCTCCATGCCTCGCCGGGCCCAGACCCAGCCGACGGCGCAGAAGAGCAGCAGCGCCGCGATGTGGAGGCCGAAGGACAGCGGCTCGATCCGTCCGAGCGCGGCCGCGCGGCAGGCCTCGACACCGTGCCAGAGCGGCGTCACCCAGGCGATGGGCTGGAGGAAGATCGGCAGCTGCGAGATCGGGAAGAAGGTGCCGGAGAAGAGCATCAGCGGCGTCATGACGATGCGGAAGACGAGGTTGAAGGTCTCCTCCGACTCGGCGCGCGCAGTGATCCCGATGAGCGGCAGCACGAACGCGAGCCCGGTGAGCACCCCGATCGGCAGGCACAGTACCGCCCACCACGAGACAAAGCCGCCGAACAGGGCCGCGACACCGAGGAAGATCGCGGTCGACATCGTGAGGTGGAAGGCGATCGCGGCGGTCTGGCCGAGCAGCACATCACGGACGCCGAGGGGCGTCGCGAGCATCGCGTGATAGGCCATGTTCCACCTGATCGCGCCATAGACGGGATAGGTCGACTCCGACATCGCGAGCCACATCGCCTGTGTCGCAACGATTGCCGGGACCACGAAATGCAGATAGGACTGACCGTCCACCCCGCCGGCCCGCTCGTCGACGAGCGACCCGAGGCCCACGCCCATCGCCAGCAGGAAGAGCAGCGGCGACATGAAGCGCCCGAAGACCGAGCCGCGCCAGGTGTTCTTGTAGACGGCCAGGAGGTACTCGAAGACGGCACCCCAGCGCTCCCGTGAGGACATCGGCGCGCGCGCCCCCGGCCGTCCGCGGGTCGCCACGTCCAGCGGGTATGCCGCCTGCTCGGCCTGGTCTCGCGCCATCAGTCCACCAGGGTCCGGCCGGTGAGGTGGAGGAAGACGTCCTCGAGGGTCGAGCGGCGCACGAGCACCGACAGCGGCCGGACGCCGCGGTTGTGCACGGCGGTGGCGGCGGAGTCGCCGTCGTCGACATAGAGCAGCAGCCGGTCGGGCAGGACCTCGACGCGCTCCCCGATGCCCGCGACGGCCTCGGCGTGCCGGCCGTGGTCGTCCTCGTCGAAGCGCAGCTCGAGCACCTCTCGGGTGGAGTGCTCCTCGATGAGGGCCCGCGGCGACCCCTCGGCGACGATGCGCCCGCCGTCCATGACGACCAGGCGGTCGCAGAGCTGCTCGGCCTCGTCCATGTAGTGGGTCGTGAGCACCAGCGTCACACCGGAGCGCTTGAGCCGAAACAGCCTGTCCCACAGCACATGTCGCGCCTGTGGGTCGAGGCCGGTGGTGGGCTCGTCGAGCAGGAGGATCTCGGGGCTGTTGACGAGAGAGCGTGCGATCGTGAGGCGTCGCTTCATGCCTCCGGAGAGCGGCTCGACCTTGTCCTTGCGCCGCTCGGTCAGCTGGGCGAAGTCGAGCAGCTCGGCGGCCTTGGCACGCGCCTCGCGCCGCGGCATACCGAAGTATCGGCCGTAGAGCCAGATGTTCTCCTCGACGGTGAGCTCCTCGTCGAGGGTGTCGCGCTGGGGGACATTGCCGAGGCGGGCTCGGATCTGGGGGCCGTGCTCGGCCGGGTCGAGGCCGAAGAGCCGCAGCTCTCCCCCGCTGACCGGCGAGGTGCAGGCGACCATCTTCATCGTGGAGGACTTGCCGGCGCCGTTGGGGCCGAGGAAGCCGAATGCCTCGCCGCGCCGGACGGTGAAGTCGATGCCGTCGACGGCGGTGAAATCGCCGAAGGTCTTGCGCAGCCCGCGTGCCTCGAGCATCACCTGGTCGTCCACGCCGGTGACGCTACCGCCTGCCACCTGCCCGGCGGCAACCCATTTGGCTCCCGCCGCGGCTGCTCGCGCTGTGGCGCTCACCCCTGGGGGCGCACGTCCCGCCCGAACCAGCGCTCACGCGGCACGTCCATGTCGACACAGAGCGCGAGCCACACCTGCCGCAGCGGCAGTCCCGCCTCGATCGCCTGGTCGGGGGTGCGGTTGCCGAGCTCGCCCAGCACGTGGTCGCGGGCGAGGGTCCCGGCATAGGCCTCGCCGAACTCCTCGGACATCAGGGTCCGGAACTGGCTCAGGCGCACCGGGCGAGTGTACGCACCGGGACGGGGCACGCGGCATACTGACCGGCGACCGACCCCCACCAGAGCGGATGAGGACGACCCATGGGTGAGCAGCGCTGGCGGATGCCCGCGGAGACCGACGAGCACGCGCGGACCTGGATGGCCTGGCCCTCGGCCGGATACACGCTCGGCGACACCGACGTCGACGCGGAGGAGGCGCGCGCCACGTGGGCGGCGGTCGCCAACACGGTCGCGGACTTCGAGCCGGTCGCCATGGTCGTCACGCCGGAGGACCGCGAGATCGCGGCGAGCCATCTGCGCGACGACATCGAGGTGCACGAGGCGCCCCTGGACGATGCGTGGATGCGCGACATCGGGCCCAGTTTCGTGCTCTCCGAGGAGGGCAGGCTCGGCGCGGTCGACTGGACCTTCAACGGCTGGGGCGGCCAGGAGTGGGCGTCCTGGGGGCACGACGCACGGATCGGCAAGCTGGTCGGCACCCTCGCCGGCGCGCGCGTCGTGGACTCGCCGATGGTCAACGAGGGCGGCGGCATCCATGTCGACGGACTGGGCACGGTGCTGCTGACCGAGACCGTGCAGCGCGACCCGGGTCGCAACCCTGGGATGGCCCGCATCGAGATCGAGGCGGAGCTCGCCAGGACCGTCGGCGCGAGCGAGTTCATCTGGCTCCCAAGGGGACTCACGCGCGACTATGACGAGTTCGGCACGCGCGGCCATGTGGACATCGTCGCCACGATCGCCTCCCCCGGCACTCTCCTGCTGCACTGGCAGGAGGACCCGAGCCACCCCGACTACGCCGTATGCCGCGAGCTCGCCGAGGTGCTCCAGGACTCCCGCGACGCGCGTGGTCAGCGTTTCCAGATCGTGCCGGTGCCGGCCCCGGTCACCCTCACCGACGACGAGGGACCGGTGGACTACTCCTACATCAACCACCTGGTCGTCAACGGCGGCGTCATCGCGTGCACCTTCGGCGACCCGCAGGACGACCGCGCGCTCGGCGTGCTCGCCGACGCCTATCCGGGCCGCCGGGTGGTGGGCGTCGACGCCCGTCCGATCTTCGCCCGCGGCGGCGGCATCCACTGCATCACCCAGCAGGAGCCCGCGATCCCCTGATCCGCGCCCGAGCGCCCGAGTCGGCGCGCGCCACTCAGGCGACGAAGACGCAGAAGGGGTGGCCGGCCGGGTCGGCGATCACGTAGAGCGCCTCCTCGGGGTCGCCGGACCGGTCGAGCAGGAGGCGGCCCCCGAGGGCAAGGGCATGCTCGCGGGCCGCCTCGAGGGCGTCGACGTCGGGCACGGTCATGTCGATGTGCAGCTGCATCGGCACCTCGGGCGAGGGCCAGGTCGTCGGCGTCAGGGTCTCGGTCTGCTGGAAGGCGAGCGCCCGACCACCGTCGGGGTCGCGCAGCACGAGCCAGTCGGCGTCGTCCGGGCTGCCGTCCGCCGGCAGCTCGTCACCCGGGCGATAGACGAGACCGAGGAGCTGGCGATAGAACTCGGCAAGCCCGCGGATGTCCGTGGCATCAAGGACGGTCTGGCAGAGGCGCGGCCGGTCTGTCATGGCCCCACGCTAGCGGCGGCGGCTCTCGCGCCGTCTGCTCAGGCCAGCGGCCGACGCACCATGTAGACGTCGATGGGGTCCTCGTGGTCGACGCGGAAACCCCACCGCTCGTAGAGGCGGCGGGCCTCGCTGCGCTGGAGGACATCGAGCCACACTGTGGCGTCGCCGGAGTGGCCCAGGATCGCCTCCATGACCTGGCCTCCGATGCCTCGTCCCTGGTGCTCGGGCAGCAGGAGGAAGTGCTCCAGCCAGTAGTGATCGGCCTCGCGTCGCAGTGCCACGCAGCCGATCAGCTCCCCCTGAAGCACCAGCCCCCAGGCACAAGACGGGTCGAAGGCGGCTAGGAACCGCTCCCGCACGCGCACCTCGTCATAGCGGCCCAGTCGCTCCAGCGAGGGACGCAGGGCCACAGCGCGGATCTCGGCGAGTGCCGGACCGTCGGACTCGGTGAGCCGGCGGAATCCCCATGCCGCGCTCGGAGGTGCCTCTGGCATGTCGTCGGAGGAGCTCGGCATGGCCCGAAGACTAGACGCAGCGGGCGTGTGCCCCGTCAGGCGATCCGGTCCGGGAAGAAACCCCGTCCACGAGCCGCGGGATGTGCGATGGTCAGCACATGGGCATGACGGGAGTCCCCGGACAACGGGGATGGCTGGCAATGGGCCTCACCTCCGCGGGCATCGCGCTCGCGGCGTGTTCGTCGACGCAGGTCGCGATGCCGCCAGACGACGCCACCCCGGAGCAGGTCGTCCGGGCCTACGTCGATGCCGTCCACGCCAAGGACTGCGAGACCGCGGACGCGCTCTTTGAGGACGGCGAGGGCAGCTGGTGCGGGGACATCGACATCACGTCGCTCACGGTGACGAGCCAGTCCCAGGAGCGGCGCGAGACCACATCAGGTGCGGGGCCGGTGATCGAGCGGGTCCATGTGCAGATCACCACGCGCGGCGGCGACGTCTCAATGCCCGACGGTGAGCACATGTGGAGCTATCTGCTGGACCGGGTGGGGCCCAACAAGGCCTGGCGCATCTACGACCAGGGCGTCGGCTGACGCCGAGTTCGCTTCTCTGACGAGGTCGTATGCCGCGTGCTCAGAGCGGGTGGCAGTCCTCACCGCAGCCGGTGGGCTGGCTCTCGCCGACGGCTCCCGGGGCAGGCGGGCCGTCCGAATGCGCCGAGGGCCGGTGCAGCACCGCGTGCTCGGGGGTGAGCACGAAGCCCTGGGCGTCAGTCGCCGCGGTGCCGTCGACGATGAGGGTGTAGCCGTGCCGCTCCAGCGGCGCCCACACCAGCGACGCGGCCGGGTTGTGCCCGAGATTGCGCGCCGTCCCGCCACTGCAGCCGGGGACGCGGATGAGCTCGCCCTCGACCGCTGGGTCGACCGTCACCACCTTCACCCGGCCGTCCGGCCCAGTGGTGAGCAGGTATGCCGAGCCGTAGGCCTCGAGGACGGCGGCGAGCTGTGCGAGGTCGACCGGGATGCTCATGCAGCGAGCGTAGCCACGAGCATCAGCACTGCGCCCACCGACAACGCGATAATCGTGGGCGTGATCGTTACCTCCCCTGACGACCTGCACCGACGGGGGGCGCAACGGGGCGCAGATGGCAAGGAGATCGAAGTGCTGGCGGCGCGACGGGGCGTCCCAATGCGCTCCGGGCCGTTCGTTGGCGGTGGCAGTGGCTCCGACAGCCTGGACCCAGTGAGCATCCTCGCCGGCCTGGTCGTGCGCGCAGCGGCAGCGATCGTCGTCACCGCGCTGCTCGAAACCGCCGCCGAGGGTCGACCCTGGAAGGTCAAGGCGTATCGCCGCAGGGGGTTGTTCGTGGTCCGGCTCCACTCTGAAGTGCTGCCGACCGGCGTGGAGCCCGAGGAGCGGATGTGCGAGGTGCTGGCGGAGCTCACGGGCATCAGTCCCGGCAGCACGGCAGAGCTCGCCGACAGTTAGGCGTCGCACGCCGCGCTGGGCGCACGGTCGGCGACCGTGCCCACCAGTGGAGCGCGCTCAGCGACGCCCGAAGAGCCTCCGCAGGAAGCCACGTCGAGCGCCCTCAGTCACCTCGCCGGAGCGGCGACGCCGGGCGTCGCTCTTGCTCACGGCCGAATGGCCGACCACGATCCCCTGCCGGGAGCTCGCCCGCACGGGCGCCTTGTTGCCGCCGTCCTTGCCGAGCCGCACCCCCTGGGTGGTCTTCCACAGCTCCGAACCGAATCCCTTGCGTGCCATGTCGACCCCTTTCCCTCAACGGCAGTATGCCGCGTGGCCGGCCGGAGCTGACCTCATCCCCGCTATCGGTCGGCTGTCGGTGGGCCGTGGCAGGCTTGCCCTGCTATGAGCACTGACGTCCTCGACCGCTTCTCACCCGCGACCCAGGCGTGGTTCCGCGGGAGCTTCAGCGCGCCGACCGACGCCCAGCGGGGAGCGTGGGAGGCCGTCAGCTCCGGGCACCACGCGCTCGTCGTCGCGCCGACCGGCTCGGGCAAGACGCTGTCAGCCTTCCTCTGGGCGATCGACCGGCTCGCCTCCGAGCCCCCACCAGCCGAGGCACTCCAGCGCTGCCGCGTCCTCTATGTCTCACCCATGAAGGCGCTGGCCGTCGACGTCGAGCGCAACCTGCGCTCTCCGCTAGTGGGCATCGGCCACGCCGCCGACCGCCTCGGTCTCCCCCGACCCGACATCACCGTCGCGGTCCGCTCCGGCGACACCCCGGCAGCCGACCGTCGAGCCTTTGCCCGGCGGCCCAGCGACATCCTCATCACGACGCCCGAGTCGCTCTTCCTCATGCTCACCTCGTCCGTGCGCGAGGCGCTCACCGGCATCGAGACGGTGATCATCGACGAGGTCCACGCCGTCGCCGGCACCAAGCGGGGCGCCCACCTCGCCCTGAGCCTCGAGCGACTCGACGCCCTGCTCCCCACGCCCGCCCAGCGCATCGGCCTGTCAGCGACCGTCGAGCCCGTCGACGAGGTGGCCCGCTATCTCGCGGGCGGGCGACCCGTCGAGATCGTGCGCCCGCCGTCCGACAAGGAGTGGGAGCTCGACGTCGTCGTCCCCGTGGCCGACATGTCCGAGCTCGGCGAGCCCACCGGCGACCTGACCGGCAACGCCGCCGGCGAGGAGCGGCGCGCCTCCATCTGGCCACACGTCGAGGAGCGCATCGTCGAGCTCGTTGCGGCACACCGCAGCACGCTCGTCTTCGCCAACTCCAGACGTCTGGCCGAGCGCCTGACCAGCCGCCTCAACGAGATCTGGCAGGACCGCCAGTTCGAGGCGATGGCCGCCGAGTTCGACAGCCCACCCGACAGCGACTCGCCAGCCAGCCATGACGGCCACCCTTCTCCCGCAACGGATCCCGCGGCGGCGAGCACACGGCATACCCCTCGTCCCCCGGCCCAGGTGATGGCGCAGTCCGGGGCGAGCAAGGGCGCGCCGGCGGTCCTGGCCCGCGCCCACCACGGCTCGGTCAGCAAGGAGCACCGCCAGCAGATCGAGGAGGACCTCAAGGCCGGCCGGCTCCCGGCGGTCGTCGCCACCAGCTCGCTCGAGCTCGGCATCGACATGGGCGCGGTCGACCTCGTCGTCCAGGTCGAGTCGCCGCCGAGTGTCGCCTCCGGCCTCCAGCGGGTCGGCCGCGCCGGCCACCAGGTCGGCGCGGTGAGCAAGGGCGTGCTCTTCCCGAAGTTCCGCGGCGACCTCGTCCAGACCGCGGTCGTCGTCGAGCGCATGCGCGCAGGCGCCATCGAGTCCCTCACTGTCCCAAGCAATCCCGTCGATGTCCTCGCCCAGCAGATCGTCGCGATGTGCGCCATGGACGAGTGGTCCGTCGACGACCTCGAGCAGCTCGTGCGCCGGGCCGCCTCCTTCGCATCGCTCCCCCGCAGCGTCCTCGAGGCCGTCCTCGACATGCTCTCCGGCCGCTACCCCAGCGACGAGTTCGCCGAGCTGCGCCCCCGCGTCACCTGGGACCGCGTCGCCGGCGTCCTCACCGGCCGTCGCGGCGCCCAGCGTCTGGCCGTCACCTCGGGCGGCACGATCCCCGACCGCGGGCTGTATGCCGTCTACCTCGCCTCGGGCGAGGGGCCCGGCCGGCGGGTGGGCGAGCTCGACGAGGAGATGGTCTATGAGTCGCGGGTCGGCGATGTCTTCACCCTCGGCACGTCCACCTGGCGCATCGAGGACATCACCCACGACCGTGTCCTCGTCACGCCCGCGCCGGGCGAGCCGGGGCGGCTGCCCTTCTGGAAGGGCGACCAGCAGGGTCGCCCCGCCGAGCTCGGAAGGGCCGTCGGCGCCTTCGTCCGCGAGGTCGGGTCGCTCCCAGATGCCAAGGCGCGCAAGCGGATCGGTGACGCCGGGCTCGACGAGTGGGCCGTCGACAACCTGCTCGCCTATCTCGCAGAGCAGCGCGAGGCCACCGGGCACCTGCCCGACGACCGCACGATCGTCATCGAGCGCTTCCGCGACGAGCTCGGCGACTGGCGGGTCGCCGTCCACTCCCCCTATGGCGGGCAGGTGCACGCGCCCTGGGCGCTGTGTGTCTCATCGCGGATGCAGGAGCGCTTCGGTGTCGACGTGCAGGCCATGCATGGCGACGACGGCATCATCTTCCGGCTGCCCGATGTCGAGTTCGACGACGAGCGGGCACTCGGGGCCGAGCTGCTCGCGCTCGTCGCCCTCGACCCCGACGAGGTGCACGACCTCGTCACCGCCCAGATGGGCGGGTCCGCGCTCTTCGCCGCACGCTTCCGGGAGTGCGCCGCGCGCGCCCTGCTCCTCCCACGGCGGCGCCCCGACCGGCGCCAGCCGCTGTGGCAGCAACGGCAGCGGGCCTCCCAGCTGCTCCAGGTCGCCAGCCAGTACGCCTCCTTCCCGATCGTCCTGGAGGCAGTCCGCGAGTGCGTCCAGGACGTCTTCGACGTGCCGGGCCTGACCGAGCTGATGCGCTCGATCGCCTCCCGCGAGGTGACCGTCGTCGAGGTCGAGTCCCGCCAGCCCTCCCCTTTCGCCCGCTCGCTGCTCTTCGGCTATGTCGCGCAGTTCCTCTATGAGGGCGACTCGCCGCTGGCCGAGCGCCGCGCCGCTGCCCTCGCCCTCGACCCGAGCCTGCTCGCCGAGCTGCTCGGCCGCGGCGAGGCCATGTCGCTGCGCGACCTGCTCGACCCGGCCCAGGTCGCCCGCACCGAGGCCGAGCTCCAGCGGCTCGTGCCCGAGCGGGCCTGCCGTGACGCCGAGGACGTCGGAGACCTGCTGCGGGTGATCGGGCCCCTGCCCGTGTCCGAGATCGTGCGTCGTTCCACCGAGGGCACCGACGACGAGACGGTGACCCGCTGGCTGCACGAGCTGGCCGCTGCCCGTCAGGTCATCGAGGTCTCGGTGGCCGGCGAGACCAGGTGGGCCGCTGTCGACGACGCGGGCCGCCTGCGCGACGCCCTCGGGGTGTCCCTGCCGGTCGGTGTGCCCCAGGCCTTCCTCGAGCCCGTCGCCGACCCCCTCGGCGATCTGGTCGCGCGCTATGCCCGCACCCACGGGCCCTTCACCGCCCACGCCGTCGCCCAGTGGTGGGGCGTCGGCCCGGCCGTCGCCACCGATGCGCTGCGCCGGCTCGTCTCCTCCGGCCGCCTGGTCGAGGGCGAGCTCCTCCCGCTCGACCACGGGGGCGGGCATGGGCTGGAGTTCTGCGACGCCGAGGTGCTGCGGCTGCTGCGCCGCCGCTCGCTGGCCGCGCTGCGGGCGGAGGTCGAGCCCGTGGCCGCGACGGACTATGCACGCTTCCTGCCCGCGTGGCAGGAGTGCGGCGGCAGGCTGCGGGGCGAGGACGGCGTCCTGCGCGCGGTCGAGCAGCTCAGCGGCTCACTGCTGCCCGCCTCAGCGATCGAGTCGCTCGTCCTGCCGGCCCGGGTGCGCGACTACCGGCCCGCGATGCTCGACGAGCTGATGTCCGCCGGCGAGGTGCTCTGGCGCGGCCACGGCTCCCTGCCCGGCGACGACGGATGGGTCTCGCTCCATCTGGCCGACACCGCGGCATACACGCTCGGGCCCATCGGCG
Organism: Micrococcales bacterium; assembly: GCA_021287075.1. Taxonomy (GTDB): domain Bacteria; phylum Actinomycetota; class Actinomycetes; order Actinomycetales; family Dermatophilaceae; genus JAJTBD01. The sequence continues at coordinate 2,942 of JAJTBD010000025.1, read as the reverse complement.
AACTTGAGCTGGGCGAGCAGCACCGGGCTGTCCTCGACGCACTCGACACCGGCGGGGCTTTCTTCTTCCGCGGACTCGCCGATGCGATCGGGGCCACCGACGACACCGAGCTCGCGGCCACTCTCTGGGACCTCGTGTGGTCGGGCCGCCTCGGCAACGACACCCTGGCGCCACTGCGCGCCCTCCAGTCCGGCGGGCGGACCGCACACAAGCGCGCCGCCAGCGCCCCGCGGTCGCGCCGCTATGGCCGGGCCGGCGGCGGACTCGGCCTGGGCCCCGCACGTCCGGGCCGGCCGACGCTGCCCGCCCGTGGCGGGCCGCCCACGACCGCCGGCCGGTGGTCGCTCCTGCCCGAGCGCGAGAGCGACCCGACAGCGCTCGCGCTCGCCGGCGCCGAGGTGCTGCTCGACCGCTATGGCGTGCTCACCCGGGGCAGCGTGGTCGCCGAGGGCGTCGAGGGCGGTTTCGCCGGTGTCTACCGCGTGCTGTCGGCGGCCGAGGAGGCAGGCCGGGTGCGGCGCGGCTACTTCGTCGAGTCGCTCGGCGCGAGCCAGTTCGGCACGACCGGGGCCGTCGACCGGCTGCGGGCGACGGGCCGACCCCTCGACGAGTGGACGACCACGGAGCCCGAGGTGCTGGTCCTCGCCGCCTGCGACCCCGCCAACCCCTATGGCGCCGCGCTGCCGTGGCCGGACCGGCCGCACGACGCGGCCGACGGCGACGGCGCCGCCCGACCGGGCAAGACCGCTGGGGGCAGCAGCGGCGAGGGCAGCAGCGGCATGGCCCAGAACGGCGCGGGAGAGACCGCGACAGCCACCTCGCGCGGCCACCAGCCCGGTCGCAAGGCCGGTGCGCTCGTGGTGCTCGTCGACGGGCGCCTGGTGCTCTATGTCGAGCGGGGCGGGCGCACCCTGCTGTCGTGGAGCACCGACGAGCGTGACCTCACCGGCGCGGCGCAGGCCCTGGCCACCGCCGTCCGCGAGGGAGCCCTCGGGCGGCTGACGGTCGAGAAGGCCGACGGCGGGGCCCTCCTCGGCTCCGACCACCCCATGGCGGCCGCCCTGGCGAGTGCGGGTTTTCACACCACCCCCCGGGGGCTGCGGATCCGTCGCTAGGTTGGACCCTATGCCCGAGGGCGACACCGTGTGGCGCACTGCCGACCGCCTCGACCGCGCACTGTCCGGACGCGAGATCACCCGCTCCGACCTGCGGTGGGGCGATTTGGCGACCGCCGACCTGCGCGGCACGACGACCGTGGAGGTCGTGGCCAGGGGCAAGCACATCCTCCAGCGCCTCGACAGCGGCCACACCCTCCACTCCCATCTCAAGATGGAGGGCGCCTGGCGCATCGAGGCCACCGACGCCCTCGGGCGGGGCGCCCTGACCAACCCGGGTGTGCGGGCCGTCGTCGCGACCGACGACTGGACCGGCATCGGACTGCGGCTGGGCATGCTCGACCTGGTGCCCACCGAGCGAGAGGGCGACCTCGTCGGCCACCTCGGCCCCGACATCCTCGGCGACGACTGGGATGTCGAGCAGGCCGTCGCCAACGTCCGGGCGAGCGGCACCACACTCGGCGCGGCCCTGCTTGACCAGCGCAACCTCGCCGGCATCGGCACGCTCTGGGACAGCGAGGTGCTCTTCGCCGAGCGGCTGCACCCGTGGGCCGACGCCGCGTCCATCGAGCAGGGCGCCCTCGCCGCGGCGCTGCGCCGGGCCCACCGCTGGATGACCGCGGCCCTCGGCCACGCGGTGCAGTCGACCACCGGCAGCCGCCGCCAGGGCGAGAACACCTATGTCCACGGCCGCTCCGGTCGCCCGTGCCGCCGCTGCGAGCAGACCGTGCGCGTGGCGATGATCGGCCCGCCCGGCCAGGAGCGCACGATGTTCTACTGCCCCGGCTGCCAGGGCGGGCTCGGCCCGACCGACGACGGCACACCCCAGGCCCCGCTCGGCGCCAGCCGCACCAGCCCGACCCGCAGCCGAGCGACCTACCGCGGCCGTCGCGGCTGAGCCCCATTCGGCTCGCGCTGGGCGCTGCCGGCCGTCGCTCAGGAGCCGGAGCTCACCACAATCGGCACGATCACCGCGGTGGCGACGGCGACGTTGATCGCCTCGACCGCCTTGGCGACGGCCACCCCCGCATCACCGGCGTCGGCCTCGCGGGCGACCTGGACGATGCGCGCCTTGAGCTCCTTCTTGCCCAGGCTGCCCATCTCCTCACCGAGCACCTTGGGCGCCACGTCGAGGCCCTGGAGGAGCGAGAGGATCGTGGCCTCGGAGGCGGTGGCCTGGCCGCCGGCCAGCACCAGACGCAGCCGCTCGCGGAGTGCACGCTCCGGCCCCGGGTCGAGCACGGGATGCCGCTCCGGCACAAACCCGAGGGCCCGGCGCGGCTCGACCGCGATCACACCTGCGCGGGCGAGCGAGGCGACGACCTCCTTGTGCGGGTTGCACTTGCCGTCGCCCACGAGCGACGACAGCTTCTTGCCGTCCTTGTGCGCGACACGCTCGAGCACCTGGTCGAGGGCGGGATGCCCGGTCGGCGCGCTGGAGAGCACCCGCACGCGCGGGTCCTTCTCATCACTGAAGGTCAGGCGCCCGGCGAGGGCGAGATCGGCGATGGCGGCGCCGGCATACCCGATGCCGTCCTGGATCCCCCAGGACTCGGCCTTGCCCTCATCGGTGGTGAGCAGAAGCAGGAGCTGTTCGGCGATCAACATGCGTCAACGCTAGCCGGGCCGGCCCTCGGCGCACCTCCACCGGTGGGCGGATATCCGCCTCCGTCACACGGAGGAGGTATGCCGCACGGCCGGCACCCGGTGGGTGCGCACCCAGCGCGGGAGGAGGGCGGGCGAACGTGCCCAACTGGGCAAAAGGAAGCGCGGGGCGAACGTGCCCAACTGGGCAAAAGGAAGCGCGGGGCGAACGTGCCCAACTGG
>JAJTBD010000040.1 GCA_021287075.1 Micrococcales bacterium | reverse complement strand
CAGCGCCTCTCATCGAGCCGCCAGTGCCAAGAGGAACACACAGGAAGATCCCCACCACGCGGGATCTGCGCTTGATCTCTTTGTTCAACCGCTCCAACGGATTTGTCGACCAGATCTTGCGCCAATGCGCTTTCGGGAACGCGGTGAAGGCGAGAACCTCGGCCTTGGCGTCGTCCATCAACGGACCAACCTTCGGAAACGAGGCGGCGAGCTGGTCGCGGACCTCGTCCCAGGCGTTGCTGACAGCGGCGGGGTCGGGTTGGGCGAAGATGGTGCGGAACACCGCCGCGACCATGTCGGCGTGGGTCTTCGGCACGTGGGCGAGCAGGTTCCGGGCGAAGTGGACCCGGCAGCGTTGATGCGCGCAGCCTTGGAAGCAGCGCCGCAGCGCCGCGACCAGGCCGCTGTGTTGGTCGGAGATGACCAGTCGCACCCCGGTCAGGCCGCGCTGTTTCAAGCTGAGCAAGAACCCGCGCCAGAACGTCTCGTCCTCGCTGTCGCCGACGTCGAGGCCGAGGACCTCCCGGGACCCGTCGGCGGCGATCCCGGTCGCGACCACGACCGCCATCGACACGACCTGGCCGCCCTTGCCGGGCTTGTTCCGCACATGCAGGTAGGTCGCATCCAGGTACACGTACGGGAACGGGGTGTGGTCCAGACCCCGGGTGCGGAACGCGCCGACGGTCTCATCCAGCTGCTCACAGATCCGCGAGACCTCCGACTTCGATATCCCGGAGTCGCCGCCGAGCGCGACGACCAGGTCGTCGACGCTGCGGGTGGAGACGCCGTGGACGTAAGCCTCCATCACCACCGCATACAGGGCCTGGTCGATCCGACGGCGGGGTTCGAGGATGGAGGGGAAGAACGAGCCCTTCCGCAGTTTCGGGATCCGCAGCTCGATGTCGCCGGCCTTGGTCGTCAACAGCTTCGCCCGGGTGCCGTTGCGTTCGGTGACCCGGTCCTCGCTGCGTTCGTAACGGTCGGCGCCGATCACGCCCGCGGCTTCGAACTCGACCAGCTCTTGGAGCACGGTGCGGACCGACTCGCGGATCATGTCGACGCCGTCGCCGGTGCGGAACGCGTCCAGCAACTCCGACAGGGCAGACTGGGACAAGGCCATCGGTGGATCTCCTTCAGTGTGTCTCTTGGTCGTTTCACACCGAAGATCCCGCCGATGGCCGCCTACATCACGCCGCCCCGCCGTTGAACCTCAAACCCCACCACCACAGGGGACTCTCCTGCCCCCGGGCGTTCTCGCCCACTTGGGCAAAAGCGCACAGGGGCCGACCGAGCGGCGCCACCGGGCGTTCTCGCCCACTTGGGCAAAAGCGCACAGGGGCCGACCGAGCGGCGCCACCGGGCGTTTTCGCCCACTTGGGCAACAGCGCCCCGACCCGACCGAGCGGCAAAGCCGCCGCCGTCAGCCGATGATCTCGCCGGTCATCGGGTCGACCACGCCCTCGAGCTCGGCCTGCGAGATCGGCTCGATGAGCTGGGGGCCGTTGTTGCGCGTGGCGTTGACGGCGGTGGAGATCGGATAGGCCTCGAAGCGTCCGGGCCGGCTGAAGGCCAGCAGCTCGGCGACCGCGTCGGGATCGGTCATGGCGGGGTCGAGCCAGCGGGCCCAGTCCTCCCGGTCCAGGATGAGCGGCTGCCGGTCATGGATGCGGTCCAGCCCGGGCTCGGCCGCGGTCGTGATGATCGTGAAGGTCGTCAGCCACGCGTCCGGGTCCTGCGGATCGGCGACGTCACGGTCCCGCCAGAACTCATACAGCCCCGCCATCGCCAGCGGCTCGTCGTCGGCCCGCCGGGTGAAGAAGGGCTGCTTGCGGGGCTTGCCCTTGGCGTCGACGGCGGTGGGGCTGACCTGCCACTCATACCAGCCCTGCGCCGGCACCAGCAGCCGCCGGCTGACCGCCGCCTTGGCGAAGGCCCCCTTGCCCAGCACCGACTCCGCGCGGGCGTTGATCATCCGCAGCCCGACCTTGGTGTCCTTGGCCCAGCTCGGCACCAGCCCCCACGTCAGCAGCCGCAGCTGCCGCACCGGGCCTTCCTCGGCCCCAGCCCCGCTGGGGCCGGAGCCGGGCTCGGAGGCCGAGGCCGCGGCATACCCCTCGGTCTTGAGGGTGCGCGAGAGCACGACCGGCGCCTGCTTGGTCGGCGCCATGTTGAAGTCGGGCGCGCCGGGCGGCGGGACCTGGGGCGCCTTGAGGATGCTGCGCGCCGGCTCGGAGGTCCGGTCGGCCTCGACCTCGAACTCCTCGATGAGCTGGTCGGGGTTGGCCGTGGCTGCATAGCGACCGCACATGGCGCCCACAATAGGCCGCCCGCGTGGCAGCGGCCGCCGGGGGACAAAGGCGCAACGGCGCTGCGCGAGCAACTACGGTGGAGGGCAGCATCGTGACCGACTCGACCCGAAGGAGCACGACATGACGCTCGTCCGCACCGTTGCTCGCCCGCTGCTCGCCTCCGTTTTCCTCTTCGGCGGCTACAACCAGCTGAAGAACACCGGATACCTCGCACAGCCCACCAAGAAGTTCCTCGACAAGGCCCGCCCGGTCCTCGACAAGACGCCGCTGGCCTCGCTGCTCGACGACCCCGAGCTGGCTGTGCGCGCCAACGCCGCAGTCATGCTCGCCGGCGGCGCCGCGCTCGCCACGGGTGTCCTCCCCCGCCCGGCCGCCGCCGCGCTCGCCGCGTCGCTCGTGCCGACCACCGTTGCGGGACACCCGTTCTGGGAGATGGACGACCCCCAGGAGCGCCAGCAGCACCAGATCGAGTTCGTCGCCAACACCAGCCTGCTCGGCGGGCTGCTGCTGGCGATGGTCGACACCGAGGGCAAGCCCGGCCTCGCATATCGCGCCGGCATGGCCCAAGACTCGGTCGGCCGCCTCACCCGCGCCGCCAAGCGCGAGGCAAAGATCGCCGAGCTGCAGGCCAAGAATGCCCTCAGCTGACTGGCCCGCTCCGCCTGTCCCGGGGAGGGTGACCGCCACGGTCGCCCTCCCCGGCAGCAAGTCCCTCACCAACCGCTATCTCGTCCTGGCCGCCCTCGCCGGCTCCGCCTCCCGCCTGCGCGCCCCGCTGCGCTCGCGCGACACCCTGCTCATGGCCGAGGCGCTGCGCTCCCTGGGCGCCGGCATCGACGACGCCACCTCCGAGTGGGCGCCCGACGGCGGCTCCCCCGACTGGCTCATCGCCCCCGCCTCCCTGCGCGGTGACGTCAAGGTCGACTGCGGCCTCGCCGGCACGGTCATGCGCTTCCTGCCGCCGGTGGCCACCCTCGCCTCGGGCCCGGTCACCTTCGACGGCGACCCCCACGCCCGCACCCGCCCCATGGGCCCCGTGCTCTCCGCGCTGCGCGACCTCGGCGCCGTGGTCGAGGACGAGGGCCGCGGCACCATGCCCTTCACGGTCGTCGGATCGGGGCGTATGCCGGGTGGCCGGGTCGTGCTCGACGCCTCCGCCTCCAGCCAGTTCGTCTCCGGCCTGCTGCTGTCGGGCCCGCGCTTCGAGGAGGGCCTGACCGTCGTCCACGACGGGCCGCCCATCCCCTCCCAGCCCCACGTCGACATGACCGTCGAGGCGCTGCGCGACGCCGGCGCGATGGTCGACGACTCTGAGCCCGATGTCTGGCGCGTCGAGCCGTCGGAGATCAGCGGCCTCGACGTGGCCGTCGAGCCCGACCTGTCCAATGCCGCGCCCTTCCTGTGCGCCGGCTTCGTCACCGGCGGCTCGGTCACCGTCCCCGGCTGGCCGCAGCACACCACCCAGGCCGGCGACTCGATCCGCGACATCCTCGACGCGATGGGCGCCGACGTCGCGCTCAGCCGTGACGGCCTCACCGTCTCCGGCGACGGCCAGATCGGCGGAATCGACATCGACCTGCACGACGCCGCCGAGCTCACGCCCGTCGTGGCCGCCCTTGCGGCACTGGCCGATTCGCCGTCGGTCATCCGCGGCGTCGCCCACATCCGCGGGCACGAGACCGACCGCCTGCGGGCGCTCAGCGACGAGCTGGGCGCCCTCGGCGCCGGCGTCGTCGAGACCGACGACGGGCTGCGCATCACGCCAAAACCGTTGCGCGGCGGGCTTTTCCGCACCTATGGCGACCACCGCATGGTGATGGCGGCCGCCGTGCTGTCACTCGTCGTGCCCGACATCGTCATCGAGGACGTGCAGACCGTCGGCAAGACTCTGCCCACCTTCACCCGGCTGTGGACCGACATGCTCGGCGAGCACGCGTGAGCCGGCGCGGCACCGACTACGACGAGTCGGACGTCCGGGTCCGGCCCAGCCGGCGCGGCTCCCGCCCCCGCACCAAGGACCGCCCCGCCCACGACGACGCCGTCGCGGGCATGGTCCTCGGGGTCGACCGCGGCCGATACACCGTGCTGGTCGCCAAGGGCGTCGGCGGCAGGAAGATGCCCGAGCGCACCCTCACCGCGATGAAGGCCCGCGAGCTCGGCCGCAGGGGCATCGTCGTCGGCGACCGCGTCGCCCTGGTCGGTGACACCTCCGGCTCCCCCGACGCGCTCGCCCGCATCGTGCGGCTCGAGCCGCGCACCTCCGTGCTGCGTCGCACGGCCGACGACACCGACCCGGTCGAGCGAGTCATCGTCGCCAACGCCGACCAGCTCGTCATCGTCACTGCCCTGGCCGACCCCGAGCCGCGCCCCCGCATGGTCGACCGGTGCCTGGTCGCTGCATACGACGCCGGCATGGAGCCCCTGCTGGTGCTGACCAAGGCCGACCTCGCCGACCCCGAGACCTTCCTGGCGGCCTATGCCGGGCTCGACGTGCCCGCCGTGGTGACCTCGTCGCTGGAGCCTGGCTTCGGCGGGATCGAGGAGCTGCGCGACCGCCTGGCCGGGCGGATCTCGGTGCTCGTCGGCCACTCCGGCGTCGGCAAGTCGACGCTGACCAACGCTCTCGTCCCGAGCGCAGACCGCGCGACAGGCGGGGTCAATGAGGTCACCGGGCGCGGGCGGCATACCTCCAGCTCCGCTGTGGCACTAAGGATCCCGGACGATGAGGGGTGGATCGTCGACACCCCCGGCGTGCGCTCCTTCGGGCTCGCCCATGTCGACCTGGACCGCATCATCGAGCACTTCCCCGACCTCGAGCCGGGCACCGAGGAGTGCCCGCGCGCGTGCAGCCACGACGAGGTGGAGTGCGGGCTCGACGAGTTCGTCGCCGCCGGCGGTGCCGGGCCCTCGGGCGAGGCGCGGCTCACCTCGCTGCGGCGACTGCTCCGGGCGCGCGCCGCCGGCGAGTCGGACTGAGTCCGCGGGCCCGTCAGGGCACGAGGCGATAGGCCCCGTCGGAGGCCGAGGTTGCCATCGAGGCATAGGCGCGCAGCGCCGCCGACACCTGCCGGTCGCGGCTCGCGGGGGTGTATGCCGCGGTGCCCCGCTCCTGCTGCGCGGCGCGGCGCTGCTCGAGCACCTCGTCGGCAACGTTGAGCGCGATCGAGCGGCCGGGGATGTCGATGGCGATCTCGTCGCCGGTCTCGACCAGCGCGATCAGGCCACCCGAGGCGGCCTCGGGCGAGATGTGGCCGATCGACAGGCCCGAGGTGCCGCCGGAGAAGCGGCCGTCGGTGATCAGCGCGCACTTCTGCCCGAGCCCGCGGCCCTTGAGGAAGGACGTGGGATAGAGCATCTCCTGCATGCCCGGGCCGCCCTTGGGGCCCTCATAGCGGATGACGACGACATCGCCCGCCACGACCTCCTTGGCGAGGATGCCCTGCACGGCGTCGTCCTGGGACTCATAGACCCGCGCCGGGCCGGTGAAGGTCCAGCACTCCTCGGGCACACCGGCGGTCTTGACCACGCAGCCGTCGATGGCGATGTTGCCCGTCAGCACGGCGAGGCCGCCGTCGGCGGTGTAGGCGTGCTCGCGGTCGCGGATGCAGCCCTCGGCCGCGTCGGTGTCGAGGTCGGCCCACCGGTTGGTCGTCGAGAAGGGCTCGGTGGTGCGGACACCGCCCGGGGCGGCGTGGAAGAGCTCGAGCGCGCGCTCGCTCGCGGTGCCGCTGCGGATGTCCCACTCGGCCAGCCAAGACTCGAGGTCGGGGGCGTGGACAGAGTGGACTCCCTTGTGCAGCAAGCCTGCTCGGTTGAGCTCGCCGAGGATGGCCGGTATGCCGCCGGCGCGGTGGACGTCCTCCATGTGGTACTGCTGGCTGTTGGGGGCGACCTTGCTCAGGCACGGGACGCGGCGCGAGATCGCGTCGATGTCGTCCATGCCGAAGTCGATGCCGCCCTCGCGCGCTGCGGCCAGCAGGTGGAGCACGGTGTTGGTGGAGCCGCCCATGGCGACGTCGAGCGCGATGGCGTTCTCGAAGGCGTCGCGCGTGGCGATATTGCGCGGGAGGACCGACTCGTCGTCGCCATCGTAGTAGCGCTTGGCGATGTCGACGGCGACCCGGCCCGCCTCGAGGAAGAGGTCCTTGCGGGCGGCGTGGGTGGCCAGGGTCGAGCCGTTGCCCGGCAGGGACAGGCCGATGGCCTCGGTCAGGCAGTTCATCGAGTTGGCGGTGAACATGCCCGAGCAGGAGCCACAGGTCGGGCAGGCCGAGCGCTCGATGGTGTCGAGCTGCTCGTCGGTGACCGCGTCGTTGGACGAGGCGATCATCGCGTCGATCAGGTCGAGCTTGGAGTGCACGACGCCCTCGATCGCCTGGGTCTTGCCGGCCTCCATGGGGCCACCGGAGACGAAGACGGCCGGGATGTTGAGGCGCAGCGCCGCCAGCAGCATGCCGGGCGTGATCTTGTCGCAGTTGCTGATGCAGACCAGCACATCGGCGCAGTGGGCGTTGACCATGTATTCGACGGCGTCGGCGATCAGCTCGCGGCTCGGCAGCGAATAGAGCATGCCCGCGTGGCCCATCGCGATGCCGTCGTCGACGGCGATCGTGTTGAACTCACGGCCCACTCCCCCGGCCTCGGCGACCGCGCCGGCGACCAGCTGGCCCATGTCCTTGAGGTGGACGTGGCCCGGGACGAACTGCGTGAAGCTGTTGGCGATCGCGACGATCGGCTTGCCGAAGTCGTCGTCGGTCATGCCGGTCGCACGCCACAGGGCGCGCGCGCCCGCCATGGTCCGTCCGTGGGTCGATGTCCGGGAACGCAGCTCAGGCATGGCGCCAGTGTCTCAAATGCACCGGATCGTGAACACGCCCGCCCAGATCGTGGCGCCCCACCACCCCTCCCGCGTCACCGCCCTCGGGGCGTTTTCGCCCACTTGGGCTAAACCTCGATCCACCGATGAGCTCGGGTCTTTGAGCGTGCCGTAACGACGAGATGCCC
>JAJTBD010000024.1 GCA_021287075.1 Micrococcales bacterium | reverse complement strand
CCCGCCAGCTGAGCCGGCGTGTCAGGCCAGAAACACCGTTTGGCGGACAGTCCCTTGGACTATCACTGCCGCCCATGTTGGCGAGGACGAGTTCCCCGCCGAGCCACTGGCTTTGCGTCGGGGCTTCGACGCACAGGTTCTCTGGTCGTGGCACACCTTTGGGGCGCGAAGAAGTCGAGGTGATTGATCGTGCACTGATTTCATCGGGACTTGACCACCCCGGCTTCTTGGGCCGTCTGAAGGCGACGGCCAATTGGTCGAAAGTGATGGGTGGCACGATGAGGCCAAGGGTCCACGGGCGTGGCAAGGCGACGGGAGTGACGAGGCGGGTGAGGGCGTGCCGGCGGGAGCGGGGCTGAGCGGGTGGCTGCGGCGCGTGGGCGTCCGCTCCGACCTGCCGGTCGGGACCGCGATCGACCTGCCCGACGACCTGCGCCGTCGGGTGGCGGTCGTCCTCAACCCCAGCAAGCCCCGCTGGGAGGAGGCCCGCGACGAGATCGCCCGGGCCGTCGAGGCGGCCGGGTGGCGAGAGCCCCGCTTCCTCACCACGACCGTCGACGAGCCCGGCGCCAGCCAGGCCCGGCAGGCCGTCGACGGCGGCGCCGACCTCGTCCTCGTCGGTGGGGGTGACGGCACCGTGCGTGAGGTCGCGCGCGGGCTGGCGCACCGCGGCATACCTCTTGGGATCGTGCCGCTGGGGACGGCAAACCTCTTCTCCCGCAACCTGCTTCTCTCACCCCGCCAGCTGCGCGACAACGTCCACACCGCACTGCACGGCGGCACCGTCTGGCTCGACGTGGGCGTGGCGACCTTCCGCCAGGAGGGGCGGGAGCAGTGGTCGGGCGAGCACCTCTTCCTCGTCCTCGCGGGCATCGGCAACGACGCGGCGACGGTGAGCGAGACCCGTCCGGCGCTCAAGGAGCGGCTCGGCTGGCTCGCCTATTTCGAGTCCGGCGCGCGCCACCTGCTGCGCCGTCCGGTGCGGATGCGGGTCGAGCTCGACGGGGGAGGGCCCCGCGAGATCGAGGCGTGGAGCGTGCTGGCCGGCAACTGCGGGCGGGTGCCGCCCGACATCGTCGTCTTCCCGGGAGCCGCCATCGACGACGGGCTGCTCAACACCCTCGAGGTCACCGTCCGGTGGCCGCACGAGTGGGTCGCGGTCGCGGCCAAGGGCGCCCTGCGGCTGCCCATGGACGTGCCGCGGCTGCGCTATGACACCGCCCGCCGCGTCGGCATCACCCCGGCGCGGCCACTGCCGCTCCAGCTCGACGGCGATGTCTTCCCGCGCGTGGCCGAGGCACACCTTCGGGTGATCCGCCGCGCGCTGCCCGTGCGCGTCCCCGTCCCCGTGGGTCAGGATGGGGGGCATGGCTGACCAGCTCCCCCTGCTCACGGCGCTCATCGCCGGACACACCGACCGCGACGAGGAGGCCCAGGTCCTCACCCTGCTGAGGGCCGCCACCCCCGACGAGCTCAATGCCCTGCTCGACGGTGTCGACATGCAGGAGCTCTTCGGCAGCGTCGACAACCGCATCCTCGGCCCCGACCACCGCGACGAGCTCATCCGACTGCTCGCCGTCGACCGCAGGGCAGAGCTGAGCACGGCCAACCAGGCCGATGTCATCCATGCCCTCCAGCAGGGCCGCACCGGCTCCGGCGACGAGCGCGCGATCGCCGACATGCTCCTGGCCGTCCGCGGCGCCGAGCTGACCGCCCTCAAGAACCAGCTCAACATGCGTGCCGACCAGCACGACCTCGAGGGCCTCGTCTATGCCGACATCGACGACGCGGCGATCCGCGACGAGATCCTCACCCACATCACCGCCGAGGCGCCGGTGGACCGGACGCCCCGCGAGGTGAAGGTCCTCTCCGACATCGACGACACGGCATTCGCCAAGCTCCACGAGGAGCGCTATCCCAAGGGGATCGTCTATCCGGGCGTGCTCGCCTTCTATCAGGCGCTCGACCAGGGCCCGGCGGATGCGCCGCGCTCGACCGGTGACCTGACCTTCGTCACCGCCCGCCCCGGTGACGCCTTCGGCCTCATCGAGAACCACTCCCGCGACGCGCTGAGCAAGGCGGGCGTGGCCAACATGTCGCTCATGGGCGGCACCCTGACGGCGCTGCGCAGCAAGGACGCGATGGCCGGCATGAAGTTCGGCAACATGGAGCACTACCGCCGACTCTTCCCCGAATACGACCTCGTCTTCATCGGCGACTCCGGCCAGGGCGACCCCATCGTCGGCGAGAAGATCCTCGGCGAGTGGCCCGGCGCGGTGAAGGCCGTCTTCATCCACGACGTCGTCGACACCCCGCCCGACCGGCGCGGGGAGCAGGCGGCCAAGGGCCTCTACTACGTCGACACCTATGTCGGCGCCGGCACCACGGCGCGCGAGCTCGGCATGATCTCCGACAAGGGCCTGGCCCAGATCATCACCGAGACCCGCGACGGCTTCGACAAGGTCGAGTGGGAGAGCCCGGAGCAGGAGCAGGCGATGCGCGCGGTCCTCGAGCGCGACATCGCCGCCGCCGGTGCCTGAGGGGTATGCCGCGGGGCCGCGTCCGCGGCCCGCTTCGCCCCGCGGTGGGCCGGGGAGTGCGGGCTGTGGGGCCTGGCCTCCTCGACGTGCATGACATCTGTCATCGCGCACTGCTGACATCGGATGTGGGTGCGGGCTGCCCGCGGCCGGGATCGTGGAGATCACCGGGGCAGCCGCCCCGCAGACCACGAGGAGCCAGCCATGAGCCGCAAGTGCCAGACCACGACCACCGACCGCACGCGCACCGGCATCGTCCTGGGCGACGCCGCCCCGGCCGCCCCCGAGACCGTCGGCCAGCGCCTGGCGATCGCCTACTTCCCGCTCGCCGGCCTCACCACGGCCCTGTCCGCCATGGCCGGCCTGCACGTCGGCATGGTCGCGATCATCCTCTTTGCGATCGTGCCGATGGTCGCGCGGGTCCTCGGCGTCGGCCTGGGCAGCTGCGCGCGCAGCAACGGCCCGCAGGACGCACCCGTCCGCTGAGCCGCTGGGCGCGCGGCATACGCCGCAGCGCAACTGGGCGCGGCATGCGCCGCAGGTGGGCACGCGGCATACGCCCTCGCAGGGGGAGGGCGTATGCCGCCCGGACGTCGGGGACCGAGCGCGTGATCAGGCGGGGTGGTCGCCGACCGGGGGGATCGCCCCGGCGGCCATGACCTCGAGGGCGCTCGCGGCGCCGCCGTGGAGCAGGTCGACGTCGCTGGTGATGGCCATCCAGTCGAAGCCGTGCTCGCGCAGCACCCGCCCGCGGTTGGGGTTGCCGGCATAGGTCCCCGACAGGATGCCCGCCTGGCGGCAGGCGCGGATGACCGTGGGCAGGGGGGCGTCGTCGCCATGGTCGGCGACGAGCTCGTCGACATTGCGGCCGAGCGCCAGGGAGAGGTCAAACGGCCCGAGGAAGATCATGTCGAGCTCGGGCGTCGCGGCGATCTCGTCGGCGCGCTCGAGGGCCTCGGCGGTCTCGATCATGACGGCGCAGAAGGGGCGCTCCGGATAGCGGATGCCGCCGGTGGGCCCAAAGCTGCGCGTGCCGAGCGGCGGGTGATGGGCGGCCGCGACGGCAGCGCGGGCCTGCTCGCCGTCCTGGACCATCGGCACGATGACGCCGTCGGCGCCCGCGTCGAGGGCGCGGCCGATGTGGGCGGGGCTGTTGTCGAGCACCCGCACCACGATGGGGGCATCGCCGTCGCGCCGGCGCTCGATGGTCTCGCGGACCGTGCGGTCGTCGTGGATGCCGTGCTGCGCGTCGAGACAGACCCAGTCGAACCCGGTGCGCCCGAGCTCAACTGCGACCCGCGGCTCGCCGAGCGAGGACCAGACCCCGAGTCGTGGGGTCAGCGGATCCGCAGCGCCGTTGCTCATGGCGTCAGTCTGCCGGTTGGGCCGCTCACCTCGTCAAACTGTCCGGCGGCTGACCTCAGCAGCAGCGGCTGCCGGTCGGCGCGGCCAGGCGGTCGTCGAGCTGGAGATAGGCCCGGACAGCGGACAGCGCCGCGGGCTGGACGGTGTAGTGCGCCCAGCGGCCCCGCTGCTCACGGGTGACCAGGCCGGTGGTCTGGAGCTTTTTGAGGTGGTGCGAGAGCGTCGGCTGGCTGATCCCGAGCGCCTCGGGCAGGTGGCAGGCGCAGGCCGTGCCGTCGTCCGAGGCCGCCAGATAGCTCAGCAGGCGGACCCGGGCGGGGTCGGCGAGCGCCTTGAAGACCGCCGCCAGCTCCTCGGCCTCGGCCAGAGGCAGCAGCTCGCGCCCCTCGTCGGGCGTGCGGCAGTCATCGGTCCCCGTCCCCATACAGGCGAGTCTAAGCCCGGCGTGTGACACTGCGGCCGTGACGGAGTTCCTCGCGAGCGTCCCGGTGCCGCTCGTCTATCTGACGGTCGGCCTGCTCATCGGCATCGAGTCGCTCGGCATCCCGGTGCCCGGCGAGACCGCGCTCATCGCCGGCGCCGTGATGGCGGCCCACCACGAGCTCGCCGTCTCGCCCTGGGGTGTGGCGGTCGCTGCCTCGCTCGGGGCGATCGTCGGCGACTCCATCGGGTATGCCGTGGGAGCCCGCTATGGCGAATCGATCCTCACCCGGCTCGGCCGGCGCTTCCCCCGGCACCTGTCACCCGACCACATCGCGTATGCCGAGCACATCTTCAGCCGCTACGGCGTGCTGGCCGTCTTCTTCGGCCGGTTCATGGCGCTGCTGCGCATCCTCGCCGGGCCGCTCTCGGGCGCGCTAAACCTGCACTATCCGCGCTTCCTCGCCGCCAATGCCCTCGGCGGCATCCTGTGGGCCGGCGGTCTGACGGCGCTGGTGGTCCTCCTCGGCGAGGCCGCCCAGCGCACCTTCACCCATGGCGCGTGGGTCTTCCTGGCCATCTTCATCGTCCTGGCCGTCGGCTTCTCGCGCGTCCTGGACCACCGGCTCCAGCGCAATGTGCGCGAGTATGCCGCGCAGCGCCGGGAGCGCGGCCTCGCCTGACGGGGGCGGGACTCGCCACTTGGCTTAAAGGTGGTGGGGCGGGGAGAGGAGCGGGGGCGGGGCGTTTTTGCCCAAGTGGGCGAAAGCGCCCCTGGCGGAACTCGCCACTTGGCTTAAAGGTGGTGGGGCGGGGAGAGGAGCGGGGGCGGGGCGTTTTTGCCCAAGTGGGCGAAAGCGCCCCGGGCGGGACCACCCCTGGGGTGGTGGTGGGGAGCACACGGCATACCTAGGGTGAAGGGTCCGCCCGCACCAGGAGGTAATGCACCCATGGCTCGCACGACCACCCCTGCCCGCATCCTTGCGGTCACCACCTCGACCAGCAGCTATGAGCCCGCCGCCGGCTATCGCACCGGCCTGTGGCTCGGCGAGCTCACCCACGCCTATGACGTGTTCCTCGAGGCGGGCCACGAGGTGACCGTCGCGAGCATCGCCGGCGGCGAGGTGCCGATCGACCCCGAGAGCCTCCAGAAGGGCGTGATCGGGATGGGCGACACCGACAAGCGCTACGAGGACCCCGAGTTTATGCGCCTGCTCGCCGACAGCCCGTCGGTGCGAGACCTGTCGGCCGACGACTTCGACGCCATCTATCTGACCGGCGGCCACGGCACGATGTTCGACTTCTCCGACCCGGCGCTCGTCGCGCTCGTCTCGGCCTTCGCCGCCCAGGACAAGATCGTCTCCGCCGTCTGCCACGGCCCGGCCGGGCTCATCCACGCCACCGCCGCCGACGGCCAGCCGCTCGTCGCCGGCAAGAAGGTCACCGGCTTCTCGATGCCGGAGGAGAAGCTCGCCCAGCGCGCCGAGGTCATCCCCTTCGTGCTCCAGGACGAGCTCAAGGCCAAGGGCGCCAAATACTCCAAGGCGCTCGTGCCCTTCAAGTCCAAGGTCGTCACCGACGGGCTGCTGGTGACCGGGCAGAACCCGACCAGCGCCGCCGACGTGGCCAAGGCCGTCCTGAAGGTGCTCAAGAAGAAGGGCTGAGCCAGACCAGATCCGGGGGCTGGCCCCCTTGGGCACCGGCGAACGACGTGGCACGTTGGACCGGTGGCGCCCACCCGCGTGGGTGGGCGCATCGCCGCGCCAGCCCCGCGGCATACATGCCACGATGGGACCCGACCCCACGACCAGGAGAGCCATGTCCGAGCCGTTGCAGCCCCCCGCGCCCGCCGCCGAGCCCGCCCTCACGCTGGAGGCGCCGGCCGCGCCCGCCGCCGTGCAGGCAACTGCCGCCCCCAAGATGGCGCCCGCCGTCGACCCCGCGGTGATGCCCTCCCTCGACGCCAAGGTCGACTCCTATCTCCAGACGCTGACCTCGGAGGAGACCAAGTCGCCGGAGTTCGCCGACAAGGCCGCCGACGTGCGCACGATGGGCGACGCCGACATCAGGGCTGCCGCCGAGACCTCCAACCGCCTGCTCAAGACGCCGGTCAAGGCGCTCCAGGAGGGCGGCATCTCGGAGAAGTCGCAGGTTGGCAAGACGCTGCTCGAGCTGCGCAAGACGGTCGAGGACCTCGACCCCGCCGAGGCCAAGGGCAAGAAGAAGTTCCTCGGGATGATCCCCTTCGGGGACAAGATGACCGACTACTTCCGCAAGTACGAGTCGAGCGAGGACCACCTCGGCGCGATCCTGCACGCCCTGCGCAGCGGCCAGGACGAGCTCGCCAAGGACAACGCGGCGCTCAACCTGGAGAAGCAGCAGCTCTGGGACACCATGGGCAAGCTCAACCAGTACGTCTACATCGCCGAGAAGCTCGACGCCAAGCTCGCCGCGCAGATCGCCGGCATCGAGGCGACCGACCCCGACAAGGCCAAGGCGCTGCGCGAGGACGTGCTCTTCTATGTGCGCCAGAAGCACCAGGACCTGCTGACCCAGCTGGCGGTCTCGATCCAGAACTACCTCGCGATCGACGTGGTCATCAAGAACAACATCGAGCTCATCAAGGGCGTCGACCGGGCTTCCACGACAACGGTCTCCGCGCTGCGCACCGCAGTCATCGTGGCCCAGGCGCTCAACAACCAGAAGCTCGTCCTCGAGCAGATCACCGCGCTCAACCAGACCACCTCCGGGATGATCCAGCGCACCTCCGAGATGCTCAAGGAGAACTCGGTCTCCATCCAGGAGCAGGCCGCCTCCTCCACGATCGGGCTGCCGCAGCTCCAGGCCGCCTTCCAGAACATCTACGACACGATGGACGCGATCGACGCCTTCCGCCTCGAGGCCCTCGACACGATGGCCACCACGATCGGCACCCTCGAGTCCGAGGTCGACCGCTCCCGCGCCTATCTCGAGCGGGCCCAGAAGCAGGGCGCCCGCCGCGAGGGCAGCATGCTCGACGTCACCGGCAGCACCACGCCGCAGGACCGCTGACCCGTGGGCGTCGGTGACTTCTTCTCCCGCCTGGGGGGCCGGGACGAGGAGGAGCGGCTCTCGCCCCCCGGCCCGCCCACGCGCGAGGAGATCGAGAAGTCGCTCGACCACGTCGAGGAGCTCGCGGCCGGTGCTGCGGTGCCCTCGGTCGTCACCGCCCGCGTCGACCGCGTCGTGCGCATAGTGCGCGAGACCCTGCCGGCCCTCCAGGGCGGCAGCGACCTCGGCTACAACGTCATGGCCACCGCGACCGACTATCTGCCCGAGGCCGTCGGCGGATATCTGCGGCTGCCACGGCGGTTCGCCGACACGCGCCCAGTCGACCGCGGCCGCACCTCGCTCATGGTGCTCGTCGACCAGCTCGACCTGCTCGCGATGACGATGGACCAGGTCTATGACGCCATCCACCGCGCCGACGCGACGGCGCTGGTCGCCCACGGCCGCTTCCTCGAGGAGAAGTTCGGCCACCACGGCACCGGTGGCGGCCTCGACGCCGCCGGCGTCCCCGCGCCCCGCGGGCCCGTGATCAAGTCGGAGGGTCCGGCCCCGGCAGTGGGCACGCAGGCCCCGGAGGGGGCCGCCGGGGCGCCGCCGGTCGAGTCGCCTGATCCCGCCGCCGGACCCGCCGCACCCGCGCCCACCCCGCTCCAGCCGCCTGACCCCGTCTGAGGACAGCCATGACGCCATCTGCAACCACCGCACTGCCCGCCGCCCTCGACGCGCTCGTCGAGGTGGGCACGCGGGCCGGCCTCGACGAGGCCACGGTCCGCAGCGAGGGCACCTCCCTCGCCGCCGCCGTCATCGAGCAGGCCGGCTCCCAGGTGCACATCGGGTGGAGCCGGGCCCTGGGTGTCTCCGAGACCGACTTCTTCGAGCAGGCCCCACGCGGCCGCCGCTATGCGGGCGGCCCGACCGCGCTGCTGGCCACCCTCGCGGCCGAGAAGTCACCCGAGGCCGCCGCCTATGCCCAGGCCCTCTCCGACGTCGCCGTCGCCGCCTGCACCGTCGACGGGGCCGGCCAGGGAGCCGTGGGCCGCGCGACCACCGTCGCCCATGCCCAGCAGGCGGCGCTCGGATCTGCCTCCGGCGCAACGGGATCCGGTATGCCGTCTGGCCCCGGCCTGCCCTATCTCGCACCCCCCAGCGCGCTGCCCCGCGACACCCTCCCGGGCGCCAGCCACCGCTCCTCGCTCGACCTGCCTGGCGGCCGCTCCGAGCAGATCGCCGAGGCGCAGTCGACCACCAACCGCATCCTCGGCCAGCTCCAGGCCCTCCAGGAGGCCACCCTCGAGATGGTGCGCCACCGGCGCGAGGAGCCGGGATCCACGCCGCAGGTGCCGGGCGCCCCGCAGTTGCCGACCCCGCAGTTCCCCACGCCGGACGGCCCCGGCACCCCGCCGCCGGCCGGCGGCATACCCCCTGCCGGCCCTGGCGCGCCCGGCGGTCCGCTCGCCCCTCAGGACCCGGCCAGCCCGGGGGCCCCGGTCGCGACCGAGAACGCCCCTGCGCCAACGGATCCCGCCGCACCGGCCACGCCGCCCGAGCCGGAGAAGTCGGTCGAGGAGCTGCTGGCCGAGCTCGACGAGCTCGTCGGCCTGACCGCGGTCAAGCGCGAGATCCACCGGCAGGTGGCCCTGCTCAAGATCGAGGCCAAGCGTCAGGAGGCCGGGCTCAAGACGGCCACGCTGACCCGCCACCTGGTCTTCACCGGCAACCCCGGCACCGGCAAGACGACCGTCGCCCGCCTCGTCGGCGGGATCTACAAGGCGCTGGGGCTGCTGAGCAAGGGACAGCTCATCGAGGTCGACCGCTCCGAGCTCGTCGCCGGATATCTCGGCCAGACCGCCGTCAAGACCGCCGACGTCGTCAAGACGGCGATCGGCGGCGTGCTCTTCATCGACGAGGCCTATTCGCTCGCCGGCGACCAGTACGGCAAGGAGGCCGTCGACACCCTCGTCAAAGAGATGGAGGACCACCGCGACGACCTCGTGGTCATCGTGGCCGGATATCCCGCTCCCATGCAGGAGTTCATCGACACCAACCCCGGTCTCGCGAGCCGCTTCCGGACGATCATCGACTTCGCCGACTACACCGACGACGAGATCACCGGCATCCTGATGATCCTCGCGGAGAAGAACGACTACGACATCTCCGACGACGCCGAGCAGCGCTTCCGTGAGCTGCTCGCCGCCGAGCCGCGCAACGAGACCTTCGGCAACGGGCGCTATGCCCGCAACATGCTCGAGGCCGCCATCGGCCGCCACGCCTGGCGCCTGCGTGACATCGAGGACCCCACGGTCGAGCAGCTGCGCACGCTCGAGCGCGAGGACTTCGAGGACCGCGAGGACGAGCCGCCGGCCGCCGCGCCCGCCGAGGGGACGCCCAGCGACGAGGCGCCCGAGGACGGGACACCCGAGGCCGCCGGGCCCGCGGATGACGAGGCACCCACCTCTGGTGACGAGACCGGGGGCCACGCGTGAGCATGCAGCCCCAGCCGGCGCCCGCGCAGGCCGCCACCCCGAGCGCCCGGGCACAGGAGGCGACCACCCAGACCCCGGCGACCCAGTCCACGGCTGGCCTGGCGACCACGAGCTCCGCTGCCGGACAGTCCTCCCCGGCCCAGCGGCCCAAGGAGTCGGGCACCCCGCGCGCGATGCGACGCCTGCGCGCCGCGGCCGCGATCGGCTGTGTGCTGACCGGCCTGACGGCGACGGGCTTCCTCGGCTCCGAGGGATACCAGGCCGCGCCGTCGTCGACGGCCAGCCAGCTCAGCCACGTGCAGCGCGCCCAGGGCCAGCTCCTGCGTGCCGACGCCGAGAGCCGCGAGGATGTCGTGCGCGTCTCGCTCGGCGGCGCCTCCGACCGCGCCCAGCTCGACGAGGCGGCCGACTCCGCCTCTGCCGCAATCGGATCGGCGCTGCGCACCGGCAACGGCGCGGCGGGCGGCACCCTCGCCAGCGTCAACAAGGCAGTCACGACCTATCTGCGCACGGCCGAGCGCGCACAGGCCAATGCCAAGACCGCACCCGCGGCGGCGGCCAAGGAGATCCAGGCCGCCGGCGCCACCCTCCGCACCTCCGGCGTGGAGCGGCTGGAGTCGGTGGCCCAGAGCGACACCCAGCGGCTCGTGCAGGGCCCCGGCGGCGGCAACCTCGCCCGCATCGTCGGTGCCCTCACGACCGCGATGCTCATCCTCGGCGCCCTGTGGCTCGCCCAGCGCACCCACCGCGCCGTCAACCCCGGACTCCTCGCCGCGACCCTGATCACCGCCGGCCTCACCTGGCTGGCGCTCAACCCCCAGACCCTCCCCGGCACCTCGGTCACCGCGGTCAAGCAGGCCGACGCGCTGCGTGACCTGCGCACGCAGATGTATGCCGCGCGCACCGCCGAGCTCGACCGGCTCGCCCCCGGCGCCACCACCGCCAGCGCCGACTCGGCCTGGACGGCCGCGGTCAAGAAGGTCGGCACGCTGACCCGTGGCAAATGGCTCGGCGGGGGCAGCGACTCCGCTGCGTCCGACGCGACCCGCGCTGCGTGGCAGGACTATGCCGCGCGGCATACGGCCGTCACCAAGGCGACCACCAACGCGTCCAGACTCGCTGCCCTCCAGGCCTCCACGACCCAGTGGGACAAGCTCATGACCGCACTCGACGCCGACTTCTCGGCGACCCAGAAGGATGTCAACGCCGAGGCCGGCACACCTGCGCTCATCAGCGCCGGCGCCGCGCTGCTCGCCGGCCTGCTCGCCGCGGGGCTGGCGTGGAGCGGCATCTCCCAGCGACTGAGGGAGTTCCAGTGAACGAGCCGATCGCCGTCGCACCGGCCGCGCCGGGCGCGCTCGGACAGGACGTCGCACCCGAGCTGCTCATGCGCTATCTCGACGCGCTCGGTGCCTGGCGTGACCAGCGCCGGCGGGAGCTCGACGAGCTCGACGCGGCCGCCCTCAGCTCGCCCGAGGGGGCGTCGGCGACGGGCGACATCACCCTGTCGATGGCGCTGTGGAAGGCCGTCTCGGACCGGCACGACCTGCTCCTGGCGACGTGGAACTCCGGCCGGGTCGGCCCGACCGAGCGACGTCAGCTGACCACCCTCATCTGGGGCCGCCTCGAGCAGCAGCCCGGTGCCAACTCCTCACTGGCGGTGTCACTCCCGGAGGCGTCCCGCCTCTCTGACTCCCTCGCCTCGTCGCTGCGGGCCCGCCTGAGCATCGACGGCGCCGACCCCGACCACGCCAACCGCCTGCGCGCGCTGCGCGCCCAGGTCGAGCGCATCCGCGACCAGCTCGGGGTCATCCCCGAGCAGATGCGCGCCACCGCAGCCGGTCGGCTCGACGGCCTCGACCGTCGCCTCGACGATGTCGTCGACCGCAGCAGACGCGGCGCCGACATCGGCGGGCTGATCGGGACCCTCGAGGCCGACGCCGCACTCACCGAGCGCGACCTCATCGTGGGCGCCGCGCAGGGCGCCCAGACCGCCGGCCAGCGCGTCCAGGTCGAGCAGCTGCGCGAGGAGCTGATCGCCAAGGGCAAGGCCGTCCAGGCCCTCGCCGACAAGGCCGCCGCCACCGTCCGGCAGGCCCCGCGGCTCGCCGTCCCCGACGTGACCGCGCTGGGACCGGTGCCGACCGACCCCGGCCAGCTCACGGCATACGCCGACCGGCTCGGGCTCGTGGAGCGCGCCCTCGGGCAGGCCCACACCGCCTATGCCGCAGCACTGGAGCACCAGGGGGACCTGGCCACGCGGCAGTCCGAGATGACCACCGCCGGCGAGGCCCTCTCGGCGCAGGCCGCCGCCGACCTGGCCCCGCTGCGCGCCGCGGTCGAGCAGGCCCAGCAGGCCAGCCCCGTCGACCTCCAGCGTGTGGAGGCCCTGGTGGCCGCCCAGCACGCCTATCTGAGTGTCATGCGCCGCAGCGGCGCCGCGAGCCCCGGGGGTGAGTCGTGAGGTGCACCGAGCCGGGCTGTCCCGGGACCTATGAGGACGGCTACTGCAATTTCTGCGGCTCCCCGCAGGGCGCCTCCGGCTCGCCGACCTCGGCCGCCTGGGGCGAGTCCGCCCCGGCGCCGACGCCCGAGCCCGACAGTGGGGCGCCCGCCGCGGACGGCACCGATCCCGCTGCGGCACAGGCCGACCCGGACGGCAGTCCGGTCGAGGCCGAGCAGCACGCCGTCGTCCAGCCAGGTCTGGCCGGTCGCATCGCCAAGGCCGCCGCTGGTCGGATCGCCCAGGGCCTGCGCAACGCCGCCGCGCGACGGCAGGGCGCCGCGGCCACCTCGGCCCGCGCCGCCGCAGCCCAGCGCCGCCGTCAGCAGCGCCGGGGCACGGGCTCGCGTCTCGGGATGGGCCTGACCACCGTCCCGACCGTGCCCTATGTGGACCCGTCCACCGTCCTGATGACGGACCCGGTCGTCCCCGAGGAGCGGCGCGTCTGCCCCAACTGCGGTGCGCCAGTGGGGCGCTCGCATGACGAGGGCTCGGGCCGCACCGAGGGCTACTGCCCGCAGTGCCGGGCGCCCTACTCCTTCACGCCCAAGCTCCAGCAGGGCGATGTGGTGGCGGGACAGTATGAGGTCGCCGGTGCGCTCGCCTATGGCGGGCTCGGCTGGATCTATCTCGCCCGCGACACCAACGTCTCGGGCCGCTGGGTCGTGCTCAAGGGTCTGCTCAACAGCGGCGACGAGGACGCCCAGGCGGCCGCCGTCGCCGAGCAGCGCTTCCTCGCCCAGGTGGAGCACCCGCAGATCGTCGAGATCTACAACGTGGTCTCCCACGAGGGCGCCGGCTACATCGTCATGGAGTATGTCGGCGGGACCTCGCTGAAGCAGATGCTCAAGGCGCGGCTCAAGGCCGCCGGGCATTACGACCCCTTCCCCGTGGCGCAGGCCCTCGCCTATGTCATCGACATCCTCCCGGCCTTCTCCTATCTGCACGACTCCGGCCTGCTCTACTGCGACTTCAAGCCCGACAACCTGATCCAGGTCGGCGACACGGTCAAGCTGATCGATCTGGGTGGGGTGCGTCGCGCGGACGATCTGGAGTCGCCGATCTACGGCACGGTCGGCTACCAGGCCCCCGAGGTCGCCGAGACCGGCCCGTCCGTCGCGTCCGACATCTACACGATCGGCCGCACGCTGGCGGTGCTCACCTTCGAGTTCCGCGGCTACCAGAGCACCTATGCCACCTCGCTGCCGCCGCGAGACCAGGTGCCGGCCTTCCGTGAGCACGACGCCTTCTATCGGCTCGTGGCCAAGGCCTGCGCCCCCGACCCCGACGACCGCTTCCTGTCCATCGAGGAGCTGCGATCGCAGATGGTCGGCGTGTTGCGCCAGGTCGTGCACTCCGGCGGGGACTCCACTCCCGCAACGCAGTCCGCGCACTCGCTCTTCTTTGAGCCGCCGACCGTCACGGGTGAGACGCTGCCCTGGTGGGAGCTGCCGACGCTGCGGCACGACGACCACGACCCCATGCTCGACTGGCTTGCCAGCGTGGGCGAGCAGGAGCCGATGGCGAGGTATGCCGCGCTCTCCCGTGCGCCCGAGGCCTCGCCTGAGGTGCTGCTCGAGATGTCGCGCGCGGCCCTGCGCGGCGGCCGGTCGGACCTGGTCAAGGAGGCCGCCAACACCCTGCTGGGACAGGACCCGTGGGACTGGCGGGCGGTCTGGATGCTGGGCCTCGACGCGGTCGCCCGCGGCGACAGCGCTGCGGCGATCTCGTCCTTCGGCGCCGTGCGTGACCAGATCCCCGGAGAGCTCGCGCCGCGTCTGGCACTCGGGCTCGCGGCCGAGCTGGGTGGGCACGCCCCGGCGGCCGAGCAGGAGTACCTCACCGTCCTGCGCTCGGACTCCGCCTATGTCGCCGCCGGCGCGCTCGGTCTCGCGCGCCTGCGCAGTGGGGCCAAGGACCCCAGCGGCGCCGTCGCCGCGCTGGAGCTGGTGCCGGCCT
Source organism: Micrococcales bacterium (assembly GCA_021287075.1). Lineage (GTDB taxonomy): Bacteria > Actinomycetota > Actinomycetes > Actinomycetales > Dermatophilaceae > JAJTBD01. The sequence continues at coordinate 37,868 of JAJTBD010000024.1, read as the reverse complement.
CGAGCCGCACCCACCCGCGCGCCCAGCTGATGCGCGCCCGGCTGCTCTCCTCCCGCGGCTCGCTCACCGACCTGCGCGAGGCTGTCGCCGCCGTGCAGACGTTCAGCGCCGATCCACGAGAGCGCGCCTCCTTCCAGGCCGACGCCCTCGAGAGCGCGCTGCGCCAGGTGCTCGCCAACGGGCCACGCACCGATGTCGCCGTGGCGGGTGTGCCGGCCACAGAGATGTCGCTGCGCAACGCGCTCGAGAAGACCTATCGAGAGCTCGCGACACTCACACCTGACCCCGAGGAGCGGGCCGGTCTCGTCGACCGCGCCAACGACGTCCGACCCTGGAGCCTGATATGACCGACACCACCGCACCGCTCGCTCCTCCTCCGGCGCTGACCTGCCCCAAGTGCGGCACCGGCCTGGCCGACGCCGGGCTGGCGACCTGCCCCGAGTGCGGTGTGGAGCTCGGCGCCGGACCGCCCCCGCCACTGCCGACCCCGCTGTCCGAGGACGGCGCGCCCCCGCCGATCCCGGCCCCCGGCTCGGGCGACCGGCCCGACATGCCGGTGCTCGGCGGCATACCCGCCGGCACACCTGCCGCCACCACTGCGGCGCCGGCGCCCGCGGACCTGCCGGTCGAGAAGTGCCCCCAGTGCGGCGGGACCATCGACACCGACGGCTACTGCACCCAGTGCGGCGCGAGCCGACCCGACCCCCGCCACCACGTCGAGGAGGCACCGACCGCATGGGCAGCGGGCGTGTGCGACAGGGGAATCCACCACGCCGGCAACGAGGACGCCATGGCGCTCTGGGCCGAGGGCGAGGCCGCGGGCCGGGCCGCGCTCGTCGTCTGCGACGGCGTGACCACCGCCCAGCGCTCGGCCGAGGCCAGCGAGGCCGCCGCCGACGCCGCTGTCGGCGTGCTGCGCGGCGCCCGCTCGACCGGCGTGGGCGTGGCCGCTGCCCGCGACGCAGCCCTCGGCGCCCGGCTCGACGCCGCGGCCGACGCCGCCTCCGGCGCGGTCGCCGAGGTGACCGAGACCCTTGTTGCACAGGGGATGTCGGGTGACTCGCTGCCGTCGTGCACCTTCGTCGCGGCAGTGGTCGAGGAGTCCGTCGTCGCCGTCGGGACTGTCGGTGACAGCCGGGCCTACTGGTTCCCCGATGAGGGCGAGGCCCGACTGCTGACCACCGACGACTCGCTGGCGCAGGAGCGGATCAAGGAGGGCGCCGACCGCGCGGAGGCGGAGAAGGCCGCCGACGCGCACACCATCACCCGCTGGATCGGCGTCGACGCCCCCGACCACACTCCCGACAAGACCGTGCTCGAGGTCGACGCCCCCGGCTGGCTGCTGCTGTGCACCGACGGTCTGTGGAACTACGCGTCCTCACCCGACGAGCTCGGCACCCAGGTGCGGTCCGCGCTCGAGGCCGGCGGCGGCATACCCCTCGGTGGCGCCACAGAGCTGGTGCGCTGGGCCACCGAGCAGGGCGGCCGGGACAACATCACCGCCGTCCTTGCCAGACTCGGCGCTGGCGCCCCGGAACCCGTTGCGCCGCAGGCTCATCCGGCCCAGCAGAGCCCGGTCGAGGCCACCGAGGCGGCTGCCGCCGAGCCGAGGCCTGCCGAGGCGGCCACCACCGAGACGACGACCACCGAGACGACGACCACAACTGAGGAGGCCTGACATGGCCCAGTTCTCTGCGACCGTCTATCAGAACGAGTTCCTGCCCGAGGGCGGCACCGATGTGCACGCCATCGTGTCGGTGACATGCAGCGGGGCCGGCAGTGTGAGCGCGGCCGCGCCCGGGCAGGCCGGCGAGGTCATCGTCGTCGACACCTCGGGCTCGATGCAGTGGCAGGGCGTGCAGGCGGCGCAGTATGCCGCGGCCGCGGCCCTCGACCAGATCCCCGACGGCGTCTGGTTCGCCGTCGTCGCCGGCGACCACCAGGCGCGGCTGGCCTATCCGACGGGCAATGCCGTGACGATGGCGCAGATGAACCCACAGGCGCGGATGTCGGCCAAGCACGCGCTGCGCAATCTCTATCCCGACGGCGGCACCGCGATGGGGTCATGGCTGCTCGCCGCCGCCCAGCTCTTTGACACCGTGCCCGGTCTGGCCAAGCGCCACGTCATCCTGCTGACCGACGGCAAGAACGAGCACGAGACCCCCGACCAGCTCACGCGGGCGATCGAGACGGTGCGCGGGCGCTTCCAGTGCGACTGCCGCGGACTGGGCTCGGAGTGGTCGGTCGCTGAGGTGCGGCGCATCTCCGAGGCGCTGCTCGGGTCGGTCGACCTGATCCGGTCGTGGGAGGCCATGCCGCAGGAGTTCGCCGAGATGATGCAGCAGTCGATGGCGCGTGGCGTCGCCGATGCCGCGCTGCGGGTGTGGGCGCCGCAGGGAGCCGAGATCCTCTTCGTCCGCCAGGTCGCGCCGTCGCTGGAGGACCTCACCGCCCGACGCCAGGAGATCAACCCGCTCACCGGCTCCTATCCCACCGGTGCCTGGGGCGATGAGACCCGCGACTACCACGTGGCGGTGCGGCTGCCCGCCAAGAGCGTCGGCGCCGAGCAGCTCGCCTCGCGCGTCCAGCTGGTCGTCGGCGAGGACGTCGTCGCGCAGGCCCTCGTCAAGGCGAAGTGGTCCAACGACACGATGCTGACCGCGCAGATCAGCCCCGAGGTCGCCCACTACACGGGGCAGACCGAGCTCGCGACCGCGATCCAGGAGGGCCTGCGCGCCCGCTCGATCGGCGACGACGCGACGGCGACGGCCAAGCTCGGCCGGGCCGCCCAGCTCGCCAAGGAGGGCGGCAACGCCGAGGCGCTCGAGCACCTCGACAAGGTCGTCGACATCGAGGACGCGGCCACCGGCACCGTCCGGCTCAAGCGCAATGTCGACAAGCTGGATGAGATGGCGCTCGACACCGCCTCGACCAAGACCGCTCGGGTGCGCAAGTGAGCGCCGTCTGCCCCAACGGGCACACCAGCGAGGCGAGCGACTACTGCGACACCTGCGGCGCGCCGATGAGCGGCGCCGCGGCCGTGCCCGACTCCGCGGCGCCGGCCGCACCGGCGACCCCCGCTCCGGCGCCCCAGCCGGAGCCGGCGCCGAAGGCCGCCACCCGCCCGTGCCCCCACTGCGGCGTGGTCAACCCCGAGGCCAACCTCTTCTGCGAGGCCTGCGGCTACGACTTCACCACCGGCACCCCGCCCCGTGACCCGGGCGCCGAGGGTGACGCGGAGCCTGCCCCGCGCGGCTCGGTCCTCGACCTCGACACCCCCCTCCCCTCTGAGGCGCCCGCCCCCGATCCCGCCCCCGCCCCCGATCCCGAGCTGGCCGCCGACCCCGACCCCGACCCCGACCCCGAGCCCGAGCCTGCAGAGCCCTTGGGTGACGGGGCGCTTTCGCCCAATTCGGCGAAAACGCCCCAGGCGGAGGCAGGGCAGCCTGGCGCCGACCAGCCGCAGCCCGCGCCTGAGCCCGAGCCGGCCGCCGAGCCCGAGCCCGAGTCCGAGCCTGCAGATCCATTGGGCGACGGGGCGTTTTCGCCCAATTGGGCGAAAACGCCCCAGGCGGAGGCAGAGCAGCCCGGCGCCGACCAGCCGCAGCCCGAGCCCGAGCGGGCCGCCGACCCCGAGCCGGCCGCCGAGCCCGACCCCGAGCCCGAGCCTGCAGAGCCCTTGGGTGACGGGGCGCTTTCGCCCAATTGGGCAAAAACGCCCCAGGCGGAGGCGGAGCAGGCCGGCGCCGACCAGCCGCAGCCCGAGCCGCGGCGCGAGACGCCGATGCCGAGCTCGCTGGAGGTCGAGGCGAAGGCCTGGGCCGTGGAGGTCTGGATCGACCCGGACTGGCACGCCGACCAGGAGAGCGCCGAGGAGTGCCCGTCACCCGGCATACCGGATGTCGTACTCATCGAGCGGACGCCGGTGCTCATCGGCCGACGCTCGGCGACGCGCAACGTGCGCCCCGACATCGAGTGCGGTGCCGACTCGGGCGTCTCGCGCCGGCACGCAGCGCTGTCGACAGACGGAACCCGTTGGTGGATCGAGGATCTCGGCTCGTCCAACGGCACCTTCGTCGGGCTGCCTGGTGCGCCGCTGCCCACGACACCGATCGCGCCCGGCCAGCGGGTCGAGATCTCGGCCGACCACCGGATCTATCTCGGCGCCTGGACTCGCCTGTCCATCCGCCGCTCGACCGAGTCGGAGCGCGCCGGCGAGGGCTGAGCCGTCCGATGCCGTTGTCCCGCAACGGTTCCCAGACAAACATGAGGTATGCCGCGGGGCCGAGCCCCGCGGCATACTCACGTCTGCGTCCGACCGCTGCTCAGGCGGCCTTGTCGTCCCACTTGAACAGGCGGGCGGCGATGAGGCTGCACACGATCGCGAAGGCGAGCAGCACGAGGATCGGCAGGCCGATCGCCTCCGCGCCCTTGCCTCGCACGAGGACGTCCATGAGGCCGTCGTTGAGCCAGCGCAACGGCATGAACTTCGAGATCGCGAGCAGCCAGTCGGGCGCCATCTCGAGCGGGATGAACGAGCCGGACAGGAAGGCCATCGGCAGGGTCACGACGTTGGCGATGCCCGAGGCCGCGTCGACGGTCTTGGAGATCGCGCCGACGATCAGGCCGAGCGCCATGAAGGCCAGGGTCGCGGCCATGACGAGTGGGATGGCGGCCCAGGCCGCTCCCGAGAGTTTGAGCCCGAAGAAGGCGACCCCGATGCCGATGAAGAGCGCGGTCTGGATCAGGGCGATGACGATGCTCAGCAGCGCGCGGCTCCCCACGAGCGACTCAGGCCTCACGGGAGTGAGACGAATCCGCCTGAGCAGCTTGTTGACCCGCCACTGGACGAAGGGCATCGCCGAGTTGAAGGTCGCACCCATCGCGACGGCCCACCCGAGCAGACCGGGCGCGAGGAACTGGATCGGCTTGAGCCGGGAGTCCTCGACGCGGGTGCTCTTGAGGCGGAAGGTCGCCGGGGTCTTGGAGACGGCCTGGTTGGCGGACTGGACGAAGGAGTCGAGGGTGCCCTGGAGCATGCCGGCGGCGGTGGCGTCAGCTCCGGAATAGCTGACCTCGAGGGTGTTGCCCGTCATCGAGACCGCCCCGTCGGCGTCGCCGTCCTTGACCTTCTGGATGGCTGCGGCCTTGTCGGTGGTCTTGGTGATCTCGAAGACGTCGGCCAGCGCCTGCCTGCCCTCGGCGGGCATCCGGTCGAAGAGGGCGACGTCGCCGACCTGGACGAGCTCGTATTTGGGGGCGACGTCATCGCGATAGATCGAGCCGAAGAGGACGAGGAACATCAGCGGGAAGGCGAGGATCCAGAAGAGGTTCTGCCGCTCGCGCCAGAAGCCCTTCCACTGCGCGCGGGTCAGGGCGAGGAAGGCCTTCATGCCCGGTACTCCCTTCCGGTGAGGTTGAGGAAGACGTCCTCGAGGTTGGCCCCGGTCACCTGGAGCCCGTCGAGGGCGTCTCGGCGCGCGAGCTCGGTCAGCGCGTGGGTCGGGTCGTGGGTGGTCAGCGAGAGCGTCCCGTCCTCCTGGGAGACGCCCTCGACGCCCCGTATGCCGCGGGCCTCCTCCACCTGGATCGCCCCGGCCCGCAGGTTGATCCGTGTCGCGGCGCCGAGGTCGCGCACGAGCGCGGCGGGCGAGTCGACGGTGAGGATCTGGCCGTGGTCCATGATCGCGATCCGGTCGCAGAGGACCTCGGCCTCGTCCATGTGGTGGGTGGTCAGGACGACGGTGGCCCCCCGGTCGTTGATGCCGCGCAGGACATCCCAGAGGTTGCGCCGGGCCTGGGGGTCGAGCGCCGCGGTCGGCTCGTCGAGGAAGACGACCTCGGGGTCGTTGATGAGCGCGCAGGCGATCGAGAGACGCTGCTTCTGGCCGCCGGAGAGGTCCTCGGTCTTGGTCTTGGATTTGTCGGTCAGGCCCGACATCTCGAGCAGCTCACTGACCCGCCTGTGGTCTACGCCGTAGAGGTCGGCGAAGACCTCGAGCTGCTCCTTGGCCGTGAGCCGCTCGAAGAACGAGCTGGCCTGTTGCTGCACCCCGATGCGGGGCAGCAGCCCGGTGTCGCGTGGCCAGGTCGGCTCGCCGAGGATGCGGGCCTCGCCGGCATCGGGCTGGCGCAGGCCCTCGATGAGCTCGAGCAGTGTCGTCTTGCCCGCGCCATTGGGGCCGAGGACGCCAAAGAAGGTGCCCGGCTCGACGGCGAGGTCGACATGGTCGACAGCGGTGAGGCTGCCGTAGCGCTTGACGAGGCCGCGGGCCTCGATGACGACTGTCTGGTCGGCACCCCGTGAGGTGGTGGTGGTTGATCCCCTGGTCTCTCCCATATCTGCAAGGTAGAGCGGCCCGGTGGGCGTGCGCGAGGCCTTCGGGGATAGTCGTGACAGATGTCAGTGAGCACTCGCGACGGACGTCATCGGACCTCCCAGGGCGCCACGTCGCCCGGGACCACGCGCAAGACCGGGTGAGGTGTCGGCGCCTCCTGCCGCGCCGCGGCATACCTCTCGGGGGAGCGCGATCGGAGCTTGGTGAGCAGGTGCTCCCACTCATAGGCGAGCTGGCCCGAGGTGACCTCGATGGGGTCGATCTCCTTGCGCGGCAAGGCGATCCGGGTGCGGTCGAAGCGATAGCCGCGCGCGTCGGCCTCGTCCGCGACGCCATGGAGGTATGCCGCGATGCTCGCGACCGGGTCGTCGGTCGCCTGCCAGCGCAGCAGCTGCGGGTGGTGGCGGTATCCCGTGGTCAGGCCGCGCAGGACCTTCTGCGCCAGCAGCGTCTCGCGCCAGCAGGCGACGAGGCCGGGCGGGTCGAGGTGGCGGGGGTGCAGGCTCCAGATCCTCATCCCGCGGGCCGGCGCTCCTCGCCGGGGTCGAGCTCGCGGATGACCTTGGCGGGGTTGCCGACGGCCACGACATTGGCGGGGAGGTCCTTGGTCACGACCGCGCCCGATCCGACGACGGTGTTGTCGCCGATGGTGACGCCGGGCAGGACGATGGCGCCGCCGCCGAGCCAGACGTTGTCGCCGATCGTGATCGGCTCGGCGGCCTCCCACTTGTCGCGGCGCGGTCCGGGCTCGATCGGGTGGGTCGGCGTGAGGAGCTGGACGTGCGGGCCGATCTGCACGTCGTCGCCGATCGTGATGGTGGCGACGTCGAGCGCGGTCAGACCGAAGTTGGCGAAGCAGCGGTCGCCGATGGTGATGTTGGTGCCGTAGTCGATGTAGAGCGGGGGCCGGATGTCGGTGTCCTCGCCGACCGAGCCGAGCATCGCCTCGAGCAGTCGCCGCCGCAGCGGGGCCTGCCGGGCCGAGGTCGCGTTGTAGGCGTCCATGAGGTCGAGGGCCGCGGCGCTCGCCTCCGCAAGCTCTGGGTCCTCGGCGATGTAGAGGTCACCGGCGAGCATCCGCTCGCGCATCGAGCGGGTGTCGGTGCTGTCCTGGTCGTTCTCGGGCATGCCGACCAGCCTAAGCGCCGGCCGGTGCGGGTCATCGCCTCACCCGTCCGCGCACGAGTGCGAGTGCGCTCACGGCACAGACCACCGATGCGGTCGTCCCGGCAGCCAGGACCGGGCTGGTCGCCCCCAGGCTCGCGGCGAGGACGCCCGCCAGTGCCGTGCCACCGGAGCCGCCGAGGTTGGAGGCGGTGGTCACCCACGTGCTGGCCTCGGTGCGGGCGGCAGGCGGGACGGCGGCGTCGGCGCCGCGATAGGCGACGACCCACATCGGCGCGCCCATCGCGCCGGCCAGGGCAAGCGCGGGCAGGGCGGGCCCCGCGAGGTCGAGCTGTGTCGACACCAGCACCGCAATGGCCCATGGCGCCATCAGCCCGGCGACCGTGAGCCCACGGGAATGACTGTGCCGCAAGCGTCCCCACAGATATCCGCCGGTCACCGCGCCGACGCCGATGGCCGTCTCGGCGATGCCGGCCAGACCGGGACGGCCGAGGTGGTCGGCGCGAGCGGCGACACCGGTGGCCAGCAGCGAGACCGCGCAGCCGAAGGCGAGCATCGTCAGAAGCACCGGCCACAGCGGGCGGTGGCGCAGCGCCCCACGGCGTGCTGGCCCAGCCTCCTGCGTGTCGTCGGAGCGCGAGGTCAGCCGGCCGGCGGGCGACAGTGCGAGGGCCATCGCGCCGAGCAGCAGCAGCGCGGGGATCACCGGGAGGGCGCGGACGGCCGGCCCGGTCGCGAGCAGTCCGCCGGCGATCGCTGGTCCCGCGAGCCACAGCACCTCCTCGGTCACCGCGTCGAGGGCGTATGTCGCGTCGAGGTCGTCGGGCGCGACGGCCCGCCACTGGGCGCGCATCGACGGTCCGAGTGGGGGTGCAAGGAGGCCGCCGAGGACGCACACGGCGAACCAGAGGTGCGGCTGCGGCATACCCAAAATGCCTGCGGCAGAGGCGCCCCCGAGGGCAAGGCACTCGCCGATCGCGAGTGGGGGCAGGACGACGCGCTGCCCGAATCGATCGATGAGCATGGCTGTGACGGGCATGACGAGGGTGGTCAGGGCATAGATGGACATCGCCGCGGCGGCCACGGCAAAGGAGCCGGTGGCCTGGCGGATCGTGAAGAGCAGAAGCAGCGGCAGCATCGCGTAGCCGCCCCGGCCCAGCGAGGACAGGACAAAGGTCCGTCTCGTCGCAGGGTCGGAGAGCAGTCGTCGATAGCCGCCGGCACGGTGGGTGCCGGTCATGGAGAGGACTCCGCGTCAATGAGGGCCCGCCGGGATCAGGCGGGTGGCTGTGGGTGGACTCGACTGCGCCGGAAGGGTCGTCGGCGCGGTCGGTCTAGGGCCGTGATGCGGTCATGGGGCAACCATAGCGGCTGTCCCCGGGGGCGATCGTGCCCAAGTGGGCGAAAACGCGAGGGGCGATCGTGCCCACGTGGGCGAAAAGGGGAGGGGGCGATCGTGCCCAATTGGGGTAAAGAGGTTGGGCGGGCGGAGGAGGGGTATGCCGCGGAGCCCCTTCCGCGGCGTACCCCTCCGTGCTCCCGGCACCCCCCTGTGGGGCCGGGAGCGACGCGGGCCCCTGACGGCCGCGCCGGGCCCGGGTGGCGGCCCGTCCCCTGAGGGGTCGCCACCCGGGCGGTCGGGTCACTCCTGGGCGAGCGCGGCGGCGGGGGCGACCCGGGCCGCGCGGCGCGAGGGCAGGAGTGAGGCGAGCAGGCCGGCGACCAGGGCGGCGACCACGATGATCGCGAGCCGCGCCCACGGCAGGCCGAGGGTGATGGCGAACTCACCGCCGACGAGGGTCTGCGCGCCGGCCCAGCCATAGGCGATGCCGAGGCCGATGCCGAGGAGTGCGCCGACGAGCGCGATCAGGGTGGCCTCGATGGCGACCGAGGTGCGCAGCTGCCCGCGGGTGAGGCCGAGGGCCCGGAGCAGGGCGTGCTCCTGGCCGCGCTCGAGCACCGACAGCGACAGCGTGTTGGCGACGCCGACGACCGCGATGACCACGGCGACCGCGAGCAGGGCTGCGGCGATGGCCAGGATCGTGTCGAGGATCGAGACGAACTGCTGGCGGGTCTGGGCCGAGCCACTCAGCGACACCCCCGGCGTGGCCTCGAGGGCAGTCTCGATGTCGGCGACGGCCCGGGCCGGGTCGGTGCCCTCGTCGAGCTGGGCGAGGACCGCGATGGGTGTCGTGGTGGGAGTGATCGTGGCGAGCTCCTCGGCGGGCATGACGACCTCCCCGGGCATGCTGCCGGCGATCGCGACAGCGAACTCGCGCGAGGTGAACCCAGACGAGATCCGCACGCGCTCACCGGCTTTGGCGCCGATCTTGTCGGCAAGGCTGCCCTGGAGCACGACATCGCCGGCGGTCAGCGGGTCGACGACCTTGGCGTCGCGGATCACCTTGAGGCCGGCCGCGTCGACACCCATGGCGGTGACCTTCTCCTTGCCGACCGTCACCTCGCCGGAGCGCAGCACCGAGGTGCCGGCCACCGACGGGACACCGGCCACGAGCCCCTGGGTCTTGTCCGGCAGGGCGGCGTCGGTGCCCGCGGTGGCGACGACGTCGATGGCCATCTCCGAGTCGAGCATCGCGTCGACCGAGCGCAGCATCGTGGCGGCGCCGACGGTCATCGTGGCGATGAGCGTGACCCCGACGAGCAGCGCGGAGGCGGTGTTGGCGGTGCGGGAGCGGTTGCGCACGGCGTTGTCGACCGCGAGCTCGCCGGGCACGCCGCTCAGTCGCCGGGCGAGCGACCCGAGGGCACGCACGGCGGCCGGCACGAGCAGGCTGCCGAGCAGGATGAGCCCGAGGAAGGACAGCACCCCGCCGGGCAGGCCGAGGAGCAGCTCGTGGCCGCGCACGCCGAGGGCGAGCAGGGCGACACCGGCGACGAGGGTGAGCAGGCCGAGCCCGATGCGCACCCTGCCGGCCCGCGAGCCGGCGGTGACGCCGAGGTCGGGGCGCAGGGCGGCCAGCGGGGTGACACGGGTGGCGCGGCGCAGCGGCGCCAGGCCGGCGATGAGGGTGACGAGCGTGCCGACGAGGAGCGGCAGCAGCAGGTCGAGCGGTCGCACCACGAGACCCGTGCCGGCCATGCCGGCGGTGCTGGCGGAGGACTCCATCGCCGTCACACCGAGCCAGGCCAGACCGGCCCCGGCAGCGACGCCGATGGCCGATGCGGTGACGCCGACGATCAGCGCCTCCAGGCCCATCGAGCGCAGCAGCTGCCCGCGGGTGGCCCCGACGCAGCGCAGCAGCGCGGTCTCGCGGGTCCGGCGGGCCAGGAGGATCGCAAAGGTGTTGGCGATGACGAGCGAGGAGACAAAGAGCGCGATGCCGGCGAAGCCGAGCAGCAGATAGCGCAGCACGTCGGTGCCGCCCGTCAGCTTGGTCCGCAGGTATGCCGCGTGCTCGGCACCCGTGCGCGCCGTCGCCTTCGGGGGGAGGGCCTTGTCGAGCGCGGCGGTCAGCGTCGCGTCGCTCGTGCCGGGGCCGGCGCTGACGTCGAGCTCGGCGAAGCCGTCGTCCTTGCTCGCCTGTGCCACACCGGTGCTCGTGGTGAAGGCATAGGTGCCGCCGCCGGAGTACATGAAGTCGCCTGCGGTGTCGACGACACCGACGACGGTGAAGGTGTGGACGGCGCCGCCGTCGACGGGGGAGTAGGACTGGGTCTGGCCGACACGGACGCCTTTGGAGTCGCGGGTGGAGGCGGGGATGGCCAGCTCGGTGGGGGACGCGGGCATCCGCCCCTCGACGATGTGGGCCCTGCTGCCGGACGCCGGCGGCGTCGTCAGGAAGACGACCCTGGTGCTGTCGCCACGTGGCCGGACCGCCCCATAGCGGACCTCGTGGACGTCCTTGACGCCGGGGACAGCGCGCACGGTGGCGAGGGTGGAGGCGGGCAGCGAGGCGACGTCGTTGGCGGGGCTGACCACTGCGGCATACCCGCTGGCAGAGCCGGCGATCGAGTCGGTCAGGCCCTTGGTGGCGGTGGCCGCGAGCATGAGACTGGAGGCGAGGAAGGCGACGCCGAGGATGACCGCCAAGCCGGGCGCGACGAAGCGGCGGGCCTGGTTGCGCAGCGAGGCGAGGGCGAGCTCGAGCATCTCAGGCCCCCAGACCGCGGAGTGCGTCGAGCACCGAGTCGGCTGTGGGAGAGGCGATCTCGCCGGCGATCTGGCCGTCGGCGAGCAGCAGCACCCGGTCGGAGTATGCCGCGGCGCGCGGGTCGTGGGTGACCATCACGATCGTCTGGCCCAGGTCGCGCACGGAGTCGCGCAGGAAGGAGAGCATCTCGGTGGAGGTCTGTGAGTCCAGCGCCCCGGTCGGCTCGTCGGCGAAGAGGACGTCGGGCCTGGTGAGCAGGGCGCGGGCGACGGCGACGCGCTGCTGCTGGCCGCCGGACAGCTCGCTGGGGCGGTGGCGCAGGCGGTCGCCGATGCCGAGGGTGTCGACGACGTGGCCGAGCCACTCACGGTCCGGCCTCTTGCCGGCGAGCTTGAGGGGGAGGGTGATGTTCTGCTCGGCGGTCATGGTCGGCACGAGGTTGAACGCCTGGAAGACGAAGCCGACGCGCTCGCGGCGCAGACGGGTCAGGGCGTCGTCGCCGAGGGCGGTCAGCTCGGTGTCGCCGAGCCAGACGCGGCCGTCGGTGGGGGAGTCGAGGCCGGCGAGGCAGTGCATGAGCGTCGACTTGCCGGAGCCGGACGGGCCCATGATCGCGGTGAACTCGCCGCGGGCGAAGGCGGTGCTGACGCCGGCGAGGGCGTGGACGGCGGAGGAGCCCGAGCCATAGACCTTGGTGAGGGACTCGGTGCGGGCCGCGGCGACGGCGGTCGGCTGGGACGGTGGGACGGTGGCGGTTGTCGTCATGCCCACAACGATTCCGCCACAAGGGGGTCCGTCACATCGGCCCGTGGTCGGGACCTGTGGGCCGCATGGGCGTCACCCGTGGTCCCGTGGGACTACGACCGTGGTCGTATCTCGACCAGCCCGGTCTCATAGGCGAGCATCACCATCTGCACCCGGTCGCGCAGCGCGAGCTTGTGCAGGATGCGGCCGATGTGGGTCTTGACGGTGGCCTCGGCCATATAGAGCTCGGCGGCGATCTCGGAGTTGGTCAGGCCCCGCCCGACCGCGGTGAGCACCTCGACCTCGCGCGCGGTCAGCGGCTCTAGCCGGCCGAGGTCGGGGCCGGCCGCAGCGGCGCTCTGCCCGTCCTCGGGCAGGGTCTCGGCGAAGTGGTCGAGCAGGCGCCGGGTCGTGGACGGCGCGATGACCGAGTCGCCGTGGTGCACAGCGCGGATGGCGGTGAGGAGGTCGGCAGGGCCGGCGTCCTTGAGGAGGAAGCCGGCGGCGCCGGCCTTGAGCGCCGCGAAGGCGTATTCGTCGAGGTCGAAGGTGGTCAGCACCACGACCCGGGGCGCGTCAGGGCCTTTGGCGCACAGGGCTTTTGTCGCCGCGACACCGTCCATGCGGGGCATGCGGATGTCCATCAGCACGACGTCGGCGGCGGTCGCCGCCAGCAGGTCGAGGGCGGCCTGGCCGTCACCCGCCTCGCCGACGACGGTCATGTCGGACTGGGCGTCGAGCACCATCCGGAAGCCGGCACGCACCAGCTCCTGGTCGTCGACGAGCACGACACGGATCGGGCCTGCTGCTGTGGTCGGCTCTGTCATTGCCGCTGCTCCTTGGTCGGGATCGTCGCCTGCACGCGCCATCCTCCACCAGGCGCGGGCCCGGCGTGGAAGTCCCCGCCGACCTGGGCGACCCGCTCGCGCATCCCGATGAGGCCGTTGCCCAACCCGTCGGTCGTAGTGGCCCCGGCGCCGTTGTCGCGCACCTCGACCCGCAGCGGCTCGCCATAGTCGACGGTCACCCGCGCGGCCGCCCCTGGCCCCGCGTGGCGCAGCACATTGGTCAGCGACTCCTGCACGATGCGGTATGCCGCGAGGTCGGCCTCGTGGGAGAGCGCCCGCCGGGTGCCCCGCTCCTCGAGCTCGACGGGCAGACCGGCGCTGCGCGTGCCCTCCACGAGCTCGTCGATCTCGGCGAGGCCTGTGGTGGGCGTGTAGTCGGCGTTGTCGCCCTCCTGGCGCAGCACCCCGACGAGCCGCCGCGTCTCGGCGAGGGCCGAACGCGCAGTCTCCCCAATGGTTTTGAGCGCACCGGCCGCCTGCTGGCGGTCCCAGACGTCACCGTGCTCCGCGGCATACGCGGCGCCGTCGGACTGGACGACCACGACCGAGAGGCTGTGGGCGACGATGTCGTGCATCTCGCGGGCGATCCGGGTGCGCTCCGCCTGGGCGGCGAGCTGGGCGCGCTGGTCACGCTCGCGGCGCAGCGCGGCGTTCTGGGCCTCCAGGCCCGAGACGAGCTCCTCGCGCTTGCGGTTGAGGTCGCCCCACACCCAGAAGACGATGACGAAGGCCGAGAGGAAGGTGCCGTTGAGGATCATGCCGGTGACCGAGGCCGGCCCGATCTCGCCGCGCCAGTCCCAGGCCGCGAGATAGCCCGAGACGGCACACACGACCAGGCCGAGGCGGCGCTGGAGCTGGCTGCGGGTGTTGCGGGTCAGCGAATAGGCGGCGACCAGGACGGCGGCATCGGTGGGAGCGACGGCGTCGGTGCCGACGAGCTGCACCAGGCACCCGGCGACCACGCTCCAGAAGCCGACGACCGGCCGGAGCCGGCGCAGCGCGACGCCGACCGTGTGCAGGATCGAGGTGACCAGGAGCGCCACGATGTCGGCATGGGGGAAGGCCTGGTTGGGCCGGCCAGCGGCCCCCTCGGCGAGGACGATCACCCAGAAGCTCCCGAACATCAGCCAGAAGAGGACGGCGGTGCCGATGTCCCACCAGCCGGTGTGCTCGCGGGGGAAGGCGCGCACCCGACGCCACAGCGGCCGGTCGTCCGGCGGGGGCGCATAGGGGTTGGGCTCGGGTGTCACGCACCCGACCCTATGGCTCGCGCCGCCCACGCCACATCCGACCGTGGTCGGATCTGCGCCGCCGGCCCCGGGGGCCTCAGCCGCGAGCCTCCAGGTCGAGCAGATAGCGCTTGGCCTCGAGCCCGCCGGCATAGCCGGTGAGGGCGCCGCTGGAGGCGAGCACCCGGTGGCAGGGCAGCCGCACGCAGAGCGGGTTGGCCCCGAGCGCGGCGCCGACGGCCCGGGCCGCGCGGGGGCGCTCGACCTCGGCGGCGAGCGCGGCATAGGTCGAGCGCTCGCCATAGCCGACGTGCTCGGCGAGGGTGGTCAGCACGGTGCGCTGGAAGTCGGTGAGCAGGGCCAGGTCGACCGGGGTGTGCCAGTCGCGCACCTGGCCCTCGAGGTATGCCGCCAGCTCGCGACGGGCGTCGTCGGTCGCCTTGGGGGCGCGCAGCACCCGCGGAGAGATCTGCCGCGCCAGCCGCACCAGCCAGGCGTCCTCGGCGGCGGTGTCGGGTGTGAACGCCGAGGCCAGCAGCGCGCCGTCGGGGCGGACGGCCAGCAGCATCCGGCCGATCGCGGTGTCCTCGACGACATAGGAGACGTCGCTGACGGGCAGCCGGGGAGGGGCGGCGTCGGCGGGCAGCCGGGTCAGGGCGGCGAGGTCGAGGTCATGGGCGTTCACGGCAGGTCCTTCCGCAGGGTGGCCAGGGCGTCACTGACGAGACGGCGGCTCATCGCCGGCGAGCACCCGAGGGCCGCGGCGATCGTGGGGTGGTCGAGGTCGGCGACATATTTGAGGACGACGGCCGTGCGCTGCCGCTCCGGCAGGCCCGCGACCGCGGCCCAGAGGGGCTCGTCGGGGAGGCCTGCCTCGGGGCCGGGCACACGCGGCATACCCCCGTCGTCGGGGAGCTCGCCGGCTGGGACCGGCCGCCGCGCGCGGGAGCGATGGGCGTCCATCGCGCACCGGTGGGTGATCGTGAGCAGCCACCCGCGCAGGTTGCGGGCGCTGCACACCGAGGGGTATGCCGCGAGCGCCTGGGTCCACGCCTGCTGGGCCACGTCGTCGCCGTCGCCGGGTGCCAGGGCATGGGCCAGGCGTGCGACGTCGCGCCAGTGGGCGTCGACCAGATGCTGGAAGGGCGGCAGGCTCACGATGGTCCAACGCTAGTGGCCCCCACCGTGTGAGCCCCCACCCGTTTCACCGTCCAAACAGGCGGTTCGGCTCCGACACGCCGTGCCGAGCGCCCAAACCGCCTGTTTGGACGAGATGGGCGGGCGGCCCGGCTGGATGCCGGACTGTGACCTGGGCCCTCTGGACGAGGGGCCATGGATAAGTAAGGTGGCGCCCGGAGGAGGGCCACGTGACACCTGACAACAGCCCCGCAGGGGGTCTGACCAGCACCGATGCGATGCGGATGGGCGGTGCCGAGCGTCGTCGACTGGTCGACGAGCAGGGCGCCGTGCCGGGCGCCGACCCGACCCGGACCATCCGGGTCGCCTGGGACCCGGCCTCGGTCGCCGAGGTGCGCCGCATTATCGTGACCGACCTCCAGGCCCGCGACGACCTGCCCGAGCAGATCATCGACGAGGCCGAGATGGTCGCCTCCGAGCTGGTCACCAATGCCCTGCGCCATGCCCGCCCGCTGCACGACGGCGCGCTGCGCGTGCACTGGAAGGTCAAGCCGCCGGTCGTCGAGATCGAGGTCACCGACGGCGGTGGCGAGACCGTGCCCAAGGCGGCGCCGATCGCGCTGTGGGCCTCCTCCGGCCGCGGTCTGCGCATCGTGCGGAGCCTCGCCCACGAGTGGGGCGTCGTGCCCGCCCGCAACGGCATCACGGTCTGGGCGGCGCTGGGTGGGCCCTCGCGCCGGCGGACGTCCTGACCTGCGCGGCATACCCGCCCGTTAGTGTTGCCGCATGGGTAAAGCTTCTCGCCGCAAGGCCAAGGCCGGCGCCGAGCGTCCGGCACGCGTCAAGGTCGCTCCCGCTCCATATGCACGCCGTCCCTTCGAGGGCCTGCCGGGCGAGACCGACTGGGTCGCGATGCGCGAGATCCTCCCGGCCGCGACCGCGACCGTCCGCGTGAAGGAGTCTGCCCTCCCGGAGGGTGTCGAGTCGGGAGAGGCGACCGTCGCGACGGTCCTGCCGATGGCCTGGCCGGCACTGCACCGCGGTGACGAGACCGTCTTTGTGGCAGCGCAGTTCGGTGCCTCCTCCGGTGACGCCTCGCGCGACATCGCCGCCGCCCTGCTCGCCGCTCTCGCGACCGAGGCCGGCCTGCCCGTGACGGCCACCCCGCAGCCCACCGCCGACACCCCGCGCCTCCAGGACATCCTCGAGGCCGGCGACCTCGAGGTCACCGTGCACGACGGCTTCGAGTTCTGGACCGGCGAGGCCGAGCTCGAGGGCGAGGCCAGGGAGTCGATGGAGCGCGCCAACGCCTCGGTCATCCCGACGAGCAAGATGTCGGCGCTGCCCTCGGCCTACTGGTGCCAGATCGGCGACCGCACCTATATCCGCCTCATCCTCGGCGACGACGAGGAGGCCGCGACCGACGCCCTCGCCCGCCTCCACGTGGCCGCCGAGGACTCGCTCGGCGACGGCACCCGCCTGCTCGGGGCCTTCCGCGCGTGCGGGCTGCTCGCGCCCGTCTTCGAACTCGACCCCACCAAGGGTGCCGGCGACTACGAGGACGCCCTCGCGGCATTCGGCACGAGGTATGCCGCTGCGCTCGCCTCCGAGACCGACCTCACCTCCGAGGAGCGGCGCGCCCGCTCCGGCCTGCTCAGCCGGCAGGTCACCCTCCGCTGAGGAGCTGACATGACCACCACCCCGCCCACCGACGCGAGCCCGATCGCGCCCGCGCCCGGCACGCCCACGGCCGTCGCGGCGGTCATCCCCGCCCTCAACGAGGCCGACCGGATCGCGGCGACGATCACTGCCGTGCAGGCCATCGGCGGCGTCGACCTGGTCGTCGTCGTCGACGACGGCTCGAGCGACGAGACCGCCGCCATCGCCGAGAGCGCCGGCGCGGTCGTCGAGCGCCACTCCGCCAACCAGGGCAAGGCTGCCGCGATGTCGACCGGCGCCGCCCGGGTCCGTCTCGAGGAGTCGCGCAGCGGGCTGGAGGCGCCTCACGCGGTGCTCTTCGTCGACGCCGACCTCGCCGAGACCGCCGCCAACCTCGGCGTGCTCATTCCGCCGATCCTCACCGGCCAGGCCGACCTGACGATCGCCACCCTGCCGCCGCAGCGCGCGGTCGGCGGCGGCAAGGGCAGGGTCGTTCGGCTGGCCCAGCGCGGGATCGAGGAGCTCACGGGTTTCCGTGCGGTGCAGCCGCTCTCGGGCCAGCGCTGCCTCACCCGGGCCGCGATGGACGCGGCCACGCCGCTCGCCGCCGGCTGGGGCGTGGAGGTCGGCATGACTGTCGACGTGCTCCGCGCCGGCCTGCGCATCAAGGAGGTCCCCTGCGAGCTCCAGCACCGGGTCACCGGCTCGGACTGGAGCGGCCAGATGCACCGCGCCCGCCAGCTCAAGGACGTCTCGATCGCCCTCGCCAAGCGGGGCGCCACGCGCTCGCTGAGCGAGACCGCAGCCGCCCCCGTCAAGCGCGTCGGCGGCAAGGCCGCCTCCGTGGCCCAGTCGCTCGCCCAGCGGGCGCGCACCCGGGGCTGACTCCTCCCAGCGATGGTGACGCCCCCGTCACGCCAGGAGGCGAGCACCGCTCGCCGCGCTTTTGCCCAATTGGGCGAAAACGCGGGAGTGAACGGCTCCGGCGGGCGGGCGCGCGTCGTCGCGATAGGACTCACCGTCGCCTCGCTCGGGCTGCTGCTGCTCGTGGGCGCGCTCGGCCCGTCTGCGGCCAAACCCCCTCTGGGGGAGCGGGGCTGGGGCACCGGCACCCTGCCGTGGTCGCCCGGCTCGGCCACGGTCTCCGCGCTGCTGGTGCTCGCCTATCTGACCGGTGCCGTCGGCGTCGCGATCGGTCTGGTGCGACGGGTGAGACTGCCGTGGGGGTGGACCGCCACGGGTGTGCTGGCGGCCCTGGCCCTGGCGACCCAGCCCTTCGGGTCGGCCGACCACGTGAACTACGCCGCGTATGGCCGAATCCTCGTCGGCGGGGGAGATCCCTTCTCGCAGAGCCCGATCGACTGGGCGGGCGGCTCGGACCCGGTGACGTCCGCGGTCGAGGCCCCGTGGACGACCACCCCGAGCATCTATGGTCCGTTTGGCACCGCGGCCATGGGCCTCGCCTCACTCGTCGGCGGCTCCAACCTCCGCCAGACCGTCATGGCCTGGCAGGTCGTCATCGTCCTCTGCTGGCTGGCGGTGCGCTGGATCCTGTTGCGGGGCGGGGCTTCCCGCTCCCGCGTCGACCTGCTCTGGACGGCGAACCCACTCGTCTTCGGCGTCGGAGTCCTCGGCGCGCACGTGGACCTGATCGCGACGGCGCTGGCGGTGGCCGCACTGGTGAGCGCGCGGCATACGGCCCTTGCCGCAGGCGTCCTCTGTGGGCTGGCCGCGAGCACCAAGGTGACCTATGGGTGTGTCGCTGCCGGGCTCGTCATCGCGTGGGCGCTCGCACGTGAGGCCGGATGGGTCAGGCGCGTCGGGATGCTCGTGCTCGGCTTCATCGCCGTGGCGGTGCCGCTGCACCTGTGGGCCGGGTCGGAGGTCTTCGGGCAGCTCGGCAAGGCGCGGCGGTCGGTGTCGCTCGCGACCCCGTGGCGGCCCATCGTCGAGATGCTCACCGGGCCGCTCCAGCAGGCCACGGTGCGCTCGCTCGTCTTCGCGCTGTCAGCGGTCGTGTGCCTGCTGCTGACCTGGCTGCTGCTGCGGCTCACCGGCGGCCTGGTCGCCGATGACCCTGTCTCCCAAGGGATCCGGTGGACCTTCGCGCTCGCCACGGCATATGCCCTCGGTGCCCCCTATTCGCTGCCGTGGTACGACCAGCTGTCCTGGGCACTGCTGCCCCTGCTCGCGGCGTCGGCGCTCGACCTCGTCCTGCTCGGCCGTGCCGCCATCATGGCGCTCGCCTATGTCCCCGGGCGCGTCCTCGGCATGAGCGAGAACGTCAAGAGCGTCACCCTCGGCTTCCGCCGCCACGTCGCCCCGTATGCCGCGCTCCTCGCCTGGGTGGCCGTCGGCTGGCTCGCGCGGCTCGACCGGTGTGGGCGGGCCGGCCCCGAATGCGGTTGAGGGAGCGGCGCGACATGTTCATCTACAGCCGGCTGAGGCAGCGGTGAGGGCTCCTCGCGGCGGGTGACCGCGGCATACCCTCTGCCCATGGACCAGAACACGCAGCGGGACCTCGAGGTCCTGGACGCCCTGCTTGCGGCCATCGACCGGCGCAGCGAGGTCATGGCGGCCATCGCCGACTCCGACGACACCGAGGCGGCCGTGGCCGTGATCGCCCAGCTCCTCGACGTCGACGAGATCCCGGCCACCGCTGTCGCCAACCTCCAGTGGCGGCGGTTCACCCGCGGCGAGCGCGCGAGGATCGCGCGACAGCGCCAGGAGCTCCTGCGCACGACCGGCGACGGTGACTGAGCCGGCGCCCGTCGAGGCGTCACGAAACGTGGGTCTGGGCGCTCAAGGCCGCACTCTGTGACATCTCGTCGCAGGGTGCCGGCGTCTCCTCGGGTGCGGGGTCGGGCGGCTCCGCCGCAGGGGTATGCCGCGAGCCCGCCAGCACGCCCGCGACGACCAGTGCCGCGCCGAGCAGCTCCACAGGGCTGGGGCGCTCGTCGAGGATGAGCGCGGCGGCAGCGATCCCGACGACGGGCACGAGCATCGAGAAGGGCGCGACCAGCCCGGCGCGGTGGCGGGTCAGCAGCCAGGTCCAGATGCCCGAGCCCACGACGGTGGCGACGACGACGGTGTAGAGCAGGCCGAGCCAGGCCGGGACGGCGCCGGTCGACAGGCTCGTGCGCAGGCTGTCGCCGATGGCGGTCGGGCCCTCCAGCCAGAGCGAGAGCAGCAGCATCGGGATCGGCGGGACGACCGACATCCACATCGTCAGGTGGAGCGGGTTCGTCGGTCTCGCAAGGCGACTCGAGAGGTTGCCCACCGCCCAGCCGAGCGCGCCCAGCAGCACGAGCACATAGGGCCAGAAGCCCGACGCCTGGAAGCGCGAGACCCCGACGATCGCCATGCCGGTCAGCGCCACGGCCAGCCCGACCCACTGGTGGCGTGTCACGTGCTCGCGCATCAGCAGCACGCCGAGCACGAGGGTGAAGGGCCCCGACGCCTGGAGGACGAGCGAGGCGAGCCCGGCGGGCATGCCGGCGGCCATCCCGGTGTAGAGGAAGGCGAACTGGAGGATGCCGAAGCCGACGCCATAGCCGACCAGCCACCTCAGGGGCACGTCGGGCCGGGGCACGAGCAGGATCGTCGGCACGGCCAGCATCGCGAAGCGCAGCGCCACCAGGAAGAGCGGCGGGAACTGCTCCAGCGAGGCGTGGATGGCGATGAAGTTCAGCCCCCACAGCACCGCGACGATGCAGGCGGCGAGGCGGTCTCGGGTCGTCACGCCTCCATCCTCGGGCCAGCACACCTGTGAGCACCAGCGACAGTTCCTGCACAGACTGTTCAGCATCGCTTCACTATGCTCGGGGCATGGACGTCCGCCATCTGCTGCTCCTGCGCGAGCTGGCCGCCCGCGGGAGCGTGACCGCGGTGGCCGCGGCCACCCACCGCACGCCGTCGGCGGTCTCCCAGCAGCTGCGCGCGGCCGAGCGCGAGCTCGGGGTGACGCTGACGCAGCCGGACGGTCGCGGCATACGCCTCACGGCCGCGGGCCGCCTGCTTGCCGAGCGCGCCGACGACGTCTCGCGCGCCCTGGCCTCGGTGCAGGCCGATCTCGACGACCTGCGCGAGACCCCCAGTGGCACAGTCACTCTCGGCGCGCTGCCGAGCGCCGCCGAGGTGCTGCTACCGCCGCTGCTGGTGCGGCTGCGCGAGACCGACATCGACGTCGCCTTCGACGACTTCGACATCGCCGAGAGCGAGTATGCCGCGCGCACCCTCGACCACGACATCGTCCTCGCGCACAGCCTCAGCGGCCCCAGGCCGATGGGCGCGGAGGGCCTGAGCGTCACGCCGCTCGCCCGCGAGCCCGTCGACATCGCACTCCCGGCCGACCACCCCCTCGCCGCCAAGGAGAGCCTGCGCCCGACGGACCTTGCCGGTGCCCGCTGGATCGCGGTCCCCGAGGGCTATCCCTTCGAGACGCTGCGCCTGGCCGTCGACCACGCAGCCGGGGGCGGCGGAGAGGTGGCAATGCGCTTACGCGACAACGATGTCGTGGCCGCCCTCGTCGCGACGGGAGTGGGCGTCGCACTGCTGCCCCGCTTCACGACGCGTCCCCGCGAGGGCATGGTCCTGCGGCCCCTGCGTGGGGTCCGGGCCTCCCGTCACATCGTCGCCCTCTCCAGGCCGGACCGCGCCGAGCGCGCCGCAGTCCGCCACGTCGTGCGCGAGCTCAGGGCGATCGGGCGGGGGCTTCGCTCATGACCGGTCGACGGCTGCCCCCTTGCCTCACCACAGTCACCCTCGCGGCGCCGACTCCCTTTGACGCCAGGGGTGTCCACTCCTTCCTCGCCGCGAGGGCGGTGGCCGGGGTGGAGTCCGCCTCGGTCCACGGCGACGTGCTCACCTATGCCCGCACGCTGCGGCTGCCGTCCGGCCCTGGCGCGATGCGACTGACCCTCACCCCCGAGGACGAGTCCTGGCGCATCACGGCAGACCTCGAGACATCCTCTGCCGCAGACGAGTCCACCGCCACCGAGCTCGTCCGCAGACTGCTCGACCTCGACACCGACCCGCGCGCCGTCGACGCCGCCCTCGCGTCAGACCCCGCGCTGCGCCCCTGCGTCGAGGCCACGCCCGGCATCCGGGTCCCCGGTGCCGTCGACCCACACGAGCTGGTCGTGCGCGCGATCGTCGGCCAGCAGATCACGGTCACGGCTGCGAGCGGCCACCTCACGCGCATCACGCAGACGCTGGGCACGGCATACTCCTCCCGGTTTGCAGGTGTCACAACGCTTTTCCCCACTGCAGCCCAGATCGCCGAGCTGCCCCGCCCGCCGACGGAGGGGCCGCTCGACCCTGACCGTCTCGTGCGGCTGCCACGCCGGATGGTCTGGACGCTCCTCGACGCGGCCCGCGACCTCGCCGACGGCGGCCTCGTGGTCGGCCCCGACACCGACCCGGGGGAGCTGCGCACCGCGCTCACGGCGAGACGCGGCATCGGGCCGTGGACCGCGGCATACCTCGCAATGCGCGTCGGCGGCGACCCGGACGCCTGGCTGGCCGGCGACGTCGCCCTCCTCAGCGGCGCCCGCAGGCTCGGCATCCTGGCCGCCACCGGACCGGCTGCTGCGGCCCACCGCGAGCTCGCCGCCCGCGCCGAGCGCTGGTCGCCGTGGCGGGCGTATGCCGCGATGCACCTCTGGCGCGCGGCCGTGTGACCTGCGCCGCGCCCCCGCGCAGGGCGCGACGACGGAGAGTGGAACCGGCCACACCCGAGGGGAGGAGCACCACTTCGCCGTTAGCGTGAGCGACGTGGAAGAGCTCATCCCGCTCGGCAACGGCACGACCCTGTGCGTCGACTCCTTCGGTGACCCGGGGGCACCGCTCGCGCTCCAGTTCGAGGGTCACATGGCCCAGCTCGTCTCGACCCCCGAGGGCTACTGCCAGGACCTTGCCGACAGCGGCTTCCGGGTCGTGCGCGTCGACAACCGCGACGTGGGCCGCTCCAGCCGGTTCCCCGGCGCGGCATACACCCTCGAGGCGATGGTGGAGGACGTGCACGCCCTCATCGATCAGCTCGGGGGCGCGCCCGCGCTCGTCTGTGGCCGCTCGATGGGCGGGATGGTGGCCCAGCTGCTCGCGCTGACCTATCCGCAGGACGTCGCCGGCCTCGGGCTGTTCTTCTCGACGGCGAGCGTGGGGCGCGGCGTCACGGGGGGGAGCGGCCCCAGCGCCGATGTCTCCGACTACCCGAGCTTCGCCGGCGAGGACGACTTCGTGGCCTTCGAGCTCGCGAGTCTCGCCGACATCGCCGGCCCGCGCTATCCCTTCGACGAGAGCCGTGTCGAGGCGCTGGCCCGCACGATGTGGGCGCGCGGCGTCGACCCCGAGGGCTGGGCCCGGCAGGGCCACGCGATCGCGACGACACCCGACTGGTCAGGGCTGCTCGGCACGCTCGACGCCCCCGCGACCGTGGTGCACGGCGACTCCGACCCGATCCTGCCGCTGGAGCGCGGGCGCGACCTGCACGACCGGCTGCCCGACTCCCGGCTCTATGTCATCGAGGGCATGGGCCACCAGCAGCCCGAGGAGCTCGACGACTGGTTCGTCGAGACCACGGTCGCGCTCGCCGAGCGCGCCGGCCTGGGCTGACCGAGCTCACGAGGTATGCCGCGCGCCGAGTGCGTAGGTGTGGTGGTCACCGCGGGCCGCAGACCGCACAACCGACGCACTCGACCCCCCGTGGGGGCCGCACGGCGAGCCGACGAGGTATGCCGCGTGCGCGGCATACCTCAGCGGTGGACGTCGGGGTCGGTGATCGTCGCGAGATAGCGCACGGTGTGGATCGAGCTGCCCGAGAGGATCCCGCCGCGGGCGAGGAGACGGCCGCCCTGCCAGTTGGACAGGCCGAGCTCCGGGGTGGACAGGGCGTACTGGCCATCGACCCAGCGGGTGAAGCCGTCGGTGACGAAGGGCGCGTTGACGCCCCCATAGACCCGGGCGCGCTCGGACTCGTCGTCGCTGATGACCGAGACGACGAACTGCGGGCTGTGCTCGTTGAAGAGCGCCACCGCGTCGTCGACCTGGGGGACGACGACGAGCGAGACCTCGGGCGAGTTCTCCCACTCCCACTCGGTGCCGAGCTCGGCCAGCGGCAGGTCGGAGGCCTGGGGCTCGGTGTGCGGGCCGTCGGCGCGGTCGATCGTCACCTGCGCCGAGAAGCGTTCTGCCGGAACGGATTCGCGCGAGCCCTCGGCGACGTGCAGCCGGGCCGAGGTGTCGCGTCGTCGGGCGGCCTCGTCGACCGCCTCGAGGAGGACGCCGACGAGGTCGGGCCGCCCGGCGGGGAGGCAGGCGACGTTGAGGGTGTTGCAGACCTTGCGGTCGAGCGAGTTGGTCACGGCCGCGCGGAAGCGCTCTGCGTCGGCGGACTCGCCCGCGACCAGCCAGGCGCCACCGGTGCCGTGCAGGCTGACCGGGGTGCCTGCCTGGCGGGCGACGGCACCGAGCTGGGCGACGGCGGCGCCGGAGCCGCGGGCCACGGCGAGCGCGAGCCGGCGGTCGTCAAAGAGCGCGAGACCGGCGGAGCGGGCGGGGGAGCGGACGAGGCTGACCGTGCCCTCGGGCAGGCCGGAGTCACGCAGCGCGGGCTGGATGGCCTCGCCCATGATCGCCTCGGCCGTGCCGAGGGCGTCGGAGCCGATGCGCATGACGACGGTGTTGCCGGTGCGCACGACGCCGGCGGCGTCGGCGAAGACATTGGGCCGGCCCTCGAAGACGAAGGCCACCACGCCCAGGGGAGCGGTGCGTGACTGGACCGACCAGCCCTCGTGCTCGACGCTCTCGAGCGGCACCTCGCGGCGCAGCGGCGCGTCCCGCCAGGTGCGCAGGCCCTCGACCATGTCGCTCAGCATCCCGTCGTTGAGCACGAGCCGGGTGGTGGAGCGGCCGGCGGCCTGGGCGCGTGCGACGTCGGCGTCGTTGGCCGCGCGGACCCGCGCCACGACATCGGGGTCCTCGAGCGCGTCGGCGAAGGAGGCGAAGAAGGCGGTGATCTGCTCGTCGGTGCACCCGCCGAGTGAGCCGAACGCCGCGACCGCCGCATCGACGGCCTCGCTCGCGGCCTCGTGCTCGGCCTGCGGCACGTGCAGCAGCGCGCCGCTCTCCTGCACGACGATCAGCCGGTCACCCTCGCGGAAGGCCTCGGCCAGCTCGGGCGACACACTCGTGACGCGGTCGCCGCCATAGACGACCGGCTGCCCGGCGGTCAGCGTGGTGAGGCGGCCGGCGGTGGGGGAGTCCTGGCTCTGCATGGGTCCATCCTGCCCGCACCGGCGCCCCCGGCGTCAGCCTGTCCGCGACCAAGGGGTATGCCGCGGGCGCGACGCCCCCCGGGGCGGTCACCCCTCGCCGATGCGGTCGCGCAGCGCGAGCAGCCGCAGGGCGAGCTCGAGCTCGAAGGCCCGGTCGGGCGTGCGCCAGTCGTCACCGAGCAGCCCGGTGATGCGCTCGAGCCGCTGATAGAGGGTGTTGGCGTGCACGCCCAGCGCGGTGCACGCGGCCCGGTGTCGACGCCCCTCGCGCAGATAGGCGCGCAGGGTCGTGACCAGCTCGGTGCCGCGGCGCTCGTCGTGGTCGAGCCGCGGCGCCAGCTGCCAGCGCACGAACGCCGACCCGGACCCGGCCGCCGCCTGGGCGAGCAGCGCGGCATACACCCCCAGCTCGGCCTCGCCCACCCAGGCGCCCCGGCGGTCGAGCGCGGCCAGCAGCCCGCAGCCGCGCACCGCCCGCCGATAGGCATCGGCCACCGCGGCGGCGCCCCCGGCGCACTCCGCGTGCACGACGCTGGTGTCGGCCGACGTCGCCGCGGGCACCAGCTCGTCGGTGGGCAGCAGTGCGACGGCCCGGCCCGCGTGCCGCATGCTCCACCCCTGGTATGCCGCGGCCGCGTCGGCCGCGACCTGGTCACCTCGGGGGCCGTCGGCCACGAGCACGGTGCGCACCCGGCCCAGGGAGACCCCCAGCCGGCCCGTGCGCCGCTCGGCCTCCTCGGGTGCCTCCTCGCCGCCGAAGAGGGTGGTCGCCAGCTCGGTGCGGCCGCGCCGCTCCGCCTCGACGACCGAGCGCTCGCCGGCGATCGCGGTGGCCAGGGCCATCGCGGCCCGCTCCAGGCTCTGCACCTCGCGGTCGCCGAGGCCCGCTCGGAGGCCACCACGAGCCGGCCCACCAGCTCGCCGCCGGTCAGCACGGGCACGGCCGCCCAGCGCAGGGCCCCCTCCGTGCCGGCCACCGTGGCGGTCCGGTCCGCTGCGGCGGGCCCGGCGGCGGTGACCCCCACGGCCGCAGGGTCACCGCCGTCGGCCAGCACCCGGCTCAGCCGGTCGTGCAGCATCGAGGCCGAGTCGAGCTCGGCGACCGCGCGGGTGCGCTGCTCGATGAGCTGGGAGTTGTGGATGGCGACGGCGGCCGGGACCGCCAGCGACGTCAGCAGCACGACCTCGGCGTCGGCGAAGGCCCGGCAATGGTGCTCGGCCACGAGCAGCACCCCGATCGTCTGCTCCCCGAGGCGCAGCGGGACGCCGAGGGGCAGCGATGCCCCGCCACCTACGACCGGGGCCGCATACCCCTCCGCGGTCCCGGTCTCGGCGCGCCAGCCGACTGGTCTGGGGGTGGAGGTGATCAGCCGGGGGCGGGGGTGTCGCTGGGGGCGAGCTCGGCGGCATACGCCCCATCACGGGCCGCGGCGGAGAGGCGGGCATCGTCCTCGAGCGCACGCACCGAGATCGAGATGATCAGGGGCACGGCCAGGGTCGCGCCGACCGCGGGGATGGCCGTGCCGGAGTCGTTGATCGCGAAGCCGATCGTGAGCATGACCAGCAGGGCGATCAGTCCGGGGCGCAGGGCGGGCGCGCGGTCATAGGCGCGCTGGAGGCCGCGGGTGCCCCAGGCGGTGGGGCGGGCGAGGACATAGATGACGAAGGCCAGCGAGATCGGCACCAGCATCGTCAGGGGCATGTTGCCGGTGAGGATGGCCAGGTTCTGCTTGGCCTTGCGCACGATGATGTCCATCGCGCCGCCCGACATCAGCGTCTCGAAGAAGCGGCCGAGGTGGCTCTGCGACTCGGCCGGGCGCAGCGAGTCGAGGAAGGCCACGCCGAGGAACATCGCGACGGTCACGAGCAGCAGGAGCAGGGCGCGCTTCCAGTCGAGCCGGATGCCGAGCACGGCCAGGGTGAGGACGACGAGCGCGGGCAGGAGCGCGGGCGGGCCGCCGCCGTCGGCACCCCACCAGGGCGCCCCGTCGATGACGAGCCCGACCAGGCCCACCGCGACGACCGCGAGGGCTGCCGCGGCCCGGCGGCGGCGCCGGAGGAAGCGGTCGGCCAGCGCCATCGCGAGCAGGACCGTGGCGGTGCCGAAGAGCGCGAAGGTCACATTGCCCATGCCGTAGTAGCGGCCGCCGACGACCGGCTGGAGTCCCATCAGCGAGGAGATCTGGAGGCGGGCACCGGTGAGGATGTCGCCGGCCAGGGTGAGCATGGTGGCGGTCGCGACCACGGCCAGCGGGCCGAGCAGCCGGCGACGCCACGGGCCGAGCAGGGCGACACCGGAGATGAGCGCGACCCAGATGCCGACCGACCCGACGACCGCGACCATCGGGGTGGTCGAGCGCCACCACGGCAGCAGATTGGCCAGGAAGGTCGAGGCGGGCACCGAGGCGGCGATCACGGCGATGGAGCGCACGAGCGACAGCCCCCGCAGGCGGGCGTCTAGCGAGCCCATCTGGGTCTTCCACAGCAGGGCGACCAGGCCATAGATGACGACCTGCGCCCAGGCGAAGCCGGTGAAGAACGGCGGCACGAGCGAGTGGACCTTGTGGCTGGCCTGGTCATAGTCGATCAGCCCCACGAGCCGGTCGGCCGCGGCGTCGTCGGTGGCCGCGGCGTCGGTGTCGCCGGAGCGCAGCACCGCACCGCCGAGCGAGGTGGGCACCTCGGCGCCGGTGAGCGAGAGGAGGGTCGAGGTCAGGTCGGCGGCCTGGACGAGGCCGGGCTGGCGTGTCGACGGCGAGTCGAGGCGGCCCGGCTCGAAGTCGGGGCCCATGGCGGCGGCCAGCCGCAGCCGCTCGCTCTCGCCGGCGTCGGACAGCGACGCGAGCAGGATGTCGGCGTCGGCCGGCGCGGCCGCCAGGACCTCGCCGATCCGGGCGTCGATGGCCCGGATCTGCTCCTCGCGGGAGGCGGTGGGCTGGGGGCTCTCGCGCCTGTCGACATCGGCCGGGTCCCGCAGCGAGCCCGCGTCGACCAGGGTCGTGGGGCAGGCGGCCAGCTCGGAGCGCAGCGTCGATGGGGCGTATGCCGCGTGCCTGGGGACGGTGCCGTCAGGCAGGGCCGCTGCCACGGCCGCGCCATCGCCGATCGCGTTGACGCAGGGGTCCGCGGTGGCGCCCGCGCCGGCCGGGATGGCCGCGAGCTGGCGGGCGAGCAGACCCAGCTCGGAGTCGAACTTGGTCTTGGTGGCGGTGTCGAGATAGCCCTGCCAGCCCGGCACGCTCGGGCCGGTCACGCTCGGGATCGCCTGGCATGCGGGCTTGTTGTCGTGCATGCCGCTGTCGCCCTTGAGCTCGGCCACGGCCGAGGCCCGCCCGCCGGCCGACAGGGCGAGCCACCCGTCGATCGGGCAGGTGTTGGTGTTGACCGAGCGCACCGACATCGACGCGGCGGAGCCCTCCTTGAGGAAGCGCCAGATCGACGGGGTCGCCTCCTGGGAGACGTCGGTCCAGGTGAGGCCGCCGGTGCCGATGAAGACCACCGGCCCGGGCAGCCGCTCGGCGCCGGCGCGCTCGGCGGGGGCCAGCACGCCGAGGGTGACACCGAGGGCCACGAGCAGTCCGAGCAGGGCGGCGAGCGGTGCGGTGGGGCGTCGGGTCACCGCTACAGGCTAGTGCGGGGCGCGCGGTGGGGCCCCATCGTCGCGACCGCCACCGGCCTGTCGGTCCCGCTGGCTAGGGTCTGTGTCGTGGCCCTTCACCTGCACCGCGCGCCCGGTGCGCAGCAGCTCGCCGACGCCCTCGGCGAGCTGCTGGCCACGCCCCTGCCCGACCCCTTTGCCGAGGAGGTCGTGGCCGTCCCCGCCAAGGGGGTCGAGCGCTGGCTGGCCCAGCGGCTCTCCCACCGGCTCGGTGTCGGCGCGCGCGGGGGTGACGGGGTCTGCGCGGGGGTGCGCTTCCTCAACCCCCACTCGCTGGCCGCGCTGGTCCTGGGTGTCGACCGGCAGGACCCGTGGCACCCCGACCGGCTCGCCTGGCCGCTGCTCGCCGCGATCGACGAGTCCCTGGGCGAGCCGTGGTGCGCCGCGCTCTCCGCCCACCTCGGCCACGGGCTCGCGGGCGAGGAGGCCACGCTGCGGGCGGGCCGTCGATACAGCGTCGCCCGCCGCCTGGCCGGCCTCTTCAGCGGGTATGCCGCGCAGCGCCCCTCGATGGTCGCCGCCTGGCGGGCCGGCGACGACGGCGACGGCGCAGGCGGGCCCCTCGACGACGACCTGCTGTGGCAGCCCGAGCTGTGGCGACGGGTGCTCGCGCGCGTCGACGCGGTGCCGCCCGACGTGCGGGTGGAGCAGACCGTGGCCCGCATCCGCTCCGGCGACGACGGCCTCGACCTGCCCGGACGCCTGTCGCTCTTTGGCCACACCCGGCTCCCGCTCGCCGAGCTGTCGGTGGTCGAGGCCCTGGCCGAGCGCCGCGAGGTCCACCTCTGGCTGCCGCAGGCCTCGCCGCGGCTGTGGGGCGACCTCGCGCCGGTGGTCGCCGACGGGCCGGTGCCGCGCGCGGCTGACCGCAGCGCGGCATACGTCCGTCATCCGCTGCTGGCCACGCTGGGGCGCGACGCGCGTGAGGTGCAGCGCACCCTCGCCCTGGCGCACGATGTCGTCGACCACCCGCCCACCGATGAGGTGGCCGACCGCGGCGACCTGCTCGGCTGGCTCCAGCACGACCTGCGGGCCGGCCAGGCCCCCGACGCCGAGATCGTCGGCGGCCGCGTGCGCGATCCCGGTGACCGGTCGGTGCAGGTGCACGCGTGCCATGGCATGGGGCGCGAGGTCGAGGTGCTGCGCGAGCTGCTCGTCGGCATCCTCGCCGACCGGCCCGACATCGAGCCGCGCGACATCCTCGTCATGTGCCCCGACATCGAGGCCTATGCGCCGCTGCTCCAGGCGGCCTTCGGGCTCGGCGGGCTCTTTGCCGACCCGGCCGAGGGTCACCCGGCCCATCGGCTGCGGGTCCGGCTGGCCGACCGCGGGCCCATCCACACCAACGCCCTGCTCGGGGTGGCCGCCCAGCTGCTCACGCTCGCCGAGTCGCGGGTCAGCCTCACCGAGGTGCTCGACCTCGCCCGGACCCCCGTGGTGGCGCGGCGCTTCGGGTTCGACGACGACGACCTGGACACGATCGCCGAGTGGGGGCGCGCCGCGGCCGTGCGCTGGGGCCTCGACAGTGAGCACCTCGAGACCTATCGGCTCGGGCAGTTCCCCCAGAACACCTGGGCCGCCGGCCTCGACCGGCTCATCGCCGGACTGGCCGTCGACGGTGTCGAGGTGAGCGGTGTCGGCGACGCGCTGGCGCTGGTCAGTCTCGACTCCGGCGACCTCGACCTGGCCGGGCGGCTGACCGAGCTGGTCGCCCGCCTCACCGCGACCCTGGGCCGGCTCGGCGGTGCCCGTCCGGCGGCCGAGTGGACCGAGGCGCTGCGCGAGGGGGTGCTCGACCTCGCCGACCCCTCCGCGACCGATGCCGCCGAGCTCAGCCTCTTCACGCGCGAGCTGTCCGCGATCGCCGAGGGCGCCGGCGACGCCGCGGTGCTGCGGCTGCCCGACGTGCGGGCCCTGCTCCACACCGGGCTCTCTGCCCGCCCCACCCGGGCGAGCTTCCGCACCGGCACCCTCACGGTCTGCACGCTCGTGCCCATGCGCGCCGTGCCCCACAAGGTCGTCGTGCTCATGGGCCTCGACGACGGTGTCTTCCCCCGCACCACCGTGCCCGACGGCGACGACGCCCTCGCGCGCCGGCCGCTCACCGGCGAGCGTGACAGCCGCAGCGAGGACCGCCAGCTGCTGCTCGACGCGATCATGAGCGCCCAGGAGCAGCTCGTCGTCATCTATTCCGGCGCCGACGAGCACACCGGCGCCGAGCGCCCACCCGCCGTCCCGCTCGGGGAGCTCATCGACAGCCTCGCGGTGACGGCCACCGGCGGTCCCGACGTGCTGATGCGCCACCCGCTCCAGGTCTTTGACGAACGCAATTTCACTGCGGCAGAGGGCGACCCGCCGGCCAGCTTCGACCTCGCCGCGCTCGCCGGCGCGCGGGCGGCGCTGGGGGAGCGGCATGCCGACGACGCCTTCGGCCAGCCCCTCGACCCGGCCGACCTGCGCGAGGTCTCGGTCGACGAGCTGGTCGAGTTCGTCCGCGACCCCTATCGCGCACACCTGTCGCGCCGCCTCGGCATCCGCCTCCCCGAGGTGCCCGAGAGCGGCCGTGACGCCATCCCCCTCGAGCCGACCGGACTGGAGCGATGGGCCATCGGCGACCGCGTGGCCCGCGCGCTCGTCGGCGGGGCCACCCCCGACGATGTCGTCCAGGCCGAGCTGCGCAGGGGGTCGCTGCCACCGGGCGGCCTCGCCTTCGTCGTGCTCGACGACATCCTCACCACGGCCGGCCGCGTCGCCGGCGCCGCGATGACTCACCTGTCGGGGGCGACCCGGGCCGTCGACCTCGACCTCGACCTGCCCGGCGGCATCCGCCTCACCGGCACGGTCGCCGGCACCGTCGACGGGTGCACCCTCCACTACGGCTACTCCTCGCTCGCGCCCAAGAACCTCCTGCCCGTGTGGGTGCGCTATCTCGCGCTCCAGGCCGCCGAGCCCACCGCACAGTGGCAGGGGGTGGCCATCGGCCGCGACCGGGGGCGAGTCGCGCGCGTGCGCTATTCGGGTGTCACCCCCGAGCGGGCCCGCGAGATCCTGACCGACCTGGTCGACCTCTATCGCCGCGGCATGGACGAGCCCGTGCCGATGCCCCCCGGCACGGCCGAGGCCTTCGCGCGCCAGCGGGGGCGCAGCGAGGACGACGCCCTCGCCGCGGCGGCCAAGAAGTGGGCCAGCGGTTTCGGCTTCCCGGGTGAGAACGCCCAGCCCGCAGCCCAGCGCATCCACGGCGGCCAGGTCGGCATCGACGCCCTCACCGGCCCGGCCCGCGACGACGAGCGCTGGTCGCCCGATGAGTCGACCCGGCTGGGGCAGTTCGCGATCCGGCTGTGGGGGCCGGTCCTGGAGTTCGAGCGCAAGGAGCGGGTGTGATGGAGCCGTTCCGCATCACCGACCCGCTCCCGACCGGCACCGTCCTGCTCGAGGCCAGCGCCGGCACCGGCAAGACCTGGACGATCGGCGCGCTCGTCGCGCGCTTCGTCGCCGAGGGCCGGGCCACTCTTGACGAGCTGCTCGTCGTCACCTTCTCCCGGGCCGCGACCCAGGAGCTGCGGGCGCGGGTGCGTGCCCAGCTGGTGCTTGTCGAGCGGGCGCTCGCCGCCGCCACCCCCTCCCCGGGCCTCGTCGCCGACGACCCGGGCCGCGACGAGCTGCTCGACCTGCTGCTGAGTGGCCCCGAGGAGGAGCTCGCCGCCCGGCTCGAGCGGGTGGGTGCCGCGCTGAGCGACTTCGACGCTGCGACCATCGCGACCACCCACCAGTTCTGCCACCTCGTGCTCGGCTCCCTGGGCGTGGCCGGTGACACCGATGCCCGCGCCACCCTGGTCGAGGACCTCGATGAGCTCCTGCTCGACGTCGTCGACGACATCTATCTGCGTGGTTTCGTCGGCTCCAGCCAGGCCCCGCTCTTCTCCTACAAGGACGCCGTCCGGATCGCCCGCGAGGTCACCTCCGACTCGCCCGCCCGCATCGAGCCCGTCGACGCGCCGCCAGACTCCCCGGTCGGGCGCCGGGTGGGGTATGCCGTGGCCGTCCGCCGCGAGTTCGACCGCCGCAAGCGGCTGCGTGGGGTGCTGCACTACAACGACCTGCTCTCCCAGCTCGCCGCCGCGCTCGAGCCCGACGACTCGCCTGCCCGCGCCCGCATGCGCCAGCGGTGGCGCGTGGTGCTGGTCGACGAGTTCCAGGACACCGACCCCGTCCAGTGGCAGGTCCTCGACCGGGCCTTCTCCGGCCATGCCGTGATGGTCCTGATCGGCGACCCCAAGCAGGCCATCTATGCCTTCCGCGGCGGAGACGTCACCACCTATCTCCAGGCCGCCCGCACCGCGGGCATGCGCCGCACCCTGCCGCGCAACTACCGCGCCGACAGCGACCTGCTGCGCGCCCAGCAGG
This sequence comes from Micrococcales bacterium, assembly GCA_021287075.1. Classification (GTDB taxonomy): domain Bacteria; phylum Actinomycetota; class Actinomycetes; order Actinomycetales; family Dermatophilaceae; genus JAJTBD01. The sequence goes on along the minus strand of JAJTBD010000024.1, from coordinate 4,335 downwards.
CACTGCTGCTCGGAGCGCCGCTGGGCGACGACCAGATCGTCGTCCACCGGGTGGAGGGAGTCCACCCCGGCACGCGCCTCGCGCACCTGCCGGCCCCCCACCCGCTCCGGCTGCGGCGGGTGGACCCAGCGCGGCATACCGCCGGTCGCAAGGCGATCGCCGACATCCGCGCCCACATCAACCGCGATGTCGCCCGCGACATCGCGCGGGTCCTCGCGTCCGAGGCAACCTTTGACGCAGAGCCGTTGCGCGCCAAGGACATTGCCGTGATCGCCTATCGCGTCAACACCCTCCACGAGGTGCAGGCCGAGCTTCGCGCCCTCGGGGTGCCGGCGGTGATGGCCGGCGGCGGCAGCGTCTATCACACCGAGGCCGGGCGCTCGTGGCTCGCGCTGCTCCATGGCATCGCCGCGCCCCATCGCGCCGACCGGGCGCGGGCCGCCGCGCTCACCCCCTTCCTCGGCTACAGCGCCGCCGACCTCGTGCGCGGTGGCGACGCGCTCTCCGACCGGCTGTCGGCCCGGCTGCGGCGACTAGCCGAGGTGCTCGACCGGCGCGGTCTGGCAGCGGTCGTCGAGACCCTCACAGTCGAGGGGCTGGGCGCGCGGGTCCTGGCCGGGGTGGGCGGCGAGCGCACCCTGACCGACCTGCGCCACGTCGGCCAGCTGCTCCACGCCGCGGCCCGCGACGAGGGCCTCGGGGTCCTCGGGCTCGTCGACTTCCTCCAGGCCCAGGTCGCCGACGACGCACTCGAGTCGGCCAGCAGCCGCACCCGCCGGCTCGACACCGACGCCGCCGCTGTGCAGCTCTCGACCATCCACGGCAGCAAGGGTCTTCAGTTCCCGATCGTCTATCTGCCCACCCTCGGCGAGCGGTGGGCGCCCGACCCCGACATCCCGCGCTATCACTCCGACCCGCCAGAGGAGGAGCGCTGCCTCGACGTCGGCGGCGACGGCCCGCTCTGGTCGGCTCATGTGCGCAAGGCCAAGGAGGAGGAGGCCGGCGAGTCGCTGCGGCTGCTCTATGTCGCGCTCACCCGGGCCCAGTCCCAGGCGGTCCTGTGGTGGGCACCCTCCTCCCAGGCGCCCACCTCGGCGCTCCACCGGCTCGTCTTCGGCCGTCGCCCCGACTCGATCGGAGAGGCGGCCCGGGTGCGCGACCAGGTGTCCGTCCCGGGTGGTGACGAGATCGAGGCCCGCCTCCAGCAGTGGGAGCAGGCAGGCGCGCTCCACGTCGAGACCGCAGACCTGCCCCCGGTGCCGGCCCAGCCGGCCCGAGAGGGCGAGCCCCAGCTCGCCGCGAGGGTCTTCGAGCGGGTCATCGACACCGACTGGCGTCGCACCTCCTACACCGCGCTCAGCACCCCCGCCGACACCATCGCGACGCCCGGTGTCGACTCCGAGCCCGAGACGCCGCCCCGGCAGGACGAGCCCGACGGCCCCGACCCGGTCGCGCCCGACGACACCGACGCGCTCTTCCCCCTGAGCGATCTGGAGCCGGCGGGACCCGTCGTCGCGGGCGACCTCCCCTCGCCGATGGCCGACCTGCCCGTCGGCGCGACCTTCGGCTCGCTGGTCCACGCCGCCCTGGAGGAGACCGACCCGGCCTCGCCCGACCTGCGCGTGGAGCTCGAGCAGACGGTGCGCGAGCAGCTCGTGTGGTGGCCGGTCGAGCTCGACCCCGCCGCGCTCGCCGATGCCCTCGACGCCGTGTGTCGCACCCCCCTCGGTCCGCTCGCCGGCGACGCCACCCTCGTCGACATCGGCCGGGACCGCCTGTGCGAGATGGACTTCGAGCTGCCCCTCTCTGGCGGTGATCTCGTCCGGGCAGCCCACCCCGCTGCCCCTCGCCCCGCTGCCCCTCGCCCCGCAGCCCCCGGCCCGTCCGCCCTCACCCCGTCCGCTCACCTTTCGCCCAATTGGGCACGATCGCCCCGCGGTGCCCACGCCGACGGGCCCACGCTGGGCGACCTGAGGCCGATGCTCGAGCGTCACCTGCCCGAGGGAGACCCGGTGCGCCGCTTCGCCGCCGCGCTCGCCGACCCGGCCCTGGCCGACCAGCCCCTGCGCGGCTATCTCACCGGCTCTGTCGACGTCCTGCTCCGCGTCCCCACCACCGGCGCCTATCTCGTCGTCGACTACAAGACCAACTGGCTCGGCCCGTTCGACTCCGACGAGCCGCTCATGGCGTCGGCCTACCGCCCCGAGGCGCTCGACGACGCCATGGGCCACTCCTCCTATCCCCTCCAGGCCCTGCTGTATGCCGTTGTGGCCCACCGCTATCTGCGCTGGCGCCTGCCCGACTACGACCCCGAGCGCCATCTAGGCGGAGTGCTCTATCTCTATGTCCGCGGCATGTGCGGGCCGCAGACCCCAGTCGTCGACGGCAACCCGTGCGGTGTCTTCTCGTGGCGCCCGCCGGTCGGGCTCGTCCTCGAGCTGTCCGACCTGCTCGACGGGGGTGAGACGCCATGAGCGAGCTGTGGGAGTCCACCGGCGCACACGACCGCCGGCTGGCCCGCTCGGCGACCGGGGTGCTGGCCGAGGCCAACGCCGCCGGCATCCTGACCGCCGCCGATGTCCATATCGCGCAGACCCTGACCCGGCTCGGGGGCGTCGACGACGACTCGGTCGGCCTGGCCGTGGCGCTCGCCGCGCGCGCGGTCCGCCGCGGATCGGTCGGGGTCGACCTCGCCGGCCTGTCGGCGGTGCTCCCCGAGCGCGAGTGGCCAGACGCAGGACAGTGGCTCGAGTCCGTGATGGCCAGCCCGCTCGCCGACGCCGGGGCGCTCGTGCACGAGCACGGGCTGCTCTATCTCCAGCGCTACCACGCCCAGGAGGTCGCGGTCTGCGACGCGCTTCTCGCCCGGGCCGCGCAGCAGCCACCAGTCGTCGACGAGACTGCGCTGGCCGAGGGCCTCGCCCGCTTCTTCGCCGGCGACTCGTGGACCGAGCAGCGCGCCGCCGCCGAGGCCGCCTCACGCAGCTGGACCACGGTCGTCACCGGCGGGCCTGGCACCGGCAAGACCACGACCGTCGCGGGCGTCCTGGCCCTCCTCGCCGAGCAGCACGCGCTGGCCGGCAGTGGTCGGCCGCCCCGGATCGCGCTGGCAGCCCCCACCGGCAAGGCCGCCGCGCGGCTGCGCGAGGCCACCAGCGAGGCGGTCGAGGCATTCCTCCAGCGCGGCGGGCTCGACGAGGCCGGCCGGGAGCGGCTGCGCGCGGTGGGCGATGTCCCTGCTTCCACCCTGCACCGGCTGCTCGGCTGGCTGCCGGGGGGCTCGGGGCGCTTCCGCCACAACGCCGGCAACCGGCTGCCCCACGACGTGATCGTCGTTGACGAGGCGTCGATGGTCTCGCTGTCGATGATGCGCCACCTGCTCGAGGCCCTGCGGCCGACCACCCGGCTCATCCTTGTCGGCGACGCCGACCAGTTGGTCTCCGTCGACGCCGGCGCGGTCCTCGCCGATCTCGTCGCGGCGTCCGACGAGGCCATCGCCGCGGGCTCCACCCCGGCCGTCGAGGTCGGCCGCCTGCGGGTGAGCCACCGCTTCGGGGCCGAGATCGGCTCTCTCGCAACAGCACTGCGCTCCGGCGACGCCGACGCCGCGCTCGAGGTGCTCCACGCCCGCAGCCGCGAGGTGGTCCACCACGACGGTGTTGACCCCGGCGAGGTCCTCCGCCCCCCACTGCTCGACCAGGCCCTCGCGCTGCACGCAGCCGCCGAGGCCGGTGACAGCGAGCGGGTTCTCGGCGTGCTCGGCCGCCACCGGCTGCTGTGCGCACACCGCTCCGGCCCCCACGGCGTGCGCGCCTGGAACCGTCACGTCGAGCACTGGCTCACCGAGAGCACCGGCGACGGCCTCTATGACCCGATGTATCTCGGGCGCCCGCTGCTGATCACGGCCAACGACTATGCCGTCGGGGTCTTCAACGGAGACACCGGTGCCGTCGTCCGCGGCGAGGACGGCCGCCCGGTCGCGGTCATCGAGGGGACCTCCGGTCCCGCCTTCTATGCCCCCAGCAGGCTCGGCGATGTCGAGACGATGCACGCCATGACGATCCACAAGGCCCAGGGCTCCCAGGCCGACGAGATCACCGTCCTGCTGCCCGACGAGGACTCGCCGCTGCTGACCCGCGAGCTGCTCTATACCGCCGTCACCCGGGCCAGGTCACTCGTGCGCGTCGTCGGCTCCGATGACGTGGTCCGCGCGGCCGTGGAGCGCCGGGCCGTGCGGGCCTCCGGCCTGCGCGCGCGCCTCCTGTCGGCCGGCGGCTAGCTGTACCCGGCCGCCACGTTGGTTACAGGCGGCTGATGGGCGGGCGGCCTCCGAGT
>JAJTBD010000023.1 GCA_021287075.1 Micrococcales bacterium | reverse complement strand
CCGCCGCCGAGACCGCCCGCAAAGCCGCCCAGGCCGCCGCCGCCCAACCCCCACCGTTCTAGGGGTGGCGTGCCCGGGGGTGGCATCCCAGCACCCCCGGACACGCGTGACCGGCACCACCTCGTCCGGGGCCCACGCTTGGGAGCCCCCACCACTTGATGCACCGAGCTGGGCAACGACAGGGACGAGCGTCGGGCTGGCTCGCGGGCAACACGGACGCGACGGATATCGCGGGCGCCGGATCATGGGGGCGACTGACACCTCGGACGGGGACATCGCCGGCGCCGGGCAACGCGGCCTCCGCCCCAGCCCCGGCCCCAGACGCGGGTATGCCGCCCGCTCTGGTGAGCGGGCGGCATACCCGATGTGTGCGCTGGACCGCGCGGACTGGAATCAGTCGCGGGGCTTCTCGCGCATCTCGTAGGTCGTGATGAGGTCGCCCTCACGCACGTCGTTGAACGAGCCCAGGTTGATACCGCACTCGTAGCCCTCGCGGACCTCGGTGACATCGTCCTTGAAGCGGCGCAGACCGGTGAGCTCGAGGCCTTCGGTGAGCACGACGCCCTCGCGGGTGATGCGCGCCTTGGAGCCACGCTTGATCTCGCCGGAGCGCACGATCGAACCGGCGATGTTGCCGAACTTGGAGCTGCGGAAGACCTCGCGGATCTCCGCCGAGCCGAGCTCGACCTCCTCGTACTCCGGCTTGAGCATGCCCTTGAGCGCCTGCTCGATCTCCTCGATGGCGTTGTAGATCACCGAGTAGTAGCGGATCTCGACGCCCTCGCGCTCGGCGTACTCGGCGTTCTGGCCCTCGGCCCGAACGTTGTAGCCGATGATGATCGCGTCGGACGCGACCGCGAGGTTGATGTTGTTCATCGTGATCGCGCCGACGCCACGGTCGATGATGCGCAGGTCGACCTCGTCGCCCACGTCGATCTGGAGGAGGGCGTCCTCCAGCGCCTCGACCGAACCGGACACATCGCCCTTGAGGATGAGGTTGAGCGTCTCGACCTTGCCGGCCGCGAGCGCCTCGTTGAGGTCCTCGAGCGAGATGCGCTTGCGGGCCTTGGCCAGCGACGCCTGCCGGTCGGCAGCCTCACGCTTCTCGGCGATCTGACGGGCCGTGCGGTCATCCGGCGCCACCACGAAGGTGTCACCGGCGCGCGGCACGCTGGACAGACCCAGCACCTGCACCGGACGGGACGGGCCCGCCTCGCTGACGTTGTTGCCGTGCTCGTCGAGCATGGCGCGGACGCGGCCGTGGGCCGAGCCGGCGACGATGGCGTCACCGACGTGCAGGGTGCCGGTCTGGACCAGGACGGTCGCGGTCGCGCCGCGACCACGGTCGAGGTTGGCCTCGATGGCGACACCCATCGCGTCACGGTCGGCGTTGGCCCGCAGGTCCAGCGCCGCGTCGGCGGTGAGCAGCACGGCCTCGAGGAGATCCTCGATGTGCAGGCCCTGCTTGGCCGACACGTCGACGAACATCGTCTCGCCGCCGTACTCCTCGGCGATCAGGTTGTACTCGGTCAGCTGACCGCGCACCTTGGCCGGGTCGGCGCCCTCGACGTCGATCTTGTTGACCGCCACCACGATCGGCACGTCGGCCGCCTGCGCGTGGTTGATCGCCTCGACCGTCTGCGGCATGACGCCGTCGTCGGCCGCGACCACGAGGATCGCGATGTCGGTGACCTTGGCACCACGGGCACGCATGGCGGTGAACGCCTCGTGACCCGGGGTGTCGATGAAGGTGATCGGACGCTCCTGGCCCTCGTGCACCTTGCGCACCTGGTAGGCACCGATGTGCTGGGTGATGCCGCCGGCCTCGCCCGTGGCGACATCCGCGTTGCGGATGGCGTCCAGCAGGCGGGTCTTGCCGTGGTCGACGTGACCCATGACGGTCACGACCGGCGGGCGCGGCTGGAGGTTGTCCTCGTCCTCGTCCTGGATGTCCATGTCGAGGTCGATGTTGAAGGAGTCGAACAGCTCGCGCTCCTCGTCCTCCGGGGAGACGACCTGGATGTCATAGCCGAGCTCGGCGCCGAGGAGCTTGAAGGTGTCCTCGTCGAGCGACTGGGTCGCCGTGGCCATCTCACCGAGGTGGAAGAGCACGGTGACCAGCGACGCCGGGTTGGCGTTGATCTTGTCGGCGAAGTCGGTCAGGGACGAGCCGCGACGCATCCGGACCACCGTCGTGCCGTCACCGCGGGGAACGGTGACGCCGCCGATGGTCGGGGCCTGCATCTGCTCGAACTCCTGGCGCTTCGCGCGCTTGGACTTGCGGCCCTTGACCGGACGGCCGCCACCGCGGCCGAACGCGCCCTGGGTGCCGCCGCGGCCACCGGGGCCGGGACGACCGCCGCCGCCACCGGGGCGGCCGCCGAAGCCACCGCCACCGGGACGACCACCGGCACCGGGACGACCAGCACCACGTGCGGGACGCTCACCGGGACGACCGACGGTCGAGTTCTGCGGCATCATGCCGGGGTTGGGACGCGGGCCGCCCGGACGCGGGCCGGCGGTGCCGCCCGGACGGGGGCCAGCGGTGCCACCGGGGCGCGGGCCCGCGGTGCCACCCGGACGCGGCCCGGCCGAGCCGCCCGGACGCGGACCGGCGGAGCCGCCGGGGCGAGGCATGCCCTGGCTGGGCGCGAAGGGGTTGTTGCCCGGACGTGCGTTGCCGCCCTCGCGGCGAGTGCCCATGCCCTGGCTGGGCGCGAAGGGGTTGTTGCCCGGACGCGGGGCGCCCGAGCGCTGACCACCGGAGACACCCGGACGCGGACCCGGCGAGGCCGGACGCGGAGCGGGAGCCTGCGGCGCAGGCCCCTGCGGGCCGGGCTTGGGGCCCGGGGCAGCAGGAGCCGTCGGCGCGGCAGACGCGGCGGGAGCCGCCGGGGCCTCGGGGGCCGGGGCAGCAGCAGCCGGCGCGTCGGCGGCCGGCGCCTCGGGAGCCGGGGCGGGCGCCGGAGCAGCCGGGGCTGGCTCGGCGGGTGCCGCGGGCGTGCTGGCGGACGGGACCGGCGGAGCGGTCTCGGCGGGCGCGGGAGCCTTGGGGCCCGGACGCGGGCCGGGGCTCGCCTTGGGGCCAGCGGGCGCCGGGGCCGATGCGGGCGCCGCAGGCGCGGCCTCGGCCGGCGCGGCAGCCGACTTCTTGGCGGCCGACTTCTTGGCTGCGGGCTTGGCACCGCCGCCGGAGCCCTTGAGCTCCTCGGGGAAGTTCTCCCGGATCTTGCGCACGACCGGCGGCTCGATCGTCGAGGAGGCGGAGCGGACGAACTCGCCCTGCTCCTTGAGGTGGTTCAGCAGAGTCTTGGACTCCACACCGAGCTCCTTGGCGAGCTCGTAGACACGGACCTTGGCCACGTTTCTCCTGTCTGGTCCGTGCCATAGGGACAGGCGCGGACCGTCGTTACTGCGAGGTGTTGCTCATCGCTGAGTACTCATCGGGTGCTCATCAGCGTCAAACCCGCTTTCGGTTCTTGCGTCGGACGGTTCATGCGTGTGGTGCTCGAGGTATGCCGCGACCGCGGCCGGATCCAGCGGGAGGCTGACACGCAGCGCTCTCGGAAAGGCCCGACGACGGACGGCGAGGTCGAGACACGCGACCCTGGGGTGCAGCCAGGCGCCGCGCCCCGGGAGTCGGTGCTGCGGGTCCGGGACCAGGCGGGGTGTCCCCGTCACGCCCGTCTCCGCGACCACTCGCAGGAGTGCCGACCAGCTATCCGCACGCCGACAGCCCACGCACGTGCGCACAGGCTGGCGCCGGAGTCCAGTCCGGTCGGTCCCCACGAGTCTAGCGCCTAAGCGGTGGGCGCCGCGCCACCGGACCCACCGGCCGGGGCACCGCCCTCGGCCGCGTCGGAGCGGATGTCGATCCGCCAGCCCGTGAGCTTGGCGGCGAGCCGGGCGTTCTGCCCCTCCTTGCCGATGGCGAGCGAGAGCTGGTAGTCGGGCACGACCACCCGGGCCGAGCGCAGCTTGGGGTCGACGATCGTCACCGAGCTGACCCGGGCCGGGGACAGCGCCGCGGCGACGAACTCGGTCGGGTCCTCGGAGAAGTCGACGATGTCGATCTTCTCGCCCTGGAGCTCGGTCATGACCGCGCGCACCCGGGCCCCCATCGGGCCGATGCAGGCGCCCTTGGCGTTGAGGCCGGGGACCTTGGAGCGGACCGCGATCTTGGAGCGGTGGCCCGCCTCGCGGGCGATGGCCGCGATCTCCACGGAGCCGTCGGCGATCTCGGGCACCTCCAGCGCGAAGAGCTTTTTGACCAGGTTGGGGTGGGTGCGCGACAGGCCGATCTGGGGGCCGCGCGGGCCCCGCTTGACGCTCACCACGAAGGTGCGCAGACGCTCCCCGTGCACATACTTCTCGCCGGGGACCTGCTCGGCGGTGGGCAGGATGCCCTCGACGGTGCCGAAGTCGACGGTCACGTGACGGGGGTCCGGGCTCTGCTGGATCACGCCGGCGACCACGTCGCCCTCCCGGCCGCGGAAGTCGCCGAGGATGGCCTCGTCCTCGAGGTCGCGCAGCCGCTGGACGATGACCTGCCGCGCCGTGGTGGCGGCGATCCGGCCGAAGCCGGACGGGGTGTCGTCGAACTCCGGCCCGAACTCGCGCGGCGGCCGCTCCTCGCCCTCGGCGGGCTCGGGACGCTCGAGCTCCTCGCGCGCCCACACCACGACGTGGCCGGTCTTGCGGTCGAGCTCGGCCCGGGCGTTGCGATAGGACCCGTCGGTGCGGTGGTAGGCGAGCAGCAGGGCCTGCTCGATGGCGGGGATGAGCACGTCCATCGAGATGTCGCGCTCCCGCTCCAGGGCGCGCAGTGCGGCCAGGTCGATGTCCATGTCAGTGCTCCTCGGTGGTGGGCTCGGTGGCGTCGGCGTCTGCGTCGGCAACGTCTGGTGCGGCGGGATCGTTCGGGCGGTTGAACTCCACCTGGACGCTCGCCTTGTCGATCTCTGGGTATGCCGCGTCGCGGCGGCCCGCGGGCTTCTTGCCCTCCGCGGGGATGTCGAGGGTGACGCCGTTGGCGTCGGCGCGGACGAGCCGGCCGGTGACCTTCTCCCCCGCGGCCAGGGTGAGGGTGACCAGACGCCCGACATTGCGCCGGAAGTGCCGCGGCAGGCTCAGTGGGCGGTCGACCCCGGGCGAGGTGACCTCGAGGACATAGGGGGCCTCGCCCATGAGGTCGGTGTCATCGAGGACGCCCGAGACGATGCGGGTGGCGTCGGCGACCTCATCGAGGGTCAGCGGCGGGGTGGCGCCGGTGGTGGCGTCGCTCTCGTCGACGACTCGGTCGACGGCGACGCGCACGACCCGGCGCTTGCCGGCGGGGGTGACAGCGGCATCCTCGAGGAGGAGGTCGGCCGCGGCGAGGGGCGCCTGCAATGCGTCGACCAGACGGTCTTCGATGCTCACTTCGGCTCCCTCTCTGCAGTTCTCGGTGCGCGCTCGCGCCGGTCGTGACTCGACTCTATCCACGACAGGCGGGCCAGCATACCCGCCCGGGCCGCCGGCGCTGTCGGCTGAGGAGACGCGTCGGGTGGGGCGGCGACGTGCGGGACCACTGCTGCCGACATGTCATGATCGGGGCCATGCGTGGGCAGGAGGGACCGGTCGACCCGGGACGGCGGACACTGCTGCGCACCGCCACCCTGCTCGCTGGTCTCGGCGCCGCTGCGACGCTGACCGGGTGCCGCGGCATACGCCTCGAGGACGACGCGCCCCACCTGCCCCTCCCCGTGCGCCACCCGCTCGACGCCGAGGCGGCGCTCCTGAGGCTGCTGAGCGACCTGCGCGACCTGACCGCTCTGACGGCGGCCGGGACCACCGCTGCCGTCACGGCGCTCTCGCCTCTGCACCAGACGCAGGCGGAGACCCTCCGGGATGCCCTGCTGCGCGGCGGGGTGCCAGGCGATCTCGTCGCCGCCGCCCAGCCCGCGCTGTCCACCGCCGGGGGCGCGAGCGCCACCACAGGCACACCGCCCGCGTCCGCACCGACCGCGTCTCCACCGACCAGCGCGACCGCCACGACAGGCGGCGGCGACAGGCCCCCCGTGCCGCCGACCGAGGCCGCTCACGCCGAGCGGGCTGCGCTCGACCTGGCCAGGGCCGCCCCCCTGATGGCGTGCTCACCCGAGCTGCGCCCGACCATCGTGGCGGTCCTCGCCCAGCGGGCCACGGTCGCCACCCGGCTCGGCGCGGCCCCGGACTGGGACTCGATCGCCCCCGCCGACCCCAGGCATGCCGCGGAGGAGGCCACGGCCGTCGACACGGCGGCGACCGCGGCACCCACGTCGGACGCCAGCACGGCTGGCCCCAACACGGCTGGCGCCGACACGGCTGGCCCCACCGCAGCGGGGAGCCCGACCGGCGCCACGGACGACACGAGTGGCGGTGGCACCGCGTCGGGCTCGCACTCGGGCGCGGCCCCTGCCCACCCTGTCCCTGCGGAGACGGCTGCCGGGCTGCTCACGCCGGCGCGGGCCACGGCATACGCGATGGAGGTCGTGGCCGGTCAGATCGAGGCCTCCCGGACCGCCAACGCCAAGGCCACCCTGGCCCAGCTGCGCCAGACGATCGCCGAGCTGGAGGACATCGCCGGTGACCAGGCGCCCGAGCCGGAGCTCGGCTATGCCCTGCCCGCGCCGGTGACCACCTCCTCCGCGGCGGTCGCGTTGGCCCGGACCGCGCTTGTGGCGCACCGGGCTGCCGTGGCCACCGCCACCGCATCGCCGGGCGAGGCATCCCTCACCCCCGCCGCCGGTCTGCACCTCGTGCGGTGGCTCAGCGACGCCGACCGCTGGGCGCTGGCCTGGGGCGGGCCCGCCCAACCCTTCCCCGGCATGAGCAACGCCCCGGCCCCCTCGGCCACCGCGCCGACCGTCTCCACCGCTCCCACCGGGACGACCGGGACGACCGGGACGACATCGTCGCCGTGAGCCACCCGGACCTCCCCGATCCGCTTGTCCCACAGCCGCTTCGCGCGCATCTGACCGGCAGACCGGCGGAGGGTGGGCAGCCGGGCGACGCGTGGCTGCGCTCGGTCCCACGGCTGGTCGACGAGCTCATCGAGGCCTGGGAGCTGACGCCCACGGGCGGTGTGAGGTCGGGGTGGACCGCCATCGCGCTCGACGTCACCCGGCACGGCGTGCCGGCAGTGCTCAAGGTCGGCTGGCCGCACCCCGAGAGTGCCGCAGAGCACCTGGCGCTGCGCCGCTGGGACGGTGCCGGTGCCGTGCGCCTGCTGGCGGCCGACCCCTCGCGCGGCGCCCTGCTCCTCGAGCGGCTCGACGCCACCCGGGACCTGACGCAGGTCTGGGACGAGGAGGCCTGCGAGATAGTCGGCTCGCTGCTGCGGCGCCTGCACGTGCCCGCGCTCCCTCAGGTCCTGCGCCTGTCCGACTTCACGCGCCAGCAGCACGAACGACTGGCCACCACCCCGGCAGCGCTGCCGCGTCAGCAGCTCGACCGGGCGCTGGCGCTCGGGCGCGAGCTCACCTCCGACCCCGACTGTGACGCCACGCTGCTGCACACCGACCTGCACTACGAGAACGTCCTCGCTGCCGAGCGCGAGCCGTGGCTGGCCATCGACCCCAAGCCGATGGCCGGACACCCGGGCTATGAGCTGTATCCGTTGCTCCGGAACCGGGTTGACGAGCTGGGCACCGGCTCCGCCTTCCGCTATCTGACCCGCAGACGGCTGGAGGTCGCGTGTGAAGCCGCCGGGATCGACGAGACCGCGGCCCGCTGGTGGACCGTGGTCGCCGCATCCTTCGGTGCGCTGTGGGCCCACGAGGACGGCGATGCCGCCGCCGGCACCCACGCGATCGCCGTCATCAAGGCGATGCACGACTGACCGCCCTGCGTGGCCGAGGCCTCGGTGACCCGAGCGGGGACCGAGCACGGCGGCATACCCCTCCCTCGGGGTGTTGTTTATCCCCGCAAGGCCGGGTTTGGGTGGATTCGTGGCTGAACAGACACACACCTTCATCGGCCCGTGGGACGGTCCCATCGTGGCGACCGCGATCCACACGGGCCACGACCTGCGTCCCTCGCTGCACCCGCTGATGGCGCTCCCCGAGCCCGACCGGTTCCGCGAGGAGGACCCCTTCACCGACGAGATCGCGAATGCCGTGGCGTCGCGCGTCGTCGTACACCGCTCGCGCTTCGAGGTCGACCTCAACCGCGGCCGGGACGAGGCGGTCTATCGGGCTCCGGAGGACTGCTGGGGGCTCGACGTCTGGCACGAGCCGCCTCTCGCGACCGACGAGGTCGAGCAGTCACTCGCCGAGCACGACGCCTTCTATGCCGCGCTGGCCGACCGGCTCGACCCGATCGCCGAGCGAGGGCGTTTCGTGCTCTTCGACGTGCACTCCTACAACCACCGACGCGATGGCGTCGGCGCGGATCCCGCTCCAGGACAAGACAACCCAGAGGTCAACGTCGGCACTGGCTCGCTCGACCGCGATGCGTGGGGCGACATCGTCGACCTGTTCATCGACACCCTCAGCGCGGCTCCCACCTCCCGCGGTCCACTCGACGTCCGCGAGAACGTCCGCTTCCAGGGCGCCAACCTCGCCCGCTGGACCCACGACCGCTATCCCGGCGTCGGCTGCGCGCTCGCGCTGGAGTTCAAGAAGACCTTCATGGACGAGTGGACCGGCGAGCCCGACCGGGCGCGCATCGACGAGCTCGCCGCCGCTCTCGCCTCCACCGTCGCCCCGCTGACACGCGCGCTGCGCCAGGACGGGTGATCGGCATGAGCGATGCCGACGCACGCGGTGGGCTCTCGGTCGACAGCCTCGGCGTCGACTACGCCCTCGCCCAGCTCTCGAGCAGCCTGCGCTTCCTGCTCGACGTGACGCCGCTCAACGCGGAGGACGCCCGCGAGGCCTTCCTCGCCGATGGCCGTGAGCCCGAGTTCATCTATCGCGCCGTCGACACCGACCCCAAGGTGCTCTCGGCCGTGCTCGACGACATCGACCTCGGCCGGGTCGAGGAGCCGATCCTCGCCCAGCTGCTGCGCCGCAAGCACCGTGAGCTGCACCAGCAGTTCGAGATGATCGGTGCCCGCGACACCGACGACTTCCTCCCGCTCAGCATCGAGCTCTACGGCGGCGTCTCGACCGAGCTCCGAGAGACGGCCGAGCGGCTCATCGGCCAGGTCACTCCCCCGGAGCGGGCCGAGACCCGGGTCGACGCCCAGCAGTTCCTCGCCCTGGCCGAGTCCGAGATCGAGCACTACCGCAGCGTCGACCCCGACATCGAGATGCACGCCGAGATCCGCCCCGACGTCAGCGGCGTCCTCGTCTCGGGCAACACCCTGCTCATCGGCCCCGAGACATCCGTCGATGCGCGCCGCGCCGACGCCCTCCTCCAGCACGAGGTCGGCACCCACCTCGTCACCCAGGTCAACGGCGCGGTCCAGCCGATCAAGACCCTCGGGTCCGGCCTGGCCGGCTATGACGAGACCCAGGAGGGACTGGCCGTCCTGGCCGAGATCGCCTGTGGCGGACTGACTTCCGGACGCCTGCGCCAGCTCGCCGCCCGAGTCGTGACGGTGCACCGACGCACCTCGGGTGCCGACTTCGTCGAGGCCCATCGCGCCCTGACCGAGGTCGGCTTCCCTGCGTCGGCAGCCTTCACCACGGTGATGCGTGTCTATCGCTCCGGCGGTCTGACCAAGGACGCCATCTATCTGCGGGGTGTCCTGGACCTGCTCACCCACATCCGCGCTGGCGGCGAGCTCGACCTGTTCTTCCTCGGCAAGTTCGCGCTCGAGGACCTGCCCCTCGTCGAGGACCTGCACGGGCGCGGCATACTCCAGCCCGCCACGCTCCAGCCGAGGTATGCCGCGGACCCCCTTGCGCGCGAACGACTCTCGCGCGCTGCCGAAACCACCAGCCTGTCCGAACTCCTCGAAGGAGAGCCCGCATGAAAATCGGCTTTGTCGTCAACGAGGTCGCGGGCGAGTCCCCCGTCTACACCACCACCCGGCTGGCGCTGACCGCGACCCAGATGGGGCACGAGGCCTACCTGATGGGCGTGGGCGACTTCGCCTACCAGCCCGACGGCTCGCTGGCCGCCAAGGCGAGCGCCGGCGCCGCCAAGAAGTACCGCTCGCTCGAGCGCTACCTCCACGACGTCCAGAAGCCCGAGGTGCAGGAGCTCATGGGCATGGACGAGTTCGACGTCGTCATGCTCCGCAGCGATCCCGCGGAGGACGCGAGCGAGAACCCCTGGGCCAACAACGCCGCGGTCGCCTTCGGACATCTCATCGCGCGCTCCGGCGTGCTCGTCGTCAACGAGCCCACCTGCCTGGCGAACGCGCTGTCCAAGGCGTACTTCCAGCACTTCCCCGAGATCGTCCGGCCGCGCACGCTCATCTCCCGCGACCAGCAGATGATCGAGGACTTCGTCGACGAGCTCGGCGGCCACGCGGTCCTCAAGCCGCTCCAGGGCTCGGGCGGCAGCGGCGTCTTCCTCGTCAACGACGACGAGGCGCCCAACCTCAGCCAGATCATCGAGGCCATCGCCCGCGACGGCTATGTCGTCGCCCAGGAGTATCTCCCCGAGGCCAAGAACGGCGACGTGCGCATGTTCGTCATGAACGGCCGCCCGCTCGAGGTGAACGGCAAGATCGCGGCGTTCCGGCGCAAGAGCACGGGCTCCGATGTGCGCTCCAACATGTCGGCCGGCGGCAAGGCCTCGGCCGTGCAGGTCACCGACCAGATGCTCGAGATGGTCGAGGTGGTCCGCCCCAAGCTCGTCGCGGACGGCATGTTCCTCGTCGGCCTCGACATCGTGGGCGACAAGCTGATGGAGGTCAACGTCTTCTCCCCCGGCGGGCTGGGCTCCTGCCAGGCGCTCTATGAGGAGAACTTCGCGACGGCGATCATCGAGGACCTCGAGCGCAAGATGATCGTGCGCCAGCACGCCACCGGCGACTTCACCAACAAGTCACTCGCGACCCTCTGACGCACGGCACCCTCTGACGCACAGCCCAATCGCGCTGTCTCACAACAGGATGCTCGCGTAGTCCGGGTCGTTGGTGCCCATCAGCGCCGCGCCACGCACCGGGTCGACAAAGAGCGCGGTGGCCCAGATGTCGGCCCACATGATGTCGGGCCCATAGACCGTCGCAGAGCCCGGCCGCGTGATGCGGCGGCCCGTGGCCGGGTCAAGGACGTGCGCGCCCCGGGCCGCGGTGCCGGATGTGGCCACCGCCCCCTCGCTGACGGTCAGCACCCGCGCGAGACGCAGGCCGTCGAGCGGGTCCTGGACGCCGACGCGCCAGCTGTCGGTGCCGCGGTCCATCCCCCGCCCAGTGCCGACGAGCAGGTCACCGCCGGCGTTGACGCAGAAGCTCACCTGGTGGAGCGTCTGGAGGTATGCCGCGGCGCCGGCGATCGCCCACCCCTTCACCAGGCCGGTGGGGTCGAAGAACAGCTCTCCCGTCGGGTCCTGGCCGCTGGGGTCGGGCAGCGTGGAGGTGAACAGGCCACCGGTCCGCAGCTCCGCCTCCGCGCACAGGTCGATGACCTCCGTCAGCCACGGGTGCGCGTCCTCGACGGCCAGCTCACCCCGGCGCATGCGCAGCAGGTCGGAGTCGGCGCGCCAGGCGCTGAAGACCCGGTCGACCTGCCGCAGGTGGTCGAAGGCATTGGCCACTGCGGCCCTGATCTCCGGCCGCTCCACGTCGATCGCCTTGACGTGGATGGAGATCGGCATGCCCATGAGCTGCTCGACCCAGGCCTTCCTGCTGGGGGCCTGCGTGATGCCGGCGGGCGCGATCCGGACGGGGATCTCGGCGGTCTGCATTGTCGAATCTCCTTGGCGTGGAAGGGCTGTCAGGGGGTGCTCGATCAAGAGGTGCTCGGTCAGAGGTTGGCCTGGTCGATGGCGGACTGGAGGGACTGCATATAGCCCTCGGAGGTGAAGGTCGCGCCGGAGACCATGTCGATGTCGGCGCTCTGCGCGTCGACCGCCTCGCTGTTGAGGATCGGCACGGCATAGGAGTTGATCTCCTGGTCCTTGTGGTCGCTCCATGGGACCTGGGTGACCTCGGATGTGGTGATCTTGCCGTCGACGACGGTGATCTTGACCTGGACATTGCCGTAGCGGGTCACGATCGCGTCGCCGGTGTAGGTCGTGGAGCTCGAGCTGCTGGAGGTGCTGGAGCTGTCGCTGGACGTGCCGCTGTCGGCGCTCTCGGTGACGCTGCGCACGATCGCAGTGGCGGCAGCGGGGTTGGTGGACGTGTGATAGCTGAACAGCAGGACGATGACCGAGAGTGTCGAGAGCAGCCAGAGGGTGATGCGGCGCATGGGGTGGATTCCTTCGTGAGACGGGGCGCTCAGTAGGCGAAGCGCTCGAGGTGGATGCGGGTGGCGGGGACGCCGGCGGCCAGGGCCGCGTCCCGGGCGGCGTCCATCCACGCGGGCGCGCCGCAGAGGTAGACGTCGTGGTCGGCGATGTCGGGGACGAGCTCGCGCAGGGCGTCCACGTCGGTGCGCTCGCCGGCGCTGGCGGGCAGCCAGGTGGCGGCTCCCGGCCTGCGGTGGCCGCTGACGAGGAAGTACCGGGCATCACGGCTCTTGGCCAGGCTCGAGAGCTCCTCGACGAGCACGGC
Source organism: Micrococcales bacterium (assembly GCA_021287075.1). GTDB lineage: Bacteria > Actinomycetota > Actinomycetes > Actinomycetales > Dermatophilaceae > JAJTBD01. The sequence goes on along the minus strand of JAJTBD010000023.1, from coordinate 45,541 downwards.
ACCGTCCGGGGTGGAGGTGCGGTGGATGACCGTCACGTCGCCCGGCGCCGCGTCCAGCTCCTCGAGGATGGCCCGCATCGGGGTGATGCCGATGCCGGCGCCCCACAGCAGCACCCTGGGCTGGGTGCGCACGCCGGGGTGGAGCCGGCCATACGGGCCCTCGAGCAGGACTCGGGTGCCGGGTCGGAGGTGGGCCAGCGCAGCGCTGCCGTCACCCAGGTGAGCGGCGGTGAAGCGCAGCGTGTCGGCAGTGGGTGCCGCGGAGATCGAGTAGGGGTGGGCCCGGGTCCAGCCCGGGCCGTCGAGGAAGCGCCACTGGAAGAACTGGCCGGCCTGGGTGCCCCAGTCGCCAATCTCCTTGCCCGACACCGTGACCGTGGTCGCATCGGGGCCCTCGGCCCGGACGTCGACGACGCGGATGGGCGAGCGGAGGGACCGCCAGGCGGGGACACCGAGACGGTAGACGAGCACGGCGGCCGCGGTAACGGCATACGCCGTCCACCAGAACCACGTCGCGGCGGTCGAGTCGAGGAACTCCTGCCCGGTCCACAGCTGGTGCGGCAGGGCGAGCCCCGCCCCGAGATAGCCATAGAGGTGGATCAGGTGCCAGGACTCGTAGCGCAGGCGGGCGCGGGCCTTCCTGACCGAGGTGACGACGACCATGCAGAGCGCGAGGGTGCCCGCGACCGCCAGCAGCATGCCCGGGTAGTCGACGACGAGCTCGACGATGGTGCCCCAGAGGCCGTTGGGCGAGCCCGCGGCATACCCGAGGGTGATCAGGAGGATGTGCGCGAGCATGAGGTTGAAGGACGTGAACCCGACGTAGCGGTGCAGCCGGACAAGGCCGTCCGGGCCCCAGGCGCGCTCGACGAGGGGCACGCGGGCCATCAGGAAGACCTGGACCAGCAGCAGGGCCGAGGAGATCATCGCCGTGATCCGCCCGAGGGAGGTCAGCGCGGCGCCGGTGCCAGCGGTGAGGTCCTGGAGGCCGCCACCCTTGACCCACAGAGCCGTGACAACAAGGTTGATCCCCCAGAAGGCGACGATGCCTGCGTCGCGCCACCACCCGGGAGTGCGTCGCGGGGTGCGTCGGCGATCAGGGCGGTATGCCGTGTGCTCGCCTGCGGCCGCCGGCACCGGGATGGGGGCGGTCACGCTGGTGCTGCTGCGCTGGAGTGCGGGAACCGTGCTCATGACACCAAAGGTCGGGCCGGTCCCTGTGACGGACCTATGAAGGGGCAGTGCCCTGGTGGTGAATCCCCCGGACCCTAGAGCGGCAGCCCCACCACGCAGCCATTGGCGACCTCATCGGCCCAGTCCACCTCGCGGTGGGAGCGGCCCTGGAGCAGGGCGCGGATGACCCGGAGGGTGTCGCCGTGGGTGACGAGCACCAGATGCGGGGCCAGCGCGCTCTGCTCAGCGCGCCGCGCGGCGACGAAGCGGGACACCCGGGCATGGACGTCCTGCACCGACTCCCCTCCGCCCCAGCGGACCTCGCTGATGTGCCTGCCCTCGGGGACCGGCTCCGGGTGCAGCTCGGAGGGGCGCCGGCCCTCCAGGGAGCCCAGTCCCTGCTCGCGCAGCGCGTCTGTGACCTGCGGCGTCCCGCCGAGATGGCCGGCGATGAGGGCCGCCGTCTGCCTAGCCCGGACGAGATCGCTGGTCCAGATCGCACAGGCCTCGGCCGCGATGAGGCCGGCCAGCCGCTCGCCCGCCGCTGCGGCCTGGGCCCGTCCGGTGTCGGTCAGCTCGGGGTGGGGTGTCTGGCCCTGGAGGATGCCGTCGCGGTTCCACGTCGACTCGCCATGGCGCACGAGGTGGACGGTGACCGGCATGACGCCACTCTATTGAGGCGTGGGCACCGGCCAGGGCAGTCCACCCGCGGTCGTCCGCGTCACGGACCGGTCGGCCCCGGCCGCCGCCCCGCCCGTAGACTCGCCTGTCGTGAGCGGACTGCTGGTCGCGGGGACGAGTTCGGACGCCGGCAAGTCGCTGCTGACGACCGGCCTGTGCCGCGCGTTCGCGCGCCGTGGCCTGCGGGTGGCGCCCTTCAAGGCGCAGAACATGTCCAACAACTCGATGGTGTGCGCCGACGGATCCGAGATCGGGCGCGCGCAGTATCTCCAGGCCCAGGCCGCCGGCGTCGAGCCTGGCTCGGTCCACAACCCCGTCCTCCTCAAGCCCGGCAGCGACCGCCGGGCCTTCGTGGTCCTGCGCGGCCAGCCCGCCGGCGAGCTCGCCGCGGGCGAGTATGCGACCGGACGGCAGCACCTCGCGGAGGCGGCGTTCGCGGCATACGCAGAGCTCGAGGCGAGCCACGACCTCGTGCTGGCCGAAGGCGCCGGCTCCCCCGCCGAGATCAACCTGCGCGAGGGCGACTATGTCAATCTCGGTCTCGCCCAGCGCTTCTCACTCCCCGTGGTCCTTGTCGGCGATATCGACCGCGGTGGCATCCTCGCCTCCATCTTTGGCACCTGGGGCATCCTCGACGAGTCCGACCGCGCCCTGCTGCGGGCCTATGTCATCAACAAGTTCCGCGGGGACCAGAGCGTCCTCGACCCGGGACTGCGGACCCTGACCGAGCGCACCGGACTCCCCTGCGCGGGTGTCGTGCCGTGGCTGCCGGAGGTGTGGATCGACTCCGAGGACGCCCTGTCGGTCGGTCGGTGGCGGCCCGGCAGCCAGGCCCACGACGACGTCCTGCGGGTCGCAGTCGTGCGCTTCCCCCGGACCTCCAACGCGACCGATGTCGACGCCCTGGCGGCCGAGCCGGGCGTCGAGGTGCAGGTCACCGCCAGCCCGGACGTATGCCGCGACGCCCACCTCGTCGTCCTGCCGGGGTCGCGCGCGACCGTGAGCGACCTGGCGTGGCTGCGCTCCCGCGGCCTGGCCGATGTCATTGCCGAGCGTGCGCGGCACGGGCAGCCGGTCCTGGGCATCTGTGGCGGCTACGAGGTGCTGGGCGAGCAGATCCTCGATGGTGTCGAGAGCGATGAGGCCTCGACCGACGGCCTCGGACTGCTTCCTGTCACAACGGTTTTCGGCCACGACAAGGTGCTCGGGCGGCCTCGGGGAGAGTGGCAGGCGCACGAGGTCGAGGGCTACGAGATCCACCACGGCGTCGTCTCCGACGACGGGTCCTTCCCCGGGGGCGCCGCCCGCGAGGCGGTCTATGGCTCGATCTGGCACGGCACGATGGAGTGCGATGGCTTCCGGAGGGCGTGGCTGGCGGAGGTGGCCGCCCGGTCCGGGTCCACCTGGCAGCCTCGCCCCGGTGCCCCCGGCTTCGGAGACCGGCGCGAGACGATGATCACCACCCTCGCCGACGCGGTCGAGGAGCATCTCGACCTCGACCTGCTGCTCGAGCTGGCCGGCGCCCGCACCCAGGGAACGGAGCCCCGATGACCCGCCGCGTCCACATCATCGGCATCGGCGCCGGCAGCCCGGCCCACCTCACCCTCGAGGCGATCGAGGCGATGCGCGCTGTCGACGTCTTCCTGGTGGCCGACAAACGGGAGACGACCGCCCAGCTCGTCGACGCGCGACGAGCCCTGTGCGAGAAGGCGATTCCCGACGGCGGCTTCCGCTTTGTGACGGTCCCTGACCCCAAGCGCGGGCCTGACGCCGACCGCGACGCAGGCCAGTACCGACAGGGAGTGGCCGACTGGCACGCGGCCCGCGCCGCGGCATACCGGGAGATCATCGAGGGCCTCCCGGAGGACGAGGTCGTCGGCTTCCTCGTGTGGGGCGACCCCGCCTTCTATGACTCCACCATCCGGGTGGTCGACACCGTCGCCGATTCGCTCGACCTCGTCGTCCACGTCGTCCCGGGGATCTCCGCCTTCCAGGCGCTTGCCGCCGCCCACCGGATCGTGCTCCACGAAGTGGGGCAGCCGGTGCACATCACCACCGGACGGCGCCTTGTGGACGAGTGGTCACCCGACCTCGGCACCGTCGTCGTGATGCTTGACGGCCACCTCGCCTGTCGCGAGCTCGTCTCTCGCGCACCGGATCTGAGGATCTGGTGGGGTGCGAGCCTCGGCCTCCCCCAGCAGGAACTGCGCTCCGGCCGGCTCGCCGATGTCATCGACGAGATCGTGGCGGTGCGGGCCCGGCTGCGCAAGGAGCACGGCTGGGTGATGGACGTCTACGCGCTGGCCCCTGAACCCGGCGCGTAGACGCCGGTCTCACTCCTCGAGGTCGCCCTCGACGTCGAGGTAGGTCTGCTGGAGCTCGGCCATCAGCTCGGGGTCGGGGCTTTCCCACAGGCCGCGGTCGGCCGCCTCGGACAGCTTCTCGATGATGCCGCGCAGCGCCCACGGGTTGGCGTGCCTGAAGAAGTCCTGCGTGGTCTCGTCGAGGACATAGTCACGGGCCAGCCTGTCGTACATCCAGTCCGGGACCACGCCGGCGGTCGCGTCGAAGCCGAAGAGGTAGTCGACGGTGGCGGCCAGCTCGAAGGCGCCCTTGTAGCCATGGCGTTGCATCGCCGCGATCCACCTGGGGTTGACCACCCGCGCGCGATAGACGCGGTTGGTCTCCTCCTGGAGGGTGCGGGTGCGCACGGCATCGGGGGTCGTGGAGTCACCGACATAGGCCTTGGGGTCGCGGCCGGTCAGCGCCCGCACGGTGGCGACCATGCCGCCGTGGTACTGGAAGTAGTCGTCGGAGTCGAGGATGTCGGACTCGCGGTTGTCGACGTTCTTGGCAGCCACCTGGATGCGGCGGTAGCTGCGCTCCATGTCATCGCGGGCGGGCGCCCCGTCGACGTCGCGGCCATAGGCGAAGCCGCCCCACGCGGTGTAGACCTCGGCGAGATCCTGGTCATCACGCCAGTTGCCCGACTCCATGACCTGGAGCATCCCCGCGCCATAGGAGCCGGGCTTGGAGCCGAAGATCCTTGTGCGAGCACGACGCTCGTCGCCGTGCTCGGCGAGGTCGCGCTGCGCGTTGGCGCGGACGTGGTTCATCTCCTCCGGCTCGTCAAGCCCGGCCACGAGGGCGACGGCGTCGTCGAGCAGGGCGATCACGTGGGGGAAGGCATCACGGAAGAAGCCGGAGATGCGCACGGTCACATCGATGCGCGGTCGGCCGAGCTCCTCGAGCGAGAGCACCTCGAGGCCGACGACCCGGCGGGACTGCTCGTCCCAGACCGGCACCACGCCGAGCAGTGCCAGGACCTCACCGATGTCGTCGCCGGAGGTGCGCATCGCGGAGGTGCCCCAGACCGACAGGCCCACCGACCGCGGCAGCTCGCCGGCCTCCTCCCGATAGCGCTCGAGCAGCGACTCCGCCATGGCCACGCCGGTCTGATAGGCGAGCCGCGAAGGGATGGCCTTGGGGTCGACCGAATAGAAGTTGCGTCCGGTCGGCAGCACGTTGACCAGGCCCCGCAGCGGCGACCCGGACGGGCCGGCCGGCACATAGCCGCCGTCGAGTGCATGCAGCACCATCGGGATCTCGTCGGCCGTGCGGGCGAGTCGGGGCACCACCTCGGTGCACGCGAACACCAGTGCGGCACAGATGCCCTCGCGGTCGGTCTGGGCCTGCCCCTCCACAGGCCCAGCCGCCGCGAGGTGTTCGTCGACGACCCGCGCGACCGCGTCGGCCGCCCAGTCGTGCGCCGCGATCGCCGCCACCAGCGAGCGCGCCTGCGCCTCCACCGCATCGGTGGTGGCCGTCGTGGCCGCCTCGGTCAGACCGAGGGCGCTCCGCAGGCCCGGGACGCCGCCGGTGGCCCCGCCGAACATCTGCGCGGACCGCAGGATCGCCAGGGTGAGGTTGACCAGCTCCTCCCCGGCGGGCGGCTGCCCGAGGACATGCAGGCCGTCGCGGATCTGCACGTCCTTGATCTCACAGAGCCAGTAGTCGACCTGGCCGACGAACTCGTCGAAGGCCGCGTCGTCCGGCTGCTCCTCCAGCCCCAGGTCGTGATGCAGCTGCGCCGCCTGGATGAGCGTCCAGATCTCCCCCCGGAGCGCCGGCGCCTTGGCCGGGTCCATCGCGCTGACATTGCCGTATTCGTCGAGCAGCTGCTCAAGCCGGGCGATGTCGCCATAGGAGTCGGCGCGGGCCATCGGCGGGACGAGGTGGTCCACGATCGTCGCGTGCGCGCGGCGCTTGGCCTGGGTCCCCTCGCCGGGGTCGTTGACGAGGAAGGGATAGATGAGCGGCAGCGACCCGAGGGCGGCGTCCGAGCCGCACGACGGCGAGAGCGCGAGGTTCTTGCCCGGCATCCACTCGAGGTTGCCGTGCTTGCCCATGTGGACCACGGCGTGTGCACCGAACTCCTCCTCGATCCACCGATAGGTGGCGAGATAGTGGTGGGTGGGCGCGAGGTCGGGGTCGTGATAGATCGCGATCGGGTTCTCGCCGAAGCCGCGGGGCGGCTGGACGAGGATGACGATATTGCCCGACTGGATTGCGGCAGAAACGATCTCGCCATCCGAATCCTGGGAGTGGTCGACGAACAGCTCGCCGGGCGCGGCGCCCCACGCCTCGGTCATCGACTCCCGCAGATCCTCGGGGAGCCGATCGAACCACCGCTGATAGGTCGCAGCCGGGATGCGCACGTGGTGCTCGGAGAGCTGCTCCTGGGTGAGCCACTCCGGGTCCTGGCCGCCGGCAGCGATCAGCGCGTGGATGAGGGCATTGCCGGCGGTGGTGTCCGGGGCCTCTCCCTCGACCTCGGGCAGCTCCCCCAGACCGGGTATGCCGCCGGGCTCCCCCAGGTCGTAGCCCGCCTCGGCCATGGCGCGCAGGAGGCGGATGGTCGAGACGGGGGTGTCGAGCCCCACGGCGTTGCCGATCCGCGAGTGCTTGGTGGGATAGGCCGACAGCATGACCGCGATGCGACGCTCGGCGGGCGGGATGTGGCGCAGCCGGGCGTGGCCGACCGCGATGCCGGCCACGCGGGCGCAGCGCTCCGGGTCAGGCACATAGTGCGGGAGCCCGTCGGCGTCGATCTCCTTGAAGGAGAAGGCGACTGTGATGAGGCGGCCGTCGAACTCGGGCACGGCGACCTGGGTGGCAACGTCGAGCGGGCTCATGCCCTCGTCGGAGGCGAGCCACTCCTCACGGCCCCAGGTCAGGCACAGGCCCTGGAGGATCGGGATGTCGAGCTCCGCCAGCGCCTGCACATCCCACGCCTCGTCGTCGCCACCGGCCGAGGCGGTCGCGGGTCGGGTGCCCCCGGCGGCCAGCACCGTCGTGACCAGGGCGTCGAGGGTGGCGAGGTGCCCGAGCAGGTCGGGCGAGGCGTCGCGCAGCGAGGTGGTGTGGATGACGACGCCGTGGCCGCCCGCCGCGTCGATAGCATCGGCGAGGGCGTGCACATAGTCGGTGTTGTCGGCGGCGAACTGGGCCCGGTAGAAGAGCACACCGACGCGGGGCCGCGTGGCCCCGTCGGGCAGGGGCGCAGGCTCTGGCCGGTCGAGCACGCCCCACGTGGGCAGCGGCATCGGCGGCTCGAAGCCCTCACCGGTCAGGAGCAGGGTGTCGCTGAGGAAGGCGTGCAGCTGGCGGAGATTGTCGGAGCCTCCGTGCGCGAGATAGCGGTGCGCCTCCTGCACCGCACCCTGCGGCGCGGTCGAGAGCTCCATCAGCGCGGCATTCGGTGCCTGCTCACCGCCCAGGACGACTAGGGGGACGCCGCTCTCGCGCACTCGCCGGAAGCCATCGCACAGGTCCTGCGGACCGCCGAGGATGCGGGCCACGACGATGTCGGCGCCGGCCAGCGCCTCGCCCATGTCGGTGTGACCGGGCCGACCGGGATTGGCCCAGATGTAGTCGGCCCCGCTGGCCCGCGCGCTGAGAAGGTCGGTGTCCGAGGTGGACAGGAGGGCGATCCGGGGCACGTCAGCTCCTTCACGGGGTCTCCGCGCCCCGTGTCGTCGGTGGACCCGGCAGGCCGCCGGGCCGGCCGCGTAGACGTTCCTGACTCGCCCTGACCCTCGCGGGTCGGGCTCACAGTGGCGGGACCGTCCCGGACTTGCACCGGGTTCCGTCGAGCGCTGCCGGGAGCAGCCTAGCGGGGCGTCGGTAGGCTGCCGAAGGTGACCTCCCGCTCCGGACCCGACCGCTGTCCCGGCGCGCTGCGCCCCTTCCGTGCCGATGACGGTCTCATCGTCCGTGCGCGTGTCCCCGGCGGGCGGGTCGGCCTCGCGGCGCTCGGTGAGCTGATGTCGATCGGCCGCGACCACGGCACGCCCCTGGTCCAGCTGACCAGCCGGGCGAACCTCCAGGTGAGGGGCCTGCCCGACCCGCTGCCGGCCGATGTGACCCCTCGACTCCAGCGCGCCGGCCTGCTCCCGAGCCTGAGCCACGAGCGCGCCCGCAATGTGCTGGCCTCGCCGCTCGAGCCGCGCGTCTGGCCGCTCGTCCAGGAGCTCGATCGACGCCTGTGCGAGGACCCGGTCCTGGCGGCGCTCCCCGGGCGGTTCCTGTTCTGCCTCACCGGATCTGACGGCCTGCTGCTGGGCGAGCCGATCGACGTGGCCTATCAGCTGCTCACCCCAGACGCGGGTCTGCTGCTGGCCGGTGGCCGAGGACGCCCCTGCCCCCCATCGGACGCGGTCGGCGCCATGCTCGGCCTCGCCCACGGCTTCCTCGCTGATCGCACGGACGAGCGGGTCTGGAACGTGCGCGACCTGCCCGCCGAATCCCCCGTCTTCGACGGGCTCGCACCGCTCTCGCCGATCACGCGTGCGCCCCTGTCGGTCGGACCGACCGGTCCCCACCTGGTCGCGGGGGTCCCGCTCGGACTGCTCACCGAGGCCCATCTCGCTGCGCTCGCGGAGGTATGCCGCGAGGTCGCCATCACCCCGTGGCGCTCGGTGGTCATCCCCTCGGGTGCCGGCGCGGCGGCATACCTCTCACAGGCAGGCCTGGTGACCTCCCCCGACAACGCCTGGGCCCAGCTGTCGGCCTGCCCGGGCTCACCCCACTGTGGCCGCTCCGCGAGCGACACGATGGGCCTTGCGTCGCAGGTCGCGGCGCAGATCGGCGAGGGACTCCCCCGGGTCCACCTCGTCGGCTGCGAGCGGAGCTGCGGACGCCCACAGGTCGACCACGTCCTGGTGATGGAGCCCCAGTCGATCGCGGATATCGCTGCGGCAGTAGGTTCTCGGCCATGACCGCGCACCAGGGGGAGCCACGACGCCCGACGCGTCGCTATGACTACGAGACCGACGGGCAGCAGATCTATCGCGACTCCTTCGCCACGATCCGCGCCGAGCTGTCCGAGCTCGTCCGTGACGGTGACGTCCCCGACTGGGACGCCGCCACCGTCACGGTCGCAGCCCGGCTGGCCCACGCCGCGGGCGACGTGCCGGTGCTGCGCCACCTGGCGCTGCACCCCGACCTGGTCACCAGCGCCCGCGCGGCCCTCGCGGCCGGGGCCCCCATCCTGACCGACTCGCACATGCTGGCCTCCGGGGTGACGCGCCGCCGGCTGCCCGCGGACAACGAGGTGGTGTGCACCCTGCGCGACCCGGGCGTCCCCGAGCTGGCCCGCGCCTGGGAGACGACCCGGTCGGCGGCCGCGGTGTCGCTGTGGGGCGAGCGGCTCGAGGGCGCGGTCGTGGCGATCGGCAACGCCCCGACGGCGCTCTTCCACCTGCTCGAGCTCCTCGCCGACGGCGGCCCGCGTCCGTCCGCGATCATCGGGATCCCGGTCGGCTTCATCGGGTCGGCCGAGTCCAAGCTGGCGCTCGCCGAGCACCGCCTCCCCGACGGCAGCCAGATCCCCTGGCTGGTCGTCCACGGCCGCCGCGGGGGCTCCGCGATGGCCGCTGCCGTTCTCAACGCACTCGCCACGGAGGATGAGCTGGCATGAGCGACAACACTTTCCACGCGGAGCCAGGCCATCTCTATGGCGTCGGCGTCGGTCCCGGCGACCCTGGTCTGATCACCCGTCGGGTGGCCGGCCTCATCGAGTCTGCCGATGTCGTGGCCTATCACCAGGGCAGCGCCAGCCGGCCCTCGGTGGCCCGCGGCATCGCCGAAGACCTCATCCCCGAGGGCGCGATCGAGGAGCCGCTGCTCTATCCGGTCACGACAGGGGCGACCGACCACCCCGACGGCTACTACGGGGTGATGGCCGACTTCTATGAGGAGTGCGCGGCCCGGCTGCGCGCCCATCTCGACGCGGGCCGGTCGGTCGTGGTGCTCGCCGAGGGGGATCCCCTCTTCTATGGCTCGTTCATGTATGTCCACGACCTCCTCCAGGACGAGGTCCCGGTGCATGTCGTCCCGGGCGTGACCTCGCCCAGCGCCGCCGCCGCCGCGCTGGGCACCGGTCTGTGCCGGCACGAGGACACCCTGACGATCCTCCCCGGCACGCTTCCCGTCGCCGAGCTGGCCCGCCGGCTCGCCGACACCGACGCCGCGATCGTCATGAAGCTGGGGCGTACCTTCGACAACGTGCGTGAGGCCGTGCGCCAGGCCGGGCTCCTCGACCGCGCGATCCTGGTCGAGCGGGCCAGCTCCGACCGTGAGCGCGTCATCCCGATCGCCGAGGTCGATGCTGCCGAGGTGCCCTATATGTCGCTTGTCGTCATCCCCGGCACCGATCTGCGGGCCGATGACGCGGGCCGCGCTCGCGCGCATGAGGAGACGCCGGAGTCCTCGGCCGACCCCGCGGCATACGGCACGGTCCATGTCGTGGGCCTGGGGCCGGGGCCCGATCGCTGGCTCACCCCTGAGGCGAGTTCCGTTCTGGCACAGACCGATCACGTGATCGGATACACCCCCTATGTGGCCCGAGTGCCCCAGCGCGAGGGCCTGACCCGGCATTCCAGCGGCAACACCGTCGAGGTCGACCGCGGGCGCCTCGCCCTCGACCTGGCGCTGTCCGGCGACGACGTGTGCGTCGTCTCGGGCGGCGACGCGGGGGTCTTCGGGATGGCGGCCGCGGTCTTCGAGGCCGCCGAGGCCGACGAGGCCGACGAGCGGTATGCCGCGGTGCCGGTCCATGTGGTGCCGGGAGTCACAGCGGCCCACGCCGCATCGGCGCTGGCCGGTGCCCTCCTCGGCGCCGACCACGCGCTGATCTCGCTGTCCGACCGGCTCAAGCCGTGGGAGGTGCTGGTCGACCGACTCAGCGCGGCCGCCCGCGCAGACCTGGCGATCGCCCTCTACAACCCGCGCTCGCGCACGCGGCCCGAGCAGCTCGGCCGAGCCCAGGCCGCGCTGCTCGAGGTCGTGCCGCCCGAGCGGGTCGTCGTCGTCGCCCGCCACGTCGGGCGGGCCGAGGAGTCGCTGCGCGTGACCACCCTCGGCGAGCTCGACCCCGAGACCGTCGACATGGGCTGCCTCGTCGTCATCGGCGCCTCCAGGACCCGTGTGCGCCCCGACGGTCGGGTCTGGACCCCGCGATACGTGGAGTGAGGGGCTTCCGCGGCGCCTAGCGCAGGTATGCCGCGAGGTCGCCCGGGGTGCGCGGCGGAGCCGATGCGTCGATCGTGACGCCGAGCGCCCCGGCCAGCTGCACGATCGTCGGGAGGCCGAGGCTGGCGGCGGAGAGCAGCGGGCCGTCGGTGAGGATCTTGACCATCGGAGCCTGGGTGACCTGGTGGTGCTCGACGAGGGCGACCTCGTCGGCCCACGACCAGGCGAGGTCGACATTGTGCGTGGACATGACCACGGTCGTCCCGCGCTCCTCAAGCCGCGCCAGAGCGCCCAGCAGCCCGGTCACCGCTGCCGGGTCGAGCCCGGCGGTCGGCTCGTCGAGCAGCAGCACCCGCGGGTGCATGGCCACAGCCCCGGCGATCGCGACGCGCTTGCGCTGCCCATAGGAGAGGCGGTGCACGGGGCGGTCGGCCAGGTCGGTGATGTCGAGGAGGTCGAGCGCCTCGTCGACGCGCGTCGCGGCCTCCCGGTCGCTCAGTCCCAGATTGAGCGGACCGAAGGAGATGTCACCTCGGACATCAGCCGAGAAAAGCTGGTCGTCGGGGTCCTGAAGGACGAGTTGGACCAGCTCCCGGTGCCGCACAAGGGATTTGGGCCGATAGCCGAGGGGCTCGCCCTCGACGAGCACCGCGCCCCGGGCCGGTCGGAGCGCACCGGACAGGCAGCGCAGCAGGGTGGTCTTGCCCGCCCCGTTGGGGCCCATCACCGCGATCCGCGCGCCCGGCACGACCGCCATCGCGGCACAGTCGAGGACGTCGGGGTGCCCGGGATAGCCGGCGTGTATGCCGCGCAGCTCCAGGACCGCGCCGGGCCGCGGCTCCTGCTGCTCGCTCCGATGGGTCACGGCCACCCCCGCAGGGCCGCGGACACCGAGAGCGAGACCAGCCCGGACAGCACGAGCGCGCTGATCCCGACAAAGGCAGGTGAGGTCTCGGCCTGCCGGGGCAGTGTCCGCAGCGACGTGGTGTAGCCGCGGCCGGCGAGCCCGTCCTCCAGCCGGCGGGCCCTGGTCCACGCCCTCAGCAGGACGGCACCGAGGAGCATGCCGATCGACCGTCGCGCCATCCGCCCCGAGCGGTAGCCGAGTCGGGCGGCCTGCGCCTCGCGCACCGACCGGCTCGCGTCCAGCAGGGCAAAGAGCATCCGATACACCAGCCCCGCGATATCCACCATGGCCTCCGGGACCCGCAGCCTCCGCAGCCACGCGAGCAGGTCGGTCATCGGGGTGGTCGCGGCCAGCAGCACGAGGCAGGCCATGGCGGCGAAGGAGCGCAGCGACGCGGAGACCGCCTGTGCCACACCGGATCTGGTGATATCCACAGCGCCCACGGAGGCGAGCGTGTCGGCAGCGTCTGCGCCGATGGTCACCGCCAGGGCGACACTGCCGACAGCGACGAATGCCGCGGGCGCGGACAGCGCCGACAGCCAGGTCCGGGCTGGGATGCGGGCGACCACCAGGGCCACGCCGGCCGCCAGCGCGAGGACGAGGACGGACACGGTCCGGCTGGTGGACAGCGCGGCGACGAGCAGCATGCCGAGGGCGAGCAGGGCCTTGTCCCCCGTCGCCCGGTGGCGCCAGGGGCTCGCCCATGCGGCCTCGTCGATGCGCATCGCTAGGCCTCGTCGCCCCCGCGGCGGCGGCGCTCGCGCAGCGTCCCGAGGACAAAGCCGAGGACTCCCCCGCCGATGGCGGCCTGGAGGGCGAACAGGCCGGACTCGACCTCACCGCCGCCCGGTGAGAAGAGCGGCTGGAACCACGGCTCGTAGTCGGGGTTGGCGCCCTCGACCAGCTCGGTCGCGGCGGCGTCCGTGCCACCGAACTCGCCGTCGCCGCGGGCGCTGCCGACGGCATACGCCACGACGACCAGCATGACCGCGAGCAGCCCGAGGAGGATGCGGGAGAGGGGCCTACGCACGGGCGGCCTCCTCGCCCTGCGGGGCGGGCTGGAGGACGCCCAGCTCGGCGAGCTCGTCGGGGGCCCACGTGCGCAGGGCGCCGATGAGCAGCACCGCGATGATCCCCTCGACCACTGCCAGGGGGATCTGGGTCACGGCAAAGAGGCCGAGGAAGCGGGTCCACGCGGAGGCGAAACCGCCTGTGGCGTCGGGGAATGCGAGCGCGAGCTGGGTGGCGGTGACGCAGTAGGTGACGAGGTCTGCGACGGCGACGGCGGTGAAGACCCGGATGCCCGAGGAGGCGCGCGAGAGCAGGCGGTAGACTGCATACGCCGCCCATGGCCCGGCCACGGCCATCGAGAAGACATTGGCGCCGAGCGTGGTCAGCCCGCCGTGCGCGAGCAGCAGCGCCTGGAAGAGCAGCACGACCGTGCCGAGCGCGGCCATGACCGGCGGCCCGAAGAGGACGGCACCCACGCCGGCACCGGTCGGGTGTGACGAGCTGCCGGTCACGGACGGCAGCTTGATGGCGGAGAGCACGAAGGTGAAGGCCCCGGCCGCGCCGAGCAGCAGGCGGGCGCCCGGACGCTCCCTGACGAGGCGGGCGACCTCACGGGTGCCGTGGATGACGAAGGGGGCGGCCGCCGCGGTCCAGGCCGCGGCGTGGAGAGGTGGGAGATAGCCCTCGGCGATATGCACTGGGTGGAGCCTTTCTCGGGATGACGCGTCCCGTAGGGGGTGGGACCACACCGAGGAGTTCCTGACTTCGCGGCTGATGCCGCTCACAGTGGCGCGACCGTCCCGGACTCTCACCGGGTTCCTCTGGTCGGGGTGGCTGGCTCGGAGGCTACCAGTCGCCGCGGCGGCGCGCCCGGGTCAGCCGGCCGAGGTGACTGGCGCCTCAGGCCGGCAGCGCGAGCTGTAGAGATGCGACTCGACGAAGCCCTCCGCCTCGAGCGCCCAGCCCACGATGATCACCGCAGCCTGGCGCAGCCCGGCGGCCTCGACCTGGTCGGCGATGTCGGCGAGGGTGCCGCGCAGCACGAGCTCCTCGGGCTGGGTCACCTGGGAGCCCACGACCACCGGGCAGTCGGCGCCATAGTGCCCGCTGAGCTCCTCGGCAAGACGCCGGGTATGCCGGATGGCCAGGTGGAGCACGAGCGTCGCGCCGGTCTCGGCGAAGGCGGCGAGCGACTCCCCCGGCGGCATCTTGGTCGAGTCCCGCTGGGCCCGGGTCAGCACCACCGACTGCGCGACCTCGGGGACGGTCAGCTCGCGCCCCACGAGGGCGGCGGTCGCGGCATACGCCGGGACACCGGGGGTGACATCCCACGGCACGCCGGCCTCGTCGAGGCGCCGGCACTGTTCTGCCACAGCGGAATAGACGCTCGGGTCGCCGGAGCACAGGCGCGCGACGTCCTTGCCCTGCTCGTGGGCGCGCACGAGGTGGGCGGTGATCTCGTCGAGGTTGAGGTGCTGGGTGTCGATGAGCTCGGCGCCCTCGGGGCAGTGCCCGAGGACCTCGTCGTCGAGGTAGGTGCCGGCATAGAGGCACACGGGGCTCTCGGACAGGATCCGCGCGGCGCGCAGGGTGAGCAGGTCGTGGGCACCTGGCCCGGCGCCGATGAAGTGGACGGTCATGCGGGTGACTCCTCGCTGGTCTGCGCGTCGGGTGTGGTCTTGGTGGCGGCCCACTGCACGATGGGCCGTGCCGGGGTCCAGGACAGATATCGGCCGAGGGGCTCGGCCCGCTCGATGCTGACGCGGCGCAGCTCACCGCCGTGGGCACGCCAGGCGTCGACGAGCAGGGCCTCGGTCTCGAGGGTGACGGCGTGGGCGACCAGGCGCCCGCCGGGACGCAGGCGTCGCCACGCCTCCTCGATCACCTCGGCACTCGCACCCCCACCGACGAACACGGCGTCGGGGTCGGGCAGTGCGGCGAGGGCGTCCGCGACCGGCTCGCGCACAACGGTGACGCCGGTGGCGCCCAGCCGCGCGCTGTTGGCCTCGACGAGATCTGCTCGATCCGGCAGCCGCTCGACGGCCGACGCCGTGGCGGTCGGGGACTGGAGCGCCCATTCCACCGCGATCGAGCCGACACCCGCGCCGAGATCCCACAGGTGCTGGCCCGGCATCGGGCGGAGCGCGGCCAGCGCGGCGGCCCTGACCTCGCGCTTTGTGATCTGGCCGAGGTGCTCGAAGGCGTCGTCGGGCAGGCCGGGGCTGGTGCCGAGCGCCCCACGGGCAGAGGACAGCTCGACTGCGGTGATCGACAGCGCCGGGTATGCCGTGTGCTCGGCGGCCGCACTGGCCGTGCCCTCCCAGCGCGACTGGTCCACGGAGCCGAGGTCGCCGAGCACCGTGACCCGCGCGTCGGCCCAGTCGTCCTCGACGAGGAGGCGGGCCACCTGCGCGGGCGTGTGGGCGCCGGCCGACAGCAGCAGCAGTCGCGCGCCCGGGGTGAGCAGCGGGCGCACGGTCACGGGGTCGGCGCTCACCAACGAGTGGGTGACGACCGTCTCGACCGGCCAGCGCAGCTCGGCCCGGGCCAGCGCGAGCGAGCTGGGTGCTGGGTGGATACGGACGGTGTCGGGACCGAGGAGCCGGATGAGGGTCGAGCCGATCCCCGCGACAAGCGGGTCCCCGGTCGCGAGGACGGCGATCCGTTTGTCGGCGAGCGTCTCGAGGAGGGCCGGCAGGCCGGCGACCAGCGGTCTCGGCCACTCGATGCGCTGCTGCCCCTGGCCATCGGCGGCCCCCGGCTCCGCGGCTGGCAGGGTGGCCAGCAGCCGCGGGGAGGAGATGAGGGCATCGGCCTCATTGACGAGCCGGCGCAGCCTCTCGGGGAGCCCTGCCACCCCGTCCGCACCCACGCCGACGACCTCGATCATGGCGCACACTCTAGGGCCGCTGGCGAGATGCCCGCGCGGACCCCCGGTCGGCTCTGGCATGATGACACCGGCCCACGGCGAGGAATACCGGTGCAAGCCCGGAGCGGTCCCGCCACTGTGACCCCGATGAGGGGAAGCCAGGACATCGCGTGGCCCTCTGCCCCGTCCCACGGGCAGGACCGCTGACGGCGAGCGTGGTCACTCGCCAGGAGGAAAAGCGTTGTCGCAGTTCCCGTTTGCGGCCATCGTCGGAGCCGACGAGATGGCCCTCGCCCTGATCCTCACCACCGTCTCCCCCGAGGTCGGCGGTGTCCTGGTGCGCGGCGAGAAGGGCACTGCCAAGTCGACGATGGTCCGCTCGCTCACCTCCGTGCTGCCTGCCGAGGAGGTCGTCGAGGGCTGCCGGTTCGGCTGTGACCCGGCGCGACCCGACCCCGGCTGCCCGGACGGCCCGCACGCAGCGGGTGAGTCGCACCACACCCGCCCGGCCCGCCTCGTCGAGCTGCCCGTCGGGGCCACCGAGGACCGTGTGATCGGCTCCCTCGACCTGCGCCGGGCCCTCGGCAGCGGCGAGGCCGCCTTCGAGCCCGGCCTGCTCGCCGACGCCCACCGGGGCATCCTCTATGTCGACGAGGTCAACCTCCTGCACGACCACCTCGTCGACCTGCTGCTCGATGCCGCCGCGATGGGCCGCAACACCGTCGAGCGCGACGGTGTCTCGGTCTCGCATGCCGCCCGGCTCGTGCTCGTCGGCACGATGAACCCCGAGGAGGGGGAGCTGCGCCCCCAGCTCCTGGACCGCTTCGGGCTGACGGTGGAGGTCGCCGCCAGCCGCGACCCGGCGCAGCGTGCCGAGGTGGTGCGGCGCCGGCTCGCCTTCGACGCCGATCCCGAGGCCTTCACTGCCGGGTATGCCGCCGAGCAGGCCGCCCTCGGCGGTCGGATCGCCGCCGCGCGGGAGCGCCTCGCCGACGTGCGCCTGCCTGACCGCGAGCTGGAGCGGATCGCCCGCGTCTGTGCGGGATTCGACGTCGACGGGATGCGCGCCGACATCGTGACCGCCCGGGCCGCCCGCGCCCACGCCGCCTGGTGTGGGCGTGACGTGGTCACCCGCGACGACGTGCGGGTCGCGGCGCGCCTCGCGCTCCCCCACCGCCGCCGGCGCAACCCCTTTGACGCGCCCGGGATCGACGAGGACCTCCTCGAGGAGCTGCTCGGCGAAGACCCTCCCGAGCCCGACGGCACCGACCCCGACGGGTCGGGGCCGGACGGCCCGTCGGACGACGACGGCGACGAGGCACCGGAGGGGACCGACGGCCAGGCCCCGCCCGAGCCAGACTCCGCTCCGCCCGCCGGCGGACCAGATGCACCGGACGACCGCACCGACCTGTGCCCCGACGACTCGCACACCGACCAGGCACCCGAGCCGCCGGACGAGGGGAAGGACCCTGCCGATGCGCCGGAGGACGGCCGCGCGGCACTGCCGGTGGCGGTGGCGCCCACGCACACGGCATACCGCACCAGGACCTTTGCCGTCAGCGGTGTCGGCGCGGGTGCGCCGGGTCGCCGCAGCCGGGCGATGACCGCCTCGGGGCGCACCGTCGGCGCGACGAGGCAGGCCTCCCGACGGGTGCACCTGCCCGCCACCATCGCCGCCTCCGCACCCCATCAGGCCAGGCGCGGGCGCACCGACCGCCTGCTGCTCGAGGCCGACGACCTGCGCGGTGTCATCAGCCAGGGGCAGGAGTCCAATCTCGTGCTGCTGGCCGTCGACGCCAGCGGCTCGATGGGCGCCCGGCGGCGCATGGAGGAGGTCAAGACGGCCGTCCTGAGCCTGCTCACCGACGCCTACCAGCGGCGCGACCGGGTCGGCCTGATCACCTTCCGCGGGAGCGAGGCCGAGCTCTCGCTGCCGCCGACCTCGTCCGTAGAGGCGGCCGCGCGCTGTCTGGAGGCGATGCCCCACGGGGGCCGCACACCGCTGGCCGAGGGCATCGTGCTGACGGCACGGGTCGTCGAGCGCGAGCGGCTACGCGATCCCCGGCGCAGAGCGCTCGTCCTGCTGCTGACCGACGGCCGGGCCACCGGCGGCAAAGACGCCCTCGCCCGCGCTCGGCGGATGGCCGACGCCTGGCCATCGATCGGCTGCGACGCCGTCGTGATCGACTGCGAGACAGGGAGATTCCGCATGGGCCTGGCCGGCGACCTCGCCCACCGGATGCGGGCACGGCATGTCCCCCTGCCCGAGGTGGCCGCCCAGGCCATCGTCGACGCGGTGCAGTCCGCCCGCGCCACCGAGCGAGCGCCGGGCCGTCCCCGGGGAAGGCGTGCCGCCTGATGGCACAGGGCCAGACACCCGTCACCGCCGACGACGGGCTCACCACCCGGCAGCGCCGCAACCAGCCGCTGGTGATCGTGCACGGGGGCACCGGCAAGGGCAAGTCCACCGCGGCATTCGGCCTCGCGCTGCGCGGCTGGAACCAGGGCTGGTCGATCGGGGTCTTCCAGTTCGTCAAGTCCGCCAAGTGGCGCATCGGCGAGCAGAGCGCACTCGCCGCCCTCGACCAGGTCCACCAGGACACCGGGCAGGGCGGCCCGATCGAGTGGCACAAGATGGGCTCCGGCTGGTCGTGGTCGCGCAAGGCCGGGTCCGATGAGGACCACGCGGCCGCCGCGCGCGAGGGCTGGGAGGAGATCACACGCCGCCTTGCCGAGGAGGCCCACCAGCTCTACATCCTCGACGAGTTCACCTATGTCATGAAGTGGGGCTGGGTCGACGTCGACGAGGTCGTCCAGGTGCTGCGAGAGCGCCCGGGCTATCAGCATGTCGTCATCACCGGCCGTGACCCCGACCCGCGCCTGCTCGAGATCGCCGATGTCGCAACGGAGATGACCAAGATCGCCCACCCCTTCGACAAGGGCCAGAAGGGCCAGAAGGGCATCGAGTGGTGAGTCTCCCCCGCGTGATGGTGGCGGCCGCCGCCTCCGGCCAGGGCAAGACGACGGTCGCCGTCGGGCTCATGGCCGCGCTGGCGCGCGCCGGCCACCGGGTCGCCCCGGCCAAGGTCGGCCCGGACTACATCGACCCCGGCTATCACGCGCTGGCGACCGGACGCCCGGGCCGCAACCTCGACCCGTGGCTCGCGCCCGAGGAGCTCGTCGTCCCGCTGCTGCGGCATGGCTTCGCCACGCCTGAGCCGGCGGACATCGCCGTGATCGAGGGCGTGATGGGCCTCTTCGACGGGCGCATCGGCACCGACGGCTTCGCCTCCACCGCGCACATCGCCACACTCACCGCCTCGCCGGTGGTCCTCGTCGTCGACATCTCCTCGGCGGCGCGCACCGTCGCCGCGACCGTCCACGGACTGGCCACCTTCGACCCCGCCATCTCGATCGGCGGGGTGATCCTCAACAAGTCGGGCTCACCGCGCCACGCCGAGGAGGTGCGCCGCTCGGTCGAGGCGCTCGGCATCCCCGTCATCGGTGTGCTGCCCCGCGACGCAGGCGTCAGCGCCCCCTCCCGCCATCTCGGCCTCGTGCCCGTGGCCGAGCGCACCGACGCCGTGGCCGCCCTCGACCGGCTGGCCGAGCAAACGGCAGAGCTCGTCGACCTCGACGCGCTCCTCGCCATCGCCCACACGGCCCCCGCGACCGATGCCGACCCCTGGGAGCCCCCGGTTCGGGCGGCCGCACACGGCGCCACGCCGCGCCCCGTCGTGGCCGTGGCCGGCGGCCGGGCCTTCACCTTCCGCTACGCCGAGACCGAGGAGATGATCCGCTCGCTCGGCGCCGAGCCGGTGGTCTTCGACCCCGCCGTCGACACCGCGCTGCCCGCCGGCACCGCCGGCCTCTATCTCGGGGGCGGCTTCCCCGAGATGCACGCCGCCGCGCTCACCGGCAACACACGGCTGATGGCCGAGGTCCACGACGCGGCCATGTCCGGGATGCCGACCGTCGCCGAGTGCGCCGGCATGCTCTATCTCGCCCGCAGCCTCGACGGCCGCCCCTTCGCCGGCGTGCTGCCGGCCACGGCGGCGATGGCCCCAAGCCTGACGCTCTCCTATCGCACTGCCCGCCTCACACACGAGAGCGTCGTGGGTGCCGCCGGGACGACCGTCCTCGGTCACGAGTTCCACCGCACGGCCACCGACCCCCGCCACGGCGTGGCAGCCGCCTGGGATCTCGCTGACGCCGGCCTCGAGGGTTTCGCGCTTGACCCGGCCGGCACGGGCAAGGCGACCGTCCACGCCTCCTACCTCCACACACACTGGGCCGGAAGCCCCTCTCTCGCCTCATCTTTCGTCGACTCGGTTATGGCGTATGCCGCCTCGCCGCCCCTCATCGGGGGCGGCCGCGCGACCGCGCGCACCTCCGCTGACGGATCCGGGTCGAGACCGGCCCCGGCACACGCCGACCGCGGTGACCGCGCATCCGTGCACCACCACGGCGACGCCGAGATCGGTGACGGGCTGCTCGACTTCGCGGTCAACGTGCGTGAGACGTCCCCACCCGCGTGGCTGGCACGGACGATCGCCGAGGCCACCGGTGACCTCGCGGCATACCCCCGTCCTGCGGCGGCCCGCACGGCACTGGCCCGGCGCCACCACGTCCCCGAGGCGATGGTGCTACCCACCAGCGGGGGCGCCGAGGCCTTCACCCTGATCGCCCAGGCCCTGCGCCCGACGGACCCGGTCGTCGTGCACCCGCAGTTCACCGAGCCGGACGCCGCGCTCGCCCGCGCCGGCCGCGCTCCCCGCCATGTGGTGCTCTCCGCAGCCGGGGGCTTCGCCCTCGACCCCTCGGCTGTCCCGGAGGACGCCGATCTCGTGGTGGTCGGCAACCCGACCAACCCCACTGGGGTGCTCCACCCTGCCGACACCCTGCGCGCGCTGCGGCGTCCCGGGCGGGTGCTGGTCGTCGACGAGGCCTTCATGGACGCCGTGCCCGACGAGGCACAGTCGCTCGTCCAGGCCGAGATGGCCGGCCTGCTCGTGGTCCGCTCGCTCACCAAGACGTGGTCGGTCGCGGGCCTGCGCGCCGGGTATGTCATGGGCGACCCGGCGCTCATCGAGCTCCTGGAGGCGCAGCAGACACCGTGGTCGGTCTCGTCACCGGCGCTGGGCGTGATGACCGCGACCGCCACCCCCGCGGCTCTTGCCGAGGCATCCCGCGGCGCCGCAACCCTGACCACCTGGCGGGAGCGGCTGGCCACTGGGCTGGCCGGTCTCGGCCTCAACCCAGTCGCGGGCCACGCGCCTTTCGTGCTCGTGCAGGCCGGGCCCGGCGTGTGGGAAGCATTGCGCGAGAGGGGAATTGCTGTCCGCAGCTGCGACAGTTTCCCCGGGCTCGGCCCCGACTGGCTGCGCATCGCCGTGCGCGACCCGATCATGACAGACACCCTGCTGCGCGAGCTCGCCAGCACGCTCCACGAGGAGGCCATCGCGTGATCCGCCTGCCCATCAGCACGCCCCACGTGGCGCTGACCCACCCCACCGATGCCGCGCCGCAGGTCGTGCACGGACTGCTCGACCAGGGCGCGCGCGTCACCGTGGTCTGCGAGGCGGCGGACGCCCGGATGGCCGACCTCGCCTCCCGTGGCCTGGTGACCGTGGCCACGGAGGTGCCCGGCGACGCCGAGGTCGTGCTGCGCTGCCCCGCGCCGACGCCCGCTCCTGTCACCCTGCCCCGCGGCACCGGCCGCGTCACCCTCGTCGGCGGCGGACCCGGCGATCCCGGCCTGCTCACCCTGGCCGGCCTCGAGGCGGTCAAGAGCGCCGATGTGCTGGTCTGCGACCGGCTGGCCCCGTTGGGTGTGCTCGACGAGGCCCCTGCCCACGCCGAGGTCATCCATGTGGGCAAGATCCCGCGGGGTGGCTTCACGCCCCAGGAGCGGATCAACGCAGTGCTGCTCGAGCACGCGCTGGCCGGCCGCCACGTCGTGCGGCTCAAGGGCGGCGACAACTTCGTCTTCGGACGCGGCGGCGAGGAGTGGAATGCCTGCGTCGAGGCGGGCGTGCCCGTCACCGTGGTCCCCGGGGTCACCTCCTCGGTGGCGGCCCCGGCCCTCGCAGGCATCCCGGTGACACACCGGAGCGTGACCCAGGGCTTCGTCGTCGTGTCGGGTCACGTCGGCCCGGACGATGGCCGCAGCACCACCGACTGGGGCGCCCTCGCGCGCACGGGCCTGACGATCGTCGTCCTCATGGGGGTCGCGGAGCTTCCCATGATCGCCGAGCGCCTGGTGGAGCACGGGCTCGCCCCCGACACCCCGGCCGCGTCTGTCGCCGATGCCGGTATGCCGTCGATGCGCGTCGCGCGCGCCACCCTCGCCGACATTGCCGAGACCGCTGCGGAACAAGGCATCTCGGCTCCTGCCGTCACGATCATCGGCGCCACAGTCCACGCGCTGGCCCAGCAGGACGCCCTGCCCCGGTTCAGCGACGGATCCGCCCCCTCCCTCACGAGCGCAAAGGAGCGTTCCGCATGAGCACCACCACCATCACGCCGCCGTCGGCCGCCGTCCTGGAGGAGGCACGCGAGCGGTTCGACGCCCTCGCCAAGCCCCTCGGGTCGCTGGGCCGGCTCGAGGAGCTCGGTGCCTGGGTGGCCTCATGCCAGGGTGTCTGCCCGCCCAAGCCGCTCGACCGGGTCCGCGCGGTCATCCCTGCGGGTGACCACGGGGTGACCACTCGCGGCGTCGCGTCCTATCCGCGCGAGATCACCGTCGCGATGGTCCACACCCTCGTCGCCGGCAAGGCCGGCATGAGCGCGCTGGCGGCGCAGCACAACGTGCCGGTCCGCGTCCTCGACATCAGTGTGGACGCCGACCTCGAGGGCCTGCCGGCCGATGTCACGAGCCACAAGCTGGGCCGCGGCTGCGGCTCGATCGACGTCGAGGACGCGATGACGCGTGCCCAGACCGAGGAGGCGCTGGCCGTGGGCGCCCGCATCGTCGCCGAGGAGCTGGAGCAGGGGGCCCAGCTGCTGATCATCGGCGACCTCGGCATCGGCAACACGACCCCCTCCGCTGCGCTGGTCGCGGCGCTGACCGGGTCGTCGGCCGCAGTGGTCACCGGCCGCGGCGCGGGGCTCGACGACGAGGGCCTCTCACGCAAGACGGCCGTTGTCGAGAAGGCGCTGGCCCGCACCACCGGCGTCACCGATCCGGTGGATCGGCTTGCAGCACTGGGCAGCCCGGACATGGCCGTGGCCGTCGGCATGATGCTGGCAGCGGCGGCCGCTCGCCTGCCCGTGCTGCTCGACGGGGTCATCTCCGTCGCCGAGGCCCTCGTGGCCGCGTCCATCGACCCCGATGTGGTCGCCTGGATGCAGGCGGGGCACCGCTCCCCCGAGC
This sequence comes from Micrococcales bacterium, assembly GCA_021287075.1. Lineage (GTDB taxonomy): Bacteria > Actinomycetota > Actinomycetes > Actinomycetales > Dermatophilaceae > JAJTBD01. Next base: position 21,991 of record JAJTBD010000023.1, on the reverse strand, counting down.
CGGCGTCCGGCATCGCGCTGGACAGCCTCGGCCTCGCGCCCATCCTCGACCTGGGCATGCGGCTCGGCGAGGGGACCGGTGCGATGACGGCGCTGCCGGTCCTGCGCTCCGGCGTGGCGGTCCTGCGCGACATGGCGCTGCTGGCCGATCTGATGCCGGCCGAGTGACCCTGGAGATGACCGCCGCTGCTCTCCGGCTCGCCCTCGGCACCCTCACGGTGGTGCCCAGCGGCGACATCGGCGAGGTCACGCGCCCGGTGGCCGGGCGGGCCATGGCGCTTGCGCCGGTGGCCTCGCTGCCGCTCGGGGCGGGCGTCGGGGCCGTGTGTGCGGTGGGCGATCTCGCGGGGCTGCCTCCCCTGGTAACCGGCGCCATCGCGGTGGGCGCTCTCGGGCTGCTCACGCGCGGGATGCATCTGGACGGGCTGGCCGACACGGTCGACGGCAGCGGCGCCGGCTGGGACCGCGACAGGGCCTTGGAGGTCATGCGCCGCGGAGACGTCGGGCCGATGGGCGCGGCCGCCATCACGGTCGTGCTCCTGGCCCAGGCCGCGTCCTTCGGGGCCATCGCTGCCCACGGCCTGGGCTGGCTCGTCGCCGCCGCAGCAGTGGTCGTGTCACGCTCCGCATGCGCCGCGGCATGCCGACGAGGTATACCGTCGGCTCGCCCAGACGGCATGGGCTCCCTTGTCGCGCAGAGCGTCTCGACTGTGGGAGTCACCCTCAGCGCGCTGGTGGGGCTTGCGGCGCTCGCGTCGACAGCGGTCCTTGCCGGCGCCTCGCTCTGGCTCCCGGTCGCTGCCTGGCTCGCTGCCGCAGTGGCGGTCCTCCTGCTCCTCAGGCACGCCCGCCGGGTGTTTGGCGGGGTCACCGGCGACGTCATCGGCGCAGCCATCGAGACGGCCCTCACCGCGCTCGTCGTGGTGCTGGCCGCAAGCACAGGCTGGAGCGGGCAGTGAGGACCCTCGTCACAGGCGGCACCCGCAGCGGCAAGTCCGCCCATGCCGAGTCCCTGCTCGCCGGCGTCCCCGAGGTCACCTATGTCGCGACCGGCATGCCGGTCGACTCGCCCGAGGCGGACCCGGACTGGGCATCCCGCGTCCGACACCATCAGCACCGACGCCCGGCGAGCTGGCGGACGGTCGACACAACGGACCTCGCCTCAGCGATCGAGGGGCTCACCGGCCCGGCCCTGATCGACTGCCTCGGCACCTGGCTGACCGCCCAGCTCGACGAGATCGCAGCATGGGAGAGCCCCGAGGCGCAGTGGCAGGAGGCACTCCAGCCCCGCGTGGACCGGCTCGTCGAGGCCTGGCAGCAGTGTGGGCACCAGGCCGTCGCCGTCACCAACGAGGTCGGCCTCTCCCTGGTCTCCGAGCACCGCTCAGGGCGGATCTTCGCCGACGCCCTGGGCCGGCTCAACCAGCGGATGGCGGCTGCGAGCGACAGCGTCGTCCTGGTCGTGGCCGGACTGCCCCTGACCGTCAAAGGACAGTGACGGTGGGTCGCCGAACAGTCGATCCCGTCGCCGCCGGCCTGCTGATCGGGTATGCCGCCGACCGTCTTATCGGCGATCCTCGCCGCTACCACCCGGTGGCCGGGTTCGGCTCTCTCGCAGCGGGACTCGAGCGCAGACTGTGGGCACCAAGCAGAGCCCGCGGCGCGGCATACGAGCTCGCGCTGGTGGGTGGCACGACCCTCGGCGCGGCCACCGCACAGGCCCTCGCCCGCGGGCCCGTCGCCCGGACACTGCTCACAGCTGTCACCACCTGGGCCGTGCTTGGCGGGCGCTCACTGGAGCGCGAGGCGATGGCCGTGCACGATCACGCCGCCGCCGGCGACCTTGCGGCCGCCCGTGAGCGCGTCCGGTCCCTGGTGGGGCGTGACCCGAGCACGCTCGACGCGGATGGGCTCGGGCGCGCCTGCGTGGAGTCGCTGGCCGAGAACAGCTCGGATGCCGTTGTGGCGCCACTGTTCTGGGGCGCGGTCGCCGGAGTGCCTGGCCTGTCGGGGTATCGGGCGGTCAACACGCTCGACGCCATGGTGGGACATCGCACGCCCCGCCACGAGCAGTTCGGCTGGGCGGCCGCGCGGCTGGACGACATCGTCAACTGGCTTCCTGCGCGGCTGACGACGGCACTGATCGTGGCCCAGTCACCCAGCCGGGCCGGCGCGATCCTGCGGGTGGTCCGACGCGACGCTCCCCAGCACCCCAGCCCCAACGCCGGCCCCATCGAGAGCGCCTGCGCGGCATACCTCGGGGTGAGCCTGGGCGGGCGCAACACCTATGCCGGCGTCACCGAGGACCGCGGCGTCCTCGGTGACGGCCCGCCAGCCCAGATCCGTGATGTCCCACGGGCCGCGGCACTCGTGCGCGATGTCGGAGGATGGGCGCTGGCCGCGACGCTGGCCGGCCGAGTTTTGTTGAGGCACAAGACAACCGGCGCTCGACACCCCTAGGGGCATTCGCCGGCCCGCTTCCACTCGGGCGCGCACACCCGGGTCCACGCCTGACCACACGGCAATAAGTCCACGTTATGGACATCCTTGGGTGTCATTATGGACAGCGGCCGCTGGCGCATGGCACGGTTGGCCCATGACAGCGACGACCTTCTGGCCCGTGTCCCGGCGACACGTCGACCTGTGTCGTTCCACCGCTGCCAGCTGTATGCCGCAGCGCTAGGTCGACGACCTAGCGCGCCCAGCGCCCGGCGCACCGTCGCGCCACCTCTCACCTTCACGGCCTCCCACGGGCCGCTGCTCGCTGCCGCCCTCCATGGCGGGGCGGCACCACCATCCCTGTCTCGGGACCCCCACCCGAGTCATCCACCCGAGCCATCCCCATTCAGAAGGGTCTCTCCCATGACCAGCACGCTGCCCGACACCGCGACGGGCCAGGGCGGACCGAGCCGCACCGGCGGGGTGCGCACCCGACGGACACGCGAGAAGCCCGAGGGGCAGTGGGCCCTCGGGCAGCGTGAGCCGCTCAACCACAACGAGACCTTCAAGCAGGAGGAGGACCCTCTCGCCGTCCGTCACCGCATCGAATCCATCTACGCCCGTGAGGGATTCGACTCGATTCCCCCCGACGACCTGCGTGGGCGATTCCGGTGGTGGGGCCTGTACACGCAGCGTCGTCCGGGCATCGACGGAGGCCAGACCGCGGCGCTAGCACCGGAGGAGCTCGACGACCGCTACTTCATGATGCGCGTCCGCATCGACGGCGGACAGGTCGACCTCGCGCAGCTGCGTGCCATCGCGGGCATCTCCCGCGACTTCGGCCGCAACACGGCCGACATCACCGACAGACAGAACATCCAGCTGCACTGGGTCGAGGTCGAGTCGGTGCCCGAGATCTGGCGCCGGCTGGAGGGCGTGGGGCTCGAGACCACCGAGGCCTGTGGCGACGTGCCGCGCGTGATCCTCGGCTCCCCTGTCGCAGGCATCTCCCGCGACGAGGTCATCGACCCCACCCCTGCCATCGACCGCATCAAGGCCGAGTTCATCGGCAACCCGGACCTGTCTAACCTGCCGCGCAAGTTCAAGTCCGCCATCTCGTGGCTGTGGGACACCGTGCCGGAGATCAACGACGTCTCCTTCGTGGGCGTCGAGCACCCCGAGCACGGACCGGGTTTTGACCTGCTCGTCGGCGGGGGCCTGTCGACCAGCGCCCAGTTCGCGGTGCGCCTCGGGGCCTGGGTGCCGCTGGAGGAGATCCCCGAGGTGTGGCTGGGAGTGGTCTCGATCTTCCGTGACTACGGGTATCGACGGCTGCGCAACCGCGCCCGCCTGAAGTTCCTGGTCGCCGACTGGGGCGCCGAGCGCTTCCGCGAGGTGCTCGAGGGCGAGTACCTGCACCGCAGGCTGCTGGACGGGCCGGCGGCGCAGGCGCCGGACCAGCCCATCGACCACGTGGGTGTGCACGAGCAGGCGGACGGTCGTCTCTTCGTCGGGTTCTCCCCCACCGTCGGCCGCGTCTCCGGCGACGTGCTCGCCGAGGTCGCCGATGCCGCGGAGGCGGCTGGGTCCGACCGGGTGGCGTTCACCCCTCTCCAGAAGCTCCTCGTCCTCGACGTGGAGCCGGACCGGGTGGATGCGCTGGTCGATCGCATGGCCGCCCTGGGTCTGCACGCGGCTCCCAGCGAGTGGCGACGAAACACCATGGCCTGCACCGGGATCGAGTTCTGCAAGCTCGCTATCGTCGACACCAAGCAGCGCGCGACCGACCTGGTGTCCGAGCTGGAGGAGCGACTCGCCGAGATCGACACCCCCCACGGGGTCACGATCAGCCTCAACGGCTGCGCCAACTCCTGCGCCCGCATCCAGGTCGCCGATATCGGGCTCAAGGGCCAGATCGTCACCGACGACGACGGCGAGCGGGTCCCCGGCTATCAGGTGCACCTCGGCGGCCACCTCGGACTCGACCCGCAGGTGGGGCGCAAACTGCGCGGGCACAAGGTCACCGCTGCCGGCCTCGGAGACTATGTCGTCCGGGTCGTCACCAACTACGCGACGGGTGCCGAGCCCGACGAGACCTTCGCCGACTGGTCCGCCCGCGTGCCCGACGAGGTGCTCGCATGAGCTCCCCACGCAGTGGCTGGGTCGCTGGCGGCGACGGGGCACAGCGCGCAGCGGTGCAGCACTGCCCCTATTGCGGTGATGAGCAGCTGCGACCGGTCGAGGAGCCGGTCGGCGCCTGGCGGTGCCGCGACTGCGCTCGGGTCTTCACCGTCCGCTTCGTGGGGCTCTCGAGACAGGACCTGGTCGGATGAGCGCGATCACGGACGCGACCGGGCAGATGCGACCGGCGGCGGAGCTGCACGCCTTGGTCACCGAGCACTGGGGCCGACTCGAGGGCGCCTCGGCGCACGACGTGATCGTCTGGGCCGCAGCCACATTCGGAGAGCGGTGGGCCGTCGCGGCGTCCATGCAGGACGGGGTCCTCGCCCACCTCGCCCAGGAGGTGGCGCCGGGCGTGCGGCTCGTCTTCCTCGACACCGGCTATCACTTCCCCGAGACCCTGGCGACGCGGGACGCGCTGGCCGCACGACCGGGACATCACGTCCTGACGGTCACCCCGGGCCAGACCGTGGCCGAGCAGGATGCCACGCACGGCGCGGCTCTGCACGACCGCGATCCCGATCTGTGCTGCGCACTGCGCAAGACCCACCCGCTCGACGAGGCCCTGGACGGGCTGGAGGCCTGGGCCACCGGCCTGCGTCGTGCCCAGTCCGCGGGGCGGGCGTCCACAGCGGTCCTGGGCTTCGACGAGCGGCGCGGCCTGGTCAAGATCGCGCCGCTGGCGTCCTGGACCGACGCGCAGATCGCCGACTATGTCGCGTCCAATGACGTCGTCCGCAACCCGCTGCTCGACCAGGGCTACCCCTCGATCGGCTGCGCACCGTGCACCCGGCGGGCAGGTGCCGACGAGGACAGCCGCGCCGGCCGCTGGAGCGGCACGGGCAAGACCGAGTGCGGGATCCACCTATGAACCCCACGACCACGGCCACACGACCCTCCCAGGCCGCACGCGGCATACCCGCGCCCGGCACCGAGACCAGGCCCGAGGGTGCCACGGTCTGGCTCACGGGGCTGTCCGGTGCGGGCAAGTCCACGATCGCCAGCAGCCTGGCGTCAGCCCTGCTCGCCGAGGGACGTCCGGTGGAGGTGCTCGATGGCGACGAGCTGCGCCAGTCCGTCTCCAAGGGGCTGGGCTTCAGCCGCGAGGACCGCGACACACACGTGCGCCGCGTGGGCTACATCGCAAACCTGCTGTCGCGCAACGGTGTTGTGACCCTCGTGCCGGTCATAGCGCCCTACGCCGACTCACGCGACGCCGTGCGCGGCCTGCACCAGGCAAGTGGCTCCCGATACGTCGAGGTGCACGTCAGCACGCCACTGGAGGAATGCCGCCGCCGCGACGTCAAGGGCCTGTATGCCCGGCGGGCAGTCGAGGGCGGCCCGGCGATGACCGGCGACGGCGACCCCTACGAGATCCCCACCCACCCCGATCTGCGTCTGGACACCACCGGACGCGACCTTGCCGAGACCGTGGCCACGCTGCGATCGGCCCTGAGCGCAAAGGGAGTGCTATGACCACGACAGCCACCCCACTGCCCGCCGCGCCCGCCGCGCCCGGTGCGCCGCTGGGCGCCGGTCAGACCATCGCGGCCCTGGAGGCGGAGGCCATCCAGATCATCCGCGAGGTCGTGGCCGAGTTCGACCGGCCGGCGCTGCTGTTCAGCGGCGGCAAGGACTCGGCCGTCCTGCTGCACCTGGCCCGCAAGGCCGTCGCACCGGCACCGCTGCCGATCACCCTCCTCCACGTCGACACCGGGCACAACCTCCCGGAGGTCATCGACTACCGCGACGCGGTGGTGGCCGAGCATGGGCTCACGCTGGTCGTCGCGGCCGTGGAGGAGTGGATCAGGGACGGTCGGCTCGTCGAGCGGCCGGACGGCACCCGCAACCCCCTCCAGACAGTGCCGCTGCTGGACACGATCGGCGAACAGCGGTTCGACGCCCTCCTCGGGGGCGCCCGCCGCGACGAGGACCGGGCGCGGGCCAAGGAGCGGATCTTCTCCGTGCGTGATGCCTTTGGCGGCTGGGACCCGCGCAAGCAGCGGCCCGAGCTGTGGCAGCTCTACAACGGGCGGCACGCCCCGGGCGAGCACACGCGGGTCTTCCCGATCTCCAACTGGACAGAGCTCGATGTGTGGCACTACATCGAGCTGGAGCAGATCCGGCTGCCCAGCATCTACTTCGCCCACGAGCGGCCCGTCTGGCTGCGCGATGGGATGTGGATGACACCCGGCCCTTGGGGGGCGCCCGGAGAGGGCGAGCCGCTGGTCACCAAGTCGGTGCGCTATCGCACGGTGGGCGACGGATCCTGCACTGGCGCAGTGGAGTCCACCGCCTCTGCGATCGGCGACATCATCGCCGAGATCTCGGTCAGCCGGCTCACTGAGCGGGGCGCAACACGTGCCGACGACCGGCTGAGCGAGGCCGCCATGGAGGACCGCAAGCGAGAGGGCTACTTCTGATGAGCACCGTGACACTCGAGCGCCGCAAGGTGCGGCTGGTCGTCGCCGGCAGCGTTGACGACGGCAAGTCCACCCTCGTGGGGCGGCTGCTGCACGACACCAAGTCGATCCTGGCCGACCAGTACGACGCGATCGAGGAGGCCTCGCGCAGACGGGGTGCCGAGTCGGTCGACCTGGCGCTGCTCACCGACGGCCTGCGCGCCGAGCGGGAGCAGGGCATCACGATCGACGTCGCCTACCGCTACTTCACCACCCCACGTCGCAGCTTCGTGCTGGCCGACACCCCCGGACACACCCAGTACACGCGCAACACGGTGACCGGCGCCTCCACCGCCGATGCCGCGCTGATCCTCGTGGACGTGCGCAACGGCGTGCTGCCCCAGACCCGGCGGCACGCCGCCGTGATGGCCCTGCTGCGGGTGCCGCACGTGGTGTTCGCGGTCAACAAGATGGACGCCGTCGACTGGTCGCAGGCCCGCTTCGACGAGGTGGCCGCCGACATCCGCTCCATGGGTGCGAGGCTGGGACTCCACGACGTGCGGGTGGTCCCGATGAGCGCGCTCACCGGCGAGAACGTCGCCCAGCTGGCGGCATCGGGCGGGGCACGGCACGGGACGTGGTACGACGGCGAGCCGCTGCTGCCGCTGCTGGAGGACCTCGACGTCGGCCAGGACGACCAGGACGCCCCCTTCCGCCTGCCCGTGCAGCTCGTCATCCGACCGCGCACCGCCGAGCACCCCGACTACCGCGGCCTCGCGGGACGGGTGGCCTCGGGCTCGGTCAGCGTCGGGGACGAGCTGGTGGCCCAGCCGGGCGGACAGCGCTCGGTCGTGACCGGCATCGACTCCCCCGCCGGGAGGGTCGACACCGCGCGGTCCGGGGAGTCCGTCACGATCGTGCTGCGAGACGAGCTCGACGTCGGGCGGGGCCAGGTGCTCGCACCCGCCGCGCGGCCAGCCCGGTCGGCCACGACGCTCACCGGTGTCGTGGCGTGGCTCGACGAGCGCCCAGGGCGCGCGGCCCAGCGCCTGCTCGTCAAGGTGGGCACAGCACTCGTCCGGGGGATCATCACCTCGGTCGACGAGCACTGGGATGTGGAGGCTGCCGGGTGGGTGCCGGCCTCTCCACAGGTCGAGCTCAACGACATCGCGCGCGTGACGGTCCAGCTCTCCGAGGCGGTCGCGGTCGATGACTACGCGGATGACCGCGCCACTGGCGCCTTCCTGCTGGTGGACCAGCCGACCGGATCGACCCTGGCGGCCGGGATGGTCGGCGACCCGCTCGCACGGTCTCGCCAGGGCTGAGCCCGCCCGCACGGCATACGCCGTAGGGAGCCAGCCCGACCCGCCAAAGCCAACCCGACGTCGGGGCGTGAGACCCACACCCCAATCCCCTGGAGGCACCGGAATGCACCAGATCGACCGCCGCACAGCCCTGCTCGCTCCCCTCGCGGGTCTGGCGATGGCCGGCGCCGCGGGCTGTGCCGGCCGGGTGTCCGCGGCAGAACGGCGGAGCACCCTGCGCCTGGGTTACTTCGCCAATCTCACCCATCTGGTGCCGCTCCTGGGGGTGGCCGGCGGTCACTTCCGCGACGAGCTGGGCCCGGTGCGCCTGGAGACCTCCGTCTTCAATGCCGGGCCGGCGGCCGCCGAGGCGCTGCTGGCGGACGCGATCGACGTCGCCTATCTCGGACCGAGCCCGGCCATCAACACCTATGTGCGCACCAAGCGCCGGGGCGTACGGGTGGTGGCCGGGGCAGCGACCGGAGGGGCAGCGCTGGTCACCCGACCGGAGATCCGAGAGCCAGGCCAGCTGCGTGGCACGACCCTGGCAACGCCCCAGCTCGGCGGCACGCAGGACGTGGCGCTGCGGGCGTGGTTGCTGGACAAGGGTTTTCGCACAGACACGACCGGCGGCAGTGATGTCTCGGTTGTCGCCCAGAGCAACGCCCAGACGCTAGACCTGTTCCGCCAGGGTGAGATCGACGGCGCCTGGCTGCCCGAGCCCTGGGTCTCACGGCTGGTGATCGAGGCAGGGGCCAGGGTCCTGGTCGACGAGCGCTCGCTGTGGCCGAAGGGCCGATTCCCCACCACCCAGGTGCTCGTCACCCAGTCCTATCTGGCGGCGGCACCTGCCCAGGTCTCCGCTCTGCTGCGCGGCCATGTGAGGAGCGTGACGGCCATCCAGGCCGAGCCCTCGCGCGCACGCAGGGACGGCAACTCGGAGATCAAGCGCCTGACTGGCAAGGCCTTCAGCGACGAGGTGATCGACCGCGCCTACGGCCAGCTCGATGTCGGCTGGGACCCGGTCGCCAGCGCCTTCACATCCCTTGCGGCACAGGCGGTCACGGCGGGCACGATGCCTCGCCTGCCGCGGCTCGACGGCATCGTCGACCTGCGGCTGCTCAACACGGCTCTCGCTGCGGCTGGCAAGCCGGCCGTCTCCTCCGCGGGGCTGGGGGCGGCATGAGCCTCGCGACCCAGACCACTGCCGCCGTCTCCCTGGAGGGCGTGACCAAGAGCTTCGTCCACGGTGGCCGACGCACCGTGGTGCTCGACGGCATCGACCTCACCGTGGGACGAGGCGAGTTCGTCTCGCTGCTCGGGGCCTCCGGCTGCGGCAAGTCCACCCTGCTGGGGATGGTGGCGGGGCTCGACACCCCGACGAGCGGCACGCTCTTGGTCGGCGGGGGCCAGCCCGCCCTGATGTTCCAGGAGCCAGCGCTCCTGCCCTGGCTGACCGCGGGAGGCAACGTGGACCTCGCACTCCGGCTGCGCGGCATACCTCCGCGAGAGCGCCCCGAGCAGGTGATGGAACTGCTCCGGCTGGTGCGGCTGGAGCACCTGGCCGACCGCCGGCCCCACCAGCTCTCCGGCGGCCAGCGGCAACGGGTGGCGATGGCGCGGAGCATCGCGCAGGGGTCGGAACTCCTGCTGATGGACGAGCCGTTCGCCGCACTCGACGCGATCACCCGCGACCTCCTGCACGCCGAGCTCATCGAGCTCTGGCAGGAGCGCGGTATCGCGGTCCTGTTTGTCACCCACAACGTCCGCGAGGCCGTGCGGCTCGGGGAGCGCGTCGTCCTGCTCTCCAGCCGGCCCGGCCGGGTCGTCCGTGAGTGGCGGGTCCACCAGACCCAGCCGCGGGCCATCGAGGACCCCGAGGTCGGCCACCTCGCGACCGAGATCACCGCCGTCCTGAGAGAGCAGATCACCCGCCATGCCCATCACTGAGCGCACCGACACCACGCAGCCGGGGCCTGCCTCCGCTGCCGGCTCCCCCCTGACGACAGACGATGGGTATGCCGCGGCGCACCGCCAGGAGCGCCGCGCAGCCCACGACGACCACGAACTGGTCGACGGACTCGATGCCCTCTCCGAGCCCCAGAGCCTGCGGACAGGGGTGGACCCGGTGGCGGTGCTGGCCCCGGTCGGTGCCCTGCTGGCTCTCGTCGGGGTGTGGCAGCTCGCGGTGCTGGCCGAGATCAGGCCGGTCTGGGTGCTGCCCGGGCCGGCCGATGTGTGGGCGTCACTGGCCGACGATCTCGGCTGGGGCGCCTCCCTGGCAGCGGTCTGGACCAGCCTGTCGCGAGGGCTCATCGGCTTTGCGGCTGCCGTGGTGATCGGCACGTCTCTCGGCCTGCTCATCGGTTAGGTCTCGTTGCTGCGCAAGGCTTTTCGGCCGTTGCTCGCAGCCATGCAGGCCCTCCCCTCAGTGGCGTGGGTGCCGGCCGCGATCGTGTGGTTCCAACTGAGCAGCGCGACGATCTATGCCGTGATCCTGCTCGGGGCAGTGCCGTCCGTGGCCATGGGTCTGATCTCCGGGATCGACCAGACCCCACCGCTCCTGCGCAGCGTGGGCCGGGTCCTCGGCGCCGACCGGTGGCAGATGATCCGGCATGTGCTGCTGCCCGCAGCACTGCCCACCCTGATCGCAGGCATCAAGCAGGGCTGGGCGTTCTCGTGGCGCTCGCTGATGGCGGCCGAGATCATCGTGCACTCCCCACGTCTCGGGACCGGCCTGGGCCAGCTGCTCAACCAGGGCCGCGACCTCCAGGACATGAGCCTGGTGTTTGGCTCCGTGCTGCTCGTGCTCCTGGTCGGCATCACCGTCGAACTGGTGCTCTTCGCCCCGTTGGAGCGGCGGGTGCTCCGTCAGCGCGGGCTCGCGCCGTCCGGCACATGACGGCGCTGCTCCTCGTCGCGCACGGGTCGCGCGACCCGCGCTCGGCGCAGACGTTGGAGCGGCTGCGTGATCGGGTCGACGGGCGGTGGGACGCCGGGCCGGTGCGCCTGGGCTATCTGGAGCAGCGGGACCCGCTGCTGGAGGATCTGCTGGAGCAGGAGCCCGGCGAGGCGGTCGTGGTCCCACTCCTGCTCGGCGCGGCCTATCACGCCCGCGTCGACCTGCCCGAGCGACTCGACCGGTCCGGGCGAGCCGCAGACGTCCGCGTGGCCCCGGTGCTGGGATCCTCCGATGACCTCGAGGCATGTGCAGCCCACGAGATCGACGTGCTGCGCGCCAACGACGGTGTCGACGCAGTCGTGCTCCTTGGGGCCGGCACGAGCCACGCCGAGGCCCAGGGCGAGTTCGCGGACCTGGCCAAAAGACTGGGGCAACGGTCGGGCGTAACCGTGCGCGCGGCATACGCATCGGCAGCATGGCCGGTCGGGGACGTCGTGACCGGCCTGATCGGGTCAGGCCACCGAGTGGGGGTCGTGCCGTGGTTCCTCGCGCCAGGGGTCCTGCTGGACAGGGGCATCGGCGCCGCCCAGGACGCCGGCGCGGCTGCCATCAGCCGACTCACCCTCGCGGACTCGGAGGCCGCAGCCGACCTCGTCCTCACCCGGGCCCGCTATGCTCGCGGCAGCGTCGCGTGCCGGTGACAGTCCGTGTCAGGCATGGAGGCGCCGAACCAGGGAGGCTGATGATGACCTCATCCCACCCGTCCGCGTCCCGTGACTGACACCGGACACGACACCACCGCACACGCTCTGGATCTGCGGCTCTTTCCCATCGCCGGCGCGCAGGTCAGCGCCCTCGTCCTCCCCGGCTGTGGCTTCCGTGAGCACACCGACCATGACGGCATCGGCTACGCGCACTGGCTCAACCGGATCGGGATCAGCGCCGCAGTGCTGCACTACCGCCTGCGCCCAGATCCCTTCCCGCTCGCGCTCCAGCAGGCCCGGGCTGCCCTCGCGCTGCTTCAGCAGTCGAGTGACGATGGCTTCTGCGGGACCAGTGTCGGGGTGATCGGCTCCAGCGCAGGTGGACTGCTCGCGGGCCTGCTGGCCACGGGCGCCGTGCTGTCCGTCGAGGACACCCCGGGCGACGTGCCACGCCCCGACTTCCAGGCCCAGTGCTACGGGCTGGCCGACCTCGGGCTCCTGCCGGAGGCTGCGGTCCAGGCGCTGCTCGCCGACCGCGTCGACCTCGCCCGCGAGCTCTCACCGGTCAGTCATGTTGATGCGCAGACCTGCCCGTCGTTCATCTGGGCCACCGCCGCCGATCCGCCAGGACTCCCCAACGTCCTCGCCTGGACGAGCACCCTCGCGGAGCACGGTGTGCCGGTGGAGCTGCACATCTATCCCCAGGGCCGGCATGGTGTCGGGCTCGCCGACGGTGTCGCCTACGGCGCCCACGACCACGAGCGCATCCCCCACACCGCCCAGTGGACGGAGGCGTTCGAGCGGTGGGTGAGGCACTCTGCGGCTGATCACCTTGCCACCCGTGCACAACGACGACCACGGTCACGGCTCGCCGGCGGCATCCGTGCTCAACGGCGGCCGAGGCACCGCGCGCAGACCGGACCATGGTCGTCGTCGTGCCACGGCGCGGGAGGTATGCCGCGTGCCCAGGTCACATGAGCGGGCGTCGCGGGGCTGTCTGGCTGGGCGCCGCGCTCAGCGCAGCCAGTCGGCCACAGCGGCCACGTCGGCAACCTCGCGCAGACCAGACGGCAGGGCCGGACGCCGGACGACGACGACCGGCACGCCGAGTTCGCGGGCGGCGTCGAGCTTGGCCGAGGTGTAGGCGCCGCCGGAGTCCTTGGTGAGCAGCACATCGACGGCGTGCTCGCGCATCAGGGTCACCTCTGCCTCGACCGAGAAGGGGCCGCGGTCGCGCAGGATGGTCCACGACGTCGGGGCCGGCTCCTCGAGGGGCTCGACGAGCCGGACAAGCACAAAACGGTCGGCCCAGGGACGGAAGTGGTCGAGCGTCTGGCGACCAGTGGTGAGGAGGGGCCGCGAGCCGAGCCGCTCGGCGGCGACGCGCGCGGCGGCATACCCGTCGACCCAGTGCCACGCGCCGACGTCCGGATGACCGGACCAGCCCGGACGCGCGAGCCGCAGCGCCGGCACTCCGGTGGCTGCGGCCGCCTCGACTGCGTGGCGTGTCATGGTCGTCGCAAAGGGATGGGTGGCGTCGACGAGCCGCTCCACGCGGTGCTCGGCGAGATAGCGAGCCAGGCCTGCCGACCCGCCAAAGCCACCGATCCGCACCCTGCCCACGGGCAGGCGCGGCCGTGAGACGCGGCCGGCCAGCGACGAGGTCACGTCGTGGCCCTCCGAGACGAGAGCGGCTGCGAGAGAGCGGGCTTCGGCGGTGCCGCCGAGGATGAGGACGCGCATCACCACACCCCGAAGACCTGTCCACCGATGCGGATGATGAACGCCAGCACCACGAGCACGAAGACGACCCGCACAAACCCACTGCCCTTGGCGACAGCGGTCCTGGCCCCCAGATATCCGCCCAGGAGGTTCATGACAGCCATGACCGAGCCCACACCCCACATGACATGTCCACCCGGCACAAAGACGACCAGTGCGCCGATGTTGGTCGCGAGATTGGCGACCTTGGCCTTGGCGCTCGCCTCGAGGAAGGCATAGCCCATCAGCCCCACCAGCGCGAAGACGAGGAAGGACCCCGTCCCCGGCCCCAGCGCGCCGTCATAGACGCCGATGAAGAAGCCGACCGCCATCGCGGCCGCGAGATGCCGGCGCCCGTCCCACCGCAGCGCCGTCTCCGACCCCAGACTCGGCTTGAAGAGTGTGTAGGCCCCGACGAGAACGAGCATGATCAGGATGATCGGGTTGAAGGACGACTTCGGGATGTGCAGCCCGATGACGGCGCCGAGGATCGCACCGACAAAAGCGACCCCGGCCATCGGCAGGGCGGTCCGGAGGTCCGGACGCACCCGGCGCAGATAGGTCGCGGTGCTCGTCACCGTGCCGGCGACGGAGGAGAGCTTGTTGGTCGCGAGCAGCTGCGCCGGTGTGGCGTTGGGGAAACCCAGTAGGAGCGCCGGGAGCTGCACCAGCCCGCCGCCGCCAACGACGGCGTCGACCCAGCCGGCCCCGAAGGCCGCCACCGCCATCGCGACCAGAGTCCCGGAGTCGACCCCGAGCATCAGCGCTCTCCGCGCCAGGTGGCGACGATGTCGGCGATGTCGCCGAGCTCGTGCGCGATCGCGTCGGGTGTCGCCTGATGCGAGACCTGCTGCGCCTCAGGGATATCCGAGTGCGGCACCCAGATCGCGCGCATGCCGACCTGCTGCGGGCCGTGGACGTCCTCATAGGACCGGTCCCCCACATAGACGCATCGCTCCGGGGCCACCCCGACGGCCTCCGCGGCCGCGAGGAAGATCTCGGGATGGGGTTTCACCCATGCCACCTCGGACGAGTAGACATCGCCGTCGATCAGGTCGAGCACCCCGTCCCGCGCGAAGACGCCATGGTGGTACTCCCGCGTCCAGATGGTGTTGGAGAGCACACCGACACGAATGCCCTTGTCCCGCAGTCCCTCCCAGAGATATGGGATGGCCGGGTGGGTGAACGTGTGCGGCTCCCAGAACTCCTCGTATGCCGCCTGGCCGGCGACCGTGCGCGGATCCCCAGGCGGGAAGCCCACCGACTCCAGGATCTCGCCTAGGCGGGCGCTCGACCCGTGCTCGCGCCCCTCTCGCCAGGCGTCGTCCTCGGCGGCGAGCAGCCGCGTCGCGATGTCGGTCATCTGGCAGGCGATGGCGCCGACACCGTCGGCGAAGGCAACCCACTGGGCGCGGAGATCGACCGTGTGCCATGGGGTCACGGTCCCGCCCCAGTCGAAGACGACAGCGTCGACCGGCCCGGCAGCCGCCAGTGGGTCACCGGAGGGATAGGTCTCCAGCTGTCCGCGTGGCTCCGTCATGCGCGGTCGCCGCCGCGCACCTCCGCGACGGTCTCGGTGACGATCGCGTCGAGGGCGACCTCGCGCTTGTCACCGCTGCGACGGTCCTTGATCTCGGCGACACCGTCGGCCACACCGCGGCCGAAGACAACGATCGTGGGCACGCCGATGAGCTCGGAGTCCTTGAACTTCACTCCAGGAGAGACCTTTTCGCGGTCGTCATAGATGACCTCGAGGCCGGCGGCCTCCATCTCGTCGACGGCGCGTGCGGCCGCCTCGAAGACAGCGGGGTCCTTGCCGGTGGCCACGACGTGCACATCCGCCGGCGCGACCTCGCGCGGCCAGCACAGCCCGATCTCGTCGAGCGTGCCCTCGGCGACCGCGGCCACGGCCCGGGAGACGCCCACGCCATAGGAGCCCATCGTGACGGTGACGAGCTTGCCGTTCTCGTCGAGGACCTTGAGGTCGAGCGCCTCGGCGTACTTGCGGCCGAGCTGGAAGATGTGGCCCATCTCGATGCCGCGCGCGGTGCGCAGCACGCCGTTGCCGTCGGGGCTCGGGTCACCGTCGCGCACCTCGGCAGCCTGGATGGTGCCGTCGGCGGTGAAGTCGCGACCAAGGACGAGGTCGAGCACGTGCTTGCCGTGCTCGTCGGCGCCGGTCACCCACGGGGTGCCCTCAGCGATCGACGGGTCGAGGACATAGCGGATGCCGGAGGCCTTGTCCTCGCCGAGCACGCCCGGCCCGATGTATCCCTTTGCGAGAGAGGGGTATGCCGCGAAGTCCTTCTCCTCGAACGCCCCCACCTCGGCGGGCGCGACCTGCGCCTCGAGGCGCTTGGCGTCGACCTCGCGGTCCCCCGGCACGCCGATGGCGAGCGGCTCGCGCGTGCCGTCGGGGTGGACGAGCATCACGATGACGTTCTTGAGGGTGTCGGCGGCGGTCCACTCCCTGCCGTCGGCGCGCGGGTGGTCGGCGTTGAGCGAGGCGACCAGCGTGTCGATCGTCGGGGTGTCGGGGGTGTCCTCGACGTGCGCGGCGGCGATGCCGGAGGCGTCTACGGGCGCGGCCTGGGGGATCACGACGGCCTCGACGTTCGCGGCATACGTGCCGGCGTCGTTGCGCACGAAGGTGTCCTCGCCGTGGGGGCTGACCGCGAGGAACTCCTCGCTCTTGGAGCCACCCATCGCGCCCGACATGGCCGAGACGATCACGTAGTCGAAGCCCAGGCGGTCGAACATCCGGACATATGCCGCGCGGTGGCGCTGGTAGGACTCCTCCAGGCCCTCGTCGGTCACGTCGAAGGAGTAGGAGTCCTTCATGATGAACTCGCGCCCACGCAGCAGCCCGGCGCGGGGGCGGGCCTCGTCGCGGTACTTGATCTGCACCTGGTAGAGCGCGAGCGGCAGGTCCTTGTAGGAGGTGTAGAGGTCCTTGACCGCGAGGGTGAACATCTCCTCGTGGGTCGGGCCGAGGAGCATGTCATTGCCCTTGCGGTCCTGGAGGCGGAAGAGGTTGTCGCCGTACTCCGTCCACCGGCCGGTGGCCTCGTAGGGCTCGCGCGGCAGGAGCGCGGGGAAGCGCACCTCCTGGGCGCCGATGGCGTTCATCTCCTCGCGGATGATCTCCTCGACCTTGCCGAGGACCTTCAGCCCCAGCGGCAGCCAGGAGTAGACACCGGGGGCGGCGCGGCGGATGTAGCCGGCGCGCACGAGGAGCTTGTGGCCCGGGAGCTCGGCGTCAGCGGGGTCCTCGCGGAGGGTCCGCAGGAACAGGGAGGACATGCGCATGGCCACGGCTGGGCGCTCCTAGCTGGTGGGTTCAGGGACAACCCGATGAGGATATCCGGGCAGGTGCCCGCCCCACGACTCCATACCGGGGGCGCAGGCGCGACAGGGTCAGGCGCTGAAGCGCGCGCGGCGTCCCGCGTCGACAAAGCCCAGCCGCTGATATAGCTCGTGGGCCGAGTTGTCGATGTTGACGCAGAGCCACACCTTGGTCGAGCCCGCCTTGCGCAGGGCCGTGAGACTGCGGGCCATCAGGTGCGCCCCGAGCCCTCGTCCGCGCCACTCCGGCACCACCCCGACCTGCTCGATCCAGTCGTCGGCAACCGTCACGAATCCGGCCGGCCGACCTTCGTCGTCCAGCGCCACCCGGCTGTCCTGCGGCCGGAAGTCGGGGTCGCTGAACAGCCACTCCACCCACTGGTCCAGCGGGGTGTCGGGGAAGCCAGGTCGGTCACCGAAGGACCCTCGGTATGCCGCGTGGAAGAGCTCCTTGGTGTCGTCCCGGTAGGGCTCGACGTGCAGTCCCGCAGGTCGGCGCACGACCGGGATCTTGGCGAGGTCGTGGCACATGACGTGCTCGCTGAAGACCTGGGTGAGGCCGGCCTGGGCCATCAGGTCCATCGCGGCCGGCCCGACGTTCTCGATGAGCACCCGGATGGGGACAGCCCCGTGCTCGTGCCCCCAGCGGACGAGATCCTGGCCGATGCCCTGGCCGCGGACGCTGGGGTGGACCAGCCCGGTGCAGGTCAGCCGGCCGTCCCGCTCGAGGAAGACGCCGGCGGCGGCGAGGAGGTCACCCATCTCGTCGCGACCGCCTATGCCCGTGCGGCTGAGGAAGAAGCCACGCAGGGTCGCCTTGCTGTCGAGCTCGGGCAGACCTCCGTCGTGCTCGAGGCAGCGCATCGCGAGGTGCTCCAGAGCGGGCAGGTCTGCGTCGGTCAGGGGCGCCCAGTCCAGCCGGGTCATGGTGTCCTCGCTCCCGGTCTCTAGAGGATGACCGTCTGATATGTGCCGACCTGCTCGAAGCCGAGCCGGTCATACAACGCCCGCGCGGGGGCGTTGAAGTCGTTGACATAGAGGCAGATCGTCGGGGCGATCGAGCGGAAGACCTGCTCCATCACGGCGGCGAGCGCCGGCGCGGCCATCCCCTGGCCGCGCAGGTCGGGCGCCACCCAGACGCCCTGGAGCTGGGCGACGCCCAGGGCGGCCGAGCCGATGTCGGTCTTGAAGACCACCCGCCCGTCCTCGACGACCACGAAGGTGTGGCCGAGGTGGATCAGCGAGCGGATCGCGTCGCGGTAGTAGCGCGGGCTCCCGACATAGGGCGGGTAGCCGATCTCGGAGGTGAACATGTGGGCGGCCGCGGGCAGGACCAGGTCGACCTCGTCGGCGCGGGCGGGCCGCACCCTCGGGTCGGAGGCTTGCGCACCGGCCGGGAGCGACCTGGCGACCATGAGCGGCTGGCTCTCGCGGACCGTCCGGGGCGGACCCCATGCCGGCGCGAGGTCCCGCCACAGGGAGCGGACCTGGTCCTGGGGGCCGAAGATCGACGCGGCCGCGGCCCTGCGGTGGACCAGTGGACGCGCGAAGGTGCGCAGCGCATCGGCGTCGGCCTCGACCGGCACGATGTTGGCCGAGGCCCAGCAGACCGCGGAGACCCGCCCACCGCGCCGTTCGCACAGCACGGAGTCGGGCCGGGCGCTGCCGTCCTGGAGTCGCGCGGCCACGAACACATTGCTGACCGGGTCGATCGCGCACACGTCCAACGCCTGTCGGCGCTCCTCGGCAGTCAGCGCGTGCACCCCTGGCCTCGTACGGAGCACGTCCTCAGCCTAAGGTGCGGCAGGCGTCTGCCGTGGCAGTTCGGTGGCAGTGCACCCCCACGGGCGGGTCAGCCGCCCGCGGTGAGCTCGTGCACGAGGGCCTGGACGCGGCGCCGGATCTCGTCGCGGATCGGGCGGACGGCCTCGACTCCCTGCCCTGCCGGGTCGTCGAGCTGCCAGTCCTCGTAGCGCTTGCCGGGGAAGATCGGGCAGGTGTCACCGCAGCCCATCGTGATGACGACGTCGGAGGCCTGGACCGCCTCTGTGGTCAGGATCTTGGGCTGCTCGGCGGAGATGTCGATCCCCTCCTCCAGCAGCGCGTCCCGGACGGCCGGGTTGATGCTCTCCGCCGGCGCGGATCCGGCGGAGCGCACCTCCACGGCGCCACCCGAGAGGTGATGTGTGTATGCCGCGGCCATCTGGGAGCGGCCGGCGTTGTGCACGCACACGAAGAGGACGGACGGGCGGTCGGTCATGGTGCCTCCACGGCATACGGGCTCTGGTGGGGGAAGCGCCCGCGCAGGGCGAGCGAGACATAGACGAGGCCGACGAGGACCGGCACCTCGATGAGCGGGCCGACGACCCCGGCCAGCGCCTGGCCGGAGGTGGCCCCGAAGGTCGCAATGGCGACGGCGATCGCGAGCTCGAAGTTGTTGCCGGCGGCGGTGAAGGCGAGCGTCGTGGTGCGCTCGTAGGACATGCCCATGACCTTGCCGAGCAGGTAGCCGCCGCCCCACATGAGCGCGAAGTAGGCCAGCAGCGGCAGCGCGATGCGCGCCACGTCGAGGGGCCGCGAGGTGATCTGGTCACCCTGGAGTGCGAAGAGGACGACGATCGTGAAAAGCAGGCCGTAGAGCGCCCACGGACCGACAGCAGGGAGGAAGGAGCGTTCGTATGCCGCTCTCCCCCAACGCTTCTCACCAATCCTGCGCGAGAGATAGCCGGCTAGCAGCGGGATGCCGAGGAAGATCAGCACACTCCCCGCGATCTGCCACGGCGAGACGTCGAGCTGCGCCTGCTCCAGCCCCAGCCAGCCGGGCAGGACCGAGAGGTAGAACCAGCCCAGGGCGGCGAACGCGATCACCTGGAAGATCGAGTTGAGCGCGACGAGCACGGCGGCCGCCTCGCGGTCACCGCAGGCGAGGTCGTTCCAGATGATCACCATGGCGATGCAGCGGGCCAGCCCGACGATGATGAGGCCGGTGCGGTATTCCGGCAGGTCCGGGAGGAAGAGCCATGCCAGCGCGAACATCAGCGCCGGCCCGATCAGCCAGTTGAGGACCAGGCTCGCCCCGAGCATCCGCCGGTCGCCGGTGACAGTGTCGAGCCGGTCATAGCGGACCTTGGCCAGGACGGGATACATCATCACGAGCAGCCCGATGGCGATGGGCAGCGAGACCCCGTCGACCTCGACGGCCGAGAGTGCCTCGCCGAGCCCGGGCACGAGGCGCCCGAGGAGCAGCCCGGCCGTCATCGCCAGCAGGATCCACGCGGGCAGCCATCTGTCGAGCGTGGACAGGCGGGCCGTGACGTGGCCCGTGTCGGGTGCGGTCGTCGTCATGCGACCGGCTTGGTCGCGCGGATGAAGGCGGAGGCGAACGCGCCGTCGAGGGCCTGGACCGCGTCGGCCAGGGTCATGCCCTCGGGCAGGTGGGTCGGGTCGAGCTGGTCGGCCATGCCCTCGAGCTCGTCGCGGTCATAGAGCCGGGTCACCTCGGTCGAGGCGTCCTCGAAGCCGGCCGCGCGCAGCCGCTCGACATAGTCGGTGTCGCGCAGCGCGCCGGAGATGCACCCGGTCCACAGCGAGACGACGCCGCGCAGCGCGTCAGGGACATCGCGCAGGAGCACGATGTCGGAGACCGCGAAGCGACCGCCAGGCCGCAGCACGCGGTGGGCCTCGCGCAGGACCGCATCCTTGTCTGCGGACAGGTTGATGACGCAGTTGGAGATGACCACGTCGACAGACTCGTCGGGCAGGGGGATGTCCTCGATGGCCCCGAGCATGAAGCGAGCGTTGTCGATGCCGGCCTCGGCCTGGTTGCGCTCCGCCAGCGCGAGCATCTCGGGCGTCAGGTCGAGCCCGTATGCCGTGCCGCCGGGCGCGACGCGCCGAGCCGAGAGCAGCACGTCGAGCCCGCCCCCGGAGCCGAGGTCGAGCACGTCCTCACCGGCGCGCAGCTCGGCGAGGGCCGTCGGGTTGCCGCAGCCCAGTGACGCCGCGAGGGCTGCGTCGAAGGGCACGTCGGCCTCGTCATACAGGCCCGACGAGATCGGGTCGATCGCCTTGGTCTTGGCGGACTCCCCGCAGCAGCCGCCTCCGTCGCCGCTGTCCCCGCCACAGCACCCGGAGGCGGGCGAGGAGGCGAGATCGAGATGGGAGCGGGCAGCCGCGGCATACCTCTCCTGCACCGCGCTGCGGACCTGCTCGTCGCTCATCGATGTGGACGTCATGACTGTCACCCCTGATCTTGTATCGACAGTTATCAATCTATACCGACGGGACTGGCATGTCCATGCGACACGACCGCCCCGGCCGCAGATAGAGTCGCCGACCGTGACCCGCCGCCTGCTCCGCCCGCTCGAGCTCGACGACGTCGACGAGCTGACCGCCCTGATCGTGGCCAGCCGCGAGCACCTGACGCCCTTCGAGCCGGCCCGGCACGAGTCCTGGTTCACGGTGGCCGGGCAGCGCGCCGTCGTCCGGGCGGCCCTCGAGGAGCAGGAGGCCGGCCGCATGCTGGCGCGGGTGTCCGTCGACGATGACGGCGCCATCACCGGGCGCTTCAACCTCAACAGCATCGTCCGCGGGGCGGCGCAGACCGGCCACCTCGGCTACTGGGTCGGCGTGACCCACATCGGGAGGGGCATCGCCACCCGGGCGGTCGGGGAGATGTGCGCCGAGGCATTCGGCGACCTCGGCCTCCACTCCGTGCAGGCCGGCACGCTCGTCGACAACCGCGCCTCGCAGAAAGTCTTGGAGCGCAACGGTTTTGAGCGGATCGGGCTGGCGCCCCGGCACATCAGCATCAACGGGCGCTGGCAGGACCACATCCTCTTCCAGCGGCTGGCCCCCGAGGGAGGCTGACCCCAGACACAGGTATGCCGCGCAGCCCGGCGGTGGATTCTCGTGGTCCTCGCAACACCTGTTGGTTTAGGTGGTCAGTAGTAGA
>JAJTBD010000022.1 GCA_021287075.1 Micrococcales bacterium | reverse complement strand
TGCTGGGCGCACTGTCCTGCACCCCGGCCCAGCCGGGCACGCTGGCGCCGGCCGCGAAGATGGTCTGCACCGGCACCTACACGGTCACCCAGGCCGATGTGGACAAGGGCAGGGTCGACAATGTCGCCCGTGCCACGGGGGACAACCCTGACGGCACCCCGGTCACCCCGTCCGACGACGACGTGACAGTGCCGGGCACCGGGGTCGGTGCGCTTGACCTGGAGAAGAGCGTTGCCGCTGGCACGACCTACTCCAAGGTCGGGGACGTCATCACCTACACCCTCACCGCGACGAACACCGGCACGGTCACCCTGACCGGCGTCACGATCGTCGACGACCGCATCGCAGCCCTGTCGTGTGACCCGGCCCAGCCGGCAACGCTGACCCCCGGCAGCGAGATGGTGTGCACGGGCACCTACACGGTGACCCAGGCCGACCTCGACGCGGGTTCGGTGCTCAACACGGCCACCGCCACCGGCAACACGCCGCGTGGTCCGGTCCCGTCGGCTGAGGACGAGGTCACGGTGCCTGGTGACGTGCAGGGTGCGATCGACCTGGAGAAGAGCGTTGCCGCCGGCACGACCTTCACCAAGGTCGGCGACAAGATCACCTACACCCTGGTCGCCACCAACACCGGCTCGGTCACCCTGACCCACGTCACCATCAGTGACCCCAAGCTGCCGACGCTCACCTGTGAGCCCGCGCAGCCCGGGACGCTGAAGCCCGGCGGTCGCATGACGTGCACTGGCGTCTATGCGGTCAACGCGGCCGATGTCACTGCCGGTCGGGTCGACAACGTCGCCAAGGCCGTTGGTGAGCAGCCGGATGGCACCCCGGTGCCGCCGGCCACCGATGAGGTCACCGTCGAGGGCAAGATCCCCACGCCGCCGACGACGACCACGCCGCCGACGACGACCGTGCCGCCGACGACGACCGTGCCGCCGACGACGACCGTGCCGCCGACGACGACCGTGCCGCCGACGACGCACCCGACGGCCCCCGGCACGCCGGTCCCGCCGGTGGTGACGACGCCTCCGGCACCGGGCCACCCGGTCGCCCCGGCGCCGACCGCCGCGCCGCGTCCGCCGCTGGCCTTCACGGGAGCACAGGGCGTGGGCATCATGCTCACCGTCGGCACGATCCTGCTCCTCATGGGCGCTGCGATCGTGATGGCGACCCGTCGCCGCCGCGGCGAGCACTAACCGGTCGGGGGCTCCTGGCCCCGTCCGCAGCCGCTGAAGCCGCCGCCCACCACCGGGCGGCGGCTTCAGCAGTTCGTTAGCGGATTCCCAGTCTGCTCTCAGGTTCGAGCCAT
Organism: Micrococcales bacterium; assembly: GCA_021287075.1. Classification (GTDB taxonomy): domain Bacteria; phylum Actinomycetota; class Actinomycetes; order Actinomycetales; family Dermatophilaceae; genus JAJTBD01. Next base: position 65,170 of record JAJTBD010000022.1, on the reverse strand, counting down.
ATTCTTGGGGCAGGTCGCAGCCAGCGGCTCAGCCAGCGAAAACCCTGCATTCGCAAGCAAACTCACCGCCGAGAGGACCACCCCTGATGTCCGCCACCGCCCGTCGTCTGAGCAGCATCACCGCAGCCCTGGTCATCGGCGCCGTCGGCCTCACGGCCTGCTCCGGCAACGACTCCGCCGGCGACAAGGCGAGCTCCGCGGGCAGCAAGGCCTCCTCTGCGGCCGGCTCGGGTGCGTCCAAGGCCTCGAGCGCCGTCAAGAACACCGACGCCCCGCGAGGCTCCGTCGACAAGGTCCCCAGCATGGGCAAGGACGTCGCGGGCATCCGCAAGGACGTCACGGTCGACAGCTGCGGCCTCAAGACCGGCGCGCAGACTGCCAAGGGCAAGGTCAAGAACAGCGACAAGAGCGCTCGTGACCTGCTCATCGCGGTCCAGTGGCTGCCCGCCAACAGCGGTGACCCGCTCTCGGTCGGGGTCTTCACCGCCAAGAACGTCGCCCCGGGCAAGCAGATGGACTGGTCGGCCAAGGGCACTCTCAAGGCCGAGGCTGGCCGGTGCGTGCTGCTCGCCCAGTCCGCCCCCGCGGGCACCATCAAATAGTCGTCCACGGCGCCGGGCCCCTTCCTCCCCAATCCCGGCGCTTGCCGCTCGAGGCCCAGTCTGGCGGGACCGGGTCTCGAGCATGCCCGGGTGGCCCACGGCATACCGCACCATCGGGTATGCCGTGGGCCACTCTGCGTGTGCGCGTCCGTTGTCATGTGGTCCCCTTGGAGGGTGCGAGTGCGAACCGAGCCCACCCCTGACCCTGCCGTCGTCGATCTGCTGCGCGCGGCCACCAAGGTGACCGTGATGACGGGGGCCGGCATGTCTGCCGAGAGTGGCGTGCCGACCTTCCGGGACGCCCAGACCGGTCTGTGGGAGGAGTTCGACGCTGCATCCCTGGCCACCCCTGAGGCGTGGGAGGACGACCCCGAGATGGTCTGGCCCTGGTATCTGTGGCGGGCCCGGATGGTCCGCGGCGTGGAGCCCAACGCGGGCCACCTCGCCCTCGCAGAGCTCGCTCGTCACAAGGACGTGCGCCTCGTCACCCAGAATGTCGACGACCTCCACGAGCGCGCCGGCAGCGATGTGCTCGCGCACCTCCACGGCAGCCTGCTCGCCTTCCGCTGCACCGACTGCGGCGCGCCCGCCCCGGAGCCCGAGCTGCCCGAGGAGCCCACCTCGCGGGCCATGCCGCCGGTGTGCGCCGAGTGCGGCGGCTATGTGCGCCCGGGCGTCGTGTGGTTTGGCGAGTCACTGGCCCTCGAGCCCTTCGAGGCTGCGGAGCGGGCGCATGAGGACGCCGACATCGTCCTGGTCATCGGCACCAGCGGAGTGGTCTTCCCGGCGGCTGCTCTCCCGATCACCTCCCGCGGGCTGGGAATCCCGGTCGTCGAGATCAACCCCGACGAGACAGAGCTGTCCGACCTGGTCCAGCACGCCTGGCGCACAACGGCAGCGGCCGGGCTGCCGCTCCTGGTGGAGGCGGCAACCCGGCCGGTCTAGCTGCGGGGGCTCAACTCGCCACGTGGAGAGAGGCGACGGTCCGCGGGCATACGTCCCCGGGCGCTTTGGCCCACGTGGGCACGATCGTCCGGCGTCAGAAGAGGCCGACGATCTCGCCGTTGTCGTCGAGGTCGATCGATTCGGCGGCCGGGTGCTTGGGCAGGCCGGGCATCGTGCGCATCTCGCCGCTGATCGCATAGACGTAGCCCGCGCCGGCAGCGACCCGCACCTCGCGCACCGGCATCCGCCATCCCGTTGGCGCCCCCCGCAGGCTCGGGTCGGAGCTCACCGAGAGGTGCGTCTTGGCGATGACCACCGGGAAGGCGCCATAGCCGAGCTGCTCGAAACGCGCGAGATCCTTCGCGGCAGCAGGGGAGAAGTCCACGCCGTCGGCGCCATAGATGCGCGTCGCGATCGCCTCGATTTTGTCGGTCAGCGGCTCGTCGAGGTGATAGGTGTAACGGAACTCGTGCTGGTCGTCGCACGCCGCGGCCACCACATCGGCCAGCTCGGTCGCGCCCGCGCCTCCGTCGGAGACGTGCGTGGAGATGGCCACCCGAGCGCCGGCTGCCTCGGCGACCTCGCGGATGACCGCGTGCTCCGAGTCGTGGTCGGTGGGGAAGGCGTTGATCGCCACGACCGGTGCGACGCCGAAGGAGCGCACGATCTCGATGTGCTTGCGCAGGTTGTCGGTGCCCGCCCGCACGTCCTCGGGGTTCTCCTCGAGCATCTCCGGGGGCAGCGGCTTGCCCGCGACGACGCGGTACTGCCCCGAGTGCGCCTTGAGCGAGCGGACGGTCGCGACGAGCACCGCCGCGTCCGGCACCAGCCCGGACACACGGCACTTGACGTTGAAGAAGCGCTCGGCGCCCATGTCGGAGCCGAAGCCGGCCTCGGTCAGCAGGAAGTCGCTGCTCTGGATGCCGACCATGTCGGCGATGACCGAGGAGTTGCCGGTCGCGATATTGCCAAACGGGCCGGTGTGGATCAGGACCGGCGTGTTCTCGGTGGTCTGCATCAGGTTGGGCCGCAGTGCGTCCTTGAGGATCACCGCCATCGCCCCGGCCGCCTTGAGCTGCTCCGCGGTGACGGGTATGCCGCCGTCCTTGGTGTAGCCGATCACGATGCGCCCCAGCCGCTCTCGCATGTCCTTGAGCGAGGTGGCCAGCATCATGATCACCTGGATCTCGCTGGCTGCGGTGATGTCGAAGCCGCTCTGCCGCGGCACGCCGTCGATCCGCGCGCCCAGCCCGAGCACGACATTGCGCAGCGCCCGGTCGTTGACGTCGAGCACCCGCCGCCACGCGATCGTGCGCTCGTCGAGCCCGAGCTCGTTGCCGTGGTGCAGGTGGTTGTCGACCATGGCCGCGAGCAGGTTGTGCGCGGCGGTGATCGCGTGGAAGTCGCCGGTCAGGTGGAGGTTGAGCACCTCCATCGGCACGACCTGGCTGTAGCCGGCACCGGCGGCGCCGCCCTTGATGCCAAAGGTCGGTCCCATCGACGGCTGGCGCAGCGCGAGCATCGCCGTGCGTCCGGTCGCGGCCAGGCCCTGGGCGAGTCCGACGGCCGTGGTCGTCTTGCCCTCCCCGAGCGGCGTGGGGGTGATCGCCGTGATGACGACATACTTCGCGCGTCGCGAGTTCCCTTGTGGGGCAGCGGTGGCGGCGAGGTCCACCTTGGCGACGTGGTGCCCGTAGGGCTCCAGGTATGCCGTGTCGAGGCCCGCAGCCTGGGCCACCTCAGCGATCGGCTTCAGGTGGGCGGCGCGGGCAATCTCCAGGTCGGAAGGAAGTGGCTTCGTTGGCACGCCCTCCATCCAACCACTGGGAGGCACCCTCCGGGCGATCGGTGACAGGTCTTCACAGAATGTCAGCGGAATGGTAGAAACCGACCCACGGTAAACCAAGCAGCCCCGAGGACAAGGACGTCCCCACCATGCGCAGGACCGCCTCACTCGCCATCGCCGCCGCCATGCTGTGCGGCCCCGGCTCGCTCGTCGCCCAGGCACCAGCCCAGGGTGCGGCTGCCGCGGAGCCGGGCTCCGCGGCATACCTCGTCGGTCGGGGGATCGCCGACATCACCGGGCCCGCGGCCGAGATCGGGATGATGGGCTACTCGCGCACCGACCAGAAGACCGAGGGCATCCACCAGCGGCTGCGCTCACGCGCCTTCGTCGTCGCCGACCCCGCGTCGGGCAGGCGGGTGGCCTATGTCAACGCCGACCTCGGCATGGTCTTCCGCGCCGTCAAGGAGGGCGTGCTGGCCAAGCTGCGCGCCAAGTACGGCGACACCTATACCGACGCCAATGTCCTCATGGCGGGCACGCACACCCATTCCGGCCCGGGCGGCTTCTCGCACAACCTCGCCTACAACCTCTCGATCGGCGGGCTCCAGCAGCAGAACCTCGACGCGATCATCACCGGCATCACCGCCTCGATCGAGCAGGCCCACGCCGACCTCGCACCCGGGTCGATCGGCATCGCCCGCGGCGAGCTGACCAACGCCAGCATCAACCGCTCCCGCGTGGCCTGGGAGCGCAACCCCGACGCCGACAGGGCCGTCTTCCCGCAGGCCATCGACCCGTCGATGACCGTGCTGCGCTTCCGACAGGGGAGCGAGGACATCGGCGCGCAGAGCTGGTTCGCCGTGCACAACACCTCGATCACCGGGGAGAACCACCTGATCTCACCCGACAACAAGGGCGCCGCGCAGTACTTCTGGGAGCGTCGCGACGCCGGCCAGGACTATCTCGCGCCGGGGGAGAAGTTCGTCGCGTCCTTCGCCAACACCAACGCCGGTGACATCTCGCCCAACCTCAACCTCCAGCCCGGGTCTGGCCCCACCGAGGACGAGTGGGAGAACTCCCGCATCATCGGCACCCGACAGAAGGAGACGGCCCAGCGCCTCTATGCCTCGACCCGGCCGCTCGAGGGGCCGATCGACTACCGGCTCCAGTTCGTCGACATGTCCGCGGTCGCGGTCGACGGCCGCTTCACGCCCGACGGGCAGCCCCACCAGACCTGCTCGGGCGCCCTCGGCGCCTCGATGACCGCCGGCAGCACCGAGGACGGCTCGGCCCTGCCGATCTGGCCCGAGGGCACGCCGAGCCCGCTCGTGCCGATCTTTGACGCGCTCAAGCAGCCGGTGCCCGACGCGCTCAAGAACTGCCAGCACCCCAAGCAGGACCTCCTCGCCACCGGCTCCCTGGGCCTGACCCCCAACGTGCTGCCGGTGCAGCTCGTGCGCATCGGCGACCTCGCCCTGATCGGTATGCCGGGCGAGGTCACGATCACCTCGGGGCTGCGCCTGCGACGCGCGGTCGCAGCCGAGCTCGGGCTCCCGCTGGACAACGTGATCGTCCAGGCCTATGCCAACGACTACAGCCAGTACGTCACGACGCCGGAGGAGTATGACTCGCAGCAATACGAGGGCGGCTCAACGCTTTTCGGCCGATACACCCTCCCCGCCTATGTGCAGACGGTGGCCGGTCTGGCGAGCGCCATGCGCTCCGGCGCGCCCGCCCCGACCAGTGCGGCCACGACGCGCCCGCCCTTCACCGGGGTCGACTTCCAGTCCGAGGTGGTCTTCGACGACAAGCCGATCGGCAAGGCGTGGGGCGAGGTGCTGACGCAGCCCGCCGCGGCATACTCCCGGGGCCAGCAGGCCAAGGCGGTCTTCGTCACCGGCCACCCCAAGAACAACCTCCGGCTGGGCGGGACCTTCCTCGAGGTGCAGCGGCTCGAGGGCGGCCAGTGGCGCCGGGTGGCCGACGACAACGACTGGGAGACCCGCTACCGCTGGGCGAGGGAGGGCGTGGCCAACTCCACGGCCACCCTCGAGTGGGACATCCCCGCCGACGCCGCGCCCGGCACCTATCGCCTGGTCCACCACGGTGACTGGAAGAGCGGCTGGACGGGCAAGGTCTCGCCGCTCACCGGGGCCTCCCGCGCCTTCACCGTGTCCTAGCGGCGCTGCCGCGCCAGTCATACTGGTGCGGCAATGAGCGACCCCACCTCTTCCGCCGACGGGCCTGCCCCGATCGGCCCCGCCACCGCCGCCGTCCCCAGCGTCGACGTCGCGCGCATCCCGCGCGAGATCTGGGTGCTGATCGTCGCGGCATTCGTCATCGCGATCGGCTTCGGCCTGATCACCCCCGTGCTGCCCGCCTATGCCCGCAGCTTCGACGTCGGCGTGACCGCCGCGACGATCGTGGTGAGTGCCTTCGCCTTCATGCGGCTGGTCTTCGCGCCCGCCGGCGGCGCGCTGATCACGCGGCTGGGGGAGCGGTGGGTCTATCTCGTCGGCCTGCTCATCGTCGCGGCGTCCTCGGCGGCGACCGCCTTCGCCGCCAACTACTGGCAGCTGCTGGTCTTCCGCGGCCTGGGCGGCATCGGCTCGACGATGTTCACCGTCTCGGCGATGGCCCTGATCGTGCGCCTCGCGCCGCCGACGATCCGCGGCAAGGTCTCTTCCGCCTACGGCTCGGCCTTCCTCATCGGCAATATCGCCGGCCCCATCCTCGGCGGCTTCCTCGCCCGCCTCGGCATGCAGGTGCCCTTCCTGGTGTATGCCGCGGCGCTCGTCATCGCCACGGCCATCGTCGCGACGCAGCTGAGCCACGCCTCCCTCCAGCCGCCGCCCGGGAGCGCGCCCAAGCCGGCCATGACCGTCCGGGAGGCGCTGGACGACTCGGCCTATCGCGCGGCGCTGGTCTCCGGCTTCGCCAACGGGTGGGCCAACTTCGGGGTGCGGGTGGCGCTGACGCCGCTCTTCATCGCGGCCGCTCTCGGCGACGACCCGCGGCTGCCGGGCATAGCTCTAGCGCTCTTTGCCGCAGGCAACGCCGGCGGGCTGATGCTCGCGGGCCGTCGCTCCGACCTGCTCGGCCGCCGCCCGCTCATCCTCACCGGGCTCGCGATCTCGGCAGTGGCCACGGCGGCCTTCGGCTTCCTGCACTCCTTCCCGCTGATCGTCGTCGCCTCGCTCATCGGTGGCGCCGGGGCGGGCGTGCTCAACCCCGCCCAGCAGGCCAGCCTCGCCGACGTCGTCGGCAACGAGCGCGGTGGCGGCAAGGTGCTCGCGGCCTTCCAGATGGCCCAGGACACCGGCACGATCTTCGGGCCGATCGTCACCGGCATGGTCGTCGACGCGTTCGGCTATGCGCCGGCCTTCATCCTCGCCGGCGTCGTCGCGGCCATTGCCTTCGTCGCCTGGCTGCCCGCCCGCGAGACCCTCCACCGGGCCCCGGCCGCCTGAGCCTGCGCGGCGGGGGCCCGGGCCCTCTTGCCGCGCGCTATGCATTGCCCCGCGCTGTGGCCCAGCTGGGGCAGTAACAAACTGCCCCGGGATCGGACCCTCGCGCGGGGCAGTAACAAATCGCGTGGGGCAGAAACAAACTGCCCCGGGATCGGACGCTCTCTCGGGGCAGTTTGTTACTGCCCCGGGAATCCGGCCTATGGTCCGATTCTCGGGGCAATGCATAGCCTCCCGTAAGGGTCTCTCCCCGTCTGCCTCGCGCCAGGTTTCGTCTGCGCTGGTTCGCCCCGCGTGCAGCGGCGGCCGTTAGCCTCGGGCCATGCTCATCGAGGCCACCGCCGCGACCCGCGCCGACATCGACACGGTCTGGGGTGTCCTCGCCGACATCGAGGCTTGGCACACCTGGACCCCCACGGTCACCGCGGCGCGGCAGATCGCCCGCGAGCCCGCGGCATACGCCCTCTGGCAGCCCAGGATGCCGCCCGCGACGTGGACGGTCACCGACTGGCGCCCCAGCCAGGGCTTCGTCTGGGAGAACCGCCGCCCCGGCATCCTCTCGGTCGCACAGCACTGGCTCGAGCCGGCCGGCGGCGGCACGCGCATCCACCTCATGCTCGAGTGGACCGGCGGCCTGACCAGCACCACCCACCTGCTGATCGGCAAGCGCGCCCGCGGCTATGTCACCACCGAGGCCGAGAGCCTCGCCGCGCACTGCGACGGCCTCGTCGCCGACTGACCGATGACAGCGGGTATGCCGCGGGGCGAGGCCCGATCGGACCTCGCCCCGCGGCATACCTGCTCTAGGGAGACCTCAGATGACGCCCATCGCCATCATCGGCTCGGCGACCTGGATGAAGCCGGAGATGTTGGCGCCGACGACATAGTCGCCGGGGGAGCCGAACTCCTCGGCCGTCTCGAGGCAGCGGGTGTGGATGCCCGACATGATCTGGTCGAGCCGCTCCTCGGTGGCCTCGAAGGTCCACGCGTCGCGCATGGCGTTCTGCTGCATCTCGAGGGCGGAGGTCGCCACGCCGCCGGCGTTGGCGGCCTTGCCCGGGCCGAAGAGCGTGCCGGCCTCCTGGAAGACCTTGATCGCCTCGGGGGTGCAGGGCATGTTGGCGCCCTCGGCCACGGCGGTCACGCCGTTCTTGACCAGGGCGGCCGCGCCGTCGCCGTCGAGCTCGTTCTGGGTGGCGCAGGGCAGCGCGACATCGCAGTCGACATCCCAGATCGAGCCGTTGTCGACGTGGGTGGCGTGCTTGCGCACCGCGGCATAGTCGGTCAGGCGGCCGCGCTGGACCTCCTTGATGTCCTTGAGCAGCTCGAGGTCGATGCCCTTCTCGTCGACGACATAGCCGCCCGAGTCGGAGACGGCCACGACAGTGGCGCCGAGGTCCTGGGCCTTCTCGACCGCATAGATCGCGACATTGCCGGCGCCGGAGACGACCACGCGCTTGCCCTCGAGGGACTCGCCGCGCGAGGTGAGCATGTCGCGGGTGAAGAAGACCGTGCCATAGCCGGTGGCCTCGGTGCGGGCGCGCGAGCCGCCCCAGCCGATGCCCTTGCCGGTGAGCACGCCCGACTCGTACTGGTTGGTGATGCGCTTGTACTGGCCGAACATGTAGCCGATCTCGCGGCCGCCGACGCCGATGTCACCGGCGGGCACATCGCGGTACTCGCCGATGTGGCGGTAGAGCTCGGTCATGAAGGACTGGCAGAAGCGCATGATCTCGGCGTCGGAGCGGCCCTTGGGGTCGAAGTCCGAGCCGCCCTTGCCGCCGCCGATCGGCAGGCCGGTAAGGGCGTTCTTGAAGATCTGCTCGAAGCCGAGGAACTTGATGATGCCGAGGTAGACGCTCGGGTGGAAGCGCAGCCCGCCCTTGTAGGGGCCGAGCGCGGAGTTGAACTCGACGCGGAAGCCACGGTTGACGTGCACCTGGCCCTGGTCGTCGGTCCACGGCACCCGGAAGATGATCTGGCGCTCCGGCTCGCACAGCCGCTCGATGATGGCCGCGTCGATCAGCTCCGGCCGCTTGTCGACCACGGGCGCGAGGCTGTCGAGCACCTCCTTCACGGCCTGGTGGAACTCGGCCTCGCCGGGATTGCGGGCCAGGACCGTGGTGAAGATGGGCTGCAGCTTGGGGTGGAGGTCGCTCACGGGACAAATGTAGGGACTCCGCGCCCAAGAGCCCCTATCCATCCCGTGTGGTGATCATCTCCTGAGGCGGGCGCGGCAGCCGCTGCGCCGAGCGGCATACCCGCTGGTCACCGCCCTGCGGGGGTTGCACCCGGCCGCCCGGGCTGGGCAGGGTGGGGTGATGGCAGACAACAAGATCACCGTCAGCAGGACCATCGACGCCTCCGCGGACGCCCTCTTTGACGTCCTGTCCAACCCCCAGCGGCACGCCGAGCTCGACGGCTCCGGCTTCATCCGCTCCGACGAGAAGACCGACCGCATCCAGGCCGTCGGCGACGTGTTCACGATGAACATGTCGGGCGAGCACATGGGCGGGGAGTACCAGACCGACAACCACGTCACCGGCTATGCCAAGGACAAGCTCCTGGCCTGGCAGACCGCGCCCGCCGGCACCCAGCCGCCCGGGTGGGAGTGGGTCTGGGAGCTGGCGCCCCAGGGCCCCGACGCCACTCTCGTCACCCACACCTATGACTGGTCCAAGGTCACCGACAAGGACCTGCTCGCCAAGGTGAAGTTCCCCCTCGTGGAGGAGTCCCAGCTCGAGGACACCCTCGGCAAGCTCGCCGAGTCCGTCGCCTCCTGACCCCCGCCCCCAACGACCAGGCGGTATGCCGCGGCCCCGACCCCGCGGCATACCGCCTGGTGTCTGGGCTGCTGGGTTCGACGGGGAATGCCGAGGGCGGTAGAATAGTTGCAGAACGCAACCAATAAACACCCGTGACGCCCTGAAGGACCCCGTGACCGCCACCGCACAACGCACCGCATCCGACGAGCCCGCCGCCTACGAGCTGAGCCCCGAGGCCAGGCGGGTCTTCATCGGCCTGATGCTCGGCATGCTCGTCGCCTCGATCAGCCAGACCATCGTCAGCCCCGCCATGCCGCGCATCGTCGCCGAGCTCGGCGGCATGGACCACTACTCGTGGCTCGCGACCGCCGCCATGCTCGTCTCGGCCATCAGCGTGCCCATCGTCGGCAAGCTGTCCGACCTCTATGGCCGCCGGCCCTTCTATCTCGCCGGGCTGGTCGTCTTCATGGTCGGCTCGATCCTGGCCGGCCTCTCCCAGGGCTTCTGGTTCCTCGTCTTCGCGCGCGCCGTGCAGGGCCTCGGCATGGGCACCCTGATGCCGCTGTCGCAGACGATCATCGGCGACATCATCCCGCCGCGGCAGCGCGGCAAGTACCAGGGCCTGATGGGCGCCGTCTTCGGTGTCAGCTCCATCGCCGGCCCGCTCGCCGGCGGCTACATCACCGACCACTGGGGCTGGCGCTGGCTCTTCTATGTCTCGCTGCCCGTCGGCATCGCGGCATTCCTCGCGATCTTCCGCTTCCTGCACCTGCCGCACACCCGGCGCGAGGCCAAGATCGACTGGCCCGGCATCATCACCCTCACCGCGGCCCTCGTGCTCATCCTGCTCGCCACCTCGCTCGGCGGCACCAGCTATGCGTGGGGCTCGGCCCAGATCATCGGCATGTATGCCGCCGGTACGCTCTTCCTGCTGCTGTGGATCTGGACCGCGACCCGGGCGTCGGAGCCGGTCATCCCGCTGCGGCTCTTCCGCGGGTCGGTCTTCACCTTCTCCAACATCGCCTCCTTCGCCGTCTCGATGCTGATGTTCGGCGCGCTCATCTACATCCCCGTCTATGCGCAGGGCGTGCAGGGCGTCGACGCCACCAAGTCGGGCCTGATCCTCATGCCGATGTCGGTGGCGATGATCGGCCTGTCGATCCTGTCCGGGCTCTTCATCACCCGCACCGGCCGCTACAAGGGCGTCATCCTGCTCGGCGTCGCGATCATGGGCGTCGGCATGTGGCTGCTCACCCAGCTGACCTACACGTCCACCTCGGGCGCGCTCACCCTGGCGATGGTCGTCTTCGGCATCGGCCTCGGCATGTGCATGCAGGTCTACACGCTCGTCGTCCAGAACATCGTCATGCGCGAGGACCTCGGCGTCGCCACCGCGGCGACCCAGTTCTTCCGCAACGTCGGCTCGACCGTGGGCATCGCCGTCTACGGCACGATCATGACCTCGCAGATGCGGCCGGCGATCATCTCCCACCTGCCCGAGGCGATGCGCGAGCACATGCCCGCCGGCAAGATCGGCGCCGGCTCGGTCCTCGACCCGGCCGCCCTGGCCAAGCTCCCGCCGCAGGTCGCCACCGCCGTCCGCCAGGGGCTGGCCGACGCGCTGCACGACGTCTTCACCTTTGCCCTGCCGCTGGTGGCCGTGGCCTTCATCGCCTCGCTGCTGATCAAGGTCGTGCCCCTGCGCGACACCGTGCACACCCCCGCCGAGGCGGGCCGCGAGATGCTCGACGGCATGGGCCAGTCCTCTGCCGGTGAGGGCCTGACCGTGCCGCTCGGCCGCGACGGCGGCGCCTCCCGCACCCGTGAGCGGCTGCTCGGCCTCCAGATCGCCCGGCTCGCCCAGGCCTCCTCCCGCGAGGACCTGCCGCTGCTGCGCCAGGCCGTGCTCGACATCGGCGACGGCGACCTCGTGCGTGGCCAGGCGCTGCTCGCCCGCACCGCGGTCATGCTCACCACCGAGCACCCCGAGGTGGCGGCCAAGTCCGAGCGGTATGCCGCCGAGATCGCCGAGCGCGGCAAGCGCCACGGCGGCATCCTCAGCGACGACGTCCGCCGGGCGCTCGCGGCCGCCGCGACCGAGCTCGACGAGGACAAGGTGCTCAGCGAGGTCGAGCCGACCGTGGCCCAGCGCTACGAGGGCGTCGACATCGGCACGCTCACCGCGGTCTCGTCCGACCTGACCTCGGCCTACATCGTCGACTCCCAGCGGGTCCGCCCCGGCCGCCACGCCTCTGACGAGGTCGTCATCGACCCCGTCGAGCCTGTCGAGCCCCCCGCCCGCTGACGGGAGTCCTGCCTCCCTCATTAAGCCAATTGGCGAGTTCCGCCCCACAGGGGTGCGCGGAACTCGCCAATTGGCTTAAGAGGGGGGTGGGGTGCGGATGGGGCGCGTCGGCGGGCTCAGTGGCCGAGTGCCCCTTGTCGGTCAGCGCAGGGGGTTGGCGCGGCGGCGGTCGAGCTGGCGATAGGCGAGCAGGATCAGGATGCCGACGAGGGCCATGCCGGCGCCGACGAGCGAGGGCGCCCGATAGCCATAGCCGAGCGCGATGACGATGCCGCCGAGCCAGGCGCCGAGGGCGTTGGCGATGTTGAGTGCCGAGTGGTTGAGCGCGGCGCCGAGGGTCTCGGCGTCACCGGCGTCGTGCATGAGCTGCATCTGGAGGTTGACCACCAGGATCGAGGCGACGAGGGCGGAGCAGAAGAAGACGGCCATGCCGGGGAGGTGCCACGGCGAGAGCCAGCTGAATGCCGCGAGGGCCAGCGCCATCAGGGCGAAGCCGAGCACGACCGACTTGCGGATCGACCACTCAGACAGACGCCCGGCGATCTCCGCGCCGATCAGCCCGCCGAGGCCATAGACGAGCAGATAGGTCGGCACGGCCGACTCGTGCAGCCCGGTGACGTCGGTGATGGTCGGCGCGATGTAGGAGTACATCGCGAACATGCCGCCGAACCCGAGCGAGCCGGCGAGGATCGACAGCCACAGCGTCGGGCTCGACAGTGCCGAAAGCTCGCGTCGGCCCGTCGCCTCCGGGTTGCCCGGCGACCGGGGGACGTATGCCGCGACGAGCGCGAAGGTGAGGATGCCCAGTGCCGCGACGGTCCAGTAGGCCGACCGCCAGCCGATGTTCTGGCCGAGCCAGGTGGTGACCGGCACGCCGATGACATTGGCCGCCGGGATGCCATACATCATCCGGCCGATCTGGCGGCCTCGGCGGGCCGGCTCGACCATGCCGGCCGCGACCAGCGCGCCGACACCGAAGAAGGCCCCGTGCGGGAAGCCCGCGAGCAGCCGCGCCCCGATCATCGCCGGATAGCTGTCGGCCAGTGCGCTCGCGGCGTTGCCGATCGTGAAGACGGCCATCAGCCCGAGGAGCAGGCCCTTGCGCGGGTATTTCGCGAACAGGACGGCCAGCACGGGGGCCCCGATGACGACGCCCAGCGCATAGGCCGAGATGATGTGGCCCGCCGTGGGGATGCTGATGTCGAGCGTCGTGGCGATCTGGGGGAGCAACCCCATCGAGACGAACTCCGTTGTGCCGATGGAGAACCCGCCGAGGACCAGTGCTGCTGTGGCCAGCCCGACATGGCTGCCGCGCCCGCTGGTGGGCGCTGTCGGGGTCGCGGTCGTGGGAGTCGTCACGTGACACCACGGTAAGCCCGGGTCTGCACTCTGACCGAATTGACGGGACATCGCCGCAGGTCCGTAGGCTCTGCGGGTGAGCGAGCGAGCGAGACCACGGGCAGGCCGCCTGCTGATCCCCGCGCTCGTCGTGGTCACCGGGATCGGCCCGTTTGCGACCGACACCTATATCTCCGCGCTGCCGGCGCTGGCCGGCTCGCTCCACACGACCGGTGCGCTCGCCCAGCTGACCCTCACGGCATTCATCGTCGGGCTCGCCCTCGGGCAGCTCGCGTGCGGTCCGGTCAGCGACGCGGTCGGCCGGCGCCGGATGCTGCTGGCCAGCACCGCGGCATTCGCCCTCTCGAGCCTGGTCTGCGCGCTGGCGCCCGCCATCGGCGTGCTGCTGGCGATGCGGGTCGTCCAGGGGCTCGCGGCGGGCACCGGCGTCGTCGTCGGGCGGGCGGTCGTGACCGACTCCTATGGCTCGGGCGACGCGGCCAAGACCTATGGCACGCTCGCGTCGATCACCTTCCTCGCGCCACTGATCGCGCCCGTCGCCGGCCGGCTGATCATGGCCGACGGCACGTGGCGCACCGTCTTCTACTGGCTCGCCGCGGCCGGTGTGCTCATGGTCGCGGCGGTGCTCGTGGGCATCCCCGAGACCCTGCCGCCGCAGCGCCGTCACCCGCCCGGCCTGGGTCAGACGCTGCGCCGGATGGGTGAGCTGTCGCGTGACTGGTCGTTCATGCAGCACGTGGCGGTCAACGGGCTGGCGACGGCCGGCTTCTTCACCTATATCGGCGGCTCCTCCTTTGTCCTCCAGAGCTCATATGGCATCAGCGAGAGCCTGTATGCCGTGGTGTTCGCCACCAACGCAGCGGCAATGGCCTTGAGCAGCATCGCTTTCCGGGCGCTGGTCGGGCACCGCGGGCCGCGCTGGCTGCGCACGGTCGGGGTGGGTGTCTCGACGGCGGCCGCGGTCGGTCTGCTCGTCGTGGCGCTGCTCGACCGGGACGGCTCGCTGCCGATCGCCGTGCCGTGGGCGATGCTCTGCCTGATCGTCGGCGGCGGGGGACTGACGATCCCGTCGACGACCGCCCTGGCGCAGGAGGCGGGTCGCCGGATGGCCGGCACCGCCGCGTCACTCCAGGGTGGCCTCTCGATGCTCATCGGTGCGATCTGCACCCCGCTCACCGGCCTCTTCGGCTATGACTCGCTGCTGCCGATGGCCGCGATGATGGCCGCCTTCTATGGCCTGTCGTGTGCCCTCATGAGGCGCCTGGCGCGCCGGTGACTCAGCCCTGCTCGCGGGAGCGGGCCTGGTGCTCGCGGCGGTTGTCGGCCAAGGCCTCGCGCAGTTCGTCGTCGTCCATCACCAGATAGACCAGACCGCAGTCCTGCGGCCCGGTCGCGCCGGGATGGCACAGCGAGCACGCCTCGCCGACCCGGATCGGGCACTTGGCCTGCGGGCGGGCGCGGCGCGCGGGTGAGCTCACCCCTCTACGGTGCCACGCGGCATACCCCGTGGTGCAACTCAGTCGGTGCCGACGAGCCAGCGCACGGCATAGGGCGGCAGCTCGAAGGTCCAGCCCGTGCGCTCCCCGGTGATCAGGTCGTCGAGCCAGGCGCCCGGGTCGAGCCGGTCGAAGCCCTGGAGCGAGACCCACTTCGGCTGGTCGCTCACGTTGGCGACGACGAGGATGCGGCCGCGGGGGGAGGTGCGCACCAGCCCGAAGACGGCGTCGTTGCCGAGCCAGACCGGCACCGAGGCCGCGCGGGCGTGGAAGGCGCCGATCTGGGTGCGCAGGTGGGCCAGCTCGCGGATGCCTCCGAAGATGCGGCCCTCGACGGTGCCGGGGTCGTGCCGCAGCTCGGCGGCCGCCCAGTCCATGCGGGGCCGGTGCACCCACCGGTTGTCGTCGGCGTGGTCGGGCTGCTGGGTGAAGGAGTAGTCGTTGAGCATCCCGATCTCGTCACCCATGTAGATCAGCGGGACGCCGCCGAAGGCGAGGACCAGGTTGTGCAGCAACAGGATCCGCTGCACGGCGAGGTGGACATCCCACTCCGACCCGCCCGCGAGGGCGGCTTCGAGCCCGGCCAGCGAGGCGAGCGAACCGGAGATGCGCCGGTCGCGGGTGAGCGGGTTCTCTTGGAAGACAAGGCCTTTGGCGTTGCTGCCCCAGAAGGCCCCGGAATAGAAGTCGGAGAGGAAGGAGCGGTGGAGGAAGCCGTCGAGGCCGACCGACGCGGCATTCTCGTCGGTCACCGCCCACCCGATGTCGTCGTGGAGACGGGCATAGGTCAGCCAGGCCGTGCCCGACGGGATGCGCGGCATGCGCTCGAGGGTGCGGGTGAGCAGCCGGGCGTTGCCCTCGGCGAGCGCGCTCCAGAGGCTGACCATGAGCACGTTGTGATAGGCGAGCTCGCACTCCTTGTTGGTCGCATCCCCGGTGCCGAGATAGGGCACGAGGTCCTCGGGTGAGACGATCGCCTCGGCGAGCAGGATGAGCCCGGGGGCGGCGATGCGGGTCAGCGCGCGGAAGGCCTGGAGGATCGAGTGCGCCTCGGGCTGGTTCTGGCAGTTGGTGCCCATCCGCTTCCACATGAAGGCCACGGCGTCGAGCCGCACGACCTCCACGCCCTGGTTGGCCAGCGCCAGGATGACGTCGAGCATCTCGGCGAAGACGCGCGGGTTGGTGTAGTTGAGGTCCCACTGGTAGTCGTTGAAGGTCGTCCACACCCAGCGGCTGCACTCGTCGACCCAGGTGAAGTTGCCCGGCGCGAAGTCGGGGAAGATCTCCGGCAGCGTCCGCTCCCACTGGTCGGGCATCGTCCGGTCGGGATACATCAGGTAGTAGTCCTGGTAGTCCCGGTCGCCGGAGATGGCCTTGCGCGCCCAGACATGCTCGCGGGCGGTGTGGTTGCACACCAGGTCGACGACGAGCGACATCCCGCGGCCTCGCAGCTGGGTGGCGACATCGCGCAGGTCCTCCATCGTCCCCAGGCGCGGGTCGACCGAGCGGTAGTCCTCGACGGCATAGCCGCCGTCGTTGGGGCCGGAGCGGGGCCGCAGCAGCGGCATGAGGTGCAGATAGGTGACCCCGAGGTCCTCGAGATAGTCCAGCCGCCCCGGGAGCTCACGCAGCGTCCCGGCGAATCGGTCTGTGTAGCAGACGTATCCGACCATGTCGGGCCGCTGGAACCAGTCGGGGGTGGACAGGCGGCGCTCGTCGAGCAGGCGCAGCTCGAGGGTGCGCGCGGCATACGCCCGCGCGATGATCACCTCGAGCTCCTCCAGCACCTGGGGGTATGCCGCGTGCTCGCCGTAGAGCGCGCGCAGCGGCCGCTCCACGTCGGCCCACAGGGCGTCACGGCGGGTGGTGAAGATGCCGCGCTCGGCCTCGGTCAGGGCCTGCCAGGCGGGGTCGGCGGTGTAGGCGGGCGAGGGCGTGCCCGAACTGCGCTGGTCGATCACAGGGCACAGCGTAGGACAAAATGTAAGCGCTTGCAGGCACCTGCGCGAGACGGGTCGGGCCCGCGGACGGGGACAATGGGGCGATGGCACGCACCGACTGGCTCCTGACCCCCGACGAGCGCGCCAACCCCGCCTCCAGGCTCGACGCGAGCCACCCGGCGGGGCAGGCGTGGTCGAGCGGCAACCACGTGCGCCCGCTGGTGCACGGCGAGGCCTACTTCGCCGAGCTCTGTGAGCGGATCGAGGCCACCCGGGACGGTGACCTCATCCTCTTCACCGACTGGCGCGGCGACCCGGACGAGCTCCTCACCGGCGAGCCCGGCTCGGAGGTCGCGGCCGTCCTCGGCGCCGCCGACGAGCGCGGCGTCGACGTGCGCGGGCTGGTCTGGCGCTCGCACTGGGACCGGCTCCAGTTCTCCGCCGAGGAGAACCGCCACCTCGGGCAGGCCCTCCAGGAGCACGGCGCCGAGGTGCTGCTCGACATGCGGGTGCGCACCGGCGGCTCACACCACCAGAAGTTCGTCGTCATCCGCCACCGCGACGACCCGGCCCGCGACATCGCCTATGTCGGGGGCATCGACCTGTGCCACAGCCGGCGCGACAGCGCCCGGCACACAGGCGACCCGCAGCCACAGGCGATGGCCGAGGCCTATGGGCCCACCCCGGCCTGGCATGACGTGCAGGTGGCCATCTCCGGCCCGGCCGTGCACGACGTGGAGACCGTCTTCCGGGAGCGCTGGGAGGACCCGACGCCGCTCGCCCGCCATCCCGGTCGGCGTCTCGCCGACCGCCTGCGCGGCCTGGACGTCATCCCCGATCCGCTTCCGCCCCAGGCCGGCCCGCCACCGCCTGTGCCGGGTGGGACCCACGCGGTGCAGCTCCTGCGGACCTATCCCAACCTGCGCCACGGCCGCGACTATCCCTTCGCCCGCGGCGGCGAGCGGAGCGTGGCCCGCGGATACACCAAGGCCCTCGAGCGTGCCGAGCGCCTCGTCTATATCGAGGACCAGTACCTCTGGTCGCACGACGTCGCCGACCACTTCGTCGAGACGCTGCGCGCCACCCCCGGACTGCATGTGATCGCCGTGCTGCCGCACCGGCCCGACCAGGAGAGCCCGCTCTCCCGGGTGCCGCAGCTGCTCGGGCGCCAGCGTGCCATGTCGCGGCTCGTCGAGGCGGCCGGTGACCGGGTGGCCTTCTATGGCGTGGAGAACCACGACGGTCGGCCGGTCTATGTGCACGCCAAGGTCTGTGTGATGGATGACCAGTGGGCCAGCGTCGGGTCCGACAACTTCAACCGCCGCTCGTGGACCCACGACTCCGAGCTCTCGGCCGTCGTGGTCGACGAGAGCGGCGAGGGCCACAGCGCCTATGCGCGCAGGCTGCGGCTCACCCTCGCGGCCGAGCATCTCGACCGGGAGCTGCCGGGCGGCCGCTTCCCCGGTGACACCGGGCCCCTCATGGCCGGCCGCTCGCCGGCCGACCTCGACGACGGACCCCTGCACGAGGTGATGGCCGACTGCCGCGAGCCCGAGGCGATGTTCGCCGCCTTCGCCGAGAGCGCACGCGCACTCCAGGCCTGGCATGACGGCGGTCGCGTCGGTCCGCGGCCGCCTGGCCGGCTGCGACCCCTCGACCCGCCCGATCTCGGGCTCGTCACCCGCGCCGCGGCCCTGCTGCCCTATCGGACCGTCCACGACCCCGACGGGCGGCCAAAACCGTTGCGCCGCAAAGGCCGCTACTGACTGCGCTCACATGCCGGTCACACCGGGGTCGGGTGCGGGCGGCTCGAGCAGCGAGGGGATCCGGCGCAGGACCAGGGACAGCAGCAGAGCCCCCAGCAGGAGCGTGCCGGCCAGGGCCGTGACGGCGCCCCAGCCGTGGGCCCACATCGCCGCCACCGTCGTGCCGGCGACCGAGGAGCCGAGGTAGTAGGCGAACAGATACAGCGAGCCGGCCTGGCTGGCGCCCGGACCGGTCGCGGCGGCCCGCGCCGCCACCCACGAGCTGACCACCGCGTGGCAGGCAAAGAAGCCGACGGTGAGCACACAGAGCCCGACGACCAGCGCGGGGAGCTGGGGCGCCAGGGTCAGCGCCAGGCCCGCGACCGCGACGACCAGAGCCATCGGCACTACGGCCCGCACGCCCCACCTGTCCGCCGCGCGCCCGGCCGCGCCGGAGGCCACCGAGCCGAGCGCATAGGCGCCGAAGACGAGGCTCGCGACGGCCAGCGACAGCCCGTGCGTGCGGGTCAGCCGGAAGCCGGCCGCGTTGTAGACCCCGACGAAGGCGCCCATGGTGCCGAAGCCGATCCCATAGAGCGAGAGCAGCGCCCGGTCGGTCACCATGCGCCGGGTCATCTCGGCGAGAGCCGCGGGCCGCAGGGGGACCGGGCTGAAGTGCCGAGAGCGGGGCAGCAGCGCGATCGCCCCGACCGCGCAGAGGGCGCCCACGCCTGCGATGGCCGCGATGCCCCAGCGCCAGCCCCAGAGGTCGGCCACCCCGCCGCTGACGAAGCGGCCCGTCATCCCGCCGATCGCGGTCCCGCCAATATAGCGCGCGGTGACCCGGCCCAGGGCCTCGGGGGCGACCTCCTCGCGCAGATAGGCGACCGCGACCGCCGGCAGGCCGGCGACGAGCAGCCCCGCCACGGCACGCACCGCGATGAGCGAGAACCATGACGGCGCAAGGGCGCTCGCGAGCGTCGCCACCGCGGCGGCCACGAGCGAGGCACGCATGATCCAGACCCGGCCGAGCGCCTCGGACAGCGGCCCGAGGAAGAGCAGCGCCGTGCCCAGCGCTCCCGTCGTCGCCGACACCGCCAGGGTGCTGGTGCCCGCCGAGAGGTCGAACTCCTCCGACAGCAGCGGCAGCACGGCCTGCGTGCAATAGGTCATCGCAAAGGTGCCGACGCCGGCCAGGAAGAGCGCCAGCATGATGCGGCGGTATGCCGCGTCGCCGGGCCGATAGCCCGGGCTCGCGGCATACCGCTCATCGGTCACCGGGACTGGCGCGACTCTCGCACGATCTCCACAAAGGTCCAGGCCAGCTCCCAGGCCCGCTCGCGCGCCTCGCGCCAGTGCTCGCGGGTGTCGGCGCGCATCTGCTCGATGTCGACACCGGCGGAGGTCATGTCCTCGAGATAGCTGCCCAGCCAGCCATAGACCACCGACGGGTTGGTCTCGACGTGGAACTGCACACCCCAGGCGCTCTCGCCGACGCGGAAGGCCTCGAGGATCCCGTCGGTCGTGGCCAGGACGGTCGCGTCGTCGGGCAGCGTGAAGGTGTCGTAGTGGTAGTGGAAGGCGGCGAACTCGTCGCCGAGGCATGCGACGAGCGGGTCGTGCGCGGCGGCGGGCTCGGCCGTGACCGTGGTCCAGCCGATCTCCTTGGCCGTGCCCTTGACGACCTCCCCGCCAGCCGCGCGCGCGAGGATCTGCGCGCCGAAACACACTCCCAGATAAGGGATCTCGCGCTCCAGCGCCTCCTGGATCAGCTCGAGCTCCGGCCGCATCCACGGGTGGTCGGCCTCGTCGGCGGCACTCGCGATCGCGCCGAGCGAGATGACGGCGTCGTATGCCGTGACCGGCCCCGGAGGCGCGTCGCTCACCGGCGTGCACCACGTGTCGATGTGCCAGCCGGCGTCGACCAGCGGGCCGGCGAGCTCGTGGAGGGAGTCGTCGAGGTTGTGCTGGACCACCAGCACGCGGATGGGCGCGTCGGACATGGCCCGACTCTATGCCGGACCGCCGTGGCGCGGGCGTGCATCTCACAGGTGCCGCACAGCGCTCGCAGGACTGACGGACGGGCCGGGTCGGCAGAGTCATGGACATGGGAATCTTCGACACCATCAAGGACAGGCTCACCGGCAACGACTCCACCTCGGCGGACTCCAGCGCCACCGATGCGAGCGGGCAGGCGCCGCCACCCCCGCCACAGTGGGACCAGCAGTCGGCCCAGGGCGCGCCGCAGTCGCCGCCGTGGGACCAGACGCAGGCAGACCAGCAGGGCAGCGGTGAGCGCCCCGACCGGCATGGGCCGGATGGCGGCAGCGACCAGGAGGCCCGCGATGGGCGTGGTCGAGGTGGGCCGGGTGGCCGTGGGGGCCATGGTGGCCATGGTGGCCCGCACAGCGGGGGCCCGCAGGGAGGCGGCCCGCAGGGAGGAGGCCCGCACGGTGGGGGCCCGGGCGGGGGCGGGCCGGGCGGCGGGCGCCGCTGACACGGCATACGCCGATCTGGACAAATCGGAACCACACAGGCCGTGGGGACGTTGACCCCCATGACGCCGCCGCTGGTGGCGGCGCAGCTGGCGCGGGAGCCGACACTCACCGCGACCGCTAGGCAGGGCCGGGGATGGCAGGCGGGCCGTCCCCGGCCCTCGCCGTGCCCGCGTCAGCCGCGCAGCTGGGCGCCGAACTCCACGACCATGAAGATGCCGGCGGCGAGCAGGAGCAGTGCCGAGCCGAGGAGCGCGCGTCGGAAGCCCTGCTGGCTCAGGCGGTGCCGGCTGCCGGCGACCAGCGCGGCGATGGCGGCCTTGGACCCGACGATCGCGGCATAGAAGCCGACGACGAAGAGCACCCCTCGCAGCGGCGAGTCACGCCAGGCGGTGACCACCAGCGGCCCGAGCACGGTGATCCAGGCGACCCAGGGGTGCGGGCTGACGATGTTGACGAGCACCGCCTCCCGCAGCGCTTGGCGCGCCGGCGGCGCATCCCCGGTGGCCTCCAGGGTGAGGTCGGCGGAGCGGGCGTCGCGCACCGAGGCGATGCCGAGCGCCGTGACGAGCAGGCCGCCGACGACACCGAGCACCGCGACCCAGCGGGCGGGGACCTCCCGCAACGCGAGCAGCGTGACCGCGACCACCACCGCGTCGCTGAGCAGTGGCGCGCAGGCGACCGTCACCCCGTGCCGGAGGCCGTGTCGCAGCGAGGTGCGGATGACCAGCGCGAGCATCGGCCCCGGGCTGATCCCGGCGGCGACGCCCAGCCACAGCCCTGTCAGCAGTCCACCCACGCGGCCATCCTCGCTCACCGCGGGCGTCGGCGAATCGGCCGCCCGGGTGGCGGAACTCGCCAATCGGCGGAATGCGCTGAGCGCGCTGCGACGACGTGGGTGCCAGGCGCCTCAGCCGCGCGAGCCGGGCAGCCACCAGTTCCAGCGGCCGAGCAGCTTCATCGTCGCCGGCACGAGCAGTCCTCGCACGACGGTCGCGTCGAGCAGCACCGCGACGAGCATGCCGACACCGATCATCTTGACGAAGACCACGCCCGAGGTCGCGAAGGCCCCGATCACCACGGCCAGCAGGAGCGCGGCGCCGGTGATGATCCGGCCGGTGCGCGCCAGGCCATGCGCCACCGAGGTCGTGTTGTCGCCCGTGCGGTCCCACTCCTCCCGGATGCGCGAGAGCAGGAAGACCTCGTAGTCCATCGACAGGCCAAACAGGATCGCGCCCATGACGATCGGCGTCGACACCTCGAGGAAGCCCGGTGGGTCGAAGCCCAGCAGCCCGGCCAGATGCCCATGCTGGAAGACCCAGGTGATCACCCCGAAGGATGCGGTGATCGAGATGGCGGAGGTCACGATCGCCTTGAGCGGCAACAGGACTGACCGGAAGGCCACGAGCAGCAGCACGAACATCGCCGACCCCACGACCGCCAGCATCCAGGGCAGCCGGTCTCTGATCAGCTCGAGCTGGTCGACCGCGAGGGCACTCGGCCCGCCGATATAGGTGTGCGCCCCCACGGGGTCGGGCACCTGACGCATCGCCCGCACGAGCTCCTGTGACCGGTTGCTCTGGGCCTCGCCTCGCCAGGTGATGTTGGCGAAGGTGACCTCGTGCTCGGAGTTGTGCCCCAGCACGTGGGTCGCCTCGACGCCGGGCACGGCATCCAGACGCGAGAGGTATGCCGCGGCGTCGGCTGGGGTGCCGCCCTCCACCATCACGTATCCCCAGGTGCGGTCGCCCCCGAAGTGCTTTGCCTCGGTCTGGAGGGCTACCCGGCTCGGCGCGTCGAGGGGGAGCTGGGCCTCGTCGGCCCCGCCCCAGCGGGAGCCGAGGAACGGTGTGGCACAGGCGAGCAGAGCCGCGGTGGTGAGGATCAGATAGGTCCACGGCCGGGCCATCACGTGGTGGGCGACGCGCGCCCAGAAGCCGCGGCTGTCGGCCTCGCGTCCCACCATCGAGTGTCGGCGGGTCCACGGCAGGCGCAGGCTGTTGACCCGGTGGGAGAGCACTGCGAGGACGGCGGGCAGGAGAGTGACTGCGGCAGCCATGGCGCCGAGCACCGCAGGGATGGCGCCCCAGGCGAGTGACCGGATGCCGGTGAGCGGGAAGACGAAGAGGCCGGCGAGGGAGACCGCGACGATCACGCCGGAGACGACCACGGTGCGGCCTGCCGTGGCCATCGTCGGTCCCATGGCCGCGACCGCAGGCTCGCGCCCTCGGCCGGTGCCGAGCTCCTCGCGGAAGCGGGTGACGACAAAGAGCGTGTAGTCGATCGCGAGTCCCATGCCCAGCAGCGAGACGACGATCATCGCGTGCGTGGCGACGTTGGTGTGGTCGGTGACCAGCCGCAGGGCGGCCAGCGCCAGTGTCATGGCGATCGCCCCGACCATCGAGGGCAGGAGGGCGGCGGTCAGCGACCCGAAGATGAACAGGCCGAGGACGAAGACGATCGGCAGAGCGATCATCTCGGCGCGGGCGGTGTCCTCCACCGCCATCGTGCTGAGGTCGTCGCCCATCGCCACGATGCCGCCGATGTCGGTCCTCACCCCGTCGGCGACGAGCTGTGGCTTCAGCTCGCGGTAGTCGGTCATGACCTGGTTGACCTCGCCGGTGGGCAGCGAGACCCACAGGCGCACCGCGTGACGGTCGGGACTGACCAGCCCGGAGCTGGCCGGGGCGGTCAGCCCGTCCACGACGGTGGGCGCGAGGTCCTTGGGCAGCCGGCCCACGACATCCCCGACGGCCTTGCGGAAGCGCGGGTCGTCGACCGTCATCTCGGCGCTGGAGTAGATCACGCTGACGTCCGGCGAGGCGTCGCGAAAGTCGCGCTGGAGCAACTCATAGGAGTGCCACGAGTCGGCCTGCTCGTTGTAGCCGCCCTCGGTCGTGAGCCGGTCCGCGACACTCGCGCCATAGGCCCCTGCGGCGAGGAAGACAACGACCCAGGCGCCGATGACCCACCAGGCGTGGCGCGCGGCATACCGCCCCCATCGGCCCAGCAACGACGACGAGCTCATGGCGACCTCCTGGAGGCGCGGGCCACCGGCCCGTCGGTGATTCCTGCGACTGTAGAAATCCTACGGTCGTAGAAAACATACACTTGTCCCATGCCCGCCCACGAATCGAGCCCGCCCAAGGGCACCTCGACGCGCCTGCGCCTGCTCCAGGCCGCCCACGAGCTGCTCGGCGAGGAGGGGATGGGCGCCCTGACCCATCGCCGGGTCGAGGACCGGGCTGGGGTCAGCCACGGCTCGACCACCTACCACTTCGGGACGCGGGAGCAGCTGATTGATGCGCTGCTCGAATTCAACGTCGAGCGTGACCACGCGCTGATGCGCCGGACCTCGGAGGAGATGGTCGCCGACGAGTCACTGCGTGACCTCGGCCCCGAGGCCCTCACCTGGGAGTGGACCAGGCGGTCGGTCGCGGGCATGCTCGCCGACACCCACCAGCGGCTGTGCCGCTACGAGCTCTATCTGTATGCCGCGCGCCGCCCGGAGGTGCAGGAGATCCTGCGGCGCTATCGCAACCAGGTCGTGGCCGAGCACGCCGCCACCCACCGCGCCTATGGCCACCCCTATCCCGAGGCGGCCTCGCGCGTGCTGCTGTCGATGTTCGAGGGCCTGTCGATCATGGACCTGTCGGTGCCCAACGAGGCCCAGGAGGCGTGGGCGCCGACCTACCTCATGGCGGTCTTCGCCGCAGCGCCGCACCTGGTCGAGCCGCCCGGTGCACCGCGCGACGAGGCGGCCGACGTCAGCACGCCGATCCTCGAGCACCTCGGTGTGCTGGCCGAGCTCGTCGACGACGACGCCCTCCCGCCCGACGTCCGCTGACGCGGCCCCCCACGCGACGCGGCCCCCCACCCGGCGCGGCCCCCCACACGTTGACTTGTCACAACTCAAGCCAACAACCCGCGTTTTAGGCTCGAGTTGCTACAAGTCAACGTGGCAGTGGGCGTCAGGCGATGCCCGAGCCCATGAGCGCGAGCAGCACGCCGCCGGCGACGACCGAGGCGACCTGGCCCGCGGCATTCGCGCCCATCGCGTGCATGAGCAGGAAGTTGTCGTAGTCCTCGCGCTGGGCCTCCTGCTGCACCACGCGCGCCGCCATCGGGAAGGCCGAGATGCCGGCCGCGCCGATGAGCGGGTTGAAGCGTCCGCCGCTGAAGAGGTTGAGGAGCTTGCCGAAGAGCACGCCCGCCGCGGTGTCGATGCAGAAGGCGAGCAGGCCCAGGCCGAGGATGAAGAGCGTCGAGGTGCGGATGAAGTCCTCGCCCTTCATCGTGGCGCCGATCGCGAGGCCGAGGAAGAGCGTGACGACATTGGCGAGCTCGTTGGCCGACGCCTGGGTGAGCCGCTCGACGACGCCGGACTCCCGCATGAGATTGCCGAGCATGAGCATGCCGATCAGCGGGGTCGCAAAGGGGACGAGAATGCCCACGATGAGCGTGACGACGATCGGGAAGAGGACGCGCGTGCGCGTGCTGATCTCCCTCTGGGAGTAGGGCATCCGGATCGCGCGCTCCTTCTGGGTGGTGAGCAGGCGCATGATCGGCGGCATGATGATCGGCACGAGCGACATATAGCTGTATGCCGCGACCGTGATCGGCCCGAGCATGTGCGGCGCGAGCTGGCCGCTGACATAGATCGAGGTGGGGCCGTCGATGGCGCCGATGATGCCGATCGACGCGGCCTCGTTGCGCGTGAATCCCAGTGCGAGAGCGAGGATCAGGGTCAGGAAGATGCCGAACTGACCTGCGGCGCCGAGCAGCACCATGCGCGGGTTCTCCAGCAGCGGCCCGAAGTCGGTCATCGCCCCGATGCCGACGAAGATCAGCAGCGGGAAGAGCTCGTTGCCGACTCCGACGTTGTAGAGGATGTCGAGCATCCCGCCCTCCTCGGCGAGCGGGGAGAGGGGGAGATTGGCCAGGATGCAGCCGGCGCCGATCGGCAGGAGCAGCAGCGGCTCGTATTCCTTGATCACGGCCAGCGCGATGAGCGCGCACCCGACGGCGAGCATGACCCCCGACTGCCAGTCGAGGTGCTGCACACCGGCCAGGAGATAGCCGAGGGTGTCGGGGCTCATGCGTCCTCGATCCGCACCAGCGCGTCACCGAACTTCACCTGGTCGCCGACGCCCACAAGGACCTCGGCCACCCGACCGTCGCGTCCGGCGCGGAGGCTGTTCTTCATCTTCATGGCCTCGAGCACCAGCAGCGGGTCGCCCTGTGCGACAACGGTGCCGACGCTCGTGTCGACCGACAGCACCACCCCGGGCATGGGTGCCGACAGGGTGCCCGGGTCGCCCCCGCCGCCTGCCCTGCGGGCGGCCGGCCCGCGTCCCGCGGGTGGGGTATGCCGCGTGGTCGCCGCGGCCGTGCCCGTCGCCCCCGCGCCTGCCGCGGCCGAGGCCCCGGCTGTGGCCGAGGCCCCGGCTGTGGCCGAGGCACCTGCGACGGGACCACCGGAGGACGCGCCGGCCGGAGCGGCAGGCGAGCCCGCGGCATACCCGCTCGTCGTCGTGGGGTCGACCACCTCGAGCTCGGGGCTGATGGCGGCCTGGGCGAGGTCCTCGTGGTCGTCGACGCGGACGCTGAGGCTGCGCCCGTCGAGCTGCACCCGGAAGGTGTCGGCGCTCTCCTCCTCGACGTCGATGACGTAGGCCTGCTCGCCGACCGTGATCGTGTATCGCCGCATGTGTGCTCAGCTCCTGCGCCAGGGTTGGGTCTGGAAGCCGCGCCCGTTGGCCACCCAACGGCTCGCGAAGATGTGGCTGCCGGGCTGGTGGGCCCGCATGGCCGGGGCGGCCTGCTGGCGGCGCACCTCGGCGTGGCGGAGGACCGCGACGGTGATGGCCGCGAGCTGGTCCTCGGTGAGGCCCTCGGCGAGCACGTGCACCGTTGGGGCAGTGGGCGGCTCGATGCCGCTCAACGCGTCGAGGTCATCCTCGTCGAGCCCGTCGCGCGCGGCCTCGTCGGCAGCGGATGGCTGCCGGTCGAGTCGGCCCATGACGAGCACGATGAGCATGAGGAGCAGGAGCATCGCAAAGACGGTGCCCATGCCGGCGGCGGTCATGCCGAGGCCGAAGCCGAGATCGTTCATGCTCGCCTCACACCGGGAAGAGCCCGTGCTTCTTGGGCAGGCTCGTCTGGACCTTGGTCTGGAGCACCTCGAGCGAGCGGATCAGGCGTGCCCGCGTCTCACGGGGCTCGATGACCTCGTCGATCTGGCCGAGGTCGGCGGCGCGATAGGGGTTGAAGAACTTCTCGCGGTAGTCGGCGATGAACTCGGCCTCCAGCGCGGCGGGGTCCTCGGCCTCCTTGAGGGCCTGCCGGTTGAGCAGCCGCGCCGCGCCCTCGGCGCCCATCACGGCGATCTGCGCGCTGGGCCAGGCGAAGGCGATGTCGTTGTTCATCTGCTTGGAGCTCATCGCGACATAGGAGCCGCCGATGGCCTTGCGGGTGACCACCGAGATCTTGGGCACGGTCGCCTGGCAGTAGGCGTAGATGATCTTGGCGCCGTGGCGGATGACGCCGCTGTGCTCCTGCTCGACGCCGGGGAGATATCCGGGGCAGTCGACAAAGGTGACGAGCGGGATGTTGAACATGTCGCACAGCGTGATGAAGCGCGCGATCTTGTCGGAGCCGTCGAGGTCGAGCGCGCCGGCCATCACCATCGGCTGGTTGGCCACGATGCCGACCGAGTGCCCGTCGAGGCGGGCGAAGGCGACGATCGCGTTGGGCGCGAAGTCGGGGTGGACCTCCAGCACGCTCTCGGTGTCGAAGACGCGGTCGAGGACATCACGCATGTCATAGGCCTCGCCGTCGTCGGCGGGCACGATCGTGTTGAGCGACTCGTCCATCCGGTCCGGCGAGTCGTGGGGGGTGACCTGCGGCGGGTCGTCGTTGTTGTTCTGGGGGAGATAGCTCAGCAGCGTCTTGGCGAGGGCCAGAGCGGCATGCTCGCTCGGCGCGGAGAACTGCGCGACGCCGCTGCGGCTGTTGTGGACCGCGGCGCCGCCGAGGGTCTCGGCGTCGACGTCCTCGCCGGTGACGGTGCGCACGATCTCGGGCCCGGTGAGGAACATGTTGGAGGTGCCGTCGACCATGATCGTGAAGTCGGTCAGCGCGGGGGAGTAGACGGCGCCGCCGGCGCACGGGCCCATGATGAGCGAGATCTGCGGGATGACGCCGCTGGCCATCACATTGCGCAGGAAGACCTCGCCGTATGCCGCGAGCGAGCGCACGCCCTCCTGGACGCGCGCGCCGCCGGAGTCGTTGAGCCCGATGAGGGGTATGCCGCTCTCGAGCGCCAGGTCCTGGATGCGGCTGATCTTGTGGGACTGCACCTCGGAGAAGGAGCCGCCGAGGACGGTGAAGTCCTGGGCGAAGACGGCCACGCGGCGCCCGTTGATCTTGCCGAAGCCGGTGATGATGCCGTCGCCCGGCACCTTGTGCCGCTCCATGCCGAACTCGGTGCTCTGGTGTGTCGCCAGCGCGCCCAGCTCCTGGAAGGACGCCTCGTCGAGCAGGATCGCCAGGCGCTCGCGGGCGGTGAGCTTGCCCTTGGCGTGCTGCTGCTCGATGCGGGCGGACCCGCCTCCGGCCAGGGCCTGCTCGCGCATCCTGCGCAGTCGGGACAGCCTCTCGGTCACGACGACTCCTTTGCCTGCGGGACGTCCTTGTCCCGCCTCATCGCGTCGTTCCTCAGCCTATGCCCGCACGCGGTGCGGCTTTGGCCGGAGATGCCCCATCCGCCCCCTTTGTGTGGGGTCTCACGCCCGTCCGACGATCGGGACCGTCTGCTGTCGCCATGGCAGCACCAGACGGTCCCAATGGGTCAGGACCCCCACGCGAGCGGCGCGCGAACGCGGCATACGACTCGCCGTTGCGCTGGCCCGCCACGATGTTGAACAGACCGCCCGCGATGAACATGGCGGCAAAGAGCCAGCGCCCACCATTGGGACCGTTTGCTGCCGTCATGGCGACAGCCAACGGTCCCAATCATGGTGTGGGGCGGGCTAGTCGGTCGCTCCGGGTGCCGGGGTGTCGTCACGCACCGACGCGCCCCCGGCGACCGGGCGGCCGGCGAGAGTGGGGCGGAAGTCCTCGCCCAGGGCCTGGATCGCGCCACGGCCGACGATCATCCGCTCGGTGATGGTGCGCTCCGCCCTGCCGCGGCCGAGGAAGCTGATGAACCAGTGGAAGAGCGTGGTGATGCGGTTCTTGAAGCCGGCGATATAGAGCAGGTGGATGAACAGCCACAGCAGCCACGCGACGAAGCCGCTGGCCTTGACGGGCCCGACGCTGGCGATCGCGCCGAAGCGGGAGATCGTCGCCATCGACCCCTTGTCGGTGTAGTGGAAGGGCTCGGCCATCTCGCGGCCGGCGGAGTGCTCGAGGACGCTGCGCGCGGCATACCGGCCCGACTGGATCGCGACCTGGGCGACGCCCGGGAGCCCGTCGAGGGCCATCATGTCGCCGACGACCATCACCTCGGGGTGGCCCGGGATCGTCAGGTCGGGCCGCACCTGCACCCGGCCGGCGCGGTCGAGGGAGACCTCGGACTGGTCGGCGAGCATGCGGCCGAGCGGGCTCGCCTGCACACCAGCAGCCCAGACCTTGACGCGCGACTCGATGCGCTCGCGACCCGAATCGTCCTCGACGACAAGGCCATCCGCGTCGACGTCGACGACCTTGGCGCCGAGGCGCACCTCGACACCCATGTCGGTGAGGCGGTCGTGGGCCTTGCCCGAGAGCTTGTCGCCGAAGTTGCCGAGGACGGCGGGCGCGGCGTCGAGCAGGATGACGCGGCTGGTCGTCGGGTCGATGCTCCGGAACTCTCCCCGCAGGGTGCGGTGGGACAGCTCGAGGATCTGCCCGGCCATCTCGACCCCTGTGGGGCCGGCGCCGACGACGGTGAAGGTGAGCAGCCGCTCCCGCTCGGCCGGGTCGTCGGTGAGCTCGGCCAGCTCGAAGGCGCTGAAGATCCGCCCGCGCAGCTCGAGCGCGTCGTCGATCGACTTCAGGCCCGGGGCGAACTCGGCGAAGTGGTCGTTGCCGAAATAGGACTGGCCGGCGCCGGCCGCGACGATCAGCGAGTCATAGGGGGTGGTCTCCACCTCGCCGTATGCCGTGGACGTGACGGTGTGCGCGGCCAGGTCGATCGCGGTGACCTCGCCGAGGAGGGTGCGCACGTTGCGGTGGCGGCGCAGGATCTCGCGGGTGGTCGGGGCGATCTCCCCGCTGGAGAGGATACCGGTGGCGACCTGATAGAGCAGCGGCTGGAAGAGGTGGCTCGTCGTCGCGGAGATGAGGGTGACGTCGACGTCCTTGCCCTTGAGGGCCTTGGCGGCGAAGAGGCCGCCGAACCCCGAGCCGATGATGACGAGCCGATGACGACTGGACGAATCGGTCATATCGCCATTCTACGTCCGTAGAAAGACTGCACCCAATCCGCTGTCTGCGCAGGTCAGCATGTGGACTCAACCCGGGGCGGAGCTGACGACCCGGCCGCCGCGCGGCCCGGCGCCCGGGCCCATCTCGATGCGCCAGTCGGCAGTCGCGATGGCCGCCGGGTGGTGCTCGGCGACGACCACGGTGTGGCCGGCGTCGACGAGGGCGTGCAGCTGGCGCAGCAGCCGGTGCACATCGGCCGGGTGCAGGCCCGCCGACGGCTCGTCCATGAGATAGAGCGTGGGGGAGCGGCGCTCCTTCTGGAGCTCGGTCGCGAGCTTGATGCGCTGGGCCTCCCCGCCCGACAGCTCGGTCGCCGGCTGGCCGAGGGTCAGATAGCCCAGGCCGAGCGCGTCGAGCGCCTCCAGTGCGCGCCGCACCGGCGGCTCGTCGGCAAAGACGGGCAGCGCGTCGGCGACCGTGAGGGCGAGGACGTCGGCGATCGTCAGCCCCTGCCAGGTGATCTCGAGGGTCTCGTCGTTGTAGCGGCGGCCGCCGCACGTCGGGCAGGGCGCATAGGTGCCCGGCATGAAGAGCAGCTCCACCGACACGGCTCCCTCGCCCTGACAGGTCTCGCACCGGCCCGAGGCGACGTTGAAGCTGAAGCGGCCCGCGGCATACCTCCGGCTCTTGGCCTCGTCGGTCGCGGCGAAGCGCTTGCGGACATGGTCGAAGAGCCCGGTATAGGTCGCGAGGTTGGACCGAGGGGTGCGCCCGATCGGCTTCTGGGTGATGCGCACCAGACGCGTCGGAGCGCCGGTCCCGTTGGTGCTCAACGACTTTGCCGTGCCGTATGCCGCCGCGCGCGCCTCGGTCTCGTCGCCCTCCTCCTCATCGGGCAGGTCCTCGACCCTGGCGAGGCTGGCGCCCACAGCGTCATGGATCGCGGTCAGCAGGGAGGACTTGCCCGAGCCGGAGATGCCCTCGACGACGGTGAGCGTGCCGAGCGGGATCGTGACATCGACGTCGGCGAGGGAGTGGAGGGACAGCCCAGTGAGGACGAGTTCGCCTGTGGCAGAGCTGGGCCCGCCGTCGCGGATCTCGGAGAGGTGCACGGGCTCGTCGAGATAGCGCGCCGTGACCGAGCGGGGCTCGTCGAGCAGGTCGGGCACCGGCCCGGAGTGCAGCAGCTCGCCGCCGTCGCGCCCGGCACCTGGCCCGACGTCGACCACCCAGTCGCACTGGCGCACGACGGTCATGTCGTGCTCGACGACCAGCACACTGTTGCCGGCCTCGACGAGCCCGCGCAGCACTCCCATGAGCGATTCGACATCCCGCGGGTGAAGGCCGGCAGATGGCTCGTCGAGCACATAGACCACGCCGAAAAGGCCTGACCTGAGCAGAGATCCGAGCCGCAGCCGCTGGAGCTCGCCGGTCGAGACCGTGGGTGTCGGCCGGCCGAGGGCGAGGTGGCCGAGTCCCAGCCCGTCGAGGACGGTGAGCCGGTCGGCCAGGTCGGTGAGCATGAGCCGCTCGGCCGCGTCCGCGGCGTCCCGGGCGGCTTCGGTCGCCTTGGTCGCCTCGGCGCCGAGCTCGCCGAGCCTGCGGCGGGCGATCGGCAGGAGCTGGTCCATCGGTAGCGCCATGGCCTCGTCGATGGCCAGGCCCTGCCAGGTGACGCGCAGGGCGTCGGGGTGGAGGCGACGGCCGCGGCATACCGGACAGGGCTCACTGACCACATGCCGCAGCGCCCGCGCCCGCTGGGTCGGGCTCTGCGACTGGGCCAGGGTGCGCATGACGTAGCGCGCGGCGCTGGCGAAGGTCCCCTGATAGGGGCGCTGGATGCGACCGGCCTCCCGCTCGGCATGCACCGTGACCACGGGCTCCTCGTCGGTGAAGAGGATCCAGTCCCGGTCGGACTGCGGCAGCTCCCGCCACGGCCGGTGGATGTCATAGCCGAGGATCGCGGTGATGTCGCGATAGCTCTTGCCCTGCCACGCGCCGGGCCACGCGGCGATCGCCCCCTCCGCGATGGAGAGCGAGGGGTCAGGGACCAGGGAGTCCTCGGTCGGCCGGTGGGCGACGCCGAGGCCGGAGCACTCCGGGCAGGCACCCGCGGCGGTGTTGGGAGAGAAGTGGTCTGAGCCGAGGCGCCCCAGGCCCGCCGGATAGTCGCCGCAGCGGGAGAAGACCATCCGCAGGGTGTTGGCGGTCGTGGTCACCGTGCCGACCGAGGAGCGGCTGCCGCCCTGGGCCGTGCGCTGCTCGAGCGCCACCGCAGGCGGGAGCCCCGTGATGTCGCGGACCCGGGGGTCGACGGCGGTGTGGATCAGCCGGCGGGCGAAGGGCGCGACGGTGTCGAAGTAGCGACGCTGCGCCTCGCCATGGATCGTCCCGAAGGCCAGCGAGGACTTGCCCGACCCGGAGACGCCGGTGACCGCCACGAGCCGCTCGCGCGGGATGTCGACGTGCACGTCGCGCAGGTTGTGCAGGTGCGCACCGCGCACCCGGATGCGGTCGTTCGGCTCGCGGGTCACGGCATACATCCTCCCCGATGCCGCCCACGGGGCGTTCGTGCCCACATGGGCCAAAGCGCCCCCACTTCTTCCGCCACGTGGCGAGTTCCGTGCCTCACCGTTACGTTACGTGGCGAGTTCCGCCCCCCACCGTTACGCCACGTGGCGAGTTCCGCCCCACCCCGGGGGTGCGGAACTCGCCAATTGGCTGAATAGGGAAGAGGGGAGTTGCGTAATTCGCGTTTGCACAGGTAGCGTGCCTGTTCGAGGGGAGTACTCCACTCACGTCGCACCGGTCACTACGGCGCCCACGCGGGCGCTTCGGGCGGCGGCCGGCCGCGGCCGGTGGAGGAGACCTCACGTGATCCATGACGTGAGGAGACCCCTGATGCACACCCTTGTCACCGCCGCCGGCCCGGCCGGCGCCGGACTCGACTCCATCGCCACCCCGACCCTCTGGTGGGCGACGATCGCCGGAGTCCTCGGCCTGTTCGCGCTCGACTTCGTCCTGACCCGCAAGCCGCACGAGGTCTCGATGCGCGAGGCGATCGGCTGGTCGCTGTTCTACATCGCCATCCCGGTCGCCTTCGGCGCCTGGCTCTGGCAGCAGCACGGCTCCACCACCGGCGTCGAGTACTACACCGGCTATCTGGTGGAGAAGTCGCTCTCGGTCGACAACCTTTTCATCTTCATGCTGTTGCTCGGCTCGTTTGCCGTCCCGCGCCACCTCCAGCAGCGGGTGCTGCTCATCGGCGTCGCCGGCGCGCTCGTCCTGCGCGGCATCTTCATCGCCCTCGGTGCGCAGCTGATCGCGTCGTGGTCGGCGGCCTTCCTCCTCTTCGGCGCCATCCTGCTGCTGACCGCGGTCAAGGTGCTGCGCGATGCGATGAGCCCCACCGACCACGCGATCGACGTCGGCTCGATGCGCGTCGTGCGCCTCACCCGGCGCTTCTTCCCGGTCACCGATGACTACCGTGGCACGCGGATGACGGTGCGCCACAACGGGGCCCGCGCGCTCACCCCCCTGGCGATGGTGACCCTGGCGATCCTCGGCACCGACATCGTCTTTGCGATCGACTCTGTCCCGGCCGTCTATGGCATCACCGGCGACCCCTATCTGGTCTTCGCCACCAACGCGTTCGCCCTCCTCGGCCTGCGCGCGCTCTACTTCGTCCTCGAGGGCGCCCTCAAGCACCTCGCGCACCTCGGCTACGGCCTGGCGGTGATCCTCGCCTTCATCGGCGTCAAGCTTGTCCTGCACTGGGCGCACACGGTCTGGCCCGCCGTCCCCACGATCCCCACGCTGCTCTCGCTCGCGGTGATCATCGGTGCGCTCGTCACCGTCACGCTCACGAGCCTGCTCGCCCGTCGCCGCGCCGAGACGGGCGACGTCGAGGCGGCCGATGACCCAGAGGAGCTCGAGCGCGTCTGAGCGGCGGGGGTGGGGCCGGTCTCAGGGGTCGGCCCCGCCAGTCTCAGTGCAGCCCAGCGCGTTTGGAGGTATGCCGTGTGGCCACGGCCGTCCACGGGTCCTCCGGCCAGGGGTGCTTGGGATAGCGCCCGCGCATCTCCGACCGCACCTGGGCATAGGGCCCGGACCAGAAGGAAGCCAGGTCGTCGGTGATGGCCAGCGGCCGCCCAGCGGGGGAGAGCAGGCGGAAGAGCACCGGAGCCCGGCCGCCCGCGAGCCGTGGGGTCTCGGCCAGCCCGAAGCACTCCTGGAGCTTGACCTCGACCACGGGGCGGGCGTCGGGCTCGTCGACGGCCGGATAGCGCACCCGCGGTGACGAGCCGCTCGGCACCGGCAGGCGCTCGGGCGCGAGCTCGTCGAGTCGGGTCGCCTCCGGCCACGGCAGCAGCCGTCGCACGGCGTCGGTGAGGGCGAGCTGGTCGACCCTGGCGCCGTGGGCGATCCGGTCGATCTCGGGGCCGAGCCAGTCCTCGAGCCTGCCGGCGAGGGCCTCGTCGCTGACGTCGGGCCACGGCGCGCCCGCGTGATGGTGGAGGAAGGCCATCCGGCGTCGGGCCGCGTCGGCGCCCGGGCCCCAGCGCAGCACCCCGAGACCGTCGGCGGCGAGGGCTGCGCGCAGCGCGGCATACCCCTGCTCGCCCTCGATCGGCACGGGCGTGCTCGACAGCTCGATGGCCCCCAGCGCGCGCACCCTCCTCGCGGCAATCCGGCTGCCGTCAAAGGCTGCTCGCGTCTCCTGCCGGAGCAGATGGGAGCCGGCGCGCTCGGCGAGCTCACGGGTCAGCGGTGCCGCCGCGCGGATCACGGCGCCCGTGCCCTGGCCCACACCGCCCTCGACCCGGGCAGCGTCAGAGACGGCCAGCCACTCGCGGTCGGTGAGCGGGCTGCCGGGCGGCAGTGCGGCGCGGGTCCCGCGAGCGAGCAGCCAGGTGTCGCCGACCCGTCGGGCGATCCGCTCGGGGAAGGCCAGCGCCACGATCTCCCCAACGGAGGCCCCGTCTCTCTGGCCGGGTGGCGCGTCCGCGAGCGAGGTATGCCGCCGCGCGATCCGCCCCAGCCGCGTCGCCTCCCGGCGCCACTCCCTGTGCCCGGGCGCCGACCCCGAGCGGAGCGCGGCGAGCAGGGTGACCAGGTCGGCGCCCTCCGCACGGTGGTCGCCGGCGAGCATCGCCACGACCTCGGCGGTGGCATCGGCGCCACGGACGGCCGCGCCGTCGAGCAGGGCCCGGGCCAGCCTCGGGTCGGCAGGCACTGTGGCGAGCAGCCGCCCCACGTCGGTCGCGCGGCCGGGCCCGTCGACGGCGCCGAGCGAGCGCAGGGCCGACTCGGCGTCGGCGACAGCGGGCTCCGGCAGGGGCGTCGGGAGCTGGAGACCCCTGCCGCCCGGACTGCCCCAACAGGCAAGCAGCAGAACGGCATCGGTCAGATCGGCGGTGGCCATCTCGGGTGTGCGGTGGTCGCTCATGCGGGCATAGACCGCCTCGGAGAAGCACCGGACCACACGGCCGGGGCCAAGCCGGGCGGCCCGCCCGGCGCGCTGATCGGCCGAGGCCCTCGACTCGCGCAGGGTGACCAGGCCGGACATGCCGCGGGCGAGATCGCGTCGGGGCTCCCGGGCCAGGCCGGCATCGATCACCAGCCGGACGCCCGGGATCGTGAGCGAGGACTCGGCGATGTCGGTCGCCACCACGACCCGCGGCGGCTCCCCAGCGGAGCGGCCCGACGTGGCACGGTCCTGCTCGCGGGCGGCCACGCGGCCGTGGAGCTGAAGCACCTCCCGATCGGGCATGAGGCGCTGCATCTGGACGGCGACGGTCTCGACCTCGCGCGCCCCCGGGAGGAATACCAGGGCATCGGCCGAGGGGTCGTCGGCCAGCGCCGTCGAGTGGGCGGCTGTCGCTGCCCGGGCCACATGCGCGAGGAATCCGAGCGTGGCACCGCGGCTGTCGTGGCTCGGCGCGTCATAGGGCAGCCACGTGAGGTCGATGGGATGCAACGCGGAGGGGCAGTCGACGATGGGCGCGGGCTCCTCACCGGGCGCGCCGAGCAGCCGCGCGAAGAGCGCCGCGTCGACGGTCGCCGACATCGCGACGAGGCCGAGGTCGGGGCGCAGCTCCCGCGCCTCGGCGAGCATGCCCACCAGCAGGTCGGTGTCCACGCTGCGCTCGTGCACCTCGTCGAGGACGACCGCGCCGACGCCGGCCAGCTCGGGGTCGCCGAGCAGCCTGCGCACGAGCACGCCGGGGGTGACCACCTCGATGCGCGTGCCAGCGCCGACGGCACGGTCGCCGCGCACGGTGTATCCGACGAGGCCACCGACCTGGGTCCCGGTCAGCTGCGCCAGCCGGCGCGCGGCGGCGCGCACGGCGACCCGGCGGGGCTGGGTGAGGATGACCCGGCCGGGCACGGCATTGGCCACCGTCGGCGGCACCAGCGTCGTCTTGCCCGTGCCCGGGGGTGCCTGCACGACGGCGACCCCACCGCGCAGCGCACGGTGCAGGTCGGGCAGGGCCGCTGCAAAGGGCAGCCCGGTGCCGATGACGTCGAGGTCGAAGTCGGGCGGGGTCACCGCCCCAGTCTCACAGCACCGGGGAGCGGAGGGCGCTCAGCCCTTGGGCTTCCACCACTTGGGGACGTCCTCGCCCGGGGCGAGGACATAGACCTTGACCTCGCTGAAGATGCCCATCGACCGGATGCGCAGCACCCGGGCCTGTCCCGGTGCCCCGTCCTGCGGGCCGACCGCCCGGGCCGTCGCAGCCGCGGCGCCGTCGGGCAGGGGCGGCTCGATGAGCTTCTCGTCGCTGAAGATCGCCGCCCCGTCGAACTGCACTTCGGTGCCGCGCGGCACAAAGACGGTGACGCTGCTGAACAGCGCGCCGGCACGCAGCTCGAGGACATCGGATGGCCAGTCGGCCTCCCGCAGGTCGACCTTGGCATCGCCGAAGACGGCGACCACCCGGGGCTGCTGCGGCACGGTCCACCGGCCGCTGCGGCTCAGCGAGCTGAAGACCGACACCAGGGGCGCCGACGGCCGTGCGCCTGCGGTGACCTCCTGTGATCGGGCTGGCACCGGCAGCGCCGGCCCGCTCTGCGTCGGGATGACCGGCATCTCCGCGCGGTCCTGAGGTGTCCCCTCGCCATCCCCTGACTGGCTTCGCTCGACCATGCCACCAACCTAGCGGCGGCGCGAGGCGCGGGTCGAGGCCTCGCCAGGGATCGTGACATCTGTCAGGCGGGGCAGGCCGTCAGTCGCGGGCGCGCCGCTCGCGCACCTTGCGGGCGGTCCACGACGGCAGCGCCCTGACCCGCACCGCCACCCAGCGGGCCCGCTCCTCGGCCGCCCAGCGACGCTGCTCCAGGGGAGTGGCCGGCCGATAGAGGAGGGACTGCTCGATCTCGCGGATCCGCCGGTAGTCGGCCTCGATCGCCGACAGGTCGTCGGCGACGAGATAGATCCGGCCGGGCATCGTGTAGAGGTCGGTGGTCTGCCGGACCCGCTGGCCGGCCCTCAGCCCGAGCCCCGGTCCACCGACGGCGGTCGGGAGCGCGGCGAGGGCGGCCACCCCCTCGGCGGTCACGACCGAGGGCCGGGGCACCCGCAGCGCCACGCAGGAGCAGCTCGTCGCGGCGCGATAGGGCTCGGCGAGGCGGGCGCGGAAGTCGGCGGGCGCGGCATACCTCTCGACGAGGAGCTCGACCTGATGGGCGCCCGAGACCGCGTGGTGCGCAGGCAGATAGGAGGTGCCCTTGAGCCGCGCGCCCGTCTCCACGAGGACCGGCTGCTCGCCCTGCATGCGGATCTCGGAGTGCGAGGCGCCGTCGGTGATGCCCAGGGCGGTCAGCACCTCACGGGTATAGGCGATGAGCCGGCCGAGCAGTGGGTCGTCGGCGGCCAGCGACACGTCGCGGTCATAGAGGGGGTTGCCATCGACATTGTCGACATCGACCCGCCACACCTCGTGGACGAGGTGTTCACCGTCGATCGAGACGGCGTTGGCATAGAACTGCTGGCCGTCCAGATACTCCATGGCCACCGCGCCGTCGTTGCGCAGGTCCAGCGAGTTGCGCTGTCCCGCAACGGTCTCGAATGCCGCGAGGGCCTGCTCGCGGCTCTCGCACACCTGCGCCCCGTCGGACCCCGCGCTGCGGGCCGGCTTGATGACGACCGGATAGCGCCCCCACTCCGACAGCCACCGGTCAAGCTCGTCGACGGAGCGCACCGTGCGCCCTGCGGCAGCGCGCACCCCCTGCTCACGCAGTCGCTCGAGCATGGTCGACTTGTCGCGCCTGGGATCGCCCGGGAGGTCGAGGTTGACCGGCAGGCCCTGCTGCCGGGCGAGCTCCTCGGCCAGCAGCACACCGAACTCCGCGCCCGGCACGACGGCGTCGGGCGCGAGCGCGCGGATCCGCTCACGCAGTCCGGTGCCGGGCGCATCGACGAGGACCTCCTCGAAGTCGTCGGCCTGGACGACGTCGGCGATCCAGGGGATCGAGGCGACCGCGACACAGCGCCAGCCGCGCCGGCGGAACTCGCCCGCGAGGGCCGCTCCCGTCGACAGGGGGTCGACGACGACGGCGAGCGGTCTGGTGGGTGTGGCGGCGGGCTGGGCAGGGGACAGACTCGGGACCACGCGGGGCTCCTCAGATGTTGGGGAGGGGCGGGTGGCAGCCCGACCCCCCCGGAACACCCGAAAGGGTACATGCGCCGGGGGCAGGCCTCAGGTCGGCGACGGCCGGTCGGCGATCCGGGAGCGGACCCGGCGCGCGGTCCAGGAGGGCAGCGCCACGACCCGCACCCGGATCCAGCGCGCCCGCCGCGCGAGCGCCCATCGGCGCTGCTCTGACTCGGTCATGGGCCGATAGAGCTGCTCGGCCTCGATCCGCCGCACCGCGGCATAGTCACGGTCGACCGACGCGGCGTCGGCTCCCACGAGATAGAGGATCCCCGGCACGGAATAGAGGTCGACGGTGGGGCGCAGGCGGGCGCCGGCGCGCAGCTCGAGGGCCGGCCCGCCGAAGGCTGTCGGCAGCGCGTGCAGGGCATCGAGTCCGGCGACGGTCGCCGTCGAGGGCCGCGGGCACTGGAGGGCGACGGCGCTGACATGACGGCGTCGCAGGGGCGGCTCGTGCAGCCGCGCGCGGAAGGCCGCCGGGTCGGCATAGCGGTCGACGAGCAGCTCGACCGGGTTTGTGCCGGTCGCCGCCCGGTGCGCGGGCATGTCGCTGGCCCCCGCGAGGCGTGCGCCGGACTCGATCAGGACGGGCTCCTCGCCCTGCATCCGGATCTCGGTGTGGGCGGCGCCGTCGGTCACACCGAGCGCGGTCAGGACCTCGTCGGTGTAGTCGATGAGTGGCTGGAAGTGCCTGTCGTCGCTGCCCAGCAGCACCTCCCGGTCATAGAGGGGGCGACCGTCGGCGACGGTGAAGTCGACCCGCCAGACCTCGTGGACGCGGTGGAGGCCGTCGATGCTCACGCTGTTGGTGTAGTACTGCTGGCCCGAGAGGTATTCCTCGACGAGCGCGCCGTCGTTGATGACGCCAAGTGAGTTGCGTTGTCCGGCAACGGCATCGAATGCCGCGTGCGCGCTCGGCGCGTCATGGCAGATCGACACCGAGTCGGACCCTGCGCTGCGTGCGGGCTTCACCACGACCGGGTATCGGCCCCACGCGGTCAGCCACCGCTCGAGCTCCTCGGGCGTGCGGACGAGCTCGCCGGCCATGGCCCGCACGCCCCGCTCGCGCAGCCGGTGCAGCATGGCCGACTTGTCGCGTCGCGGGTCGTCGGGCAGCGGGATGTTGACCGGCAGGCCCTGCTGGGCGGCGAGCTCCTCGGCGAGGAGCACCCCGAACTCCGCCCCGGGCACGATCGCGTCGGGGGCCAGCGCGCGCACCCGGCCGCGCAGGT
The DNA here is from genome assembly GCA_021287075.1 of Micrococcales bacterium. Classification (GTDB taxonomy): domain Bacteria; phylum Actinomycetota; class Actinomycetes; order Actinomycetales; family Dermatophilaceae; genus JAJTBD01. The sequence continues at coordinate 24,965 of JAJTBD010000022.1, read as the reverse complement.
CACTGCCGGGCTCGTCGATGAGGACCTCGTCGAAGTCCTCGCGGTTGATCGCATCGGCGATCCACGGGATGGACACCGCGGCGGTGGTCTGCCACCCGCGGCGGCGGAACTCGGGGGCCAGCTCGCGTCCGGTCGAGAGCGGGTCGACGATCAGGGCCCGCCTGACCGGCCGCTGGCCCAGATCCGCTGCCCGGTGCAGCGACGGATCTGCGTCTGGCATCCCGACCCCCCCTGTGGTCACGGTCGTCCCCTGACATCCGCATCCGGCCGCACCCTGGGCGGCCTGCTCCAACCCTAACGTGCCCGCTCAGCGGCCGGTCAGGCGCACCGCGGTCAGCTCTTGCGCAGCAGGCCCTCCAGCACCAGCGCCTCGCCCTCGAGCACCCGCGCCCGGTCGGCGTGCTCGGCGCGGAGGGTCTCGATGGCGGCCCGCCGCTCGTCGATCTCGCCCTGCACGACGGCGCGCATCTCCTCGTCGGAGAGCTCGCGGCGCGCCCGGTCCGCGGCACCCACACCGATCGCCGAGCCCTCCACCGCGCCGGCCGGGGGGAGGGTCTCCACCGGGGCAGCCTCCGCGTTGTCGATGGCGGCGAGCGCGGTCCGGCAGGCTGCCAGGGCCTCGCGGTCACGCTCCTTCATCGCGCGGGCCATCGCGGCGCGCAGGGCGGCACGGATCGGGTGGGTCTGGGTCATGCCTGCGAGTCCACCACGGTCGGCGGGTAGTCGGCCACCCGTTAATCCCGAGTGTCGGCTCGGTGCCCCGCGGCCACCCCCGCGGCCACCCCCGCGGCCGAGACCCGCCTGCCTGTCCTGTGGGACAGGGCTGACGCGCGGCCCGCGCAGCGCCTAGCGTTCGTGCCATGACCGATGCCGCCGGGCCCCAGCCCACCCTCCAGGAGATGCTCGACTCCGCCCATGGTGGCGGGTCCGTGGTGGTCGCCGAGGGCTGGGGACAGGGGCGGGCCACCTATGGGGGCCTCGTGGGGGCGCTCCTGCTCGCCGCGATCCGTGGCCAGGTCGAGCGCGAGGCACGAGAGGGTATGCCGCGTCAGCCGCTTCGCTCCCTCACCGTCTCCTTTGTCGGCCCGGTCGCCCCGGGCCAGGCCGAGGTCGAGGCCGTGGTGCTGCGGGCCGGCAAGAATGTCACCCAGGGCCAGGCCCTGCTGCGCCAGGACGGGGAGGTGGCCGGCGCCGCGCTCGCCAGTTTTGGTGCCCACCGCGACTCCGCCCTGGCGATGGCGCCCGAGCACCCGATGCCGCAGCTCCCCGGGCCCGGCACGGTGCCCCGCCTGCCCTTCATCCCCGGTCGTACCCCCGACTTCTTCGCCCACGTCGACCTCCGTCAGGTCGCCGGCGCCCTGCCGTTCAGCAGCGCGCAGACATCGGGGATCTCGGGCTGGATGCGGCTGGACGCCCCTCCCGCGCACTTCGGTGAGGAGCACCTGGTCGCCCTGGCCGACGCGTGGCCGCCGGCGGTGATCCAGATGCTCGACCGTCCTGCACCGGCGAGCAGCCTGACCTGGACCCTGGAGGTCATCGACGAGCTCGAGGGCATCGCACCCGACGCCTTCTGGGCCTATGACGTCACGACCGACACCGCGCGGGACGGATACGCCCACACCCACGCCGTGCTGTGGCGTGCCGACGGCACACCGGCGGCCATCAGCCGCCAGACGATCGCCGTCTTCGGCTGAGCCCGACGCTGGCACGCGCGGGTGAGCGCGCGGCATACCTCGTCTAGCGCTTTGCCTTCTGGCTGTAGCGCTCCAGGCGCGTGCCGAGCGCGGCGAACCGGGCCAGGCGGGCGGGGGAGTCGGTGAACAGCGCGGTCGTCATCTCACTGAACTGGCGGTACTTGCGCGCGGTGTAGGGGTACCAGTTCGGCTCCTTCTTGGTGCCGTCCTTGTCGATCACCACCGACGTCGCGTTGCAGAAGCCGCGCAGACCGGCCGCGCCCCTCCACCGTCCGACGCCGGACTCGCCGACGCCGCCGAAGGGCAGGGCCGGCGTCGCCTCGGTCGCCATGACGTTGTTGATCGCGACGCCGCCGCAGCGCAGCTGCCGGGCGACCCGCTCGGCACGCTCGAGGTCGTGGCTCCACACGCTGGCGGTCAGGCCGAAGGGGCTGGCGTTGGCGCGCCGCAGCACCTCCGTCTCGTCACGGAAGGACAGCACGGGGATGACCGGGCCGAAGGTCTCCTCGGTGACCATGAGCGCCTCGTCGGGCAGGCCGGTCACGACCATGGGCGGGATGATCCTGTTGCGGCCGTCCCATCCCTCGGCCGGTGTGGAAGCGCCCGCCCCGCTCCTTGGCGTCGGCGACGTGGCGGGCCACGACCTCGACCTGGAAGTCGGTCGTCATCGCGCCGAGGTCGTTGTCGGCGTCGCCGGTCTCGGCCTGCGTCAGCCGCGAGACCTCCGCGACCAGCGCGGCGACGAAGGCGTCGTGGACGGACTCGTGCACATAGAGCCGCTCGACACTGGTGCAGGACTGGCCGAGGGCAGTGAGTGCGCCGAATGCCGCGCCGGCGGCGGTGCGCTCGAGGTCGACGTCCTCGAAGACGATCATCGGGTCCTTGCCGCTGAGCTCGAGCTCGACCGGGATGAGCAGCTCGCCGGCCTGGGCGCCGATGCGGCGGCCAGTGCGCGTGGAGCCGGTGAACATCACCTGGTCGGGCCGCTGGGCGATCAGCTGCTCGCCGACGGCACCGTCGCCCTGGACGACCTGCACCCAGTTGGGCGCGATCGCGGCCTGCTCCAGCAGCGACTCGACCAGCCCCTCGAGGGGCGTGTGCTCGCTCGGCTTGTAGACCACGGCATTGCCCGCAGCCAGGGCGAACGCGATGGGGACGATCGCCTGGTAGAAGGGGCAGTTCCACGGGGAGATGACCAGGATGACACCGCGCGGGCGGTACCAGATGCGCGACTTCTTGCCCATGAGCGTGATGGGCGTGGGGACCTTCTCGTCGGCGAGCGCCTTGGCGGCGTTGGCCTCCAGCCACGCGATCGCGTCGAGCGCGCCGAAGATCTCCGACATCAGGATGTCGGCGCGCGACTTGCGGGTCTCGGCCACGACGCGGTCGACGATCTCCTCCTGCCGGGACAGGATCGCCGCGCGCAGCCGGGCCAGGTGTCCGACCCGGCCGGGCACGTCCAGCGCGGCGAGGCTCAGTGCCCCGGCCCGCGCCCGCTCGACTGCTCCCTCGACGGTGATGCCGCGGGGCTCGCTCATCGCTCGGTCTCCTTCAGTGCGGCCTCGTATGCCGCCTCGTTGATGGTCGCGTCGTGGCCGATCACCAGGTGCACGCCTCCGGTGCCGATGTCCGACCAGTACAGGCTCTGCACAACGCCTTTGATGCCGATGTTGGCCAGCCGGAAGACGCCGGCGGCGGGCTCGGGGAAGCGGTCGGCCGCCGCAGCGATCGCGACGATGCGCCGGATCGCGGGTCTCGGCAGCCGGGCGCAGGCCTCCAGCAGGGTCAGCAGGCTGGAGCGGTCGGCCTCATACATATAGGGCAGCATCCGGTCGATGCCGTCAGCGCAGCCGGACTCGCTGAAGCTGGGCAGGTCGCCGTCGCCGGGGATGACGACATCGCCGAGTCGCAGCAGCCCGCGCTGCTGGGCCGGGGTGAGGCCGACGGGAGCCTCGGCTGGGAGGCCGGCACGCGGCATACCGGATGGGGTCTGAGAGTCGGTGCTCATCGCGCGGCCTCCAGGATCGACTCCGACGCCTTCAGTGAGAGGGCGGCGATGGTCAGGGCGGGGTTGATGCCCGGTGCTTTGGGGAAGATCGAGGAGTCGGCCGCGTGGATGCGGCTCGACCCGTGGAGGGTGAAGTCGGGGCCGACGACCGAGCGGGTCGGGTCGGTCCCGATCGCGCACCCGCCCATGAGGTGCAGGCCGATGCCGACATCGCCCTCGATCACCTCGCGCGCCCCCATCGACAGGAAGATGTTGCGGATCGCGTCGGCGCCCGCGCGCCGGCGCTGGCGGTCGACCGCATCCATCCGCTTCTCGATGAGGAGCTGCCCCTTGCGCCCCAGGCGAATCCGCCCGGGGTTGGTGTCGCGGACGCAGACCTCGACGCACCCGAAGTGGTCGTAGTCGCGCATCCGGCGCATGTGCGCGCGGCCGTAGCCGGGCATGAGCATCGCGATCGACGCCGGGCCGGCGAAGACGTTCTCGAGTTTGAAGCCCTGGCGGCGGAAGCCCGGGTCGGCACTCTTGTAGTTCTGGAGGGGACCGCGGTGGGCGTGGACCGGCTCGTCGAAGACGCCGAAGTTCATGAACTGCGGGTGGGTGAAGAAGTTGCGGCCGAGCGCTGGGAGGCGCCCGCCATAGCCCGACGCGAGCAGGAGGCGGGAGTTGCCGATCGCGCCGCCGGCGAGCACGACCCGCTGGGCGCTCCACTCCTGTCGCCGGCCCTGGTGGCCGGGCGGGCCGACGAGCCCGCGGACGACGACGTGGTCGCCGCGCTCCTCGATCTGGTCGACCTCGACCTGGTCGAGCAGGGTCAGGCCGTGCTGCTCGGCGATGGGCAGCGCGGTGATCGCGGTCGACTGCTTGGAGTCGACCCGGCACCCGCCGAGGCACTCGATGCAGCTGTTGCCGTCGTCGAAGCGACAGTCGGCCTGGGCCCGGCGCAGCGGAGCGTAGCGGTAGCCATTGCGCTCGAAGCCGCCGGCGAAGATCGCGGCGTTGCCGTTGCGGTGCTGCTCGGGCACCTCCTGGAGGACCAGGTTGCCCTCGGCGCGCTCGTAGTAGGGCGCGAGGGCGTCGCTGGCGAGGAAGTCGACGCCCGAGGCGCTGCGGAAGTCGTCGAGGGCCACGTCGTCGAAGCGGTCCATCAGCGCCTGGTTGACGATCGAGCCGCCGCCGACGACCTTGGGCCGCAGGATGGCCAGCTCGGCGTTGGTCGTCAGCTCGACGCCTCCGCCCCAATAGAGCTGGGAGCTGGAGTCCACCTCGGTGCGCGGATAGGTCGTGCGGTCATAGCGCTTGCCGGCCTCGAGGCCGAGGCAGCGCAGCCCGGCGGAGGCGAGCTCGCGGGCGATGTTGAGTCACCCATGGGCGTGACGCTACACCTCCTGATTACCTGTCGGTAGCGTGCGTTCCCCACTCCCGGTCAGCGCGGGAGGTGCCGCCCGATCGTGCGCGCTGCCGTCTCGAACTGCTCCGTCGGGGCCGCGGCATAGCCGAGCCGGACGAAGGGGCCGGAGGGCTCGCCGGGGAACCACTCGTCGCCGGGGGAGATGGCCACCCCGTCCTGGAGGCAGCGGGCGGCGACGGTCGCGGGGTCGGCGCCCTCGGGCAGCCGGAGCCAGAGGGAGAGCCCGCCCTGCGGCACGGACGTCAGCTCTGCCGAGGGTGCGTGCCGGGAGATGGCGGTCATCAGTGCGTCTCGGCGGACCGACAGCTGTCGGCCGAGCCCGCCCACATGACGACGCCACCCTGGGCTGCCGAGGATCTCGGCGGCGGCGAGCTGGAGCACCGTCGAGACGTAGAGGTCTGCCGCCCAACGGCTTCCGCGGATGCGCTGCATCGCCGGCCCCCGTGCGACCAGGCCCGCCGCCCGGATCGAGGGCGACATGCCCTTGGTATAGGAGCGCACATAGACCACATGTCCGTGGGGGTCGCGGCAGACCAGGGGGAGGGGATGGTCGTCGCCGAGGCTGAGGTCGCGGGCCCAGTCGTCCTCGATGAGGAATGCCGCGTGCTCCTCGAGCAGGCCCAGCACCGCCGAGCGGGTGGTCGGGTCCCACACTGTGGCAGTGGGATTGGCCCACGTGGGCTGCGCATAGACCAGGCGCGCGCCGTGGGTGCGCATCGCCCGGTCGAGCGCCTCGGGGTCCAGTCCGCGGGGCCCGCTCGCCACCGGCACGATCTGGAGCCCGGCCTCGGTGGCCGCGGCGATCGCGCCCCAGAAGGTGGGGGTCTCCATCACGACGGTGTCGCCGGGGCTGGCCAGGCCGCGGAAGGCGGCGACGAGCGCCGACTGGGCGCCCGAGGTGATGAGCACGTCATCAGCCGTGACATCGCACTCCGGCGTGCGGGCGCTGAGTTCGCCGGCCAGCAGCTGACGCAGCAGCGGGTGGCCGCTGCTGGGTGCGGGCATCAGGGCGTCGGGGTGGCGCACGGCCCGCGAGAGCGCGGTGCGCACGAGCCCCTCGGGCTGGAGCTCGGGCAGCGGATAGCCCCAGTGCAGCGGGATGACATCGGCGCCGGGCGCGCGGACCCCCGAGGCGGTGGTGTCGACGACCCTCGGACGGGTCAGGCCGAGGGCCTCCGCCTGCCAGGCGACATCGCGGGGGGTGGCGCGTCGGGCGCTGCCGGTGACGAAATTGCCTGTGCCGGGCCGGGTCTCGACCAGGCCCTCCGCCACGAGGAGGGCCACGGCGCGCTGGACCGTCACGGGCCCGACCCCGAGGTCGGCGGAGAGGGACCGGGTCGAGGGCAGGCGCGTCCCGGCGGCGAGGGTCGACGCCAGAGTGCGGAGGTGTGTGCTGACCCGCTCCACGCTGCTATCGTTGCTCATGAAGCACAACGATAGCGCTATCGCCTCACTTTCGACGCCGCTTTCGAGGCCTGCCCACCCGCACGCCGGCCTGCTGTGGGGGTCGCTCGGCGTCCTCGCCTTCTCCTTCACGGTGCCCTTCACCCGGGTCGCCGTGCGCGATCTCGAGCCGCTGCTCGTGACGGGCGGCCGGGCCGTCATCGCCGGCACGCTCGCAGCCCTGCTCCTGCTGGCGACCCGGTCGCGCCGGCCCACTCGCACCGAGTGGCTGCGGCTGCTCTGCGTCGCCGGCGGCGTCGTGCTGGGCTTCCCGCTCTTCACCTCGCTCGCGCTGCGCGAGGTGCCGGCCAGCCACGCGGCCGTCGTGGTCGGGCTGCTGCCGGCGGTCACTGCTGCATTCACCGTCGTGCGCACCCGTGAGCACGTGGGGCCGCGCTTCTGGGCCTGTGCCCTGCTCGGTGCGGCCGTGGTCACCGCCTTCGTGGCCCGCACCTCCGGGGGCCTGGGGCACCTGGGCGCCGCCGACCTGTGGCTGCTCGCCGCCGTGGTGACCTGTGCCATCGGCTACACCGAGGGCGGGCTGCTCTCGCGCAGCCTCGGCTCGTGGCAGACGATCTGCTGGGGGCTGGTCCTCTCCCTGCCCGTCCTCGCCCCGCTGACGCTGGTGTCCCTGGTCGCCCACCCGCCGCACGCGGCGGCGACGTCGTGGGCGGCATTCGCCTATCTGTCGGTGATCAGCATGTTCCTCGGCTTCTTCGCGTGGTACCGCGGGCTCGCGATCGGGCCGATGGCCCACGTGAGCCAGGTGCAGCTGGTCCAGCCGCTCCTCTCGCTCACGTGGGCCGCGATCGTGCTTGGCGAGCGCCTCGACCCGACCATCGGCATCGCGGCGCTCGCCGTCATCGGCTGCGCCTGGTTCGCCGTGCGTGCGCGCTCGGGCGCCCAGCGCGGCGGATCGGCCTCAGAGCAGACCGGACTCGCGCAGGAGCCGTCCGACCTGGGTGCCGTCGATGCGCCGCACGAGCCGCTTGCGCAGGGCCGACGGGATGGGGAGCGAGAGCTTCTCGCCGTCGCGGAGCCGCGCACTTGCGGCGAGCAGTGAGCGCACGTCATAGGTCGAGCCCCACACCTCGGGCACGCCGCGGTCGATGTCGAGCAGCTGGTATGCCGCCTCCATGCCCGTGCGCACCGAGTACTCCGTCGTGAAGATGCAGTCGCGGCTGGACTCGGCGAACTGGCCGATGAAGGCGAAGTTGGCGGCACCCTCGGGGACGACGTCGGGCCGGTCGCCGGCCTTGCGGGGCAGGAAGAAGGAGGTGACATAGGGCATCATCACCGGCACCGTCTTGGCACCGGTGGCGGCCAGCTCGGGGATCTGGTCGACCGGGACGCCCAGGTGGTAGAGCCACTCCTGGGTGATCTCCTCACCGGTGCACTCCTGCATGGGCTTGGTGACGTAGTCGCCGGGACGGTCGACAAAGAGGGAGTAGACCCAGACGACGACCTGGTCGGCCGGCTGCTGCTTGAAGTGCGGCTGCCGGTTGACCGTCCACGACAGCAGCCACGAGGAGTCCCGGGCAGTCACGATGCCGCCGGTCGCGACGCGGCCGCTGAGCGGGTCGCGCTTGGCGATGCGGCGGATGTGCTCCGGGATCCGCTCGTCGAGTGTGGTGACGGTGGCCGACTCCCACTTGGACTCGGGGATGTTGCTGCAGAAGACCTCGGGCCGGCCGAAGGAGGGGTCCTTGCGGGCGATCCGCTTCCACAGGTCCCACGCCGAGGCCGGGCCCTCGTTGAGCCGTGCGGCGGTGTGATGGTCTCCGTTGTCGGAGTTGTCGACGAGGGAGCCGATCGTCATCACGACGAGATCGTCGTCGCCCAGGTCGACCCCTCCTGCCTCACCGCGGTGCACCCAGTGGATGCGGGTGGCCTTCTTGCGCCTGGCGGTGATGTCGAAGTCGACGTCGGTCACGTCGGTCTCGAACTGGAAGGTCACACCCTGGTCCATGAGCCAGCGGGTCAGCGGCAGCACGAGCGACTCGTACTGGTTGTACTTGGTGAACTTCAGTGCGGTGAAGTCGGGCAGGCCGCCGACGTGGTGGATGAAGCGGTGCAGATAGAGCTTCATCTCCAGGGCGCTGTGCCACTCCTCGAAGGCGAACATCGTGCGCCAGTAGAGCCAGAAGTTGCTCTCGAGGAAGTCGCGGCCGAAGACCTCGTCGATCCGCTTGCCCTCCATCTCCTCGCGCGTGGCCAGGAAGACCTTGACCAGGTCCTTCTGCGCCTTGGCGTTGAGGGTGAAGAGCCCATCGGTGTGGGCGTCCTGGCCCTGCTTCTCGGTGACGCGCTGGAGGCTGTAGTTGGGGTCGTCCTTGTTGAGCCAGTAGAACTCGTCGAGGACCGACGCGCCCTCGATCTCGAGGGAGGGCACGGAGCGGAAGGCGTCCCACAGGCACTCCATGTGGTCCTCCATCTCACGGCCGCCACGGATGACGAAGCCGCGCTCGGGCTCCTTGATGCCGTCGAGGGCGCCGCCGGGGAGCTTGAGCTTCTCGAGGATCGTGATGTTGGCGCCGGGGACGCCGCCGTCGCGGATCATAAACAGTGCCGAGGACAGCGACGCGAGGCCGGCTCCGACGAACCAGACGTGGGTGTCAGCGGCGCGATCGGACGGGCGGGGACGGGCGAAGGACTCGTAGTTGCCTGCGCTGTAGTACATGGGTGATCTCCCTGTGGTTGTGATCAGTGGTATGCCGCGTGCGCGGCCTGAGGTGTGCGTGACCCGCGGCTCAGGGCAGCAGGACGAACCGGATGGGGTTGCCCTCCTTGCGCTCCAGTCGCTCGATGACCTGCGGCGCGTCCGTGAGGGGGAAGGTGCCGCTGACCGAGGTGGCGAAGTCGATCCGCCCGTGCTCGAGGAGGTGGACAAGCTCAAGGACGTGGGTGCCCTCGGAGCCGTAGTTGCCCAGGACGGCCTGCCCCTTGAAGGCGAAGGCGGTGTCGGAGGCGATCTCGAAGCCCTTGCCGGTGAGACCGACGACGCAGAGCCGGCCGCGCAGGCCGAGGCTCGCCAGCGCCTGGGTGCGCACTGCGGCGACACCGGCGAAGTCGAAGGCGGCGTCCAGCCCCGCGGGCGCGTAGCGGGCGATGACCTCCGCGGCCTCCTCGGGGGAGGCTGCCGCGTCGGCGCCCAGGGCCAGTGCGCGCTCGCGTGCCGCGGGGAGGGGGTCGATGGCGATGATGGGCGCGGCGCCGCTCATGCGCAGCAGCTGCACGGCGTGGGCGCCCAGGCCGCCGAGGCCCCAGACGCCGACCGCCTCGCCCGCGTGCACATGGGCAGTGGTGCTGATCGCCGCCCAGGGCGTCGAGACGGCGTCGGGGATGATGCAGGCCTGCTCGAAGGCCAGCGAGTCGGGGATCGGGACGACGGTCTCGGCGCGTGCGATCGCGAACTCCGCATAGCCGCCGTCATAGTCGACGCCGCGGGTGAGCACACGCCCGTCGGGGGCGTGGTGCCCCGCCTGGAGCAGGACGCGCGCCCCGACTGCAGTGGTGGTGACGTCGGGCCCCAGCGCGTCGACGACACCGGCCACCTCGTGGCCCAGCGTCACCGTGCTGCCCCGGAGGAACTGAGGGGTGATCGAGCCCTCGACGAGGTGCACGTCCGACAGACAGACGCCGGCTGCCCGCACCGCGATGCGCACCTCCCCGGGGCCGGGCTCGGGGACGGCGACGTCCTCGACGGTCAGTGTGTGGGTGGTCAGGTCCAGCCGTGCGGCCTTCATCGTGCGCATGACGCATCCTCTCCTGAGTTGACTCATTTTTGAGTCTACTCAGAAAAAGGTGAGGTGCAAGCCGGAGAGTGGTCAGCGATGGGCGCCCAGCCTGAACGTGGCCATGGCGGCCAGCGCCCGGGTGACGTGGACCAGCTCGCTGATGCTGACCTGCTCGCGCGGCGCATGAGCGAATCGCACGTCCCCCGGCCCGAAGTGCAGGGTCGGTATGCCGCCCACGCCGGCATAGAGGCGCAGGTCCGACCCGTAGGGGGCGGCTCCCAGTGGTGGGCGCGAGCCACCCACGAGCTCCACCGCCCCGGCCACCTCCTCGATGAGCGGGTGACCCCGGTCGAGCTGGCCGGAGGCGAACTGCCCTCCGGTCCAGGCGATCTCGGGTGCGTGGTCACGCAGCCAGGGGTCTGCGCCCGCTGAGTCCGCGATGGCCTCGACCAGCTCACGACGGGCGTCCGCCGGGTCCTCGCCGAGCCTGACGCCGAGCCGGCCCTCGGCCACGAGCAGGTCGGGCACCGAGCTGGCCCAGTCGCCGGCGCTGATCCGGCCGACCGAGATGCCATAGGGGAGCGGGTTGTCGCCAAAGAGGCTGTCGCGCTGGGAGTTGCGCCGCTGCTCGAGGCTGCGCAGCGCGGCATACACGGGGGTGAAGGCCTCATAGGCGGAGACGCCCTCGAGCCGCGTGCTGCCGTGCGCGGCCAGGCCGTGCACGCGGATCTCGAACGTGAGGGCGCCGGCGTTGGCGACGACGAGCCGTCCGCTGGTGGGCTCGGTGATGACCGCGACCTCGCCCCGGTGCCCGCGCCGGAGCGTCGCGAAGGCGCCCAGGCCCCCGTCCTCCTCGCTCACCACGTGGTGGAGCGCGAAGGGGCGCTCGAGGGTGAGGCCGGAGCGCAGCAGCGCCCGTGCGACGGCGATGTTGGCCGCCGTCCCGGCCTTCATGTCGCACGCCCCGCGCCCATGGAGGACGTCGCCGGTCACGCTGCCGCTGAAGGGATCCCGGTCCGCCCACTTGGCCAGGTCGCCCACCGGCACCACATCGGTGTGGCCCTGGAGGACGAGCGCGGGCTCACCCTCGCCCTCGGACGTGGCGACCACGCCATAGCCCTCGGTGCGGGGCGCCTCCGTGCCCGGGAAGTCGGGGTCGGCGGTCAGTGCGTCGAGGTCGAGCCGCCACGTGTCCACGTCGAGACCGAGGTCGGTGAGCGAGGCGGCGATCGAGTGCTGGAGCTCCGACTCCGCGTCGCTGCCGGTGACGCTGGGCGTGCGCACCATCGCGGTGAGGTCGGCGACCATCTCCTCGACGTCGATCGCGTCGAGCACGGCCTGCTGCTCGGGGGTCAGCTCCGTCATGGGCGCACCCTAGTGATCCGCGGCTCGCCGCGTCTGCCGGATGGAGTGGTCGGCCGCCTGCCCCGGGTCGAGCGGCCCGCCAGGCTGGGCCTTATGCACGACCCGCCGCCGCGTCCTGGGCCCTCAGGTGACCGGCACCCGGTCGGGTGCGACGGCGCCGCGACAGAGGATCACCGTCGCCACGCCCGCGCAGGCGAAGAGCGCCGCCATCAGTGCCCAGCCGGGGCCGGGGTCGGCGAGGATCGTGTGGGCGATGACGAGTGGCGCGACTGTCTGGGCCAGCGCCATGCCCATCCCGAAGAAGCCCTGATAGGCCCCGGCCCGAGAGCGGGGCGCGAGCTCGAAGGCCAGCCCGAAGACCCCCGACTGCTGGAGCACCTCACCGAAGGTGAAGGCCAGCTCCGCGAGGATCAGCGTCGCGATCGCGGCTGCCGCTCCGCCCACCACCCCAGAGCCGGCGCATGCCGCGCAGCCGGCCACCATGCACAGCGCGCCCCTGAGCACGGCACGTGCCGCGGTCGGGATCTCGTGGGTCCGGCGGCTCAGGGGGATCTGGAGGCCCATCACCAGAACCGTGTTGAGCAGCAACAGGATCGACACCGTGACCGGCGGGGCATCGGTGTGCTGGGTGACCCACAGCGGCATCGCGATCTCGGCGATGGCGAACTGGAGCATGAAGACGGCCGACAGCAGGGTGAGACCGACATAGCGCGGGTCACGAGCCGGATGGGCCGCGGGCGCGGGCTCGCCGGCCTGCTCTCCGTGGTGGGCGTCGACGCTCGCGGGGAGCCTGCGGCAGGCCCATCCGGCCGCGAGGTAGGTGACGCCCGCGAGGGCCATCGTCACGCGATAGGCCGCCGCGGTGTCGAGCAGGAGGGCGATGCCGGCCAGGCCGCCGCCGATGGCGATGCCGGCGTTGAGGACGGTCCGGTTGATCGCGCGCACCAGCACTCTCCGGTCACTCTCGAAGCCGCGGGCGATGATCGAGGCCATGGTGCTGCTGCCGGCCTTGTTGGCGGTGGCCACGAGGCAGGCGAGCGCGATCGCCGGGGTGAAGGAGGTCGCCAGGGTGTATGCCGCCAGCCCGAGTCCCTCGATCACGAAGAGTGCCGCGACCAGGCGCCGTGCGGAGAGGTGGTCGGACAGGTGCCCACCGATGTAGGACGCAGCCACGCCAACGGCATTGGCGACCGTGAGGATGAGCGCGACCTGCGTGACCGACAGTCCCACGATGCGCGTGAAATAGAGCGTGGTGAGGGTGAAGAAGACACCCCGGCCCAGCGACCGGACGAGCGTCGCCAGGGCGATCGTGCGCAGCGTCGGATCGCCCGTGATCCCGGCCCGAGCCCGTGAGAGAAGTGCGCCCATCGACATGTGGGGGAGCCTGCCGGGCGGTCGGGCGTGGCTACTATTCCTTTAGCAAATCACTACAGGGTGGAGGTGGGCCGATGACCGACGCGACCGGGCATGCGCTGCGCTATGAGCTGTCGGAGGCCGACCTCGCCGACATCCGCTTCGCCATCTCGCCGCTGTCGGAGCTGGGCCTGTCGCTGCGCGCGCTGCGGGCGCCAGACCGCTTCCCGATGCAGCTGGGCTGGATCCGTCGCACCGAGGCCGAGCGCGCCCAGCTCGACCTCGAGGGTCTGCTCGCCCTGGTCGACCACCGCATGTGGACGCCCGACTTCCTCACCCCCCGCCCGCTCTCGCCGCTGCGCCGTCTCGAGGACGAGCTCGCCGAGCTCGAGGCCATGCCAGTCGCGGAGTTCCGCCGCCAGGTGCTGGCCGCCCATGGTCGGCTGCCCGCGGCATACGCCGGTCCTGGCAGGGCGCCGATGAGACGGATGGTGACGGCGCTGCGCGACTACTGGCAGGCGTGCTTCGAGCCCTACTGGCCGCGGATGCGGACGGTGCTGGACGCCGACATCGTCTATCGGGGCCGCGTCCTCGCCCAGCAGGGGACCGCCGCGATGTTCGCCGACCTCAGCCCCAATGTCACCCTGAGCGGCTCGCTGCTCGAGGTCAGGCTGAAGTCGGAGCTCGACCGCACCGATGCCGTCGGCGGCAGTGGGCTTGTCCTGGTGCCAACGCTTTTCACCAGGCGGGCGAGCGTGCCGGTGCTGCCAGATGTGGGCCCCTCGATCATGTATGCCGCGCGCGGCCAGGGCGCCATGTGGGCACCCGAGGAGGTGGCCGGGGCCGACGAGGTGGCGGCGCTGATCGGGCGGGCCCGGACCAACCTGCTGCTCATGCTCGAGGAGCCGCTCTCGACGACCGTGCTGGGTCTTCGCCTCGGTGTGACGCCCTCTGCCGTGAGCCAGCACCTCCAGGCGCTGCGCCGTGGTGGTCTCGTCGCGGCCACCCGTCACGGGCGGAGCGTGCTCTATCTGCGCACCGACCTCGCCGATCGACTCCTGGGAGCGGGCTGAGACGGGTCCGACAGGTCGACGCTCACGCCAGGTCGACGCTCACGCCAGGTCGACGCTCACGCCAGGTCGACGCTGACGACCGCGCGCCGCTTCGACGGCGTGTGGACAACCTTGAAGCCGGCGGCGAGATAGACGCTCAGCGGCCCAGGGTGCTCCTCGCCCCAGTCCGCGTGGTCGACGGTGATCGGATAGGCCTCGAGTCGTGCGGCTCCGCGCTCACGCGCGAAAGCCACTGCCGCAGAGGCGAGTTCGTGGGCGACACCCTGACCTCGCTCGCCGGGGCGCACAAAGAGGCAGGTGACCGCCCAGACGGCCGGGTCCGTGCGGTCCTCGTCTCGCCCGCGCCACGCCGTCTGGTTGGAGTTGCGCACCAGTCCCGCGAGGTCGGCCCGTGGTGACACAGCGCACCACCCGACGGGAGACCCGTCGCGATAGGCCACGAGACCCGATGTCCCGGGCGAGCGCGGGTCGCCGCAGGCGGTCTGTTCGCGCAGCCGCTGGGCCCGGACCTCCACGGGAGTGCCGCGGAAGGACTCGCCCCGGGCGAGCCGATAGCGCTGGCACTGGCACTCGGCCGCCGCACCCCGCTCGCCAAAGAGGGTCTGGAGGTCCTCCCAGGTGGCCTGGTTCGCCGGCCGGATCTCGAGGCTCATGAGGCCAATGCTGCCAGCCGGCACTAGGCCGGGAGCGGGTCCGCCGAGCATCGAGTGAGCCGCCGGCCGACATCGCGCACGAGGTCGGTCAGCTCGGGAGGGTCGAGCACGGTGAAGTCGAGTCCGAGCTGGGCGGCGATCATCACGGGCCAGTCGAGCTCGTCCAGGTTGATGGCCCACACGGCAGCGGGCCCGTCCGGGGTCACCTCGCCCCAGCCCCCGGTGGCGCGGCGCAGGTGCTCGGCGTCGGTCTCAAAACGCATGCGCACGGCATACCTGCGGGGTTGGCTCGCGCGGCCGCGGCGGACGTGCTCGAGGGCAGAGCCGCCGGGGATCTCGCGGGGTGTGTAGCGGCCGCCGAAGACCCGGATGTCCTCGAGCCGGTCGAGGCGGAAGGTGCGCCAGTCCTCGCGGCCGAGGTCGAAGGCGACGAGATACCAGCGCTGGGCATAGCTGACCAGCTCGTGGGGCTCGACGCGGCGGTCGGTGGCCGTGCCGCTCTTGTCGACGTAGCCGAAGCGCACGATCTCGCGGTCGCGGCAGGCGGCCGCCAGCGTGGTCAGCGCCTCGGCGTCGACGGTGGCCTGGGACTGGCGGGGCCCCGGCATGGCGACCGACTGGAGCGCCTCCATGCGGCCGCGCAGCGCCGGCGGCATCATCGCGACGACCTTGGTGAGCGCGCGCACGGCCGCCTCGCCGCCCCCGTCGACGACCGAGGTGGCCGACGAGCGCAGGCCAACCGCGATGGCCACGGCCTCGTCGTTGTCGAGGAGCAGTGGCGGCAGTGCCCGCCCGGCCCGCAGCTGGTAGCCGCCGGCGGCACCGCGCACCGCGTCGACGTCATAGCCCAGGTCACGCAGCCGCTCGACATCGCGGCGCAGGGTGCGCTCGCTGACCTCGAGGCGGTCGGCCAGCTCGGGTCCCGGCCAGTAGCGATGGGTCTGGAGCAGGGAGAGCAGCTGAAGCATCCGGGTGCTCGTCGTCATGTCGTCGAGACTATCCGCGAATGCGGACAGAATCTGTCCTGATGGATCCCTAACGTCGTCGCCATGAGCACACCAGCCATCGAGACCACGGACCTGACCAAGACCTTCACGTCGGGCAAGACGGCCACCACCGCCGTCGACCGCCTCATCCTGACCATCGAGCCGGGCGAGCTCGTCGCGCTGCTCGGCCCCAACGGCGCAGGCAAGTCCACGACCCTCAAGATGATCACCACCCTGCTCACGCCGACGTCTGGCACAGTGCGCCTCCTCGGCCACGACGTCGCGAAGCGGCCGGCCGAGGCGCGCCGCCACTTCGGCTTCGTCGGCCAGGGCAACAGTGCGGGCAGCCTCCAGCACGGGCGCGACGAGGTCGTCGTCCAGGCGCTCGCGCACGGACTCGGCCGCCGTCAGGCAGCGGCCCGGGCCGACGAGATCATCGACGCGCTCGGCCTCGCCGACTTCGCGCACCGTCCCGTCGAGCGGCTCAGCGGCGGCCAGCGCCGACGCTTCGACATCGCCATCGGGCTGGTCAACCGGCCCGAGGTCCTCTTCCTCGACGAGCCGTCCACCGGGCTCGACCCGGCCAGCCGGGCCCACCTCCAGGGCATCATCCGCGAGCTCCACGAGGAGACCGGCGCGACGATGGTGCTGACCACCCACTACCTCGACGAGGCCGACGCCCCCAGCCAGCGGGTCGTCATCATCGACCACGGCCGGGTGATCGCCGACGACACGGCGGGCGCGCTCAAGGCCGGGCTCGGCGACCTGGTCACCCTCCACTTCGATGACGTATGCCGCGCGGCAGCTGCCGCCGACGCCCTCCGCCGCCAGCATGACCGGGTCGAAGAGGCTGGCACCTCCGTCGGCGTGCGCACCGACGACGGGCCGACCGCTGGCCTGACGATCCTCGACGGGCTGCGCGACGCCGGCCTCCAGATCGCCGGCATCGAGACGAGCCACGCCTCGCTCGACGACGTCTTCCTCCACCTCACCGGCCGCAGCCTGCGCGAGTCCGACTCCGAGACAGGCGAATCCGAGGACGTCGATCCCGACAGCCCGGACGACAACCGCCCCGACCCCACTGAGCCCAACCCGACCGAGGAGGTCGCAGCATGAGCATCCCCACCATCGCGCGGCATACGTCCATCGTCTTCTCCCGGGAGGTGCGGCCGCTGCTGCGCTCGCCCTTCCAGATGGTCATCGCCGTCGTCCAGCCGATCATGTTCCTCGCGCTCTTTGCGCCGCTGCTCCCTGGCGGCGCCACCGCCGAGACCCTCCAGTGGTTCGTGCCCGGCATGGTCGCCATGTCCTGCCTGGCGGCGGCCACGATGACCGGCTCCAATCTCATGCTCGAGATGGCGACCGGCTCTCACGAGCGGCTGCTCGTCTCGCCGCTGACCCGCTCCTCGCTCCTGCTCGGGCGGGCGCTCAAGGAGGTCGTGCCCGTCATCGCGCAGGCGCTCGTGCTCGTGCTGCTTACCTGGCCCTTCGGCTTCGCCATCCACCCGCTCGGCATCTTGGGCGGCGTCGCGCTGCTGGCGCTCTTCAGCGTCGGCGTGGGCGCGCTCTCCTTCGCGCTCGGCCTGGCGAGCAAGCACCAGGACTGGCTGTTCTGGACTGTGCAACAGACCCTGCTCTTCCCAGTCCTGCTGTCGGCCGGTGTGCTCCTGCCGCTCGACGGCGCGCCCACCTGGCTGCGCTGGCTCTCCCAGGCCAACCCGATGACCCACGTCGTGGCCGCGACCCGCGAGCTGTTCGCCGGCCGCTATCCCGCCGACACTCTGCTCGCCGGCCTCGCCGGTGCCGTCGTGGTGCTGGTGATCGGCCTCGCCGTCGGCATCCGCCGCATGCAGCGCGCCGACTGACTGCCACCCCGCCCCGACCCGCCCCCACCCGAAACCAAGTCGACTGGGCAAGACACGCCGTCCGCGCTGCCGCGGACACGGCGGGTCTTCCCCAGTCGATGTGAATCAGCGGGAGCCCGAGCGCGCGGAGGTGTGGGGGCGCCCGGAGGTGCGCGGCGCGCGGGAAGGTCTGGGGCGCGCGGAGAAGTCTGGGGTGCGGGGCGGGAACATCGGCGGGTTGCGCAGAGTTGAGTCTCTCAGACGCAAGTTTGCGGAGTCTGGCTTTGACAACCCACGGGCCGGGCGAGCAGATTAGGCGGCGAAGCAATAACCACCAGGCACGCCAGCCACCCGGCCGGGCGGCACCATCAAGCCCGCTGGGCGGCATACGTCCAACACCGCACCAAGGAGCACTCACACATGGCACGTGCAGTCGGTATCGACCTCGGCACCACCAACTCGGCCGTCGCCGTCCTCGAGGGCGGCGAGCCCACGATCATCGCGAACGCCGAGGGTGGGCGCACCACCCCGTCGGTCGTCGCGTTCTCCAAGAACGGCGAGGTCCTGGTCGGCGAGATCGCCAAGCGCCAGGCCGTCACCAACGTCGACCGCACCATCCGCTCGGTCAAGCGCCACATCGGCACGGACTGGAAGTCGGAGGAGATCGACGGCAAGACCTACACGGCGCAGGAGATCAGCGCCCGCATCCTCCAGAAGCTCAAGCGCGACGCCGAGGCCTACCTCGGTGAGGACGTGACCGACGCGGTCATCACCGTCCCCGCCTACTTCGACGACGCCGAGCGCCAGGCCACCAAGGAGGCCGGCGAGATCGCGGGCCTCAACGTGCTGCGCATCGTCAACGAGCCCACCGCAGCCGCGCTGGCCTACGGTCTCGACAAGGGCAAGGAGGACGAGCTCATCCTCGTCTTCGACCTCGGTGGCGGCACCTTCGATGTCTCCCTCCTCGAGGTCGGCAAGGACGCCGAGGACGGCTTCGCGACCATCCAGGTCCGCGCCACCTCCGGTGACAACCAGCTCGGTGGCGACGACTGGGACGAGCGCATCGTCCAGCACCTGCTCACCACCGTGAAGAACCAGACCGGCGCCGATCTGTCCAAGGACAAGATCGCCATGCAGCGTCTGCGTGACGCGGCGGAGCAGGCCAAGAAGGAGCTGTCGTCCGCGAACAGCACCAACATCTCGCTCCAGTACCTCTCGATGGGCGAGAACGGCCCGATCCACCTGGACGAGTCGCTCAGCCGCGCGCAGTTCGAACAGATGACCAAGGACCTCCTCGAGCGCACCCGCACGCCCTTCGAGTCCGTCATCAAGGACGCCGGCATCAAGGTCGGGGACATCGACCACGTCGTCCTCGTCGGAGGCTCCACGCGTATGCCGGCCGTCTCCGACCTGGTCAAGCAGATGACCGGTGGCAAGGAGCCCAACAAGGGCGTCAACCCGGACGAGGTCGTCGCCGTCGGCGCTGCCCTGCAGGCCGGTGTCCTCAAGGGCGAGCGCAAGGACGTCCTGCTCATCGACGTCACGCCGCTCTCCCTCGGCATCGAGACCAAGGGTGGTCTGTTCACCAAGCTGATCGAGCGCAACACCGCCATCCCGACCAAGCGCTCCGAGGTCTTCTCGACGGCCGAGGACAACCAGCCGTCGGTGCTCATCCAGGTCTTCCAGGGTGAGCGCGAGATCGCGCAGCAGAACAAGAACCTCGGCACCTTCGAGCTGTCCGGCATCGCGCCGGCCCCTCGCGGCGTGCCGCAGATCGAGGTCACCTTCGACATCGACGCCAACGGCATCGTGCACGTCTCCGCCAAGGACCGCGGCACGGGCAAGGAGCAGAAGATCACCATCTCCGGCGGCTCCGCGCTGTCGAAGGAGGAGATCGAGCGCATGGTCAAGGAGGCCGAGGCGCACGCCGAGGAGGACAAGAAGCGCCGCGAGGAGACCGAGGCCCGCAACAACGCGGAGAACCTCGTCTACTCCACCGAGAAGTTCCTCGCCGACTCCGGCGACAAGCTCTCGGACGACCAGCGCAAGCCGGTCGACGACGCTCTGGCGGACCTCAAGGAGGCCCTCAAGCCTGAGGCGGGCACCTCCGCCGAGGACCTGACCGCCAAGGTCGACAAGCTCAACGAGGAGTCCCAGAAGATGGGCGCCGCGATGTATGCCCAGGCCGCCGAGCAGGGCGAGTCCGGGGACGTCCCCGGTGGCGAGTCGACCGACTCTGCGCAGGGCACCCAGCCCAACGACGACTCGGATGTCGTGGACGCCGAGGTCGTCGAGGACGACGAGGACACCAAGTGACCGACCTTCCCCGCGAGGGCGAGGAGGTGGCCCCGGAGCAGTCCGGGGCCACCGACGAGCCCGACCAGACGACCGAGGCGATCAACGACGACCCGGTGACGGACGCCGACGCGACCGTCCCCGGCCAGTCCGAGACTGACGGACTCGGCCAGCCGGACGCCACGGAGGCGGCCGTCAGCCCCGACGCGGCACTGGCCGCCGAGCGGCTCGCCGACCTCCAGCGCCTTCAGGCCGAGTACGTCAACTACAAGCGCCGTGTCGACCGCGACCGGGCACTCGAGCGCGACCATGGCGTCCACGCCGTGATCGAGGCCCTGCTGCCCGTCCTCGACGACATCCACGCCGCGCGCGAGCACGGTGACCTCACCGACGGCCCCTTCGCGGCGATCGCCGACAAACTCGAGAAGGCGCTCGGCGGCTTCGGCCTCGAGCGTTACGGCGCCGCCGGCGAGGCGTTCGACCCCAACCACCACGAGGCCCTCATGCACGCGGCATGGGACTCGAGCAACCCGGCCCTCCCGGCCGATGCCGAGTCCACCACCGTGGTGCAGGTCCTCCAGCCCGGCTACCGGACGACGTCGCGCGCTCTGCGGCCCGCCCGCGTGGCCGTCGCTGACCCCGAGTGACGCCATCCCCGGCCCGACCCCACCAGAGGTGCGTTCGGGCCGGGGGCCAGCCGCGCGGCATACCCCGTGTGGCTCCGATAGACGCGCAGCAGCGCTGCGCACCAACAGTTTTCGCGCCGCCGCACAGGCGGCGCACTGCGAGAGGAGGGCGCCGAGATGGCTAGCCAGGACTGGTTCGAGAAGGACTTCTACGCAATCCTCGGCGTCGAGCAGGACGCCGACGAGGCGGCGATCAAGAAGGCCTATCGCAAGCTCGCGCGCAAGCACCACCCCGACAAGAACGAGAACAACCCGCAGGCGGAGCAGCGGTTCAAGGAGATCGGCGAGGCGTATGCCGTGCTGTCCGATCCCGAGGAGCGCAAGCAGTACGACGCCGTGCGCGCCATGTCCCGTGGCGGGGCGCGCTTCACCGCGGGAGGCCCCGGCGGTGCCGGTGGTGGCGCCGGCTTCGAGGACGTCTTCTCCTCGATGTTCGGGCAGGGCGGCGGACCGCAGAACGTCCGCTTCTCCACCGGTGGCGGCGGCGCACAGCCCGATCTCGAGGATCTCCTCGGTGGGCTCTTCGGTGGCGGCGGAGGCGGATTCCCCGGTGGCGCAGGGGGATTCCCCGGTTCGGCCGGCGGATACCCCGGTGGCGGCTACGGCGGATACGGCGCCCCGCGCGGCCCCCAGAAGGGCCAGGACATCCACGCCCGCACCTCGCTGTCCTTCCGCGACGCGGTCGAGGGCTCCACTGTGACCCTGTCGACGGCCGAGGGCAGGCGCATCACCACGCGAATTCCCGCCGGCGTCAAGGACGGTCAGAAGATCCGCCTGCGCGGCAAGGGCCAGCCCGGTGACCAGGGCGCCCCCGACGGCGACCTGATCCTCACCGTCGCGGTGGGTGAGCACCCCGTCTTCGGCCGCGACCACAACAACCTCACGCTCGACCTGCCGGTGACCTTTGCCGAGGCGGCCCTCGGCGCGACGGTGCCGGTGCCCACCCTCGACGGGTCGACGGTCAAGGTCAGGATCGCGCCGGGCACGCCCAGCGGGAGGGTGCTGCGAGTCAAGGGCCGCGGCGTCAAGGCCAAGTCCGGCGCGGGCGACCTGCTCGCCAAGGTGCAGGTCGTCGTGCCAGAGTCCCTGTCCGACAAGGCCCGTGAGGCCGTCGAGACCCTGCGCGAGGAGGACCACTCCGACCCGCGGGCGGAGCTCATGGCCAAGGCGCGGCAGGGGTGATGACCCGTGACCACGGCATACCCCGGCTTCTCCGCTGACGACGAGACCCCCGTCTTCGTCATCTCGGTCGCGGCCGAGCTCGCCGGCATGCACGCCCAGACGCTGCGGCAGTATGACCGGCTCGGTCTGGTCACGCCCTCGCGCACGCGAGGCGGTGGCCGCCGCTACTCCGCCCGTGATGTGATGATGCTGCGCGAGGTGCAGCGCCTCTCCCAGGAGGAGGGTGTCTCCCTCGCCGGCATCCAGCGCATCATGGACCTCGAGAAACAGGTCGCCGCGCTGCGCGCCCGTGTGGCCGAGCTTGTGGCCGAGGTCGACCGGGCCCGGGCTGCGTCGGGCACTGGCGGTCGGGTCTTCGCCGTCGGCCCACGCGGCGACATCATGCCGCTGCGCCCCACCGGCGGACTGCCCTCACAGGCGCTCGTGCTCTACAGCCCGCACCGCTCTCGCTGATCTCTGAGGGCTGGGGGCCGAGGGCTCCACGACCGCCCGATCCCCGTTGACTTGTAGCAACTCACGCCTAAACGCGATGCCTTGGGCGTGAGTTGCTACAAGTCAACGAGTCGGGGGAGGTCTCACAGGTCGTAGTCGACGACGACGGGCGCGTGATCGGACAGCCGGGCCTCGCGCGAGTGCTCGCGGTCGGTGCCACCGCTGACAGCCGAGCGGGCGAGCGTGGGGGAGGCGAGGTGGTAGTCGATCCGCCAGCCGGTGTCCTTGTCGAAGGCCTGGCCCATCCACGACCACCACGAATAGGGGCCGTCGGCTCCCGGGTGCAGCTCGCGCACCACGTCGTGGAGCGTCCGCGCGCCGAGGATCGAGGCGAACCACTCCCGCTCCTCCGGCAGGAAGCCCTCCGCGCGCTGGCTGGTGCGCCAGTTGCGCAGGTCCTGTCGGGTGTGGGCGATGTTGAAGTCGCCCATGACGAGGAACTCCCGCCCGTTGGCCGCCGCGGCCCGGCGCGCGGCCGTCAGGTGGCGCGCGAAGCCTCGCAGGAATCGCATCTTGCGCTCGTATTTGGCTCCGCCGTCTGGCTTCTCGCGCATGCGCCCCGGGACCTGGAGGTGCTCGGGCAGTCCGCCCTTGGGCAGATAGAGCGAGGCGACGGTGAGCGGCTGGTCGGCCAGGTCGACCTCGAGATAACGCCCCTCGGTGGCGAAGGCCTTGAGCTCGCGGGCGAGCCTGCCGCCCTCGGCCGGCTCGGCCAGCTCGACATGCGAGTCGCCCGGCGCGCGCACGAGCACGCCTGCGCCCCAACAGCGCACGTCCACCGGCGCCTCACGGGTCAGCACGGCGACGCCGTTGCGCCCGCTCAGCTGCCCGGCGTCATAGGCGAGGTGATAGTCGCGGAAGACCCCGTCGGGCAGGAGTGGCACGGGGCAGCGGACCTCTTGCAGCGCAACGACATCGCACTCCCGCCGCGCCAGCCAGTCGTCGAAGCCCCGACGCTGGGTGGCCCGGATCCCGTTGACATTGAAGGTCGCGATGCGCAGCACCCCGTGATGGTATGCCGCATGCTGAGACATAACTTCACCTTTGCCTTCCCTGCGCCTAACGTTATGCGCACGGTCATGAGTCCCAGCGACAAGCCCCGGCTTGCTGGGCGGCAACCCTCCTCCGTCGGTGGGGTGCTCCGGGTGACGACCAGGCGGCGGCCGACCGGCCGACCGCAAGCACGGGTCGCCTTGTCTCCCAAGGCCCCTCAGCACGCAGAGGAGCATCACCATGTCTCAGGTCCTTGACGCCCCCGTCGACGCGCCGGTCGCGCCGCAGCTCATCTCGGTCGACGTGGCCGCCGGTCTCGTCGGCGGCACCGCCACCGAGGTGGCCGTGCGCGCCGGGCAGCACGCCTTCACGATCGACGAGCCGGCGTCGCTCGGCGGCACCGACAGGGGCGCCAACCCGGTCGAGCACCTGCTCGCCGCCCTCGCTGGCTGCACCGTCATCTCCTATCAGGTGTGGGCCGGTCAGCTCGGCATTGCGCTCGACGGCGTCAACGTCGAGGTCCATGGCGATCTCGACACCAACGGCTTCTTCGGCCTCGACGAGTCGACCCGCGCCGGCTTCCAGGGGATCGACCTCCAGGTGCGGCTGACCGGGCCCGAGTCAGCCGAGCGCTATCGCGAGCTCGCCGCTGCGGTCGAGGCGCACTGCCCCGTGCTCGACAACCTCACCAACGGCGTGCCGGTGCGCACTCGCCTGGCCGACTGAGCCAACCCCGCAGGTCCAGCCATCCGGCGCTCCACCCGTCAGCGCATGCTCGACGGGTGGAGCGCCATGGCCCGTTGTCGCGCAAGGCGTTTCATGCCATCCGCAGGGTGGATGGGCTCCGGCCACTTGGGCAGAGCCGCATCGCTGGGCCGCTGACCGGTGACCCGTCGACGCACGAGCGGCACGACCTCGGTGCCGACGAATCGCAGCTCATCGGCGGCGGACTGGCGCCAGCCCCGCGGCTGCCACTCCTCGATGTCGCGCAGCCGCAGGGTGTGAGGGATCCCCAGCTCGCGCATGACGAACGCCGCCATCCGCTTGTGCCCCTGGCGGTTCATGTGGATCCGGTCGAAGGCCCACAGCCGCGGGTTCTCGTATTCGCGCATCAGCGTGTGGTCGAGCAGCATCGCCCCGCGAGACGCCGCGACGGAGCGCACGCCCTCGTTGAACTCCAGCACCCGGCGTCGCAGCGGCTCGAGCATCCGGGTGGTGCGCATGTCGAACGCCGTGAAGACGAGCACCTGCGCGCCGCTCGCGACGAGGCGCTCCACTGCGGCGTCATAGCGGGTCATCAGCTCCGGGACGTCGGTGCGCAGCGACATCAGATCGTTGCCGCCGGCATAGAAGGAGATGTGGGTCGGCCGCAGCGCGAGCGCGGGCTCGAGCTGGTGGGCGAGCACCTCGTCGAGCATCCGGCTGCGCAGGGCGAGATTCGCGTACTCCCAGGCGGGGTCGGCGCGTCCGAGCTGTCGCGCCATCCGGTCGGCCCAGCCCCGATAGCCGTTGGGATAGGCCCGGTGCGGGTCGCCCACCCCTTCGGTGAACGAGTCGCCGATGGCCACGAATCTCCCTGCTGTCACACCGACATTCACCCTGAGGCCCCCGCGCGGTGCAAGCGGGCTACGGGCGCGTCGGGCAGAGTTCGCCTGCTGGTCACCTCCGCAGACCGAGAGGTATGCCGCGCGCGCCAGTGGTGGATTCTCGTGGTCCTCGCAACACCTGTTGGTTTAGGTGGTCAGTAGTAGAT
>JAJTBD010000039.1 GCA_021287075.1 Micrococcales bacterium | reverse complement strand
TGGGTGGCCTCGTTTTCGACCGTCGCTATGGCCTCGTTTTCAAGCGTCGTCGACACTCGCGCGGGGCGGACGCTGAACGGCGGTTGTGGTCATGCTTGGTATCCGGCTCATCCCCGCTCGCGCGGGGCGGACACGCGAGGTGATTTGCGGACGACCCAGCGGGTCGGCTCATCCCCGCTCGCGCGGGGCGGACATCGCGGAGGCGAACTTGGACTGGTCGAGGTCAGGCTCATCCCCGCTCGCGCGGGGCGGACGGAGAGCTGATGCGGCGCGGGCAGTTTCTCGACGGCTCATCCCCGCTCGCGCGGGGCGGACCATAGATCAGACTGCGAGTCGAACACATAGGAGGGCTCATCCCCGCTCGCGCGGGGCGGACCGACCTGTCGGACTCAGTGATCGTCACCGTGCCGGCTCATCCCCGCTCGCGCGGGGCGGACGGACATGCTGGCGATGCGTGTCCCACCGACCGCGGCTCATCCCCGCTCGCGCGGGGCGGACCACCACTCTGTGCCAGCGAGCACGGTCGTGGAGGGCTCATCCCCGCTCGCGCGGGGCGGAATCCCAGAACGCCTTCTCGTTGGCCTTCTGCGCCGGCTCATCCCCGCTCGCGCGGGGCGGACCGGTGAACGCGGTGGAGCCTGTCGGCAGTGCCGGGCTCATCCCCGCTCGCGCGGGGCGGACCAGAGCGAGGGCTACGGAGGCAAGGACGGCAACGGCTCATCCCCGCTCGCGCGGGGCGGACGTCGGGACGGTGAACGTTACGACCGGGACGCCGGGCTCATCCCCGCTCGCGCGGGGCGGACGCGCACGGTGGGGCGATCTGCCCGCCCGAGTACGGCTCATCCCCGCTCGCGCGGGGCGGACTACGTCGACACCTACAACAACATCCACACGAAGGGCTCATCCCCGCTCGCGCGGGGCGGACCCCAGCACCCTTGTCGCACAGGGGTGCTGGGCCGGCTCATCCCCGCTCGCGCGGGGCGGACGTCAGCTGCTTCCCGTCGAGGCCAGAGCATCGCGGCTCATCCCCGCTCGCGCGGGGCGGACATCGGGTCGAGACGAGTGCCACTCCCATTCCGGGGCTCATCCCCGCTCGCGCGGGGCGGACACCATCACGCACCTCCGTGGCGCGGCTCGTAGGGGCTCATCCCCGCTCGCGCGGGGCGGACTGCCCGGCGACCGCGGCTGACGGGTCCAACACGGGCTCATCCCCGCTCGCGCGGGGCGGACTGCCGCTGGCGGGCGCTACCGGGTTATCAGCGGGGCTCATCCCCGCTCGCGCGGGGCGGACTTTTGCTGGAGCAGGGCGCCGGGGCCATGCAGGGGCTCATCCCCGCTCGCGCGGGGCGGACGTGAGCCGCTTCCCCGACGCCCGCCGCGCCGTCGGCTCATCCCCGCTCGCGCGGGGCGGACGTCGGGTTGGCCGGCACTGGCGTGGTCCACATGGGCTCATCCCCGCTCGCGCGGGGCGGACCCGATCGGCTGGAAGGCGATCTGCTCGCCGAGCGGCTCATCCCCGCTCGCGCGGGGCGGACCAACGGCGCACTGTCCGGTCGCACCAATCCCGTGGCTCATCCCCGCTCGCGCGGGGCGGACGCGCCCTGTGCTTTCAGTGCGGTGTCCTGTGCCGGCTCATCCCCGCTCGCGCGGGGCGGACGAGACCATGACCTACGCACAGGTCGACGCGGAGGGCTCATCCCCGCTCGCGCGGGGCGGACACTTGCCCACCTGCAAGGTTACCGCGCCAAGCACGCGTTCAGGATCGATTTCGCCGCCGGGACGCCTGCCGCATCCGGCTTGCTTTGCTCCAGCCAGACCGGCCGGCCACGACGTCTGAGGGCGCAGTCGGGCGGCGCATCAACTGCAACCCGTCCAGGTCAACAGGCTCCCAATCATGACGGTGTATACGGAAGGTCAAGCGCTGCTCATTCCTCGCGCTCTCGACCATGATCGCGCGACCGTCACGCGACAGCTCGACCACCCGCCTCCACAACTCGTCGCGCACCCGGCGGGGCAGGTGACCCACGAAAACACCGGGCGAGATTTCCAACAGCCACCGCGTGATGTGCCCCCGCAGTCCGGCAGGCACCGCGGTGAGGATGAGGACTACCACGGCACTTCTTCGTAGTTCTGCCCGGCGGCGACGGTGCCGCCGGCTGCATCCCATAACCGCACGACGCCGGCATCGTCGTCGAGCGAACCCCCCTCCTCGTCATGGTCACCCAGCAGAAGGCGCCGAATATCCTTCGCGCACCGTTCCACCACGCCTCCGGCGGCTAACGCGTCACGCATGCGCCGACGGGTCTCGCCTGGCACGTCCTCCTCCTCATGGGTGGCAGCGACGGCGAAGGCAGTGGGCACGGCTATCTCGACCTTGTAGAGGTCCGCGATGTCGAAAACGAAAGACCTTGCGTTGCCTGTGTGGACGAAGCCCAGCGCCGGCGACGCTCCCAACGCCACGATGACGGCGTGCGCCACGCCGTAGAGACAGGTCGTCGCTGCGGAGAGCGCTTGATTGAGGATGTCCGAATCGCTGAACTCCTCTGGGTCGTAGTCGCGGCGGCGCCACTCGACGCCGGTGCGCTCGGCCTCCTCGCGATAGGCCCGGCGTACTCGTGCACCCTCTCGGCCACGCAGCTGCTGCATCGTGAGCCCGCTGACGTCCTCGCCTGGAAAGCGCATGGCATACATCTCGCGTGCCACGCGCAGACGGCTCGACTGGTTGGACACCAGCCTGGCCTGGGCCTCGATTAACCTGGAGGAGTTGGTCAAGGTGCGACCGTGGGCGTAGTAGCGAACTCCCCTTTCACCGACCCACACCGTTGTCGAGCCGCTCTCCGCGACGAGCATCATCGCCTGATGGGTGACACGTGTGCCTGGGCCGAGCAGCAGCGCCCCGAGCGTCGCCGCCGGAATGTGGATCACTCCACGCTCGTCTGTCGCGGTGATCGCATTCCCGTCCCGATGGACTGTGCACCTTTCGAGATAGACGAAGGTCAGCCGGTCCTGCGCCCGGACCAGTTCGCCGATGTCGACCGGGGGCGGCCCGGGCGGCGGCTTGGTCATGGCCTGGCCAAGGTCATGAGCCCGCAGCCATAGGCCTTCGCCTTCCCCATCCCAGAGGTCAGCGCCTGCCGGAGCAACTCCGCGTCATCCACCTGCAACACCCCTGTGAAGTCGCAGCGCGAGATCGCCACCCTGCCCTTCACCGGCCGGTTGTCGGGGCCCACGGACCGGCGATCAAAGGCAGCGGTATGCCGGTTGCTCACCTGGAGCGCTGCTGTGCCGGAGCCGTCGTCGGCCAGAGCGAAGCCCCACGCTGCTGCCCGACCGAGAAGCCAGGCCTGCTGATGCTCAACGGAGATGTGCGGGCTCACATGCCCCCGGGCGTTGTCCCTCGCGAGCGCGCGAACCGGATTGGCCGTCAGGCGGAAACGCCACTGCTGGCCTGATGTGAGCCGGGCGAGGAAGCCGTCGTACTCCGTCGTCTCCCACGTCTCAGTGGTCGGCCATCCCGCTTGCTCGATCAGTCCGGTGAAATCCGGGCGTGAGGGCGAGACCACATACAACTCGATCTCATGGGAGGTGGGGCGGTCCAACCGCCACAGGACGCGTCCGGTGGGCGTAGAAACAGCACCCGAATGGGAGCCCATCACCGCTGCGTGCAGTGCCTGCGGTGATGCAATCAGCTGGCGCGATCCACGGCGGGTGGGATTGAGCCGCACTCGCGAAAAGAAGGTCGTCATCCCACCGCCACCTCCGTGAAGAAGTCAGGCGACCCATCGCCTCGATCCCGCCCGTCCGGGTTGTCGATCACGACGCCGCGAGGGTCGGTGACGACGCTGCGCCAGCCATATTCACGCCGCCGTGGGTCGTAGCTCCGCGGCAGGTCACGCACCGACTCCGTGCCAGCAAGGGTTGCCGCGGGCGCGTCGGTGACCAGCCGGAGCGCCAGGGACCGGGGCTGGGTACGGCGATACCACTCGGCCGCCTCCCATGGGTGGTTACGCAGCGCGTCCTCGAGACGCTCCCCGACAACGCCCAGCGCGACCGTCTTCGCCGGGGGACACGAGCGACGCCCCAGGAAGAGCGGGAACGCGGGGGCGCGTAGAGCGGTATCGAGCCCCTCGAGCAGGGACGCGTCCCCCTCCACTCCCGCCACGAAGACGGCATCGGCCAGGTAGTAGCGATACGACAGTGGCATCCGGTCGCCGGTATCCCAACGCTGCGCCGTCTGGAAGTCGCGGAGCAGCCGGCCTGCCTGGTCGACACGGACGCCGAAACGCAGCGTGAGCAGGTCCTCGAGGCTGTCACTCCGACGTCTCCCCTGGGCGGCAGCAAGCATCCCGATGACCCCGCTCTTGGTGGGCTCGGTGCGAGTCTCGCGACGTGTGAACCTGCTCGAGTCACCCCATGACTGGAGGGGCCCTGCGAGCCGGATCAGCAGGGTGCTCATGATGCGCCGAGGCGCTCACGGAC
Source organism: Micrococcales bacterium (assembly GCA_021287075.1). Taxonomy (GTDB): domain Bacteria; phylum Actinomycetota; class Actinomycetes; order Actinomycetales; family Dermatophilaceae; genus JAJTBD01. The sequence goes on along the minus strand of JAJTBD010000039.1, from coordinate 6,152 downwards.
CGCCGCACCGACCCGTGTCACCAGATCGTCGAGACCCTGCGTCGAGCCGAGAGCGTCGATCGCTGAGGCCTTATCGCTCGTCCGTGCGACAAAGGTCTCTGTAGGCTCGCCAAGGAAGCCACTGACGCCCTGCATGTGAGTGACGAGCGCTGCGGTGGATGCGGCGACGTGAGAACCCTCGCCGGTGACCGCTTCCTCAAATGCCCCGACAAGGTTGACCGGCTGGTCGGTCCGCACTGTCACCAAGACGGCATCGGGGGCCGTCCGATTGGCGAAGGTGTTTTGCTTGCCGGTCGGCATGCTTGTGACGAAAGCGCGCACGAACGCCTCGATGGCCCGCGCCGTCGCCTCGGGGTCCCCCGCCAGATTCGCCACCAGGCCCTCGACGTTGACGGTGGCGTAGCGATAGAGCGTCGCGGAGTCGAAGTCCACCGTCCCGATCATGCCCGCGCCCGTCTCGGTCTCCGGGTTCTTGTCGTCGACAGCAGTGAAGTAGTCCTGTTCGATCTCGACAGGGTGGGTGCTGATCGCGTGAGCCACCTGAACCGCGGCGTCGACATTGATGTCAGCCGCGTCAGCGACCATGCGGCCGAAGAGCGCCACGTCGATGCCGTGGTCATTGTCAGCGGCTGCGTGCGCCTCCCTCTTGGTCGGCTTGTCCGTCGATAGAGCGAGCTCGGCGAGACGGTCGAGCTGACGATTGCTCCAGAAGATCAGATATTGGGTCTTGCCATAGTCGGTGATGGCCTCCCCCGACTCCTCCGACTTCTTGGCGGTCTTGCTCTTGGTTGACTCCACCTTGATGCCGAGTGCGGCCAGCACCTGACCGGCGCGATCCCGTGCCTGCTCATCCGTCACGCCCTCGCCGCGCTCACGGATGCGCTCGGCCAGCAGCTCGACCGCACGCTTGGTGCGGACGCCCAGATCGCTCTGGTCGAGATGCGAGGCGTATGCCGCGCGAGTCGCCCGCTTCCACGCCTGGGAGCTGACCCGTGCCCGTCGCACGCCACCGTAGATGGCTGTCTTGGGGTTGCCGGTGTCATCCCGGTTGAGATTGCTTGGTGGGACCGTCTGGAGGATGTGCAGGTCGACGTACAGCGGCATGGTCAGCTCTCCTTCTCAGTGGAGTCGGTGTTTGCCTTGAGGAAGTGGAAGTCGCGCCCCCAGTGGAGCCGGGTCCGTCGGAGACCCTCAGGTGTCTGCATCCAATAGAGATCCTTTGCGAGAGAGCCATAGTCGAGCCCGACTCCCTCACCGCGCAGCAAGGTGACGAGCCCCCGGAGGTGGCTGAGGGCCTGGCTGAAGCTGGTGGCGGTCGCGAACGCACGGAAGCGCTTGGCGACCGCAGTCTCGGCGGGCGTGGCGGCGTCTGCGCGGCGGGCCAGCTCTCCGATCGCATGGCCCAGCCGCTGGCCCTTGACGTGCCTGGGGCCGTTGGCCGACTGCAGATGCACCGCCAAGAGGACAAGGGAGGCGTGGAGCGCGCGCTCGGCCCGGCTCGGCGCGTCACCCCGACCCACCAACTGGTCTGGGACACCAGCGAAGACAATGTCCCAGACTGCGGGGTCGTCTGGCCGGTCAATGCCGACCCGGCGCAGGCGAGCAAGCTGTGCGACGGTGAGCGCGTGGTCGTGCGACGAGCGGTCCAGCAGGCTGTCCTGCAGCCGTCGCGCACGGGTGCGGACAAGACCCTCCAGCTCAGCGGCCGGCTGTCCGACCACCCGCCCCGTGGACTCAGTCATGGTCCTCCTCCTTTGAAGTAGCTGGCCGGTCTGGGTAGGCCAGCGGTAGTGCCTTGCGCAGGCCGGCGTGGAACCACGCCCAGGCCAGGGAGCTGTCGAGATGACGACCGCGGGCCTCACGGCCAACCCACGCGGCCTCCCCGGCCGAGCTGACGAGATCCTCACCCAGTGGCAGCAAGACCGTCCGGACCTCGCGCTGCCAGCGTGCTGCCGCATCCGCCGCGGAATCGGCGGGCGACAGTGCTGCCAGCCATACGGCATACACCTGCCCAAGCCGATAGAAGGCGTCCTCACGTGCGCGGTCACGCGGCCCGTCGACATCGCGCCCAGCCGCGGCAGCGAGATTGCCCGCGAGATCGGCCACCTGTCGGGCGGCAAGCTCGGCCTCGGCAGCGGCCTGGAGCGCCGTCGCCCGCAGCACGGGGTCACTCGCGACGGCCACGCGCATGACGAGCGAGTCGTCATAGACCGAGTCGATGCTGGCGTCCTGCGTCCCGTAGGCGACCCCAACCGCGTGAACCCTGATCGGGTGGGCGTCCTCGATCGCACCGGCTTCGCGCAGACGCGCAAGCCAGACAACGTTTCCGGGAGGGAGCTGGGGCGCCACCTGGTTGGCCACCGCTCCGCTCTGAGGCCTGTCGACGAGAATCCCGGCCAGCCCCCGCCACAACGCACGACCCGGGTCGTGCTGTCGCGGCATGTAGACGGTGCCGCCATGCAGCTTCTCTTGGTTGCGGCTGTGCCGCCACGCCGTCATCATCTCGAGGTCCTGCCGGTTGCGCGCATGGATGGGATCGCCGTTACCGAGGAGGACGTCGACGACGCGGTCCCCCTCGCGGGTGAGCAGGACGCGTCGGGCGGGCCACGTCATGATGTCGGCCGGTCCGCGGGGCTCAGGGTGGCGCCGCTCGACAGTCGGGCCGAGCGGCGGCCGCTCCCAGACCGGCAGGTCTGCCGCAGCGTCGGACTCGTTGAGCCCAAGGACGAGGTTGAGCAGCAGCGTCTCTTTGAGCGTGGCACCCTCCAGGATGATCAGACCGCATCGGCCGCTCCATCCCGTGCCGATGGGATAGCCCCTACCGCCCTTGACCCGAGGATCGCCCCGGAGCCCGGTCTTGATACCGGACGGCTCGAAAGCCTGGGCGTGGACGAGCCAGCGTCCTGCTTCCGCACACGACAGCGACTGCAGCTCGGAGCCCGCGCGGGTAGCGAAATAGCGGTGGCCGTCGGGCACGTCAGCGATGAGCTTGACCAGGCCTGAGGTCTTGTTGGCGGTGATCCCAGCTGCCTGGAAAAAGGGGGCCTCGCTGTCGAACAGATCGAAGCGATCCTGCACTGACGCCAGATACTCGCCGATCAGGTCCACCGGCAAGGTCGGCGCCTCCCACAGGCCGCGCCACACGGCGGTGGGCTTGCCTGGCTCTTCTGCGAGAGAGCGGTAGAGGACTGCGAGGAGCACCCTGAGGACGGCAGCGTCCTGGGTGGGCACCTCTCCGGCAAGTGCCGTCATCTCGTGAGCCCGCGTAAGGGTCTCCCGCAGCGACAGCTCGCCCAGCCCCTCGTCGCTGCGGACTCTGATCCAGGGTTGCTCCAGCAGATTGAAGCCGTCAGTCATCAGCGCCTCCTTTGTCGTCGACGAGCAGACCCATGTCTGGGTCGTAGCGCAACAGGGAACCGCCGACGGACGCGCGGAGACCCTCGTCCAGGCACATCACGATCTGCCCGTTGAGCCAAGGCGACTGCTGCCACCCCGCAAACGGGTACGCGGCCTGCTCCAGCTCGCGGATCACGCTGTCCATCCGACGCCCCCGGGTGATTCGGTTCGGTAGACGGACGCTACTGCCGAGCACCGACAGCGCAAGATGCCTCTCGGGTGGGCCGCGCTCCGGGATGCCCAGTGCAGCCCCAGCGTGCTCGCCGATCCCGGGCAGGAGGCGGTATTGGGCGGCGCCATCGCGCCAGACGACGAGGACCTCCAGGTTGTCCTCGGTGTCACGCACCTGCGCCTGACCCGCGAGCGTCTCCTCCCCGCGATTCGATTCGGATGCCCGTGCGTCCAGCCAGCCCACCAGTGAGTCAGACCGGCCCGGCTCACCGACGCGATAGGTCTTGGCCCTGGACCTGGCGCGCTCGTCTTCGACATAGGCTGCGTCCTCCGCCTTGTCCCAGGCATCAGCCCATGAGGGCGGGGAGTCGAGCCCCTCGGAGTAGGCGCTCTCGACCAACGGAGAGATGTCGGTCGGCAGTCGGATCGGGAGACCCGCCAGATAGGGCTCGAGCACGCGGGCTGAGCGGAGCAGTTTCGAGGCGCCATACACGGCCGCCCCACCGGCATCGAGGACCGGCTCGGAACCCATGGCAGGTGCCCCCACGATGACCATGCGGGCCTCGCGTAGTGCCTCGGGGCGCTCCCGCTGCCCCTCACCGCGCAGGTGGCGATGGAGCCGCCCCATCCGCTGCAGCAGCAGGTCGACTGGTGCATGGTCGCTGATCATCAGGTCGGCGTCGATGTCGAGAGACTGCTCGAGGACCTGAGTCCCCACAACCACAAAACCCTTGGGGCGCTGCGTCTCTGGTCCAGGCGGCCCCAGTTGACGGAGCAGCTCTCGCTCCTTGACGGCACGGTGGGAGGCGACGAACTGGCTGTGGATCAGCGAAACCCGCTCGGCACCCAGCATTTCCCGCAGCGCGGCATACGTCTCTTGAGCGCGGCGCACGGTGTTGCGGATGACCACGACACAGCCGCCTGCTGCCACCGCGGACCGGACCCGCAGCAGCACTTCGTCAGGGCCGTCGGACACGACCTCAAGCCAGACCTCGGTGACCGCGCCGGTCCAAGGCACCTCCCGTTGGCGGGCTTCGTCTGTCTGCACCGTGATCCGGGGGTATGCCGTGGTCTTGTCCAGCGCCCGTGGCCGCGCCCCTCGGCCCCGGGCGTAGGCGGCGGTCAATTCCTCAAGCTGCTTCCGCGGCAGTGTGGCGGACAGGAGCACCACAGGCACCTGATAGGCAGCCAGCCACTCGAGCACTCGCACCAGGTAGGCCTGCATATAGGTATCGGCGGCGTGGACCTCATCGATCACGACCACCTTTCCGGCCAGGGCCAGGTGCCGCAGGGCGAGATGGCGACTCTTCAGCCCACCGAAGAGGACCTGGTCGATGGTGCCCACCACGAAATTGGCCAGCACTCCCTTGCGGCGCCCCTGGAGCCAGGATGTGACCACAGCATCCTCGGCGCGAGCGTCGTCTTCAGCAGAGTTGATGCCACGAACTCGACTGTGCGCCAACACTCCTCGGTAGTCCTCGTTGAGTCGCGCTTTGCCGTGGGCGAGGAAGATCGTCGGCGCCTCCTGCGCACCGAGGTGGCGGGTCCACTCCAACACGCGGCCGAACATCGCGTCGGAGGTCGCCATCGTCGGGAGGGCCACGAACACACCGCCGCAGCCGAACTTGCGGGCCAGCTCCTCGGCGGCAAGGAGGGCTGCCTCTGTCTTGCCCGAGCCCATCGGCGCTTCGATGACCATGAGGCCGGGAGTTGTTGTCGCGGAGGCGGTCTCGAGCGCCGTGGTCTGGAGGGGGCGTATGCCGCCGGCCAGGTGGGGAAAGCGCGCGGTGAGCATCTCAGCGGCATTCTTGATCTCGGGCGGTGCGGCCCATGGGCCGTGCAGCGCCTCGCAGAGCCCCGCCTCTTCGAGGCGCTGGTCGACAGGGCGGTTGTCGTCATGCCGAAAACGAGTGGTGTCGCTGGCGAGCCAGTCCGCAACAACAACAGCACCCGTCAACAGGATCTGGGCTTGCTCACTCGGCGGCCGCTGGATCCAATCGGGCAGCCGCTCGAGAGCGCCCGTCCGACTGGACATGCCCAGGATGAACTCGTCTTGGACTGCGCGCCACGAGTCTTCACGCCGTCCCGTCCACTTGCTGCCACGGAAGTCCTGCAACTCCAAAGGACTGGGTGGCGTGCCGTGGTGCATGCCCACCGGTGCTGCGAGGGCAGTCGCGGCGAGGGAGCCGGCGGCATACTCCTGAGTCAGCCACTCGGAGAGGATGAACTGCCCAAGGTGACAGTGCGGCGGCAGACCCATCCCGCCACCGAACAGATAGGGCGGGCACGCGAGGCCCTGGTCAGCCATCCGCAGGACAAGACCCTCGTTGCCAGGCACGCGGGCTGCCTTGATCGCGAATCCTGGAGTGGCCTTGCCCAGGTCGTGCAGTCCGGCAACCCAGGTGAGGAGCAGGCGGCCGTCGCGCTCACCGTCTGGCAGCCCGGCGCTGATGACCTCTCGGACGCGCGCCGGTAGCCAGTTGTCCCACAGCTCGCCCGCAACCGCAGCCGAGTCCTGCAGATGGCGGACAAGTGGCTCATCCCATTCGAGGGTGTAGGAACCGGGGTCTGAACCCGCCGGTCTC
>JAJTBD010000021.1 GCA_021287075.1 Micrococcales bacterium | reverse complement strand
TGTGTTAAGCACGCCGCCAGCGTTCGTCCTGAGCCAGGATCAAACTCTCCGTTGATGTTTAGCTCTCGATGACGTGCACCGAGAAACTGAAACCCGTGAAGGGTTGAATTCTGACTGAGCAAGAACAACTAGCTTGAGTTAGTTATTCGTTGTCAACCAAAGGATTTTCGTTAGAGATCGTCGTCCTGGTCTTATGACCATTTCGATGACCTCTAGACGAGGTAATTGGCATCGATTTTTGACACGCTGTTGAGTTCTCAAGGTTCGGATGCGCACGTTAACTTCGGCTCCTGCGAGCCTCCGTTTTGGGGCAACTACTCAAATTTACCCGCGTCCCTCTTGGGCGTCAAATCCGTGATCCGCGGTGTTCGCGGCCGGATCGAGCGCGCTTGGCTCTCTGCGGGCGTCCCACTGTAGCAGGCTTGTCGGCCGGCTCCAAACCGGCCTGGTGTCAGTCCGATCGAGCCCCCCGGTTGCCCGGGCGCTTTTCTGTGGGATCCACACTGTAGCAGGCTTTCGGCCGGCTCCGTCCCACCCTGAGGTGGTGCGGTCCCTGCCCCATGGGGCAGGTCTTTCGGTGTGGCTGGTGGCAACCTTACCAGACCGTTGTGGCCCTCTCGGACCTGCTCTGGTGTTGCCGTCATGCCCCGGGACCGGCCTGCTTCGGGTCGCTCTTTCGAGCTACACCCCGTGGTGTCCGTTCCTCCCTGTCGGGCTGACGTCGAAAACATTAAGGGACATCTTGGTGAATCTCCAAATCGAGGGGCAATGACGTGGGTCCTGCGACGCAAAGGAGCCGGAATCCGTTGTGCGGCAACGGATTCCGGCTCCTTGGTCGGCGAGTGACCTCGCGCGCAGGCTGAGGACTGTGCTCAGGCGAGGCGTCCGGCAGCGAGGTTCTTGCGTCCCCGGCGCACGATCGCGACCTGTCCGTGGAGCAGATCGGCCTCCGCCAGTGGTGCCTCTGCGTCGGCGATGCGCACCCCGTTGAGGGAGGCGCCCCCGTCGGCGATCGTCCGCCGGGCCGAGTTGCGCGAGTCGGCCAGGCCCACCGCGACGAGCAGATCGGTCGCGGACATCCCCGGCGTGACCGCACCGCCCGGGAGCTCCGCTGTGGCGTCGAGCAGCGTGCGCTCGTCGACCGAGCGCAGGTCACCCTTGCCGAACAGTGCCTCCGACGCCGCCTGCACCGCAGCCGTCGCATCGGCACCGTGGACCAGGGTCGTCGCCTCGGCCGCGAGCCGCTTCTGCGCGGCCCGGCGGAAGGGCTCCTCGGCGACCTGCCGCTCCAGCTCGGCGATCTCGTCCGGCCCGAGGTCGGTGAAGACCTTGAGCAGCTTGACGACCGAGGCGTCCTCGACGTTGATCCAGTACTGGTAGAACGCGTAGGGACTGGTCATGTCGGCGCTCAGCCAGACGGCATTCCCCTCCGACTTGCCGAACTTGTTGCCGGCCTCGTCGGTGATCAGGGGGGTGGTGAAGCAGTGCGCCCCTCCCCCCTCGGCCCGGCCGATCAGGTCGACGCCCGCCGTGAGATTGCCCCACTGGTCGTTGCCGCCGGTCTGGAGCGTGCAGCCATAGCGCCGGTAGAGCTCGAGGAAGTCGAGGGCCTGGAGGATCTGGTAGCTGAACTCGGTGTAGGAGATGCCCTGCTCGGAGTTCAGCCGCGCGGCGACGGCATCCTTCTTGATCATCTGGTTGACCCGGAAGTGCTTGCCGTAGTCGCGCAGGAAGTCCAGGGCCGAGATCCCGTCGGTCCAGTCGAGGTTGTTGACCATGGTCGCTGGGTTGTCCCCGTCGAAGGCCAGGAAGGGCTCGATCTGCCGCTGGATGCCCGCCACCCACTCCGCGGTCTGCTCCTTGGTCTTCAGGATGCGCTCGGAGGTCGGCCGCGGGTCGCCGATCAGTCCCGTCGAACCGCCGACCAGCGCGATGACCCTGTGCCCAGCGCGCTGGAGATGCCGCAGCACGACCAGCTGGACGAGGTTGCCGAAGTGGAGCGAGGGCGCGGTCGGGTCGAAGCCGCAATACACCGTGATCGGCCCGTCGGCGAGTGCCTCGCGCAGCGCGGACTCGTCGGTGGTCTGCGCCACCAGCCCTCGCCACTGGAGCTCGTCGAGGATGTCGTTCACTGTGTCTGCTCTCCTTGGGTACTGGCCCTGGGGCCGTTGTCGCCGGCGGTCGCCGGCCACGGACAAGGGTGCCTCATCACGGGGTGCGCCTGCGACGCGGTGTCGCCGGGCGATACGGCGAGACGCTCGGCTCGCCCTCGAGATAGAAGCGCCAGGGGTATGCCGCGTGGTCACCGCCGGGGCCGCTCACCCCCGTGCGTGCCGAGGTCGCGATCCGGGCCGGGTCGGGTGCCTGCACCGGCAGCCAGAGGCGCACCAGCGAGGCCGGGTCGACCAGGTCGATCCCGTTGTGCTCACGGGCCAGGCCCAGGGTCGTGGCCAGCCTCGCGGGTCCGCGCGCCCAGTCCCGCTCGCGCAGCCGGGGCCGCAGCGGGCCCACCGTCTCCTGTCCGGCCACGACCTCGCCGGCCCGGAGCAGGACCGCGCTGGCCGAGCCGGCGGCCCCGGTCACCACATTGGCGCAGTAGTGCATGCCATAGGTGAAGTAGACATACAGGTGGCCCGCCTCGCGGAACATCACCTCGGTGCGCGGCGTCGGCCCGCGGTAGGCGTGCGACCCGGGGTCGTTGGAGCCGTCATAGGCCTCGACCTCGGTGAGCCGCACGGCCACTCCCCCGTGCTCGACCACCGCCCCCAGCAGGGTCGGTGCGACGTCGAGGACGGGCCCCGTGAGGTGGGCACGCGGCATACGCCTGCCTGCCCCCGGGGGCCTGGGCGCGGCCACGGGGCTCAGCGCACCTCCAGCCGCGCCCCGGCCCACTCGCGGCCGGACGTCGCCGCGGCGGCGACGCTCTCGACCTGCTCGGCCACCCGATCGGGGGCGGTGCCGCCCTTGGCGTTGCGCGAGGCGAGCGAGCCCTCGACGCTCAGGACGGAGCGCACCCCGGGGGTGAGGTGCTCGCTGATCGCGGCGAGGTCGGCGTCGCTGAGGTCCCACAGCTCGATGCCGCGCTCCTCGCAGACCCGCACGCATGCCCCGGCCACCTCATGGGCGATGCGGAAGGGCACACCCTCGCGCACCAGCCACTCGGCGATGTCGGTTGCCAGCGAGAATCCTTGCGGTGCAAGCGATTCGAGACGATCGGTGTTGAAACGCATCGTCGCGACCATGCCGGAGAACGCAGGCAGCAGCACCTCGAGGGTGTCGACCGCGTCGAAGACGGGCTCCTTGTCCTCCTGGAGGTCGCGGTTGTAGGCCAGCGGCAGGGACTTCAGCGTCGTCAGCAGCCCCGCCAGGTCTCCGACGAGCCGGCCGGCCTTGCCGCGGGCGAGCTCGGCGACATCGGGGTTCTTCTTCTGGGGCATGATGCTCGACCCCGTGGAGTAGGCGTCGTCGAGCGTGACGAAGGAGAACTCCTTTGTCGCCCACAGCACGACCTCCTCGGCGAGGCGCGAGATGTCGACCGCGGTCATGGCGGCGACGAAGGCGAACTCGGCGACGAAGTCACGCGATGCGGTGCCGTCGATGGAGTTCTCCACAGCGCCGTCGAAGCCGAGGTCGGCGGCGACGGCCTCGGGGTCCAGGCCGAGGGAGCTGCCTGCGAGCGCGCCGGAGCCATAGGGCGAGAGGGCGGTGCGGGCGTCCCAGTCGCGCAGCCGCTCCACATCACGCAGCAGCGCCCAGGCGTGGGCCAGGAGATGGTGGGCCAGCAGCACGGGCTGGGCGTGCTGGAGGTGGGTGCGGCCCGGCATCGCCACGGTCGCGTGCTCGCGCGACTGCGCGACGAGGGCGTCGACGACGTCGAGCACGAGGGCGGCCACGGAGCGGGCGTGGTCGCGCAGATACATCCGGAAGAGCGTCGCGACCTGGTCGTTGCGGGAGCGGCCGGCACGCAGCCGCCCGCCCACGTCGGCGCCGGCCCGGTCGATCAGTCCGCGCTCGAGTGCGGTGTGCACGTCCTCGTCGTCCTCGGCGGGCACGAACGCGCCGGACTCCACATCGGCGCGCAGCCGCTCGAGCGCGTCGAGCATGGCGGTGAGGGTGTCGTCGTCGAGCAGCCCGGCGGTGTGGAGCACCCGGGCGTGGGCGCGCGAGCCGGCGAGGTCATAGGGCGCGAGCCGCCAGTCGAAGTGCGTCGACTTGCTCAGCGCCGCCAGCGCGTCGGCGGGTCCGCCGGCAAAACGCCCGCCCCACAGGCTGATCCGCTCCTGGCCGTCCTGGGTCACGCTGGTCTCCTCCGGTGTGTCTCGCCCGCGTCCGCGGGCCGGTGCTGATGGGTATGCCGTGTGGGCGCCGCGGGCGGCCCCGGTGTCATCGTGGCACGCGGCTCAGGACGGCGTGCCGGCGAGGGCGAGCAGCCGCTCGGCCACCTCGCTGCCACCTGCCGGGCTGCGGCTGATGATCATGATCGTGTCGTCGCCGGCGATGGTGCCCAGGACGGTGTCGAGATCGGCGTGGTCGATGGCCGACGCGAGATAGCTCGCCGCCCCCGGCGGGGTGCGCACCACGACGAGGTTGCCGCTGGCCTCGGCGGTGACGAGCAGCTCCTCGCACACCCGGCGCAGTCGTGCGTCACGGGCCTCGTCGCCCGCAGCCGGGCGGGCCGTGCGGTCACCACCCTCCCCCGGCACGGCATACAGCAGCTGTCGTCCGACCCGCACCTTCTCGGCGCCGAGCTCGACGAGGTCGCGCGAGAGGGTGGCCTGGGTGATCTCGAAGCCGTCGTCGGCGAGGAGCTCGAGCAGCTGGCCCTGGGAGCGCACGGCCGAGCGCCCGAGGATCTCGACGATGCGCCGGTGTCGGGCGGTGCGGCTGACGACGATCATGTGCGGGCCTGCTCGAGCAGGAAGGACAGCAGCGCCTTCTGGGCGTGCAGGCGGTTCTCGGCCTCGTCCCAGACGACCGACTGCGGGCCGTCGATCACGTCGGCGTCGACCTCCTTGCCGCGATAGGCGGGCAGGCAGTGCAGGAAGATCGCGTCCTCTGCCGCGTGCTTCATCGCGACGTCGGTGACGGCGAAGGCCGCGAACGGCGTGGCGGCGCCTGCGCGGGAGTCCTTGTCGTCCTCCTGGCCCATCGAGACCCACGTGTCGGTGGCGATGACATCGGCGCCGGCGAAGGCCTCCTGCGGGTCGGTGGTCACCAGGACCGAGCCGCCCTGCTCGGCGGCGATGCGCTCGGCATCGGCGACGATGGCCGGATCGGGCAGGTGGCCCTCGGGCGCGCCGACCCGCACGTGCATGCCGGCGAGGGCGCAGCCCAGCAGATAGGAGTGGGCCATGTTGTTGGCGCCGTCGCCCACATAGCTGAACGTCAGCCCGCGCAGCTCCCCCCTGTGCTCACGGACGGTGAGGAGGTCGGCGAGGATCTGGCAGGGGTGGAACTCGTCGGTGAGCGCGTTGACGACGGGCACGGTCGCCGCGGCAGCCATGTCCTCGATGCGGTCCTGGCCGAAGGTCCGCCAGACGATCGCCGAGGTCTGGCGGGAGAGGACCCGCGCCGTGTCGTCGATCGGCTCACCGCGGCCGAGCTGGCTGCCGGCGCTGTCGATGACGAGGGGGTAGCCGCCGAGGTGGGCCACGCCCGCCGAGAAGGACACCCGGGTGCGGGTGCTCGGCTTGTCGAAGATGACGGCGACGGCCTGCGGACCCTCCAGGCAGCGGTCGCTGAACGGCGCGGCCTTGAGGGCGGACGCCCGCTCGAGGACCTCGGCCTGCTCGGAGGCAGACAGGTCGTCATCGCGCAGGAAGTGGCGCACGGTCATCGGGTGGTCTCCTTGGCAGCGGCCGCGTCGGCGGCGGTCGAGAGGATGGCGGGCAGGGCGGCGACGAACTCGTCGACATCGGCCGTGGTGAGCACCAGCGCCGGAGCCAGTCGCAGGCAGGTCGGGGTGGGCGCGTTGACGATGAAGCCGGCGTCCTGGGCGGCGACAGCGACGTCGGCGGAGATGGGCTGGGCGAGCTCGATCGCCCGCAGCAGCCCGCGCCCCCGAGTGGTGGCGATGCGCGCGTCGCCGAGGGCCTCCACCTGCTCGGCTAGGTAGTCACCGACGCGAGCAGCGTTGCCGCACAGGTCATCTCGCTCGATGACGTCGAGGACAGCCAGCCCGGCGGCGCAGGCCAGCGGCCCGCCGCCGAAGGTCGTGCCGTGCTGACCGGGCTGGAGCAGCGCGGTGGTCTCGGCGCCGAAGGTCACGAGCGCGCCGATCGGCACGCCGCCGCCAAGCCCCTTGGCGAGCGTCATCGCGTCGGGCTGGATCCCGCTCTGCGAGAAGGCAAACCAGTCGCCCGTGCGGCCGATGCCGGTCTGCACCTCGTCCATGACCAGCAGGGCGCCGTGGGCGCTCGTCAGCTCGCGGGCGGCCTGGAGGTATGCCGCGGTGGCCGGCACGACGCCCGCCTCGCCCTGGATGGGCTCGAGGAGGACCGCCGCGGTGGCGTCGGTCACCGCGGCGTGCAGGGCATCGACATCGTTGTAGGGCACGCGGACGACGCCGGGGATGAGCGGCTCGAAGGGCTCGCGGTAGGCCGCCTTGCCCGTCAGCGCGACCGCCCCCGTGCTGCGCCCGTGGAAGGCGCCCTCGGCGACGACGATCTGCGTGCGGCCGGTGCGGCGGGAGAGCTTGATCGCCGCCTCGTTGGACTCCGCGCCGGAGTTGGTGAAGAAGACCGCGCTGCCCTCGGGCGCGCCCGAGACCGCCAACAGCCGCTCGGCCAGCGCCACCTGCTGCTCGGTGGTGAAGAAGTTGGAGACGTGGATCAGTCGCTGGGCCTGGTCGGCGATCGCCGCCACGAGGTCGGGGTGGCCGTGGCCGAGCGCCGAGACCGCGATGCCGCCGAGGAGGTCGAGATAGGTGCGGCCGTCGGTGTCGGTGACCCGGCACCCCCGCCCCGACTCGAGCACCAGCTTGGGGCGGCCGAAGACGCCCAGGAGGCTCGCGGCATACCGGTCGAGGGCCGCCGTGCTGCGGGTGGGCTGATCGGTCACAGGACCTCACCGTCCTCGTCGTCGTCGAGATCGGGCAGGACCATCGTGCCGATGCCCTCGGAGGTGAAGACCTCGAGCAGCAGCGAGTGCGGCTGGCGGCCATCGATCACGTGGGCCTGCGGGACGCCCTGCTCGACAGCGCGCACGCAGGCCTCGAGCTTGGGGATCATCCCGGAGTCGACGCGGGTCATCAGCTCGCGGGCGTCGCGGGCGCGCAGCTGTGACAGGAGCGAGTCGCGGTCGGGCCAGTCGCTGTAGACGCCGTCGACATCGGTGAGCACGATGAACTTCTCGGCCCTGAGGGCCACCGCCAGCGCCGAGGCGGCGGTGTCGGCGTTGACATTGAGCACCGCGGTCGAGCCGGCGTCCTGCTCCGGCGCGACGGTCGAGATGACGGGGATGCGGCCCGCGTCGAGCAGGTCCTGGACGGCCGCAGGGTCGACATCGACGACGTCGCCGACCAGACCGATGTCGACCTCGTCGCCGTCGACGACCGCGCCCCGGCGGCGGGCCGTGAAGAGCCCGCCGTCCTCGCCGCTCATGCCGACGGCCAGCGGCGCGTGGGCGTTGAGCAGACCGACGAGCTCGCGCCCGACCTGGCCGACGAGCACCATCCGGACGACGTCCATCACCTCGGGCGTGGTGACGCGCAGGCCGCCCTTGAACTCCGACTCGAGGCCGAGCCGGTCGAGCATCGCCTTGATCTGGGGGCCGCCGCCGTGCACGACGACGGGGCGCAGCCCGGCATACCGCATGAAGAGGATGTCCTCGGCGAAGGCCTGCTTGAGGCGGTCGTCGACCATCGCGTTGCCGCCGTACTTGACGACGACCAGCGCGTCGCGGAAGCGCTCGAGCCAGGGCAGCGCCTCGACGAGGGTCTGGGCCTTGGACTGGGCGACACGGAGGGCGGCGGCGTCGATCGCGCGCAGGGTGTTGGTCATGAGCTGTAGGCCGAGTTCTCTTCGACGTAGTCGTGGGTCAGGTCATTGGTCCAGACGGTCGCGCTCGCCTCGCCGGCGTGGAGGTCGACCAGCACGTGCACCTCGCGGGGGGCGAGGTCGACGCTGGCGCGGTCCTCGCCGACGCCGCCGGCGCGGCATACCTGCACGCCGTTGATGGAGACGTCGAGCGAGTCGGGCTCGAAGGCCGCCTGGGTGGTGCCGACCGCCGCCAGCACGCGGCCCCAGTTGGGGTCATTGCCCGCGACCGCGCACTTGAAGAGGTTGTTGCGGGCGACCGCGCGGCAGACCTCGAGCGCGTCGTCCTCGGTGGCGGCCCCGACGACCGCGATCGCGATGTCGTGGTGGGCGCCCTCGGCGTCGGCGATCAGCTGGCGGGCCAGGTCGGCGCACACCTGCGTGACGGCGGCCTGGAGGTCGGCCCGCTCCGGGCGCTCCCCGGAGGCGCCGGAGGCCATGAGCAGGACTGTGTCATTGGTCGACTGGCAGCCGTCGGAGTCGACGCGGTCGAAGGTGAGCGCCGTTGCGGCGCGCAGGATCTCGTCGAGCTCGGCGGCCTCGACCACCGCGTCGGTGGTGACCACGACGAGCATCGTGGCGAGCGCCGGAGCGAGCATGCCGGCACCCTTGGCGATGCCGCCGACCGACCAGCCGTCGCGCACGGCCTCGGCGGTCTTGGCGACGGTGTCGGTCGTCATGATCGCCTCGGCAGCCGCGGGCCCGCCGTCGTCGGCGAGCATCCCCGCGACGGTGTCGACGCCGGGCAGCAGCACGTCCATCGGCAGCAGCTCGCCGATGAGGCCGGTGGAGCACACGACGACATCACCGGGTGAGACATCGAGGGCGGCGCCGACCTGCTCGGCCGTGGCGTGGGTGTCCTGGAAGCCCTTGGCGCCGGTGCAGGCGTTGGCACCGCCGCTGTTGAGGACGACGGCGTCGACGCGCGCATCGGCGAGGACCTGACGCGACCAGAGGACGGGGGCCGCGCAGACGCGGTTGGAGGTGAAGACGGCCGCGGCGTGGTGGTCGGGGCCGTCGTTGACGACGAGGGCGAGGTCGGGCCGGCCGGTCGCCTTGATGCCGACGGCCGCGCCGGCGGCGCGGAAGCCCTGGGGGGTGGTCACGCTCACGGTGCGACTCCTGCGACGGGGAGACCGGTGGTCTCGGGGAGGCCCAGGGCGAGGTTCATGCACTGGACGGCGGCACCGGCGGTGCCCTTGGTGAGGTTGTCGACGGCTGCCGTGACGACGGCGCGGCCGGCGTGCTCGTCGACCGCGAGCTGGAGGTGCACACAGTTGCTGCCGAGCACACTCGCGGTGGAGGGCCACTGGCCGGCGGGCAGCAGGTGGACGAACGGCTCCGCGGCATACGCCTGCTCGTATGCCGCGCGCACGGACTCCGGCGTCGCCCCCTGCGCGAGCCGGGCCGTGCACGTGGCCAGGATGCCCCGGGCCATGGGTGCCAGCGTCGGGGTGAAGGACACGCTGACGGCCGAACCCGCTGCGGCAGAGAGGTTCTGCTCGATCTCCGGGGTGTGGCGGTGGACGCCGCCGACGCCATAGGGCGACATGGCTCCCATCACCTCGGCGCCCAGCAGGTGGGGCTTGAGCGACTTGCCCGCACCCGAGGTCCCCGACGCGGCCACGATGACGATGTCCTCCCCTGAGAGGACACCGGCGGCGAGGCCTGGGGCGAGCGCGAGGCTGGTGGCGGTGGGATAGCAGCCGGGGACGGCGATCCGGCGCGCGCCGGTCAGGTCCGTCCGGCCCGGGGTGCCGCCGGCAGACTGGAGCTCGGGCATCCCATAGGGCCACGACCCGGCATACGCCGTGTCATAGAAGCGCTCCCACGCCCCGGCATCGCGCAGCCGGAAGTCGGCGCCGCAGTCGATGACCACGATCGACTCGTCGAGATCGGCGACGAGTGCGGCGGACGCGCCATGCGGCAGGCCGAGGAAGACCACGTCGTGACCGGACAGGGTCGCCGGTGTGGTGTCCTCGATGACCCGGTCCGCGAGCGGCGTCAGGTGGGGGTGCACCGCGCCCAGGCGCTGGCCGGCGCTGCTGGCCGCGGTGAGCGCGCCGATCTCCACCTCGGGGTGGGTGAGCAGCAGCCGGAGGATCTCTCCCCCGGCATATCCACTGGCTCCCGCTACGGCCGCTCTGATCATGTGCATGACTATACAGCCCAATGGGAAGTTATCCGCACGGGGGTGGGTGCGGGAGGTGGGCTCAGGCCAGCGGGTCGGCGTCACCCCAGGTGACCAGCCCCACGAGCCGGTCGGACTCGCCGAGGCCCTCGGCCGCGCGGGCGGCGAGCGACTCGGGTGTGTCGACACCGGCGCGGACGAAGCGGCCGGACCACGCGTCCAGCTCGCCCGAGACGAGGGCGAGGGTCAGCGCGGTGACTGCCGCCGGGTCGGTCCACTCGGTGCGGTCCTCGTGGGCCCGCATCGAGGAGGTCATGTCGGTGCGCACCACGCCCGGCGCGAGGTCGAAGGCATAGACGCCGCTCCCCTGCCCCGACAGGTGGGTGGAGCCGGTCAGCCTCGCGAGCGCCGTCTTGGAGGTGTTGTATGCCGTGGCCACGGCCGAGGCGCGCAGCCCCGCCCCGCTGTTGAGGTTGACGACGTGGCCGCGCCCCGCCGCCAGCATGTGCGGCAGCACGGCACGCGTCATCAGATAGGGGCCGAGCACGTTGACCCGCATGGTGGCCCACCACTCGTCGGGGTCGGACCGCTCGAGCGGGACCTCGGTGTCGATCACGCCCGCGTTGTTGACGAGCACGTCGATGCGGCCGTGCCACGCCACGATCTCGGCCACCCAGGCGTCGACCTGCTCCCGGTCGGTGACCTCGGCCACGGCGCGGGAGCCGCGTTCGACGGCATACCCGGCCTGCTCAAGGGCATCGGCGACGTGCGCGCCGATCCCGCGGGAGGCTCCGGTGACGACCGCGACGAGGCTCTCGTCGGGGGTGGGCTGCGTCGCGGTCGTCATGGGAGTCACATCCTCTGCTCTGCTCCGGTGGCCTTGGCGGCCTCGGCCACCGCACGGTCGCGGGTCGCGCTGACCTCGGCCGTCGTGAGCGTTGTGTCGACGGGTCGGAAGGTGAGGCGGTAGGCGAGCGACTTGCGACCCTCGCCGACCTGGTCACCACGGTAGATGTCGAACAGCTCGACTGCCTCCAGCTGCTCCCCCGCGCCCTGGCGCAGGGCCGCCTCGACGGTGGCCGCCGGGACGTCCTCGGCCACGACGAGCGCCACATCGGTCCGCGCGACCGGCATGGTGGAGAGCTTGCGGGCCTGGGTGACCTCGCCGGCCCCAGCGGTCAGGGCGTCGAGGTCGATCTCGAATGCCGCGGTGCGGGCAGGCAGCTCGAGCGCATCGACGGCCTTGGGGTGGAGCTCGCCGGCGTGGGCCACGACCGTGCCGTCGGCGAGGGCGAGCTCGGCACACCGACCCGGGTGGAAGGGCGCGTGCTCGGTCTGGGTGACGGTGAGCGTCTCGCCCAGCGCGCGGGCGACCGCGAGCACCACAGCGACCGCGTCGGCGGCACCGACCGGCTCGGCCGGACCCCACGGGCCGGCGGTGCGGGAGGCCCCGGCAAGGATGCCGGCAGCGTGCCGCGGCTGGGCGGGGACGGCGGCATTGATCTGGTCGAGCACCTCGTCGGCGGGGCGCTGGCCGAGGGTCGGGATCGGCGCCTTGGCGCCGGACTCGGTCGGCTCATAGACCAGGCCGAGCTCATAGACGGCGACATCGCCCATGCCGCGCCCGACATTGCGCCGGGCGACATCGGCGAGGGTGTCCAGGACGGAGGTGCGCAGGATCGGCGCCTCGTCGGACAGCGGGTTGGCGACGGTGACCGCGCGGCGGCGGGCGTCGTCGGCGGCATACTGCAGCGCGTCGTGGCGGGCCGCGGAGGTGAAGGGATAGCTGAGCACCTCGGTCAGTCCCTGCTGCGCGAGGGTCGCCGCGACCAGGCGACGCGCGCGCTGGCCTGCGGTGAGCCCCTGCCCACCGGGGGCCTGCGGCAGGACCGACGGGATGGCGTCATAGCCGCGCGAGCGCGCGACCTCCTCGACGAGGTCGGGGCCGGTGCGCAGATCGGGCCGCCAGGACGGCGGGGTGACCCGCAGCGTCTCGCCGTCGGCGGCGACCTCGCAGCCGATGCGGCGCAACGCGGTCGTCACCTCGTCGGTGGAGAACTCCAGCCCGACCAGGCGGGAGGGCAGGTCGGCGGCCATCGTGAAGGCGTCCAGCGGCACAGGGGCGCCGACGTCGGTCGCGCCGGCGTCGACCGTGCCGCCGCCGAGCTGCACGAGCAGCTCGACCGCGAGCTGCGCTGCGGCGGCGGTGATCTCGGGGTCGACGCCGCGCTCGAAGCGCTTGGCCGCCTCCGACGGCAGTCGGTGCCTGCGCGCCGACCGGGCGACGCTGATCGGGTCGAAG
This sequence comes from Micrococcales bacterium, assembly GCA_021287075.1. Taxonomy (GTDB): domain Bacteria; phylum Actinomycetota; class Actinomycetes; order Actinomycetales; family Dermatophilaceae; genus JAJTBD01. The sequence goes on along the minus strand of JAJTBD010000021.1, from coordinate 55,023 downwards.
TGGGCGGCCTCGATCAGCACATTGGTCGAGCCCTCGTCGATCTCGCAGGTCTCGCCACCCATGACGCCGGCGATGACGAGCGGACGCTCCCCCGCGTCGGTGATGAGCAGGTCCTCGGGGTCGAGGGTGCGCTCGATGTCGTCGAGGGTCGTGAGCTTCTCGCCCGCCCGGGCGCGGCGCACGACGATCGAGCCCGACAGCTTGTCGAGGTCGAAGGCGTGCAGCGGCTGGCCGGTCAGGAGCATGACGTAGTTGGTGACGTCGACCGCGAGCGAGATCGGGCGCATGCCCATCTGGGTGACGCGGGCCTTGAGCCACGACGGTGACTGGGCGGTGACGTCGATGCCCCGGATGACACGGGCGACATAGCGGTCGCAGCCCTCGACGCCGTTGATCGGGGCGTCGTCCTCGAGCCGCACCTCATAGCCGGAGTCGTTGGCCGCAGGCGCGGCCGCCCGCGGCGCGTCGATCGGGTCGGTGAAGTCGACACCGAGCGAGAGCGCGAGGTCGCGGGCGATGCCGCGCATCGAGAAGGCGTAGCCGCGGTCGGGCGTCACGTTGACCTCGACGACCTCCTCGGCCAGGCCCAGGAGCGCGATGGCGTCCTGGCCGGGCTCGAGCGAGGCGAGCACCTCGGGCTGGTCGGCGAACCACTCCGACAGCACGATGATGCCGTCATGGTCCTCGCCCAGCCCGAGCTCCTTGGCCGAGCAGATCATGCCGTTGGAGACATGCCCATAGGTCTTGCGGGCCGAGATCGGGAAGGGCCCGGGCAGCACGCCGCCCGGCAGGACGCAGACCACGAGGTCGCCGACGGCGAAGTTGTGGGCGCCACAGACGATGCCCTGAGGGGTGCCCTCGGTGACGCGCTGGCCGTGCTCGCCGACGTCGACCTGGCACCAGTTGATCGTCTTGCCGTTCTTCTGCGGCTCGGGGGTGAGCTCCAGGACCCTGCCGACGACGAGGGGGCCGGTGATCTCGCCACCGTGGATGCCCTCCTCCTCGAGGCCGACCTTGACCAGGGCCGCGGCGACCTGCTCGCCCGTCATCGACTCGGGGACCGCCTCGGCGCCCACGAGCTCTCGCAACCAGCTGACCGGCGCGCGCATCAGATCTCCATCCCGAACTGCTGGCTGAAGCGGACGTCCCCTTCAACGATGTCGAACATGTCGGCCACGCCGTGGCGCAGCATCACCGCCCGCTCGATGCCCATGCCGAAGGCGAAGCCGGTGTAGCGGTCGGGGTCGATCCCGGCGGCCGCCAAGACGTTGCGGTTGACCATGCCGCAGCCGCCCCACTCGATCCAGCCCGTGCCGCCGCACACGCGGCAGCCGGAGTCCTGGCCGAGGCAGATCGGGCACTTGAAGTCCATCTCGGCCGACGGCTCGGTGAAGGGGAAGAACGAGGGCCGCAGCCGCGTGGTCACACCCGGCCCGAAGAGCTCGGCGGCGAAGCGGTCGAGGGTGCCCTTGAGGTTGGCCATCGTCAGCCCCTCGGCGACCGCCAGCCCCTCGATCTGGTGGAAGACCGGTGTGTGGGTCGCGTCGAGGTCGTCGGTGCGGAAGACCTTGCCGGGGCAGGCGATGAACAGGGGCAGCTGACGCTCGAGCATCGCCCGGGACTGCACGGGCGAGGTGTGGGTACGCATGACCAGGCCCGCGTCGGCCGGCTGGAGGAAGAAGGTGTCCTGCATGGCGCGGGCGGGGTGGTCCGGGCCGAAGTTGAGCGAGTCGAAGTTGAACCACTCGGCCTCGACCTCCGGGCCCTCGGCGATCTCCCAGCCGAGGCCGGTGAAGATCTCCTCGATCCGCTCGATCGTCAGCGAGATCGGGTGACGGGCCCCGAGCGGACGGCGCGGTGGGACCACCGTCATGTCGAGCCGCTCCTCGACGAGGATGCGCTCGTCGCGCTCGGCCTCCAGCTCGGCCTGGCGGGCGGCGAAGGCCTGCCCGACGCGGCCGCGGGCACCGCCCACGCGCTTGCCCGCCTCGGCCTTGGCCGACGGCGGCAGGGCGCCGATCTCGCGGTTGGCCAGCGCGAGCGGGCTCTTGTCTCCCTGGTGGGCGCCGCGCGCGGCCTTGAGCTCCTCCAGCGTGCTCGCCGCGGCGGCGGCCGCGAGGGCCTGCTCCACAGCCGCGTCGATGGCTGCCGGGTCGAGTGCTGCTACCTCGACGGGGTCATAGCTGGTGTTGGGTCCGGACACAGTCGCCAAGTCTACGGTGACCGCGCTCCCCTCCTCATCGGGGTTTTGCGCAGCGGTATGCCGCGTGCTCGCCGGCGTCTCCCCGCGTCAGTGCGACCCGTGCTCGCCGCCGGGCGAGCAGGACAGCGCGACGGTGAACTGGGCGCCGCCGCCGGGGGCCTCGCCGATCCGCACCGTGCCGCCGTGGGCCTCCACCAGGCCCTTGACGATATAGAGACCCAGCCCGGTGGACCCGTGCTCGCTCCCCTGCCAGAAGCGGCTGAAGACGAGCGCCCGGTCGGCCGGCGCGATGCCCGGGCCCTCGTCGGTCACCACGATGCGCACCCCGTGGCACTGGGTGCCGTCCGGGTGCCACACCCCGGTGGGCTCGGGGTGGAGCCGGTCGACGGCCACCGTCACCAGGCCCCGGCCGTGGGTCAGGGCGTTCTCGATCAGGTTGGCCAGGATCTGGTCGAAACGGTCGGCGTCGGCCCACAGGGGCGGCATACCTGGCTCGATCTGGACCCGGAAGCGGTCCTCGGGGATGCCACAGGCGACCTGCGCGTCGACATGTCGGCGGATCACATCGGCCAGCTCGAGCGGCTGGCGATAGATGCTCAGGCGGCCGGAGTCGATCCGTGAGACGTCGAGCAGCTCGGTGATCAGGCGGGTCAGCCGGTCGGCGTCGGCCTCGATGGTCTCGACCATGAGGCGCTTCTGCTCGTCGGTGAAGCGGTCCCAGCGCCGCAGCAGGGTCGAGGAGAAGCCCTTGACGCTGGTCAGCGGCGAGCGCAGCTCGTGGGCGACAGTGGAGATCAGCGCCGCATGGTCGCGGTCGGCGCGGCGACGGGTCTCGGCATCACGCAGGGCCAGCACGACCCGCTCGACCGGGCCACGGCGCTGCCTGCGCAGGTATTTGGCGGTCAGCAGCACCTCCCGGCCACCCGGGAGCATCAGCAGCCGCTCGCGGTGGCCGGTCGTGATGTGCAGGCTCTCCAGCGGGCGGGCGATGTCCCACCACAGCGACCCGTCCCTCGTCAGCAGCGGCAGGGCCTCGCGGACGTCGTGGCCCAGCAGCGCCGTCACCGGCACACCCGTGATCCGGGCCGCGGCTGCGTTGGCATAGAGCACCACCCAGTCGGGCCCGAAGGCGACCAGCCCGTCCGGCACGACCTCGGAGGCCTCGGTCGCGAGGTCCAGATCGAGCGGGGTGGCCATGGGTGCGAACCTAGCGCCTCTGTGCCGCGGCCGACGCGTAGAGACAGACCGTGGACGCCATCGCCAGGTTGAGCGACTCGGCGAGCCCATGGATGGGCACCCGCACCACCTCGTCGCACAGCTCGCGGATCTCGGGCTCGAGCCCCCAGGCCTCGTTGCCCATCACCCAGGCGTGGGCGGGCACCAGGTCGGCGTCGGGCAGCAGCACCGTGCCGACGCCGTCGGCTGCCAGGAGACGGATCCCCTTGTCGCGCAAGGCAGTCAGGGCGTCCTCGATCGACAGCCCGGCCACGACCGGCACATGGAAGGTCGAGCCCGCAGTGGAGCGGACGACCTTGGGGCTGAGTGGGTCGACGCAGTCCCCCGCGAGCACGACGAGATCAGCGCCCGCGGCGTCGGCACCCCGGATGGCGGTGCCGGCATTGCCGGGGTCGCGCACATTGGTGAGCACCAGGACCAGGCGCAGGTCGCGCTCGAGCAGAGCGGGCAGCTCGGGGGCGGGCACACGGCATACCGCAAGGACGCCCTGGGGGTGCTGGCTGTCGCCCATCGCCGCCAGGACCTCGTCGCTGACCTCGTGGACGAAGAGCCCGGCCGTTCGCGCGGGCTCGACGATCTCGGGGTATCTGGCCGCGGCGTCCGAGGTGACATAGATGTCGACAACGTCTGCCGGCGCGTGCCGCACCGCCTCGCGCACGCCCTGCGGGCCCTCGACGAGGAAACGGCCGGAGCGCTCACGCGCCGAGCGCCGGGCGAGACCCCGCACTGCCTTGACCCGATCGGATCGGGGATTGGTCAGCATGGGGCTCGTCCGGCGCTCGGTGTGGTGCTCGGTGCGATGCTCGCTCAGGCGGAGGCCTTCTCGGCCTGCGCCGGCACGTTGGCCTTGGCGATCTCGACGAGCGCGGTGAACGCGGCCTCGTCGTTGACGGCCATCTCGGCCAGCATGCGGCGGTCGACCTCGACATCGGCGGCCTTGAGGCCCTGGATGAAGCGGTTGTAGGTCATGCCGTTGGCGCGGGCCGCGGCGTTGATCCGCTGGATCCACAGGCGACGGAAGTCGCCCTTCTTGGCGCGGCGGTCGCGGTAGGAGTAGCCGAGGGAGTGGGTGACCTGCTCCTTGGCCTTGCGGTAGAGACGGGACCGCTGACCGCGGTAGCCGCTGGCGCGCTCGAGGGTAACCCGGCGCTTCTTCTGGGCGTTGACCGCCCGCTTCACGCGTGCCACGTGAGTTCTCCTTGCTGGTTTCTGGCGGACCGGGCGCTGCGTTGGGTCCGGTCAGGCTGGGCTTTCGGTGGGTGCGGGCTTACTTGCCCAGGAGCTTCTTGACCTTCTTGGCGTCGGGCTTGGACAGCTCGACGTCACCCGCGATCGAGCGCGTGTAGCGCGACGACTTGTGCTCCAGCAGGTGGCGGCCGCCAGCCTGCTCGCGCATGACCTTGCCCTTGCCGGTGATCCGGAAGCGCTTCTTGGCGCCAGAGTGGGTCTTGTTCTTCGGCATGGGGCCGATCTCCTTACATGGTGGTGGGCGGCGTGCGCCGCCCTCGGGCGTGTCGGGAAGTGTGTGGGCCTGCTCAGGCCTGCTCGGGGGCCTGCTCGGCCTCGGGCTGGGACTGGGCCGGCTCGACGGTCTGCTCGACCTCGTCGGTGGCCGGCTCGTCGGCCAGCTCGTCGCTGTCGGTCCTGGCCGCGTCGCGCTGGCGGCGCTGCTCGGCCTTGGCGTCGGCCTTGCGGCGAGTCGGTGCCAGCACCATGACCATGTTGCGGCCGTCCTGCTTGGGCGCCGACTCGACGGTGCCCAGCTCGATGACGTCCTCGGCCAGACGCTGGAGGAGGCGGTAGCCCAGCTCGGGACGCGACTGCTCGCGACCGCGGAACATGATCGTCACCTTGACCTTGTCGCCGCCCTTGAGGAAGCGCTCGACGTGGCCCTTCTTGGTGCCGTAGTCGTGCGGGTCGATCTTGGGGCGGAGCTTGATCTCCTTGATGACCGTGTTGATCTGGTTCTTGCGTGCTTCCCGGGCCTTCATGGCGGCTTCGTACTTGTACTTGCCGAAGTCCATGAGCTTGGCGACGGGAGGCTTGGCCATCGGAGCCACCTCGACCAGGTCGAGGTCGGCCTCGGCAGCCAGACGCAGGGCATCCTCGACGCGGACGATGCCGACCTGCTCGCCGTTGGGGCCAACCAACCGCACTTCCGGCACCCGGATGCGGTCGTTGATGCGGGGCTCGCTGATGTGCTTCTCCTTCGAAGGTCTGACGTGAGACCGCCACCAACGAGAAAGGGCTCCTCGCAGACGGTGCGCGAGAAGCCCAAGAACGCCGACCGGGCGGCGGGCAGGCGCGGCGCGAGGCCGCGGCATGCGCTATGCCGTGATCGGCGACCGTGGACCCGGCTGCCTTGGCGGCGGCTCGGGTGGAAGCAGGGCTTCTCTTGCATGCCGGTCACCGAGGTGCCCGGACGGTCAGCAATCAAGGGTAGCGGCCAGCGGTCCGACCGGCCAAATCGCGGCCCACGGCGTCGCCGTCTCGGCATGCCGCGGAGGCGTCAGGCCGCGCCCGCGCCACCCGGGCGCGACGCCGGCGCACCGACTGGGCGGTCGAGCCCAGGGCGGCGACGGCCAGGCCGAGCGCGGCCACGGCCAGGAAGCCCGCGCCGGGCGAGATGTGGTCGATGGCGAAGCCCGCCAGTGGGGCGCCGAGGGCGGAGCCGGCGTTGATGGCCGAGCCGTGCCAGCCCATCGCCTCTCCCCTCGCCCGCTCGGGGACGACCTCGGTCAGGGCCTCGGTCGTCGCGGTGAGCGTGGGGGCACAGAGCAGGCCCGCGACGAACATCAGCGCACCGAGCGACATCGGCCCGGGTGCGAAGGCGGCGGGCATCGTCGCGACGGCGAGCATGCCGAGGATCCAGTAGCTGCGGATCGGGCGCCGCAGCAGGCCATAGAGGAAGCCGCCGATGAGCGAGCCCGCGGCCCAGACCATCATGATCGGGCCGACCGCGCCCTCGCGCCCGATGGTGCGCATGGCCGCGACGACCGAGACGTCACTGCCGGCGAGCACCACGGTCGAGGCGGCCGTGGCCGCGAGGATCGCGACGGCGGCGACGCCCATCCACTCCCTGCGCGCCACGGGCGCGGAGTCGGCCGACTTCTCGGAGACCAGGCTCGGGTTGAGCAGCCACATCACGATGCAGCCGAAGGCGACCGCCATCTGCACGCTGAAGAGCACCCAGCTGGTGTCCCACTTCGTGCAGGCCCACACGCCGAAGGCCGGCCCGACCATGAACGAGATCTCGGTCGCCATCGAGTCGAGCGAGAGCGCCGTGCGCCGCCCCTCCGCGGGGACGGCGGCCAGGATCATCTGCCGCACGATCGAGAAGACCGGGACCACGAAGAGACTGGCCAGCGCGCCCAGGCCCATGAGCGGCCAGTAGCCGACGAAGGGCGCGACCGACCAGCAGGCGATCAGCACGATGATCGACGGCGTGACGGCGCGGCGCAGCCCGAGACGGTCGAGCAGTCGGCCGCGCCAGGGGCCGGCGATCGCGACGCACACGGTGGCGACGGCGCTGAGCACCCCTGCCTCGCCATAGGTCTTGCCGAGATCCCCGACGACGTGCAGCGTCAGGATGATGAAGCTGGCCGCCACCGGGGTGCGGATCATCACCCCGAGGATCAGGGCGAGCCGGAGCTGGGGGATGCGGAGGGAGGAGCGGTAGGCGGACAGCTGCACGGGACCAAGGGTCCGGCACGTCGGCCGCGGCGGGCAAGTCGGTTTCAGCGCCCGAGAGTGGTCACGGCAGCGCCGCGGAGGGCGGCATCACGACCACTCTGGACAGGAGCTCGGCAGCGGGGGGCGGGTCCTCAGTCGGCCGGTCGCACCGCGAAGGCGAGCCCGTCGATGCGGGCGCGCAGCTCGCCGTCGGTGGCGATCCGCTCCCCCACCCGCGTGACCAGCGACTGCACCTCCTCGGCGTCGAGCCCAGGCGCCAGACCGAGCCGCACGGCGAGCACCCCGGGCTGGGGCCCGGCGCTGACGTCGTGGCCGCGGACGGCCGACTCCTCGGCCACCGCCTTGGCCACGCCCTCGGCCACGAAGGGGTCCTCATGCGCAGGCAGCCAGCGGGTCTCCTGCGCGAGCGCCCAGACCATGCTCGGGCGCAGCTCCCAGGGCTGCTCGTCGGCGAGGTCGACGACGATCGTCTGGCACCCCTCGCTCACGGCGGCCTGGGCGGCGCGGTATGCCGTGACCGGCACCGGCCGCGCCTGCGGGTCCCAGCGGGCGAGCGACTCGAGGCTGGTGAAGGCCGGCAGCGCCCTGCGCCCATCGGGGGCCACGAGGGTGACGGCGGCCATGTCGACCTGCTTGTCGGCGTGCAGGCCGCCCTCGGTCTGCTGGACCTCGACCGGCTCGGCCACGACCGGCACGAGCAGGCGGCTGTGCGCGAGGGTGTCGAGCAGGTGCTGCTCGTCGGAGCGGTCGGCCATCGCGGCGGCCAGCGCACCGTCGGCCTGGCCCTGGTCGTCGTCGAAACCGGTGCCGGAGAGGGTGCGCCCGCCCCACGGGATGCCGACGGAGTCGGCCGCCTCGTCGTCGGCGGCGGTGTGCGGCAGCCCGGCGTGGGGGTCGTGGACGGGCATCAGGGGCGACCGGCGGTGTCGAGCGCCTCGGGCAGGGTGAAGGCGCCCTTGTAGAGCGCGGACCCGACGATGGCCGCCTCGACGCCCTCGCCCACGAGTCCGCGGATGGCCTCGATGTCTGCGAGCGTCGAGACGCCGCCCGACGCGACGACGGGGCGGTCGGTGCGGGCGCAGACATCGCGCAGCAGCTGGAGGTTGGGGCCCTGGAGCATGCCGTCCTTGGCGACGTCGGTCACGACATAGCGGGCGCAGCCCTCGGAGTCGAGGCGCTCGAGGGTCTCCCACAGGTCGCCGCCCTCGCGGGTCCAGCCCCGGGCGGCGAGGGTCGTGCCGCGCACGTCGAGGCCGATCGCCACGCGGTCGCCGTGCTCGGCGATGACCTGGCGGGTCCACTCCGGGTGCTCCAGCGCGGCCGTGCCGATGTTGACCCGCCGGCAGCCGGTGGCCAGCGCCGCCTCCAAGCTCTCGGTGTCGCGCATCCCGCCGCTCATCTCAACGTCGATGTCGAGCCGCTCGACGATCTGGGCAAGCAGCTCTCGGTTGTGGCCCTCCCCGAACGCCGCGTCGAGGTCGACGAGGTGGATCCACTCGGCGCCCTGCTCCTGCCAGGCGAGCGCCGCCTCGACCGGGTCGCCGAACTCCCAGCCGGAGCCGGAGACACCCTGCTGGAGCTGGACGGCGCGGCCCCCGCGCACGTCGACTGCGGGCAGGAGCTCGAGACGGGGGTCGGACATGGTGGTGGATCTCCTTGCGGCTGAGGGGTGTTCGGGTTGGGCGGGTGGGCGGGAGGTGGGTCAGCCGAGGCCGCGCACCCAGTTCTCGAGGAGGTGCAGGCCTGCCTCGCCGGACTTCTCCGGGTGGAACTGGGTGGCCGACAGCGGGCCGTTCTCGACGGCGGCCACGAAGCGCTCGCCGTGCTCGGCCATGGTGACCAGCGGCGCGACCGCGGCAAAGCTGCCCTCGGGCTCGCGCAGGTCCCAGGTGTGCGCGGCATACGAGTGCACGAAGTAGAATCGCTCGGACTCGACGCCCGCGAAAAGCCTTGTGCCAGAGGGGGCCTCGACCTGTGACCAGCCCATGTGGGGCACGACCTCGGCGCGCAGCCGCGAGACCGTGCCGGGCCACTCCCCCAGCCCGTCGAGGGGCGCGTCGCTGGGCTCGTCGGAGCCCTCGAACATCACCTGCATCCCGACGCAGACCCCCAGCACCGGACGGCCACCGGACAGGCGACGGTCGACCACATAGGGCCCCTCGGCGGCGGCGAGACCGGCCATGCAGGCGTGGAAGTTGCCGACACCGGGCACAAACAGCCCGTCGCACCCCAGCGCCCGGGCACGGTCGGCGGTCAGCTCGACGCGGGCACCGACCCGCTCGAGCGCGCGGACCGCCGAGCGGACGTTGCCGCTGCCGTAGTCCAGCACGACGACGTCAGCGCCCACGACTCTTCCCCTTCTGCCTGGTGTCTGCCTGCTCGGCCGCGATGGCCCGGTCGTCTGCATCCTCTCGCACCACCGAGTGGAAGCGCTCGACGGCCCCCAGCGTCGGCTCCGCGACCCGGGCACCCGGGACGAGCCTGGGCGAGTCGGCGCCGCTCAGCCATCCGCCGCCGGGCAGGCCGAGCAGGTCGATGACGGCGAGCAGCCACTCCAGCGCGCTCCCCCGCGGGTCGGTGAGTATGCCGCGCAGCTCCTCCTCCTCGACGCCCCGGGCCAGGGCGTGGGAGGCGTGCAGCAGCGCCCTCGGGGCCGGCCGGCGCAGGCCGTCGGGGCGCACCAGGCCGACGCCGGGCTCCCAGACCAGCCACTGGGTCGCGCGGGTGAAGCGCCCGTCCTGGACGGTCACCGCGCCGCGGCCCTGGAGGACGAAGAAGCCCAGCGCCGGGCGCATCCGGGTGGAGGCAGGGTGGGAGGCCAGCGCCAGCGCGGGGTCGTCATAGGGGTGGTCGGCCCGGGTGCCGGTCTCGGCAGGCAGCACCGCCGTCCAGCCGTGCGCGGGCACGACGTGGGCGGCCACCAGCCCACGCTCGACCCAGCGGGCGGTGGCAGCCGGGTCGGTCCGCACGAGCAGGAGCCCGTGCGGCTCCGGCTCGTGGGGGCGCGGGGCCGACGGTGGGATCAGAGCGCGCCCTTCGCGCTGGGGATGCCCTCGACGCGCGGGTCGCGGGCCACCGCTGCCCGCAGGGCCCGGGCGAGCGCCTTGAACTGGGCCTCCACGATGTGGTGCGGGTCGCGGCCGGCGAGCACCCGCACGTGCAGGGCGATGCCGGCGTTGTAGGCGAAGGACTCCAGGACGTGCCGGGTGAGCGAGCCGATGAAGTTGCCGCCGATCACGGCATACTCCTGCCCGGCCGGCTCCCCCTCGTGGACGACATAGGGGCGGCCGGCGACGTCGACGACGGCGAGGACGAGAGCCTCGTCGAGGGGGACGGTCGCATCGCCGAAGCGGGCGATGCCGCTCTTGTCGCCGAGGGCCTCGCGCACGGCCTGGCCGAGGACGATCGCGACGTCCTCGACGGTGTGGTGGGCGTCGACGTCGACATCGCCGGTGGCCTTGACGCTCAGGTCGATGAGCGAGTGCTTGGCCAGCGACAGCAGCATGTGGTCATAGAAGCGCACACCGGTGGAGGCCTCGCCCTTGCCGGTGCCGTCGAGGTCGAGCGTCAGCTCGACGCTGCTCTCGGAGGTCGAGCGGGTGATCGTGGCGGTGCGGTGCTGGTCGCTCATGCGTCGGCGTCCTTGTGCGTCGGGGCCAGGTCGGCCATGGCGGTGAGGAAGGCGTCCATCTCCTCGGGGGTGCCTGCGGTCACGCGCAGGTGGTGCGGGATGCCGACATCCCTGATGAGGATGCCGCGGTCGAGCAGAGCCTGCCACGTCGCGGCCGCGTCGCGCAGTCCGCCGAAGAGGACGAAGTTGGCGTCGCTCGGCACGGGGTGCAGGCCCAGGTCGGTCAGCTCGGTGACGAGCCGGTCGCGCTGGGCGCGGATCGCGTCGACGGTCGAGAGCATGGTGTCGGCGTGGCGCAGCGCGGCGAGCGCGATCGCCTGGGTCGGCGCCGACAGGTGATAGGGCATCCGCACCAGCCGCAGCGCATCGGTGAACTCCGGTGCGGCAGCGAGATATCCGAGCCGGCCGCCCGCGAAGGCGAAGGCCTTGCTCATCGTGCGGGTCACGACCAGGCGCTCGCGTCCTGCGAGCAGGGTGAGCGCGCTCGGCGTGCCCGCGCGGGCGTACTCCGCATAGGCCTCGTCGACGACGATCACTGCGTCGGCTGCCGCGTCATAGACGGCCTCGACGGTCTCGAGCGAGAGCGCCGTGCCGGTCGGGTTGTTGGGCGAGCACAGGAAGACGACGTCAGGACGGTGCTCGCGCACCTGTGCCACCGCCGACTCGGCCGTCAGGTCGAAGGCGCCGCCCTCGGTGCCACGCAGCCCGTCGACCCACCCGGTGCCGGTGGTGGCCGTGATGATCGGGTGCATCGAGTAGGCCGGGGTGAAGCCGAGCGCCGTGCGCCCCGGGCCGCCGAAGGCCTGGAGGATGTGCAGCAGCACCTCGTTGGAGCCGTTGCCGGCCCAGACCTGCTCGGGCGTCACCTGCGTGCCGCTGCGCGAGAGGTATGCCGCGAGCTCGGTGCGCAGGGCCGTGAACTCCCGGTCGGGATAGCGGTTGAGCCCGGCCGCCACCTCGGCGACGGCGGCGGTAATCTCGGCGACCACCTCGCCGGGCACGGGGTAGGAGCACTCGTTGGTGTTGAGCGCCACCGGCACGTCGAGCTGGGGCGCGCCGTAGGGCGTCCTGCCGCGCAGGTCGGGGCGCAGCAGGTCGGTGAGCGTGGCCATCAGTCGGTCCGCTCCCCGATGCGCGCGGTCACGGCCTCGCCGTGGGCGGGCAGGTCCTCGGCCTCGGCGAGGGTGACGACGTGGTGGCCGACCTCGCGCAGCGCGGCCTCGTCATAGGTGACGACGTGGATGCCGCGCAGGAAGGACTGCACGGACAGGCCGCTTGAGTGGCAGGCGCAGCCGCCCGTGGGCAGCACGTGGTTGGAGCCGGCGGCGTAGTCGCCGAGGCTGACCGGGGAGTGCGGGCCGACGAAGACCGCGCCGGCGTTGCGGACCCGGGCGGCTACCGCGTCGGCGTCGCGCGTCTGGATCTCGAGGTGCTCGGCGGCATAGGCGTTGACGACGGCCAGCCCGGCGTCGATGTCGTCGACGAGCACATAGCCCGACTGGGTGCCGCTGAGCGCCGTCTGGACCCGGCCGGAGTGCTTGGTCGCGGGGACGCGCCGCTCGAGGGCCGCTGCGGTGCGCGCGAGCAGGTCCTCGCTGTCGGTGACCAGGACCGAGGCGGCGAGCGGGTCGTGCTCGGCCTGGCTGATCAGGTCGGAGGCGACGAACTCGGCGTCGGCGGAGTCGTCGGCGAGGATCGCGATCTCGGTGGGCCCGGCCTCGGAGTCGATGCCGATGATCCCCTTGAGCAGCCGCTTGGCCGCGGCCACATAGATATTGCCGGGTCCGGTCACGAGCGTGACCGGGTCGCAGACGACGTCGCCGTCCTCGAAGCCATAGGCAAACCCGGCAACGGCCTGGGCCCCGCCCATCGCATAGACCTCGTCGACGCCGAGCAGGGCGCAGGCCGCCAGGATCGTCGGGTGGGGGTAGCCGGCGAAGACGCCGGTGTTCTCCTTCTGCGGCGGGCTCGCCACGGCGAGCGAGCCGACCTCGGCCAACTGGGCCGGCACGACATTCATCACGACCGAGGAGGGATAGACCGCCAGGCCGCCGGGGACATAGAGCCCGACCCGGTCGACCGGCACCCAGCGCTCGGTCACCGCGCCGCCCGCGGCGACCTGGGTGGTCACGTCGGTGCGGCGCTGGTCGGCGTGGACGATGCGCGCGCGCCGGATCGACTCCTCGAGCGCCAGGCGGACGTCGCCGTCGAGACCCTCGAGGGCAGCCGCCAGCACCTCAGCGGGCACACGGAGGGAGGTGGGGCGGATGCCGTCGAAGCGCTCACCGAGCGCGTAGAGCGCCTGGGCACCCTCATGGTGGACCTGCTCGCAGATGGGGCGCACCGTCGCCAGAGCGGCCTCCACGTCGTACTCGGCACGCGGCAGCAGGTCGCGCAGGGTGCGAGCGGTCAGCTCGCGGCCCCGCAGATCGAGGGTCGACATCATGATGTCGATTCTAGGTCGCCCCCGCGTCAGGCCCGTGGCGTGTCCGAGGTGTAGGCACCGGCCAGGAGCGCGAGTGCGCCACCGGTCAGGGCGGTGATGGCGATGCCGGCAGCGGGGGTGGTGACCGAGGCGAGCCAGGCCGACGCGACCATCCCGACGAGGGAGCCCGCCGCGAACCCGGCGAGGGCGGCGCGGCCGAGGCCGACCGGGACCAGTCCGATGCCCACGACGAGACCGGCGGCCAGGATGAGCCCGATGACGAGCACCGGTGGCTCGCGCCGGGCCACGGCCAGCGCGACCAGTCCGCCGAGGAATGCCGCGGCCCAGCCGGTCAGCCGGCCGGCGCCGCGGGGCGACCAGCGGGCCCGCCCGGAGGCGAGCAGCCACCCGAGGAAGACCCCGACCGGGCCAGCGGTAGCGACCGGCACACCCCACCCCTCCGCCACGGTATGGATCCGGCCGTAGGACAGCCCTGTCAGGACGGGCGCGGCGGCCAGCAGGCCAAGCCCGGCTGCCAGCGCGGCGGCGAGCACCCGGGGCGCCCACGCGGCATACCGCTCGGGGAGCAGGTTCGCCTCGGTGCCGGCGTCGGGGTGCGCCTGCGTCAGGTCGCTGCCGGCCATCTCACTCCTCGCCGTAAAAGAGGCGCTCGACGACGCGGCGGGCCCTGCGGGCCGAGCGGCGGTAGGTCTCGCCCAGCTCCTGGGTCGCGGCCGGGCCGAGACCGAGGATGCGGCCGATGCCGTCGGCGTCACGGGTCTGGGTGGGCACCGAGTCGACCGGGCGCCCGCGGAAGAGCACCGCCGCATTGCGCATGCGGCTGGCCAGCTCCCAGGACTCGCGCAGCGCGCTCGCGTCGGACTCGCCGATCAGGTCGGCCTCGACGGCCGACGCGAGCGCCGGCAGTGTGGCGGTCGTGCGCAGCGCCGGGACGGCGTGGGCGTGCTGCATCTGGAGCAGCTGCACGGTCCACTCCACATCGGAGAGGCCACCGCGGCCGAGCTTGAAGTGGGTCTTGGGGTCGGCACCGCGCGGGAGCCGCTCGGACTCCATCCGCGCCTTGAGCCGGCGCACCTGACGCAGGTCCTCGGGGCTGAGGCCGTCGGCCGGCCAGCGCAGCGGGTCGATCAGCTCGATGAATGCCGCGCCGAGGTCGGGATCGCCCGCGATCGGGCGGGCGCGCAGCAGCGCCTGCGACTCCCAGGTGAGCGACCAGCGCTCGTAGTAGGCGCGGTAGGAGTCGAGCGAGCGCACCAGGGGGCCGCTCTTGCCCTCGGGCCGCAGGTCGGCGTCGAGCCCGATCTTGGGGTCGGGCCCGGCGGCGCCGAGCAGGGAGCGCAGCTCCTTGACGACCTCGAGCGCCTGGTCCTGGGCGACCTTGTCGTCGGCACCCTCGTGGGGGTCGTGGACGAAGACCACGTCGGCGTCGGAGGAGTAGCCGATCTCGCCGCCGCCCAGCCGGCCCATGCCGATGACCGCGATCCGGGTCGAGAGCTCCTCCCCCACGCGCTCGACGACAGTGTGCACGGCCCGGTCGAGGGCGGTCTCGACCAGCGCCTCGGTGAGGCCGGTCAGGGCCCGGCCCACCTCGTCAAGGTCCAGGAGCCCATAGAGGTCGGCGACGGCGATCGAGAACAGCTCGGTGCGGCGGATCGCCCGGGCGGCCAGGACACCGGGCTGGGCGTCATCACGGCGGTGCGCGGCCTGCATCATCCGCCGCACCAGCTCGCCCCGGTCGCGCGGCTGGAGGCCGCGCTCGTCGGCGAGCAGCTGCACCGCGTCGGGCGCCCCGACGAGCAGGTCGGCGGCGAACCGGCTGCGGGCGAGGGTGTGGGCCAGTCGCTCGGCCGCGGTCCCCTCGTCGCGCAGCAGCTTGAGATACCAGTGGGTGGTGCCGAGGTCGTCGCTGATCTGCCGGAAGGCGAGCAGGCCCGCGTCGGGGTCGGCCTCGGAGGCGAACCAGCCCAGCATCACCGGCAGCAGCGTGCGCTGGATCGCGGCCCGGCGGCTCACCCCGCTCGTGAGCGACTCGAGGTGGCGCAGGGCGCCGGCGGGGTCGCGGAAACCCAACGCGGAGAGGCGATCCCGCGCCGCCTCGGGGGTGAGCCGGGCCTCGTCGGAGCTGAGTTTTGCGACCGAGCTCAGCAGGGGGCGGTAGAAGAGCCGCTCGTGGAGGCGGCGCACCTCACGGGCCTGGCTCTGCCACCGGCGCACGACCTCCTCCCCCGGCTCGCTGCGGTAGCCGAGGGCCCGGCCGAGCCGGCGCAGCTCGCCCTTGCCGGTCGGCATGAGGTGGGTGCGGCGCAGCCGATAGAGCTGGATGCGGTGCTCGAGGGTGCGCAGGAGCCGGTATGCCGCGTCGAGCACCTCGGCGTCCTCGCGCGCCACATAGCCGCCGGCGGCCAGATCGGCCAGCGCCTGGAGGGTGGTGCGCGAGCGCAGGGTCTCGTCGGAGCGGCCGTGGACCAGCTGGAGCAGCTGGACGCTGAACTCCACATCGCGCAGTCCACCCTTGCCCAGCTTGAGCTGCCGCCTGGCCT
Organism: Micrococcales bacterium; assembly: GCA_021287075.1. Classification (GTDB taxonomy): domain Bacteria; phylum Actinomycetota; class Actinomycetes; order Actinomycetales; family Dermatophilaceae; genus JAJTBD01. The sequence goes on along the minus strand of JAJTBD010000021.1, from coordinate 39,274 downwards.
CGGCGGGCGGCACGTGCTCCTCCACCCGACGCCGCATCGCCTGGACGTCCTCGACGAAGTTCTCGCGGGAGGCGGCCTCCCAGACCATGGGCGCGACCACGTCGAGATAGGCCTGTCCGAGCTCGCGGTCGCCGGCCACGGGGCGCGCCTTGAGGAGGGCCTGGAACTCCCATGTCTTGGCCCACCGCTCGTAGTAGGAGCGGTGGCTCTCCACCGTGCGCACCAGGGGGCCGTTCTTGCCCTCGGGACGGAGGTTGGGGTCGACCTGCCACAGCGAGCCGGCCGCGGTGGAGGCAGAGCAGGCCCGCATCAGCTGGGTGGCCAGCGCCGTGGCCACGGCCAGGGCCCGGTCCTCCTCGACACCGGGCGCCGGCTCGGCGACGAAGATGACGTCGACATCGGAGATGTAGTTGAGCTCCTGCCCGCCGGTCTTGCCCATGCCGATCACCGCCAGGCGGGCCAGCGCAGCGTCCTCGCCGACCTCCTGCCGGGCGATCTCCAGCGCCGCCTCCAGGGCGGCCTCCGCGAGATTGGCCAGGGCCCGGGCGGTGCGCGGCAGATGCTCCACCGGGTCATCGGCGGTCACGTCGCGGGCGGCGATGCCGAGCAGCTCGCGGCGATAGGCCACGCGAAGCGCGTCGACGCCCGTCAGGTCACCGGGCTCGCGCACGGCCGTCAGCATCCGCGCGGTGCGCTCCGCCACGGTGGAGGCGCTCGCCTCCACCGCAGAGCGCCAGTGGTCAGGGTGGGCGACAAGGTGATCCGAGAGCGCCGCCGACGCGCCGAGCACCCCCAGCACCCGGTCGGCGACGCTCTCGTCGTCGGCGATCGCGTCGGCCAGGGCCCGGCCCTGCGCCTCGTCGCGCTCGGCGGCGGCCTCCAGCACCCGCACCAGGCCGAGCAGGCCGAGGTCGGGGTCGGCGACCTCGGCGAGCGCCTCCGACAGGCGGCGGGCGCCCCCCTCCTCGCGGGTCAGCCGGGCGAGCGCCGGGTCACCGAGCAGCCGCTCGGCCTGACCGGGCTCGGCGAAGCCCAGCCGGGCCAGGGCGCCAGCTGTGGTCGCGCTGCGGCCGGGCTCCACGGCATACCCCTCTCGACGCTCAGAGCGAGGGCAGGTAGCGCTCGAGCTCGAAGGGCGTCACCTGGTCGCGGTAGTCATCCCACTCGGCGCGTTTGTTGCGCAGGAAGTAGTCGAAGACGTGCTCACCCAGCGTCTCGGCGACCAGCTCGCTGTCCTCCATGACGCCGATGGCCTCGTGCAGGGAGGACGGCAGCGGCTTGATGCCGAGGGCGCGGCGCTCGGAGTGGGTCAGGCTCCACACATCGTCCTCGGCCTCGGGCGGCAGCTCATAGCCCTCTTCGATGCCCTTGAGACCCGCCGCCAGGATCATCGCAAAGGCGAGATAGGGGTTGGCGGCCGAGTCCAGCGAGCGCACCTCGACGCGCGTGGAGTTGCCCTTGCTCGGCTTGTACATCGGCACGCGCACGAGCGCGCTGCGGTTGTTGTGGCCCCAGGTGAGGTATGCCGGTGCCTCACCGCCGCCCCACAGCCGCTTGTAGGAGTTGACGTACTGGTTGGTGACCGCGCAGATCTCGGCGCCGTGGCGCATCAGCCCGGCGATGAACTGCCGGCCCACCGGCGAGAGCTGGTAGGGCGCGCCCGCGGCATAGAAGGCGTTGGTGTCGCCCTCGAAGAGGGAGACGTGGGTGTGCATGCCGGAGCCGGGATGCTCGGCGAAGGGCTTGGGCATGAAGGTCGCGTAGACCCCCTGCTCGAGGCCGACCTCCTTGATGACCGTCTTGAAGGTCATGATGTTGTCGGCCGTGGTCAGCGCGTCGGCATAGCGCAGGTCGATCTCGTTCTGGCCCGGGCCGCCCTCGTGGTGGCTGAACTCAACGGAGATGCCCATCGCCTCCAGCATCGTGATCGCCGCCCGCCGGAAGTCCTGGCCGGTGCCGTGGGGCACGTGGTCGAAGTATCCGGCGTGGTCGACCGGCTCGGGCGACTCCCCCGGCCGGAAACCCGGCTTGAGCAGATAGAACTCGATCTCGGGGTGGGTGTAGAAGGTGAAGCCGACGCTCGCGGCGCGGTCGAGCGCGCGCTGGAGCACGTGGCGGGGGTCGGCCCAGGCCGCCTGGCCGTCGGGCAGGGTGATGTCGCAGAACATGCGGGCGGTGCCGGGGTGCTCGCCGCGCCACGGCAGCACCTGGAAGGTGCTCGGGTCGGGCTTGGCGAGCATGTCGGCCTCGAAGACGCGGGCGAAGCCCTCGATCGCGGAGCCGTCGAAGCCGATGCCCTCGGCGAAGGCGCCCTCGAGCTCGGCCGGGGCGATCGCCACCGACTTCAGCGTGCCGAGGATGTCGGTGAACCACAGCCGCACGAAGCGGATGTCGCGCTCCTCGATGGTGCGAAGGACGAACTCCTGCTGGCGATCCATGCCCTAGATCCTGCCCTATCGGGGCCCCCTCGTCGCGGAGGGGTCCGGTGTCGCAAAGGGTGCGGCCCCGGGAGGAGATCCTCCCGGGGCCGCGGTGGTGATGCGCTGTGCGGCTAGGCCGCGCGGCTCACTTCTTGAAGCCGACCTGGACCTGGAGCTGGTCGCCGGTGCCGTTGAGGACGCGCATCTGCACGCCCGCACCGGCCACCTTGACCGAGGCCCACGGGTTCTTCGCCGACCAGTAGCGACCGGGGTCGCGGTCGTCGAAGGTCGGGATCGCCGGCTGCGACGGGACGACTGCGGGCTGGCCGTTGCGGTGGAAGGTCACCGCGTCGGTGCGCTCGAGGCCGAAGGTCGCGTCGAAGGGCTGGCGGCGGTTGCCGAGCAGCTTGCCGTCGGGGAAGACGACCGGCGCGGGGCGGGCGTCGACGGGGAGGGCCTGACCGCCACCCGGGTGGGCGGAGGTGTTGTTGTCCTTGTACTCACCGTCGACGTACCAGACCAGCATGCCGTTCTGGTAGGGGAAGCGCTCCACCCAGTCGGGCTTGGTGTCGGCCCAGCCGAAGTTGTAGGGGCCGGTCCGAAGGTTGGCGTCGTAGCCGGCGTAGACCCGGTTCTCGGCCATGTAGTAGTGCGAGAGCTGCTCGGTGGTCGAGCCCGTCATCCGGGTGAAGCCCTTGGCGGTCCAGCCGTTGTCGCCCGACTCGACGTCGTCGGTGAAGACCGTCGCGCCGTCCGCGGTCACGGTGAGGTCGTCGAGGAAGGGGCCGGAGTAGTGCAGGCCGCCGTCGGACTGGTAGCGGAAGCGGACCTGGATCTGCTTGCCGGCGTAGGCCGACAGGTCCCAGCTCTTCTGCTCCCAGGCCTTGACCTGGCCGCTCAGGGTGTCGATCGGCGAGAAGGTCGCGCCGCCGTCGGTCGAGACCTCGACGAAGAGGTTGTCGTACTCCTCCTCGGTGTCCAGCCACAGCCAGGACGAGATCGAGGCCGAGGACTTGCCGGTCAGGTCGACCGAGCGGGTCAGCGAGCTGGTGAGGTTGTCGCCCGCACCGCCCCACCACTCATAGGAGCCCGAGTGCGGGGTGTTGTAGTCGTTGACGACCGTCTTGTCGGGCAGGGGCACGACCAGGGCCTGCGGGGTCGTGGCGCCGTCGCGGTCGGCCGGGCCGAGCTTGTAGGCGGCGGTGTCGCTGCCGTAGGGGATCACCTTGTAGTCGAGCCAGCCGAGGTCGAGCTTCTCCTTGGGGCCCATGTAGCCGGGCGAGGAGCCGATGTCCTGGCCGGTGTGGTTGAGCCAGGAGCCGGCCGACATCAGCGTCCAGAAGCCGGTGCCGTTGTCGCCGCCCATGGTGTCGTAGAAGTCGGGCAGACCGAGGTCGTGGCCGAACTCGTGGGTGAAGACGCCCAGGCCGCCGTTCTCCGGCTCGGTGGTGTAGTCACCGATCCAGATCCCGGAGTCGCCCAGCGGCACGCCACCGGCCTTGTTGGCCTCGGGGCCGGTCTTGCCCGCGTCGGTCGCGAAGGCATACCAGCGGTGGGACCAGATGGCGTCGTCGCCCTCCTCGCCGCCGCCGGCCTCCTCGCCCTCACCGGCGTGGATGGCCTGGAAGTGGTCGATGTAGCCGTCGGGCTCGTTGAAGACCCCGTCGCCGTCGTAGTCGTAGCGGTCGACCTGGTCGAACTGCTGGAGGTAGGTCTTGATGTCGGCGTCGGACTTGCCGGCGGCCTTCTGCGCCTCGTACCACGCGGTCGCGGTGTCCTTGATGTAGTTCCAGTAGCCGCCGGCCTCCGAGGTGCCGTCGCCGTCGACCGGGTTGTGGCCGTAGCGGGCCTCGTTGTAGGGCACCTGGACCCAGTCGGAGACCTCGCCCTTGGCCAGGAAGCGGCCGTTGCTCTGCTTGAGGTAGAAGTCCTTGAACGACTCGCCGGAACCGAACATCAGGTCCTGGTAGTGCTGGCGGTCGAAGTTGGCCTTCCAGATCGTGGAGTTGTTGTCGGTCGCGTCGCCGTCCCAGACGCGGTCGGGCTCGGGGATCTTGTTGTGGACCGGGCCGGGCGTGCCGCCCTGGGCCTCCATGGTCTGGGTGCCGAAGTCGGTCAGGATCGTGAAGATGGACTCCTCACGGTTGACCGGGTAGGACACGTAGCGGTCCTTGGCGCCCTTCTTCTTGTCGCCGGCGAGCCTGATGACCCGCTGGCCGTTCTTGGTGACGGTGGTCGCCTCGCCCGTGACGAGCTTGGTGACGGCCTCCTGTCGCAGCGCGCGCTGCGCGTCGCCGAGCGGGTGGGGCAGGTCGTCCTTCTTCGAGACCTTGCCCTCCCGTGCGTCGCCCTGGGCCGGCGCTCCCGTCGCGGCCATGGGCGCCAGTGTCAGGGCGAGGGCCGCGACTGCGGCACCTGACACTGCTCGCGTGACTCGAGTGTTCACGGTTCCTCCAGTGAATGTTCAGGCCGCTCAGGGTGTGCGGCACCCGGAGGATAAGCACCGGTGGCACCGATCTGACCCCAGGCGTTGAGTAAAGATTTGTTAATTTTTTCCGTTAACTGCGTTATGGATGTGGTCTCCAGCGGGGCCGGCGAGCGCTTCGCGGAGTCCCCACGGCGGGTGACCGTGGGTCCTAGGATCGGTCTATGAGCGAGCAGGCCAAGAGCCCCGAGACCACCGCCCCCTATGGCACCGGCGCCCAGGCGGCACCGCAGAAGCGCATCCGCGTCCCCCATCTCCAGGCGATGAAGGAGAAGGGCGAGAAGTGGGCCATGCTCACGGCATACGACATGTATGCCGCGGAGATCTTCGACGAGGCCGGCATCCCCGTGATGCTCGTCGGCGACTCTGCCGGCAACAACGTCTACGGCTTCGAGACCACCGTCCCCGTGACCGTCGACCACCTGGTGCCGCTCTGCCGCGCGGTCACCTCCGCCGCCAAGCACGCGATGATCGTCGCCGACCTGCCGTTCGGGTCCTACCAGGCCAGCCCGCAGCAGGCGCTGGCCACGGCCACCCGCTTCATGAAGGAGGGCATGGCCCACGCGGTCAAGCTCGAGGGCGGCAAGCCGATGGTCCCCGAGGTCGAGCTGCTGGTGCGGGCGGGCATCCCCGTCATGGGCCACATCGGCTTCACCCCCCAGTCCGAGCACGTCCTCGGCGGCTACCGCGTGCAGGGCCGCGGCGCCGGGGCCGAGAAGCTGCTCGAGGACGCCCTCGCCCTCGAGGCGGCCGGGTGCTTCGCGATCGTCATGGAGATGGTGCCCACGCCCGCCGCCCAGAAGGTCACCGAGGCGCTGCGCATCCCCACCATCGGTATCGGCGCCGGGCCCCACTGCGACGCCCAGGTGCTCGTGTGGCAGGACATGGCCGGCCTGCGCGGCGGTCGCGCACCACGCTTCGTCAAGAAGTACGCCGACCTGCGCACCACGCTCGCCGACGCCGCCAAGGCGTATGCCGCGGACGTCGCCTCGGGCGAGTTCCCGGCCGCGGAGAACTCCTTCGAGTCCTGAGCCACTATCGGGGCACGAGCCCGAGGGCACGCGCGGACTCCAGGGCCCGCCAGAGGGTGGCGGTGCCGACCGTGCTGGCCGGGCGCAGGCCGGTGAGCGCCTCGATCGTGCGCATCCGGTGCACCAGCGTCTGCCGGTGGATGTGCAGGTCTGCGGCCGTGGCCGTCCACGCGCCATCGCGCTCGAGGTATGCCGCGAGGGTCGCCACGAGCGCGCTGCCGGTGGTCTCGTCGCGCCGCAGCAGTGGGCCCAGCCAGCGCTCGACGAGCGCCTGTGCCTCTGCGGTGGTGGGCGGCAGCCCCAGGCCGCCGTCGCCGCCGTAGTCCGCGACCTGCGGGCTGTCGGCATCGAGGCCGCGTCCTGCGTCGGCGCTGCCCGCGAGCGCCAGCCTGGCCTGCCTGATCGCGTCCGGCACCTCCAGCCCGCCGAGCAGGACCCGGCTGCGGCCCGCGCGGGCGTCCCCGCCGAGCCAGCCGAGGAGCTCGCTCGCCAGCCGCTCGTCGTCGGGCAGGAGGACCAGGAGGTGCGGCCCGTCGGGCAGGAGCGGGGGCGCCACCGGCCGCTCCCCCTCAGCGAGGACGGGGTGGTGGTGCAGCAGGGCCCGGCGTGACTCCTCGCCGCCGGCGAGCGCCAGGCAGACCATCCGGTCCGGGAGGCCACGCATCCGCAGGACCGCCGCTGCCCCCGCCAGCCGGAGTGACCCGTCGACCAGTGCGGCCATCAGCTCGGCACCGACCTCCCGGTCGGCGTCCCGGGCACGGGCGTCGCGGGCGAGGTCTGCCCCGACCAGACCGGCCAGGTAGTGCGCCACCACGGGATCCACCCGGGCGGCCTGCGGCTGCGACCCCGGCCGGCGCACGGCGGCGGGCGCCACGCGGAGCAGCCAGTCGCCCTCCCCCGGCACGGGGACCAGCAGCGTCGGGTCGGCCGCGGACGGCTCGTCCTGCGCCGGGGTCGACGGGACCAGCCCCACCTGCCAGTCCATCCGGCGGCCGACGGCAGCGAGCCGCTCGGCCAGCACCGGCCCCTCCCTCGTCGCCCTCGCATAGGCCTCATGGAGTCGCTCGCTGGCGGCCATCCGCTCACGCTGCGAGCGCAGGGCGCTCTCGATGACCACCCTGGCCAGTGCAGCGAACTCCAGCTCGACCCCGGCCTCCCAGCACCGGCAGCCCGCGCTGGTCCGCCGCGCCGACGAGCTCGTCGGTGATCGGCGGCGCGGCCGCCGCGGGCGCGATCACGACCGCGCTCACCTGGGCCTCGGCCACGCGCGCCAGCCAGGCCGCCTGCTCGGCGGCCTCACGCGGCATACCGACGCCCGTGGTCATGACCAGGTCACCGGCCCGCACCCACCGCCACGGGTCCGGCAGGTCGACCGCATGCGCCCAGGTGACCGGGCCGGTGGGAGCCCGCAGCACCCGCGATCTGGTGGAGGCCCAGCGATCGGTCGGCGAGCAGATCGGCCACGGTCAGCATCTGACGATCGTATGGGCCTGCCCGGTCGGCGTCATCCATCCGTGCAATAGCGGGGCAGGCTCTTGGCCCACGATCCTCGGTGGCATGCCCGACGCACCAGCGCGCCTGACCCCCGGCGTCCCCCTGTGGTCCGCACCGCAGCCTTCACGGCCTGCGCTGGAGGGGGACCTGACCGTCGACATCGCGGTGGTGGGTGCGGGCTACACCGGCCTGTGGGCGGCCTACTACCTCGCCAAGGCCGACCCGCGCCTGCGGATCGCCGTCATCGAGCGCGAGCACGTGGGCTTCGGTGCGAGCGGACGCAACGGCGGCTGGGCCTCGGCCATCTTCCCGATCTCCCTCCAACACGTGGCCCGGGGCAGCTCGCACGCCGCAGCCCTGGCCCTCCAGCAGGCGATGAACGACTCCGTCGACGAGATCGGCAGGGTCTGCGCCGCTGAGGACATCGACGCCCACTTCGCCAAGGAGGGCTTCATCTCGCTCGCCCGCTCCCGTGCCCAGCTCGCCCGGGCCAGGGCCGCCGCGACCGCATCGGGCGCCTTCGGGCTGCCCGACCAGCTCCGGCTGGTGGGCCAGAGAGAGGCGGCCGAGCGCGTCGGTGCCACCGATGTCATGGGAGGCCTGGCCACCGACCACTGCGCCCTGATCCACCCGGGCCGGCTGGTTCGCGGGCTGGCCCAGGTGGTGGAGTCCCTGGGCGTCACGGTCTATGAGCGCACGCCGGTGGAGAGTGCCACGGGGCGCGATCTGCGCACACCCCACGGCACCGTGCGCGCCGAGGTGGTCATCCGGGCCACCGAGGGCTTCACACCGCAGTTCCGCGAGCACCGGCGCACGCTGGTGCCCCTCTATTCCCTCGTCCTGGCCACCGAGCCGCTCCCCGCCGAGCTGCTCGAGCGGCTCCGCCTGCGCCACCGGACCGCCTTCAACGACCTGCGCCACCTGCGGATCTATGCCCAGGTGACCCAGGACGGGCGGGTCGTCTTCGGCGGGCGCGGCGCGCCCTATCACTTCGGCTCCGCGGTGGCGCCGGAGTTCGACAGCGTCGCGGCCATCCACCGCTCCATCCACGCCACGATGCTCGAGCTCTTCCCGGCCCTGCGCGGCGTGCGGGTGACCCACCGGTGGGGCGGCCCGCTGGGCGTCCCCCGCGACTGGCACCCCTCGGTCGGGCTGGACCGGGCCACCGGGGTGGCGTGGGCCGGTCCCTATGTCGGCGACGGCGTCACGACGAGCAATCTCGCCGGCCGGGTCCTGCGCGACCTGATCCTGGAGCAGGACACCCCCGAGCGGGGCCTGCCCATCGTCAACCACCACTCCCCCAGATGGGAGCCGGAGCCCCTGCGCTGGCTGGGCGTCAACCTCGGCCTGCGGGCCGCGGCGCTCGGGGACGCCGAGGAGCGCGTGACCGGCCAGCCCTCCCGCGTCGCCGGCCCGCTCGAGTCCCTCACCGGCGCGCACTGACAGCGGAGCCCCCAACCCACAACCCCTGTGCCCCAAGGAGACCCGAGATGACCGAGATGGCCGTGATCCCACGCGACGAGATCGCCGGAGCGCTTGCCCCGGCCGGCGTGCGCGCCGGGGCCGACAGCGGCGACCCGCTGGTCGGGCTACGCCAGGTCGCGCCTGCTGCCGGCGGCAATGTCGGCATCTCGGAGTGCCAGCCCGGCGGGTGGCCGGTGATCGACCGGCCCGACGCCGAGGTGGCCTTCATCCTCTCCGGCCGTGCCGACATCCGTGACGACGAGACCGGTGTGACCCATCTGGTCACTGCCGGCGACCTCGTGGTCCTGCCGCCCGGCTGGAGCGGCCGGTGGGACGTGCGCGAGACCGTGCGCAAGGTCTATGTCATCTACTGAGGGAGTCACCCACTGACGGCGGCCGACCGCACCGGCGCGGCGGCGGGGGCGACACCGAAGCGCCGGAGCACGCCGAGGGCCAGCAGCGCCTGGGCGGCGGCATAGGTCGCCATGATCACCACGCTCCGGCCCGGGAAGTCGCTCGCGGGGACGAAGGTCCCCAGCGCGATGAGGCTGTCGGACAGCATGAACAGGATGCCGCCCAGCGTGCCCAGCATGCCGACGCCGGTCGCGAGGACCGCCATGGTCGCCAACACCGCCCCATAGACCACCACCGCCGGCCAGAGCGCGCCGGCTCCCTTGGCGCACAAGGCGATCAGCGCCGCGGCATACCCGATGTAGGGCAGGACCAGCAGGGGTGACCGGCGGGCCACGCTGCCGCCCCGGGCCGGCCAGAAGGCCGCGATATAGGCGAGCTGGGCCAGCAGGAAGCCGCCCAGCATCGCGACGAAGTCAACGCTCTCGGGGGTCACCCTGGGCAGCGAGTCGCCCACCCAGCTGAAGAACAGGCCGGCGAGGAAGAGCGCACGCGGTCGCCCCGGGCTGGGTCGCTCGGCCAGGAAGGCGATGGCCAGCACCGGCATGAGCAGCACCTGCGTGACCGAGGCGAGCGCGTCGGCGCCCAGCACGATGGCGACGAGGTGCACGAGGGCCAGCAGCGCGTATGCCGCCCAGGCCACAGGCGCCCGCAGCGTCGGCACGGGTCAGGCGCCGGAGTCCTCGAAGCCCTCGTTCTCGTAGCGGCGGTCCTCCTCGTCCCAGGCCTCCGTCTTCTGGCGGGCGGTCTCGAGCGCGCTGGCGGCCTCCTCGCGGGTCTCGTAGGGGCCCATGACGTTCTCACCGGGGCTGCGGTTGTCATCGTCCTCGACCTGGCGGGTCTCGATGTTGAACCAGTAGGCCATGGCTGCTCCTTCGTTGGGGTGAGCGATGAGTTGCCTAGACTCCACCGTATGCCGCTCACCTACGCAAGCGTCTCCCCCGGCACCGTGTCGCCGTGGCGCGCCGTCCCCTCCGCGATCGCCCGCCCGGAGTATGTCGGGCGCACGGGCCCGGAGAAGTTCACCGGCCCGCTGGTGCGCGACGAGGAGACCATCGAGCGGATCCGCGTGGCCGGCCGCATCGCCGCCCAGGCCCGCGAGGCGGCGGCGGCCGTCATCGCCCCGGGCGTGACGACCGACGAGATCGACCGGGTGGGCCACGAGTTCATGCTCGACCACGGCGCCTACCCGTCGACGCTCGGCTACCGCGGCTTCCCCAAGTCGCTGTGCACCTCCGTCAACGAGGTGATCTGCCACGGCATCCCGGACTCCCGGCCGCTGGAGGACGGCGACATCGTCAAGATCGACGTCACGGCATACATCGACGGGGTCCACGGCGACAACTGCGCGACCTATGCCTGCGGCGAGGTCGACGAGCAGTCGCGGCTGCTGATGCAGCGCACCCACGAGGCGATGATGCGCGGCATCAAGGCCGCCCGGCCGGGCCGCGCGGTCAATGTCATCGGCCGCGTGATCGAGATGTATGCCAAGCGGTTCGACTACGGCGTTGTGCGCGACTACACCGGCCACGGGGTCGGTCCGGCCTTCCACGACGGGCTGATCATCCCGCACTACGACGCGGCGCCCCACTATGACACCGTGATCGAGCCGGGCATGACCTTCACGATCGAGCCGATGCTCAACCTCGGCTCGCACGAGTGGGAGATGTGGGATGACGACTGGACGGTCGTGACCCGGGATCGCAGCCGCTCGGCGCAGTTCGAGCATACGATCCTGATCACCGAGACGGGCAGCGAGATCCTCACGCTGCCGTGACCAGCCCGGTCACGGGAGGCAGGGTCCCCGGGAGCAAGGAGCACCAACGATGAGCAAGAAGAGCCTTCCCCTCGGCATCGACGTCGGCGGCAGCGGCATCAAGGGCGCTCCCGTCGACCTCGACAAGGGCGAGTTCGCCGCCGAGCGGCTGCGGATCGAGACGCCCGAGAAGGCCACCCCCGAGGCCGTCGCGGAGGTCATCGCCCAGATCGTCGACCACTTCGACGACGTGCGCGGCGACTCCCCCATCGGCATCACGATCCCGGGCGTGGTCACCCACGGCACGGTCCGCACGGCCGCCAACATCGACAAGTCGTGGATCGACTTCCCGATCGAGTCCTTCCTCGAGGAGCGGCTCGGCCACGACGTGGTCGTCGTCAACGACGCCGACGCGGCCGGCATGGGCGAGCTGGCCTTCGGGGCGGCCAAGGGCCACGAGGGGCTGGTCGTGATGACCACCCTCGGCACCGGCATCGGCACCGCGCTGATCAACGAGGGCGTGCTCGTCCCAAACTCCGAGCTCGGCCACATCGAGATGAACGGCAGCGACGCAGAGCCCCAGGCCGCCAACTCCGTCCGCGAGAACGAGGAGCTCTCGTGGGAGGACTGGGCGGCCCGGCTCCAGCAGTACTACACCGCGCTGGAGAACCTCATCTGGCCCGACCTCATCGTGGTCGGCGGGGGCGTGTCCAAGAAGGCCAAGAAGTTCCTCCCGCTGCTCGACATCCGCACCCCGATCATCCCGGCCGAGCTGGAGAACGCTGCCGGCATCATCGGCGCGGGAGTCCTTGCGGCACAGACGCATTCAAAGAAGTCCAAGAAGAAGAAGTGAGCGTATGCCGTGCCCGCGCCTGCGCGGGCACGGCATACGACGAGCGCGCGGCCGGCCCCACGGCATACCGGTCGGAGGGTCAGGCGGGCACGCTCCACGCCGCGCCCGACCCGGCGAGGTCGGTGATGCGCGTGTCCGCGCTGCCGAGCTCGCCCGCCTGCTTCAGATAGAGCCCGCGACCGGTCGTGTTGAGCAGCCCGTCGTGGATCGGCACGGCGTGGGGTGCGGCGATGCGGCGCAGGAAGGCCGTCATCTCGCGGCTGCGCTGCCACGGCGCGTTGAGCGGGAAGCAGAGCACGTCGACCTCACCCGGCTCGCCGTCGAGGGCATCGCCGGGGTGATAGAGGCTCGGCTCGCCCTCGGCGCTCAGCCGGACCCCGACATTGGCGATCCGCGGGATCTCGTCGTGGATGAGCGCGTGGATCTCGCCCACGGGCGTCACGCCCACTCCGCCGACCTGCCAGGCCGAGCCGTCCTGCGCCCGGGCCTCGAGGCCGAGACCGGCGAGCACCGCGACAGACTCGGGGTCGCTGACCAGCTGCGCCTCGGGGTTGGCGCGCACGAGGTCGGGCAGCCGCTCGGGGTCGAGGTGGTCGGGGTGCTGGTGGGTGACGATGATCGCGTCGAGGTCGCGCACCCCTGAGAAGTCCCCGGCGAAGGCGCCCGGGTCGATGAGCACTCGCGTGTCGGCCATCTCGACGAGCACGCACGCATGTCCGAAATGGGTCAGTCGCATGAGCGCCACCGTAGCGGCCCTGGGCCGCCCAGTAGGGTGAGGACCGCCATGAACCAGCTCGTCCGCCGCCTGGGTCTCACCGACGCCGTCGTCATCGGGCTCGGCTCGATGCTCGGCGCCGGCGTCTTCGTCGCCTTTGGGCCGGCTGCCGAGGCGGCCGGGGGGTGGGTCCTCCTCTCCCTCGCGCTGGCCGGCGGGGTCGCGCTGTGCAACGCACTCTCCTCCGCACGGCTGGCGGCCCGCTATCCGGAGTCCGGCGGCACCTATGTCTATGGGACCCGCCAGCTGGGCGAGTTCTGGGGATATCTCGCCGGGGTCGCCTTCATCGCAGGCAAACTCGCCAGCTGCGCCGCCATCGCCATGACGGTCGGGGCCCATCTCTTCCCCGACCAGGCCCGGCTGGCGGCCGTCGCCGCCGTCGTGGTCATCACCGGCCTCAACCTGCGTGGGGTGCACCGCTCCGCCGCCGCCACCCGCGTCATCGTGGCCCTGGTCCTCACCGCCCTCGCGCTGTTCGTCGTGGGCATGCTCGTCCCGCGGCTGGGCCTGCACCCGCCGACCGGGATCGCCTATGAGGGGGAGGTCTTCGCGCCGCCTCGACCAGGGAGCAGCACCCAGGACATCCTGCTCGGCGCGGCCCGACCGCTGCCCCTGCGCGTCCTGGCCGGGGCCGGCTTCCTCTTCTTCGCGTTCGCCGGCTACGCGCGCATCGCGACGCTCGGCGAGGAGGTGCGCAACCCCAAGGTGACGATCCCGCGGGCGATACCGATCGCGCTCGGGGTGACGCTGACGGCATACGCCCTCGTCGGGCTGGCCATGCAGCGCTCACTGGGCTGGGTGCCGACCCTCGACTCCCCCCTGGCGTATGCCGCGGGCTTCTCCGCGTGGGCGTCCTGGCTCGTGCCGCTGGTGCGGGTCGCGGCCGTCGTCGCCGCACTGGGCTCGCTGCTGGGCCTGGTCCTGGGTGTCTCGCGCACCACGCTGGCGATGTCGCGGGATGGCCATCTGCCCGAGCCGCTGAGCCGCATCGACGGGATGGGCGTGCCGTTCGGTGCGGAGCTGGCCGTCGGCGCAGTCGTGATCGCCCTCGTCTGCGTCGCAGACCTGCGCGGGGCGATCGGGTTCTCCAGCTTCCTCGTGCTCGTCTACTACGCCATCGCCAATGCCAGCGCCTTCTCCCTCGACCGCCGCCCGAGCGCCCGCATCGTGCCCGCCCTCGGCCTGCTCGGCTGCCTGGCCATCGCCGCCGTGCTGCCGGCGACGGCTGTCCTGGTCGGCCTGGGCATCCTGGTCGTGGGCGCCGTCATCTTCATGTTCCGCTCCGCCGACTGACGCGGGCTGCCGCTGGCAGTCCCGGCCACGGCATACCCAGAGAGCCCGCTCCCCCACCCATCCCACTCCCCCACCCATCCCCCGTCCCTGACCAGTCGACTGGGGAAGACACGCCGTCTCGGCGGCGACCGAGACGGCGTGTCTTGCCCAGTCGACCGATAGGTGGATGAGTCGGCCGGTACGCCGGGTTCTGTTCTCCCGCAGCATTGCTGCCGCGGGAGCGACGGCCATCCATCTAGGGCTGCCGTTGCCGACAGCCTCGAGCGCTCTACCCGTGTGCTCGGGCGGGCCGCCCTCGAACGCACACTGTCTGAGCTTGCTCCGGGTGGGGTTTACCTAGCCGGCCTGGTCACCCAGGCCGCTGGTGGTCTCTTACACCACCGTTTCACCCTTACCGGTCTCGCAAGACCGGCGGTCTGATCTCTGTGGCACTGTCCCGCGGGTCGCCCCGGGTGGCCGTTAGCCACCACCTTGCCCTGTGGAGCCCGGACGTTCCTCGTCGGCGGGTGCCCGCCGCCGCGACCGTCTGGCCGACTCATCCGCACACCAGTCTACGGTGGCTGGCGGGCCGCCCGTGCCAGTGCCTGGCCATCGGGGCGATCGTGCCCAACTGGGCTAAAGCGCCCTGGTGCGCTTCGGCCCGCCTGCGCCGCCGTGCCTGGGTATGTCGCTCAGACACAGGCTCGGCGTCGGCACAGGCCCTGCTAGATCTGTGTCTCCGACCAAGCTTGGGCTGACGCCCAGACCTGGGGTTGTGCCGCAGCGGCGGGGCAGGCCGCGGTCAGGACTGGGCGCGGCCGACGACCTCGAACTCGACTGTGCCCGTGGCGATCTCGGCCTTGGTCAGACGCACGCGAACGCTGTCGCCGAGCTCGGCGTGGCCGATCGCCTTGGCGACGACGGCGGGCTCGGCGATCATCACCACGACGCCCTTGCCCTCCCGGCCACGGTCGACGATCGAGCCCTCGAACTCCTCGCCGACACGGCCGCTGAGCGCCGCGGCCTCGACGGCGTCGGCGCAGGCGCGCTCAACGGCATTCGCCTTGCGGTCACTGGCGGACATGGTCTCGGGCTGGGCCGGCAGTGCCTCGCGCACCCAGGCCGGAACCTCGCCACCGGAGGAGAGTGCCTCGCAGACCACCAGGCCGAAGCGGTCGACGAGACGTCGCAGTGGAGCGGTGACGTGGGCATAGACGTAGGCGACAGCGGCGTGCTCTGCCTCGTCGGGCACATCTCCCTCGAAGGGGGTGTAGCCCGCGCCGCGGAAGAGGGAGGTCGCCTGGTGGATGAGCGCGAGGTGGCGCGGGTTGGTGCGGTCCAGCGAGCGGAGGAAGTCGCCATAGAGGGTCTCCGCGCGCCACTCGACACCGAGGGCCCGCGCGGTGCGCCGGAAGCGCTTGACGGCGTCCGGCTGGGGCGGCGGCATGGTGCGCAGGATGCCGATGCCACCGTGCATCATCATCTCGGCGGCCGCCATGCCGGTCATGAGCGAGATCTGGGCATTCCAGTCCTCGCTCTCCAGGGGCGGGCGGAAGCCGAGGACGAAGTTGCCCGAGGCGTCCTCGTTGATCTCCTGCTCGGGCATGGGCAGGTCGGCGCCGCCTCGCTCCTTCTCGAAGGCGATGCGCTTTTCCCCCACCTCCTTGAGCAGCATGAGGCGCTCGTCGGCAGTGCCGGCGTCGACCGCCTCCTGCACCTGGGCATAGTCGAAGCGCTCGGTCGAGCGGACTCTGGCCCGGTAGACCTCCACCGCGGTGCCCTCACCGTCGGCAGCCACCTGCATGTCCCAGACGAAGGCCGGGCGCACCTCTCCGGGCAGCAGGCTCGCCGCACCCTCGCTGAGCACGGGCGGGTGCAGCGGGGCCCGCCCATCGGGGAGATAGATCGTCTGGCCGCGCAGGCGCGCCTCGACGTCGATCGCACCACCGGCGGTCACGAACGCCGGGACGTCGGCGATCGCGTAGCGCACGCGGTAGCCATCACCGGCGCGCTCGATGTGGAGCGCCTGGTCGAGGTCCATCGACCCCGGCGGGTCGATCGTCAGGAACGGGATCGCTGTCTCGTCGCGCTCGGGCAGCACCACCTGGCCACCGGCCTGCTCGGCCTCGGCGATCACTGCCGGTGGGAAGTCGCCAGGGACCTCCAGCTCGGTGCGGATCGCTGCGAAGCGCTCCTTGAGACCGGCCGGGTCGACCGGTGTCCCCTGCTCGACGGGGGTGGTCAGCACGATCTTGCGATGGGCCATGGCCCGACACTACAGGGGCGTGCGCGCGGTCACCGGTCGGCGCTCCTAGGCTGGCACCGTGCTGATCCTGCTCCCGCCCTCCGAGGGCAAGACCGAGCCGCGCCGCGGCCGCCCGGCCGACCTCGCCACCCTCAGCTTCACCGAGCTGACCGCCGCGCGCCAGCAGGTCATCGACGCCGTTGCCGACGCTAGCGCACGCGACGACGCGGCCTCCGTGCTGGGCGTCAGCCCCAACCTGACAGCCGAGATCGCCCGCAACACAAGGCTTCTCAGTGCCCCGAGCGCACCTGCCGGCAGCGTCTACTCCGGCGTCCTCTATGACGCGCTCGACCTGGCCTCGCTCGACACGGCCGCGACCCGCCGCGCCAACCGCTGGCTCCTCGTCGTCTCCGCCCTCTATGGCGCGGTGCGGATGAGAGACCGCATCGCGGCATACCGCCTGTCGATGTCGGTCAACCTGCCGGGGACAGGCCCGCTGGCCGCGCACTGGCGCCCACACCTGGAGCAGGTGCTGCCGGAGGCGGCCGGCCGCGGGTGCATCGTCGACTGCCGATCGAGCACGTATGCCGCGGCCTGGACGCCCCAGGGCGACCTCGCCGAGCGCTGGGTGCAGGTCCACGTCCCCGGTGCCACCCACATGGCCAAACACACCCGCGGGCTGATGGCCCGCGCCCTCTGCGAGGCCGGCACCGACCCCCGCCGCCCGGCGCAGCTGGTCGATGCGCTGGCGGACCGTTTTGCCGTCTCGCTCGCGGAGCCCGCACGCGCCGGCAGGCCGTGGGTGCTCAGCGCGACGGCCCGCTGACGCTGACCGGGCCCCTGCGTCCGCGCTGCTTCATGACGATCGGCTCGCGGCTGCGCAAGGAGACCGGCCGCCTGGACAGCCGCGTTCCCGCGCTCTGGATCAGCAATGGCACCGGGCGTGACGGACGGGACAACCGAGATGCGCCCAAGGTGGGCTGGTGCTGGGCCAACAACCGGCACACCTGGCTCGGGTTCGCCTCTGCCGCAAGGCGACTGGCCGTCTAGGTGCGGTTGGTGAAGACGACCGAGGGGCCGCGCTGATCGGTGATCTCGACGGCGGTCAGCGAGCCTGGGGCGATCGCCAGTCGCCAGGCCATGTCGGGTGCCATGCCGAGCACGTCGCAGAGCACGGCCATGATCGGCCGGTGGTGGCAGACCACCACGGTGGTGCCCCCGCCGGCCACGAGGCGCTCATAGGACTCCAGCACCCGCTCCCGCATCGCGGCATAGGACTCGCCGCCGGGAGGCGCCTGCTCCGGGTCGTCGCGCAGCGCGCGGAAGGCGTCGGGCTCGTCGCGGATGAGATCGCGGAAGGACGCGCCGTCCCAGTCGCCATAGGACTGCTCGTCCCAGCCTGCGTCGGCCTCCGGCTCGACCCCGAGGGCCTCGCCGATCGGCTCGCCGGTCTGGACGGCACGGGCCAGCGTGGAGGTGACGACCCGCGCGCCGAGGCCGGCACAGAGGTGGCTCACGAGCCGGGCAGCGTTGGCGGCCTGCCCGCGCCCACGCTGGGTCAGGTCGGGGTCGGAGCCGCCGCGGCCGTCGAGCCGCCCCGTGGCGGTGAACTCGGTCTCGCCGTGCCGGACCAGGACGATGCGGGTGCGCCCGGAGGTCGTTGGGGCAGAGGGCTTCTCGCCCGACTCACTGACCTCGTCGCGAGACGCCTGAGCCTCCTCGGGCTCCCCTGCCTCGCCGAGCGCCTGGGGGCTCTCCGGGTCGAGTCGCTCATCGGACGGCTCCGCACGCCACAGGTCGCGCACGACGGTCTCACCGTCCATGCCGACATTGGAGAGCCGGTCGGCGGCGAGGTTCTCGGCGCGCGGGATCCACTCGTAGTCGACCGAGCCGCCCGCCGCGACGAGCTCGCGGACGATCCCCTGTGCCTCGAGGGCGAGGCGCTTCATCGACTCGTGCTTGATCTTCCAGCGGCCGGCCATCTGCTCGACGACGAGCTTGGAGTCCATCCGCACGTGCACATCGGCGCCGGGGTCGATCGCCGCGGCAGCGCGCAGCCCCTCGATCAGGCCGGTGTACTCGGCGACATTGTTGGACTCCTTGCCCAGTGGCGCCGCGCGCTCGGCCAGCAGCCGGCCGCTGTCGGCGTCGAGGACGAGCGAGCCATAGCCGGCGACACCGGGATTGCCTCGGGAGCCGCCGTCGGCCTCGACGATGAGCGATCTGCCCACGGCGCGGCTAGAGCCCGGACTCGGGGGTGCGCACGAGGATGCGGCGGCACTCCTCGCAGCGGATGACCTCGTCCGGGGCTGCTTTGGCGATCTTGGACAGGTCGACGGGGTTGAGGTCGAGCTGGCAGCCACCGCAGCGGCGCCGCTCGAGGGGCGCGGCGGCCACACCACCGGTCGTGGCGCGGATCTTCTCGTAGAGCGCGACCAGGTCGTCGCCGACCTGACCGACGGCGCCGGCGCGGGGCGCCTTGGCCTGCTCCTCGTCTGCGGCGAGCTCGGCAAGGCGCGCGTCGCGGGCGGCCGTGACCTCGGCGATCTCGCTGCCGAGGGCCTCCTCCTCGCCCTGGAGGCGGGCGGCGGTGGACTCGGTCTGCTCGGCCCGCTCCATCACCTCGAGCTCGAGGTCCTCGAGCTCGCTCTGGCGGCGGGCGAGCGAGGTCAGCTCGTGCTGGATGGCCTGGAGGTCCTTGGCGGTGCCGACGCCGGAGTCGAGCCGCGACTGGTCGCGGGCCGCGCGGTCGCGCACCTGCTGGACGTCGGCCTCGGCCTTGGCGACCTCGCGCTGCACATCGGACAGCTCGGTCTCGGCCCGCACGACCTTGGTGCGCAGCTCGGCCGCCTGCTGCTCGAGCTCGGCCAGCCGAGGGATCTCGGGCAGGGTGTGGCGTGCGTGGGCGATCTGGTCGAGGCGGGTGTCGATCGCCTGAAGGTCCAGCAGCTTGCGCTGGCGGCTCGGGTCGGCCTTCACGGCTGCTCCTTGGGTCCGGTCGCTCCCACCGTGAAGTCCCACGGGTCGGTGCGCAGTGTGGAGATGTAGGTGTCCACCCTAGACGCCCGCTCCCCCAGCGCCGCCAGCAGCGCCCGCTCGGCCCAGGGCAGCCAGACCGACTCGCTGGCCCAGTGGCCGGCGTCGATGAGATAGGGCGGCCCGCCCCGACCCTCCTCCCGTGCCTCCAGCGCGGGGTGGTGGCGCAGGTCGGCGGTCACATAGACATCGGCGCCGGACGCGCGTACCGCGTCGAAGAGCGAGTCACCGGAGCCACCGAGCACGGCGATGCGCGAGACCTCGGCGACGGCCGGCCCCGAGACCCGCAGGCCCATCGGCGCCTGCGGCAGGGCGGCATACAGGCTCTGCGCGAAGGCCGCGAGCGTCGTCGGCTCCGGCAGCGTGCCCACCCGGCCGAGCGGCTGGCCCTCCTCGACCGAGAGTGTGGTCAGCTCGCCCAGCCCACAGGCCGCGGCGAGCGCCTCGCACACGCCGGTCTCGGCGATGTCGGCGCTGGTGTGGGCACAGTAGAGCGCGATGTCGCCCACGATCAGGTTGGTGACGCTGGCCCCCTTGGCGGTCGTCGTCGCCAGGCTGTGGACGCCCCGCAGCAGCAGCGGGTGGTGGGTGACCAGCAGATCGGCCCCGAGGTCGCGCGCCTCCTCGATGACCGCGAGGGTCGGGTCGAGCGCGAAGTGGATGCGCCGCACGGGCTGGTCGGGGTCGCCGGTCACCAGGCCGACCCGGTCCCAGGACTGCGCGGTCTGCGAGGGATAGAGCCCCTCGAGCTCGGCGACGACGTCTCGGAGGGTGAGGTCCATGTGGGCCCGGCCGGGTTCGAACCGACGACACCCGCGGTGTAAACGCGGTGCTCTGCCAACTGAGCTACAGGCCCTCACGCCGTGCGGCGCCCGGCCATTGTGTCAGGCACCGGGGCCGTGCGTGCGTGACCCCGCGCGTGGGTCACCGCACATGCAGGGGTATGCCGCGGGCTCGCCCGCGCCGTGAGCTCAGCCCGCGCGCAGCCCGGCCAGCGCCGCGCGGTAGCCCTCGAAGTCGCGGGCCTGGCCGGCCGGCAGCACCTCGGCATAGCGGACCACGCCGTCGGTGTCGATCAGGAAGGTCCCGCGCAGCGCGTGCCCGCCCGCCTCGTCGAGCACGCCGTAGGCCCGGGCGGTCTCGCCGTGGGGCCAGAAGTCGGACAGCAGCGGGAAGAAGTAGGCCTCCTGGTCGGCCCAGGCGCGCTGGGCGAACATCGGGTCGCAGGAGACCGTCAGCACCTGGAGGTCGTCGGCGTCGAAGTCCTCGAGGCGGTCGCGGATCTCGCCGAGCTCGCCGGTGCAGATGCCCGAGAAGGCGAAGGGATAGAACACGACCACGACGTGCTTGCGCCCCCGGAAGGCCGCCAGGCTCACCTCGGAGCCGTGCTGGTCGCGGAGGGTGAAGTCGGGCGCGGCGTCGCCGACACGCAGGGCGACGGCGGGGGTCGGTGCGTCGGTCATGGCCTCGAGTCTGCCATCCGGGTGGTATGCCGCGTGCGCGGCCTCCGCGGCTGGCGTCGGGCGCCCGCGGGGCTCAGCGCCGGGCGGACTTGGGCGCGACGAGGCGGGTGCCGGTCCACTCCTCGGCGCAGGCGACCCGGCCGGAGGTGTGCAGGCCCGCGGTGAGCGCCGACTCGTCGATGACGGCGGGGTCGACGTGGTCGGGGTGCCCGGCCTTGGGCGTGAGCAGCACGATCGTGCCGTTGTCGGCCAGCTGGGTGAGGGCGTCGACGAGCGCGTCGACCAGGTCGCCGTCGTCCTCGCGCCACCAGAGGAGGACAGCGTCGGCGACCTCGCCGAAGTCCTCGTCCTCGAGCTCGCTGCCCGTGATGTCCTCGATGCTGAACCGGAAGTCGTCGTCGACGTCGCCGTCGTAGCCGAACTCCTGGACCACCTGTCCTGCGGCGAAGCCGAGCTTGGCTGCAGGACCCCCTCCGGCCGCTGGCGCGGACGTAACCACGTGCTTCCTCCCGTTGTGCCTTCGTTGTCGCGGACGCCATGGGGCGGCCGGCTCGTCGGATATCCCGCTTAGTCCACTAGGAAATGGGGGGATGCGCAAGGTCCGGCGCCGTGCCCGCGCGCCGCGCGCCGGTGCGGCGCCGTGCCGCAGCGGAGCGGCCGATCTGCTCGGAGACGAGGCGCTCGGCCTCGCCGGCGGCCAGATGGGCGATGACCGGCACGACCGATCCGGGGGTCGACACGAGGGTCACATCGGCCAGCCCCAGGCGGCGCTCGAGGGGGCCCTGGGTGAGCCTGGCCGACTGGATCCGACCGTGCGGCACCCACTGGGCGGTGCGGGCCAGCCACCCGCCGCGGACGACGACGGCGTGGTCGGTCACGGCATACCCGCGTCGCTGCCAGGAGCGGGGGTCGAGCCAGCGGGCGCTGCGAGGCGCGCCGACGAAGCCCGGCTGGGGGCCCTCGCCCGCGATCGCCCGCCGGGCGAGGTCGAGATCGGTGTCGGGGAAGACGAGAGCGAGCACAGCGAGCGCCTCCTCGGTCTCGCCCACCGGCAGCAGGAGGTCCTCGCCCTCGTCGTCGCCGGCGCCGTGGACACCCGCGACATTGACCTGCATCCGCCACCAGCCGAAGGCCCGCCAGAGGAGCGGCTGGCGCATCTGGACGGCCTGGACGCGCCCGAGCGGCACGGTCGAGGAGCGCAGGTCGGTCAGCCCACGTCGCACCTTGAGGGTGTCGCGGGCCTGGCTGAGCTCGAAGTTGGCGTTCTTGACCAGGGAGCCGATGTGGTTGGCCCCGACGCCGAGGACGGCCGGGCCGAGGACCGGCAGCACCCCGGGCCAGTCGAGCAGGACAGCGGCGACCGTGAGCGGGATGGCGATGGCAAGGAAGACCGCCGCGCCGTGGAAGAGGGCCGACTGCACCAGGCGCGCGTTGGGGATGCGGACCAGGACCAGGGGTATGCCGCGTGCGGCCGCGGCCGCGGACGTCGAAGTGGGTGCGGCGCCGGGCGCGGCAGGTGTGCCATCGGCGGGCGCGAGGGGCGGGACGCCTTGTGCCCCAACGGATGTGTCCGTGAGCTCGCCGGCGCCATCGGCCCGCGCGACCGGCGCGTTTGCCGCCTCGGCCCGGTCCATCAGCTCGTCGCGCAGATCGTGGGCGCGGGTCCCGTCGAGATAGGCCAGGGCCGCCCGGGAGTCGGCTCCCCCGGCGGCGACGACCCGCACCTCTGACAGCCCGAACAGCCGGGCGATGAGCGGCCGGACGATGTCGACGGACTGGATGCGGTCGTAGCGGATGTGGCGGTGCTGCCGGAAGAGGATGCCGGTGCGCAGCTCCACAGCATGCGGGGAGACCCGGAACCGGGCCGCCCGCCAGCTGAGCCAGGCCCCCAGGACGGTGACGGCGATGACCGCCGCGGTGATCGCGGCCGCGATGCGCAGGTGGGACATGATCGGGTCGTCCTCGCCGCCGGGCGCGGTCCCGAAGATGCGGTCGAACTGCTGGGAGAGGACATATCCGGCCGCGCCGACGAGCATCACGCCGCCCCGCAGCAGTGGTGTCAGCGGGTGGAAACGCTGCCAGCCGGCACCGTCGTCGGGCGTCCTGTCGGACGTCTCGCCGGGCGCCGGGGTGTGCGTCGCGGCGCGGAGACCGTCTCCGTCAGGGTGGTGCTCGCTCACAGGCCCGCCCGCTGGGACTCGCCGCGCGCGGCGAGGCGCTCACGCAGTGCCTCGGCCTCGGCGACCGGCAGCCCGGGGATGTCGCCGCCACTCGAGGGTGAGGCGGTGTGGATCTCCACCGATGCCAGCCCGAAGCGCCGCGCGAGCGGGCCGGACTGCATGTCGACATACTGCATCCGGCCGTAGGGCACGGTGACGAGCGTGCGGAACATCCGGCCGCGGCGGATCGCGATCTCCTCGGGCAGCTCGGCATAGGTGAGGAAGGCGACCTGACGCCGGATCAGCCAGATCCCCCACAGCGCCAGGAGCGCCAGCGCTGCGACGCCCACCCAGGCCCAGCGCCACAGGAAGACCGCGACAGCGCCCGAGGCGAGCGCGAAGGGCAGCAGGGTCAGCAGCAGCGCGATGGTGCGCGCCGTGGCCAGTCGGGGCGAGACATGCACCCACGGCAGCCCGCTGTCGCCGTCCATCGCGACCTGCGGGCCGGGAGCCTGGGGGGCCGGGGCCTGGGGGGCGGGGGCGGCGGGGACTCCCGCGGTCTCGCTCATGGCCCAACCCTACGGGTGGCCGCCTGCGCGGGCCCGGCGCCCACGGGCCGCACGGCCGGCGCACGGCCGCCGCGCGGCATACCCCGGGGTAACCCACCCGGGGTATGACGGAGGGCACGTCCGGGTGGAGACTGGACCCAGCCCCACCGCGGCCCACCGGTCGCCACCGCGCTAGAAAGGACCTGCCTGTGACCTCCCTGGAGAAGTCCGGCCCCATCCTCAACGGGATACCGTCCCGCCTCCCGGACATCGATCCCGAGGAGACCCAGGAGTGGCTCAACTCCCTTGACGCCCTGCTCGACGACGCTGGCCGCAGCCGCGCGCGCTACATCATGCTCAAGCTGCTCGAGCGTGCCCGCGAGAAGCAGGTCGGGGTGCCGTCGCTGACGACGACCGACTACATCAACACGATCACCCCCGAGCAGGAGCCGTGGTTCCCCGGCGACGAGGACACCGAGCGGCTCTACCGCCGGCTGATCCGCTGGAATGCCGCGGTGATGGTCCACCGCGCGCAGCGGCCCGAGGTCAGCGTCGGCGGCCATATCTCGACCTATGCGTCCGCGGCGACGCTCTATGAGGTCGGCATGAACCACTTCTTCCGCGGCCCCGACCACGAGGGCGGCGGCGACCAGGTCTTCTTCCAGGGTCACGCGGCGCCGGGCATGTACGCCCGCTCCTATCTCGAGGGCGTCCTCGCCGAGGACGACCTCGACGGCTTCCGCCAGGAGAAGAGCCACCTCGTCGACGGCAAGATCCGCGCGCTCTCGTCCTATCCGCACCCGCGCCTGATGCCGGACTACTGGCAGTTCCCGACCGTGTCGATGGGCCTGGGCCCGATGAACGCGATCTACCAGGCGCAGTTCAACAAGTACCTCCACAACCGCGGCATCAAGGACACCTCCGAGCAGCGGGTGTGGGCCTTCCTCGGCGACGGCGAGATGGACGAGGTCGAGTCGCGCGGCGCGCTCCAGTGGGCGGCCAACGAGGAGCTCGACAACCTCACCTTCGTCGTCAACTGCAACCTCCAGCGCCTCGACGGCCCGGTCCGCGGCAACGGCAAGATCATGCAGGAGCTCGAGGCCTTCTTCCGCGGCGCCGGCTGGAATGTCATCAAGGTCGTCTGGGGCCGCGGCTGGGACCCGCTGCTGGCCGCCGACCGCGACCACGCGCTGGTGCACATCATGAACACCACGACCGACGGCGACTACCAGACCTTCCGCGCCAACGACGGCAAGTACGTCCGCGAGCACTTCTTCGCCCGCGACCCGCGCACCCTCAAGCTCGTCGAGAACTGGTCCGACGACGACATCTGGTTCAAGCTCAAGCGCGGCGGTCACGACTACCACAAGGTCTTCGCGGCATACCAGGCAGCGGTCGACCACACCGGCCAGCCGACGGTCATCCTGGCCCACACGATCAAGGGCTACACGCTGGGCTCGGCCTTCGCCGGCCGCAACGCGACCCACCAGATGAAGAAGATGACCGTCGAGGACCTCAAGCAGTTCCGCGACCTGCTGCGCCTGCCGATCTCCGACAAGCAGCTCGAGGACGACCCCTACCGTCCGCCCTACTACCACCCCGGCAAGGACGACGAGGCCATCCAGTACATGATGGAGCGGCGCCAGAAGCTGGGCGGCTCGCTGCCGCAGCGGCGCACCGGCCACAAGGCGCTCCCGCTGCCGGCGGACGACGCCTATGCCTCGGTCAAGAAGGGCTCCGGCAAGCAGCAGGTCGCCACGACCATGGCCTTCGTCCGGCTGCTCAAGGACCTCATGCGCGACAAGGAGTTCGGCAAGCGCATCGTGCCGATCATCCCCGACGAGGCCCGCACCTTCGGCATGGACAGCTTCTTCCCGACGCGCAAGATCTACAACCCGCACGGGCAGAACTACACCCCGGTCGACGCCGAGCTGATGCTGTCCTACCGCGAGGCGACCGACGGCCAGATCCTCCACCTCGGCATCAACGAGGCGGGCTCGGCCGCGTCCTTCACCGCTGTCGGCTCCTCCTATGCCACCCACGGCGAGCCGATGATCCCGATCTACATCTTCTACTCGATGTTCGGCTTCCAGCGCACCGGCGACTCGATGTGGGCGATGGCCGACCAGATGAGCCGCGGCTTCCTCATCGGCGCCACGGCCGGCCGCACCACGCTGACCGGCGAGGGCCTCCAGCACGCCGACGGCCAGAGCCCGCTGCTGGCCGCGACCAACCCGGCGATGGTGGCCTATGACCCGGCCTTCGGCTTCGAGATCGCGCACATCATGCAGGAGGGCCTGCGGCGGATGTTCGGCTCGGAGGACGAGAAGGGCAACGAGAACGTCATCTACTACCTCACGGCATACAACGAGCCGATCGTGCAGCCGGCCGAGCCGGAGGGCGTCGACGTCGAGGGCCTGCTCAAGGGCATGTACCTCTACAAGGCCGCCGAGGGCATGGACGACAAGCCGCGCGTGCAGCTGCTCGCCTCCGGCGTCGGCGTCCCGTGGGCGCTCGAGGCCCAGGAGCTGCTGCGCGAGGACTACGGCATCGCCGGCGACGTGTGGTCGGTGACGTCGTGGAGCGAGCTGCGCCGCGAGGCCATGGCCTGCGACGAGCACAACTTCCTCGACGGCTCCGAGGAGCGCCGCGTGCCCTATGTGACCCAGAAGCTCATGGGC
Source organism: Micrococcales bacterium (assembly GCA_021287075.1). Classification (GTDB taxonomy): domain Bacteria; phylum Actinomycetota; class Actinomycetes; order Actinomycetales; family Dermatophilaceae; genus JAJTBD01. The sequence continues at coordinate 13,181 of JAJTBD010000021.1, read as the reverse complement.
ACCAAGGGCCCGGTCGTGGCGGTCTCCGACTACATGCGCCAGGTCCAGGACCAGATCGCGCAGTGGGTCCCCGGTGACTTCGCCTCGCTCGGCGCCGACGGCTTCGGCTTCTCCGACACCCGTGCGGCCGCCCGCCGCTTCTTCCACATCGACGGCCCGTCGATGGCGGTGCGGGCGCTCCAGATGCTCGAAGAGCAGGGCCAGGTCGAGGCCGGCACGGCCAAGGCCGCCGCCGAGAAGTACCAGCTCAAGGACGTCACCGCCGGCACCTCCGGCAACGCGGGCGGCGACGCCTGATCGGCTCTCCCCCAACGGTTCCCATGCCGTGACACAACGCAGTCGGTATGCCGCGCGCCCACCTCGGGCGCGCGGCATACCTGCGTCTGCGGTCAGGACATGACAGGTGTCAGCGGCGCGCACGGCACCGGGCGGTTAGCGTGAGCACCGTGAAGGACCTGACCCGACCGGACACGCCTGCCTCCCCGTGGGAGCGCCACGGCTGGGTGATGGGCGCGATCTGGCTGGTCTTCCTCGGGTTCCCGCTCTATGCCGCCGCGGTCAGACCTGGGCCGGTGTGGCTGCGGGTCGTCGGGGTGCTGCTCACCGTGGCGTTCGCCGTCGTCTACATCATCGGCTTCGCCGGGCTGTCCGACGAGCATGACGGCCCGTGGTGGTCGCTGGGGCGGCGTGGGTGGTGGAGCATCCCTCCCGCCCGGGCCGCCCTGCTGCTGTGCCTCATCGCAGCCGCGATGATCGCGATCATCGAGCTCGAGGCCCTCGGGACCATCATCTTCATCGTCGCGCTCGCGACCGCCACCCTGCCGACGCGACAGGGCGTCGTCGCACTGCTCCTCGGGATCACAGCGGCTCCACTGATCGGGTGGGGGCTGGGCGATCTCCTGACGGGAGTGTGGTTCTCGGGCATGACGGCCCTCATCGGCACCTTCATGCTGCTGCTCGGCCGGTTCGAGACCCTCGACCGCCAGGCCGCACTGAGCCAGCGCCAGCTCGCCTTCGCCGAGGAGCGCGACCGGGTGGCCCGGGATGTGCACGATGTGCTCGGCCACTCCCTCACGGTCCTGACCGTCAAGTCCGAGGTCGCCGAGCGGATGGTCGATCTCGACCCGGAGCGGGCCAAGGAGGAGCTGGCGCAGATCCGCTCGATCAGCCGTCAGGCGCTGGCCGAGATCCGCGCGACCGTCGCGGGACTGCGCGTCGCCCGGCTGACCGACGAGGTCGACCATGCCGAGTCCGCCCTGACCGCCGCGGGCATCGAGTCGGAGCTGCCCGAGGACGCGATGGTCGTCGACCCGCGCCACCGCATCACGCTCGCATGGGCACTGCGCGAGGCCGTCACAAATGTGGTGCGGCACAGCGGTGCCGAGCACTGTGCCGTGGAGTGGGGCGCCGACTGGCTCGAGGTCACCGACGACGGGCGCGGCCTCAACGGCAGCCGGGAGGGCAATGGCATCAGGGGCCTGCGCGAGCGCGTCGAGCCCAGCGGGGGTGCCGTCACGGTCTCCCCCGGCCCTGGTGGCCGGGGCACCCGGCTGCGCATCGAACTGGGAGTTGAGTCATGACGATCCGGCTGCTGCTCGCCGATGACCAAGCGCTCGTGCGCGGTGGGCTGCGCGTGCTGCTCGACCTCGAGCCCGATCTGGAGGTGGTCGCCGAGGTCGGTCGCGGCGACGAGGTCCTCACTGCCGCAAGGAGATCCGCCCCCGATGTCTGCCTGCTCGACATCGAGATGCCGGGTCTCGACGGGATCGACGTGGCCGGCCTGCTCCACCGTGAGCTGCCCTCGGTGCGGTCGCTGATCGTGACGACCTTCGGCCGGCCGGGCTATCTGCGCAGGGCTCTCGAGGCCGGGGCCAGTGGCTTCGTCGTCAAGGACGCCCCGGCCAAGGAGCTCGCCGAGACAGTCCGGCGGGTGCACGCAGGACTGCGCGTCGTCGACCCACAGCTCGCGGCGGACTCGCTCGTCGAGGGCAACAACCCGCTGTCCGAGCGCGAGCAGGACGTCCTGCGGGCCGCGCTCGACGGCGCCACCGTCTCCGACATCGCCGGCCGGCTCTATCTCTCCTCCGGCACGGTCCGCAACTACCTCTCGTCCGCGATCGGCAAGACCGGCACCCGCACCCGCGTCGAGGCCGCCCGCGCCGCCCAGGACCACGGCTGGATCTGAGGCCCCAGACACCACCGCCCTCGCCCCCACCCCTTTCGCCCAGTTGGGCACGATCGCCCCCTCCCCTTTTGCCCAGTTGGGCACGATCGCCCCCTCCCCTTTTGCCCAGTCGGGCACGATCGCCCGGGGCGTTTGTGCCCAACTGGGCTAAAGAGAGGTGCGCAGAGACGCAGGTATGCCGCGAGGTCTGGTGACCTCGCGGCATACCCGATGCGTCTGGAGACTCGCGAAAAGCCTTGTGGCTCAGCCCTGCTCGGCGAGGAAGTCCTTGCGGGCCTCGACGCACAGGTCGGGGTTGTCGCAGAAGACACTGTCGACGCCTGCGTCGTAGTAGCGGCGCACCTCGTCCATCATCCGCCCGTAGTCGGCCGGGTCGGTGCCGATCCGGTAGGCCGGCGGGAGGAAGGAGTTCTCGGCGCGGAAGGTCCACGTGGCGACCTGGAGGCCGGCGGCGTGTGCGTCCTTGATGAGCGGCGTGGGCTGGCCCAGCTCACCGGTCGCGGTCCGCGGGATCAGCGCGGCCTTCTCGGGGCTGATGCCGTCGATCCACTGGCGCAGCTCGCGCAGGCTCTCGGGCGTGGTCAGGTCGGCGTAGGTGCGCGGGTCGCCCTTGGCCTCCAGGTCGTAGGGCCCGCCCTTGACCGTGGTGAGGAAGACGAGATTGGCCTTGTAGCCGAGCTTCTCGCGCAGCTCGATCAGGTTGCTCAGCTCGAAGGACTGGATCCACATCGGGGCGTTCTTCTTGTTGAGCTTGTACTCCGTGGTCAGGTCGACGACCGCGCGCTCGGCGGGGAGGCCGGCGTCCTTGAAGTAGGTCGAGTGCTTGATCTCGGGGATGATCCCGATCTCGCGCTTGTACTTCTTGGACAGCTCGGCGCGCAGCTGGAGGACCTCCTCATAGGTCGGCACCTCCCAGCGCCCGTCATAGACGGTGTTCTGCTGGCGCAGCTCGGGCAGGCGCTCCTTGGCACGCAGGGTCTTGAGCTCGGCGAGAGTGAAGTCCTCGGTGAACCAGCCGGTCGTGGCGACACCGTCGAGCATCTTGGTGGTCTTGCGGGCGGCGAACTCGGGGTGGTCGGCGACGTCGGTGGTGCCCGAGATCTCCGCCTCGTGGCGGTCGACGGGGACCCCGTCCTTGGTCATCACCAGGTCGGGCTCGATGTAGTCCGCGCCCATGGCGACGGCGAGCTCGTATGCCGCGAGGGTGTGCTCCGGGCGGTAGCCGGAGGCGCCGCGGTGGGCGATGACGAGGGGGTGCGGCATGGCGCGTGGCCCCGCTTTGGGGGCCGGCACGCTCTGGTGCGGCCTGGGGTCGTGGGGCTGGGGGCCGGAGGCGGCAGAGGCCATGGCGGGAACGCTAGCAAGGATGGCGGCGGCCAGGGTCGCGGCGGCGAGGCGGGTGGTGGTCATGTCGCGGGACGCTAGAAGGCCGCGGCATACCTCCCGGCGACGGTGACGTGACGATCAGGTGAGCACTTCGCCGCGAAATAGTACGGGCGGCGCGATTTGTGTTCTATGCATTCCGATGCATAAACTTGCAGACGTGTCCAAGGTACTGACTTCCCTCCCCGTCGGCGAGCGCGTCGGCATCGCCTTCTCCGGAGGCCTCGACACCTCGGTGGCCGTGGCCTGGATGCGTGAGAAGGGTGCGATCCCCTGCACCTACACGGCCGACATCGGCCAGTATGACGAGCCGGAGATCGACACCGTGCCCGGCCGCGCCGGCCAGTACGGCGCCGAGATCGCGCGCCTGGTCGACTGCAAGCGTGCGCTGGTGGAGGAGGGGCTGTCCGCCATCGCGTGCGGCGCCTTCCACATCCGCAGCGGCGGCAAGTCCTACTTCAACACCACTCCCCTCGGCCGCGCTGTCACCGGCACGCTGCTCGTGCGCGCGATGCAGGAGGACGGCGTCTCGATCTGGGGCGACGGCTCAACCTTCAAGGGCAATGACATCGAGCGGTTCTACCGCTATGGCCTGATGGCCAACCCGGGCCTGCGCATCTACAAGCCGTGGCTCGACGCCGACTTCGTCACCGAGCTCGGCGGCCGGCAGGAGATGTCGGAGTGGCTGACCGAGCGGGGTCTGCCCTATCGCGACAGCGCCGAGAAGGCCTACTCCACCGACGCCAACATCTGGGGCGCCACCCACGAGGCCAAGACCCTCGAGCACCTCGACACCTCGATGGAGATCGTCGAGCCCATCATGGGCGTCGCGTTCTGGGACGAGTCGATCACCATCGCCCCCGAGACGGTCTCGGTCACCTTCGTCCAGGGCCGCCCCGTCGCGATCAACGGCAAGGACTACGGCGACGACGTCGTGGCCCTGGTCCACGAGGCCAACACGATCGGCGGCCGCCACGGACTGGGCATGTCCGACCAGATCGAGAACCGCATCATCGAGGCCAAGTCGCGCGGCATCTACGAGGCGCCGGGCATGGCACTGCTGCACATCGCCTACGAGCGGCTGCTCAACGCGGTCCACAACGAGGACACGATCGCCAACTACCACGCCGAGGGCCGGCGGCTGGGCCGCCTTCTCTACGAAGGCCGTTGGATGGACCCCCAGTCCCTCATGCTGCGCGAGTCGCTCCAGCGCTGGGTGGCCTCCGCGGTCAACGGCACCGTCACCCTGCGGCTGCGCCGCGGCGACGACTACTCCATCCTCGACACCACGGGCGAGAACTTCTCCTACCACCCCGAGAAGCTCTCGATGGAGCGCACCGAGGGCGCGGCCTTCGGCCCCGTCGACCGCATCGGCCAGCTGACCATGCGCAACCTCGACATCGCCGACTCCCGCGCCAAGCTCGAGCTGTATGCCGCGCAGGGCCAGCTCTCCGGTGGTCACCAGGAGCTTGTCGGCGACCTCACCCCCGGTGGCGCCGCCCAGATCGCGGCCAACAAGTCGGCGGAGAACGTCGACGAGCAGGACGACGCCCTCGACCGCGCCGCCATCGAGTTCGGCGTCGACTGAGGGATCCGGAGGGCGTCGCTCAGGCGCGGTTGTGGGCGGCATACAAAGGCCGGTCCTAGACTCACGCCATGCCCACACCGCGCCTGCCCTCGTCGGCGGCCACCCGCAAGCGGGTGCGCCAGCATGCCGGCGACCTGTCGACGTCGGCGATCCGGCGCATGGAGGCGCACGACTGGTTCCGCGAGCTGCCGGCGGAGGAGCGGTCGTGGGCGGGGCTGGTCGCACAGGCCGGGATCGCCGGCTTCGTCACCTGGTTCTCGACAGGCGGTGACGACCTCGCCGATGCGAGGGTCTTCGGTGCCGCCCCGCGGGAGCTCACCCGCTCGGTCAGCCTGAGCCAGACCCTCGACCTCATCCGCGCCGTCGTCGACGTCGTCGAGCAGGAGGCGACGGCGCTCGCCGAGCCCGGCGACGAGAACGCCCTGCACGAGGCCGTCCTGCTCTACAGCCGCGAGATCGCCTTCGCCGCCGCCCACGTCTATGCCGAGGCAGCCGAGACCCGCGGTGCCTGGGACGCCCGTCTCGAGCAGCTTGTCGTCGACGCCATCCTGCGCGGCGAGCAGGACGAGTCGATGCGCTCACGGGCGGCCGCCCTCGGCTGGGGCGCGATGGAGTCGGTGTGCGTGGTCGTCGGGGACACCCCCGCGGATACGCCTGCGGGAGTTATCGACTCGGTCCGCCGGGCAGCCGACAAGGAGCGGCTGCATGTCCTCTCGGCCGTCCAGGGTCACCGTCTCGTCGCCGTCCTCGGACAGGTCGACGACCCGCTCGCGGCCGTGGGCCGGATCCAGGCCGAGTTCGGCGACGGGCCGCTCGTCGTGGGGCCGACGGTCCCCCACCTCTTCGCTGCCGGGCGGTCCGCGCGGGCGGCGATCTCGGGGCATCGCGCCGCCCCGGCCTGGCCCGACCACCCCCGCCCCGTGCGCGCCGACGACCTGCTCGGCGAGCGCGCGCTGACCGGCGACCAGCCCGCCCAGGCACTCCTGCTCGACCACGTGTGGCGCCCGCTCGCCGACAGCGCCGGCGGCGCCCTGCTCGAGACCGCGACGGCCTATCTGGAGGGCGGCTCGTCGCTGGAGGGCACCGCGCGAGCCCTGTTCGTCCACGCCAACACGGTGCGCTACCGCATCGGGAGGATCGCCGAGGCCACCGGCTATGACCTCGGCGACCCCCATGACGCCCAGACCGTGCGTCTCGCACTCGCCTATGGGCGACTGCGACCCAGCCGCGAGCGCGCCTGAGCCCCGACGCCGTGCGCTACCCCGCGATATGCCGCGCACGCACGCCAGGCGCGGCATACCTTTGTAGGAACCCCACAAGACTCCCCGGGGATGTTCGTCGGCATCGGTCACGAACCGGTCACGGCAAAACGGGGAGTCTGGATGGGTGCTCGCGATCGTCTGCCCTGGACAGGGCTCCCAGACCCCCGGTTTCCTCTCTCCCTGGCTGGAGATCCCCGGCGTTGCCGACCGCCTCGGCTGGCTCTCCGCCGTCGCCGGCATCGACCTGCTCACCCACGGGACCGTCTCCGACGAGGCGACCATCAGGGACACCGCCGTCGCGCAGCCGCTCATCGTGGCTGCCGGCCTCGTCTCCCTCCTGACCCTCTTCGAGCACCCCGCTGACGGCTTCCGCCTGGTCGGCGTCGGCGCCGGACACTCGGTCGGCGAGATCACCGCCGCCTCCGCCGCCGGCGTCATCTCCGCCGAGCAGGCGATGGTCTTCGTCCGTGAGCGCGGCAACGGCATGGCCGCGGCCAGCGCCGTGCAGCCGACCGGCATGAGCGCCGTCCTCGGCGGCGACCCCGGCGAGGTCGCACAGGACCTCCAGACCCACGGCCTGACCCCGGCCAACATGAACGGCGCCGGCCAGGTGGTCGCTGCCGGCACCATGGAGCAGCTGGCCGCCCTCGCCGCCGACCCGCCCGCCAAGGCGCGTGTGATGCCCCTCAAGGTCGCCGGCGCCTTCCACACCGAGCACATGGCGCCCGCCGTCGACACCCTCGCCGGCTACGCCCGCGCCATGTCGACCCACGACCCCCGCGTCAAAATCCTCTCCAACGCCGACGGCACCGTCGTCCACTCCGGTCGCGAGGTGCTCGGCCGGCTGGTCAGCCAGGTGCGCAACCCCGTCCGCTGGGACCTGTGCATGGAGACCATGACCGACCTCGGCGTGACCGGCCTGATCGAGATCCCACCGGCCGGGGCGCTCACCGGCCTGGCCAAGCGCGCGATGAAGGGCGTCGAGACCCTCGCCCTGAAGTCGCCCGACGACCTCGACAAGGCCCACGCGATGGTCCGGGAGCACGGCGTGCTCAGCGCCAGCCCGCTCGACCCCGCCTGGCGACTGGTCATCGCGCCGGCCAAGGGCACCATCTCCCGCTCGGAGATCGCCGAGGGAGCCAGCGTCGCCGCCGGCTCCCAGATCGGTCAGGTCAGCACCCTGCGCGACTCCTATCCGGTCACCGCCCCCCATGGCGGCACCGTCGTGGAGTGGCTCGTCGAGGAGGGCGACCCCGTCTCCCCCGGCCAGCCCCTCCTCCGCCTGCACCCCCAGGAGCGATGACATGACCACACCCACCCCCAAGGGCACCGGGATCCTCACTGCCGCAACGGGATCCGCACACGCACGGATCAGCGGGATCGGCGGCTATCGTCCCCGACGCATCGTGGACAACCACGAGATCGCGACCTATATGGACACCTCCGACGAGTGGATCCGGGAGCGCACCGGCATCGTCACCCGGCACTGGGCGGGCGAGGGCGAGAGCGTCCTGGAGATGTCGCAGTATGCCGCGCGGCCGGCCATGGGGATGGCTGGGCTGTCGCCGGAGGACATCGACCTGGTCATCGTCGCGACCGTCAGCCACCTCTATCAGACCCCCGCCATCGCGACGCTCGTCGCGACCGAGCTCGGCATCACGGACGCCGCGGCATTCGACATCTCGGCGGCCTGTGCCGGCTACTGCCACGGCATCGCGATGGCCGGCGACATGATCCGTGGCGGCTCGGCCACCAACGCCCTCGTGATCGGTGTCGAGCGGCTCATGGACGTGGTCGACAAGACCGACCGCAGCACCGGCTTCATCTTCGCCGACGGGGCGGGCGCGGCCGTTGTCTCACAGTCGGACACGCCCGGCATCGGCCCGACGATCTGGGGCTCCGACGGAGCGCAGTGGGATGTCATCTCCCAGCGCAACTCCTGGCTCGAGGTGGCCGAGGACGACAGCCTCCCCTTCCCCACCATCGGCATGGCCGGGCAGACCGTCTTCCGCTGGGCCGTGTGGGGCATGGCCCCCGTCGCCAGGCGGGCCCTGGAGGCGGCCGGGATCACCGTCGACGACCTCGACGCCTTCATCCCCCACCAGGCCAACATGCGCATCGTCGACGCGATGATCAAGCAGCTCAGGCTGCCCGAGGGCATCTCCGTCGCACGCGACATCGCCGACACCGGCAACACCTCGGCCGCGTCCGTGCCGCTCGCCACCGAGCGCATGCTGCGCGAGGGCACCGCGCCCCGCGGCGGGCTCGCTCTCCAGCTCGGCTTCGGCGCCGGCCTGTCCTATGCGGCCCAGGTGGTCGTCCTCCCCTGACTCCCGCCGGCCCACGGGTAGAACCGGGCCATGGCAGCGGATGCTGCTGCAGCACAACAGAATCCAACAGCACACTCACGACAAGGAGCACCACTCATGGCTGCGAACGAGCAGGAGATCCTGGCCGGCCTGGCGGAGATCGTCAACGAGGAGACCGGCATCGACGCCGCCTCCGTCGAGCTCGACAAGTCCTTCACCGAGGACCTCGACATCGACTCGCTCTCGATGATGACGATCGTCGTCAACGCCGAGGAGAAGTTCGGCGTGCGCATCCCCGACGACGAGGTCAAGAACCTCAAGACCGTCCGCGACGCCGTCACCTACATCCAGTCCAACCAGGGCTGACCCGATCGCGCGGGCGGGTGGCGAGGACCACCCGCCCGCGCGTCGCCCTGTCCACGTCGACACCCTCGACCAGCGGCTGCGCCGCTCCCCCTCACAAGGAGTGCACATGACCACCACCCCACGCATTGTCGTGACGGGCCTGGGCGCCACCACGCCCCTCGGCGGCACCGTCGCCGAGACCTGGGAGGGCATCCTCGCCGGCCGCTCCGGCGCGCGACCCCTCGATGTCCCGTGGGTGGAGCAGTACGACCTGCCCGTCAGCTTTGCCGCGACCCTCGCGCGCCCGCCGGAGGAGACCCTGGCCAAGGTCGAGGTCCGCCGCAACGACCCGTCCGCGCAGTATGCCCTGGTCGCCGCGCGCGAGGCCTGGGCCGACGCCGGCAGCCCCGAGATCGAGCCGGAGCGCATCGGTGTCGCGATCGGCACCGGCATCGGCGGCGTGCAGACCCTGCTGGAGCAGTGGGACAACCTGCGCGAGAAGGGCCCCCGCCGGGTCTTCCCCCTCGCCGTCCCCATGCTGATGGCCAACTCCCCGTCGGGCACCGTCTCCCTCGACCTGGGTGCCCGCGCCGGCGCCCACACCACGGTCTCCGCGTGCGCCTCCGGCGCCGAGGCCATGGGGTATGCCGCGGAGATGATCCGCTCCGGCCGCGCCGACATCGTCGTCGCCGGCGGCACCGAGGCCGCCATGCACGCCCTGCCCGTCGCGGGTTTCGCTGCGATGCAGGCACTCTCGACCCGCAACGACGACCCCGAGCGCGCCTCGCGCCCCTATGACGTCGACCGCGACGGCTTCGTCCTCGGTGAGGGTGCCGCCGTCATCGTGCTCGAGACCGAGGAGCACGCCAAGGCCCGCGGCGCCAAGATCTATGCCGTCCTTGCCGGCCTCGGCATGTCCTCCGACGCCCACCACATCACCGCCCCTGAGCCGGAGGGCGCCGGTGCGTCCCGGGCGATGGCCGAGGCGGTCGAGTCCGCCGGCCTGGCGCTCTCGGACATCAGCCACATCAACGCCCACGCAACGTCCACGCCGGTCGGCGATGTCGCCGAGGCCAATGCCATCCGCCGCGCCTTCGGCGACCACACCGACTCCATCCCCGTGACGGGCACCAAGTCGATGACCGGGCACCTGCTCGGGGCAGCAGGTGCGCTCGAGGCCGTGCTGACCATCCTGTCGGTGCACCACCGCGTCGTCCCCGGGACGATCAACCTCGACAATCTCGACCCGGCGATCACCCTCGACGTGGTCAGCGGTGAGCAGCGCGCCCTGCCCGACGGCGACATCGCCGCCCTCAACAACTCGTTCGGGTTCGGCGGGCACAACGTCGCTCTCGCGATCAGGAGCATCTGAATGGCCCACCAGCCCAACGCCGCCAGCGCGACGGTGTCGGCGGCCACCAAGCCCAAGGTCGACCGCGAGCATGACCCGCGCAACCCGCGGCTGCGCCTCGCGGCATTCTTTGACGAGGGCACGCTCGAGCTGATCACCCCCGAGGACCGCTCCGGCATGCTGGCCGCCGTCGGCACGGTCGATGGCACCGCCGTGACCGCCTTTGCCTCCGACGCCACGATCATGGGCGGCGCCATGGGGATCGAGGGCTGCAAGGTCGTCGTCCAGGCCTATGAGCGAGCGCTGGCGGACGGCACGCCTATCGTCGGCCTCTGGCACTCGGGTGGCGCCCGCCTCCCCGAGGGTGTCGCCTCCCTCCACGCGGTCGGCGAGATCTTCGCGATCATGACCCGGGCGTCGGGCAAGGTCCCCCAGATCTCGGTGGTCATCGGCGCTGCCGCCGGCGGCGCGGCATACGGCCCGGCACTGACCGACATCGTGATCCTCGCGCCCGAGGGGCGCATCTTCGTCACCGGCCCCGACGTGGTCCGCTCCGTGACGGGTGAGGCGGTCGACGCACTCCGCCTCGGTGGCCCCGAGCCGCACGGGCGCCGCTCGGGCGTGGTCCACGTGCTCGCCGACTCGGAGCGTGACGCCATGGACCGCGGTCGCACCCTCTGCTCGCTGCTGGGGGCGCAGGGCACGATGGATGTGGCCAGCGTCGCCGACACCGATCTCTCACAGCAGTTCCCCGAGTCCGCGAAGCGGGCCTATGACGTGCACCCCGTCGTCGCAGCAGTCCTCGACGAGGGCGCCGAATCCGTTGAGCTGCACCCAAAGTGGGCGCCCAACATCGTCACCACCCTGGGCCGCCTCGGTGGCCGCACGGTGGGCGTCATCGCCAACAACCCGCTGCGACTCGGGGGCTGCCTCGACTCCCCCAGCGCCGAGAAGGCCGCGCGGTTCGTGCGCATGTGCGACGCCTTCGGGGTGCCGCTGGTCGTCCTCGTCGACGTGCCCGGCTATCTGCCCGGTGTCGGCCAGGAGTGGGATGGCGTCGTGCGCCGCGGGGCCAAGCTGCTGCACGCCTTCGCCGAGGCCGTGGTCCCGCGGGTCACGCTCGTCACGCGCAAGACCTATGGCGGCGCCTATATCGCCATGAACTCCCGGTCCCTCGGCGCCACAAGGGTCTTCGCGTGGCCCGACGCCCATGTTGCGGTGATGGGCTCGGTCGCGGCGATCCGCATCCTGCACCGTCGCCGGCTCGCCGAGGTCGACGACGCCGAGCGCGCAACCGTGGAGGACCAGCTCGCCGCCGAGCACGACCGGCTCTCCGGCGGCCTGCCGCGGGCCGTCGAGATCGGTGTGGTCGACGAGATCGTCGAGCCGTCGGCGACCCGCAGCGCGATCGCCAAGGCCATCGCCGAGGCCCCCCAGCGGCGCGGCCAGCACGGCAACATCCCGCTCTGAGCCACCAGCCGCGGGCAACGGGCCTACGGCCGGCCTCGCCCGCGGCATACCCCGACAGACGAGAGTGCCCCCTCCCCGCGCACGGGAGGGGGCACTTCGTCTGCGCGGCCGTGATGGAGTCCGGCCGCGGGTCTGGGGGCGGTCAGCCGACCTTGTGCAGCCAGCGCACGGGGGCGCCATCGCCGGCATAGCGGAAGGGCTCGAGCTCGGCGTCCCAGTCGACGCCGAGGAGCTCCTCGATCATCTCCTGCATGGCGTCGGGCGAGCCCTGGGCGAGGGTGACGACCTCGCGCAGGCGGTCCTCGTTGATGACGGCGTCGCCACTGGCCGAGGTCCACGTGTGGTGGATGCCCAGGCTGGGCGTGTGGCTCCAGCGCGAGCCGTCGCAGCCCGGGCTGGGCTCCTCGGTGATCTCATAGCGCAGCTTGTCCCACCCGCGCAGTGCGGATGCCAGGCGGGCGCCGGTGCCGGGCTCACCCGTCCAGGACAGCTCGGCGCGCACCAGGCCGGGCGCGATCGGCTGGCTGGTCCAGTCCAGGTGCACGCGGGCACCAAGGATCGACTCGAGTGCCCAGGTGATGTGCGGGCACAGCGAGGACGGGGTGCTGTGGATGAACACCACCCCGCGCGTGCTGGTGCGCGGCATCGCGACAGACATCCGAACCTCCTCGATGCAAGGGACGTCTTCCCCAACGCCGTCGCATCTGCGGGTCCTGCGTGCTGTCGTGCGGTGTGTCGCGCGAGCTGTGCGTGCGTGAGCACGGTTTGTCGAAGCCCCATTGTGCCTCACAGATCACAATCGCACCAGTGCCCACGCACGCCTCCCCTGTCCCGTGCACGCCCTGTCGCCCCACGAGCGATCAGGGGTATGCCGCGGCCTACTCGCAGGCGACCCCGTCCCTGTCGCGGTCGAGCCCGTCCCGATAGCCGGGATCACCCACCCGGAGCGGCGCGGCGCCCGCGGCACGGGCAGCGGAGCAGTTCGCGTAGTACGCGGCGCCACCACCCGACCCGCTGTCCCCTCCGCCCCCCACAAACGGGGCCGCGCCAGGGTTGGCGGTCTCGGTGGCGGTCACGGTGACGCGCACCGTCTCGGCCGGCGGTGTGATCGTGCGCGTGACGGTGACCGTGGCGGCGCGGGCCGTCGCCGTCACGGTCCGCGGGCTCGGGGCAGGAGCCGTGCTGGTGACCGTGACAGGGGCGGCCGTCCTGGTGACCGGCGGCGCCGTTTGTGGGCTCATCCCATTCGAGGGTGTAGGAACCGGGGTCTGAACCCGCCGGTCTCGAG
>JAJTBD010000020.1 GCA_021287075.1 Micrococcales bacterium | reverse complement strand
CGCCACCGTCCAAAGCGCCGCCCTCAGCCCGGCTGCTTGACGATAGCGGCGCCCCAACGCCGCAGCCGTCATCCGGCTGGTCGGTGCTGTGCTGATCGACACCCACGACGAATGGATCGCCGGCGACCGCCGCTACCTATCCGAAGAGTCCATGGCGCTGATCAACGACACCATGGATACTGGTGATCACGCCGCCATCGAGAGCGGCGAGTAGGGCACCGAGGAACCCCTCAAAGCCCACCACCCAGCGGGCCTCTGTCCCCGGGGGCGCCGCTCGGTCGGCCCGGGGCGCTTTTGCCCAAGTGGGCGAGAACGCGCGGTGGCGTCGCTGGGTCGGGCGGGGGCGCTTTTGCCCAAGTGGGCGAGAACGCCCGGTGGCGTCGCTCGGTCGGGGCGGGGCGCTTTTGCCCAAGTGGGCGAAAACGCCCGGTGGCCCGAGCGATGGGTGGGGTGGAGCGGGCAGGATGGGGGCATGAAGCCGCGCGTCGTCGAGATCGACACCCCGCAGGGCCCCGCCCGGGCGCATGTCTTCCGCCCGCCTCGCGCGATCGGCTCGCTGATCCTGGGCCACGGCGCGGGCGGCGGCATCGACGCCCCCGACCTGGCGCTGCTCGCGAGCGCGCTGCCGGACGACGGCTGGGCCGTGGCGCTGGTCGAGCAGCCGTGGCGCGTGGCAGGCAGGAAGGTCGCGACGCCGCCCAAGACGCTTGACGAGGCCTGGGTCCCGGTCGTGGCCGCGCTGACCAGTGGCCGGAGCCGGCTGCCCGAGCCGGTCATCGTGGGCGGCCGGTCCGCGGGGGCCCGGGTGGCCTGCCGCACCGCAGAGCAGGTCGGCGCGGCCGCCGTGCTGGCCCTCAGCTTCCCGCTGCACCCGCCCGGCCAGCCCGAGAAGTCCAGGGCCGCCGAGCTCCAGGCACCCATCGATGCCGGGCTGCCGGTCCACGTCGTGCAGGGGGAGAAGGACCCCTTCGGGCGGCCGGACGAGATCGCCGAGGCGGTGCCGGACACGGCATACCTCGATGCGGTCGCCGGCGCGCACAGCTTCACCAAGGACCCGCAGGACGTGCTGGAGGCCGTGCGTCTCTTCCTCGCCGAGCTGACCTGGGCGACCTGAGCCGACCGACCCGACGCAGACCGACCCGACCCGACCAAGCCAGCCCTAGACGCCCTCGCTCACTGGCCGCGTGGGCGGGGGAGCTGCGGCATAGGCCTCGCCGAGGAGCCGATAGGGCCGGGAGAGCATGGCGAGCACGGTCGCGACGAGCATGATCAGGCTGGCGCCCATGAAGACGACGGCCATGCCGCGGGCCTGACCCTCGCCGACGAGCCAGCCGAGCGCATCGCGCCCCTCCGGTGAGCGCATCCACGGGATGATGCCGAACTGCGCGATGGGCCCGATGACAAAGGCCGTGACCGGGCTGGCCGCGGCCTCCAGGCTCTGGGCGAAGCCGAAGACGCGCCCCTGGTGCGAATAGGGCACGACCCGCTGGAGCAGGGTCTGCTCGGCCGCCTCGGCCACCGGCGAGATGCACATGAAGACGAAGATGCCGAGCGCATAGAGCCAGGCCCACTCGCGCGCGGCGAAGCCCATCCCCAGCAGGGCGACGGCGAGGTTGGCGAGCATGAGGGTGCGCAGCGGCCGGGCGCCGAGGCCGCGCCGGGCGACCACCAGGCCGCCGAGGATGAAGCCGAGGCTGGTGACGCCGAGCACGATGCCCCACATCGAGACGGAGAAGAGCGTCAGGCCATAGGGGTCCATGAGCGCGACGAAGACCCCGCCGATGAGGTTGTTGAAGGTCGTGAAGAGCACGAGCGCGAGCAGCCCGGGCACAGACCGGATGACCCGCATCGCCCCGGAGACGTCGATGACCTTGCCGGCGAGCGCGGGGTCGTGGGCGAGCGCGTCCTCGGGGATGGCCACGAAGAGGAGGTCGACCAGCGCGAGCGCGGTCAGGGCGATCGCGAGCACGAGCGTCCAGCCCATGCCGAGGTGCCCGATCGAGAGGCCGGAGAAGACGGAGGTCACCAGGAAGGACAGCCCCATCACGGTGCCGACGAGCCCGTTGGCGCGGTCGCGCTCGGCGTCGGGCACGAGCAGCGTGACGGTGGTCGACAGCGCGATGTTGCGCAGGCTCTCGACGACGCCGCCGATGAGGATCGTGACGGCGAACAGCCAGAACGCCGGCCCGCCCCAGTCGAGCAGGCTGCGCCGGTCGAAGAGCAGATAGACGACGCCGGCCAGCAGGTATGCCGCGAGCGTAACCACCGCGGACGCGACCATCACCGCCTTCTTGTGGTGCCGGTCGACGATGACGCCGAAGGCCAGCCCGCACACGGCCAGCAGCAGCATGTATCCGCCGCCGATGATCGAGGTGGCCAGCACCGAGCGGGTCTCGAGATAGACCCAGAAGGTCAGCGCGAACCAGAGGTAGCTGGTCGTGATGTTGGCCAGCCCCGTGTTGACCAGCACCCGCCTGAACTCGCGCATATCGGACAGCCTAGGGAGGGGGTGCGACAGCCGTCGACGTCATTTCCCAGCGCGTCCAGACCAGGAGTGGGTATGCCGCTGCGCCGCCCCCTCGCCCCGGGCGGAAGTGGTCGTGTGGTTGCCGTCGATGGCAGTGCGACGACCACACTCGCGCGAGATGGCAGTGCCACGACCACACTCGGGCGGCAGGCGCGGCATACCCGCCCCACGCGGTCGGGAATGTCGGGCGAGGGGCGCGGCGTTGACGGGTCTGTCGCGCCCGCCGGCGCGAGTCGTCCGACCCGGAGGAGACGCCCGTGCTTGTGCTCGATGTCGCCCCACGTCAGGAGCGCCCACTAGGCTGGAGCGCAATGACTGACAACCCAGCCACCGACGCTCTCGACGAGACGCCCGAGGAGCAGGCCCGGTCCGCGCAGGCGGAGGCAGACGCCACCGTCGATGTCGCGAGCGAGACCGAGGCCGAGCGACGGGCCCGCTTCGAGCGCGAGGCGATGCCCCTGCTCGACCAGCTCTATTCGGCCGCCCTGCGCACCACGCGCAACCCGGCCGACGCCGAGGACCTGGTGCAGGAGACCTTCGCCAAGGCCTATGGCGCCTTCCACCAGTACCGTCCGGGCACCAACCTCAAGGCCTGGATGTACCGCATCCTGACCAACACCTACATCAACAGCTATCGCAAGAAGCAGCGCGAGCCGCTCCAGTCCGATGCTGCCGAGGTGGAGGACTACCAGCTGCACCGGGCCGAGTCCCACAGCTCGAGCGGGCTGCGCAGCGCCGAGATGGACGCGCTCGACCGGCTGCCCGACACCGAGGTCAAGCAGGCCCTCCAGTCGCTGCCCGAGGACTTCCGGATGGCGGTCTACCTCGCCGATGTCGAGGGCTTCGCCTACAAGGAGATCGCCGAGATCATGGAGACGCCGATCGGCACCGTGATGTCGCGACTGCACCGCGGCCGCAAGATGCTGCGCGAGCAGCTGACCGACTACGCCCGAGAGCGCGGCATCGTCAAGGAAGGTGCGTCGTCGTGACCGACTCCGAGACCACCCAGGGCCGCGCCGCCGTGCCCGGCGCCGAGGTCGACTGCTCCGAGGTGCTGCACCGGCTCTACGAGTACCTCGACGGTGAGATGGGGCGGGCCGACGCCCACCGCATCGCCTATCACCTCGCGGAGTGCGGGCCGTGCCTGCGCCAGCACGACATCGACCAGGCGATGAAGGCCCTCGTCAAGCGCTCCTGCGCCTGCGAGGAGGCCCCGGCCGAGCTGCGCGTGTCGATCATGCAGCGCATCACCAACATCCGCATCGACTACTGACCCGACCCCTCCGCCGGCGCCCGTGGTCGTTTCGCGCCCACGACGGCCCGTGTGGGAGACTGGTCGGCAGCCGTGGCACCGCCGCGTGCCACGAGAACCGTCCGATCACCAGGAGTGACCATGAGCAAGCGCGCCCGCAAGCGCCGCTCGCGCAAGGGCAACGCCGCCAACCACGGCAAGAAGCCCAACGCCTGAGCAGGCCACAGCACCGGCCCCGCCACCGATCACCGGTGAGCGGGGCCTTGCTTTGTCTGCGTTCTTCCAAGAATTGGTCAAGAAACCCGCTGTGGCTTGGAACGATGCCCGCGGACGCCTCACAATGGCACCACTTCGGGGTCACCGCCATCGACCACCGGGGCTCCCCTCCAGGAATGAGGCACCATCATGAACACGACCCTTTCTTTCGGACCCGGTCAGCGTCCGATCTGGGGCTGGGGCACGCTGCGCTGATCCCCGCGCACCCCCACCTCTCACACTCCCGCCCCACGCCGCGCCAGCCATGACGGAGGCCCCTCCGGGCCTGGCCGTCCGCCGGCCCGGCGACCGTGACTCCTCGCTCGGCGTCGGTCTTTTTGTCACCGGCGCGGTGGCGATCGACGTCGTCCTCGGGCTGATCGCCCTGTCGGTCGGCCAGATCCCCTCCCATCTCGGCGTGCTGGCGCTGCTGTGCGTGATGGGGGTGATGAGCTGGGTGGTGCGCGAGCCCGAGGTCGGGCGGCGCATCGTCCTCAGCTTCACCAGCATCGTGCTGGTGGTGGCCGCCGTGCTCGTGGGCCCGCTCGGGGCCCTGATCGTGGGCGTGGTCTCCACCGTCGTCCAGCCCAGGCGTGCCCCGCTCGCGGTGCGCGTCTTCAACATGGCGATGTGCGCTGCGCTCGGTGGCGTCGCGGCACTGACCTATCTCGCCGCGGGCGGGGCCTATCCGGCCGAGATGGCCGGGCTGCGTGGCGCCGGCCCGCTGCTGCGCGAGGTCGGCCTGCCGCTGATGCTGGCCGACCTGTGCATGGCGCTGGCCAACGCGCTGCTGCTCTCGGGCGTGCTGCGGCTGAGCCAGGGCCGTCCCTTCGGGCCGCAGTTCCGCTCGATGTGTCTGGACACCGGCCCGATCTATATCGGCTATGGCGTGATCGCCTTCCTCTGGGTGGTGCTGTGGGTGCCGGCGCAGGTGGGTTGGCTGTCGTCGGTCCTGGTGCTCGGGCCGCTGTTCGTCGCGCGGTGGGCGATGGTCCAGTACGGCGACCTGCGCCGCGCCCAGCTGCGCTCGGTGGACGCCTTCGCGATGGTGCTGGAGAGCCGGCACGACGACGGCCGTGAGCACAGCGGCCGGGTCTCGCAGCTGGCCGGCTGGATCGCCGAGGCCCTCGGGCTGCCGGCCCAGCAGATCGAGGCGGCCGTGCGGGCGGGCATGCTGCACGACCTGGGCCGGATCGCCGAGCCGGTGGGCGTGCTGCGCACCGGCCGCCGCCTGACCCCCGACGACATCGACGGCCTGCGCCGCCACCCCCAGGTCGCCACCGACATCCTCGGCGGCGTCGACTTCCTCGCCCCGGCTCTGCCCGCGATCGCCCACCACCACGAGCGGTGGGACGGCTGCGGCTACCCGTCGGGGCTGGCGGGGGAGGACATCCCGCTGCTCGCCCGGGTCATCGCGGTGGCCGACGCCTTCGAGTTCCTCACCTCCGAGGGGCGCGACGGCCGGCCGCTGTCGGCCCAGCACGCGCTCGCCGAGTGCCAGGACCGCGCCGGCTCCCAGCTCGACCCGCTGGTGGTCGACGGCCTGGAGCGGGCGCTGACGCGGCACGCGTGGGATTCCACCCGCCGCGAGGGCACGGCCCGTTGCCACGACGACCCGCTGGTCTCCGACGAGATCGCCCACCATCGGGGCGGTGAGTGCCGGTGAGGCGCTTCCTCTCGCTCATGCTCCGACCGATGGTGTATGCCGCGGCCGGCCTCCTCGTGGCCCTCGCCCTCTGGGGCGCGGCGGCCGAGCTCCCTCAGGTCGCGCGGGTCTGGCCGGTGCTGGCCGTCTTCGCCCTGGCGATCGCGGTCGGCCAGCGCTTCCGCCTCCAGCTGCCCGAGGCCCGCCGGGTCGCGCCGATGGCGACCGCCTCGGCGCTGGCCCTGGCGATGTCGGTCGACGTGCCCGGCCCGGGGGAGCTGACGCTGGGCTCCGGCTCGATCGTGATCGTGATCGGCATCGGCCTGCTGGCCGGCGCCCTGTCGCTGGTGGCCCAGGGCCAGCCGCTGTCGGAGCTGCCGCTGCTGATCCGCTTTGTCACCCTGGGCCTGGCGACGGTGCTGCTGCGCAGCGTGCCCCTGCACGGCTCGACCCTCAGCGAGGAGCTGGCCGGCGCCCACGACCACCCGCGCGGCGGCATCGCCCTCGCGCTGATCGTGGTCGCGGCGCTGGCCGCCCTGCTCGAGCTCGTCCTCGACAGCATCGACGAGGCCCTGCGCACCGGCGCCCGCATGGGCTCGGCGGTGCTCGACCGGGTGCGCACGGGCGGTCTGCCCTTCGCTGTGCTGGGCTCCACCGGCCCGCTGATCGCCCTCGCGGAGATCGCCGTCGGCCTCGCGGCCCTCCCGCTCTTCCTCGTCCCGCTGGCGGTCACGCAGTATGCCGCGCGCGTCTATGCCGCGGCCCACGAGACCCAGCGCCAGACGGTGCGGGCGCTGGCCGCCCTGCCGGAGGCGGCCGGATACTCCCGCACCGGGCACCCCGACCGGGTCGCCGAGGTCGCCCTGGCGATCGGCCGCGACCTCGGCCTGGGCCAGCGCGCCCTGACGAGCCTGGAGTATGCCGCGCTGCTGCACGACCTCGGCCTGGTGGCGCTGAGCGAGCCGCCGCCGGAGGGGTCCACCGTCGACCTGACCCACGAGGACCAGACCGAGATCGCCCGGCGCAGCGCCGATGTCGTCACCCACACGGGGGCCTTCACGGGGGTGGTGACGGCGCTGGACGCGATGGCGCTGCCCTTCCGCCTGAGCCGGGAGCTGGGCCAGCCCATCCCGCTGACCGGCCGCATCCTCAAGGTCGCCAACGCCTATGCCGACTGCCTCGGCGACGGCTCCGGCCCGGTCGCCCGCGACAGGGCGGTCGAGCGGCTCCAGCTCGGGCTCGGCTACGAATACGACCCCTTCGTCGTCGAGGCGCTCGCCCGCGTCGTCGACCACCGCCCGGTCGCGCTGCACCAGCTGCACTGACACCCGACCGCCCAGTCGACCGGGCAGGACACGCCGTCCGCCCGCGCGTGCGTGCGGCAAGTCCTCCCCAGTCGACCCAGGACAGAGGTATGCCGCGCGCCCAGGCGGGCGCGCGGCATACCGGATCGCTCTGGTCGCCTCAGGCGTGCATGCGCTTGAGGAAGGTGCGGGTGCGCTCGTGCTGGGGGTTGCCGATGACGTCCTTGGCGGGGCCCTGCTCGACGACGACGCCGCCGTCCATGAAGACCACGCGGTCGGCGACGTCGCGGGCGAAGCCCATCTCGTGGGTGACCACGATCATCGTCATGCCGGTGTCGGCGAGGGAGCGCATGACCTTGAGCACCTCGCCGACGAGCTCGGGGTCGAGCGCGGAGGTGGGCTCGTCAAAGAGCATCAGCTTGGGCTGCATGGCCAGCGCGCGGGCGATGGCGACGCGCTGCTGCTGGCCGCCGGAGAGCTGGGCGGGGAAGGCCTGGGGCTTGTCGGACAGGCCGACGAGCTCGAGCAGCTCCAGGGCCCGGGCGCGCGCCTCGGACTTGCCGACGCCCTTGACGTGGACGGGCGCCTCCATGATGTTCTCCAGCGCCGTCATGTGCGGGAAGAGGTTGAACCGCTGGAAGACCATGCCGATCTCGCGGCGCTGCGCGGCGATCTGCTTCTCGCCCAGCCGGTGCAGGCGGCCGCCCTTCTCCTCCAGGCCGACGAGCTCGCCGTCGACCCAGATGCGGCCGCCGTCGATGCTCTCGAGCTGGTTGATGCACCGCAGGAAGGTCGTCTTGCCCGAGCCGGAGGGCCCGAGCAGGCAGACGACCTCACCGGTGTGGACGTCCATGTCGATGCCCTTGAGCACCTCGTTGCCGTGGAAGGCCTTGTGCACGTTGACGGCCCGCACGAGGGGCGCGCCGGACTGGCCTGCCGTCGTTGGGGAGGTGGTGGTTGCGGTGCTCAATGCTGGCTCCCTGCGGCGAGGAGGGCCTGGGCCTTCTTGGCCTGGCGGGCGCTGGGCTGGCCGAAGCCGCGGCCGAAGCGTCGCTCCAGGAAGTACTGGCCGACCATCAGGACGGAGGTGATGATGAGGTACCACGCGGTGGCGGCCACGAAGGACGGCATGATCTGGAGCGTCCGGGTGCCCACGGCATTGGTCTGGAAGAACAGCTCGGTGGTCAGCGGCAGGGCCGAGAGCAGCGAGGTGTCCTTGACCATGGCGATGGTCTCGTTGCCGGTGGGCGGGATGATCACGCGCATGGCCTGGGGCAGGACGATGCGGCGCATGATCTTGCCGCCGCTCATGCCGAGCGCCTGGGCTGCCTCGCGCTGGCCGGGGTCGACCGAGAGGATGCCGCCGCGGGCGATCTCGGCCATATAGGCCGCCTCGGACAGGCCCAGCCCGATGATGCCCATCATCAGCGTCGAGGAGAACTGGTTGACGTCGAGGCTGAAGACGGTCAGGTCATTGGACAGCCCGAGCCACTGGGCGAGCTGCTGGCTGAAGGGCAGCGGCCCGATGTCGAGCTTGGGATAGAGGAAGCCGACGCCGGTGCCGAGCATGGCGATGAGCACCAGACGCGGTATGCCGCGGAAGAACCAGGTGTAGAGGAAGCCCACCGCCGAGAGGACCGGGTTGTCGGACAGACGCATGATGCCGACGATGACGCCGAGGATGACGCCGATGATCATCGAGCCGACGGTGGCGATGATCGTGCCCTTGAGCAGGCCCTCGAGCACCGGGTTGTAGTTCATGATCTTGAGCGCCTTGGCGAAGCCCCAGTTGGGGTTGGTCACAAAGGAGCTGATGAGCATCGCGGCCAGGACGGCGATGACGGCGAGGGCGACCCAGCGCCCGGGATGCCGGACCGGCCGGGCGTCGATGGCGCCCGGCCGGTCGGTGTGCGTGCGGGTGTCGTCGGACACTGGCGTCACGGGTTGACGGAGAAGTCGGTGACCGCGCCCGTCTCGTTGTTCCACTTGGCCAGGGCCTTCTTGTATTCGCCGGACTTGTCGATGGCCTGGAAGGCCTTGGCCAGGGCCTCGGCGAACTGGGTGTCGGTCTTCTTCAGCACGACGCCATAGGGGGCCGCCTCATAGATGTCGCCGAGGGCCTCGAGCTTGCCGCCGGTCTGCTGCACGGCATACAGGCCGACGGGGGAGTCGGCGAGCATGGCGTCGGCCTTGCCGGAGACGAGGGCGGCGGTGATCTTGGCCTGGTCGCCGTCGACGAGCTGCTTGATCGGGGGCTTGCCGGCGTCGGTGCACTTCTTGCTGCGCTTGTTGAGGTCGTCGATCTGGACGGTGCCCTTCTGGACGCCGATGTTGAGGCCGCAGGCGTTCTCGATGTCGACCTTCTTGGGGTTGCCCTTGGGGACCGCCCACTGGGTGCCGGCGTTGAAGTAGCTGACCATGTTGACCTCCTTCTTGCGCTCGTCGTTGATCGTGAAGGAGGAGATCGACATGTCGTACTTGCCGCCGTTGACGCCGAGGATCAGCGAGGAGAAGTCGCCGTTCTGATAGGTGGCCTTGAGGCCGAGCTTGGCCAGCGCCGCGTTGAGCAGGTCGATGTCCATGCCCTGCGGGGTCTTGCCGTCGTCGCCCATGAACTCGTTGGGGGCATAGGAGGCGTCGGTGCCGACCTTGAGGGTGCCCTTGGACTTGATGGCCGCGGGGACGAGCTTCTCCAGCTCGGCGTCGGCCGCGCCGGCGGCGCTGTCGGCCGCGCTGGAGGCGGCGGAGGCGCCCGAGCTGGCCGACTTGCTGGCGGTGTCGAGGGAGTCGGAGCCGCACGCGGTGAGCGAGAGGGCGGCGACCGAGGCGGCGGCCAGGACGGCGACGCGGCGGGAGACGTGGGTCATCGGAGGTCCTTCCGGAGGGCTCGGCGGCGCGGTATGCCGCGAGGTCTTGGCAGGGAGTGTGCCACCACGTGCGGCGCAGATCACGCCTTCGGCGGTCTTGGTCCCCAATCGTGGCCTTTTGGTGACGCTGGCGGGGCGCCCCGTCAGCGGGTCCCCGCGGCCGTGTCTGTCACCGGGGCGCAGGGTCACTGGGCGCGGGAGTATGCCGTGGCCCGGGCCACCTGCTCGGGGCTGGGCCGCACCCCGGTGTAGAGCACGAACTGCTCGAGCGCCTGGAGGGACATGACCCTGTCGCCGGTGATGACCTGCGCGCCGGCGGCCTCGGCGGCCACGACCAGTGGCGTGCGGACCGGCTGGGCGACGACGTCGAGGACCACCTCGGCGGCCTCGACCACGTCCTGGTCGACGGGCATCGAGTCGGCGCCCGGGCCGCCGGCCATGCCGACGGGGGTGGCGTTGACGATGACCTGCGGGCGCTCGGTGCCGAGGTCGGGCAGCCAGCCGAAGCCGTATCGCTGCGCGAGCGCGCGCCCGGTGGTCTCGTTGCGGGCCACGACGGTGCCCTGCTCGAAGCCGCTGTCGCGCAGGGCCGCGACGGTGGCCTTGGCCATGCCGCCGGAGCCGAGCACGGCCAGGGTCGAGCCGGTGTCGACGCCCGACTCACGCACGAGGGTTGCGATGGCGGTGTAGTCGGTGTTGTAGGCGACGAGGTGGCCGTCGGTGTTGACGATGGTGTTGACCGACTCGATCGCCTGCGCGGAGGGGTCCATCTCGTCCACGAGCTCGATGACGTCCTCCTTCCACGGCATCGAGATGGCCGCGCCCCGGATGCCGAGGCCGCGCACCCCGGCGATGGCCGCGCGGATGTCGGTGGTGGTGAAGGCCTTGTAGACGTAGTCGAGGCCGAGCTCGTCATAGAGGAAGTTGTGGAAGCGCGTCCCGGTGTTGCCGGGGCGCCCCGACAGCGACAGGCAGAGGGTGGTGTCCTTGGTCAGGTCCCCGGCGATGGTGCGGCTCATGCCGGTGACGCTATCGCCGCGGGCGCCGTCACGTCGCGGGGTTGACCGCAAAGGCGTCGATGGCGCCGCTGGCGTTGCCCCAGGTCGTGAGGATCCGCGCGTAGGTGCCGTCGGCCCGCATCGCGTCGAGGGCGGTGACCATGGCCGCCCCGAAGTCCTTGTCCTTGGCGGGCAGGACGATGCCATAGGGGGCGGCGTCATAGATGTCGCCGAGCGCCTCGAGCTGGGGGTGCTGCTGCACGGCATACAGCGCGACGGGGGAGTCGGCGACCATCGCGTCGACCTTGCCCGACATCGTCGAGGCGGTCACCTTGCCCTGGTCGGCGTCGATGACGGAGGTGATGGCCGGCTTGCCGGCGTCGGTGCACTTGGCCGACCGGGCCACCAGGTCGTCGATCTGATAGGAGCCCTTCATCACGCCGATTCGCTTGCCACAGGCGGCATCCGGGTCGACCTTGGCCGGGTTGCCCGTGCGCGTGACCCACTGGGTGCCGGCGTTGAAATAGGAGACCATCGTCGCCTGCTTCTCGCGCTCGGGGTTGATCGTGAAGGAGGAGATGCCGGCGTCGAACTTGCCGCTGTTGACGCCGAGGATGATCGAGTCGAAGCCGGCCGGGGTGACCTCGGTGCGCAGCCCGAGCCGCTTGGCGACCTCGGTGAGGATCTCGATGTCCATGCCCTTGGCGGTCTTGCCGTCGGTGTCGAGGAACTCGTTGGGCGCATAGGTCGTGTCGCTGCCGACCTTGAGCACCCCCGCCTCGCGGATCGCGGCCGGGACCTTGGCGGCCGCGGCCGGGTCGACGGTGGCTGACGTGGAGGCGCTGGCCGCCGCGCTCCCGGAGGTGGCCCCGCTCGAGGACGCGCCCCCCGGCTCGAGGGTGTCGGAGCCGCAGGCGGCGAGCGAGACGGTGGTCAGGCCGGCGAGGGCCAGCAGGGAGAGCTTCTTCACCGGCCCATGGTGCCCAACGCCGCACCCGCGGGCTGGGGCAGTCCGCGTGCTGAAAACGCCGGGGGGTATGCCGCGTGCCCCGGCCCCCGCGGCGGCGGGCAGAGCGTGGGGCCCGGTTCCAGACGGAACCGGGCCCCACGGCATACCTCTCATCGTGCAAGAGGTCAGGACTGCTTGGTCTCCTTGAAGATCTTGTCGATCTCGTCGATCTTGGCGAGGAGCTCATCGGCCTTGGCCTCGTCGAAGGCACCCTTGGTGCCGGTGGCACCGGCGAGCTTGGTGGCCTCGTTGACGAGGGTGTGCAGCTCGGGGTACTTCTCGAAGTGCGGCGGCTTGAAGTAGTCCGTCCACAGGATCCACAGGTGCTCCTTGACCAGCTGGGAGCGCTGCTCCTTGATGATCGTGGCGCGGGTGCGGAAGTCTGCGTCGTCGTTCTCGGCGACCTTCTTGCAGATGGCCTTGATGGACTCGGCCTCGATGCGGGCCTGCGCGGGGTCGTAGACGCCGCAGGGCAGGTCGCAGTGGGCGGAGACCTCAGGGATGCGGAAGAAACGCATGGGCACTCCTTTCGTCGGGGAAGCTGTCCCGACCAACCTACGCCACGGACGACGCAGGTGGGAGGGCGGTCAACCCCTTCGGGTGAGCCTGCTCGCTTGTTGCAAACCGTTGGCGATTCCCTTGGACACGTAGGGCGCCACGCGCGGGATGCCGGGGAGGCGGAAGAGCATCGCCGCCCGGATGTCCTCCTTGGCGAGCGAGCCCACCTGCCAGGAGTCGACGCCGGTGCGGGGGTTGTCGCGCTCGACCCAGTAGCGGGTCGGGTCGGCCGGGTCGCGGCCGGTGACGCGCTTGATCGCGAGGGGGCGGCGGGCGCCGTCGTCGTCCGGGGGGAGGCGCACCACGTGCGGGCGGCCGAGGAGGGGCGGTATGCCGCGCACGACGAGGAGGCGGTCGCCGGCGTGGAGGCCGGGCTCCATGGAGCGGCCTCTGACCTTGACCAGACCGAGCTTGATCATGGGTACCATCCTGCCTCTCCGCGGGTGGTGCTGGCGACACGCGTCACACGGATCATGTAGTGAGATCTGTGGGCCGACGTGCGAACATGACCTTCGTCGCGGCTACCCCCGCGTACTGAGCGTTCGCAGCGGCCACATCCCGGCTCGATTGCCCGGCACGCCCCGGTGCCCCTCCGCTTTTCCTTACCGACAGAGGTGAACTCGCGCAATGACTGCGTCCCCCGCCCAGCCGTATGACTTCGACCCGACGAACCCCATCTTCGTCGCGCACGAGGGCGGCAAGGTCGGGTATGTAGCCACGAAGCCTCTCAATGGGCGAGACGACCTGTCCAAGCTCTATACCCCCGGCGTGGCCGAGGTGTGCCTGGCGATCGCGGCCGACGAGTCCCTCTCCGATGTCTACACCGCGCGCCCCGTCGCGGTCATCAGTGACGGCACCGCGGTGCTGGGGCTGGGCGACATCGGCCCCAAGGGCGCCATGCCCGTCATGGAGGGCAAGTGCGTCCTCTTCAAGCACTTCGGCGGCGTGGAGGCCGTGCCGATCGTGATGGAGTCGGGCTCGGTCGACGAGAT
Source organism: Micrococcales bacterium (assembly GCA_021287075.1). GTDB lineage: Bacteria > Actinomycetota > Actinomycetes > Actinomycetales > Dermatophilaceae > JAJTBD01. The sequence continues at coordinate 61,141 of JAJTBD010000020.1, read as the reverse complement.
CGTCGAGGCCGTGGCCCGCATCGCGCCGACCTTTGGCGGCATCAACCTCGAGGACATCTCGGCGCCGCGCTGCTTTGACATCGAGGAGCGGCTCAAGGAGCGCCTCGACATCCCCGTCTTCCACGACGACCAGCACGGCACCGCGATCGTCACGCTGGCGGGTCTGATCAACGCGGCCAAGGTCGTCGGGCGGCCGCTCCAGGAGATGCGCGTCGTGGTCTCCGGCGCGGGCGCTGCGGGCGTGGCGATCACCAAGCTGCTGGCGCTCGAGGGCGTCAAGGACATCGTCGTGTGCGACTCCCGGGGCATCCTCGGGCCGACGCGCACGGGCCTGACCGACCACAAGCAGCGGCTGGTCGCGGCCACCAACCCTCGCGGTCTGGCCGGCTCGATCGACGAGGCCCTGCGCGGCGCCGATGTGCTCATCGGCGTCTCGGGCGGGACCATCGGCGAGGAGCACCTGATGGAGATGGCCGAGGACGCGATCATCTTTGCCCTCGCCAACCCCAACCCCGAGGTGCACCCCGACGTCGCCCACCGTCACGCCGCCGTGGTCGCGACCGGCCGGTCGGACTTCCCGAACCAGATCAACAACGTGCTGGCCTTCCCCGGCATCTTCAAGGGAGCCATGGAGTCGGGGGCGTCGGCGATCACCGACCAGATGAAGGTCGCCGCCGCCGAAGCGCTCGCCGCCATGGTCCCCGAGCCCACCGCCGACGAGGTCGTGCCGTCTGTCTTTGCCGACGGCGTCGCCGATGTCGTCGCCAAGGCCGTCGCCGACCGGGCGCCTCAGCGCTGAGGATCGTCCTGGGCTCCGAGACCGGTCATGGTTGCCGGGCGGGGCCGGCCGCGACGCGCTTGAGAAGGGCGTCGGCGACCCGCTCGCGGCCGAGCCCGTCGACGAGCGCTGGACCGCACTGCGCCAGATCGAGACGCAGCTGGGGATCGGCGGCGAGCCGACGGAGCTGTAGCCCGGCCTCGGCCGACGCTGATGGCGACGACCTGATCGTCGATAGCTTGCCGAGCGGGAGCGCGAGCCCTTGTGCCTCAAGGGCATTCACCACATGGTCCTGGTTGTCGGTGACGCTGACCACGGCCGAGGGCACCCCAAGACAGACCAGCTCCCAGACAGCCGTCCCCCCGGCACTGACTGCGAAGTCGCACGTGACCGCGAGCTCTGCCAGCTCATCGACAGGTCCCCGCACCGAGACGTGTTGGTCAGCGCCGACGGGGAGTGCGATGAGCATCTCGGCGGTGCGGGCCTTGGGTGTCACGACGACCACCTCGACTGGCGCGCCAGAGCCAACCAGGAGCGGCACCACGACGGGGGCGGCGTCATAGGCATCGGTGCCCCCGAAGAACACCAGCGCGCGCGGCGGCCCTGCGTGGTCGGGCCGACTGCCACGGTGCCGCAGGACCTGGTCGCGGAAAACGGCATACCGCAGCCCGGTCAACTGCTCGGTGGCGGCCGGCAGCGTCGGGTCGGGGACGGCGTGGGCGTTCTGGTCGAGGGTCAGGTCGGCCTCCTGACCCGACCCCCAGCTGCTGTCGCGGACTGCGAGCACCACGATGCCGCGGTGCCGGAGGGCGGCCCCCGTGTCCGAGGGGAGCTCGTAGTGGTCAAGGACGACGGCGTCCAGGCCGAGTTCCGTTGCCAGGTCCGCGAGGGCCACCGGATCCCCGGGCGCGGCGATCACAGGCACTGAGCGCAGCGCCGCCTGGTGCTCCACCCAGGGCACTCCACCCGTGCTGCCCAGCAGCACGATCTCGCACCCGCGATCGGCCAGGACCTCACCGAGCGCGAGCGAGCGGATGACATGACCGGAGCCCCGAGTCTCACCGGCGTCGCAGCGCAATCCGATCCGTGGACTCACCTGCGGTCCGCTGCCCACGCGCCCACCCCCGGCACTAGTCTCGGCAGCATGCTTGCAGCCTATGCCGCCCGCCAGTCCACCGACGACCCGATCTCCGGCCTCGAGGTCGGCGAGCGACCCGAGCCGCAGGAGCGCCCCGGCTGGATGACGGTCTCGCTCAAGACCGCCGGCCTCAACCACCACGACCTCTGGTCGCTCAAGGGCGTCGGACTGCCCGCCGACCGGCTGCCGATGATCCTCGGCTGCGACGGCGCCGGCCTGACCCCCGACGGCCAGGAGGTCATCATCCACGCCGTCGTCGCCAGCGAGGGCTGGACGGGCGATGAGACCCTCGACCCCAGGCGCACCCTGCTCTCCGAGCTGCACGACGGCACCCTCGCCGAGCGCGTCGCCGTCCCCGTCGGCAATGTCGTCCCCAAGCCCGAGGGCCTGTCCTGGGAGCACGCCGCCTGCCTCTCGACCGCCTGGCTCACGGCATACCGGATGCTCTTTGGCAACGCCGGCCTCACCCCCGGCGCCACCGTCCTCGTGCAGGGCGCCGGCGGCGGCGTCGCGACCGCCCTGATCCAGCTCGGCGAGGCCGCCGGCTATCGCATGTGGGCCACCAGCCGCGACGAGGCCAAGGGTGCCAAGGCCCTCGAGATCGGCGCCGACCGCGTCTTTGGGTCGGGGGAGCGGCTGCCCGACCGCGTCGACGCCGTCATGGAGACCGTCGGCGCCGCCACCTGGTCGCACTCGGTCAAGTCGCTCAAGCCCGGCGGCACCATCGTCATCTCCGGCGCCACCTCCGGCGACGCCCCCTCCAAGGCCGAGCTCACCACGATCTTCTTCAAGCAGCTGCGCGTCATCGGCTCCACGATGGGCTCGCGCACCGAGCTCGAGCGGCTCGCCCAGTTCGTCGCCCAGCGCGGCATCGCCCCCGCCGTCGACTCCGTCATGCCGCTCGCTCAGGCCAGCGACGGCTTCCAGCGGATGGCCGACGGCGACGTCTTTGGCAAGATCGTCTTCACGGTCTGACCCACCCCCACGACGGGGTATGCCGCGCAACCGACTCGGCTGCGCGGCATACCTATTGGGGTTGGTCAGTCCCCGTGGATCAGTCCTCGGGGAAGCCGGTCGGGTTCTGCGACTGCCACTTCCACGTCGACGCGGTGCCCTCGTCCACCGACCGGGTCGCGCGCCAGCCCAGCTCGGCGTGGGCCTTGTCGACGGCCGCGAAGACGGAGCCGATGTCGCCCGCCCGACGCGGGGCCACGGCATAGGGGATCTCGTGGCCGCAGGCGCGCTCGAAGGAGTGCACGAGCTCCAGGACAGAGGTGCCCTGGCCGGTGCCGAGATTCCACACGTCGACGGGGGTGTCCGAGGCGCCCAGGTGCTCGAGCGCCGCGAGGTGACCGGCCGCCAGGTCGTCGACGTGGATGTAGTCGCGCACCCCCGTGCCGTCAGGCGTGTCGTAGTCGTCGCCGAAGACGGCCAGGCGCTCGCGGCGGCCCACCGCGACCTGGGCGATATAGGGGAGCAGGTTGTTGGGGATGCCCGCCGGGTCCTCGCCGATCAGGCCGGAGGGGTGGGCGCCCACGGGGTTGAAATAGCGCAGGATGCCGATGCGCCAGGAGTCATCGGCCACCGCGGTGTCGCGCAGGATCTGCTCGATCATCTGCTTGGTCCAGCCATAGGGGTTGGTGGCCGATGTCGGGGCGTCCTCGGTGCACGGCAGCGTCGGCGTCGCGCCATAGACCGTCGCCGAGCTGGAGAAGACGATGCGGCGCACACCATGGCGGTCCATCGCCTTGAGCAGCGAGAGGGTGGAGCCGATGTTGTTGTCGTAGTAGCGGATCGGCTGCTCGACCGACTCGCCCACCGCCTTGAGGCCGGCGAAGTGGATCACCGAGTCGAAGCCGCCCTCGGCCACCAGCCGGTCGGTGGCCTCGACATCGCACAGGTCGACCTCGACCACCGGGATCGGCTGCCCGGCCAGCTCCTCCAGGCGCGGCAGCACCGAGCGCCGCGAGTTGGAGAAGTTGTCGGCGATGACCACCTCGTGGCCGGCCTCGATGAGCTGAAGGACGGTGTGGGAGCCGATGTATCCGGCTCCGCCGGTGACCAGAGTGCGCATGTGACCTATCTGAGCGTGGTTGTCTGTGTGCGGGCTGGACGGTGGGTGAGCAGCGGGTGTCAGATCTGGAGCCAGTCGTTCCACCCGTTGTGCAGCACCAGCCAGGCGATCAGCCCATAACCGGCCTGTCCCGGGTGGCCGGGGATCGTCGACGCTGACAGGTCGCTGCGCCACTGCTCGTGGCCCAGCAGCGGGCGATAGCAGTCGACAAAGGGGATGCCGCGGCGCGCGCACACATCGGCCTGGGCCTCGACGAGCACCTCGAGCTTGCTGTTGAAGTCGTCGTCGTCGCTCGGGGGCGGGCTGACCACAAAGGTCGCGACCCCGGCGCTGGTGGCGTCGTCGATGATGTTGGCCAGGTTGAGCCGGTGGCGGGCGAGGGTGATGCCGCGGGAGATGTCGTTGGTGCCGATCGACAGCACCAGCCGGCGCTCGTGGCGACCCTCCCAGCGCGGATTGCCCTCGGCCTGCCAGCGCGCCAGCACGTCTGCGGAGGTGTCGCCGCGCACACCGAGGTTGTATGCCGTGAGCGTCACCTCGGGCGACTGGGAGCGGCCCACCACGCGCGTGACCCAGCCCTGGCCCTTGGGGTCGCCGACGCCGGTGACGAGCGAGTCGCCGATGAAGACCAGGCCGATGTCGCGGCGACCGTCATGGGAGACCGAGAACTGCGCGCTCGGCGTGAACTCGTTGCCGGCGCTGTCGCGGTGGATGTCCGCGTGGTGGTGGTTCTGGCTCACGGCGGTCCTTCGTCGGTGGTGGGTCTGGCGGAATGGTGCGGGTCTGGGCGCGTGCTATTCGTCGTCGTCATCGAGCCGGGCGAGCCAGGTCGCGAGCCGCTCGATCGGCGTCTCGAACTCGGGGTTGAGGTCGACGAAGGTGCGCAGGTGCTCGGCCAGCCACTCGAGAGTGACCTCCTCCTCGCCGCGTCGCGCCTCGAGCTCCTCGATGCCCCGGTCGGTGAAGTACATGGCTGTGAATCTATCAACCGAGCGGGGTGGCTCCCGTCAGGCGAGGCCGAGGTCCGCGCGCAGCTCCGGGATGGTCGGCAGCAGGTCGACCAGACCATCGACGTCAAGGGGCTCGTCGGCCGCTGTGAAGGGCCGCGCCTGCGCCCCGGCGCCCTCGGCGTCGAGCGCCACCCGGAAGCGGCCCTCCTCCCCGGTGGCCCTCGCGCGCTCGTCGGCAGCGCGCCCACGTGACATCCAGGTCCTCGTGCCCCGACCAGCTCATCCGCAGGTTTGCTCACCACCCCTGGTTGACCTGGAGGAGAGTGGGCAGACCTGATGACAAACCCGTTGGGCTACTGGGAGTGAGGGGAGGGGCACAAGCGCCGGGAGCGCCGAACCCCTCGGCGCCGGGCGCCGAGGGGTTCGGATCGTGCAGGACTCGCTCGCTCAGCGGTCGAATGCGGCGGCGATCAGCTCAACCTGCTCGACGGCGTGCTTCTTGCTCGAGCCGGTGGCCGGGGAGGCGGCGGCCTTGCGGGAGACCACGTTCAGCTGGCGCTCCTCGCCCTGCTCGGCCAGGGCCTGGGGCAGGTTGAGCGCCATGAAGGGCCAGGCGCCCTGGTTGGCCGGCTCGTCCTGCACCCAGACGACCTCGGCGTTGGGATAGCCCTTGAGCGCCTCGGCGATCTCCTTGCCGGGCGCCGGGGCCAGCCGCTCGACCCGCAGGATCGCCGTCTCGCCGTCCTTGCGCTTGGTGCGCTCGGCCTCCAGGTCATAGACGACCTTGCCGGATGCCAGCAGCACCCGGGTCACCTTGCCCGCGTCGATGTCGCCCCGGTCGGGCAGCACCGGACGCCACGTGCTGTCGGTGAAGTCGGCCGGGGCAGAGCCGGCCGCCTTCAGGCGCAGCATCGACTTCGGGGTGAAGACGATCAGCGGCTTGCGCGGACGGGCATAGGCCTGACGACGCAGCAGGTGGAAGTAGCTGGCCGGCGTGCTCGGGTAGGCGATCGTCATGTTGTCCTCCGCGAACAGCTGGAGGAAACGCTCGATGCGCGCCGAGGAGTGGTCGGGCCCCTGACCCTCATAGCCGTGCGGCAGCAGCAGCACGACCGAGGAGCGCTGGCCCCACTTCTGCTCGGAGCTGGAGATGAACTCGTCGATGATCGTGGCGGCACCGTTGGCGAAGTCGCCGAACTGGGCCTCCCACAGCACCAGGGCGTCGGGCCGCTCCACGGAGTAGCCGTACTCGAAGCCCATCGCGGCATACTCGCTCAGCAGCGAGTCGTAGACCCAGAAGCGGGCCTGGCCCTCACCGAGGTAGAGCAGCGGCGTCCACTCCTCGCCCGTGTTCTTGTCGATGAGCACCGCGTGCCGCTGCACGAAGGTGCCACGGCGTGAGTCCTGACCGGCCAGGCGGACGGGCGTGCCCTCCTTGAGCAGCGAGCCGAAGGCCAGCAGCTCACCGGTCGCCCAGTCGATGCCGCCCTCGCGGACCGACGCAGCGCGCTTGTCCATCGCCTGCTTGAGCTTGGGGTGGATGGTGAAGCCCGGTGGCGGCGAGACGAACATGTCGCCGATGTGCTGCAGCTCGTCGGCCGGCACCGCAGTCTGGGTGGCGTCGTGCTTGGTGGCATCGGACGTGGAGGTCTTGGGCGGCTCCAGGCCCTTCTCCTCCTCCACATCGGTGCCGGCGCGGCTCGGGTCGCTCTGGCGGCCGTCGTCCGCGGACTTCATGGCCTCCTTGGTCTCGACGAAGACCCGCTCCAGCTGCTGCTGGTAGTCGCGGAGCACGGCCTCGGCGTCCTCCATGGAGAGGTCGCCTCGACCGACCAGGGCCTCGGTGTAGAGCTTGCGGACCGAGCGCTTGGCCTCGATGAGGTTGTACATCAGCGGCTGGGTCATCGACGGGTCGTCGCCCTCGTTGTGACCGCGGCGGCGGTAGCAGACGATGTCGATGACGACGTCCTTGGCGAAGCGCTGGCGGTACTCGTAGGCCAGCTCGGCCACGCGCACGCACGCCTCGGGATCGTCGCCGTTGACGTGGAAGATCGGCGCCTGGATCATCCGGGCCACGTCGGTGCAGTAGGTCGAGCTGCGGCTCGAGCTCGGCGAGGTCGTGAAGCCGACCTGGTTGTTGACGATGACGTGGATGGTGCCGCCGGTGCGGTAGCCGCGCAGCTGCGAGAGGTTGAGTGTCTCGGCCACGACACCCTGACCGGCGAATGCCGCGTCGCCGTGCATGAGGATCGGGAGCACCGGGAAGTCCTCGCCGGCCCGGTTGAGGCGGTCCTGCTTGGCGCGGACGATGCCCTCGAGGACGGGGTTGACCGCCTCGAGGTGCGAGGGGTTGGCTGCGAGGTAGACCTTGGTGGTCGAGCCGTCCTCGGCGGTGAACTCGCCCTCGGTGCCGAGGTGGTACTTCACGTCGCCGGAGCCCTGGACCGAGCGTGGGTCCTGCCTGCCCTCGAACTCGCGGAAGATCTGGCCGTAGGACTTGCCCGCGATGTTGGCCAGGACGTTGAGGCGGCCGCGGTGCGGCATACCGATGCAGACCTCGTCGAGCTTGTCCTCGGCGGCGCGCGAGAGCACGCGGTCGAGGATCGCGATGACAGACTCGCCGCCCTCGAGCGAGAAGCGCTTCTGGCCGACGAACTTGGTCTGGAGGAAGGTTTCGAAGGCCTCCGCGGCGTTGAGGCGGCGCAGGATGCGCTTCTGCTCCTCGGGGGAGGGCTTGGCGTAGCCCACCTCGAGGTGGCTCTGAAGCCAGCGGCGCTGGTCGGGATCCTGGATGTGCATGTACTCCGCGCCGACGGTGCGGCAGTAGGAGTCACGCAGCGTGCCGAGGATCCGGCGCAGCGTCATCAGGCCCTCGCCGCCGAACCCGCCGGTGGCGAACTCGCGCTCGAGGTCCCACAGGGTCAGGCCGTGGCTGGTGATGTCGAGGTCGGGGTGACGACGCTGGCGGTACTCCAGCGGGTCGGTGTCGGCCATCAGGTGACCACGCACGCGGTAGGAGTGGATGAGCTCCTGCACGCGGGCGGTCTTGTTGATGTCGTCGTCGTGGCTGGTGGAGATGTCCTGGACCCAGCGCACCGGCTCGTAGGGGATGCGCAGGCTCTCGAAGATCTCGTCGTAGAATCCGCCCTCGCCCAGCAGCAGGGCGTGCATGACCTTGAGGAACTCGCCCGACTCGGCACCCTGGATGATGCGGTGGTCATAGGTCGAGGTCAGCGTCAGGATCTTGGAGACGGCGTTGCGGTTGAGCGTCTCCTGGGAGGCGCCCTGCCACATCGCCGGGTACTCGAGCGAGCCGACACCGATGATGGTGCCCTGGCCCTGCATGAGGCGCGGGACCGAGGAGTTGGTGCCGATGCCGCCGGGGTTGGTCAGCGAGATAGAGGTGCCCTGGAAGTCCTCCACCGTCAGCTTGCCGTTGCGGGCCTTCTTGACGATCTCCTCGTAGGCGCCCCAGAAGTGGCTGAAGTCCATCTTCTCGGCGGACTTCACGCTCGGCACGAGCAGCTGGCGCGGGCCGTCCGGCTTCTGCATGTCGATGGCGATGCCGAGGTTGACGTGGGCCGGCTTGACCAGGTGCGGCTTGCCGTCCTTGACCGTGAACCCGTAGTTCATCACCGGCATCTCGGCCAGGGCCTTGACCATGGCGTAGCCGATGAGGTGGGTGAAGGAGACCTTGCCACCGCGCGTGCGCTTGAGGTGGTTGTTGATGATGATGCGGTTGTCGATCAGCAGCTTGGCCGGCACCTGGCGCAGGGACGTCGCGGTCGGGACCCGCAGGGAGGCCTCCATGTTGGTCACGACCCGCGCGGCGGCACCACGGATCGGGAGGAGCTCGGTCTCCTCCTGGGGGCCGGAGTCCTTGGGCTTCTGCGGGTCGCGGGGCTTTGGCTTGGCCTCTTCCCTGGCGGCGGCCGCGGCCGGAGCGTCGGCCGGCTTGGGCTGGGTCTCCTTGGCCTCGGCCTGCTTGGCCGCAGACGACTTGGCGGCAGACGACTTGGCGGCGGTCGTCTTGGCCTCCTCGGCCGCGGCGGCCTCGGCGCTCTTGTCGGCAGCCTTGGACTCGGCCGGCTTGTCACCGCCCGGCTTGGTGCCGTCGGCCTTGCTGGCCTCGGGCCTGGTGGCCGGCACCGCCGGCTTGGCCTCCGGCCTGGACTCGGCGGGCTTGTCGCCGTTGGACGACTTCGCGCCCGAGCCGTTGGAGCCGCCCTTGCCCGAGTCGCCCTCGTGCGGGGTGTAGCCCTCGAAGAACTCCCACCAGGCACGGTCGACCGAGTTGCGGTCCTTCTTGAACTGATCGTAGAGCTCATCCACGAGCCACTCGTTGGGGCCGAAGGCCGCCATGGGATCGCTGGACGGAAGCTGCTCTGGCACGCGGATACGCCTCTTTCGCTGTGTCGACGATGACGGGGCTCACAGTCCCAACCAGCCTACCGGTGACCGGTACGTACGTAACGGCCGGTCCACGAATGTGGTGCGACCGGTCGCGTGGGTCGGTGAGCGGGCATATGCCGCGCGCCCCCGCGTCGGCACGGGCCCCGTCGCGCTGTCCTGCCCACCTTGGGCAGCTGCGCGAGGGGTGGGTAAGGCGCTCAGGGGGTGTAGGAGGACATCGAGTCCGTGGCGAGCGCCTTGCCGAGCGCGGCGGTCTTGGCCTTGTCGAGCTGGACGATCGAGGCGCCGCCGGGGCCGGTGCCGAAGCCGGCGTAGGGCGAGGTCAGGAAGACGACGTCGCCGCCGCGGATCGAGCGCATCTTCAGCGCCTCAGAGCGCACCTTGGACATCGTCAGCCCCTCGTCGACGACGAGGTTGTCCGTCGTCGCGTCGACAAACGCGCTGAACTTCGAGGGGTTGAGCAGCACCGAGGGGCTGACCGCCTTCATCAGCATCGCCTTGAGGAAGGCCTGCTGGCGCTGGCCGCGGGAGATGTCACCCTCGCTGAGCGAGTAGCGCTCGCGGACGAATGCGAGGGCCTGCTCGCCGTCCATGTGCATCCGGCCGGTCGGGAAGCCGGGGGAGGCCTCGGCGACGTCGATGTCGACCCCGCCGACGGCGTCGGTCATCTTCTTGAAGCCCTCGAAGTCGGTCTTGGCGACGTGGTCGATCCGCACGCCGTAGAGGTCCTGGATGGTCGAGACGAGCAGGCGCGCCCCGCCGTAGGCGTAGGCGGCGTTGAGCTTGTCCTTGCCCCGGCCGGGGATGTCGACATAGAGGTCGCGAGGGATGTGGACCATGTAGACCTTGGAGCGGTCCCTGGGCACGTGCACGAGCACCATCACGTCCGAGCGCGAGGCGGCGTCGCCCGGCCGCGCGTCGGAGCCGATGACCAGGTAGTCCATGCCGGGGGAGTTGGCCGCGGGCGACCTGCCCGGTGTTGGGGTGGCTCCCGCCGTCGCGGCACCGGTGGCCGTCTCTTCCTCGCCTGGGGCGCTGGGCAGGAGCTGCTCGCGTTTGATGTTGCCGGCTGCCGTGCGGTCGAGATGGCCGACATAGCCGGCCACGGCCGCCAGCGGCAGCAGGACAAGGAGCACCAGCAGGCCAGCGAGCGCCTTGCGGCTGCTCCTGCGGTCGGCGCGGCGCGTGTCGTGCTCGGTCTCCACCGTGAAACTGCTCCCTGAACAGAGATGTCCGCGCAGGATACGCGTCACTGCACGTTAACGGCAGGCCCCCCGATAGCGGAAACCCCGCGGGTGCGCCGGTGCGCCGTGGCGTGCCTGCGCCGCCCCGCGGCATACGGGCGGGCCCCCCACCCTGGTCGGTGAGGGGCCCGCATGAGCCGGTATGCCGTGTCCGGCTCAGCTGATGTCGCGGCGGGTGGTGCGCCAGATGCCCAGGCCGGCCAGCACTGCGGCATAGGCCGCGAGCGTGAGGGCACCGCCCCACCACTCGAGCTGGCTGCCCATGCCGGGGTTTGTCACGCCGTTGACCATGGCATTGGTCGCGCTCGAGGGCAGGAACTTCACGACGTGCTCCTGGCCCCAGTCCCACAGGCTGCCGATCAGCAGGCCGGCGAGCGGCTCGATGATCCAGGCGACACCGATCGCGATGAGGATCGCGGCGACCTGGTTGGGGATGAGGATGCCGACGCCGAGACCGATGAGGGCCCACAGGGCGAGCACGAGCAGGCTCAGGGCGAGGGTGCGCCAGACGCCGGAGGTGGGGAAGGGCTCCCAGCCACGCGCGTTGAGGACGATCGCCCCGACGGCGACGGAGCCGATCAGGGACAGCAGCCCATAGAAGCTGCCGATCCCGATCAGGGCGATGACCTTGGCGAACATCGCCTTGACCCGCCGCGGCACCGACAGGAAGGTGCTGGTGATCGTCTTGTGCCGGTATTCGGAGCCGATCTGCATGATGCCGATCGTCAGGGTCAGCAGGTAGCCGATCGACAGCCCGCCGGTGTAGACCGAGTTGACGATCTGCTCCTTGGTGCCGGTCGGTGCCCCCTCCGAGCCCATCTGGGCCTGGTCGGTGAGCATCCAGCCAAAGAGGCCGGCGAATGCCGCCCCGGCGACGAGCATCGCGATGGCCATGCCCCACCACATGCGGGTCGTGAAGAACTTGCGGAACTCCGCCTTGATCGCGCGGCCCATCACTCGTTCGCCCCCTCGTTGCCCTGCTGGGCGTCTCGCTCGGTCGGTGCCGCCCGCCAGTCGCGCTCGGGCGCCTCCTTGGGCCGGGCCGGCTCGCGACTGACGTCGCGGTGGTCGTATGCCGCGTCGCCGCCCGTCGGGTCGCTCGCGTGCCCGGTCGCCTCGCCCGGCTCGGACGCCGCGGCCGTCGACGCGCTGGGGCCGGCCGCGGTGGCGCCGCCCGCGCTGCCCGACAGGTCACGCACCGGCTCGCCGGCCGTCTGGGCATGGCCCATGCCGGCGACCTGCCCGTCGGCGCCGGGTAAGCCCGGCTGGCCGCCGTCGCCGAGGTTGCGGTTCTGGCCCTCGGTCAGCTCGAAGAAGAGCGACTCGAGGTCGGTCTGCTTGGTCTTGAGCTCATAGATCGGCAGCCCGGCCCGCAGCGCGACATCGCCCACCAGGCGCAGGTCGTCGGTGTGGGCGACCAGGCCGTCGGCGCCCAGGTCCTCGCTCGTGACGTCGGCGATCCGCAGCGCCCCGGCGAGGCGCTCACGGTCGGTCGTGCGCACCTCGAGCTTGGGGCGGCCGTGCAGCTGGGCGATCGTGCCCTGCTTGACCAGCCGGCCGTTGCTGATGATGACGACGTCGTCGACGGTCTGCTCGACCTCCTGGAGCATGTGGCTGGAGATCAGGATGGTCTTGCCCTCGCCCGAGAGATAGCGCAGGAAGCCGCGCAGCCACCGGATGCCCTCTGGGTCAAGGCCGTTGGCGGGCTCGTCGAGGATGAGCACCTTGGGGTCGCCCAACAGGGCCGCGGCCAGTCCGAGGCGCTGGCGCATGCCCATGGAGTAGCCGCCGGCCCTCTTGCGCGCGGCCGCGGGGATGCCGGTCAGCTCGAGCATCTCGTCGACGCGTCTGTCGCTGATGCCGGCCGTGGCCGCCAGCACACGCAGGTGGTCGCGGCCGGTGCGGCCGGGGTGGAAGTTGGTCGCTTCGAGCGCGGAGCCCACCACGTTGATGGGGTCCTTAAGGTCGCGATAGCGCTGCCCGCCGATCGTCGCGCTGCCGCTCGTGGCCTTGATCAGGCCGAGCAGCATCCGCAGCGACGTCGTCTTGCCGGCGCCGTTCGGGCCGAGGAAGCCGGTGATCCGGCCCGGCTCGACGTCAAAACTGAGGTGGTCGACGGCGACGAAGCTGCCGAACCTCTTGGTCAGGTCACGCACCTCGATGCGTGCACCGGCGGTCATGGGGCCCCCTGCATCTCACTCATGCCTCCATTGTCGGGGGTCACCCGGCGTCAGGGTCAAAAGGGCTGACACCCCGGCGCGCCCTGGGGACAGCCCCACCCCCCGGAGTGGGTATGCCGCGCGGACGCGCCGCCGCGGCATACCTCACCTAGAATCGGCGCCACTATGACCGAGTGGTTGCTCGTGCTCGCGAGCGTCGTCCTGACGATCGGCACCGCCATCTTCGTCGCCCTGGAGTTCTCACTCGTCGCCCTCGACCGGCCCTCGGTGCAGCGTGCCGCCGACGATGGCGACCAGGCGGCCGACGCGGTGGTGACCTCGCTGCGCTCGCTGTCCACGCAGCTGTCCGCGGCGCAGGTGGGTATCACCCTGACCACCCTGGTCTTTGGCTATCTCGCGGCGCCCGGCATCGGGGGACTGCTGCGCGGACCGCTCGCGTCGGCCGGCCTGACCGGGACGACGCTGACGTCGGTCGCCGCGGGGCTGGCCCTAGTGCTGGCCACGCTCTTCTCGATGGTCGTCGGCGAGCTCGTGCCGCAGTTCCTGGGGATCTCCGCGCCGCTCCAGACCGCCAAACGGGTCGTGCGGCCGGTGCGGGTCTTCTCGCTGCTGGCCAGGCCGCTGATCGCCCTGCTCAACGGGTCGGCCAATGCCTTCCTGCGCGCGGTGGGGGTGGAGCCGCAGGAGGAGCTGTCCTCGGCGCGCACGCCCCAGGAGCTCAGCTCGCTCGTGCAGCGCTCTGCCGAGGCCGGGACGCTCGACGCGGGCACGGCGCGGCTGGTGGCCAAGTCGCTCGTCTTCGGCGACCAGACCGCGGCCGACGTGATGAGCCCGCGGATGAAGTCGTTCGCCGTCGAGCGCACGGCCACGGCATACGACGTCGTGCAGCTGGCGCGCTCCTCAGGGCACTCGCGCTTCCCGGTGATGGGGGACGGCTGGGACGACATCGACGGCGTCGTCCACGTCAAGCGCGCCCTCGGGGTGCCCCACGCCAAACGCCATGACGTGCCGGTCTCGGCGCTGATGAGCGACCCGCTGCTCGTGCCCGAGACGCTGCGCCTCGACCCCCTGCTGGTCCTGTTGCGCGAGAGCGGTTTCCAGCTCGCGATCGTCGTGGACGAATACGGTGGCACTGCCGGTGTCGTCACGCTCGAGGACGTCGTCGAGGAGATCGTCGGCGATGTCGCCGACGAGCACGACCGCTCGGGGACGACGGGCCGGCGGATGCGCGACGGTTCCTGGAGCGTGCCCGGCCTGTGGCGGCCCGACGAGGTGGCCGACCGGCTGCACGCCAAGGTGCCGGAGAGCCCTGCCTATGAGACCGTCGGCGGCTTTGTCATGGCCTCGCTTGGGCGGGTGCCCAGCGTCGGTGATGTCGTGCGCGTGCCCGGCTGGGACGTCAGCGTCGTCGACATGGACGGCCACCGGGTCGACCGGCTGCGATTCTCGCCGCGGGCCGACCACGCGACTGGTGGGGCCGGCGCGGACGCGTCGCCAGCGCCGTCCGGAGGCGCGACCGTGGCGTGCAAGCCCGGAGGGACGGCATGATCCCGCTCCTCGTCACGGTCCTGCTCCTGCTGCTCAACGCGTTCTTCGTCGGGGCGGAGTTCGCGGCCATGGCCGCCCGCCGCAGTCAGCTCGAGCCCCTCGCGGAGGAGGGCAGCAAGCGCGCGCAGGCCTGCCTCGAGGCTCTGGAGATGATGGGCTCGCTGCTCGCGTGTGCCCAGCTCGGCATCACGCTCTGCTCGGTCCTGCTGGGCGCGGTCTCCGAGGCGGCGCTCCACCATTTCCTCGTGCCCGTGCTCGAGACCGCGGGGGTGCCGGAGCACTTTGCCGAGGGCGGTGCCTTGGCGCTGGCCCTGCTCATTGTCGTCTATCTGCACGTCGTGGTCGGCGAGATGATCCCCAAGAACCTCGCGATCGCCGGCCCCGACCGGGCCGCCCTGGTCCTGGTCCCGCCGCTGCTGTGGCTGACCCGTCTCTTCCGGCCGGTCATCAGGGTCATGGAGCATGTCGCGAAGTCTCTCGTGCGCTCGATGGGCATCGAGCCCCGCGACGAGGTCACCTCGGAGTTCACCGCCGAGGAGGTCGCCCACATCGTCCATGAGTCCCACCTCGAGGGGCTCGTGGCCGACGACCGGGCCGACCTGGTGGGCGCCGCGCTGGAGTTCTCCGACAAGGACGCCCGGGACGTCGCCGTCCCGCTCCACGCGCTGGTCTCGGTCACCCCGTCCTCGACCCCCGAGGAGATCGAGCTGCTCATCGCCAAGCGCGGCTTCTCGCGCTATCCGGTGCTCTCCGACGACGGCGACCTCGTGGGCTATCTGCACCTCAAGGATGTCCTCTACGCCGACGAGACCGAGCGCCGGGAGCCAGTGCCGGCCAAGCGGATCCGGCGCCTGGCCACCGTCTCCGTGGGTGACGAGGTCGAGGACGTGCTCGAGGCCATGCAGCGCACCGGCGCCCACGTCGCCCGCTGTGTGCGCGAGGACGGCCAGACCGTCGGCGTCGTCTTCCTCGAGGACGTCATCGAGGAGCTGGTCGGCGAGGTCACCGACGCCTCCACCCGCGGCTGACCCCGTCGCGGCTACCCGCGTGACGGGGGCACACGGCATACCGGCGATGATGGGGCCATGCGCCTGCTGCTGATCCGTCACGGCCAGACCCACTCCAATGTCATCCACGCCCTCGACACCGCCGAGCCCGGCGCGGACCTGACCGAGCTGGGGCGGCGGCAGGCCGCCGCGATCCCTGCCGCGCTCGCGGACGAGCCGATCGAGGCGCTCTATGTCTCCAATCTCGTGCGGACCCAGCAGACCGCGGCCCCGCTCGCCCAGGCGCGGGGACTGGAGCCGGTCGTCCGCCCCGGGATCCGCGAGGTCGTGGCGGGTGACCTCGAGATGGCCACCGACCGTCCGTCGCTGGAACGCTATATCGAGACGTCCTTCCGGTGGGCGGATGACCCGAGCGCGCGAATCCCCGGCGGCGAGAACGGGATCGAGGTCCTGGAGCGCTATGACTCCGTCGTCGCCGAGGCCGCGGCCACGGGCGCGGAGTGCGTCGTGATGGTCAGCCACGGCGCGGTGATCCGCTCGTATGCCGCAGCGCGGGCCCGCAACGTCGACCCCCAATTCGCGGCGGAGCACTGGCTGCGCAACACCGCCCTGGTCGTGCTCGAGGGCTCGCCGGAGTCGGGTTGGGAGTGCACGCGCTGGGAGGAGTGGCCCCTCGGCGGGCGCGAGCTGTCCGACCCGGAGCCCACCCACACCGGCCCGGCCGGCGAGCCGGAGGGCCTCGACAGCTGACCTCTGGACGCCGCCGCGCAGGCCAGACGTCACTCCGGGCCAGGAGGTCGTCGGTGTCGTCGACGCGCTGGGGGAGGGGAGCGGGCGGTTCAACGTTGGCGGGTGGGTGTGGCCTGGCTCGCCTGGACCGACGGCACGCGCGGCTGCTGCCGCGGTGGTGCCGAGAGCCTCTGTCGCGCACAGAGATCCACCGGCTGGGATGTCGACGGTGGGTATGCCAAGTGGTGCTCGTCGACGAGGCGTATGCCTCTGCACTGCCCGACGGGATCGAGGACGAGCGGGTCGCGCCGCTGCCGTGCGCAGCCATCATCGGCTGCCGCTCGCCGCGCGAGGGGCGAGCCGGTCTTTCGAACGGCGAAGGCCCGCCGCCTGCATCGCAGGTCAGCGGGCCATCGGATGGGTGCCCCCGGCAGGATTCGAACCTGCGCTCCCGCCTCCGGAGGGCGGTGCTCTATCCCCTGAGCTACGGGGGCGTGCGTCACAACCTGACGCGAGGAGTGAGGTTATCAGTCCCGGGCGTGGACCGCGGAATCGGTGCGCCCCACACAACTCCGTAGAATCCTCCGGGTGACCCCCGAAGAGCTCTCCGCAGCGATCCGCACTGCCCTGGCCGACCTCGTCGCGGCCGAGGGCCTCACCCTCGAGATCCCCGAGACGGTGCGCGTCGAGCGACCCAAGAACCGCGAGCACGGGGACTGGTCCACCAACATCGCGATGCAGCTCGCCAAAAAGGTCGGTATGCCGCCGCGCGACCTCGCGGCCAGGGTCGCCAAGCGACTGGGCGCCGCCGAAGGCGTCGCGAAGGTCGACATCGCCGGCCCCGGCTTCCTCAACATCACCCTCGAGGCCGCGTCCGCTGGCGGGCTCGCCAAGACCATCGTCGAGGCGGGCACGGCATACGGCCGCAACACCGCCGAGGCGGGCCACACGATCAACCTCGAGTTCATCTCGGCCAACCCGACCGGGCCCCTGCACATCGGCCACACCCGCTGGGCCGCGCTCGGCGACTCCATGCGCCGGCTCCTCGATGCCTCCGGTGCGGACGTCACGGCGGAGTACTACATCAACGACGCCGGCAGCCAGATGGACAACTTCGCGCTGTCGGTCCTCGCCGCCGCCAAGGGCGAGCCGACGCCTGAGGGCGGCTACCCGGGGGAGTACGTCCAGGACCTCGGCCGGGCGCTGCTCGCCGAGCACCCCGACATCCTCTCGGCCAGCCCCGAGCAGCAGCTCGAGACGGCCCGTGAGGTCGGCTATCGCCTTCAGCTCAAGGACATCCACGACACCCTCGAGGACTTCGGCGTCCACTTCGACGTGTGGTTCTCCGAGAAGTCGCTGCACGACACAGGCGCTGTCGGCCAGGCCATCGACCGGCTGCGCGAGCAGGGGCACGTCTTCGACCACGAGGGTGCGGTCTGGCTGCGCACCACGGACTTCACCGACGACAAGGACCGCGTCCTGGTCCGCGCCGACGGCGTCCCGACCTACTTCGCCGCCGACGCCGCCTACTACCTGTCCAAGAAGGACCGCGGCTTCCCCGAGAAGATCTACCTCCTCGGCGCCGACCACCACGGCTACATCAACCGGCTCAAGGCGATCGCCGCCTGCGCCGGCGACGACCCCGAGACCAACATCGAGGTCCGCATCGGCCAGCTGGTCAACCTCGGCGGCGCCAAGCTGTCCAAGCGCGCGGGCAACATCATCGAGCTGCGCGACCTGCTCGGCTGGATCGGCTCCGACGCCGTGCGCTACTCACTCGCGCGCTACCCCGCCGACAGCCCCCTCTCGCTCGAGGGCGAGGAGCTGCGCAAGCAGACCAACGACAACCCCGTCTTCTATGTCCAGTACGCCCACGCCCGCACCTGCAATGTGGCGCGGCTGGCGGGGGAGGACGGCGTGCGCCGCGAGGACGGCTTCGACCCCTCGCTGCTCACCGACGAGACCGAGGCGGCACTGCTCGCGATCCTCGGCGACTTCCCGCGGGTCGTCGCCCAGGCCGCGCGCCTGCGCGAGCCGCACCGCGTCGCCCGCTATCTCGAGGACCTCGCCGGCCGATTCCACAAGTGGTACGACACCTGCCGCGTGCGCCCCATGAGCGCCGACGAGGAGATCACCGACCTGCACCGCACCCGCCTGTGGCTCAACGACGCGACCCGTCAGGTCCTCGCCAATGGCCTTGACCTGCTTGGGGTCTCGGCCCCAGAGCGCATGTGACCGAGGTATGCCGCGGGGCCGGCTCCCAGCCTCGCCCCGCCGTCCCAGCCCACCGAGAGAGGTAGCAGATGCGATCGCACGAGGCAGGCGTCCTGCACGCCAGCGGCTACGGAGCCGCGCCGCAGTGGCTGCCCTACCCGACCGATGTCAACGAGCTGCTGCCGCAGCTGTGGCCGTCGACCGCCCGCCGCGACGAGGAGGGCCGCCTGTCGATCGGTGGCGTCGACATGGTGAGCCTCGCCGGCGAGTTCGGCACCGCGGCATATGTCATCGACGAGCAGGACTTCCGCGAGCGCGCCCGAGCCTTCCGCGACGACTTCGCCCGGCCGTTCGACGACCTCGGCGGCGTCGACGTCTACTACGCGGGCAAGTCCTTCCTGTGCACCGCCGTCGCCCAGTGGGTGGCCGAGGAGGGGCTCTTCCTCGATGTGTGCTCGGGTGGCGAGCTGGCCGTCGCGCAGCGGGCAGGCTTCCCCGGCGAGCGGATCGGCATGCACGGCAACAACAAGTCGCTCGCCGAGATCGAGCAGGCCCTGTCCTATGGCGTGGGCCGCATCGTCGTCGACAGCCTCACCGAGATCGACCGCGTCGCCGAGACCGCCGAGCGGCTTGGCGTGACGGCCCCCGTCATGGTGCGCGTCACCGTCGGCGTCGAGGCCCACACCCACGAGTTCATCGCCACCGCCCACGAGGACCAGAAGTTCGGTTTCTCCCTCGCCGGTGGCCAGGCCATGGAGGCCATCGACCGGATCGTGGGGCGCGCCGAGCACCTGACCCTGCTGGGGCTGCACAGCCACATCGGCAGCCAGATCTTCGACACCTCCGGCTTCGAGGTCGCTGCCCGGCGCCTCATCGGGCTGCACGCCGATGTCGTCGAGCGCCACGGCCTGCACATGCCCGAGATGGACCTCGGCGGTGGCTTCGGCATCTGCTACACCTCGCAGAACACCCCGCTCTCGCCCACCGAGCTGGGGGAGCAGATGTCCGACCTGTGCCGCCGCGAGCTCAAGGCGGCCGGCGACGGCAGCGAGGACACCCCGACACCGCGCTTCTCGATCGAGCCCGGGCGGGCCATCGTCGGCACCGCAGGCATCACGCTCTATGAGGTCGGCACGATCAAGCAGGTGCAGATCGACGACACCCGCCACCGGGCCTACGTCTCGGTCGACGGCGGCATGTCCGACAACGCCCGGACCGCCCTCTATGAGGCCGACTACTCCTGCACGCTGGCCTCGCGCGCCTCGCAGGCCGACCCGATGATCTCCCGCGTCGTCGGCCGCCACTGTGAGTCCGGCGACATCGTGGTGATGGACGAGTACCTCCCGAGCGACCTCGCGCCCGGCGACCTCGTGGCGGTGCCCGGCACCGGCGCCTACTGCCGGGCCCTGTCCAGCCAGTACAACCACACCCCCCGCCCGCCCGTGATCGCCGTGCGCGACGGGGTGGCCCGGCCGATCGTCCGCCGCGAGACGATCGACGACCTGCTCGCCCTCGATGTGGTCTAGGCGCAAGATCGTGAGCACCCACGTCCGGATCACGGAACAATGGCAGCCGAAGCCCTCACCAGCGGCAGGATTGACGTGGCTGCCCCCACTCGCCGCAGCACCGCACACAGCGCAAGGAGCGCACACGTGACTGAGACCACCACGCAGGAGCCACTGCGCGTCGCCCTCCTGGGCTGCGGCGTCGTCGGGTCGTCGGTGGCGACGATCCTCACCGAGCAGGCGGCCGACCTCGCCGCCCGCGTCGGCCGGCCGCTCCAGCTCGTCGGCATCGCCGTGCGGCGGGCCGGGCGCGACCGCTCCGGCCTGCCGGTCGACCCCGCCCTCTTCACCACCGACGCGGCCGAGCTGGTCACCCGCGCCGACATCGTCATCGAGGTGATCGGCGGCATCGACCCGGCCCGCGACCTCATCCTCAGCGCGATGGAGCACGGCGCGTCTGTCGTCACGGCCAACAAGGCCCTCCTCGCCGAGGACGGCCCGGCCCTCTATGAGGCGGCCGGCAAGGCGGGCGTCGACCTCTACTACGAGGCCGCGGTCGCCGGCGCCATCCCGATCCTGCGCCCGATCCGCGAGTCCCTCGCGGGCGACGACGTGCGCAAGGTCATCGGCATCGTCAACGGCACCACCAACTACGTCCTCGACAAGATGGACAGCACCGGCCAGGGCTTCGCCGAGGCTGTCGAGCAGGCCCAGGCGCTGGGCTATGCCGAGGCCGACCCGACCGCCGACGTCGAGGGCTTCGACGCCGCCGCCAAGGCCGCGATCCTGGCCTCGCTCGCCTTCCACAGCCGGGTCTCCGGCAATGACGTCTATCGCGAGGGCATCACCGAGGTCAGCGCCGCCGATGTGCAGGCCGCCCGCGAGATGGACTGCGTCGTCAAGCTGCTCGCGATCTGTGAGCGAGTGGCCGAATCCGCTGGGGGAGAGGGGATTTCGGTCCGCGTCCACCCCGCGATGATCCCGCGGACCCACCCGCTCGGCTCGGTGCGCGATGCCTACAACGCCGTCTTCGTCGAGTCCGCGGCGGCCGGCGAGCTGATGTTCTATGGCAAGGGCGCCGGTGGCGACCCGACCGCGTCGGCCATCCTCGGCGATGTCGTGACGGCGGCCCGGCACCTCGTCGGCGGCGGCCGCGGGCCGGCCGAGACGGCATACGCCGATCTCCCGGTGCTCGACATGGGGCAGGCGCTGACGCGCTATCACATCAGCATCGACGTGGCCGACCGTCCCGGCGTGCTCGCCCAGGTCGCCCAGGCCTTCGCCGCCCACGACGTCTCGATCGAGACCGTGCGCCAGCAGATCATCCCGGGGGCCGATGGCGAGTCGGGCAAGGCCCAGCTCATCGTCGTCACCCACCAGGCGCCCGACGCCGCCCTCTCGGCGACCGTCGAGTCGCTGGGCCAGCTCGAGACCGTCAACGAGGTCACCTCGGTGATGCGTGTGGAAGGAGCCTGACCGATGGCCCACCTGTGGCAGGGCGTGATCCGCGAGTATGCCGCGCGCCTCCCCATGCTCGACGGCGCCCCCGTCGTGACCCTCCAGGAGGGCGGCACGCCGCTCATCCCGGCCGAGCACCTCTCCGAGCGCGTCGGCGCGCAGGTGCACGTGAAATACGAGGGCCTCAACCCGACCGGCTCCTTCAAGGACCGCGGCATGACGACCGCGATCTCGGTCGCCGCCGCCAAGGGCGCCAAGGCGGTCATCTGCGCCTCCACCGGCAACACCTCGGCCTCGGCCGCCGCCTATGCGACCAAGGCCGGCATGACGTGCGCTGTGCTCGTGCCCGACGGCAAGATCGCGATGGGCAAGCTCTCCCAGGCGATCGCCCACGGCGCCACGCTGCTGCAGGTCGACGGCAACTTCGACGACTGCCTGACCGTGGCCCGCAAGCTGGGCGAGGCCTATCCGGTCGAGCTGGTCAACTCGGTCAACCCGGCCCGCATCGAGGGCCAGAAGACCGCGGCATTCGAGGTCGTCGACGTGCTCGGCGACGCCCCCGACATCCACGTGCTGCCGGTCGGCAACGCCGGCAACATCACCGCCTACTGGCGCGGCTATCGGGAGTATGCCGCCGAGGCCACCGCCGCCGACGGCTCCACCCTGCCCGCGGTCGCCACCCGCACCCCGCAGATGTGGGGCTTCCAGGCGGCCGGTGCCGCGCCGATCGTGCTCGGCCACCCGGTCGACCACCCCGAGACGGTGGCGACGGCGATCCGCATCGGCAACCCCGCCTCGTGGCAGCAGGCCGAGGCCGCCCGCGACGAGTCCGGCGGTGTGATCGACATGGTCACCGACGAGGAGATCCTGGCCGCCCACCGGCTGCTGTCCTCGCGCGAGGGCATCTTCGTCGAGCCCGGCTCGGCCGCCTCGATCGCTGGCCTGCTCAAGATGGCCGAGGCAGGTCGGGTGCCCTCCGGCGCGACGATCGTGTGCACCGTCACCGGCCACGGCCTCAAGGACCCCCAGTGGGCCCTCAAGACGGCCGACGGCAGCGAGGTCGCGCCGACCAAGGTGCCGGTCGACGCCTACTCCACCGCCGTCGCGCTGGGCCTGGACGGCTGATGCCCGCCGGCATGGTGGCCGTCCCGGCGGGCACCGCGGTGCGCGTCGAGGTGCCGGCGACCACTGCCAACCTCGGCCCCGGCTTCGACTCGATCGGGCTGGCGCTCGGCGTCTTTGACCGACTCGAGGTGACCGTCACCGACGAGCCGGGGCTGGTCATCGACGTCGAGGGGCAGGGCGCCGACACCGTGCCGCACGACGAGAGCCACCTCGTCTATCGCACGATGGTGCGCGCCTGGGGCGACCTCGGCGTCGAGGTGCCAGAGGGTCTGCGGCTGTCGTGCCACAACACCGTGCCCCACGCCAGCGGCATGGGCTCCTCCTCGGCGGCGATCGTGTCGGGAATCGTTGCGGCACAGGCACTCTCGCGTGCCAACTCCGACGGCGAACTGCTCGACCTCGACTGGGTCAACTCCCTCGCCGCGCTGCTCGAGGGGCACCCCGACAACTCCTCCGCGTGCGTCTATGGCGGCTTCACGGTCTCGTGGAGCGAGGACCCGGAGCAGGGGACCCGCACCCTCTGCCTGCCGGTCCACCCCGACCTCGAGCCGGTCGTCTTCAACCGCGCGGCACAGCTGTCCACGGCCACGGCCCGCTCGGTCCTGCCCGCCCAGGTCAGGCTCGCCGACGCGGCGGCAAACTCCGCACGCACCGCCCTGCTCTCGCTCGCCGTCACCGCCCACCCGGCATACCTGCTCGAGGCCACCCGCGACTATCTGCACCAGGAGCCGCGCCGCCGCTCGTATGCCGCGTCGATGGAGCTCGTCGACCGGCTGCGTGCGGCCGGGCACGCGGCCGCCATCTCCGGCGCCGGCCCGTCGGTCTGCGCGCTGACCACCCGGGACCGGGCCGCCGAGGTCGCCGGCTTCGCAGGGGAGGAGTGGACCGCGCTCCGCCCGGGGGTGCCGGCCGTCGGCGCCCGCGCCGAGGTCCTCGCCCGCCCCTGACCGTCCCAGTTCGCCCCAGTTCGCCCCCGCCCTTTAGCCCAGTTGGGCACGATCGCCCCGGGCTCTTTCGCCCAGTTGGGCACGCGCGCCCCGGGCGCGCGGCGGGGCGACACCGGGAATAGCCGCACGTGGTGCTACATTGGGCCTAACGCAGCCGTCAGTGGCGGATCTCGCCCGGTTGCCCATCCCACGCCTTGCATCGCTCGACTGGCATGTCATGTTGCGGCATGTGTGTCCGGGCCTGTGCTGTGGCCAGCCGGCCGCAGCGGTGGGGGACTCCCAAAACCGGCCAGAGCGATTCCACGCTGGGCCCACCACACCGGTCTCATCTGAACGAGGCCGCTGAACGAGGGGAAGGATCCTTCGTGTCCGACACCATCTCCGTCGACGCTGCACCCGCGGCCGCCGACAAGCCCCGCCGCTCCGGCTCTCTGACGGCCATGCGCCTCGCCGAGCTGCAGGGTCTCGCCTCGAGCATGGGCATCTCCGGCACCGCCAAGATGCGCAAGGGCGACCTGATCACCGCCATCAAGGCCCGCCAGTCCGGCACCGACGTCCCGGCCCGCTCGGCCGGCGGCGACACCGCCCCGACGCAGGCGCCGGCCCGCGAGGCCCGCCCCGCCGAGAGCGCCGACGCCCCGCGCGCCGAGCAGCCCGCCGAGGCTCCCACCAACGACTCCGGCTCCGACTCCGGCCGCGAGGCCGACTCGCGTGACGGCGGCCAGGCCGAGCAGCGCGAGGGTGGCCGCACCCGTCGTGGCCGTCGTGGCCGCGGCGACCGCGACCAGCAGGACGGCGGCGAGCGCCAGCAGGACTCCCAGCCGCGCGACGGGCAGTCCCGCGAGCAGCAGGACCAGCAGGGCGGCAACCGCGACGGCCAGCGACAGGAGCGCGACGGCCAGCAGGGCCAGCGCCAGCAGGACCGTGACGGCCAGCGTCAGGAGCGCGACGGCCAGCAGGGCCAGCGCCAGAACCGCGACGACCGCCAGCAGAACCGCGACGACCGCCAGCAGGACCAGCAGGGCGGCAACCGCAACAACAACAACCGTCAGGATGACGACGACGACCGCGGCGGCCGCCGTCGCAACCGCAACCGCAACCGCAACCGGGACAAGCGCCGCGGTCGCGCGGGCGAGCAGTACGACGACGTCGACACCCAGGTGCACGACGACGACGTGCTGGTGCCGGTGGCGGGCATCCTCGACGTCCTCGACAACTACGCCTTCGTGCGCACCTCCGGCTACCTGCCCGGCGCCAACGACGTCTATGTGCCGCTCAACATGGTCAAGAAGAACGGTCTGCGCAAGGGTGACGCGGTCACCGGCGCGGTCAAGGCGCCCAAGGACGGCGAGGAGCCGCAGCAGCACCAGGGCGGCGGCAAGAACAACCGCCAGAAGTACAACCCGCTCGTGCGCCTCGACACCGTCAACGGCATGACGCCCGAGCAGGCGCGCCAGCGCGTCGAGTTCGGCAAGCTGACCCCGCTCTATCCGCAGGAGCGCCTGCGCCTGGAGACCGAGGCAAACGTCACCACCACCCGCGTGATCGACCTCGTCGCCCCGATCGGCAAGGGCCAGCGTGGCCTCCTGGTCGCCCCGGCCAAGGCCGGCAAGACCCTGATCCTCCAGGCCATCGCCAACGCGATCGCGGTCAACAACCCCGAGTGCCACCTCATGGTCGTCCTCGTCGACGAGCGCCCCGAGGAGGTCACCGACATGCAGCGCGCCGTCAAGGGCGAGGTCATCTCCTCGACCTTCGACCGGCCCGCCGACGACCACACCACGGTCGCCGAGCTCGCCATCGAGCGCGCCAAGCGCCTGGTCGAGATGGGCCACGACGTGGTCGTGCTCCTCGACTCGATCACCCGCCTCGGCCGCGCCTACAACCTCGCCGCCCCGGCGAGCGGGCGCATCCTCTCCGGTGGTGTCGACTCCGCGGCGCTCTATCCGCCCAAGCGCTTCTTCGGCGCCGCCCGCAACATCGAGAACGGCGGCTCGCTGACGATCCTGGCCACCGCGCTGGTCGAGACCGGCTCCAAGATGGACGAGGTGATCTTCGAGGAGTTCAAGGGCACCGGCAACATGGAGCTCAAGCTCGACCGCCAGCTGGCCAACCGCCGCATCTTCCCCGCGGTCGACGTCAACGCCTCGGGCACCCGTCGCGAGGAGATCCTCCTCGCGCCGGAGGAGCTGAAGATCATGTGGAAGCTGCGCCGCGTGCTCAGCGCCCTCGACACCCAGCAGGGCATCGAGCTGTTGCTCGCCCAGCTCAAGAAGAACAAGACCAACTACGAGTTCCTGCGCCAGGTGCAGATGAACTCCTCGATCAAGCTCGACGACGAGGACGACGACTGATCAGGTGGGGTATGCCGCGGGGCCGCGCCCCGCGGCATACCCCACCTCATGCGCAGGGCCCGTCACCATCAGGTGACGGGCCCTCGTGCGTGTGCGCCCCCGGCTCAGCGCGCGTCGTCGACGGGCCCCTCGTCGCGGCGGTGGGAGTAGGCGCCGGCGACGAGATTGCCCGGCGCGAGGTGGGAGTGCTTGCGGCCGTAGAAGAAATAGATGCCCAGGCCGATGACCAGCCACACGACGAAACGCAGCCAGGTCTCGACGGCGAGGCTGGACATCAGCGCCACGCAGGACAGGCCCGAGATGATCGGCAGCAGCGGGACCGCCGGGGTGTGGAAGGGCCGGTGCATGTGGGGCTTGGTGCGGCGCAGCACGGCGACGGCGATCGAGACGACGAGGAACGCGAAGAGCGTGCCGATCGAGACCATCTCGGCCAGCGTCGTCAGCGGCACGAAGGCGCCGAGCAGGGCGATCACCAGGGTCGTGGCGACCGTGATGCGCAGCGGGGTGTGGAAGCGGGGGGAGACCTCGCCGATCGACTTGGGCAGCAGGCCGTCGCGGCAGAGGGCGAAGCCGATGCGGCCCATGGCCACGATGTCGACCAGGATGACCGAGCTCAGGCCGGCCACCGCGGCGATGCCGATCAGCACCGAGGCCCAGCCGAGGCCCACCTGGTCGAAGGCGTCCGAGATCGGCGCGCCCTCGGACAGCTGGGTGTACTTGACCATGCCGGTGAGCACGATGCAGACGCCGACATAGAGCACGGTGCAGATGGCGAGCGTCCCGATCAGGCCCCGCGGCATGTCCTTGCCGGGGTCCTTGGTCTCCTCGCCGAGGTTGGCGACGGCCTCGAAGCCGCTGTAGGCGAAGAAGACGATGGCCGACGCCACGAGGATGCCCGACATGCCGAATGCCGTGGGCGTGGCCTGGGTGACCCACTGCCACAGCGGCTGCTTGAGCCCCTCGGCGGTGGTGCCGCTCGGCATCGGCCGGGACTCGGGGATGAAGGGGGAGAGGTTGGCGGCCTTGACGAAGAAGGCGCCGACGGCGATGACGAAGAGGCAGACGCTGACCTTGATGAGCACGAGCAGGTTGGTGACCCACTTGGACTCGCGGATGCCGACCGCGGCGACCAGCCCGAGGACGAGCGTGATGGCGACGGCGCCGAGGTTGACCACCGAGTTCTCCTCGCCGAACCACGCCTGGGGCAGACCGAAGGCCTCCTGGAGATAGCCCGACCAGCCGCGCGCCACGACGGCGGCGCCGAGGGCGAACTCGAGGATCAGGTCCCAGGCGATGATCCACGCGAAGATCTCGCCGATCGTGGTGTAGGCGTAGGTATAGGAGCTGCCCGCCGTCGGGACGGCCGCCGCCAGCTCGGCATAGCAGAGCGCCGCGAGCAGGCTGACCGCGCCGGCGATGAGGAAGCTGAGCACCACGCCCGGGCCGGCGAAGTTCTTGGCGCTGGTCCCGGTCAGGGTGAAGATGCCGGTGCCGATGACGATCCCGATGCCGAAGCCCATCAGGTCCTTGGCCGTGAGATTGCGGGCCAGTCCGCCGCCCCCGCCGCCCTCGGCGGTGTCGTCGTTCTGGCGCAGGACGGTCTCGATGGGCTTGGTGCGGGTGAGGCTCTCGCTCTCGCCGGTGCTGCTCGCCCCGCGTGGCTCGTTGGCTGTCATCCGCCCACGGTAGGTCCGCGCGGCGCATCGCGCGCGCTGGGAATACCCCCGGGGGTGCGGGCGGTTTGGGCAGCGTGCCGGATCTCTGGCACACTTGAGCGCTGGACCGGTTCACGGCATACGGGCAGATCCCGCCGACCCGGCCCGACCACAAACTAGGAGAGCGCAGTGCAGAAGGACATCCACCCCAGCTACGCCGAGACCACGGTGACGTGCACCTGTGGCAACACCTTCTCGACCCGGTCGACGGCCCAGTCGGGCCAGATCCACGTCGAGGTCTGCTCCAACTGCCACCCGTTCTACACGGGCAAGCAGAAGATCCTCGACACCGGTGGCCGCGTCGCCCGCTTCAACGCGCGCTACGCCAAGAAGGCCCAGGCCAAGTAGCACCGCCACAGCGCCGGCACCCGCACCTCGCGGGAGCCGGCGCTGCGCTGTGCCCGGGGCGTTTGTGCCCAATTGGGCTAAAGCGCTCGGGGTGACCCCGGGGCCGGGTGCCCGGGGACCGGAACCCCACCCGCCGTATCGCCGTTGCAGGAAGTGATGATGCTCGAGTCCGCCGCCGCACTCGTCTCGGAGTATGCCGATCTGGAGCGCCAGCTGGCCGACCCGGAGGTCTTCGGCGACCAGGACCTCGTCCGCCGGCTCAACAAGCGATACGCGCAGCTGGGACCGACGGTCGCGGCATACCGCGCCTGGCACGCGGCCCAGGACGACCTGGCCGCAGCCCGCGAGCTGGCGGCCGAGGACGCGGCATTCGCCGAGGAGATCCCCGCGCTCGAGGCCACCCTCACCGAGACCGAGGAGCGGCTGCGCACCCTGCTCCTGCCGCGCGACCCCGACGACGACCGCGACGTGATCCTCGAGGTCAAGGCGGGGGAGGGCGGCGAGGAGTCGGCCCTCTTCGCCGGCGACCTGCTGCGCATGTATCTGCGCTATGCCGAGCGGCGCGGCTGGAAGACCGAGGTCATCGACGCCACCGAGTCCGACCTCGGCGGCTACAAGGACGTGCGGGTCGGGGTCAAGGCCAAGGGCGTGGCCGAGCCCGGCGATGCGCCGTGGGCGCGGCTGAAATACGAGGGCGGCGTGCACCGCGTGCAGCGCGTCCCCGTCACCGAGAGCCAGGGGCGCATCCACACCTCCGCCGCCGGCGTGCTCGTCATGCCCGAGGCCGAGGAGGTCGAGATCGAGATCGGCCCCAATGACCTCAAGATCGACGTCTATCGCAGCTCCGGGCCCGGCGGGCAGAGCGTCAACACCACCGACTCGGCCGTGCGCATCACCCACCTGCCCACCGGCGTCGTCGTCAGCTGCCAGAACGAGAAGTCGCAGCTCCAGAACAAGGAGTCGGCCATGCGCGTGCTGCGCGCGCGGCTGCACCAGATCGCCCAGGAAGAGGCTGACGCCGAGGCCAGCGCGGCCCGCCGCTCCCAGGTGCGCACCGTCGACCGCTCCGAGCGGATCCGCACCTACAACTTCCCGGAGAACCGCATCTCCGACCACCGCACCGGCTACAAGTCCTACAACCTCGACGTCGTCCTCGACGGCGAGCTCGACGCCGTGGTCCAGTCGGCGGTCGACGCCGACGAGGCGGCCCGGATGGCGGCGATGGCCGAGGGGAGCGCCTGATGATGAATGCCGTGCAGGTGCCTCTCGCGCAGTCCGTCCGCGCCGCGGTCGCCCGCCTGGTCGAGGCGGGGGTGCCCTCCGCCGAGCATGACGCCATCGCCCTGGCCGCGCACGCCGCCGGCGTCGACGCCGGCGAGATCCGCCGCCGCATGGCCCTCGGGCACGAGTCGCCGGCGGGCCTCGAGGAGCTCGTGGACGAGCGCGCCCGCCGGGTGCCGCTCCAGCACCTGACCGGCCACGCGGCATTCCGCACGATCGAGCTGTCGGTGGGGCCGGGCGTCTTCGTGCCGCGGCCCGAGACCGAGACGGTCGTCGACCGGGCCCTGGAGGCCATCGACGAGCTGGCCGACACCCGGCAGGTCGAGCCCG
Organism: Micrococcales bacterium; assembly: GCA_021287075.1. Taxonomy (GTDB): domain Bacteria; phylum Actinomycetota; class Actinomycetes; order Actinomycetales; family Dermatophilaceae; genus JAJTBD01. The sequence goes on along the minus strand of JAJTBD010000020.1, from coordinate 31,803 downwards.
TCGTGGTCGACCTGTGCTCCGGCTCCGGCGCGATCGCGCTGTCGATCAAGGCCGAGCGGCCCCAGACCCGCGTCCACGCAGTCGAGGTCTCGGCCGAGGCCTTCGCCTGGCTGGAGCGCAACCGCGACGAGCTCGGCCTCGACGTCGAGCTGCACCACGACGACGCGACCCGGGCCCTGCCCGAGCTCGACGCCCTGGTCGATGTCGTCGTCTCCAACCCGCCCTATATCCCCTCCGGCCAGGTGCCGATCGACCCCGAGGTCCGCGACCACGACCCGTCGATCGCGCTCTATGGCGGCTCCGCCGACGGCCTCGCGATCCCGCGCCTGGTCGCGGCCCGCGCGGCCAGCCTGCTGCGGCCCGGGGGAGTGCTGGTGATGGAGCACGCCGACGCCCAGGGCGCCACCCTGCCCACCGCGCTGCTCGGCACGGGCAGCTGGTCGCAGGTCATCGACCGCCAGGACCTCTCCGGGCGGCCGCGCTGCGTCGTCGCCGTCCGCGCCGACGAGGACTGACGCGCCGACGAGGACTGGCTGACGGAGTGTGGTCACGACAGTGCTGTCGATGGCAGTGCGGCGACCACATTTGTCCAGGATTCCCCGCGGCATACCCTTGGGCGCATGAGCCCAGTTGTGGATGCGACCAGCGAGGACGGCCGGCGGGAGGCGATCGACCAGGCGGCCGAGGCCGTGCGCCACGGCGAGGTGGTCGTGCTGCCGACCGACACCGTCTATGGCATCGGCTGTGACGCCTTCCGCGCCGACGCCGTCGCCGCACTGCTGGCCGCCAAGGGCCGCGGGCGCGAGATGCCGCCGCCGGTCCTGATCCCCAACGCCCGCACCGTCGACGGGCTGGCCGACTCCGTCAGGGACTACACCCGCCGGCTGATCGGCGACTACTGGCCGGGGCCGCTGACGATCGTCGTGCAGGCCCAGCCCTCCCTCATGTGGGACCTGGGCGAGACCAACGGCACGGTCGCCCTGCGCCAGCCCGACAGCGAGATCGCGCTCGCGCTCCTCCAGGAGATCGGCCCGATGGCCGTCACCAGCGCCAACCGCACCGGCTCCCCGGCCGCGACGACCGTGCTCGAGGCGGCCACCCAGCTGGGCTCGGCCGTCAGCGTCTATCTCGACGGCGGACCCTGCGCCGACAACGTCCCCTCGACGATCGTCGACTGCACCGGGCCCGTCCCCGTCGTGCTGCGCGAGGGCGCCATCCCGGCCGAGGAGATCATGCGGGTCGCCGACGTCGCCGAGCCGGACGACGGCGCCGGGCAGTCCGACGTCGCCGAGCCGGAGGGGCAGCCCGCCGTGCCAGGGGAGGGCGGGCAGCCCGAGGGCGACGCCCGCGACGACTACGTCAGCCGGCACGGGTCCGGGGCCGCGGACTGAGAGTCGCGGACTGAGCCACCCGGCCAACGGCCGGGCACACGGCATACCGGGTGCGCGGCATACCAACTGCCCAGGCCGCCCACGGAGTGCCGATGTCGGCCCACCCCAGGGGAGGCAATAGAGTTTGCGGGCAGCCACACCTCGCGAAGGAGCACCCTCTGTCATGACCGAGTCGACTTTCTACGGGTCCGACTACGAGGCCCTGTCGGCCTTCGACCCCGAGATCTCCGCCGTCCTGATCTCCGAGCTCGACCGCATCCGCGGCGGCCTCCAGCTCATCGCGAGCGAGAACCTCAGCTCCCCGGCGGTCCTGACCGCGCTCGGCTCGACGCTGTCCAACAAGTACGCCGAGGGCTACCCCGGCCGCCGCTACTACGGCGGGTGCGCCGAGGTCGACAAGGCCGAGGAGCTCGCGATCGAGCGCTGCAAGGCCCTCTTCGGCGCCGACCACGCCAACGTGCAGGCGCACTCCGGCGCCAGCGCCAACCAGGCCGTCTACGGCGCGTTCATGCAGCCCGGCGACACCTTCCTCGCGATGAGCCTGCCCCACGGCGGGCACCTCACCCACGGCGCCAAGGTCTCCTTCTCCGGCAAGTGGTTCAACCCGGTGCCCTATGGCGTCAACAAGGAGACCGAGGACATCGACTACGACGAGGTCGAGCGTCTCGCCAAGGAGCACCGCCCCAAGGTCATCTGCGCCGGCGGCTCGGCGATCCCGCGCCTGATCGACTTCGAGCGCTTCCGCGCCATCGCCGACGAGGTCGGGGCGATCTTCTGGGTCGACGCCGCCCACTTCATCGGCCTGGTCGCCGGCAAGGCGATCCCCTCCCCGGTGCCCTACGCCGACGTAGTCACCTTCACCACCCACAAGGTCCTGCGCGGCCCCCGCTCGGGTGCGCTGGTCTGCCGCGAGGAGCACGCCGCCAGGCTCGACAAGGCGATCTTCCCGATGATGCAGGGCGGCCCCCAGATGCACACGATCGCCGCCAAGGCGGTCAACTTCAAGGAGTGCGCGACCGAGGAGTATGCCGCGTACACCCGCCAGGTCATCGACAACTCCGCGACGCTCGCCAAGGAGCTGGACGCCCGCGGCATCCGCCCGATCACCGGCGGCACCGACACCCACCTCTCGCTCCTCGACCTCCAGGGCGTCGGCGTGACCGGCGCCGAGGCCGAGCAGCGCGCCGACGCGGCGGGGATCGTGCTCAACAAGAACGCCATCCCGTTCGACCCGCAGAAGCCCAACATCGCCTCCGGCATCCGGGTCGGCACGCCGTGCGTGACCACCCAGGGCATGGGCGTCGAGGAGATGAAGACGATCGCCGCGCTGATCCACACGGCGGTCACCCAGGGCGACGGCGACGCCGACGGGTCGGTCTCCAAGGATGTGCGCGCCCAGGTGAGCGAGCTCGTCACGCGCTTCCCGGCATACCCGCGCTGATCCCAGGAGGTGGCGACCGTCCGTAGTCCCGGACACGTGCGTCGGCTGCGCAAGCTGAACGCACGGGGGTTCCGGCTGATCATGGTGCTGGACGCGATCGTGCTGATCGTGATCCCGGCCCTGATCATGCTGCTGCGGTTCGGTCGCGGCTGGCCGACCTTCCCGCTCGGCGCCTATGCCGTCTCCTTCCTCGCGGCGGGGCTGGTCTCCCAGCTGACGCTGTATTTCGGCGGGCTCTATGAGCGCGAGCCGCGGCTCGGCAGCGCGCCGATGTTCCCGCGGATCGTGCGGCAGATGCTGCTCGCCGGCGGCATGATCGCGCTGCTCAACCTGCTGCTGACCGGTGCTGCGCGCGAGTTCGGCTATGTCACCGGCCGGGCGCTGCCCTTCCCGGTGCTGAACCTGCTGGCCTATATCCCCATCGCCGCGCTGGCCCTGACGGCCAACCGGATGCTGGCCAACCACCTGCGCACCCGCAGGCTCGGCCCGCTGCGCATCGTCATGGCCGGCGACCCGGTCGACCTCGAACCGGCGATGCTCAGCATGAAGGCGGCCGGCAGCGAGCTGCGCGTCGTCGAGGTCGTCGACCGGCCGGGGGAGGTGCTCGGCGCCGTCGCCCGCACCTCGGCCACCGATGTCATGGTCGTCACGCCCTCGTGGCTCGGTCGGCTCTTCCCCGACACCATCGACGAGCTGGTCGACGACAACGTCACCTGCCTGCTGCGGGTCACCGGCCAGGAGGTCACCTATGGCCTCGCCGGCATCCGCGAGATCGCGGGCATGCCGTTTGTGATGACCCGCACGCAGGAGATGCCCGGCTACCAGCTGCGGCTCAAGCGCGTCTTCGACCTGCTCATGCTGGCGCTGGCCGCGCCCGTGTGGGTGCTGGCCCTGCTGGCGGTCGTGCTCTATCAGTGGCGGGTCGCGGGCTCGCCGCTGTTCTATCGCCAGGAGCGGGTGGGGCTCGGCGGCAAGGTCTTCACGATGTACAAGTTCCGCACGATGCGCACCGACGCCGAGGCCGACGGCAAGGGCGCCCGGCTGGCGGAGAAGGGCGACTCGCGCATCATCCCCGGCTGCAACTGGGTGCGCGAGACCCGTGCCGACGAGCTGCCCCAGCTGTGGAATGTCCTCAAGGGCGAGATGTCGCTGGTCGGGCCGCGGCCCGAGCGCCCCGAGCTGGTCGCCCGCTTCGAGGAGCGCGTCCCCGGCTATGCCCGCCGTCATGGGGTGCCGCCCGGGCTCACCGGCCTGGCCCAGATCGAGGGCCGCTATCACACCCACCCCGAGTACAAGCTCGGCTACGACCTCCAGTACGCCGTGGACTGGTCCTCCCTGCTCGACCTCCAGATCCTGCTGCGCACCGTCGTGGTCGTCCTGCTCCGCCGGCTCTGAGCCGACGCGCGGAACTCGCCACTCGGCGTGAAACGGGGACCCGGCTCTTTAACCCAATTGGGCACGATCGCCCCGGGCGCTTTAACCCACTTGGGCAAAAGCGCCCGCCGCCACCCCTGATTAAGCCAAGTGGCGAGTTCCGCCCCCTCGCTTACGCCAAGTGGCGAGTTCCGCCCCACTGAGTCCCTGCCGCCGCGTGTGGTCGTGGGGACGCCCCGGCCGGGGGAGTGTGGTCGTGGGGACGCCGTCGATGGCGGTGTGGTGACCACTCTCGGGTGTCGGAGGCCCCGTCGTCCGAGGTGTGGGACGATGTGGATTCGACCCGCTCGTGACGCTTGTGATAACTTTCACAAGACCCCCGACGCCCCCCGAAACGGCAGGACTCGATGACGAGCGCTACCGCGACGCACAGCACGCCATTTGGCGGCATGCTCCGCGGTCTTGTCATCTCCGGGCTGCTCGCGCTGGTGCCGCTGACCGCCCTCTTCTGGGCCGTCTCGAGCCGCGCTGCGGGGGAGTCCGCACTGGCCGGCGCGCTCGTCACCCTCGCGGTGATGGTGCTGGGTCTGCTGGGCATGCGCCTGGTCGTCGCGGGCGACCTCTCCATCGCGATGGCCGGGGCCCTGGTCGTCTATATCGGGCAGCTGATCCTGCTGGTCGCGGCGCTGCTCGTGCTCAGGAAGGCGGCCTGGCTCGACGGCCGCGCCTTCGCGATCTCCGCGAGCATCACCGTGGTCGTCACCCAGATCGGCCTGATCCGCGGCTACCTGCGCGCGCGCCACCCGGTCTATCCGGGGGTGGCCCGATGAGCGAGCCCACCCAGCAGCCCGACCCCTATGGCCCCAGCGAGGGGCCCAGTCCGACCGCCCAGGCGGATGCCATGGGCGCGACGATCATCGCCTATCTCGTGACCGGCCCGGCGCTGTTCGGCGGCATCGGTTTCGGCCTCGACCGACTGCTCGATACGGCCTTCATCACACCGATCGGCGTCGTGGCTGGCATGGCTCTGTCGTTGTACGTGATCTGGCTCCGGTACGGTAGCCCTTAGGGCCGGAGACCCCTACACCCCCGACCTGAATCCACCCTGAAATTCCCGAGGAGAACCTGTGAGCCTGACTGCGCTGGCAGCGAGCATCACGTCCCTTCCTGCCGCCGAGGGAGGCGAGGGCTTCCAGCCCCCCACCACCGACATCTTCTGGCTCCCGCTGTTCGGCAAGGGCGACTGGGCGATCACCGAGCAGATGGTCTGGGGCGCGATCGTCACCGCATTCCTCGTGATCATGCTCCTGGCCCTGAGCAAGCGGGCCGCGGTGATCCCCTCCAAGGGTCAGTGGATGCTCGAGGGGCTCTACAACTTCGTCCGCAACGGCGTTGCGCGCGACATGATCGGCACGCGTGAGTTCCTCAAGTTCGTGCCGCTGCTCTTCACCTTCTTCACGCTGATCCTGTTCAACAACCTCATGGGCATCTTCCCGCTGGCGATGAACCCCGTCACCGGCAAGATCGGTTTCCCGATCGCCTTCACCCTGGTGGTCTATGCGGTCTACCACTGGATCGGCATCAAGCGGATGGGCCTGGGCGGCTACTTCAAGCACATGGTTCCCGAGGGCCTGCCGGGCTGGATCGTCCCGTTCGTCGGCCTCCTGGAGTTCATCACCTACTTCATCACCCGGCCGCTGACGCTCGCCCTGCGACTCTTCGGCAACATGTTCGCCGGCCACATGGTCATCACGCTCTTCGTGAGTGCCGCGGCATACCAGCTGCTCGACGGCGGGGCCGCGCTCAAGGCGCTGAGCATCCCGACGGGTCTGATGGCCGCGATCATGGTGCTCTTCGAGGCCCTGGTGCAGTTCCTGCAGGCCTATGTCTTCACCCTGCTCGCCGCCAGCTACATCGCAGGCGCGCTCGCCGACCACGGCGACGAGCACTGAGCCTCGGCTCACCCAAACTGCTTGGCCCACAACTGAATACGTCAGATAGAAGACTTCCGCGCGGCGACGTGTCGGCGGATCACCAAGAAACACGAAAGAGGCACATCCAGTGACCGGTAACCTTTCCCTCGTCGGCTACGGCCTGTCCGCCATCGGCCCGGCCATCGCCGTGGGTCTGATCTTCGCGGCCTACATCAACGGTGTCGCCCGTCAGCCCGAGGCCCGCAACCTCCTCCAGCCGATCGCCATCCTCGGCTTCGCCCTTGCTGAGGCCCTCGCCATCTTCGGCCTCGTTCTGTTCTTCATCAAGTAACAGTTCGCACCGCAGCTGTAACCCGATCCAGCACTAGGGCATAGGAGTACCCGTGTTCATCACCGCAACCGCCTCGTCGGTCGTGGGGCTGGCGGCGTCTGAGGGAGCAAAGATGCCCCTCATCCCGCACATCCCGGAGCTGATCTTCGGTCTGGTCATGTTCGGCATCCTGTATGCCGTCGTGGCCAAGAAGGTCGTCCCCAACCTCGAGAAGGCCTACGCCGAGCGCACGGCCGCCATCGAGGGTGGCATGAAGCAGGCCGAGGAGGCACAGGCAGCTGCCGCCGCCGCCAAGGAGCAGTACGAGGCGCAGCTCGCCGAGGCCCGCGCCGAGGCCGCCCGCATCCGTGAGGACGCGCGCGCCCAGGGTGCTGAGATCGTCGCGGAGATGCGTGGCCAGGCTCAGGCCGAGGCCAGCCGCATCACCGAGTCGGCGCACAAGCAGATCGAGGCGGACCGCCAGCAGGCGTCCCACTCGCTGCGCGCCGACGTGGGCCGGCTCTCGACCGACCTGGCCAGCCGCATCGTGGGGGAGTCCCTCCACGACGAGGCGCGCCAGAAGGGCATCATCGACCGCTTCCTCGCCGAGCTCGAGGCCGGCGACATCCGTCCCGAGAAGGTCGGCGCCGACGCTCCGGCCGGTCAGGACGCCTGATGCGCGGCTCGTCTCGCGTCGCGGCGATCGAGGGCCAGAAGGCCTTCGACGCGGCCCTCGAGTCCGGCGTCGACTGGCGCCAGCTCTCCGAGGACCTGTTCGCCGTGAGCGGCCTCGTCGACGGCAACGCGACGCTGCGGCGCGCGATGGCCGACCCCTCCCGTGAGGGTGACGCCAAGCGCTCGCTCGTCGAGAGCCTCCTCCAGGGCAAGGTGTCCGACGCCGCCGTCGGCGTCGTCGGTGCCCTCGCCGCCCAGCGCTGGGGCAGCGACCGCGACCTGACCGACACGATCGAGTCGATGGCGGTCCAGGGCGTGCTCGCCTCCGCCGAGGCGGGCGGCCGTGCCGACCGCATCGAGGACGAGCTCTTCCGCTTCGAGCGGATCGTGGCCGCCAACCCCGAGCTGCGCGACAACCTCACCAACCGCCAGGGCGACGCCCAGGCCAAGGCCGGGGTCGTCAGCCAGCTGCTCGAGGGCAAGGCGTCCGAGGAGACCATCCGCCTCGCCCGCCAGGCCGTGCTCGCGCCCCGTGGCCGCAAGCTCGACGCGACGCTCGAGTCCTATCTCAAGCTCGCGGCCGGCCGCCGCGACCAGCTGGCCGCCGTCGTGACCTCCGCGGTCGCGCTCGACGAGCAGCAGTCGGCCCGGCTGGCCAGCGCGCTGGAGAAGCACTACGGCAAGTCGGTCCTGCTCCAGCAGGTCGTCGACCCCGCCGTCGTCGGAGGGATCCGCGTGCAGATCGGCGACGAGGTCGTCGACGGCACCGTCGCCCGCAAGCTCGAGGGTGCCCGCCGGCACCTCACCGGAGACAAGTAACACCCGCCCGACCCCGTGGCGACCACCAACTGCATCTAAGCCATCGGCCCACTGGGTCGGCTATCGAGGAGAAGTGAACTGACGATGACGGAGCTTTCGATCCGTCCGGAGGAGATCCGGGACGCACTGGACAAGTCGGTCCAGTCCTACGAGCCCGGCGCGGCCTCCCGCGAAGAGGTCGGCCGCGTCAGCGACGCCGGTGACGGCATCGCCCACGTCGAGGGCCTGCCCTCGTGCATGACCAACGAGCTGCTCGAGTTCGAGGACGGCACCCTGGGCCTCGCGCTCAACCTCGACGTCCACGACATCGGTGTCGTCATCCTCGGTGACTTCGCCGGCATCGAGGAGGGCCAGACCGTCAAGCGCACGGGCGAGGTCCTCTCGGTCCCCGTCGGCGACGCCTTCCTCGGCCGCGTCATCGACCCGCTCGGCAACCCGATCGACGGCATGGGCGACATCGACGCCGAGGGCCGCCGCGCCCTCGAGCTCCAGGCCCCCACCGTCGTCCAGCGCAAGTCGGTCCACGAGCCGCTCCAGACCGGCCTCAAGGCCGTCGACGCCATGACGCCCATCGGCCGTGGCCAGCGCCAGCTGATCATCGGTGACCGCCAGACCGGCAAGACCACCATCGCGGTCGACACGATCATCAACCAGAAGGAGTTCTGGGAGACCGGCGACCCCGACAAGCAGGTCCGCTGCATCTACGTCGCCATCGGCCAGAAGGGCTCCACGATCGCGTCCGTCAAGGGCACGCTCGAGGAGGCCGGCGCGATGGAGTACACCACCATCGTCGCCGCCCCCGCGTCCGACTCCGCCGGCTTCAAGTACCTCGCCCCCTACACCGGCTCGGCCATCGGCCAGCACTGGATGTACCAGGGCAAGCACGTCCTGATCGTCTTCGACGACCTGTCCAAGCAGGCCGAGGCCTACCGCGCCGTGTCGCTGCTGCTGCGCCGCCCGCCGGGCCGCGAGGCCTACCCCGGCGACGTGTTCTACCTGCACAGCCGGCTGCTCGAGCGCTGCGCCAAGCTGTCCGACGACCTGGGCCACGGCTCGATGACCGGCCTGCCGATCATCGAGACCAAGGCCGGTGACGTCTCGGCCTACATCCCGACCAACGTCATCTCCATCACCGACGGCCAGATCTACCTCCAGGCAGACCTGTTCAACTCCAACGTCCGCCCCGCGGTCGACGTGGGTGTCTCGGTCTCCCGAGTCGGTGGCGCCGCCCAGATCAAGGCGATGAAGCAGGTCTCCGGTCGACTCAAGCTCGACCTGGCCCAGTTCCGCGCCATGGAGGCCTTCGCGATGTTCGCCTCGGACCTCGACCCGGCCTCCCGCGCCCAGCTGGCGCGCGGTGCCCGCCTCGTCGAGCTGCTCAAGCAGAAGCAGTCGGCGCCGTTCCCCGTCGAGGAGCAGGTCGTCTCCGTCTGGTCCGGCACCTCCGGCCAGCTCGACGACATCGCCGTCGAGGACATCTCGCGCTTCGAGTCCGAGTTCCTCGACAAGCTGCGCCGCGACAACAAGGGCCTGCTCGACGGGATCCGTGAGTCCGGCAAGTTCGAGGACTCCACCGAGTCCGAGCTCCAGAAGGCCATCGACGCCTTCAAGGGCGAGTTCCAGCCCTCCAACAAGGAGGACGTCCCGGTGGGCAACGAGCCCGAGCCCGGCGACCTGGACGACGCCGACGTGGACCAGGCCCACATCCACCGCCAGAAGCGCGGCGGGGCCAGCGTCGCACGCTGAGACCGATTGGCTGGGTGCGCCCCGCGCGCACCCAGCCGGTCCCAGCGCCGCCGGCCAGGCGGCATACCCGCGGCGCAGCCGCACCAGAACTGCTAGGACACGAAACAAGGAGAGGCGGAAACGTATGGGAGCGCAGATCCGGGTCTACCGGCAGCGCATCCGGTCCGTCAGCGCGACCAAGAAGATCACGCGGGCCATGGAGCTCATGGCCGCATCCCGCGTGATCAAGGCCCGCCAGCGGGTCCTCGAGTCCGCGCCCTACACGCACGCCCTCACCCGGGCGCTGTCGGCACTGGCGACGTACTCCAACCACGAGCACCCGCTGACGACCCAGGCCGAGGAGGTGCGCCGCGCAGGCGTGCTCATCATCACCGCGGACCGCGGTCTGGCCGGCGGCTACAACGCCAACGCGCTCAAGGAGTCCGAGCGGCTCATCGAGAAGCTCAAGGGCGAGGGCAAGGAGGTCACCGCCTACCTCGTCGGTCGGCGTGCGGTTTCCTACTACAAGTTCCGTCACCGCGAGTACGCCGCCGAGTGGACCGGCTTCACCGAGAAGCCGACCATCGAGGCCGCCCGCGAGATCGGTGAGCGCCTGGTCGACGACTTCAACGTCGACTACGACGAGGGCGGGCACGACGAGCTGCACATCGTCTACACGCGCTTCAACACCATGGTCAACCAGGAGCCGCGCGTGTTGCGCCTGCTGCCCATGGAGGTTGTCGACGACTATGACTCCGACTCCGTCGAGGGCGGCCCGGGCGACGAGGCCCTCCCGCTCTACTCCTTCGAGCCGAGCTCGGAGGAGGTCCTCGACGCGATCCTCCCCAAGTACGTCGTCTCCCGCATCTGGACCTGTCTGCTGTCGGCGTCGGCCTCCGAGCTGGCCGCCCGCCAGCGCGCGATGAAGTCTGCGACCGACAACGCCGACGAGCTCATCAAGAAGTACACCCGGCTGGCCAACGAGGCACGCCAGGCCGAGATCACCCAAGAGATCAGCGAGATCGTGGGCGGCGCGAGCGCCCTCGCCGAGAGCAAGTAGAAGGAAACCTAATGACTGCCACTGTCACTGAGAACCAGGGCGCGCAGCCGAAGGAGGGCGGCGTGGGCCGCATCTCCCGGATCATCGGCCCCGTCGTCGACGTCGAGTTCCCCGCGGGCGAGATGCCCGACCAGTACAACCTGCTCAAGACCGAGGTCACGGTCGCCGGCGAGACCAAGAACCTCAACCTCGAGGTCGCCCAGCACATCGGCGACAACATGGTCCGCGCCATCTCCCTCCAGCCGACCGACGGCCTGGTCCGCGGCACGCAGGTGCACGACACCGGCGGCCCGATCAGCGTCCCCGTCGGCGATGTCACCCTCGGCAAGGTCTTCAACGCCACCGGTGACTGCCTCAACCTCGAGGAGGGCCAGACGCTCGAGGTCAGCGAGCGCTGGGGCATCCACCGCTCCGCCCCCGCCTTCGACCAGCTGGAGTCCAAGACCCAGATGTTCGAGACCGGCATCAAGGTCATCGACCTGCTGACGCCCTATGTGCAGGGTGGCAAGATCGGCCTGTTCGGCGGCGCCGGCGTGGGCAAGACGGTGCTCATCCAGGAGATGATCGCCCGTGTGGCCCGCGACCACGGTGGTGTGTCGGTGTTCGCCGGTGTCGGCGAGCGCACCCGTGAGGGCAACGACCTCATGGTCGAGATGGAGGAGGCCGGCGTCCTCGGCCAGACCTCGCTCGTCTTCGGCCAGATGGACGAGCCGCCGGGCACGCGTCTGCGCGTGGCCCTGTCCGCGCTGACGATGGCGGAGTACTTCCGCGACGTGCAGAAGCAGGACGTGCTGCTCTTCATCGACAACATCTTCCGCTTCACCCAGGCCGGTTCCGAGGTCTCCACGCTGCTCGGCCGTATGCCGTCCGCCGTGGGCTACCAGCCGACGCTGGCCGACGAGATGGGCGTCCTCCAGGAGCGCATCACCTCGACGCGTGGTCACTCGATCACCTCGATGCAGGCGATCTACGTGCCGGCCGACGACTACACCGACCCGGCCCCGGCGACGACCTTCGCCCACCTCGACGCGACGACCGAGCTCTCCCGTGAGATCGCCTCGCTCGGCATCTACCCGGCCGTGGACCCGCTGACCTCGACGTCGCGGATCCTCGACCGCCGCTACATCGCCGAGGACCACTACAGCACCGCGGTGCGCGTCAAGCAGATCCTCCAGCGCAACAAGGAGCTGCAGGACATCATCGCGATCCTCGGCATCGACGAGCTCTCCGAGGAGGACAAGATCCTCGTCAACCGCGCCCGTCGCATCCAGCGCTTCCTGTCGCAGAACACCTACGTTGCCAAGCAGTTCACCGGCATCGAGGGCTCGACGGTCCCGCTGACCGACACGATCGAGGCGTTCACCAAGATCTGTGACGGCGAATACGACCACATCGGCGAGCAGGCCTTCTTCATGTGCGGTGGCCTCGACGACGTCGAGCGCCAGTGGGCGGAGATCCAGAAGAACCTCTGACGCCACAGCGCGCTCAGGTCCGGTATGCCGCGAGGGCGCCGTCCAGCTCGGACGGTGCCCTCGCGGGCCCTCCGCCCCCGGCCGCATCCGTGGCCGGGTCCGGGCACGCGCGGACGGCGCGTGGGCCGGAACGATAGACTTCCCAGCAGAACGCCGCGCACGCGGCATACCACCAGCTCCACCACACGAAGGAATCAGATCCGTGAGCTCGCTCCAGGTTGAACTCGTCGCCGCCGACCGCAAGGTCTGGGAGGGCGAGGCGTCCATGGTCGTCGCCCGCACGACCGAGGGCGAGCTGGGCATCATGCCGGGCCACACCCCGATCCTCGGTGCCCTCGTCGACGGCGAGGTCCGCATCAAGGCGGTCGAGGGTGGCGAGCAGACCGCCCACATCGACTCGGGCTTCCTGTCGGTCGACCACGACCGCGTGGTCCTTGTCGCCGAGACGGTCGACCTCGCGTCCTGACGACGGACCAGCCGACATGTCGCCGATCGTTGCCACTGAGGTAGCGGTCGGCGCTGTCATTCTGCTGGCCGTCCTGGTGGTGGCCTTCGTCTTCGTCCGGCGCCGGGCGATCCAGTCCGGTCACATCCTGGTGCTGTGCGCCGTGCGCACGCCAGCGCGGCCCCGCTGGCGGCTGGGCTATCTGCGTTTCGGCAAGAGCACGCTGGGCTGGTTCTCGGTGGCCGGCCCCTCGCTGCGCCCGGTGCGCGAGTGGCCCCGCTCTGTCGTCGAGCTGTCGGCGCCGCAGCCGCTCGAGGAGCCCGTCCCGGGCCTGGCCGACACCGCGGTGCGGGTCGCCGTCGACGCTCCCGGCGCCCCCGCCGGCATCGAGCTGGCCCTCTCGCTCAACGCCTACACCGCGCTGCGCTCGTGGACCGAGTCCCAGCCCCCCGGCCGCAACATCTACGTCGCCTAGCCGCCCCCGCTCCTTGAGCCAAGTGGCGAGTTCCGCCCCCGCCTCTCAGGCGTCGTCGTCGGTCGGGTCGTCCCCGGCCGGGACCTCGGCGCGCTTGCGTGCCGCCCGCCGGACCTTGGCCGGGCCCTCCTCACGGCCGCCGCCGGGCTGCCACAGCACATCGCCGCCGACCTCGAGGTTGGCGACGCGGGCGAGGATGAACAGCAGGTCCGAGAGCCGGTTGAGGTATTTGGCGGTCAGGATGTTGACGCCACCCTCGCCGCGCTCACCGCCAGGCTCGCTCCCATAGGCGTCGATCGCGGCCCACGCGTGCCGCTCGGCCCGGCGCACCACGGTGGTGGCGACGTGGAGATAGGCCGACCCGACCGAGCCGCCGGGGAGGATGAAGGAGCGCAGCTTCTCGACCTGGTCGTTGTAGCGGTCGCAGTCGGCCTCGAGCTCGTCGATCCACTCCTGCTTGACCCGCAGCGGCGGGAACTCATAGCTCTCCTGGAGCGGGGTGGACAGGTCGGCGCCCACATCGAAGAGGTCGTTCTGCACCCGGGTGAGCGTGGCCACGACGTCCTCGCGCAGACCGCCGGCCGCGACGGCGACGCCGATCGCGGCATTCGCCTCGTTGGCGTCGGCATAGGCGTGCAGGCGAGGGTCGTTCTTGGAGGTGCGGCTCATGTCGCCCAGATGGGTCTGCCCGTCGTCGCCGGTGCGGGTGTAGATGCGGGTGAGGTTGACCATGGCCCAACTCTCCCAGACGCGCAGGGCCGGCGGAGGGCGGCCCGTCTGGTTGGATCGGGGGATGGCCGCTCAACGCATCGCCGTCGTCGGCGGAGGCATCCTCGGTGTCGCCGTCGCCCGTGAGATCGTCCGGCGCGACCCTGGCGCCCAGGTCACCGTCTTCGAGAAGGAGGACCGGCTGGCCGCCCACCAGACCGGCCACAACTCGGGTGTGGTGCACGCCGGCCTCTACTACACCCCGGGCAGCCTCAAGGCGCGGCTGTGCCGTCGCGGCGTGGAGCTGCTGACCGGCTTTGTCGCCGACCGGGGCATCGCCTATGAGGAGTGCGGCAAGCTCGTCGTCGCCCAGACACCCGAGGAGTCCGCCCGGCTCGACGGCATCGAGGAGCGCGCCCGGGCCAACGGCGTGCCCGGGCTGCGGGTGCTCGACGGCGAGGCGATGCGCGAGGTCGAGCCACAGGTCGCCGGCCTGCGCGCGCTGCACTCGCCCCACACCGCGATCGTCGACTATGTCGCGATGACCGAGGTGCTGGCCGAGGACCTCAGGGCCGCGGGCGGGACCGTCCGGCTGCGCACCGGGGTGGCCCGGCTGGAGACCCGGGGGAGCGAGGTCCACGTGCAGGTCCTCGAGCGCGACGCCTCCGGCGAGGTCGTATGCCGCGATGCCGGCGAGGCCTTCGACCTCGCCGTGACCTGTGCCGGGCTCCAGGCCGACCGGCTCGCCGCCGCCTCGGGGCTGTCCTCGGACCCGGCGGTGGTGCCCTTCTTCGGCGACTACATGCTGCTCGCGCCGTCGGCCCGACCCCTCGTGCGCGGGCTGATCTATCCGGTGCCAGACCCGGCCTTTCCCTTCCTCGGCGTGCACCTGACCAAGCGGGTCGACGGCGAGGTCATGGTCGGGCCCAATGCCTTCCTCTCCTTCGCCCGCGAGGACTACCGGCCGCTCGGTGTGACCCCTCGCGATGTGCTGGCCACCGCCGCCTATCCCGGCTTCTGGCGGTTCAGCGCGGCCAACTGGCGGGCGGCCACCCGCGAGGTGCGCACCGCGGTCTCGCGCCGCTGGTTCGTCGAGGAGGCCCGACGGTTCGTGCCCGGGATCGGGGCCGGCGACGTGCGGCCGGGGCCACGCGGCATACGCGCCCAGGCCCTCGGCCGCGACGGGACCATGGTCGACGACTTCGTGATCGAGCGGCGCGGGCGGGTGGTGCAGGTGCGCAACGCGCCCTCTCCGGCGGCGACCTCGTCGATGGCGATCGCCGAGCATGTAGTCGATCAGGCCCTCGCCGACTGAGTGCCGTCCCACCCAGTGGGACTACCCGGCAGTACCTGCCCAACCTTTACCAACTCGTGGCGTGTTGGGGATGCGTGACCCCTGTGACACCAGCGACAGTTGTGTCGTGACTATCAGGGGAGCCATCGCTGACGGGTGCCGGATCACCGTCGCGGAGGCAGTCGAGGGCCAGCAGGTCACCGTGCACGGCAGGATCGCCGTCGCCGCGGTGCCCGATCTGCGGCTGGCCCTGCACCGTGTCGTCGACTCCGGCGTCGGCGATGTGCTCGTGGATCTGACCAACGCGGAGATCCACGACTCCACCGGACTCGGCATGCTGCTCGAGTGCCACCACCGCGCCCGTCGCGCGGGTCGCCGCTTCGTCGTGACCAATGCCACGCCGCGCTCGCTGCGCCTGATCCGGGCCCTGCGCCTGGAGCGCAGCCTGCTCGCCGAGGTCCCGCCACGGCCGGCCAGGCAGCCGGCCAGCGTCTCCAGCCTGTCGGCCTGACCGCGTCGGCGCGCCCCTGTGGGGGAGGCGCCGACGCACTGTGTCCACACTCACGGGGCCAGACCCTGCCGGGCACGGCATACCACCGGTAGTTTTCCCGCCATGGCCGACGACCAGCAGAACCCCACCATGCCCAGCCCCGCCGCCGATGCCGCGCGCCCCGAGCGGGACCGGCCCTGGGTGATGCGCACCTATGCCGGGCACTCCAGTGCCGCGGCGTCCAACGCGCTCTACCGCCGCAACCTCGCCAAGGGCCAGACCGGCCTGTCGGTCGCGTTCGACCTGCCCACCCAGACCGGCTACGACCCCGACCACGCGCTCTCGCGCGGTGAGGTCGGCAAGGTCGGCGTGCCCATCTCCCACATCGGCGACATGGAGGCGCTCTTCGAGGGCATCCCGCTCAAGGAGATGAACACCTCGATGACGATCAACGCGACGGCCATGTGGCTGCTCGCGATGTATCAGGTGACGGCCGAGGACCAGGCCGCCAAGGCGGGGGAGGACCCGGCCGAGTGGGTGCGCGCGCTCGGCGGCACCACCCAGAACGACATCATCAAGGAGTACCTGTCGCGAGGGACCTATGCCTTCCCGCCCCAGCCGTCGCTGCGGCTGATCACCGACATGGTCGCCTACACGGTCTCCAACATCCCCAAGTGGAACCCGATCAACATCTGCAGCTATCACCTCCAGGAGGCCGGTGCCACGCCGGTGCAGGAGATCGCCTATGCGATGTCGACCGCCATCGCGGTCCTGGACGCCGTGCGCGACTCCGGCCAGGTGCCGCAGGAGGAGTTCGGCAAGGTCGTCGCCCGCATCTCCTTCTTCGTCAACGCCGGCGTGCGCTTCGTCGAGGAGATGTGCAAGATGCGCGCCTTCGTCGAGCTGTGGGACGAGCTGACCCGCGAGCGCTATGGCGTGACCGATGCCAAGCAGCGCCGCTTCCGCTATGGCGTGCAGGTCAACAGCCTCGGCCTGACCGAGGCCCAGCCGGAGAACAATGTCCAGCGCATCGTTCTGGAGATGCTCGCGGTCACCCTGTCCAAGGACGCCCGCGCCCGCGCCGTGCAGCTGCCGGCCTGGAACGAGGCGCTCGGTCTGCCCCGCCCGTGGGACCAGCAGTGGTCGCTGCGCATCCAGCAGGTGCTGGCCTATGAGTCCGACCTGCTCGAGTACGACGACATCTTCACCGGCTCCACCGTCATCGAGGCCAAGGTCGCCGAGCTCGTCGCCGGCGCCAAGGCCGAGATCGACCGGGTGCAGGAGATGGGCGGCGCGATCCCGGCCGTCGAGTCCGGCTACATGAAGTCGGCGATGGTCGCCTCCCACGCCCTGCGCCGTCAGCGCATCGAGGCGGGCCAGGACGTCATCGTCGGCCTCAACAAGTTCGACACCACCGAGCCCAACCCGCTCACCGCCGACCTCGACACCGCCATCCAGACCGTCGACCCGGCCGTCGAGCAGCACGCCATCGAGGCGATCCAGGCCTGGCGCGAGCAGCGCGACGCCGACCCCGCCCAGAAGGAGCGGGCCGAGAAGGCCCTCGAGCGGCTCAAGGCCGACGCGGCATCCGGGGTCAACCTGATGGAGGCCTCGCTGGAGTGCGCCCGCGCCAAGGTCACCACCGGCGAGTGGGCCCAGGCCCTGCGTGACGAGTTCGGCGAGTACCGCGCGCCCACCGGCGTCTCCGGCTCCGTGGGGGTCGGCGACGGTGCCCGCGAGGACCTGCGCGCCGTCCGCGACAAGGTCGCCGCGACCGGTGAGGAGCTCGGCGAGAAGCTGCGCATCCTCGTCGCCAAGCCCGGTCTCGACGGTCACAGCAACGGCGCCGAGCAGATCGCCGTCCGCGCGCGTGACGCCGGCTTCGAGGTCGTCTATCAGGGCATCCGGCTCACGCCCGAGCAGATCGTCGGTGCGGCCGTCGCCGAGGATGTCCACCTCGTCGGCATCTCGATCCTGTCCGGCTCCCACATGGAGCTGGTGCCCGAGATCCTGCGCGGCCTGAAGGAGGCCGGTGCCGGTGACGTGCCGGTCGTCGTCGGCGGCATCATCCCCGACTCCGACGGGCGCCGCCTCAGGGAGCAGGGCGTCGCGGCCGTCTTCACCCCCAAGGACTTCGGCCTCAACGAGATCATGGGCGAGATGGTCGACCTGATCCGCGCCGCCCGCGGGCTCGCCCAGACCAGCCCCGAGCCCCAGCCCGTCTGACCCGATCGCCGGGAACCTCGGCCCACCAGGCCTGGACCACGGGCCCAGCCGAGCAAGGCCCGGTATGCCGCCCACGCGGCATACCGGGCCTGCGTGCGTCTGGGCGTTGCCGCCCCCCGGACCCAGTCGAGATGCGGGGCCTGGCAGGGTCAGGCCTCGGGGCCGGCGGCGAAGCGCTCGACGAGGGCGGCGTTGAAGGCGGGCAGGTCGTCGGGGTTGCGGCTGGTGATCAGGCCGCGGTCCTCCACGACCTCCTCGTCGACCCACTCGCCACCGGCGTTGCGGATGTCGGTCTGGATGCTGGGATAGGAGGTCAGCCAGCGGCCGCGGACGACGTCGGCCTCGACGAGGGTCCACGGGGCGTGGCAGATCGCGGCGATCGGCTTGCCGGAGTCGGCGAACGCCTTGACGAAGGCCACGGCGTCCTTGTCGGCACGCAGCGCATCGGGGTTGGCGACACCGCCGGGCAGCACCAGCCCGTCGAAGTCGTCGACGCTGGACTGGGTGAAGGTCACGTCGACGTCGAAGGTGTCGGCCTTGTCGAGGTGGTTGAAGGCCTGCACCGTGCCCGGCTCGATGGACAGCAACTTGGGCGTGCCGCCGGCGGCCTCGACGGCCTGCCACGGCTCGGTCAGCTCGACCTGCTCGATGCCCTCGCCGGAGACGGCGAAGGCGATGGTCTTTCCGTTGAGAGAGGCGTCAGTCATGCCTCCACCGTCGCACCGGCTGACGCGACGGCGGGGGACTGGCCGCCAACTCCACCCCAACGGACGGGCGCGCGCGCCTCAGGCCCCGCCCGGCTCCACCGGCTCAGCCCCCGGGACGCTCCGCAGGCTCGCGCAGGTGGTGCGGCGCCTCGAAGAACAGGGCGGCGACGAAGCCGATCAGCACGATGGCCGCGGGCAGCAGCATGGCCTCGGACAGGGCGGCGGAGAAGCCCTCGCGCACCGGGGCCGGCAGCCCACCACCGCCGGCCATCGACTCGGCCCCGCCGGAGGCGGCCCGCTCGCCGAGGTGGGCGGCCAGCCGCGACTCCATCAGCACGGCGATGGCGGCGCTGCCGAGGACCGCCCCGATCTGACGGGTGGTGTTGTAGACGCCCGAGCCGGCGCCGGCGAGGTGGTGGGGCAGGTTGCGGTTGGCCGAGGTGGCCAGCGGCCCCCAGACAAAGGAGCTCGCCGTGCCGAATGCCGTGGCCGCCAGCAGCACCGCCCAGGTCGGGGAGTCGGGCGTCATCAGCCGGGAGAGCGCGAAGGTCGAGAGCGAGACCCCGACCAGGCCGCTGGCGGCGAGCAGTCGGGGGTGGACGCGGTCGACGAGCCTGCCGACCGGCCGCGCCAGGATGATCGACATGACCGCCTGGGGCGCGAGCAGCAGCGCGGCCCTGGTGGGGGAGAGCCCGCGCACGAGCTGGGCATAGAGCATGAAGGGATACATCAGCGCGGTCATCGCGAAGCCGACCGTGGTGATGGCGGTGTTGGACAGCGAGAAGTTGCGGTCGCGGAAGAGCGAGAGCGGGACGAGCGGCTCACGGCGGTTGCGGGCCTGCCACCAGATGAAGACCAGCAGCAGCGCCCCGCCGACCGCCAGCAGCAGCGGCACCGAGATCACGCCGGTGATCGTGCCCCAGTCATAGGTCTGCCCCTCCTGGATCGCGAAGACCGCGCAGAACAGGCCGACGGCGCTGAGCGCCACGCCGATCCAGTCGAAGGAGTGGGCGTGGGTGCGCAGGGCCGGCACCAGCCGCCACACGAGCACGAAGCCCAGCAGCCCCACCGGGACGTTGATGAAGAAGATCCACTCCCACCCGAGGTGGTCGATGAGGAAGCCGCCGAGGATGGGCCCGACCAGCGTGGCCACCCCGGCGGTCGCGCCCCACAGCGCCATCGCGCTGCCGCGCCGCTGCGGCGGGAAGGTGCGCGTGATGACCGACATCGTCTGGGGGGTCATGAGCGAGGCGCCGAGACCCTGCACGACGCGCGCCGTGACCAGGCCGGCGATCGACCCGGTCAGGCCACACCACAGCGAGGAGAGGGTGAAGAGGGTCAGCCCGGCCAGATAGACCCACTTGGGGCCGATCCGGTCACCGAGCCGCCCGGTGATGAGCAGGGGCACGGCATAGGCCAGCAGATAGGCGCTGGTCACCCACAGCACCGAGTTGATGTCGGCGTCGAAGGCCGACATCAGCGCGGGCGTCGCCACCGAGACGATCGTGGAGTCGACCAGGATCATGAAGAACCCGAGCACCAGCGCCCACAGCGCCGGCCACGGGTTGTCGGGATAGGGGTCCTCCGGGCCGCTCGCGCGGGCGGGGGTGATCGCGGGCTCTGCGGCCGGGTCGGTGCTCACCCCGAGAGGATGACACGCCCCACCGACAGCCGCCGACGGGTCCGCGCCGCGCGGCATACTGCTGCGGCAGAGGATGAGGAGGAGCGATGGCCCTGCACTGCGACGCGACGCTGCTGGTCGCCCGGCACGGCGACGCCGACTACCCCCACGCCCACGTGCTCTCCGACGACGGCGGCTTCCTGACCGAGCTGGGTCTGGAGCAGGTCGAGCAGCTGGCCCGCTCGCTCCAGGAGCGGCGCGTCGCGGCGATCTACACCTCGCGGCTCGAGCGGGCGGTCGAGTCCGGCCGCGTCGCCGGTGCCTTCCTGGGCCTGGAGCCGCGCCAGCTCGATGGGCTGGAGGAGTTCCCCGTCGGCGACCTCGCCGGGCGCCCCCACGACGACCCGGAGTATGCCGCGGTGCTCGGCTCCTGGGTCGAGGGCGACCTCGAGGCGCGCATCCCCGGCTCGGAGTCGGGCGCCGAGGCGCTCGCCCGCTATCGCGAGGCCCTCCAGCACATCGCCGACCTGCACCGCGGCGAGACGGTCCTCGTGCTCAGCCACGGCGGGGTCATGTCCTTCGTCATCCCGCGGCTGTCGGCCAATGTCCGCTCCGACCTGGCCGCGCTGCGCTTCCTGCCCAACGCCGCGCCCGCCGAGGTCGCCATCGGCGACGAGGGCTGGCAGGTGCTGCACTGGCCCGGCACCTCCGACCGGGCCGACGCCTGAGCTGGGGTATGCCGCGGGGCCGCCCCCGCGGCATACCCCACCTCGTGCGCGGGGGAGTCGCTAGAAGAGCCGGGTCTCGGCGTTGTCGATGCCCTTGAGGGCGTCGTAGTCGAGCACGACGCAGCGGATGCCGCGGTCCTCGGCCAGCGTGCGGGCCTGCGGCTTGATCTGCTGCGCGGCGAAGACACCGGTGACGGGCGCGAGGTGCGGGTCGCGGTTCATCAGCTCCAGATAGCGCGTGAGCTGCTCGACGCCGTCGATGTCGCCGCGCCGCTTGATCTCGACCGCGACCGAGCCGCCGGAGGGGTCCTTGCACAGGATGTCGACCGGCCCGATGGCCGTCATGTACTCCCGGCGCACGAGCGAGTAGCCCGCGCCGAGGGTGTGGATGTGCTCGGCCAGCAGCCGCTGGAGGTGGGCCTCGACGCCGTCCTTGACCAGGCCGGGGTCGACGCCGAGGTCGTGGGCGGAGTCGTGGTGGACCTCGTGGATGCGGATGCGCAGGCGGTCCTCGGACTTGGCGTTCTGCACCACCCAGACACGGCTGACGCCCTCGGCCGCCTCGTCCTCGTCGGGCGAGACCTCGGCCATCGCGCACGGCGGCGACATCCAGTTGAGCGGCTTGTAGGAGCCGCCGTCGGAGTGGACCAGCACCGACCCGTCGGCCTTGACGAGCAGCAGGCGGGTGGCGAGGGGGAGGTGGGCGCTGAGGCGACCCTCGTAGTCGACGGCACACGTCGCGATGACCAGGCGCATGGTGGTCAACCCTACGACGTGGGCCGACGCGGCCCACAGTGTGACCACCGTCGCGCGGCATACGCCTTAACGCCCGCCTGACGCTCTGGAAGACTCGCCGCCATGGCTCGTGACTTCACACAGGTTGGCGTGATCGGACTCGGCACCATGGGTGCCGGCATCGTCGAGGTCTTCGCCCGCAATGGCATCAACGTCGTCGCCGTCGAGGCCTCCGACGAGGCGGTCGAGCGGGGCAGGGGCGTCCTGGAGCGCTCCACCCAGCGCGCGCTGGACCGCGGCAAGCTGACCCAGGAGGACCGCGACGCCCTCATCGGGCGGGTCACCTTCACCTCCGCGCTGGCCGACCTCAAGGACTGCCAGCTCGTCGTCGAGGCGGTGCCCGAGCAGCTCGAGCTCAAGCGCGGCATCTTCAGCGAGGTCGACAAGGTCGTCGCCGACGACGCGATCCTGGCCACCAACACCTCCAGCCTGTCCGTCACCGAGATCTCCGTCGCGACCTCCAACCCCAAGCGCGTCGTCGGCATGCACTTCTTCAACCCCGCCCCCGTCCTGAAGTTCGTCGAGGTCATCAGCACCGTCGTCACCTCCCAGGACGTCATCGAGGACGTCAAGGCGCTCGCCGAGCGTCTCGGCAAGATGCCCGTCGTCGTCGGCGACAAGGCCGGCTTCATCGCCAACGCCCTGCTCTTCGGCTACCTCAACCACGCCGTGTCGATGTTCGAGCAGAAGTACGCCACCCGCGAGGACATCGACGCCGCGATGCGGTTCGGCTGCGGCTACCCCATGGGCCCGCTGGCGCTGATGGACCTCATCGGCCTCGACACGGCATACGAGATCCTCGACACGATGTACAAGCAGGGCCGGGACCGCCTGCACGCCCCGAGCCCGATCATCAAGCAGATGGTCACCGCGGGCCTGAAGGGCCGCAAGTCCGGCAAGGGCTTCTACACCTACGAGGCGCCCGGCAGCTCCAAGGTCGTCGACGACGCCCTGACCCCCGTCTCGGCCGAGGCCGCCCAGACCGCGCTGCGGACCATCGCCAAGGTCGGCGTCGTCGGCTCCGGCACGATGGCGACCGGCATCATCGAGGTCTTCGCCAAGGCCGGCTATGACGTCACCTATGTCGCCCGCGCCGACGCCAAGGTCGAGGCGGTCCGCGCCAGCATCGAGAAGTCCTTCGACAAGGCGATCGGCCGCGGCAAGGCCACCGAGGACGACAAGGCCGCCGCCGTCGGCCGCCTGACCGGCACCACCTCGCTCGACGACCTGGCCGATGTCGACATCGTCGTCGAGGCCGTCGTCGAGGACCTCAAGGTCAAGCAGACCCTCTTCGAGAACCTCGACGAGATCTGCAAGCCCGGCGCGATCCTGGCCACCACGACCTCCTCGCTGCCGGTCATCCAGTGCGGCGCCGTCACCAAGCGGCCCGAGGACGTCATCGGCATGCACTTCTTCAACCCCGCCCAGGTGATGAAGCTCGTCGAGGTCGTCACGACCGTCTCCACGGCCGCCGACGTGACCGCGACGGTGCAGGACCTGTGCGCCAAGCTCGGCAAGGTCGCCGTCACCTGCGGCGACCGGGCCGGCTTCATCGTCAACGCGCTGCTCTTCCCCTATCTCAACGACGCGGTCAAGATGCTCGAGGCCCACTACGCCACGGCCGACGACATCGACACCGCGATGAAGACCGGCTGCTCGCTGCCCATGGGCCCCTTCGAGCTGCTCGACGTGGTCGGCCTCGATGTCTCGCTGGCCATCGAGCGCGAGCTCTATGTCGAGTTCCGCGAGCGCGGGTTCGCCCCGGCGCCGATGCTCGAGCACCTCGTCACCGCCGGCTACCTCGGCCGCAAGACCGGCCGCGGCTTCCGCAACTACGCCTGACCCTCTCGGGCCACGATCACGCCGCTGCGCGGCATACCCCGGTATGCCGCGCAGCGGCGTCGTGCGCTCGCGGCGCCTGGGTGGGCGCCGCCGCAGAGCACCGGGGCGGGGGAGGTAACCTCGGCCTGCCCTCGCGGCATCTAGAGGACAAGGAGGTGACGTCCGATGTCACGACCCGATGATGAATGGGCCGATGATGCCCGCGCCCAGCAGGCACAGGAGTTCTTTGCCGGCCTTCGGTGCGGTCCGGTGAGCACCGACCGCGACCTCCTCGACGCCGCCGTGCGCCGCGCCACCAGCGTCCGCCGCAGGCGGACAGTGGGCGGTGCGGTCGGAGGCCTCGGTGCCGTCGGGCTGATCGCGGCTGCCGTCGCGATCGGCCCGGGGGTGCTCGACACCGCCCCCGTGCCGCCGGCCACGGGTCCCTCGACCAGTGTGTCCGCCTCCTCCCTGACGACCAGCTCGACGCCGCCCACGGCCACCACCTCGGCCTCCATGTCCGGGACGGGCACGCCCTCGATCGCCCGGAGCAGCTCGACCACCACGCTCTCCTCGACCACGCCCCCGACGGAGGCCACCTCCGGCACGAGTGCGCCGACCTCGGAGCCGACCAGCGCCGCGACCACCGGCCAGCCCACCGCTGTCGACCCGACCGGCGCGTCCAGCGCGCCCCCGGCGGGCGCAGCCCCGCAGAGCACGTCGCCGTCGAGCGAGCCGCCATCGAGCCCGCCGCCCACCAGCCCGGCCAACGACATCGCGCCGATCCCGGCGTCGGTCTTCCCCGTCGCCGCCCAGCTGCCCTGGCAGCTGGCGCCCTACTCGACGATCGAGGTGCCGCGCTCGCCCATCGTGGCCGGCGCCCAGAGCTGCAACCTCGGCCGTGAGAGCGCGAGCCGGCCGCAGCCCACCAGCGCCACGCAGTATCAGGCGGTGAGCCCGGACTCGGCGCCCGACGGGGTGCGCCGCGCCGCCGAGCTCCAGCTGACCGTCACCCGCTTCGCGAGCGAGGAGGCGGCCATCACGGCGATGCAGCAGACGCTGGACAACAGCGGCGAGTGCCTGTGGAGCCAGCCGCCGTCTGCGTGGCTGCCGAGCGCCACCGGGACCGGCAACTCGACGTGGTCCTATCTCAACCGCTCGGGCGAGCTGCCCGAGGTGGCCGTCCTCGAGCGCTCTGGCCGCGTGATCGTCGGCGGCTACATATACACCGTCTATGACAACCCGGCCGACGAGGCGACGGCGGCGGTGCAGCGCACCCTGGCCAACGTGGTCGGGGCCGGGCTCGCCAAGGGCCAGGCATGAGCGGGCGCCCCTGGGGGTCACCGCCCAGGGAGGCGTGCGAGTTCGCGGAGGAGATGATGCCGCGGCTGATGGGGACTGCCCTCTCGCTGACGATGCACCGTCAGGATGCCGAGGACCTCGTGCAGGACACCCTGGTCAAGGTGATGGTCAAGTGGCGTCAGGTGCAGGCCGCGGCCTCGCCGGAGGCGTATGCGCGCCAGGTGATGGTCAACGAGTTCCTCGGCGGCAAGCGCCGGAAGCGCTCGGGGGAGCGGCCGGTCTCTGACGAGGCGATCGCCTTCCTCTCGGGGCGCGCGGCCCTGTCCTCGCCGTCGGCCTCGGACGGGGTGGTCGACCACGAGGCGATGGTGCGCTGGCTGGCGCTGCTGCCGCCGCGGCAGCGGGCCGTGCTGGTGCTGCGCTTCTATGAGGACCTGCCCGACCGGTCGATCGCCGAGGCGCTCGGGTGTTCGGAGAGCGCGGTGCGGGTCAACGTCCACCGCGCCCTGAACTCCATGCGCGACCGGATGGGCTCGCCGGTCGCAGGCGGCTGGGTCGGCGAGGCCTGAGCGGCGTCAGTAGCGGCCCCAGCAGCGGGTGTGCCAGTGCCGCCGGTCGTCCACGCCGCCCATCCCGTCGGCGGGCCAGACGACGACATGCGCGGTCAGCGGGGCGATGTCGTGCTGGCAGCCCGGGCACAGGTAGGCCCGCTCGGAGGTGGCGCCCGACAGCGGCCGGACGAACCAGGACCGGCCGCGGTGGGTCTCCCGGCGCTCCCCGCCGCCGCGCAGCCGGCCGAGGGCCAGGGGCACCTCGTCGCGTCGGCGGCGGTTGGCGCGTGGCATGTCAGGCCCGGCGCTGGCGCGGGATGATGACCTCGTCATAGATCAGCAGCAGCGCGGCGGCGGTGGGGATCGCCAGCAGCGCGCCGAGCACACCCAGCAGGGTGCCGCCGGCCAGCGCGGCGACGACCGTCACCGCGCCCGGGACCGAGACGGTGCGGGTCATCACGCGCGGGGCGATCAGATAGTTCTCGATCTGCTGGTAGACGGTGAAGTAGACCAGCGCGATCAGGGCGAGCCGGGGCGACTCCACGAAGGCGACGGCGGCCACGACCAGGGCGCCCAGGGTGGCGCCGACCATGGGGACCAGGCCGAGGAAACCGACGACGACGGCCAGCACCGCGGCATACGGGATGCCGATGAGCGACATCATCAGCCAGGCGCACAGCGCGTTGATCGTGGCGATGCCCACCTGCCCGATGGCATAGGCGCCGACCCGCCGCATGATCTCCTCCGACAGCGCCATCACGCGGGTGCGGCGCGAGGCCGGCACCACGGCGTAGGAGGCCTGCTTCAGCTGGGGCAGCGAGGCGAGGAAATAGAGGGTCAGCACCAGGATCGTCAGGAACTGGAAGACCCCGCTCACCACGATCTTGCCCGCGCCGAGCACACCGCCGAAGAGCTGGGTGAGCAGCCCCGGGTCGGTGATCCGGTTGTTGAACTCGGTCTGGGCCTTCTCCAGCACCTGGTAGTCACGGTCGAGCCGGGTGACCCAGTCCTGGGAGAGGATGTTGTTGACATAGTCGGGCGAGTGCGCGATCAGCTGTGAGCCCTGGTCGACCACGGGCGGCACTACCAGCAGCCCGAGCAGGACCATGATCCCGATGAAGCCGAGGAAGACGATCGCGACGGCCTCGCCGCGGCGCACCTTGCGCCGGCGCAGGGCCTCGACGATCGGGTCGAGGGAGAGGGTCAGGAAGAGCGCGACGACCAGGATCGTCAGGGTCGTGGCCAGCCGCCCCACGGCATTCCACAGCGAATAGGCCAGCAGCGCGCCCAGACCGCCGAGGAAGCCGAGATAGAAGGGGGAGTGCCGGTTGAGCGGCGCCCCGCTGCGCCCGGCCGCGCCGGCGGCGGTGGCGCCACCGGCCCGCTCCGGCCCCGTGGGGCCGAGGGTGTCGCTGAGCAGGTCGTGCTCGAGCTGCTCGTCCCACTCGGCCGCCTTGATGCGGTTGCTCTCCCGCAGGGCGTCACGCTGCGCGCGGCGCCAGGCCCGCAGCCGCCCGACGGCGGCCGCCGGCGTGGACGCGACGGCGCGCGGGTCGATGCGGGGCACGCGCTCACTCTACGTCTGCGGGAGTTGGTGCGGAGGCATCACCGGCCCCACCCGTGGGGAGGTCTTTTGCGCCGGATGGCCCGGCCCCAGACAGGGGTATGCCGCCGTGCCCGGCCGGGCACGGCGGCATACCTGCGATCCGGTGGGGTGATCAGGCGCGGAAGCGGTTGATCTCCTTCTCGAACTGCGCGCGCTTCTCGGGGTTGGTGACGCCCAGGCCGGCCTCCGGGGCCAGGGTCAGCACGCCGACCTTGCCCTGGTGCTTGTTGTGGTGGACATCGAGCGCGGCCTGGCCGACCTCGTCGAGGCTGTAGGTCTTGGACAGGGTCGGGTGGATCAGGCCGCGGTCGATGAGCGAGTTGGCCTGCCACGCCTCGCGGTAGTTGGCGAAGTGGCTGGAGACGATCCGCTTGAGGTTCATCCACAGGTAGCGGTTGTCGTACTCGTGCATGTAGCCCGAGGTGGACGCGCAGGTGACGATCGTGCCGCCCTTGCGGGTGACATAGACCGAGGCGCCGAAGGTCTCGCGGCCGGGGTGCTCGAAGACGATGTCGGGGTCGTGGCCGCCGGTCAGCTCACGGATCTTGGCGCCGAGACGCTTCCACTCCTTGGGGTCCTGGGTGGACTCGTCCTTCCAGAACTTGTAGCCCTCGGCGGAGCGGTCGATGACGTGCTCGGCACCGAGCTGACGGCAGATCTCGGCCTTCTCCGGCGAGGAGACGACGCAGATCGGCTCGGCGCCACCGGCCAGCGCCATCTGGGTGGCATAGGAGCCGAGGCCGCCGGAGGCGCCCCAGATCAGGACGCGGTCGCCGAGCTTCATGGCGGCGCCGTTCTTGGAGACCAGCTGGCGGAAGGCGGTCGAGTTGACCAGGCCGGGCGCGGCGGCCTCCTCCCAGGTGAGGTGACCGGGCTTGTGCATCAGCTGGTTGGCCTTGACGATGGCCAGCTCGGCGAGGCCGCCGAAGTTGGTCTCGAAGCCCCAGATGCGCTGCTCGGGGTCCATCATCGTGTCGTCGTGGCCGTCGTGGTGCTCCAGCTCGACGGACAGGCAGTGCGCGACGACCTCCTGGCCGGGCTTCCACAGCTGCACGCCGGGGCCGGTCTTGAGGACAACGCCGGCCAGGTCGGAGCCGACGATGTGATAGGGCAGGTCGTGGCGCTTGGCGTCGGGGGAGAGGCGGCCGTAGCGCTCGAGGAAGCCGAAGGTCGGCACCGGCTCGAAGATCGAGGTCCACACGGTGTTGTAGTTGATCGAGCTGGCCATGACCGCGACCAGCGCCTCACCGGGGGCGAGCTCGGGGATCGGCACGTCGTCGATGTGGATCGACTTGCGGGGGTCCTTGTCCTTGGACTTCACGCCCTCGAACATGCCCACCTCGTCCTTGCGGACAGTGGCGGCGCGGTAGGTCTCGGGGACCTGAAGGTTGGCGAAGGTCTCCTCGCTGCGGTCGCCCGACATGATGGCGTCGCGGATCTGCTGCATTGCTGCTGTCTCCTCGGCTGGTGGGTGGGGCTTGGTGGGGGTTCGGCTTGGCCTGGCCGGACGCCAGACACTCCTTCTGGGTGAAACTACTTGTCGGTACCGGTGCTACGGGAGGGTATGAGATCGCGGTCACGGGTGACCTCGCTCATACCGTCGCCCCGGCTCTTGCGGGTATGCCGCGGGGCCGGCTCGCGCGCGCCCGTGCAGGTCCGGGCGGTGCTGGCTCAGGCCAGCAGCCCGGAGACCGTCGTCAGCTCCAGACGCCGGGACAGGAATAGGCTGGGGGCATGAGCGCAGACCTGTTCACCCACATCGACCACGTGGGCATCGCCGTGCCCGACCTCGACGAGGCGATCCGCTTCTATGAGGAGAAGTACGGCATGACGATGCTGCACGAGGAGACCAACGAGGAGCAGGGGGTGCGCGAGGCCATGATGGGCGTCGGCGACTCCGGCTCCTGCATCCAGCTGCTCGCCCCCCTCAACGACCAGTCGACGATCGCCAAGTTCCTCGACCGCAGCGGCCCCGGCATCCAGCAGATGGCCTACCGCGTCGAGGACATCGACGCCGTGTGCGCGACGCTGAAGGAGCGCGGCCTGCGGGTGCTCTACCCCGAGCCCAAGCGCGGCACGTCCAACTCGCGCGTCAACTTCATCCACCCCAAGGACGCCGGCGGCGTCCTGGTCGAGCTCGTCGAGCCCGCCAAGGACGGCGGTCACTGACCCTCCACCCCAGTCGACTTGCGATAGGGGTATGCCGCGGGGCCGGTGAGGGGGACACCCTCGCCGGCCCCGCGGCATACCCGCTCCTGCGTCGAAGGGCTGCGCTGTGGCGTGGGACACCCCGCCCGACCGGCGACGGGGGGCAGGGTCGCTCGCTAGGGTGGCGGGGACCCCATCTGACCTCCCACGAACGGAAGGCCCGCTCACCATGTCCGACCGCCCCACCTCTGTCATCGTCGCCGGAGCCCGGACCCCCATGGGCCGGATGAGCGGCTCCCTCAAGGGCTTCTCCGGCTCCGACCTCGGCGGCTTCGCCATCAAGGGCGCCCTCGAGAAGTCGGGCGTGAAGCCCGAGGACGTCCAGTACGTCATCATGGGCCAGGTGCTCACCGCCGGCGAGGGCCAGATCCCCGCTCGCCAGGCCGCCGTCAAGGCCGGCATCCCGATGAGCGTCCCCGCCCTGACCGTCAACAAGGTCTGCCTCTCGGGCATCGACGCCATCGCCCTGGCCGACCAGCTGATCCGCGCCGGTGAGTTCGACATCGTCGTCGCCGGCGGCCAGGAGTCGATGACCAACGCCCCGCACCTGCTCACCGGCAGCCGCGACGGCTTCAAGTACGGCGACGTCAAAATGAAGGACTCGATGGCCTTCGACGGCCTGCACGACATCCTCACCGACCAGGCCATGGGCTCGCTGACCGAGTCGGCCAACACCGGCGACGCCGAGTTCTCCCGCGAGGAGCAGGACGCCTTCGCCGCCCGCTCCCACCAGCTCGCCGCCAAGGCCTGGGCCGACGGCAAGATGGCCGACGAGGTCGTCCCCGTCGAGGTCCCGCAGCGCAAGGGCGACCCGATCGTCTTCAACACCGACGAGGGCGTGCGGGCCGACACCACGGCCGAGTCGCTGGGCAAGCTGCGCCCCGCCTTCGACAAGCAGGGCACGATCACGGCCGGCTCCGCCTCGCAGATCTCCGACGGTGCGGCCGCGGTCGTCGTCATGAGCAAGGCCAAGGCCGAGGAGCTGGGCCTGACCTGGCTCGCCGAGATCGGCGCCCACGGCGTCGTCGCCGGCCCCGACTCCACCCTCCAGGCCCAGCCCGCCAACGCGATCGCCAAGGCGTGCGAGAAGGAGGGCATCGACCCCAAGGACCTCGACGTCATCGAGATCAACGAGGCCTTCGCCGCCGTCGGCCTGGCCTCGGCCAAGCAGCTCGGCCTCGACGCCGACAAGGTCAACCCCAACGGCGGCGCGATCGCCATGGGCCACCCGCTCGGCATGTCCGGCGCCCGCATCACCCTGGCGCTGGCCCACGAGCTCAAGCGCCGCGGCGGCGGCGTCGGCGCGGCCGCCCTGTGCGGCGGCGGTGGCCAGGGCGACGCGCTCATCGTCAAGGTCCCGGGTGGTGGCGCCTGAGTGGCACCTCGCAGCGTTGACGTCCCCTCCCTGGTCGCCTCGGCCAGGGAGGGGTCTGCGCGTGCCGTCGCACGCCTGATCTCTCTCGTCGAGGACGGCCACCCGGCGCTGCGCGAGGTGATGGCCGCGCTCGCCCCCCACACCGGGCGCGCGCACGTCATCGGCCTGACCGGCTCGCCCGGCGTCGGCAAGTCCACCTCCACCAACGCGCTGGTCGGCGCCCTCCGCGAGCGCGGCAAGCGCGTCGGCATCCTCGCCGTCGACCCCTCCTCGCCCTTCTCCGGCGGCGCGCTGCTCGGCGACCGGGTCCGGATGAGCGACTACGCCCTCGACCCCCAGGTCTATATCCGCTCGATGGCCTCGCGCGGCCACCTCGGCGGACTGTCATGGACCACGCCGCAGGCGATCCGCGTCCTCGACGCCGCCGGCTGTGATGTCGTGCTCGTCGAGACCGTCGGTGTGGGCCAGTCCGAGGTCGAGATCGCGGGCCTGGCCGACACCACGATCGTGCTGCTCGCCCCCGGCATGGGCGACGGCATCCAGGCCGCCAAGGCCGGCATCCTCGAGATCGGCGACATCTTTGTCGTCAACAAGGCCGACCGCGACGGCGCCGACGCGACCGTCCGCGACATCCGCCACATGATCACCCTCGGCGACCGCACCGAGCCCGGCCTGTGGCGCCCGCCGGTCCTCAAGACCATCGCGGCCCAGAAGTCCGGCGTCGACGAGGTCATGGAGGCCATCGACAAGCACGTCGAGTGGATGTCGGGCAATGGCACCCTGCGCGAGCGGCGCATCCGCCGCGCGGGCGACGAGATCGAGTCGATCGCCATCAAGGCGCTGCGCGAGCGCATGGGCGACCTGCGCTCCGGCCACGGCGTCGAGGATCTCGCCGCCAAGGTCGTCGACGGCCAGTCCGACCCCTATGCCGCCGCCGACGTGGTGCTCGCCGCGCTCGTCTGACCGACGCGTCGAGGGTGGGGCGTTTTCGCCCAAGTGGGCCAAAGCGCCCCTGCGCACCGCACACCGGGGGTATGCCGCCGCCGACGTGGTGCTCGCCGCGCTCGCCTGACCGACGCGTCGAGGGTGGGGCGTTTTCGCCCAAGTGGGCCAAAGTGCCCCTGCGCGCCGCACCCTGGGGGTATGCCGCGGGCGGACGCGGCGGTGCTCGCCGCCCTCGCCTGACCGACGCGTCGAGGGTGGGGGCGTTTTCGCCCAAGTGGGCCAAAGCGCCCCTGCGCGCCGCACCC
>JAJTBD010000019.1 GCA_021287075.1 Micrococcales bacterium | reverse complement strand
TCAACCCGCCAACCGACGCGCCGTGCTCACCCCACACTCATCGGTGAAGAGCCCTGAATCTAGACAGGAGCGCCTTGGCCACGACGTGCTGTCGGCGACGGCGAGTCTGCGGATTCCCGCCCAAGTCGGCCTCCTCGATTCGCCCGGTCTCCGGGGTCTCATGCGCCTCGCGACATAGGCTCGAACATTAGGGGTTCGGCGTGCGTGGTCCTAGCAGAAACTGTAGTTGGCGCCAGAATTCCTCGTCGACGACCGTGTGATCGATCAAAACCCAGTCCGCATTGCCGGAATCGCGAACCAACCTGTCCAACAGGCGACGACCGTCTTCATGGCTGCGAAGCAGCATTGAGATCTCTTGCTTGCCCACGTCTGCGCGTGTCAGCACAAGGTTCCCGCCAGGCCTCTCAAGACGATTGACGGCTAGCGGAACGCCGAAGAAGTCCATCCCCACAAGGTCACGCATGTCGTTGCCTTGGACTAGTACGTGCCGTGCGGGATCTTCGGGCGCCGACTCACTGGTGAAGTTTGCTTCCCACGTGCCTGAGAAGAAGCAATCGACGAAGTGAGCCTGCATCAACGATCCACGGATGTTAACCCCTGCGAACCTGCAGTTGATGAACCTCGCAATCCACGGTGAAAACTTCGCATTCAGCCCGGTAAAGTCGCAGTTCTCAAATACCGGAATATCATGACCAACCCGGACTGCAATACCGCCAGGGATTGCAGTCCGAACCAAGGTGCCTATCGAGTCTCTAGGCACCAGATCGAACTGGGCAACACGAATATTGGACAGGTTCGCGTCACGGAGGACGCCGCCGCCATAGACGGTCAATGAGTCTCCCGCGCCCACGTTCTGGCTCACTGCTGGGAGGTTTGCGAGGTCAGTCGCCTGTTCTGCCAAGGCAAGCTCCAAAGTCGATCAGCGAGTCAGTCCGCGTGGGATACGAATGTGAATCCGCCCGCCGCGCATGTGGGTCTTGAGTTCCACGCCAACCCGCCCGCGGTAGAAGCGATAATCGGGATAGCGCGAGCGATTGTATTTGACGCCGTAGCGGCGTAGTGAATTGGCTGTGCGGTTGTGAATCTCATGCCCGCGAGCAAAATTGCGTCCCTGCGGACTGCGTGACCAAGAGTTCCTCTGTCTGCTACTTAGACTGCGGTGGGCGTGGTCCCATCCCTTACGTCGCAGATCCCTTGCGTACCTCTTGGCAGCCTTACGTGCCGCGATCTTGACGGCTTGCCTTGCTGCCCTCTGTGCCAGGTACCGAGCACCGTATTGCAGCGCAATCCTGCCGCCGATGATCAAGAGGGGAACGCAGAAGGGGCACCGACCATCCAGGTCGACAACGTTGACTGGATCTGCATTCACGTAGTCGTACGCGGTTGCGCTACCTCCGGCGACAGGGTCCAGGCTGGTGAAGAGTCCTCTGGCCGTGTTGTAGTACCGCACCCCCATCAATGTGAGTCCGGCAGTGGCTGTGCTGGTGGAGCGTTGTTTGGCGCCGAGCCAGCCGTACCCGAGGGGTCCGTCGACTGGGTCGGTGCTGCCGACGTCGCCGGTGTGGTTGCCGTATTCGTCGTAGGTGGCCCAGCCGGTGATTGCGGTCGCGGACGTGTCGGCGGTTTGGGCGACGGGGATGTCGACACTGGTGACGACGTCGCCGTGGGGGTTGGCCAGGGACAGGTTCAGGCCACCGTCAGAGTTGATGGTGGCGGAGAGGTCTCCGCCGAGGGATTCGGTGAACCGGGTGGTAGACGTCCCGGTCGGGCCGGTGGTATCGATCCAGGCGGGGTTGTCGCTGTCGTCGGTGTACTTGCGGGTGGTTGTGGTGGTCCCGGCAGGGTCGGTCGTGGTCTGCACGGCCCGGCGGCCGTTCGCGTCGAGGGTGAACGTCGTCGACGTGGTGTCCTGGGTGACGGACCTGGGTTGGTCGTCGTCGAAGTAGCCGAGGGTGATGTTGCCCTTGGCGGGGTCGGGGGCGTCCACGGCCGGGAGGGTGGTTTGCCGCCCGAACGTGTCGTACACGTAGTTCCCGGTGCCACCCTTGCCGGTGGTAGGTCGGTCCGCGGTGTCGTACCCGGTGGTGGCCACTGTGGTGGTGGTTCCGGTGGTGGTGCAGTCGCCGCTATCGCGGGCGGTGGTGGCGAGTTGGGTGCGGCGCCCGTTCTTGTCGAACGTGTACGCCCTCGTAGTGCACGTGGCGACCATGTCCCCGGTGTCGGCGTCGATCGTTGATGCTGCGTCTTCGACGTTGGTGAGCCGGCCGGCGTGGTCGTACCGGTACTCGCGGCCGTAGCTGGCCGCTTGCCCGATCGCGTCTGCGGTCCAGGGGTTGATTTCGCCGATGGTGGCAACCCCGTTGCCGCCGTCGAATGCGGCACCGGTGCCGGTGGCTTCGAACCGGGCCCGGCCGGCACCGTCGTTGACGGTGGACCACGTCAGCCACGGCTGGTTTTGGACCGGGGTCCCGGGTGTCCACGTCGTTTCACCGGTGCCAGGGTCGGTGGTCTCGGTGACGGGGGTGACCTGTCCCAGGTACTGCAGCTGGGTGGGTTCTCCTGCTTCGTCGTAGGACGTGACT
This sequence comes from Micrococcales bacterium, assembly GCA_021287075.1. Lineage (GTDB taxonomy): Bacteria > Actinomycetota > Actinomycetes > Actinomycetales > Dermatophilaceae > JAJTBD01. The sequence goes on along the minus strand of JAJTBD010000019.1, from coordinate 73,147 downwards.
TGGGTGAGGTTGCCGGGGAGGGTTTGCTCGGTCATGTTGCCGTCGGCGTCATACGTGGCGCCGTAGGTGAGGTTCCCGGCCGTGCCGCCGCGGGTGATCGTCAGCGAGGTGGTCAGGCCGCGGCGTTCGCTGGGGCCGTCGTACCCGTACGTGGTGGTGCCCTTCGCGTCCTGGACGGTGTTGACCCGTCCAGCACTGTCGTAGGTGGTGCTCACGGCGCCAGCGTCGCCGGTCTGGGTGAGGGTGCGGCCCCACCGGTCGTATGTGCTGGTGGTGCGTCCGGTGGTGTCGGCGTCGGTGCCGGCAGTGTTCAGCCGCCCGGTGTAGGCGACCATCCCAGTGGTGGTGTCGTACTTGGTGTAGGTGCCCGGGCGCGCCGTGGCTGCGGACTGGCCGGCGATCCCAGACGCGACAACCTTGGACGTCACAGGTCGTTCCGCCGAGTCGTACGTCGTCGTCGTGGTGCGTGACGTGGTGCCTGAGGTTTCGACCTCGCTGGTCGGCTTGAGCCACATCGAGTACCCGGTCGTGACCGAGTCGGGCAGGGTGGCCCCGGCGGGCTGGGCGGCCGGGTAGGTGCGGCACGTCAGTCCTGTCCACTCCGGTCGCCCACCACAGGCCGCGTTCGGTGCAGGCTGGGTTCCGACCGTGTAGTACGCCGTCTTCGTGGTTCCCGCATCGGTCCCGGTGGACAAGGGCTGGCGGGTGTCGGTGACCCGACCCATGGTGTCGTACCGGGTGGTGGCGACGATGTTGCCGACGGCGTCACCCGGTTTGACACTGGTGGTGCGAGTCGCGGTCCCCAGGGCCCAGCCGTCGCCTTCGGTGGCGTCGGAGGTGTTGAGTTTGCCGTACTCGGTCTTGGTCGTGGAGTGGACCTCAAGGTCGGTGGCGTTGACCGATGCGGCCGAGTCGCTGACACCGCTGGTCTCGGTCGTGGTGAGGGAGTACCGCTGACTGGTGGCAGGGTTGATGCCGCCGTTGGGCGCACCCTCGTCATAGGTGGTGCGGGTGTGCGGGCGGGCATTGACCACATCACCGGAGTTGAGGGCGACCAGGCGGGCAGGACCGAACGTGTCGGTGACTCGGGACCCGGCTGGGAGGATGACCTCACCGGCGGCGTTCTTCTCCTCGACGTTGTAGATCGTCTGGGTGGACAGCGCATCGACCTGCGCGTTCGACCAGGTCGGGTTGTCGCGGGCGGTCTGCGCGGCGGACGCGTTCAGGGCGCGGATGACGTTGTCGTTCGCGTCATAGTCACTCGAGGTGACCAACCACTTGCCGCCGGCACCGTAGTTGGCGGTGTCCACGGTGTACCCGAGATCGTCAACGTAGGACAGGTCGGCGTACACCCAGTCCGCAGAAGTGGGGGTATCCGGCCCGGTGTAGTCCTGCCCGAACGTGGCGAACCCGGTCACCGGGGCCTTGGCCTGCCGGTAGGCGGTCATCGCGTCGGACACTGTCGGCAGGCCGGACCCGGACGTGGGCACGCCGTACACGAACCGGTTCGTGACCACGTCGGGCCCGCCGGCGATCGGCGCCTCCTTGGACACCTTGGTCAGGCGACCACCGGTGTCGTAGGTCAGCTTGGTCGCCGCCAGCGACGCCGAGGCCACCGAGCCGATCCGGGTCGTAGCGCCCGACCACGTGTACGTGGTGCCCAGGCCGGAGCGTGGGTCGGTGACCTTCACCAGACGCCCGGAAGAGTCGTACTGATACGTCGCGACCGGGGTCGCGGCCATCGCGGAGGCGGCCGGGTTCCACAGTTGCGCGGTCACCGTCTTGACCCGGCCGGTGTAGTCGCCCGGGGTCGTACTCGTTGCTGTCGTGGAGGTGGCGTAGGTGATGTCGAGGGCGCGGCAGCCCTTGGACAGTGCCCCGCTGGTAGGGCAGGACGTGCCAGCCATCCCGTCCGGGACCGGTGCGACGATGCGAGTGACCCGCCCGGTCGTGTCGTGCCCGAACGTGGTCGCGCCGGCTTGGCCGGGCTCGCTGATCGTGGCCGGCTTCCACACCGTCGCCGAGGTGGTCGACGGTGCGGCGACCGGCTTCCACGTGGTGGCGGTCCCGTCCTCCTCGGTCAACGTCAACACCGTGGACAGACCCGTGCCGGTGAGTTTGAGCAGGGTGCCGGAGTTTTGCGTGTCGTCAGTACCGGCGTCGTAGACGGTGCCGGCGGCGGGGTAGGTGCGGGTCCCGGCCGGATTGACGTAGACCAGCGGCTCACCTTCCTCGTCCATGAACACGACAGAGCCGTCGATGCGAGTGTTGTCGACCACCGTCAACCCGGCCAAGCCCGCTTCGCCGCCGTCAAGGTTCGCGGTGAACCCGGGACCGAAGACCCCGGTGACGGGGTCCGAGGGCCAGTTCGCGACGGACCCGTCGCCGGCGAAGCTGGTGTGGGAGCGGGAGATGGAGATGTCGCCGGTGTAGCCAGGAACGGACACGTCGGTGCCGGACAGGGAGATCTCGCCGGTGTACTGAGCGACCTGCCCGACCCCGGCGTCGGCAACCGGGTACCCGGCGCCGAACGCGTGCGGCAGTCGGGTCACCGTCACCGGGGACTGGGACCAGGTGCACTGGGTGCCGGCCCCCGTGCCGGTGTAGGTGAAGCACACCTGGACGTCGAGGCGGATCGGGGTGCGGGAGGGGATGTCCGCGGTCGCGCCCGCTTCCCGGGTGGCGGTGGTCAGGTCGAAGATCTTGTTCCTGTACTCGGCCGGGACTGTGCTCGAGCCGGGGGTGATCACGGTCGCGCCGGCGGCGGCGTCGGTCCACCCTGTCGTTTCGCTGCCGGAACCGGCGACGCGCCACTGCACCTTCGCCGATACCGACGTCGCGGACCCGCGGGGGGCGCCTCCGGCGTCGACCTTGACCTTCCCCGACGACGTGGTCCCGTTCGTCGGGGCCGTCATCGACGCCGCACCCCACCCGAAGCCGTGCGTGGTCGTGGGGCCCACCTTCAACGAGCGCCCCACCGGGACGGCCTTGACCTCGTGGTACCCGCGCGCCGTAGCTGGGAACGTGAACGTCGCATGGACCACCGAGGAGTCGTTGGTCGCCGTGATCGGTTTGCGCGGCTGCACCACACCGTCCACGGTGAGGTCGAGATAGCCCGGGGCGCGGTACCCGCCAGCGACACCGGCAGCGGTGACCGTGCACGTCAGCGTCCCCGCAGGGTCGGCGTCGGTCCACGTCCCAGCCGCATACCCACGATCACAGGACACGCCCGCAGCAGGTGGGGCGTCGGTCTGCACGTAGAACGTGCGCCACGGCGACCACGTCCCATTCCACAAGCTCCGATCGTCACGAACCGACGCGCGCACATACCAGGCCGCCTGAGCCGAGGTGTTCTGCGCCAACGCCGCCGGAACCGAACACGACACCGCCGCACCCGAGTTACCCAACGGTGTCTCACACGAGGTCACCTTCGAGGCCGCCGCACCAGAGGTGTCCTTGTGGACCTCGAACGTCACCCGCACCTGCGAGGAATCCGGGTCCGTGGCCGTCGAAGAGAACGCCGGAGTCGTGTCCGAAGTGAACACCAGGCCGGTGCTCGAGCCGGGAGCGGTGTACGTGTTCGAACCCGGCAGTGTCGGGGTGCTGGCAGCGTTCGGCTTCCGGTTGTACGTGTACGTGATGTACGGGTCCGAGCTGGACTCCAGGGAGTAGAACTTCTTCCACCCGCTGTTGCTCGTCTCCGACGCGGACAGCTTCACCGACCCGTTCTGCCACCCCGTGCTCGACCAGCCCCGGGCAATGTTGGTGATCGGCACCGACACCCGACCCGCCGCACACGTAGAACTGAAGCCCTTCGCGAACGAGGCCGACTCGGTGTCGCCGTAGGGCGCCGGCTGGTTCCCCCACGTCGTCGCGGTCGAGGCTGCCCCCGATGCTCGCGCGTACACCGGCGCCGCGGTGCACGAGAACGAGTGGAACTCGTACAGCGACAACGACGCCGACGCGATGTCCTTACCCTGCAACCCCGAGATCGGGAAGTTCAGGTACGAGCGGGCCACATCCCCGCCACCGTTGTACGTCCCGACCCGCAGCTCGGTCATCGTCTGCGGCGTCGTCGAGTTTGCCCACGACGTGGACACGAACGTGTCGAAGCTGGTGGTGATGTTCGCGCCAGCCGCGTACGTCGGGTCAATGGTGATCGGGAACTGCTCTGCCTGGGCAAGCCACGCCCGGTCAGGGGTCAGGGTCAGGACCGCGTTGCCGGGGTTCTTCTGCGCCACGCTCATCGCCACCGGAGACTCGTTGACCCGATTCCCCGACGCCGGGTCGACCTGGGCGTCCCACGCCATCGGCGCCGCGAACGACGACACCACCTTGTTCTTGTTGTCGACGAACGAGACCGAGCCATCCTTCTCCGCGCGTGCGGTCAAGCCCTTGGTCTTCAGCGGGAACGAGAACGCCACAGGCGCCTCGCCGGCCTTCGCGACCAGCGCGTCACGCGCGGAAGCAGTCTTGATGACCACATCGGACTCGAAACCGGTCCGGCGCGAAGACACCACGAAATCAACCCCCGGCAACACATCCGGGTACGTCGCCGACGTGCCCTTCAGAACCGGCGCAGGCAGGGATCCCGGCCACGCCAACGTCACCGACCGGCCCAACGTGGCGTCCACCCCGACCGCGTCGGTCCCCGACGACGCCTTGGCACCCTTGCCCGCGCCAGCGCTCTTACCGGCTAGGGACAGGCCGGCCGGGTGGCCGATCGGGCCGGCGGTGCCATCACCCTTGGCCTCGACATCGAGGTTCACATTCACCCAGGCGGCGCTCTTCGGGTCCTTCGCCTTCGGGTCCTTGAACCGGATCGGGCCCTGATGCTGCTGCGTGGTCGACGTCCCGTCCGGGTTCACCCACGTCGAGGACGTCTCCGTCCGCAACTGCTCAACTTCAACCCGGGACCCCTGAGCCCGCGCCGACAACCGCGCCGACACCGCGTCCGGACGCGAGGCCACCTTCGCCGCGGGAACTTTCGCCGCCGCAGCCACGCTGCGTGTCGCGGGCGGGGTCGCCTCCGAGATCGGGGCGATCGTCACGACCAGTGCGGCCGATGCGGCGTACGCCACACCCCGCAGGGTGGGGCGCAGCAGCCCGCCCACGTACAACCGGTCAAAGAAGCGTGAGGAAGCCGTCATGGCCCTGCCCCGAACTACGAACGACCCCCCGATAGGGCCAGGCAGGAGAACACTGAACGCGCCAACGCCCCCACGCAACCGGAATGGGAAAGATTTTACCTACTCCTTACCCTTCGATAGGTTCGCGCAGTGTGCTACGGCAGGCTCCCCAGCTCCATTCCAGTGGGCCCATACGTGCACGCGAAACCGAGCCGTGAGCCCTGTGTCTCTCGGCGAGTTCGGTTCGTAGATAGGCAATTTCGCTTCCTCGATGGTCTCAGGCCGCTCAGGATTTGGGGTGATCATCGACGGGTTGGATGCTGCTTGCGATGTAGGTGGCCCATGCTCCGCCGGCGTAGCCGCGCCATCGTTCTGCGGTGCTGGAGCCGACGCCAAGCAGGTCGCTGAGAACCATCGGTGGCACGTCTCGGGCCAGTGCGAGCAGGGCGGTGTTCCGCCCGGAGCGGGTGCGGACGCCCAGTTTGATCAGGTCTCGTCGCAGCGCGGCATCTCCGAGGTGTTTGCCAGGGCCGCGGCCGGGGAAGAGCCATCCGTCTCCGTCCGTGTTGAATGCCCGGGCCAGACCACGCGGTCGGGCGTCGGGGACCGCGGCTGTGGCGAGCTCAAGGGCGATGGTGGCCAAGGGTTCGTCGAGTAGGACAGCGTCGCGCCCGAGCCTGATCGAGGTCACGCCCGCGCTGTTGACGATGTCGCTACGGCGCAGGCGGGCAATAGTGGATGATTGTTGGCCGTACAGCAGGACCAGTGCCCCGACCAGTCGCAGCCGGTGGGGCAAGGAGTGGTCGGTCAGGCACCGCTTGGCGATCATCCACTGATCTTGCGCATCGGAGAACTCGCGCGGGGTGTTCCTCCGTTGCGTCGGCAACACGAGAACGGGCACCAGCTTTTGCCGTTGTGCCCACCGCAGGAAGATCACGGTCGCGCTCACGTAACCGGGGTTGTCGGCCACCCACTCCTCCAGGTCGCCTTGGCCCAGACCGGCCAGCGTGATCTCGCGGCGACGTAGGTGGGTCAGGAACCGGCCGGGCCCAGTCAACGAGTTGCGCGCCAGCTGACACGTGGTCTCCGGGTCGCGGCCTTGAGCGATGCGGCGGCGTATGCGCGGGAGGGTGTACCAGGTGACGAAGCGACGCATCACGGCGGCGTCGTGAGGGTGCAGTGCGGCCAGCCGGGCGCTGATCTCTCGCTCGAGCCGGGTCAGGTGCTCCTGACGCTGCGGGAGCACCTCGGCGGCGACCAGGAGCCGGCGAAGATGCTCAATCGCGGTGGCCCGGCCTCGGCGGCTGCCGGCGGCTTCATCGAGGGTCTCGTGATTGATCGGCAGAAGTCCTTGAGCCATGCCCCTCAGTGCGACCACGGCAGGCCCACGCTGGAGCCACCGGCGGACTTGCGCATGGTCGTCGGAGGCCGCGAGCCGGTCTACGAAAGGCACCAGCCGGACGGGAAGGTGCCCGTCCTCGCCTACCAGCGCCCGAACAATCCACGGTCGAAGGCGACAGCTCAGGCATCGGCCCTTCGTCGTGACGGGGCTGAGGGAGAACGAGGTCCCGGCACAGGTAGGGCAGGTCAGGGTCGTCGCTGAGGAACATCGTGGGCACCGGACTGCCGCGACTCCCCGGATGGTCGCGCGAGGGAACCCGCACTGCGCACACACCACCTGCGGCCGTTCGGCGCAGGCCCGGCACACATCCTCGCCGGTGCGTCGGGTTCTGATCGACCTGACCTGGCCGCACCGATCGCACCGGCGTGGGCCGCGCGCCACCGTGGATTGTGTCCGGAGAAACGGTTCCGTCAGTCCGGCCGAGCGCAGCCACTGCCAGCATTTCGGGCACACCAATCCCTCGGGCCGCTCGATGCCTGAGCGGAGCGGTCGACCGCACTGGATGCACTCTGGCGCCGGCAACGCGAGGAAGCATTGCCGACACAAAGGCTGGCCCTGATGCTGCCTCGGCCTGGGGGTGCGGACCCCGCACCGAGCACACTGCGGGTGCGTACGCCGGTGCCAGCATGACCCACACAAGGCGGATCCGTCGTCGAGGCGTCCAGCCGGTCGACGATGCTCGCCGCAGTCGGCGCAAGGGTCGAACTGTCGGGCATTCCAGCACGAGCCACACAACGGTTCTGAAGTGGTTTCCCGTCGGCGTGGGCGCAGCACGGCCTGCCCACAGTCCGCGCAGGCGGGGGCTCGTCGCCGACGAGCACAGGCTTGGCACAGGGATTTCCCGTCGGCTCGTCGCCCCTGCGGGGGACCGAACTTCCCGCACCCGCCGCAGACCTCGGGGTGACGACGCCTCATGCATTCGCCGCAGAGCGCCGACCCGTCCGCTGCCCGCCCCGTGGGGTAGCGGACGTGACCGCAGCCGGTGCAGCGTTCCCGGCGGGTGGTACGCCAACAGGACTGGCACAGCATCCCGCCCTGCGCCGTTCGCGCCATCAACACCTTGGGCTGACCGCAGCCCTCACACAGAGGTGATGCCACGCCGGGCACTTGGGCCGTGATCAGCGCGGCGATCAGTGCACGCACCTGGCCGGTGCTGCGGGCCGATCCCGACACGAGCAGGGAGGGGTTCGCGACCAGTTGGCGCGCCAGTGGGCCGAAACGGCCGCTGGGAACCACCTGCAGAACGCATCGTCGGACCACATCCGCGTCAGCGTCGGGCAACACGCTCATCGCCGAGTCGAGGACCCATTGGAGACGCTGGCCGTTGGCGTCGGGCCCGGTCCCCGACGGCTCCGGTAGCGGCGGATAAGTCGGCTTGTCGAAGCCCACCTACTCCTCCGGTGTCACGGTGACCCGTCGCGGCCGCTGTACCTGACCGGTTGCCTTGGCCCTGGCGCGGGGGCCTGCGTTTGCGACCTGCGGGGTCGCCTTCTCCACGGTCCTCACCCCGATCAGCTCATCCGGGCTGCAACCCAGCGCGTCACAGGCCGCGGCAAGCACGCGCATGTTCAACCGCTCCGGGCACTGTGTCACCAAGCGGTACACCTGCGTCGCGGACAAGTTCACTCCGCGCTGCGACAACAACGGCTGCAGGTCCGTCGTAGAGAACAGCCCCCGCTGCGCCATGACCTGGCGCAGCCGCCAATCGATCTCAACCTCGCGCATCGCGATCCACCCCGTCTTCCCCGGGTCGTTGGGTGATCCTGTCCAAGGCCGAACGCAGCGACCTGTTCTTGAAGTCGCTGCTCACCCCCGAGTACAGCCCTGTCGAACCACCCCACCGGTGCCCCACCTGCTGCTGCACGAAGTACGGATCGAAGCCGTCCTCGAGCAAATGCGTCACGTACGAGTGGCGCAGGCAATGCGTATGCAATTCACCAGACAGGCCCAACTCGTCGCGGTACTGCGCGAACCGGCGACTGACATAGTCCACGCTCACCCCCGCACCTCGCTCGGTCGGCCATAACCACGTCCCCGCCCGATCGGCATACTCCGCGCGCACCTCCAAGAACTCCTCGAGCACCCCCGAAGTCCACGGCATCACAGCCAGCACGGACCTGCGCCGTGGATGCCCGCCCCGAACCGCTTTCCCCCACCGCACATTGCACACTCCGAACCGGCCGAATTCCGACGCCTTGGGATTGGAGTGGAAATCCGCCAGCTCCAGACGTGCCAACTCGCGACGCCGCAACCCGAAGCCGTACGCCACCTTGAACATGGTCGCGTCACGCCACGCCGTCAACCACCCCTTCCGCCCCGAACGCTGCGCCGCTTCCACCCGGTCATCCGCGAAATCGAAAAGCATCTGGATCTCCTGACGACTCAGGGGACGCACTGCCGGTCTGGCCTCGACCTCCGAGACATGCACGACCGAGTTCCACTCATGGAACACCTGAACCGGATGCGTCCCAAACCGGTCCCAGCACAAGGCACCCCAGCCGTAGCGAGAGTCACAGACGTAGTCGCAGAAATGCCTCACCATCGCCTGATAGCCGCGCAACGTCGACAACGCCAAACCACCATCACGAAGGTGAGACGACCACGCCTCCACATCCTCAGGGGACCACCGCCACGGATACTCGCCGCTGAACGCCATGAACCGACGGACCAGTCCCTCCCGCGTCACAATGGAACCTGACGCCAAACCGCGCGACCTCCCCTGCGCCGCCCACCCACGCAGCATCCCGTCCAGCACGGCATCCTCAGGATGCAGGTGCACCACCGATGACGGCACCAACTTCGCTGCGGAAAGCTCCTCGCGATCCTCACCCATGACACCTCCAAGTAAGAGGTCGATTCTTGCATCTAACGCATGATCGCGCCATACCCCGAGGTCAAGGCGTCGGGAAGGACTCCCCTCATGCGATGCTCGACCCTGAGAGACGCGAGATCGGTTGCCGCACAACGGCATCGAAACCTTGCGAATGCTTACCAGATGCAACTAGTCGCACTTTCGTCTGAGTACCACCAGCGTCGCCCCGGTGAGGTGACGTGGGCTGGGCTGTCGGCGGCGCGGCATACCGTCTGAGCCGTGATCTCGACCATCGCCATCGGCGGCTATCGCTCGCTGCGGGATGTCGCCTTGCCGCTCGGGCGGCTGACCCTGGTGACCGGGCCCAACGGCAGCGGCAAGTCCAATGTCTATCGGGCGCTGCGGCTGCTGGCCGACTGCGGGCAGGGGCGGGTCATCGGGTCGCTCGCGCGTGAGGGCGGGCTCCAGTCCGTGCTGTGGGCCGGGCCCGAGACGCTGGCGGGGGCGCGGCGGCGGGGCCATCCGGTGGAGGGGACGAGGCGCAGCGGGCCGATCTCGCTGCTGCTGGGGGTGGCCGGCGACGACGGCGGCTATCTGGTCGACCTCGGTCTGCCGGTGCAGGCCGGATCGGCCTTTGACCGCGACCCCGAGATCAAGCGCGAGATCGTCTGGTCGGGGCCGGTGATGCGCGAGGCGACCGTGACCGCGGCGCGGGCGTGGAGCCGGGTGCGGCTGCGTGACGACTGGGGCTCGCTCGAGCCCTCGCCCGCGCGACTGCCCACCCACCGCTCGATGCTCACCGAGCTGGCCGATCCCACGCTCGCGCCCGAGCTGTGTGCCATGCGCGAGCAGCTGCGGGGTTGGCGCTTCTATGACGGCTTCCGGGTCGATGCCGATGCTCCGGCCCGTCGACCCCAGGTCGGGACCCGCGCGCCGGTCCTCGCCGACGACGGCGCCGACCTGGCCGCCGCCTGGCAGACCATCGTGGAGTTCGGCCAGGGCGGCCACGATGCTGCGGTCGCCGACGCCTTCGACGGCTCGCGCGTCGAGGTGTCGGCACGCGACGGGCTCTTTGAGCTCACCCTGCACCAGCCCGGCATGCTTCGGACGCTGCGGGCCGGCGAGCTGTCCGACGGCACGCTGCGCTATCTGCTGTGGGTCACCGCGCTGCTCACCGTCGAGCCGCCCCCGCTGATGGTCCTCAACGAGCCCGAGACGAGCCTGCACCCCTCGCTCATCGAGCCGCTTGCCCGGCTGGTCGTCGGCGCGGCCGCTCGGAGCCAGGTCGTGGTGGTCAGCCACTCCGAGCCCCTGCTCGGCGCGATCGAGGCTGCGGCCCAGGCTGTCCCGGCCGCCGGGCCAGCCGGCACACACAGCCCGGCGGTGGATGTCAGCCGCATCGGGCTGCACAAGGACCTCGGCGAGACCTTCGTCGACGACCAGGGCCTCCTCACCCGTCCCGAGTGGCACTGGGGCAAGCGCCAGCGCGCCACCCGCTGACCGCCGGCGACGAGAGTGGTCGTGGCGGCGCCGTCCGCGGGCGAGAGTGGTTGTGGCGACGCCGTTGGTGGCGTGCTTGCGACCACATCTGTCGGGGCGGTCGCGCTGGTGGCTGCGGGTGTGGTCGTGGGGGTGCCGTTGGTGGCGTCCTCGCGACCACTTCTGTCGTCAGGGCATGGGCGCGAGGACGGCGGGGTCGGTGATGACGTGGAGCAGGGCGACGCCGTCGTGGGCGAGCAGTTCGTCCAGTGCAGCGATCGCCTCGTCGGTCGTCCTCGCGGTGATCCCGAGGCCGCCATAGCCCCGGGCCAGGAGGGCGAAGTCGGGGTTGGCCAGCTGCGTGCCGCTGACGCGCCCGCGATAGTGCGCCTCCTGGTGCGCCCGGATCGTGCCGTACTGCCCGTTGTCCATCACGATCGCGAGCACCCGGGCGCCCCGGGCCGAGGCGACGGCGAGTTCCTGGCCGTTCATCAGGAAGCAGCCGTCACCGGCGACGGTGAGCACCCGCCGCCCGGGCTGGGCGATGGCGGCGGCCACGGCGGCCGGCACCCCGAAGCCCATCGCGCCATTGCGTGGCGCGAGCACCGACGGGCAGGAGTGTGAGGGCAGATAGCGCTGGGCCCAGATCGCGTGGTTGCCGGCGCCATAGGTGACGACCGCATCCCGCTCGAGCCGGGGCACGAGTGCCGCCATCAGCGCACCCATGTCGACGCCCGACGTGACGCCGTCCGGCCGCGGCGTCGCGAAGTCGACCCACGCCGCCCTGGCCTGCTCCACCCAGTCCGTCCACGGCCGCGCCTCCGGAGCCGGGGCCTCGGCCAGGACCGCACAGATCGCATCCGGGTGGGCCAGCAGGTGCCGGTCGACCCGCCCGTCATGGGCGAGCAGCGCCGGGTCGAGCCCGACGACTGTCACCGACCGGTCGGGATCGCCCAGCCGATAGCCGTCACTGAGCACATCGGAGGAGACTGCATCGAGGAAGACCACGTGGTCGGACCCCTCGAGCAGCCGCGCGCTCGCATCGGTGCGCCCATAGCCGAGGAAGCCGCACCAGCTCGGTGAGTCATGGTCGAGTTTGTCGTGGGCGCGGAAGTCGCTCACCACGGGCAGCCCCCACGCCTCGACCCACTGGCGCAGGTCCTCGGATCCCTTCTGCGAGAACAGATCCCCGCCCACAACGACGAGCGGCCGCTGGGCCAGCTCGAGCTCGGCCGCCAGATCGGCTGCCGCGCCCGTGTGCTCGGTCACCGGCAGCGCCCGCGCGGGCGCCACGCTCTCCTCGCACTGCTCGACCAGCACGTCCTCGGGCAGCCCCACGACGACCGGCCCGGGCCGCCCCGAGCGGGCCGCGTGCACGGCATCCCGGGTGATCGAGGCCGCCCGCGTCGCGTCGTCGAGGACGAAGACCCGCTTGGCCGTCGTGCCGAACCAGCCCTCGAGGCTGAACTCCTGGAAGGACTCCCGATCACGGTCGGCGACCGGGATGAGCCCGACGAAGAGCACCAGCGGGGTGCCATCCTGGTATGCCGTGTGCACGCCGATGGCGGCGTTCGCCGCGCCTGGCCCGCGGGTCACCATCGCGACCCCGACGCCGCCGGTGAGACGGGCGTGGGCCATCGCCATGAAGGCGGCGCCGCCCTCGTGACGGCACACGACGGCCTCGATCTCACTGTCGTGCAGCCCGTCGAGGACGTCGAGATAGGACTCGCCGGGGACGAGATGGGCGTGGGTGACCTCGAGCGCGTCGAGCTGCTCGACGATCGCGTGGCCGGCGGTGCGCGCGGTCACGCGGCCTGCCTAGCCAGGGCGGTCTCATCCGCCGAGTGGTCACGGCGGCGCATGGCGAGCCATCCGGAGAGCGCCGTGATCAGGGCGAGGACGACGAGCAGCAGGGCCGGCGCCCAGGACTGCTTGCCGGCGGCGGCGAGGATCGCGGTCGCGACCAGCGGCACGAAGCCGGACACGATCGCCGCGATGTTGGCCGCCAGCGCGACACCGGAATAGCGCAGCTGTGCTGGGAAGAGCGAGGTGAGCAGGACGCCGGACGCGGCATACGGGATGGACAGGAAGGCGATGCCGATGACGATGCCGAGGATGACCAGCCAGGGCTCCTTGGTGTCGACCATGCGGAAGACGGGATAGGCCACCAGCGCCGAGGCGAGGCCCCCGAAGAGCGTGACCGGTCCGGCGCCGAAGCGCTCGGTGAGCCGGCCGAAGAGGATCAGCACGCCGATCTCGACGGCCGCGGCGAGCAGCGTGGCCTGGAGCAGCAGCGACTTCGGCAGCTCGAGGACGGTGGTGCCATAGCTGATCATGAAGGTGGTCACCAGATAGAAGCCGCCGACGCCGAGCAGGGTGGAGCCGGCGCCGATGAGCAGCTCAGGTGTGGCGTCCTTGAAGACCGACTTCACCGGCGTCTGGGCCAGCTCGTCCTCCTCGAGCATCTTCTCGAAGAGCGGCGACTCCTCGACCCGGGCCCGCAGCCAGACGGCGATCAGCAGCAGTGGCAGCGCGGCCAGGAAGGGCAGGCGCCAGCCCCACGAGTCGAAGTCCTTGTCGCTGAGCTGACCAACCGCCATGAAGGCGCCGGAGGAGAGCAGGGTGCCGATGGGGGAGCCGATCTGGGGCATCGCGGCATACCGTCCCCGCTTGTCGGCCGGGGCGTGCTCGACCGCGAGGGTCACCGCACCGCCCCACTCGCCGCCCACGGCGATGCCCTGGAGCAGCCGGAGCGCGGTGAGGAGGACGGGCGCGGCCACGCCGATCGAGGCATAGGTCGGGAGCACGCCGATGAGGGCGGTGACCAGGCCGATCATCACGACGGTGATGATCAGCGTCTTCTTGCGCCCGACCTTGTCGCCCATCCGCCCGAAGATCACGGCGCCGACGGGGCGGGCGAGGAAGCCGACGGCGAAGGTCGCGAACGCCGCCATCGTCGCGACGAGCGCGTCGTCACCGGTGAAGTAGAGCCGGTTGAAGACCAGCGAGGCGGCCGTGCCATAGAGGAAGAAGTCGTACCACTCCAGGGCGGTGCCCACGAACGCGCCGAACGCGACCTTGCGCGCCTCGGCCCCCTCGTCATAGCCCGGTGGCAGGGCGTGCGGATCGCTGGCGGGGACGGTGCTGGACATGGCTTCTCCTTGAGGGTGGCGAGATCAGCGGGCGGTCGGGAGACCGAGACCGGTGTCGTGGGTGGCGGTGCCGTCGCGCACGGTCGCGAGGACGGTGGCCGACTCGGTGGTGGCCGGGTCGACGGTGGTGATGTCGTGGTCAAGCACGGCCAGGTCGGCGAGGAAGCCGGGGCGCAGCATGCCGCGCCGGTCCTCCTCACCGGCCATCCACGCCGTGTCGAGGGTGTAGGCGCGCAGGGCGGTCATCGCGTCGACCCGCTCGCGCTCGCCGATGACGCGCCCGCCGGAGCTGAGCCGGCTGCGCATCGAGGCGATCGCCTTGAGCGGCGCGCCGTCGGCGACCGGGCGGTCGCTGGATCCGGGCACGCGCAGACCCGCCTCGAGGAAGGACGCGTGCCGATAGAGCATGTGCTCGCGCTCCGGCCCGATCGCCGCGAGCATCGAGTCGCCGATGTCGTGCAGGAAGCGGATCTGCGGCGTCGGGGTCACCCCGAGCGCTGCCATGCGGGTGATCTGAGCGTCCGAGATCACCCCGGCGTGCTCGATCCGGTGCCGTGCCTCGGGGCGGGGCCGTTCGCGCTGGGCCTGTTCGAAGGTGTCGAGGGCGAAGTCGATGGCGGCGTCGCCGATGGCGTGGGCGGCGACATTCCACCCGCCGCGGTGGGCGCCGACGATCTGCCGGCGCATCCGCTCGGCGTCGTCCTGGAGATAGCCGGTCGAGGGGCGCTCGCCGCAGCGGCAGGCAAACGGCTCAGTCATCGCGGCGGTGCGGGCCAGCAGCGACCCGTCGGTCCAGATCTTCATCGCGCCGACGCGCACCCGGTCGTCGCCGAAGCCGCTGCGCAGGCCCAGGTCGAGCCCGAAGTCGATGCCGTCGTCGGCGTGCCCGGTCACCTCGTGGAGGGCGCTGACGCAGGGCATCACCTGGGCGCGGACCATGAGTTCGCCTCTGGCAGAGGCCATCTGGTATGCCGCGAGCTCTAGGGGGGTCTTGCCGAGCCACCCCGCGCCGATCCCGCACTCGGTCACGTGGGTCAGGCCCTCGGTCGCATAGTGGGCGCTCGCCTTGGCCAGCGCGCTCGCCAGCTGCTCGAGCGGGTAGGGGGTGACGGCGGAGACGACGAGGTTCTGGGCCTGCTCCTGGAGCACACCGGTGGGCTGGTCGCCGTGCATGACGACGACGCCCCCCTCGGGCACCTCGGCCGATCCGTCCATGACGCCAACCCGGTGCAGGAGAGGGGTGTTGGCCGTGCAGACGTGGCCGGAGCGGTGCTTGAGCCACACCTCCCGACCGCCGGCGGCCTCGTCGAGCCGGGCCCGGTCGGGGTGACTGCCGAGGAGGTTGTCGTCATAGCCCGAGCCGACGACCATCTCCTCCGGTCCCAGCGTCGCCGCACGCTCGGCAACGAGGCGATAGAGCTCGTCGAGCGAGGTCTGGCCGACGAGATCGATCTCGTCGAGGGCGAGGCCGAACCACGCCATGTGGTTGTGCGCGTCGCCGAAGCCGGGCACGACGGTGGCGCCCCCGAGGTCGACGGTGGTGGCGGCGGTCAGGCCGTCGAGGGCCGCGTCGTCGCCGACGGCGAGCACCCGGCCGTGGTGGACCGCGAGGGCGGTGGCCCGCGGCATACGCTCGTCGACGGTGACGATCGTGCCGCCGCGCAGGATGAGGTCGATGTCCATGGGTCTCCTCAGGCGAGGTGGTGCAGTCGGGTGAGGGGCAGGTCGTCGGCGTAGTGCACCGGCACCTCGGCGCCGTCCACGACCACCGGTCGGGGCTCGCCCGCCACCTCCACGTGCGGCGTCGCAGTGTTGAGGTGCATGTCGGCGCAGGTGAGACCACGCGAACCCGAGATCGGGGTGTAGGTCCGGCCGGCCGGGAGCGCACCACGGGAAGCCTTGTCGGACAACGCCTCCCGTGAGACGAACAGGTGGGCCAGGTGGGCAGGGGCCTCGCCCGAGCCGCCGTAGAGAGGGCCCATCCGGCGCGGCTGGGTGATGCGGGTCGAGCCCGACCCCGAGCCGACATTGCCCCACGCGACGAAGCCCGACTTCACGACGAGCTCGGGCGTCGTGCCGAACCACGCCGGGTGCCACAGGACGATGTCGGCGATGCGGCCGGCGCGGATCGAGCCGACCTGGTCGGCCAGGCCGTGCGCGATGGCGGGGTTGAGGGTGAGCTTGGCCAGATAGCGCAGCACGCGCGCGTTGTTGGGGTGGTCCGGGCCGAGCTCGCCGGCGAGGCCGGCCTGCACGTGGGCGAGCTGCCATGCGCGACGGCCCATCTCGGCGATCCGCCCCATGCCCAGCGCGTCGGAGTTGATGATCGAGATCGCGCCGGTGTCGTGGAGCGCGTTCTCCGCGGCGATGGCATGCTCGCGGATGCGCACCGCCGCGATCGCCTTGTCGCTCGCCAGGTGCTGGTGGCCGCGGTGCACGGTCATCGTCATCGGGCCGAGCTCGGCCACGGTCGCGCGGGTCAGCGGGAGGGTCGGCGTGGTCGAGGAGGTGAGCACGTGCGGCTGCTCGACGATGCGCAGCAGGTCGGGGTGACCGCCGCCGCCCTCGACGTGGTAGGCGTGCACCGACCGCCCTTGGGTCGCGGCAAGGGTGTCGGACAGATAGCCGGTCTCGTTGAGGGTGTCGGTGTGCAGCGCGACGGGCAGGTCGGCCTGCTCGGCGACGCCGAGGCAGGTGTCGATCACCTGCGGCGAGGCGCCCCAGTCCTCGTGGATCTTGAAGCCGCCGGCGCCGGCCAGCACCGCCGACTCCAGCAGCCCTGCCGAGGTGGAGCTGCCGCGGGCGAGGAAAGCGGCGTTGATCGGCGCGTGGGCCCAGCCGCGCATGAGCGCATGGAGGTTGTATGCCGGGTTGGCACCGACATCCCAGACCCCGCCGATGCCCATGCCGACGATCGTCGTGACCCCGGACGATGCGCCCGCCGCGACGAGATCGGCGTTGGACATGTGGACATGGGAGTCGATGAGGCCGGGGGTGGCGATCAGCCCCTCGGCGGTGATCATCGCGGTGTGGCTGTCGACGACGAGGTCGATCCCATCCAGCAGGTCGGGGTTGCCCGCCCGGCCCACACCGACGATGCGCCCGTCCTTGATCCCGATGCTGGTCTTGTGCACCCCCAGAAGCGGGTCGATGACGAGGGCCCCGAGGATGACCATGTCGAGGGCGCTGTCGCGGCCGGCCCGGCTGGTCACCAGGGCGCCGTGTCGGGCGGTCTTGCCGCAGCCGCCGAGCATCTCCTCGCCGGGCTCGGTGTCATCGCCCTCGACCTGCACCCACAGGCCGGTGTCGCCCAGACGCACCCGGTCACCTGTCGTGGGGCCATAGAGGCTGGCGTACTCGCGCGGGTCGAGGGAGGTCATGCGCCGGCTCCTGCCGCGGGAGAGGTGGGCCCGGGCGTGTCCGTGTCGGCGGAGGGGGTGGGACCGGTCTGGACGACCCGCACCGTGAGGGGCACGCCGGGGGTGAGCTCGCGGCATACGCCCGCAGGCAGGTCGAGCCGCCACCGGCCCTCCGGCAGGCCCTCGACACGGACCGCGTCATTGAGGGCGTCGAGCGGATAGTGGGAGGAGACCCAGACGGACGCCTCGCCGGCGTTGGTCAGCGTGGCCTCGGCCCGGGGGCGGCCGGCGGCGAGCTCGCGCTGACCCGTGGCCGCGCGAACCGCGCCGGGGGCGTCGTCCTCGACCGCACCGAAGGGCGAGTCGATGTGCACGAGCACGCTCCCGAAGGGGAAGAGCGCCTCGAGCTGGACCGCCGGGGCCAGCGCCGGCACCCCCGGCAGCAGGGCCTCAGGGGGCACCGCCCGCCGACCGGCCTCGATGGCCTCCTCAAGACTGGCGCCGTCCCAGGCCGCCTCCAGCACCTCGTCGCACACCAGGGCGATCGACTCGGCGACGCCCAGCGGGGCACCGCGGGCGACCCGGCGCCGGGCCAGGTCGGCGCCGGCGGCGATGAGCAGTCGCTCCTGCTCCCGTGGGGTGAGGTGCATCGGCTCTCCTGGGTGTGCGCTGGCACTGCGGCGGTGGTGCGGGTGGGGTGATCGGCGGTCGGTGGAGCTGCGGTGAAGAGAGGGAGAACTTCACGTTTGCGCAGGTGTGAGACCTGAGCATGGCAGCGGCCGGGGCGTCGCTGACCGGCACTTCCGCCACAGTTCCCGGCGCTAGATTGGGCATATGCCCAACAAGCCGGAGCCCGACGTGGGCCAGGACCCCCGGTGGGCCCACCTGCTGCGGCAGGTGCGTGCCGAGCGCCACCACCTGGTCGCCGACTTCGTCGAGCTGGTGCAGGACGTCGAGGCCTATGCCGAGGGCGCGGTCCCGGCCGAGGTCATCAACGCCGACGCGGTGCGCTCCTTCGACTACCTGCTCGACCGGATGGAGGGCCGGCTGCCGCTCGGCGACACCGGGCCGGCGCTCGACCTGGGCGCGGACCGTGCGCGCCGCAGGGTGCCGCTCGATGACCTCATGTCGGCCATCCGCAGCGACTTCACCGTGGTGTGGCGCCGGATGCGCCTGCATGTGCCCGACGAGCAGGTGCCGCTCCTCGTGGAGCATGTCGACCAGCTCTGGCACGTGATCGAGGAATACACCAAGGCGGTCCAGCGGGCCTATCTGCGGGAGCAGGCGCTGATGGCCCAGGAGCAGGAGGACGAGCGCAGCGCCCTGATCACCCGGCTGCTCGAGGGTCCCGTCACCGACCGGCTCGCCTCGTCCGTCGAGCTGGCCCTCGGGCTGACGCCTTCACAGCGGATGGTCGTGCTGGTCGCCCCTGCCGCCCGGCGACGAGAGCTCGCCCGGCTCGCCCGCGAGCTGCACGCCGAGGGGCGTGGCGCCCACTGGCAGTCGCTCGGCCTCGAGGTGCTGCTGCTCGTGCCCTGGCGTGGTGACCTGGCCGCCGCCAACGACCGGCTCGCCGGCATCCCCTGCATCGTCGGGCCGATCGCCACGAGCGCAGTGCAGCTGCGCGAGTCGGTCGAGGTCGCCCGGCTGGCCTGCGGGGCCATGCCCGCCGATGTCGACAGACCCATCACCCTGCGCGATGTCTGGCCGTCGGTGGCGGTCGCCGCCATGGGCGCTGCGGGACGCCATCTGGTCGCCGAGGTGCTCGACCGCCTCGAGGGCCTGCCGCCCGGTGAGCGGGGCCGCCTCGTGGAGACGGTGCGTCTCTATCTGGCCCGTGGCTCGGTGAATGCCGTTGCCGCCGAGGCCTATTGCCACCGCAACACCGTCCTCAACCGGCTCGGGCGGGTGCGCGAGCTGACCGGCTGCGATGTCACGGTCCCGCGGGAGGCGGCGCTGCTCGAGCTCGCCCTGGCCGCCGAGGCCCAGGAGTCTGCCGGTGACGGACGCCGGGTGGATCCGGCGGCTCCCCAGGACTGACCCGTCCGTCGCGGCCGTCAGGACTCGGCGCGCAGCCGGGTCGCCAGCTGCCCGGCGAGCCGGTCCATGTCTGCGACATGCGCGGAGTCGCCGTCGCTCTGGGCGGTCACCGGCCCGGTGCCGGTGGTGATGACGGCCACGGCATAGCCGTCGAGCAGACCCATCTGCCTGGTGGGGCGACCGGTGCCGATCCAGCCGCCCTTGAAGGCCGTCGCGCCCACCCGGCCCAGACCCCACGACTGCGAGGCGACCGGCCGCATCTGCCCGACGATGTATCGGCTGGCGGCCGGGGTCACCACCCGCCCCCCATGCAGCGCGCAGAGGAAGCGCACCTGCTCGCGCGCCGACCACTCGCCGCGGCTCATCGCCCGGTTGGGCATCGAGGTCTGCGTGTCGCCGATCGCCCGGAGGATCTGGGTGATCGCCGGGCCCGAGCCGCCGGGGATCCCGTTGTGCAGAGCCGTGATCGCCTCGCCGTCGGAGGTGGTCAGGGCCGCCGTGATCAGCCGCCGCTGCTCGGCGGACAGGCGCGTTGGGTCACCCCCGACGACCTCTTTGAGGTATGCCGCGACCACGAGCACCTTGGACGTCGACCATGCCGGCTGCCAGTCCACCTCGCCCTCCGTGGTGACCCGGTCGCACGAGCCGAGCGGGGCAAAAGCCCATGTGGCAGAGGTGCTTCCGGTCAGGGACGGGGCGCTGGCCCGGCTGCTCGACACGGGCGGTGTGGTCGTTGTGGCGTCGCTTGCCGTGGAGGGGCCGGTCGCGGAGGAGCTGGCCGTCGCGCGGCTGGCTGCCGTCGACGCCGCCCCCGACGACTGACTGGGGGCGGTGACGGTCGTCGTGGAGGCCGGCCCATCCGAGGAGGCCGAGCAGGAGGCGAGCAGCGCCGCCGCGGCGAGCGCAGCGGCATACCTCACGGCTCGCACAGGGACACGCCCGGGACGGGGCTGTCGCTCTCGCCCTGGCTGACCGCCGTGAGGGGGTGCCAGTCCCACATGCCGTCGTCACTGGCCACCCACACCCACCAGGTGTTGGTCTGGCCGGCCGTGAAGACGGGGTTGGCGCGTCCGAGATCGGCCTGGCAGGCGACCAGGTGTGGGCTGTCCTTGCTGAGGGTGCCGCCGTGGACCAGGCCCGTGCTCTCGTGCCAGAAGCGACAGTCGGCCGGGAGATAGAGCCCATAGGCGCCGTCGGTGGTGGTGACGGGCGGGCAGCCATCGGCGCCGGATGGGGTCTGCGGGCGCGCGGACGGGGTGGCCAGGGGAGGGCGCAGCGGGTCGGTGCTGGGCGGCGGGGTGTCGCTGGCGGCCGTGGCGGGGGGCACCGTCACGGTCTGAGTGACCTGGGCCTGCGACGGCTTCTCGTCGCCGCGGGTCAGCAGCCACCAGCCGAGCCCGGCGAGCAGCGCGAGCGTCGCCAGCGCGACGAGCCCCCAAAGCCAGCGGCTGGCGCCTCCCGCGGGCAGCGTCGGCTGCGCCGCCGAGGGGTATGCCGCGGGGCCGGCCTGGGCAGGGTCGCTCCAGCCGCAGTGTGGGCACGGCTGGGTGTCGACGCGCTGACCACAGTTGCCGCAGAAGGGCATCGGGTGATCAGCCCTGCTGGGTCAGGGCGGTCACGGAGGCAGGGAGGGGCCGCGTGGGGTCCACTGCCTCCGGCTCGCCATAGACCACGCGCATCGGCACCACGCCGGTCCAGGCGTCGTGCTCCTCGTCGGCCGCGCCCGGTCCGCCGGTGCGCGCCTTGAGCACCCACTGGCCGTCGGTGATGGGCAGCGCCAGGGCGGTCGTGGCCGCGAGCTCCTTCTTGGTCATCGCCCGCACCTCGCCCGTGCGCCCCGGGATCATCCGGTCGCTCAGGGCGTCGAGGGCGGCCCACTTCTCGTCGCCGTCGAGGACCCGCATCGTGCCCATGAGCACCGCCGAGCGATAGTTCGCCGAGGAGTCGAAGGTCGAGTGCGCCACCACCACACCGTCGATCGAGGTGACGCAAAAGGAGACCGCCGCACCGGCACCCGCCTGACGCAGCGCACCCGCACCCGTCGAGCCGTGCACCACGATATCGTCGCCGACCCGGGCGAAGAGCACGGGCACCTGCCAGGGCACCGCGTCGTCGGCGGTGGCGAGCACCCCCCACGCCACCTCGTCGAGGAGGGCATCCAGGGCGTCGCGGTCGGTGCTGCCACGCTCGGCGTGGCGGTTGAGGGTGCGCATGGGACCAGTGGACACCATCGAGGCGCCTCCCGTCCCGCTGTTTGCGTCGGTCACGGGGTGGGCGACGCCGGTCGGGGGCGGGACCCGGCCGCCATCGGGCCGGGCGACGTCGGCTCAGCGCTCGTCGACCATCAGCTCGAAGGAGTAGTCCTGCGCCCGATAGCTGTGCTCGCCGAGCTCGACGGGCTGGCCCGCCGAGTCGAAGGCGACGCGGCGCATCGTCAGCACCGGCTGGGTGCCCCGCAGCCCGAGCAGTCGGCGCTCGCGTGATGTGGGCATGCGTGCGCCGATGCTCTGGTGCGCCACGACCGGGCGTATGCCGTGCTCGCGCAGGACCGCATAGAGGCCCTTGCTCTCCAGCTCCTCCCGCGAGATGTCCGGCAGGCTGGCCGGCAGCCAGTTGTGCAGGACCGCCAGCGGCAGCTCGCCGGCCAGTCGAAGGCGGGTGACCGCGAGCAGCGGGGTGTCGGCAGGCAGCCCCAGGGCAGCTGCGGCAGAGGGGAACTCGCCCAGCTCGAGCTCGAGCACGCTGGTGCGCGGGGTGCGGCCGGCGCGCTCCAGGTCGTCAAAGAGGCTGGTCAGTGCGACCTTGCGGTGGACGGCGGCCGCGGCCACCGTCGTGCCGAGGCCGCGACGTCGGATGAGCAGGCCCGCGTCGACGAGCTGCTGGATGGCCCGGCGCACGGTCGGTCGCGAGAGGCCGAGCCTGGCCGTCATGGCCAGCTCGTTCTCAAAGGGGTCGCCCGGCTGGAGTCGGCCGTCCGTGATCGCGGCAGTCAGCTGCTCGGCCAGCTGGTGATAGAGCGGCACGGGGGAGGCCCGGTCGATGCTGACGCTGAGTGGGGTCGCGTCGTTCTGGTCGCTCGCCACAGTCCCCTCGCCTTCCACCGTGCCGCAGTGTCGCTGTGCTGCCGCGTCGTCGCGCTGTCGTCACCGCTCGTGCCCTCGTGCGGTTGCCCGCCTGTGCGGACCGCCTCGACACTAGTCGTCCTGTTGAGCGGATGTGTGTATGTCTTGACAAACCTGTGGACAGCCCAACCGTTCGTGTTGACACGGTCATGGGAGGTGGAGAGGGTTGAGACTCACGAGGGCGAGGAGACAGGTGATGCGGGTCGGACTGGTCGGGGTCGGGCGCATCGGCGCTCGCCACGCCGCCATCCTCGCGGCCCACCCCGAGGTGAGCGAGGTGCTGGTCACCGACACCGCCCCCGAGGCCGCCCACGCCCTCGCCGACTCGCTCGGGCTCACCTTTGTCGCCTCCAGTCAGGTGCTCGTGGCCGAGCGCCCCGACGCCCTCGTCATCGCCAGCCCCACACCGACCCACGCCGCGCTGGTCCGGGCGGCGATCACGGCCGGCATCCCCGTCTTCTGCGAGAAGCCCGTGGCCGCGACGCTCGAGGGGACCATCGACCTGGCCCGGCTGGAGCGCGAGACCGGGGCCTTCGTGCAGGTGGGCTTCCAGCGCCGCTTCGACCCAGGCTACCGACGCGCCCGTGAGCTGGTGCGCTCCGGCGGGCTCGGCCGGCTGCACACCATCCGGGGCAACACCTTCGACCCCGAGCCGCCGCCGGCGGCATACCTCCGCGGGAGCGGCGGCATCTTCCGGGACTGCTCGGTCCACGACTTCGACATCCTGCGCTTTGTCACCGGCAGCGAGGCCGAGTGGGTGCTGGCCGCCGGCTCCGCCCATGGCGACCCCGTCTTTGCCGAGGTCGGCGACGTCTCCTCCGCCACGACCCTCGTCGCGCTCGACGTGGGCGCGGTCGCGACCCTGTCCGCCGCCCGCCACAACGCCGCCGGATATGACGTGCGGATGGAGCTGGCTGGCGAGAGCGGCACCGTCTGCGTCGGGCTCGACGACGCGACACCGCTGGCCTCCGCCGAGGAGGGCGTGCCCTGGCCCGCCGAGGCGCCGCACCACCTCTTCCTCGACCGCTTCGCGACGGCGTATGCCGCCGAGATCGCCGGCTTCATCGACCTCGCCTCCCAGCCGGGAGCCTCCTCGCCCTGCTCGCTCGCCGATGCGCTGGCCGCCACCCGGCTGGCCGAGGCCGCCACCCGCTCGTGCCAGGAGGAGCGCGTCGTCCGCCTCGAGGAGGTGCCGGGCGCATGACCGCGACACGGCCCCCGCTGGTCGAGCGGATCGCTGGTGCCCCCATCACGTGGGGGGTGTCCGAGGTGCCCGGCTGGGGAGCGCAGCTGGACGCCGCGGTCGTGCTGCGACAGATGCGTGAGCTCGGCCTTGCCGCAACGGAGTTCGGTCCCGAGGGCTTCCTGCCCGACTCGGCCGCCGACAAGGCCGCGGTGCTGCGGGCGGCAGGCCTGCGTCTTGTGGGTCAGTTCGTGCCCGTCGTTCTGCACGACCCGGGGCGTGACCCCCTGCCGGATGTGAGCCGGGCCATCGACGGGCTGGTCGCCGCGGGCGCGGACACGCTCGTGCTGGCCGCGTCCACGGGCACCGACGGCTATGACTCCCGGCCCGAGCTCGACGATGCCGGGTGGCGCACCCTCCTGACCAACCTCGACCGGCTGGCCGCATTGGCCACCGCACAGGGGCTCACCCCCACCCTGCACCCCCATGTCGGCACGATGGTCGAGACCGGCGAGGAGACCCAGCGGGTGCTTGACGGCAGCCGCATCGGTCTCTGCCTCGACACCGGGCACCTGCTCATCGGAGGGGGCGACCCGCTCGCACTGGCGAGCCACCACCCCGACCGCGTCGCCCACGTCCACCTCAAGGACGTCGATCTCCAGTGGGCCGACCGGGTGCGGCGGGGCGAGACGACCTATACCGACGCCGTCCGCGGCGGGATATTTCGCCCACTGGGCCAGGGCCAGGCCGACATCGCTGCCCTCATCACCACCCTTGAGCGAGAAGGCTATTCGGGCTGGTATGTCCTCGAGCAGGACGCCATCCTGACGACGGGTCCCGCGGGCGACGTCACACCCGACCCGCTCGCCGACGCCCGCGCCAGCGTGGCCGCCATCCACGCGATCGCCAGCAGTCTCGACGGGAGGAGCGCATGAGCGACCCGATCCTGGCGGCCGACCTCTTCGGCCATCAGCACGCCGACCACACGATGTCGGGACAGGACGCGGCATACGACCTGATCTCCATGGGGCGCACCGGAGTCGACATCTATCCGCTCGACCACGGGGTCGGTCTGGAGGAGGTGCGCACCTTCGAGAAGTTCCTCGGCGGCAGCGCCACCAATGTCGCCGTCGCGGCGGCCCAGCACGGGCGGTATGCCGCGCTCGTCACCCGCGTCGCCGATGACCCCTTCGGCCGCTATGTGCGGAGGGAGGCCAGACGGCTGGGGGTGTCCGACGACTTCATCACGACGATCCCGCCAGGCGGGCCGCCGACCCCGGTGTCCTTCTGTGAGGTGCACCCGCCCGACGACTTCCCGCTCTACTTCTATCGATACCCGATCGCGCCCGACCTGATGCTGGCGCCCGACCAGCTGCCGCTGCCGGCCATCGAGCGGTGTGGTGTCTTCTGGGCGACGGTGACCGGTCTGAGCCAGGAGCCTTCTCGGGCAGCGCATTTCGCGGCCTGGGAGGCCCGTGACCGGGCGCCGCACACCGTCCTCGACCTCGACTGGCGCCCGATGTTCTGGGCGGATGTCGACGAGGCGCGCGAGCTCGTGGGCCGGGCGCTGGGGCAGGTGACGGTGGCCGTGGGCAACCTCGACGAGTGCGAGATCGCGGTCGGCGAGCGCGACCCCCACCGGGCGGCGGACGCGCTGCTCGAGCGGGGCGTCGGACTGGCCATCGTCAAGCAGGGGCCCGCGGGGGTGCTGGCGGCGACCTCGTCCGAGCGCTTCGAGGTGCCGGCCGTGCCGGTCGAGGTGGTCAACGGGCTCGGCGCCGGCGACGCCTTCGGCGGGATGCTCGTGCACGGACTGCTGGCCGACTGGCCGCTGCGGCGAACGGTCGAGCTGGCCAATGCCGCAGGCGCGATCGTCGCAGGTCGGCTCGAGTGCTCGACCGCCATGCCGTCCACCGCCGAGGTGACCGCCATGCACCAGCGCGCACACCGCCGCGACAGCGCCCGGGGCGATCGTGCCCACATGGGCGAAAAGGAGGGGGGCGATCGTGCCCACATGGGCGAAAAGGAGGGGGAGGCGCCGTGAGTGGCATGGACTCGGGCATGGCAGTACCGCAGGGCAGTGGGGCTGACAACGGGCGCTGGGTGCGGCACTTCGCCGACGCGCCGCAGCCGGAGCACCCGATCGTCCATGGGTGGCAGACCGGCGAGCTCGAGCACGCGGGACTGCTCATGGGCACCCTCGAGCCCGACTCCAGTGTGGGCGGCGGCCTGAGCGAGCAGGAGATCATCGTCGTCCCGCTCTCGGGATCATGCCGGGTGCAGGCGCTCGGCCCGGGTGTGACGGAGGGCTCCGGCGACGCCGAGGCCGTCATCCTCGACGAGGTCACGCTCGCCGGCCGGCGGGAAGTCTTCAGCGGGCCGACCGACATCGCCTATCTGCCGCCGGGCCAGGGCATCGGCTATGCCGTCATGTCGATCGACCAGCCCGTGCGGGTGGCGATCTGCCGGGCGCGGGTGAGCCGACCGCAGGCGAGCGACGCGGCATACCGCATCACCCACCTGGCCGCCGCGGACGTGCCGGTCGAGCTGCGAGGGGCCGGGGTGTGCTCGCGGGAGGTCCGCAACCTGGGCACGCCCGAGGTGCTGGACGCCGAGCGCATCATCGCCTGCGAGGTGCTCACGCCCGCAGGCAACTGGAGCTCCTATCCGCCCCACAAGCATGATGAGGAGCGCCCGGGGGAGGAGACCGCGCTCGAGGAGATCTACTACTTCGAGACCCGGCCGGCGGGCAGTGATGACATCCCCGATCCCCACCGGGTGCCACAGGCGGATCTTGTTGGCTACCAACGGGTCTATGGCACCGGCGACCGCCCGATCGACGTGCTCGCCGAGGTGCGCACCGGCGACGTCGTGCTCGTGCCGCACGGCTGGCACGGCCCGTCGATGGCCGCGCCCGACGCCGACCTCTACTACCTCAACGTGATGGCGGGTCCGGGGGCCGAGCGGGCCTGGCGCATCTGCTACGACCCGGCCCATGACGGTGTGCGGGCCGCGTGGGCGGGGCAGCCGGTCGATCCGAGGCTGCCGCTCGGCGCGGCGCGGAACTCGCCAATTGGCGGAAAGCGCGCGGGCGATGGGCGGACAGGGTGAGCGAGGCGGCGGCGGGAGGGCGCGATGACTGAGCAGGCGACGGTGCGGCTGACCGTGGGGCAGGCGGTCGTCGACTTCCTTGCCGTGCAGTGGGTCGAGCGTGACGGCGAGCGGCAGCGCCTCTTTGCCGGCATGCTTGGGATCTTTGGCCACGGCAATGTCGCGGGGCTGGGCCAGGCCCTCCTCCAGCACGAGCTGGCCGCGGCCGGGCAGGGCGATTCGCCCGCTCTGCCATATGTGCTCGCCCGCAACGAGCAGGCCATGGTGCACACCGCCGTGGGCTTCGCGAGGCAGCGCGACCGCCTCCAGACCTGGGCCTGCACCGCCTCCATCGGGCCCGGCTCGACCAACATGGTCACCGGCGCCGCGCTGGCCACCGTCAACCGCGTCCCGGTGCTGCTCCTGCCGTCCGACACCTTCGCGACCCGGCCCGCCGAGCCGGTCCTCCAGGAGCTGGAGGCCCCCTATGCCGGCGATGTCACCGTCAATGACGCGCTGCGCCCGGTCTCCCGCTTCTTTGACCGGGCCACCAGGCCCGAGCAGCTGCCCAGCGCACTCCTCCAGGCCATGCGCGTGCTCACCGACCCGGCCGAGACGGGTGCGGTCACGATCGCGCTCCCGCAGGATGTCCAGGCCGAGGCCCACGACTGGCCGGTCGCCCTCTTTGCCGAGCGCACCTGGCACATCGCACGTCCGCCGGCCGAGCCCAGCCGCATCACCGCCGCAGCCGAGCTGATCCGGGCGGCCGAGCGGCCCCTCATCGTCGCGGGCGGCGGGGTGCACTACTCCGGCGCGGAGGACGCCCTCGCCGCCCTCAGCACCGCGACGGGCATCCCCGTCGCCGAGACCCAGGCCGGCAAGGGCGCTCTCCTGCACGGCGATCCGCGTCTGATGGGCGCCGTCGGGTCGACGGGCACGACGGCCGCCAACGCCTTGGCCCGCGACGCCGATCTCGTCATCGGCGTCGGCACCCGCTGGTCCGACTTCACGACGGCGTCACGGACCGCCTTCCAGCACGACGGTGTCCGATTCATCAACATCAACGTCGCCTCCTTCGACGCCGGCAAGCACGCCGGCCTCGCGGTGGTGGCCGACGCCCGCGAGGCCCTCCTCGCACTGTCGGCCGCGCTCGAGGGGTATGCCGTGGACGCGGCATACCTCGAGGAGCAGGCGAGGCTGTGGGGGGAGTGGGAGGAGCAGGTCGACGCGGCATACCGCCCCGGCCCAGAGGTCACCGAGGCGCTGGCCGAGGGGCGGCTGACGCAGGCCCAGGTCATCGGCGCGGTCAACGAGCTGAGCGACCCGAGCGACGTCATGGTGTGCGCGGCCGGCTCGATGCCGGGCGACCTCCACGGGCTGTGGCGGGTGCGCGAGCGCAAGGGCTATCACGTCGAATACGGCTACTCCTGCATGGGATATGAGATCCCCGCCGCGATCGGAGTGCGCTGGGCCGAGCCGGACCGCGATGTCCTCGCGATGGTCGGCGACGGCGGCTATCTGATGATGCCCACCGAGCTCGTCACCGCCGTCCAGGAGCGCACCAAGATCATCGTGGTGCTGGTGCAGAACCACGGCTTCCACTCGATCGGGTCGCTCTCGGAGTCGCTCGGCAGCCAGCGCTTCGGCACGGCCTATCGCTATCGCGAGGGCGGCCGGCTCCAGGGCGAGCCCCTGCCCGTCGACCTCGCCGCCAACGCCCGCAGCCTCGGCGCCCACGTCATCGAGGTGCGCGACCTGGCCGGTCTGACGGCGGCGATCGGTGAGGCCAAGGCGGTCCCTGCCGACCGCCCGGTCGTCATCCACGTCGAGACCGATCCCCTTGTGCACGCGCCCGACTCGCAGTCCTGGTGGGAGGTCCCGGTCGCGCAGGTGAGCGACCTCGAGACGACGCAGGCGGCATACGAGAGGTATGCCGCGGGCAAGCGCGCCCAGCGCCCCCTCCTCTGACCCCGGCCGGACAGGCAGGGCGACGGAGGCAGTTGCTGGGGCGCGGGACTCGCCACGTGGCGTGAAGGGGGAAGGGCTGCGACGCACCGGTGGCGCCCGCGGCATACCGCTGAGAAGGTGGGCGGGGTGTCAGACTGGCACCTGACATAGCGCGCTGTTTGTCCTATCCACGGAGGACCCATGAGGACCACCCGCCTGGCCGCGATCGCAGCGGTGACCGCCATCGGACTGGCCGGCTGCACGAGCAGCAGCGGCGGCCGGGCCGCGGAGGAGGCCGCCAAGCAGGCCAAGGCCGGCCGCGCCACCACCCCCGAGATGACCGTCGCCCTGATCACCCACTCGGGTCCGGGCGACACCTTCTGGGACATCGTGCGCAAGGGCGCCGAGGACGCCGCGCAGAAGGACAACGTCAGGCTGGAGTATGCCGCCGACCCCGACGGCGCGGGCCAGGCCAACCTCGTCCAGCAGGCCATCGACAAGAAGGTCGACGGCATCGCGGTCACCCTCTCCAAGCCCGAGGCGATGAAGGCCAACGTGGAGGCCGCCGTCAAGGCCGGCATCCCGGTGACCGGCCTCAACGGCGGCCTCGATGTGTGGAAGGACTACGGCCTGGTCGGCTACTTCGGGCAGGACGAGAAGATCGCCGGCAAGGAGGCCGGGGCCCGGCTGGCGGAGGAGGGCGCCAAGAAGGTCCTGTGCGTCATCCACGAGCAGGGCAATGTCGGCCACGAGGCGCGCTGCGCGGGCGTCAAGGAGGAGGTCCCCTCCACCGAGATCCTCTATGTGACCGGCTCCGACATGCCGGGCGTGCAGTCGTCGCTGACCTCAAAGCTCCAGCAGGACAAGGACATCGACAACATCCTCACCCTCGGTGGTCCGTTTGCGATGACCGCGATCAAGTCGACCGGCGATGCCGGCAGCAAGGCGCGCATCGTCACCTTTGACACCTCGACCGAGCTCATCCAGGCCATCAAGGACGGCAGCATCGCCTGGGCCGTCGACCAGCAGCCCTATCTCCAGGGCTATCTCGCCGTCGACGCGCTGTGGCTCCAGAAGTTCAACGGCAACGAGATCGGCGGTGGCCAGCCCGTCCTGACCGGACCCGCCTTCATCGACAAGACCAATGTCGCCAGCGTCGAGAAGTACGCCAAGTCGGGGAAGCGCTGATGTCGACCGCAGCCCTCGACTCCGGCACCTCCGAGCCAGACCCCGCCCCTGACCGCCTACGCGCGGCCGACGACCGGGTGGGCAACCGCAGCCTGAGCGCGCGACTGCTGTCCCGGCCAGAGATCGGCTCGCTCCTGGCCGCCATCGCCGTCGCCGCCCTCTTCCTCGTCGTCGCACCGAGTTTCCGCAACCCCGACAACATCGGCACGATCCTCTATCAGGCCGCGCCCATCGGGATCATGGCCGTGCCGGTCGCCCTGCTGATGATCGGTGGCGAGTTCGACCTCTCGGCCGGCGTCGCCGCGACGACAGCCGGTCTGTCCGCCGCACTCGTCGCGTGGTGGTTCACCCTCAACGTCTGGTCGGGCGTGCTGGTCTCACTCCTGATCGCCCTGCTGGTCGGAGCATTCAACGGCTGGCTGCTCAACAGGACAGGGCTGCCGAGCTTCCTCGTGACCCTCGGCACCTTCTTTGTCCTGCAAGGCGTCAACCTCGGCGTGACCCGTCTCGTCACCGGCAACGTCGCGAGCAAGAACATCTCCGACATGGACGGGTTCGCCTCTGCCAAGGCGGTTTTCGCGTCGCAGTGGCACGTCGGCGGGACGACCCTCAAGATCCCGATCCTCTACTGGCTGCTGCTCACGGCATTCGGCGCGTGGCTCCTGCTGCGCACGACCTTCGGCAACTGGGTCTTCGCCGTCGGCGGCGACGACCGTGCCGCCCGCGCCGTGGGCGTGCCGGTCCACCGGACCCGGATCCTGCTCTACATGTTCGTCGCGTTCGCGGCCTGGCTGGTCGGCATGCACCTGCTCTTCGGCTTCAACACCGTCCAGTCCGGCGAGGGCGTGGGCAAGGAGTTCATCTACATCATCGCCGCGGTCATCGGAGGGTGCCTGCTCACCGGCGGCCACGGCTCGGTGGTGGGCGCCTCGATCGGCGCGCTCATCTTTGGCATGACCCAGCTCGGCATCACGTATGCCGGGTGGAACCCCGACTGGTTCAAGGCCTTCCTGGGCGTCATGCTCCTGCTGTCGACGATCGCCAACACCTGGGTCAAGCGGAAGGCGGACGCGCGATGAGCGAGGCACCCGAGCCGGGCACGGCGGCATACCCCTCCTCGGAGCCGGCGCTGCTGGAGCTGGAGGACGTCGGCAAGTCCTATGGCAATGTCCACGCACTGCGTGGCGTCACCCTCGACGTGCGCGCCGGCGAGGTCACCTGCGTCCTCGGCGACAACGGCGCCGGCAAGTCGACGCTGATCAAGGTCGTCGCCGGGCTGCACGACCACACCGATGGGGTCATGCGCGTCGAAGGCACCGAGCGACGCTTCTCCTCGCCACGGCAGGCCCAGGAGGCGGGCATCGCGACCGTCTATCAGGACCTCGCGCTCGCGCCGCTGATGTCGGTCTGGCGCAACTTCTTCCTCGGCAACGAGATCACCCGTGGGCCACTGCGCACCCTCGACATCGGCGCGATGAAGCGGATCGCCGGCGACGAGCTGGCCAAGATGGGCATCGAGATCCCCGACCTCGACCGGCCGGTGGGCTCGCTCTCCGGCGGCCAGCGGCAGGTCGTCGCCATCGCCCGAGCCGTCTACTTCGGCGCCAAGGTGCTCATCCTCGACGAGCCGACCGCGGCGCTGGGCGTCAAGCAGTCGGGCGTGGTGCTGAAGTACATCCTCAAGGCCCGCGATGCCGGGCTCGGCGTCATCTTCATCACCCACAACCCCCACCACGCGTTCCTCGTCGGCAACCACTTCGTGGTGCTCAAGCTCGGCCGGGTCGTGCTCGACCGGCACCGCGACGAGATCACGCTCGCGGAGCTGACCCGCGAGATGGCCGGTGGCGAGGAGCTCGAGACCCTCAGCCACGAGCTCGAGCGCTCGGGTGTGGCCGCGCCCGAGGCCTGAGGCCTGGCGCCGCGGCAGGGAGGGGGGTAGCCCACCCCCCTCCAATTCCGTGGGGTGTCGGCCCAAACCGGCCACGGCGCTATGCGTTCTTCCCTATCCTGCTCCGCAGGCGCACGGGGGTGCGTCCCAGCTGTCTTGGGGTAGGGGAAGTGGTAGATGAAGAGCACCGTGCTGGTCGTCGCTGACGACGCCGGCCGCAGGCACGCGGTGGCCGATGTCGCGCGCGCCGCGGGTCTTGGAGTGCTGCCGGTGGAGGCGACAGCCGCAGCGATCGACGCCTACCACGCCGTGCGCCCCGACCTGCTCGTGGTCGGCTCCGATGTCCCCGACAACGGCGCCCAGGAGCTGTGCCGCCGCTTCGGCAGCCGGACCCCCGTCCTGGTCGTCACGGCGGATGCCGACGAGATCGAGGAGCTGGTCTTCTTCCACCTCGGCGCCGACGACTATGTCACCTCCGATGTCTCGCCTCGCATCCTGCTCGCCCGGATGCGGGCCCTGCTCCGGAGGGGCGCGGCCGCTGCGGGAGAGCTCGGTGACGTGCTGGTCCATGGGCCGCTGCGCGTCGACCGTGCGGAGCGGCGGGTCACGGTCAACGGCTGCGAGATCCGCCTCACCCGCACCGAGTTCGAGCTCATGGAGATGCTGCTCGAGCGCCCGCACGCCGTCGTGCGCCGCACCGACATCGCCGCCCAGCTCTGGCCGGGCGAGGTCGATGGCCGCCACGGCATCGAGGTCCACATGTCCCGCCTGCGCCGCAAGATACGGCGAGGCCGGCGGCCCCGCCGTCGGCGAGTCCGTGCGCGGCATCGGCTACCGCCTGACCGCGACCCCCTTCCCTCCCGAGGCCCCCGCCTGACCCAGCCGGGCTCCTGACCGGGCGGTATGCCGTGTGCCCGGCCCCGCGGCATACCCACCTCGCGCGCACAGCCCGCTCACACGGCATACCCGCGTCTCGCGCTCGCCGCTCGTAGCGTTGAACCTCTCCGACTCGACGTCAAACCCGCCCCCTTGGCGTTGAAACCAATGTTTTCAACGCATCAGGCGAGGGTTTGGCGTTGAACCGCTGGGACTCAACGGGACCGGACGTCGCGGCCAGCGAGCCGGCCCGGGCATGAGTCGGCCCCCGCACCCGAGGTGGGTGCGGGGGCCGCGCTCGTTATGGGACTAGTGGATGCCGTTGTTCCAGTAGTCCAGGGTGGCGGCGAGCGAGATGAGCTTCGCCCGGCTGCCGGAGGCGAGCGCCGCGTTGACCTGACGGATCAGGTCCTGCGGGCTGGTCGCGCCGGGGTACTGCGACCCGGCCCATGCCTCATTGAGCAGCGCTGCCGTGGCCGCACGGAGGAGGATCTCCGCGCCACCGCAGAAGGTGCTGCCGCCGCGGAGGGCGAGCGCCTGAGTCAGCGTCTTCGTCCGCAGGTAGGAGCACTGCGCCGGGATGTTGAACACGTCGCCGACCTTGGTCGACGGCGTGACCGCAACGGTCTTGCCGCTGGTGCCGGTCACGGAGAACTTCGGCCAGTTGTTGGTGTGGTTCTTCCAGTATCCGGGCGTGCGGCCCTTCCACATCTTGTTGCACACCTCGGTGCTGGTCGAGTCCTTCTGACCCGTCTCGGTGATCGTGGCCGTGTTCGTCACCGTGGTGCAGGTGCCGAAGGTGGCCGGCATGGGGACGGTCTTGACGTAGGTGAAGACCTTCTCCGTGCTGGTCGTGCCGAGGGTGACCGTCTCGCCACCGAAGGTGTCGGTGACGGTGATGGTCGACGGGCCGGTCTGGGTGATCGTGCCCTTGGTGAAGTCGACCGGCGCGGTGCCGGTGGCCTTGCCGCCGTCCCACGTGACCGTCGCCGTGTTGGTGCCGGTGTATGCCGGCTTGCTGGCGAAGGTGCACGCGTAGGCCAGCTCGACGCTGCCCTTCGCGGGAACGGTGGCGTCCTGGCCGTCGGTGACGGTGCAGGTGCCGCCGGGCAGGGTGTCGGTGACGTCAGCGGTGACCGCCCACGCGTTGGGGTTGGTCACGGTGATGACACCGGTGACCGCCCAGTCGCTGTCCACGGTCGTCGGGGTGACCTTGACCGTGTAGGGGATCTTGGCGGTCTTGGCCGTCATGTCATAGCTGACCTCGCCGGCCGTCTTGTCGATCGTCCATGTGGTGGCGCGCTTCATCGACGTTGTGGCGGTCTTGGAAACCGTGAGGTCGCCAGGCGCGCAGACGTTGACGGTGGCCGAGTCCTTGCCGCCGGTCGAGAGCCCCGCGGTGTTGACGAAGTCGGCGCACTGGCCCGGCTCCACCTTCCACGTGTGGGTGTAGGTCACGCTCTTGGGACCGTCGGCGGCGTTGTAGGTGCCGAAGGTGCCCTCGGGCGCGTTCTCGTCGGTGACGGTGACGGTGTCGCCGGTGACGGTGGTGGCCTTGGCGAAGTCCGCCGTGGCCGTGGCCGTGGTCGAGCCGGCCGGCACGTAGCCGGTGGCCGCCCACGTGATCTTCGCGGTGTTGGTCACCTCGCCGGACGGGACCTCAGCGAAGGTGCAGCTGTAGGTCACGGCCAGGCTGCCGTTGGCCGGCACGGTGGTCGCGTCGGACGTGATCGTGCAGTCACCGCCAGGCATCGCGTCGGTCACGGACACGGGGACCGCCACCGAGTTGGGGTTGTTGACGGTGATCGTGCCGGTGACGGTGCCCTGCTGGGACTCCAGCTTGGGCGTCACGGTGACGGTGTAGGTCGCCGTCG
The DNA here is from genome assembly GCA_021287075.1 of Micrococcales bacterium. Taxonomy (GTDB): domain Bacteria; phylum Actinomycetota; class Actinomycetes; order Actinomycetales; family Dermatophilaceae; genus JAJTBD01. Next base: position 38,606 of record JAJTBD010000019.1, on the reverse strand, counting down.
CGGTGCCGTCGGGGCCGGCCTGGAGCTTGCTGTCCTTGGCCGACTTGTCGATCGTCCAGGTCCAGGCCTTGGTGGCCTTGGCCTCGGCGGTCTTGGTGGCGGTCAGGCCGGAGCCCTGGCAGGCCGAGACGGTCGCCGAGTCACTGCCGCCCGTGGAGAGGGTCGCGGTGTTGGTGAGCTCCTTGCAGGAGCCGGCCGGGACATCCCAGGTGTGGGAGTAGGTGACGGTGGCTGCGCCGTCAGCGGCGTTGAACGGCCCGTAGGTGCCCTCGGGGGAGTTCTCGTCGGTGAAGGTCGCGGTGCCTCCGGTGACGGCGACGTCCTTGGTCAGGTCGACCGGGGCCGAGGAGGCGGTTGTCGAGCCGGCGGCGACGAAGCGGGTGGCCTCCCAGGAGATGGTCGCCGTGTTGGTGACCTCACCGGTGGGGATCTTGGTGTAGTTGCAGATGTAGCTGACCGTGGCGGTGCCGCCCGCGGGGACGGTGTAGGTGCCGTCGGCGTTGGCCGCAGGGCCATCGGCGGACGGGGCCACGGTGCAGGTGGCGCCCTCGAGGGCGTCGGTGACGGTCACCGGGACGGGGACCGAGTTGGGGTTGGTGACAGTGATCGCTCCCGAGACGGTGGCCGACTCGGAGGTGACCTTGGGGGTGACGGTGACGGTGTAGTCGACGACGGCCTTGCCGTCCTTGACCACCGGCTCGCCGGCCTTCTTGTCGATGTCCCACCCGTAGCCGCGCTCGGCGCTGCCCGTCGCGGTCTTGGCCGCGGTCAGGCCGGCGCTGCGGCAGACGTTGACCGTCGCCGAGGCGGACGGCTTGTCGTCGGTCGACAGGGTGGCGGTGTTGGTGAAGTCCTTGCACTGACCCGGGTCAACGGTCCAGACGTGGGTGTACTCCACGGACTGTGCGCCGTCGGCCGCGTTGAACGGGCCGTAGGTCTCCTGCGGTGCGTTGGGGTCGGTGAAGCTCGTCGTGCCGTCGGTGACGGTCGGCGTGACCTTGCTGAAGTCGACCGTGGCGGTCGGCTCGAGCGAGCCGGCAGGCACGAAGTCGGTCTTCTCCCAGGTGACCTTGGCCTTGTTGACGACCTCACCCGCGGGGATCTTCGCGAAGGTGCAGGTGTAGTCGACCGTCAGCTCGCCACCCGCGGGGATGGTGCGCTCGTCGGAGGTGATGGTGCAGGTCGCACCCTCCATCGTGTCCGTCACAGTGGCCTCGACGTCCACCGAGTTCGGGTTCTTGACGGTGATGGAGCCACTGACGGTGGCCGACTCGGACTCAACCGTGGGGGTGACGGTGACGGTGTAGGTCGCCGTCGCGCCGTCGGCGCCCGCGGTCAGGGTGGTGTCCTTGGCCTTCTTGTCGATGGTCCACTCGTAGTCACGCGCGGCGGAGCCGGTGGCGGTCTTGGTGGCCGTCAGCGGCGCGTCCTTGCAGACGGTCACGGTCGCCGAGTCGCTGCCGCCCGTGCTGAGCGTCGCGGTGTTGGTGTAGTCCTTGCACGCACCCGCGACGACCGGCCAGGAGTGGCTGTAGGTCGTCGTCTTGGGGCCGTCGGCCGCCTTGAACGGGCCGTAGACCTTGTCGGGCGAGTTGGTGTCGGTGAAGGTGACGTCGTCGCCCTTGACGGTCGGGGTGACCTTGGTGAAGTCGACATCGGCGGTCGCCGTCGTCGAGCCCGGCTTGATCGGGGCGTCGCCGGTCCAGGAGATCGTCGCGGTGTTGGTCACCGTGCCCTCGGGCGTGCTGGGCAGCGCGCACGAGTAGTCGAACGTGCCGGTGGCGCCGCCGGCGACCGTCACGGTCGCGGGAGTGACGGTGCACTCGGTGCCCGCCATGACGTCGGTCGCGGTGAAGGGCACCGCGTAGCCGTTCGGGTTGGTCACGGTGATCGAGCCGGTGACGGTGGCCTTCTCGCTGGCCAGGTTGGGGGTGACGGTCACGCCGTAGTCGACGGTGGCCGTGTCGCCCTCGATGACCGGCGTGCCGGCCGTCTTGTCGATCGTCCAGGTGTAGCCGCGCGCGACGTGGCCGGTGGCGGTCTTGGTGGCCGTCGGCTCCTGCCAGTTGCGCGTGTTGGTGACGGTACAGGTGACGGTCGCGCCGGTAGCGACGGTCACGTCGACGCTCGCGCCGCCCGTCACGCCGTTGTCACACGAGGTCGCCGTCGTCCACAGCGCCGGGTCGACGGTCTCGGAGAGCGTGTGCGCCTCGCCGGTGGTGACGGACTGGGCGAAGGACTCGCCATCGGTCAGCGGCGGGCCGGCCGGGGTGCCATCGATCGTGAAGTCGAACTGGTCAGTGGGCGTGCCACCGACGACCTGCTTGATGACCTTGATGAAGCCGTCACCGACGGTCGCGACACAGTCGGACGGGTCGGAGTTGGGCTGCTTGCTCGGGTAGGAGCAGACGTTGAGCAGGTTGGTGTTGCCCGCGCCGCCGACATCGGACAGCGGGATGGTGCACGTGGCCTTGGTGTCGCGCGGCGAGAAGTCGCCGGTGGCGAAGGGGTCGTCGGTCGACTGCGTCACGGTGCAGGTCGTGCCGATCTGGTCCGTGACTGCCTTCGCGTTCGTGCACACGTCGGGCGAGTTGTCGCTACACGTGTAGAGCGTCGTGCTCGTCAGAGTGGCCGGGTCGCCGTTTGCCGTCACACAGAGCGAGTAGTTGGCCTTGCCGTCGGCGTCGGTGTCGAACAGCGTGCAGCCGTCGAGCGAGTTGTTGCCGGAGGTGCCGAGCTCGTCCCAGTTGAAGGTGACGTTGACGCTGCCGTCCTGGTTGTACTGCGTCGTCATCCGGGTCAGGTCCTTCTGACCTGGCTCGTCATTGGCACCCTCCTGGTCGATGAGGACCCGGACGGGCGCGTCGGCGGCGAGGAGGGCGGGAGCTGCGGCAGGGGCTGCTGCCGGGGCCGCGGCGGGAGCGGCGGAGGCCGGCGAGGCAAAGAAGGACATGACGCCGAGGGCGAGCGCCATGGAGGTGAGCAGGGCGAGCCAGCGCCCGGGCGACGTCAACGACAGTGACGCCACCGGCGGCCCCCCGGGCCGCCGACTTGATGGATAGGACACGATGGATCCTTCGCGACAGTGAGGTCCACAGTGACCTCCCCGCGCGCGACGCTACTGGCCGTAGTTTGCGGCTCTGTGGCGGAAACCTTGCGTTCTGCTCACGAAGCGGCGCGCCGCGTGGATCTATGCATGGGAAGTGCTAGAGGTCACCGTCCGAAACCGCCCTCCAGCCGGCCCAGGACGTGCTCGAGCAGCTGCAGCGCCCGGGCGGGCTCGGCCGTGCCCGACCCGTCCTCACCCGGGAAGAGCGAGCTGACCACACCGAAGACGGCTCCCAGCAGCGCATTGAGCTCGGCCCGGCGCACGGGGTCGTCGGCGTCGTCGAGCTCTTCGAGCACGCGCTCGCCGGCCATCGCCCACAGCCGCCACTGTGCCTCGCGGACATAGGGGAGGAGCTGGTGGTGGCCGTCGGCGAGCGAGGACACGTCGGCGAGGGAGGCGAGCGCGCCTGAGCCGAACTGGTGGTGCACCAGATCACGGACCAGATCGACAAGATGACGCGGGGTCGAGGCCGGGTCCCAGGACGCCAGCCCGTCGGCTGCGCCGTGGATGACGACGGCGGCGACGGCCTCCTCCTTGCAGGAGAAGTAGTTGGAGAAGGTGCGTCGCGAGACGCGTGCCTCCTCGACGATCTCCTCGACCGTCACATCCGCGAACCCGCGCTCGCGGACGAGGCGGTGGGCGATCGAGGCGAGCCCGCGCTCGGTCTCGGCGCGCTTGCTCTCGCGCAGTCCCGGCCTGCTCATGGCCAGCACTATTGCACGGCCCGGAGGTGCCGCTGGAGCCGGTCGCCCTCGATGTCGACGCGCGGCAGCAGGCGGTCCAGCCACCGCGGCAGCCACCAGGCCCGCTCGCCGGCCAGGTGCAGCAGCGCCGGCATGAGTGTCATCCGGATGAGGAAGGCATCGATGAGGATTCCGGTCGAGAGCGCGAAGCCGAACTGCCGGATCGTCGTGTCGTCCCCGAGGACGAAGCCGCCGAAGACCGAGATCATGATGATCGCTGCGGCGACGACCACCCGGCTCGCGTGCTGGAAGCCGCTCTTGACGGCCTCTCGTGCATGGGCGCCGTGCACGTGGTCCTCGCGCATCGAGGCGCCAAGGAAGACCTGGTAGTCCATCGCGAGCCCGTAGAGGATGCCCGTCGCCATGATCGGGAGGAAGCTCAGGATGGGGCCGGCCCGGTCCACGCCGACCAGCCAGGTCCAGCGCTCGTCTCCAAATGCCGCCACGACCAGCCCCATGGTCGCGCCGATCGCGAGCAGGAAGCCGAGGGTGGCGCCGATCGGCACGAGCAGCGACCGGAAGACGAGCAGCAGCACGACGAGCGAGAGCAGCACGACGACGCCGACATAGACCGGGATGGCGTCGGCGAGCACCTCGGACAGGTCGATGTTGAGGGCGGTCAGCCCGGTCACCCCGAGCGGCTGTATGCCGGGCAGCTCGGTCGCGCGCAGCCGGTGGACCAGCGCCTCGGTCGAGGGGTCGTTGGGCCCCTCCTTGGGGATGGTCTGGTAGATCGCGAGGGTCCGATCGGGTGAGGCGCCCATGAGCCGGACGGACTGCACGTCCACGACGGCGGCGAGCTCGCGCTGGCGGTCGAGCAGGTCCTCGGTCGCAAGCTCCTTGCCGTCCTCGCGCCGCACGGTGACGACGAGCGGCGCGTTGGCACCCTCCCCGAAGGCGCGGGTGTTCGCGTCGTAGTTGACCCGCTGGGGCGACCCCGAGGCTGCGACCCCGCCATCCGGCATACCGAGTCGGAGGTCCGCGGCCCCCCAGGCGGGGAGCCCGAGCGCGAGGAGGACGAGCAGGACCGTGATGACGGGATGGGCTGTCACCGCCCCTACCCAGCGGCGCGCGATGGGGTGATGGCCGACGGCGTATGCCGCGTGGCCGCCAGTTCGGGCCCCTCGCCCGACGACGCGCTCGCCGGCCAGCCCGAGGAGCGCGGGCAGCGCGGTGAGCGAGATGGCCACGGCGAGGGCCACGGTCGTCGCAGCGGTGAGGGCCATCGTGGTGACGAAGGCGATGCCGAGGGTGAGCAGAGCGAGCAGGGCGATCACGACAGTCAGCCCGGCGAAGAGGACGGCGCTGCCGGCGGTGCCCAGGGCCCGGCCCATCGCCTCGCGGGCGGGCAGCCCCTCGCGCATGATCAGGGTGCGGTGCTTGTGGATGATGAAGAGCGCGTAGTCGATGCCGACCGCGAGCCCGATCATGAGGCCCAGCGCGGGAGTTGACGTCGTCATGACGTAGTTGGCCGAGAGCGCGTAGGCGCCGCCGACCCCGATAAAAACCCCGACGAGTGCGGTCAGGACGGGCAGGCCGGCGGCCACGAGTGAGCCGAGGGTGAGCAGCAGGACGATGACCGCGATGCCCAGGCCGATGGCCTCGTGGCCACCGAGTGGCGGCTCGGTCGGCATCAGGGCGGTGCTGGGCGACGCCGTGAGGCCGGCCCGCTCGACGGCGAGATCGGTGACACGCAGCACGTCCTCGAGCGCGTAGTCCGGGAGGTCGTTGAGCGGCTGCGCCAGCTGCACAGGGATGACCGCCGTGGTGCCGTCCGCCGAGACACTGACGGTGTGCAGCTCCCGACCGTCGACGACCAGTGGGTGGCCCTGGGGGCTGGTGCCGTCGGTGAGCCGGTCGAGATCGGCCAGGACGGGCGCGGCCGCCTTGTCCACGGCTGTGCGCACGGAGTCGGCCGGGTCGGTCATCTGCTGTGCGGGTGCCGGCAGGCCCATCTGCTCTGGCGTGACTCCCAGGGCCGCGGCCTGCTCGCGGAAGGCTGCCAGGTCGGCGAAGAGGTCGGAGGCGCCGGTGACCTGCTCATGGGGAGACGCCTTGGACAGCGTGCGTGCCCGCGTGGCCAGCTCCGTGAGGGTCGCGTTGGGGGCCTTGGCAGCGGCCCGCTCGAGCGAGGTCGCGAGGTTGCCGAGCTTGGGGCCGAGGTCTGCGGCGACCTTGTCCTCGACCTTGGCGGTGATCTTGGCGCGCACCTGCGCCCGCTGGTCGGCGAGCCGGCCCTCGCGGTCGACGACCTGTCCGGTCGCGGCCTGCCGCTCCACGGCGTCGGCGATCGCGGCGGCCCGCTCGGGGGTGTCGACTCGGCCGCCTTCGGGGGCGGTGACGACGATCGTCCCCGAGGTGCCGCCGGCCTCAGGGAGCTCCTTGCTGACGGTGTCGAGCACATCCTGGCTCGGGGTGCCGGCGATCGTGAGTCCGGTCGCGATTTCCCTGGGCTGGGTGGCGAGCAGGGCGACCACCGCCGCCACCACGAGCAGCCAGCCGAGCAGGAAGCGGCGGGGGTGGGCGAAGGCGTACCGGCCGAGCCGGTGCAGGGCGAGCGACACGGGGGGCTCCTATGTGGAGGATGCACGGCAGTCCGAGCCGCACATCCCCGACAATAGGTCAGTCTTGCGCATTGGGCAATATTGCCCAATGCGCATATCTCAGCCGGTTGCCCGCTCCAGGAAGGCGAGCAGCCGCTGCTGCATGTCCGGGTCGCTGAAGAAGAGCGGGTCGCTGTGGCCGCTGTCGTTGCTCACGAGCTCGACGCTGTCTCCGGCCTTCTCCAGCGCGTCACGCAGCCGGGTCGACTGGGCGAGCGGCACCTCGCAGTCGTACTTGCCGTGGAAGAGGAGCGTCGGCGGCAGCCCCGCCCGTACCGCGTTGAGGGGGCTGGCCGACCGTGACGCCGCCGCGCCCTCCTCGGTCGCGGGGTCGGCGCCCAGCAGCTCGGTCGCCTCCTGCGGCTCGGTCTCCTCGCACTTGGCCGCCTCGAGGTCGCCCTGCCACCCGGCGAAGTCGGTCACGGGGTAGTAGCCGACCGCGCCCCGGATGCCGTCGGTTGTGTATGCCGTCTGGAGGGCCAGGTGCCCACCGGCCGAGTCCCCGAGGGTCACGATGCGCTCGCCGTCAACGCCGAGCGACTTCGCCTGCTGGCGCAGGTAGGCGATGGCGGCGGCCACGTCCTCGCCCTGGGCCGGCCACTGCGCGTCGGAGCGCTTGCGATAGTTGACGCTGGCCACGGCATACCCCTCCTTGAGCAGGAGGTCGCGCATGACGTCCGCCCGCGCGGGGGTCTCCCGGTCGAGGTCGGCCTTGGAGCCGACCTGCCAGCCGCCGCCATGGATATAGACGACGAGGGCGGGCGGCGCGTCACCGCTGGGGGCTGGGATGTGGACGTCGAGCAGGTGGGAGTCGGTGCCGCCGTCGGCATAGCGCAGGTCGCGTCGGACCGTGGCGCCGGACGACTCCGTGCTCGCCGAGGCGACACTCGCGGGGGTCGAGGTGGACGTCGACTCGGCGTCGCCGCCTCCCGAGCAGGCGGCCAGCACGAGCGCGAGCGCGAGGGCGCCGGCGGCCGTCCCGCGGCTGGCCGACACTCTGCCTCGGCAGGGTCCGGAGGTCTCGTGGTGCGGTCGCTCCATGGCCCCATTCTGCGCGATCCGGACACCGCCAGCGGTCGGAGCGCACGCGCGACAGAATGGGGGGATGAGCACCCGCGTCGCCGTCGCCGCCACCGGACCCGAGGCCGTGGAGGCCGGACTGCGGGTCGGCAGGGAGGGCGGCAACGCCGTCGACGCCGCCATCGCCGCGGTGATGACCTCGATGGGCACCGAGCCCGGGATCGTCAGCCACATGTCCGGCGCGTTCATCACCGTCCTGCCCCCGGACGGCCCGCCCGAGGTCATCGACGGCAACACCGAGATGCCCGGCCGCGGGCTGCCCAAGGAGCGCTTCGGTGCCGGCGTCCGCGAGATCACCACCCCCTACGGGGGCGGCGTGACGCTGTATGCCGGCTACGGATCGGTCGCGACGCCCGGCACCTTCGCGGGTCTCGAGGTCGCCCAGCAGCGACACGGCCGCGCTGAATGGGCCCAGGTCGTCCAGCCCGCGGCCGATGTCACGCGCGCCGGCTTCCGCATTGGCGGCGCCTCGGCGCTCTATCTGTCGATGACCAAGGACAACCTCTTTGGGTGGGACCCGCACGCCCGCCGCCTCACCCGCCGCCCCGACGGATCAGCGCTGGAGCAGGGCGACCGCTTCGTCAACCCCGAGCTCGCCGAGACGCTCGAGATCATCGGGAGCCAGGGCGCCACCGCGATCTACTCGGGCGAGATCGGCGACGCGCTCGCCGAGGTGATGGAGCGCGAAGGCGGGCTGATCACGCAGGCCGACCTCGCGGCATACCAGCCGGAGGTCCGCACGCCCCTCCCGGTGACGATGGGCGACTGGGTGATGCACACCAACCCGCCGCCGTCCGTGGGCGGGCCGCTGCTCGCGGTGATGATGGGCGAGCTCGCCGCGCGCGAGGGGCGCACGTGGCGCGATGTCATCGAGATCCAGCGGCATGTGCTGGCCTATCGCCACCACGTGCACGACAAGTCGACCGACCTGGAGGAGGACGGCTATGCGCTGCTGGCGGCCGTCGAGCGGCATGGGCTCAAGGGGCTGCCGACGTCGTCGTCGACGATCCACGTGTCCACGGTCGACGAGGAAGGGCGAGCCTGCGCGATCACCGCGTCGAGCGGATACTCCTCTGGCGCAACGGTCCCTGGCACAGGGCTCATGCTCAACAACGCGCTCGGCGAGCCCGAGCTCAACCGGCTCGGGCTGCATGCCCTGCTGCCGGGGACGCGGCTGGCGTCGAACATGGCGCCGACCGTCGGGCGCTCCAGCGACGGGTCCGTGCTCGCGATCGGGTCGCCTGGCGCCGACCGCATCACGACCGCGCTGATGCAGGTCTTCGCGCGCTATGCCCTCATGGGCCAGGGCCTCCAGGAGTCGATCGACAAGCCGCGCCTGCACGTGCGGCTCATGGACGACTCGTCGGTGCGGCTCGAGCACGAGGACGACCCCGAGATGCTCGCTGCCGCAACCGAATCCGGCCTGCCCACCGTCGTCCACCCCGGCCCGTCGATGTTCTTCGGCGGCGTCGGTGCGGCCCTGCTGTCCCCCGGCGGCGCGCTCTCGGCCGCCGCCGATCCCCGCCGCGAGGCCGCCACCGGCGTGAGCTGACCATCACACCTTGGGCGCCCGCCACTGTCACCGTCAGCCCACCTGGGCACCCCGCCCGCCCGGTCTCTAGCGCACGTCGCCACGTTCCCCCCCGCTGCCATGGCCCGACTCCCAGGCCCGGAGCAGCGCGGCAGTGGCAGCGCCCGGGTCGGGGGCGTCCATGATCGCGCGCACCGCACACCCCCCGGCGATACCGGTCCGGGCGAGTGCCGGCACGTCGCCGGCGGTGACGCTGCCGATCGCGACGACGGGCAGGCTGGTCGCCGCCACGATCGGCGGATAGCCCGCCACCCCGAGCGCCGGGCGGCCGCTGTCCTTGGTGGGCGTCAGCCGGAACGGACCGGCCCCCACGTAGTCGATGACGTCCGCTTGGTCCTCGGCCGCCTGCGCGAGTCCGACTGTCCCCGTGGTCCATCCGACGACCGCCCCCGGTCCGAGTAGCTCGCGGGCCGCCGCGGGCGGGAGGTCGTCCTGGCCGAGGTGCACCCCGTGGACGTGCGCGCCTCGGCGCATCGCGGCATACGCCACATCGGCCCTGTCATCCACGAGGACGGTGGCCTTGGGGTATGCCGCGTGCACGGCTTCGGCGACGGAGCACGTCAGTTCCAGCAGGGCCCGGGTCGAGAGCTCCTTGGCGCGGACCTGGATGGTGCCGGCGCCCGCTGCCGCGGCTGCCGCAGCCGCCTCCACCGTCTGACGGCCGGTGCCTGAGGTGACGAGATAGACGCGCAGGTCGAGGGGCCGGGTCACGGCCGGCCCTCCTCGTGGACGTCGAGATGGACGCTGTCGAGGCGATCAGGCGCCATCGCCGCAAGCGCGTCGAGCAGGCGCACCCGGAAGGTGCCTGGATGGGGGTCGCCCACGGCCGCGTCCTCGCCGGCCACGGCGAGCCACACGGTGGCGGTGACCGCCGCCTCCCAGGGTGGCGCAACCGCAGCACAGGCAGCCGTCAGGCCGCCGAGCAGACATCCGGTGCCGGTCACGCGGGTCAGAAGCGGCGTGCCACGGGCGATCTCGGCTCGCCGGCCGCCGTGGACGACGACGTCCACGGGTCCGGAGGCGGCGACGACGGGGCCGCTGGCCGACGTCTGGCGCGCCGCCGCCAGGGCGGCCTCGACGCCATCGGTGCTGTCCGCCCCGCGGCCTCCGGTGCCCTCCCCGGCGAGGACGCGCACCTCGGAGGCGTTGCCGCGCACCACGGCCGGGCGCAACGCGAGGAGATCCCGGGCCAGGGGGGTGCGCACCGGCGCACGGCCGATCGCGGCGGGGTCCAGCACCCATGGGATGCCCTCTGCCACGGCGGCGTCGACCGTCGGTGGGATCGCCTGTGCCGCAACGGCGCTCAGCTGGCCGAGGTTGACCAACAGGGCGTCGGCCACCGTGACGAGCGTGGGCGCCTCCTCGACCGAGTCGGTCATCATCGGGCGGGCCCCGGCTGCGAGCAGGCCGTCGGCGACCAGCGGCGCCGTCACGGCTGCCCCGATGCAGTGGACGAGGGGGGCGCGCTCGCGGACCGCGGCGAGGACGCAGCCGAGGGAGGCCGTCCTCGCGGGGCGATCGCGCCCGATTGGGCCAGAGGGTGCCGGGGTCGGGGCGGGTGTGTCAGCCATGGATGCCTGCGGCGGGGCGATCGCGCCCGATTGGGCTAGAGGGTGCGGAGGGCGCCGGGATCGGGGCAGGGGCTGGGGTCTGGCCGGCCATGCGGGTGGGCACGACATCGGGGCCGAGCGCGCCGAACCAGGCCACGAGTGCCCCACCGAGGGCGATCATCGTGACGACGGCGCCGTCCCGGCCCAGAATCGGCTCGACCCACGGCAGCCACATCGGGTGGAGTGCGGGGATGACGATCGAGAGGCTGTATGCGGCGCCGTAGCCCGTGGACCGCACCTCCGGCGGGAACTGCTCGGACAGATAGGCGCCCACCGGCCCATAGGCGCAGACAGTGACCACCTGCAGCAGTGCGGCGCCGGCAGCGACGGCCCACAGCGGGGGACCGCTCATCAGCCAGGTCCACAGCGCGGCACCGACCCCGGCGCCCATCAGCCCGTAGCCGACAAAGAAGGCCCGCCTGCCCGTCAGGGTCGACAGGTGCCCGGCCGCTCCCATGACGACGGCCTGTGCGGCCGCCGCCGACGCCATAGCCAGGGACACCTCGCGCGCCGAGAGCCCCACCTCGGTGTGCAGCCGCGCCGCGAGCAGGATGACGGTGGAGTTGGTCAGCAGCCACAGGCCGGACATCAGTCCGAAGAGCCGCCAGAATGCCGGGACGGACTGCGGCCCAGCGGGATTCAGGCCGCCTGCCCGACCCCGAGCGGCCGGCACGACCTGTGCGTCGCTGACATGTCGGCGGTAGTACGCCAGCATCCCCAGGGAGGCCGCGCCGCCGCTGGCGAAGGCAAGGCGCCAGCCACGCGGCATACGCGTCGGAGCCTAGGGCGGCGAGCAGGCCCAGGGTCGCCAGGGCGATCGTCGCCTGCGCCCACGGGGCCATCGACATGATCAGCCCGGAGACCAGTCCCCTGTGGCGCGGCGGGGACCACTCCATCGCGAGGGGGATCGCCGCGCTGTACTCGCCGGCGATGCACGCCCCGCCGACGAAACGCAGCACGAGCAGCGCCACCAGAGTCCACGCGCCCAGCACCTGATGGGTCGGCAGCCCGGCGACCGCCAGCGAGCTGAGCGCCGTGCCGAGGATGGCGACCTCGGTGGTGCGGGTGCGTCCGTGCCGGTCGGCGATGCGCCCGAAGACGAGCGCGCCGACCGGCCGCCCCAGGAGCAGGGCGACGATGGCGTATGCCGTGCCCGTCACCGAGGCGTGCGGCCCCGCCAGCCGCGCCATGGCGGGTGCGAGCGCGACCATGGGGAGGAAGATGTGCAGCTGGTCGACATAGTTGCCGACCACCCCGCCGCGGATGGCCGACCGGGCGCTCATCGGCCGGCTGGGTCGAGCGCGGTGGTCTCGGTGGGGACAGGTGCGGACTCACCGAGATAGACGGATGAGCCGAGCTCGACGAACTCCCTTGATTTCTGGGCCATCCCGGCCTCGGCGCCGTAGGTGTCGCGGATGTCCTGGCTGATGCGCATGGAGCAGAACTTCGGGCCACACATGGAGCAGAAGTGGGCGGTCTTGGCGGCCTCGGCAGGGAGCGTCTCGTCGTGATAGGCCATGGCGGTCTCGGGGTCGAGCGAGAGCGCGAACTGGTCGTGCCAGCGGAACTCGAAGCGGGCCTTGCTCAGCGCGTCGTCGCGCACCTGCGCCCCGGGGTGGCCCTTGGCGAGGTCGGCCGCGTGGGCCGCGATCTTGTAGGTGATGACGCCGGTCTTGACGTCGTCGCGGTCCGGCAGGCCGAGGTGCTCCTTGGGCGTGACATAGCAGAGCATGGCGGTGCCGTGCTGGGCGATGACGGTGGCCCCGATGGCGCTGGTGATGTGGTCATAGCCGGGGGCGATGTCGGTGACGAGCGGCCCGAGTGTGTAGAAGGGCGCACCGTCGCACCAGTCCTGCTCGAACTCCACCTGCTCGGGCACCTTGTGCAGCGGCACGTGGCCGGGGCCCTCGACCATGACCTGCACGTCGTGCTGCCAGGCTCGGCGGGTCAGCTCGGCGAGAGTGCGCAGCTCGGACAGCTGCGCCTCGTCGCCGGCGTCCCGGATCGACCCGGGCCGCAGCCCGTCGCCGAGGGAGAAGGCGATGTCATAGCGGGCGAAGAGCTCGCACAGCTCGTCGAAATGCGTGTAGAGGAAGGACTCCTCGTGGTGGGCGAGGCACCACGCGGCCATGATCGAGCCGCCCCGGCTGACGATGCCGGTGAGCCGCCCGGCGGTGAGCGGGACATAGCGCAGCAGCACCCCGGCGTGCACGGTCATGTAGTCCACGCCCTGCTCGGCCTGCTCGATGACGGTGTCCCGGTAGACCTCCCACGAGAGGCGCTCGGCGCGCCCGTCGACCTTCTCGAGCGCCTGGTAGATCGGCACCGTCCCGATCGGCACGGGCGAGTTGCGGATGACCCATTCGCGGGTGGTGTGGATGTCGTCGCCGGTCGAGAGGTCCATGACCGTGTCGGCGCCCCAGCTGGCCCACGTCAGCTTGTCGACCTCCTCGGCGATCGAGGAGGTCACGGCGGAGTTGCCGATGTTGGCGTTGATCTTGGTGAGGAAGGCCCGCCCGATCACCATCGGCTCGGACTCCGGGTGGTTGACATTGGCGGGGATGATCGCGCGCCCGGCGGCGACCTCCGCGCGCACCAGCTCGGCGTCGACGCCCTCGCGCAGGGCGACATAGCGCATCTCCGCCGTGATCTCGCCGCGCCGGGCATAGTGCAGCTGGGTGACAGTGCGACCGTCCTTGCCGCGCAACGGGTCTCGCATCTCGCCACGCCACGCCTGCGAGGCCTCGCCCCGGCGTTGAGCCGCGCGCCCGTCGTCGGCGAGGTCGCGTGGACGACGCTGGTATGCCGCGGTGTCACCGCGCGCTGCGATCCACCCGGCCCGCAGCGGCTCCAGCCCGACGGCCGGGTCCGAGCCGGGGCCGCAGGTGCGATAGAGCTCGAAGTCGGCGTTGGCCGAGCCGTCGGGCGAGTCCGCCAGCGACACGGCAGTGATGGCGACGCGGATGTCGCCGGTGGTGCGGTGGGCGAGACGGTGCTGGGGGTGGATCTCAGGGGTGCACGACATGTCGTGTCCTCTCTTCCTTCGCCGGCATGACCCGGACAGGTTCGACGGTCCGGGCGGCGACAGCCCGTTCTCAGCCCTCTGCCGAGGGCTCCCGTGGGGATGCCCTCACCGTAGCGGCTCTGGCTACGGTTGGCACCATGGCCCCTGTGACGGACGGTTCCCGACGACCACCGGCGGTGCTCTCGATCGCCGGGAGCGACCCCTCCGGCGGGGCGGGGATCCAGGCCGACCTCAAGACCTTCAGCGCCCTCGGGGCCTATGGCATGGCAGTGGTGACGGCACTGACCGCGCAGAACACCCGGGGCGTGCAGGGGGTCCACACCCCACCAGCCGATTTCGTTGCGCAGCAGATGGACTCGATCCTCGACGATATCCGCGTGGACGCGGTCAAGATCGGCATGCTGGCCACGACGGAGATCTGCGAGGCCGTCGGCCGTCGGCTGCGCTCGCCCGCCCTGCGCGGCATACCGGTGGTCCTCGACCCGGTCATGGTCGCCACGAGCGGCGACCCCCTCCTCGACCCGGCAGCGGTGGCGGCGATCGTCGCGATGCTGCCCGACGTCGGGCTCGTGACCCCCAATCTCCCCGAGGCCGCGATCCTCGCGGGCGCCGGCAGCTCACCGGCCGCCTCCAGCGACGAGATGCTGGTGCAGGCCATGGCGATCCGTGAGCGGGGCGGCCCAGCCGTCCTGGTCAAGGGTGGCCACCTCGCCGGGCAGGAGGCCACGGACCTGCTGGTCGACGACACCGGCGAGCACTGGATCAGCCAGCCGCGGGTCGCCACCGACTGCACCCACGGCACGGGCTGCTCGTTGTCGTCGGCGATCACCGCCCTGCGTCCGCGGCATCCCGACTGGCTGGGCGCGGTCACCGAGGCGAAGTGCTGGCTGACCGGGGCGCTGCGCCACGGGCCCGAGCTGGCCGTCGGCCACGGGCACGGCCCGGTCCATCACTTCCACGAGCTGCGCGGCCACGGCCGCTGGTGACCCGGCGGCCCAGACCTCAGCGGGTGGCGCCGACGACCATCCAGCGGTCGCCGCGGATGCGCCACCAGAAGAGCGCGCCCCGGATCGCCATGAAGCCGGTGAAGGCCGCCCACAGCCACAGCACGGCGTGCGCCGCGCCGTCCGGGGAGCTCAGCATCCGTGGCGCGGCCGCGTGGACGGCGAGGACGAGCGGCAGATAGAGCGCCAGGGTCAGCACCATGGCGCCGGCCAGCCAGCGCCCGTCACCGGCGCCGATGAGCACCCCGTCGATGACGAAGACCAGGCCCGACAGCGGCTGCATGAGCGCCACCACGATCAGGCCGGCGGCGAGGGCCCGCTGCACCGCCGGGTCGCCGGTGAAGAGGTGCGGCAGCACCCGGTGGGCGGCCAGCACGAGCGCGCCGAGGACCGCGCCGGCCCACACACCCCAGCGCAGCATCGTCGAGGTGGTCGAGCGCGTGCCGCGCAGGTCGCCTGCCCCGAGGGCACGGCCGGTCAGTGCCTGGGCGGCGATGGCCAGTGCGTCGAGGGCGAAGGTGAGCGCGGACCAGATGGTGTAGCTGACCTGGTATGCCGCGAGCGGCACGTCCCCGAGGCCCGCCGCCACCCAGGTCGTCACGAGCAGGATTGCCCGCAGGGCGAGGGTGCGCAGCAGCAGCGGCATGCCGCCGAGCGCGGCCGTCAGCACCCGGCCCGGGTGGGGGTGCAGCGAGGCCCCGTGACGTCCCGCGCCACGCACCATCACGGCCAGCAGCGCGAGCGCCATGCCCCACTGCGCGATGACGGTGCCCCACGCGGATCCGGCTATGCCCCAACCGAACCCATAGACAAAGAGCAGGTTGAGCACGATGTTGGCGGCGAAGGCGGTCACCGATGCCACGAGGGGGGTGCGCATGTCCTGGAGGCCGCGCAGGACACCGGTGACCGCGAGGGTCACGAGCATGGCCGGGATGCCCAGTGCCGCGACGCGCAGATAGGTGGCGGCCTCGCCGACCGCCGCAGGCGAGGCCCCGAAGAGCCGGCACAGGGGCTCCGCCCACAGCCCGACCCCGAGCCCGGTCAGCGCGCCGAGCCCGATCGCCAGCCACGTGCCGTCCACCCCGGCCTCCAGCGCGCCGCGCACCGACCCCGCGCCCAGCTGCCGCGCGACGACCGAGGTCGTGCCATAGGCGAGGAAGACAAAGAGGTTGACGGCCGTCATCAGCGTCGCGCTGGCCACCCCGAGCCCGGCGAGCTGGGCCGTCCCGAGGTGCCCGATGATCGCGGAGTCGGCCAGCAGGAAGAGGGGCTCGGCGATCAGCGCGAGGAAGGCAGGCACGGCGAGCCGCAGGATCTGTCTGCTCTCGCTCACCTGCTCGCCCGGATCGCCCACGACGCAAAGGTATGCCGCCGTGCCCGGGTCGGGCACGGCGGCATACCTGCTGGTCGTGATCAGTGCTGGCGGCGCACCCTGGTCGCCAGGACGATGGCGCCACCGGCGGCCAGGAGGCCGCCGCCGGTCAGCAGCAGCGGGGTGACCTCGGAGCCGGTGTAGGCCAGGGGGGTTGTGGCGGCAGGCGCGGCGACCGGGGCCACGGTCACGATCGGTGCGACGGGCGCGACGGCCGTGGGGATGGCCGTCGGGGCCGGGGCGCTCGAGGTGGGCGCCGGGGCGACCGGGGCGATGGTGAACTCGGCCCCGCCCTCGGCGAGCGGCTCGTCGGACTCATAGACCATGCAGGCGACATAGGCCTCTGCCCGGCGTCCCGATAGCGGCTGGCATCGGTGTCGGCGTCGAGGCGCTCGCGGGAGTCGGAGCCCACCAGCAGATAGGTGGTCGTGTCGTCATTGGGTGGCGCGGTCAGCGGCACCGCCGGAGCTCGGGAGGCCAGGAGGCCGACGAGCCCGGATGCCACGAGCAGCAGGGCGAGCAGGCCCAGCGCGACCACCGGCAGCCAGCGCCGGCGACGGCGGCCGGCCTGCTCGGCGTGGGGCTGCTCCGTGGACACCCCGGCAGCATGACACGGCCGGCTCACGCCCCCGCCATCACACCAGGTGCTTGAGCGCCTCTCGCTTCGACAGCGGCGAGAGGCTGTCGGCCCGTGTCGCCACGAACGCGCGCACCCAGTCGGGCTCGACGCGGGCGTGCTGGCGCAGCGCCCAGCCGATGGCCTTGCGGATGAAGAACTCCGAGCCATGCCGGCTGCCAAGGAGATTGGCGTCGATGCAGTCGGTCAGCAGGTCGGCGTCGAGGCCGCGCCGGAAGTCGAGCTGGCTGAGGATGGCGATGCGCCGCACCCACATGTCGTCATCACGGGCCCACTCCTGGACCGTCCGCGTGATCGCGCCGTCGGCGTTGTCGCCGGCCAGGACCGCGCCGAGGGTGTGCGAGAGCTCGTCCACGTGGTCCCACCACGCGCCGGTCACCACCATGTGACGCAGCAGCGGCAACAGGTCGCGGTCCCACCACGCGCGGGCGGTGCGATGGCGCAGGAGCTGCGTCGCGGCATACCTCTCCTCTCGGTATGCCGCCTCGTCCCAGAGCGTGCGGACGCTCGCCACCCACTCGTCCCGGGAGGCGACCGGGTGCGCGGTGATCGCGTCGCCCACGAGGCGGCGTCGCTCGGGGGTGGCGAGGCCGCGGAAGGGCATCGCGGACTTCATGTAGGCCTGCTGCCCGGTCGCGCGCTCGGGGTCGGCTGCCGCGGCGAGGCGCTCGCGGATGTCCGCGATGAGGTCGAGGTTGGCGCTCACGATAGAAAAGATCCCATGACCGAGCGCTACGCGACGATCGCCAGCCGCGGGGAGGCCGAGACCGAGGTGAAGCGGTCGCGCTTCCTCGGGGCGGCCGTGCGCGTCGAGACCGAGGAGGCGGCGCGGGCGGTCATCGAGGAGGCGCGCAGGCAGCACTGGGACGCGCGCCACCACTGCTCGGCCTTTGTCCTCGGGCCCGACGGCCAGGTCGCGCGCAGCAATGACGACGGCGAGCCGTCGGGCACGGCGGGCGCGCCGATCCTGCGGACGGTGCAGGGGCATGGCGTCTCCGACGTGGTCGTGGTCGTGACGCGCTGGTTCGGCGGCGTCCTGCTCGGTGCGGGCGGGTTGGTGCGCGCCTATGGCGATGCCGCCGCGCTGGCCATCGAGGACGCGGGCGTGGTGCAGCGCGAGCTGCTGCGCGAGGTGCACGTGTTGGTCGGGCCGGGCGACGCCGGTCGCCTCGAGCACATGCTGCGCGGCCGGGGGTATGCCGTGGACGGCGTCGACTATGGCTCCGGCCGCCTCGCTGTGGTGCGGCTCTCCGCGCCCTCCGATGGGCTGGCCGAGCTCGGCGCCCTCGTCGACGCCGAGTCCCGCGGCACCGGCTCGCTCGAGGCCCTTGGCGAGCGCTGGACCGACCTGCCCTGAGGTCGGTCCAGGGACACTCTCGACGCGACGAGGACGTGACAGCGTCACCGGCCCCGCGGCATACCCGTTCCTGGGGCTGGGCGGCCGCCAGACTGGAGGGGGGAGTGGACGGGTGTAACGCCCGGCCCGACCCGGACATGTCGGGGGTGAGACCACCCGACGAGGGAGAGCGATGACGTCACCGGAGGAGCGGTTCACCGGCCTGTTCCAGCGCACGCAGCTGCCACTGCTGGCGTATGCCGTGCGCCGGGTCAGCGACCCGGCCGAGGCTGCCGATGTCGTCGCCGAGACCTTCCTGGTGGCGTGGCGCCGGATCGACGAGGTGCCCGAGGGCGGCGAGGCGAGGGCCTGGATGTATGGCGTGGCGCGCCGGGTGGGGCTGTCGCGGGCGACCGTGCGGGTGCGTCTGCACCGGGCCCGCCGGCGTCTCGCCGCGTTGATGGAGGAGCTGGATGCAGAAGCGGAAACCGTTGCGGTGAAACGCAATCCGCGCACCGGACATGTCATGGGTGAGACGGCGATCGCGGTCTCCGACACGAGGGGAAGACGATGAACGAGCGAGACATCCTGGCGCGCCTGCGCGACGCGGATCCTGCCGCACGGGTCGACCTCACGCGTGTCGACCAGCGGGCGGGTGACGCCCTCAGGGAGGGGATCCTCATGACCAATCGGGACACTGACAAGACCACGACCGGGCGACGGAGCCGGCACACCGCGGTGGCTGCTGGCCTGACGCTGGCACTGGTGGGTGGCGGCACCGCTGCGGCGATCACGACCTATCGGTCGATGTATGAGGGTGGCGGCAACGACGGCGTCACCTGCATGACCACCTGGCACGACCCCAGCGCCGGCAACGAGGGCGGCGAGCGCGCCGACACCTATGGCGGCGCGGACATCTCCGGCGACCCGATCGCCGACTGCGCGGCATACGCGGAGAAGACGGGCAAGGCCGCGATCGTCGACCCGGTCGTGACGCGGTGGCAGGACGGGATCGTCGTCGGTCCGGCCGCGGGCCGGCCCGCCGAGGCGGAGCTGGTCCCCGCACTCACTGCGGCGCAGCGTGATGCGAAGTCCCGTCGCGCCGAGCTCGACCACAGCCTCGACGACTATGTCGACGGCGGCATGAGCAAGTGCTTCGACAAGGCCGAGGACAAGACCTTTGCCGCCCAGGAGCTGGCTCGTCTCGGCTTCAGCGGCATGAGGTTTGTCGTGGAGGACCAGTCACCGGCCGAGGGGGACTGCACCCTGCTCTTCGTCGGCGCCGAGGACACCATGGAGGTGCGCGGCAGGATGGTGAGTATGCCGTCGGCCGGCCAGCTCCCGGAGGTGGCGGCCCTGCGCACCCAGATCGCCGACAAGTGCCTCACCCTGCCCCAGGCCAAGGCGGCCGCCGAGGCCATCATCGGCAGCGACCACCACTGGCCGCCGTCGACCACGGTCGACAGCTCGGCCAAGTGCACGCGGGTGGACTTCAACGTCGCGGGCGGCCGGCAGATCTTCCTCTATGGGCCGGAGGGGGCCACGTAGCGGGGGCGCCCGACCCAGGGGACGGGCGGGCGAGGAGTGGGCAGGCGGCGCAGGGGCCGCCTGCCCGCTCGCTCCGGGTGCGGCTGTCAGCGGTGGCCTCCAGACTGGGGACCATGACGCACTGCCAGATCATCCCGCCCTATCTCCTCGAGCACGTGGCCGACCACGGTGACCCCGAGACCGCCGCCCGGGCGCGCGAGACGCTGCGCAGCGACGCGACCTTCCGCCACCAGCACCGGGCGGCGCGGGCCGAGGGCAAGGCCACCCTGCCCGGTGTGACGCCCGGGGTCGACGGGCCCAACCGGCGCATCAGCGACGCCAAGGGTGCTGAGCGGCTGCCGGGCACTCTCGTGCGTGAGGAGGGCAGCGACGCGACGGGTGATGCGGCCGCCGACGAGGCCTATGTCGGGCTGGGCGCGACCTGGGAGCTGCTGCACGCGGCATTCGCCCGCAATTCCCTTGATGGCAAAGGCCTTCCGCTGCTCGGCACGGTCCACTACGGCACCGACTATGACAACGCGTTCTGGGACGGCACGCAGATGGTCTTCGGTGACGGAGACGGCAAGGTGTTTGGCCGCTTCACCGCGAGCGTCGACGTGATCGGCCACGAGCTGGGCCATGGCGTCACCGAGCACACGGCCGGGCTGCTCTATCAGGGGCAGTCGGGCGCCCTCAACGAGTCGATGTCAGATGTCTTCGGATCCCTTGTGCGACAGCACATCTCGGGCCAGAGTGCCGCCGATGCCGACTGGTTGATCGGTGCCGAGCTGCTCCTGCCGGGCGTCAAGGGCGTGGCGCTGCGCTCGATGAGGGAGCCGGGCACGGCATACGACGACCCGGTGCTCGGCAAGGACCCGCAGCCGGGGCACATGCGCGACTACGTCGAGACCACCGACGACAACGGCGGCGTCCACATAAACTCTGGCATCCCCAACAGGGCCTACTGCCTCGCGGCGACCGCGATCGGCGGCAACGCGTGGGAGACGGTGGGGCCTGTCTGGTATGCCGCGCTCACCGGTCCCGGCGTCTCCGCGGACTGCGACTTCGTCACCTTCGCCGGCCTCGTGGTGGAGGCGGCGCGCACTATGTGGGGTGCGGCCTCGACGCAGGCCGCGGCCGTCGAGCAGGCTTGGCGTGACGTCGGTGTGCTGGGCGGCGATGCGGATCACGGCGACGCGGCCGCGGGCGGGGCTGACGACGAGGGCGGGCGTGGGGGACAGGCGCCCGACGGCCCGGCCGACGGCGGCGCCGATGACGAGGCGGACGGGCCGGTGGGTGACGTGCCGGCGGCCGAGGCGGAGCTGCTGGTGCGCCGCTCGGGTGGTTTCGCTGGGCGCACCCAAGAGGTGCGCACCCGGCTGGCCGACCTGCCCGATGACGACACGCAGGTCTGGCAGACCCTCCTCGGCAGCCGCACCCTCCAGCGCCTCGCGATGGAGCGCAGCGCCGAATACCGCGACGCCTACATCTATCGGGTCGCCTGCGCCGAGGCCGGCGTTGACGTCACCGTGCCCGACCCAGACCTCCCCGACGGCGTGCGCGACCTCTTCCAGCGCACCCTCAAGCAGGCCTGACGCCCGCCACTTCACGCCAAGTGGCGAGTTGCGCTCAGGAGGCGTAGCGGGCCTGCGCGCGGGCGCGTGCCTTGGCGGCCTCCTCCTCGCGGTTCTTGGGCGGGGCGCTGGTGGTGAGGTGGTCGAGCAGGCGCTGGGTGGCGGCGGCGACCTCCTCCACGGCGGCGTCGAAGGCGGCCTGATTGGCCTGGCTGGGCTTGGTCGACCCACTGATCTTGCGGACATACTGCGTGGCTGCAGCGTGGACCTCGTCAGGGGTCGCCGGGGGCTCGAAGTTGTGGAGCTGGCGGATGTTGCGGCACATGCGCCAAGGGTAGGCAGTGTGGAGGGCGACACGCCCGAAAGTTGTTTCTGTCCACACCCGGTGGACGTGCATCTGTGCAGGTCATCGTGCGGGCACGTGCTCAAAACCGGCGAGTATCCCCAGAGTTGTCCACGCCCTGTGCACAGCGTGGCCGGGCGGTTCCCACAGGTTGTCCCCACCCCCGTCCACAGACCGATTTTCGGGTGTCGGATCTCAGTGTTTCCATGGGTGGTCAGGGTCCTCGTCGGTCCTGCACGCCACGCGCGCGAGAGCCCGCGTGGACCCGCCAACCAAGGCCCGCGGCATACCGCCGTGAGCCGCCGCCAGGAGGTCCGCCGGTGTCGGTCACAGAGCTCAACCGTGATTTTGCCGGCCCGACTGACGGCCCCCCGTCCGACCGGCTGCCCCCGCAGGATCTCATCGCCGAGCAGTCGGTGCTCGGCGGCATGCTGCTGTCCAAGGACGCCATCGCCGACGTCCTTGAGGGGCTGCGCGGCGTCGACTTCTATCGGCCGGCCCACGAGCTGATCTATGACGCGGTCCTCGACCTCTATGGCCGCGGTGAGCCAGCCGACGCGATCACCGTCGCCGACGAGCTGACCAAGCGCGGCGACCTCCAGCGGGTCGGCGGTCAGGCCTATCTCCACCAGCTCATCCAGGCCGTGCCGACCGCGGCCAACGCCGGCTACTACGCCGAGATCGTCCGTGAGCGCGCGATGCTGCGGCGGCTCGTCGAGGCCGGCACGCGCATTGTGCAGATGGGCTACTCCGAGGGCGGCGGCGACGTCGAGGACATCGTCAACGCCGCGCAGGCCGAGGTCTATGCCGTCGCCGACAAGCGCGGCGGCGAGGACTACGTCCAGCTCGGCGAGGTCCTCCAGGAGACGCTCGACGAGGTCGAGGCCGCCGCCGGCCGCTCTGACGAGATGATCGGCGTTCCCACCGGCTTCATCGAGCTCGACAAGCTCACCCATGGTCTGCACCCCGGCCAGATGATCGTCGTCGCGGCGCGACCTGCCGTCGGCAAGGCACTGGCACTCGACACCCCGCTGCCCACGCCCACCGGCTGGACCACGATGGGCGAGGTGGCTGTCGGTGACGAGCTGCTCGACGCCGATGGCCGCCCGACCCGTGTCGTCGGCGCCACCGAGGTCATGGAGGGCCGGCCCTGCTTCGAGGTCGAGTTCTCTGATGGCACCGTCATCGTCGCCGACGCCCAGCACCAGTGGGCCATCGAGGGCGCAGGCATCGTGGTCACCGAGCAGCTTGTGTCGGGACAGCAGGTGCTGCGCGATGAGCGGAGCGTCGCCGAGGTCCGCGCGATCGAGTCGGTGCCGGTGCGCTGCGTGGAGGTCGACAACGACGAGCACCTCTATCTCGCGGGGCCGACGCGGATCCCGACCCACAACTCGACCCTCGGCATGGACATCGCCCGGGCGGCGGCGATCAAGCACAAGCGGGCGACGGCGGTGTTCTCGCTCGAGATGAGCCGCACCGAGATCACGATGCGTGTTCTGGCGGCCGAGGCTCAGATCCAGCTCCAGGACCTGCGCAAGGGCACGATCAACGACGAGGGCTGGCAGAAGCTCGCCCGCATCATGGGCAAGATCTCCGATTCGCCTCTGTTCATTGACGACTCGCCCAACATGTCGCTGATGGAGATCCGCGCCAAGTGCCGGCGCCTGAAGCAGCAGCACAACCTCAAGCTCGTCATCATCGACTACCTCCAGCTGATGAGCTCGGGCAAGCGCGTCGAGTCGCGTCAGCAGGAGGTCTCGGAGTTCTCGCGTGCCCTCAAGCTCCTCGCCAAGGAGCTCGAGGTCCCCGTCATCGCGATCTCGCAGCTGAACCGTGGTCCCGAGCAGCGCACCGACAAGCGCCCGCAGATGTCCGACCTGCGTGAGTCGGGGTCTATCGAGCAGGACGCTGACATGGTCATCCTGCTCCACCGTGACCGGGACAACCCCGACCGCGAGGGCGAGGCCGACGTCATCGTGGCCAAGCACCGAAACGGCCCGACTGCCGACATCGTTCTCGCCTTCCAGGGCCATTACGCCCGGTTCTCCAACATGGCGCAGAACTTCTAAGGGCCTTGTCGAGATCGGCCCTACTTTTCCAGAATCGAGGTCTATGTTTCATATGGCTCGAACGGCGTGTCGAGTTGCGCATAACGGTCTAGACATTCATAATCTCGACCTTTTGCGGCGACGTGGATACGCTGCAGCCACCCGCACATAGTGAGGGCGCCCCGGTGCAACGGGACGCCCTCAAGGACAAACAAGCCTGAACCAGACGAGGTAGCAGGAGGTGTTGTCATGCCCAGTGTAGGCCTGACAGTCGTTGGACCCCAAGTGGGGGCAGCGATGTGGTCGTTCAACGTGAACGGTCGCTTGGAGGTGTGGGACTGGGGTACAGGTGGCCCGCCTTTGTGGGAGCTGCACCCGACCCGGCGAATTGGGTCGAACACGTTGTCTCGGCACGTGCCGGTGCAGTCCTCGTCGATGACCAACCTTGGGGCGCTGGCCTTGGAGTCGGGCTTGGAGCACGAGCTGGCGACGGTCCTGGATCGACAGACGGCCAGTGTCTGGTTGGTCGCGCAACCGGCGAGGTTGGCGTGGGAGGACGGTTTGTCGCATCATCCCGACCTGCTGTCCGTGGACTCCGACGGAAACGTCACGGTGTGGGACGCGCGGGCAGTGGAGCGGCGGGACGAGACCTTCTTGGTTAAGGCCTCTCGCACGGAGACGGCCTGCCGGGAGATCGGGTGGGCGTACTCCTTGTTCGGAGGTCTGCCACTGGTCGAGTCGTTGAACCTGCGTTGGATCGCAGGGGCGCGCCGGCCACCGGAGTGGCTCGACGTGACGCGTGGCGTGCTGCTGCGGTTGGTGGCCGAGGGACCGGTGCCGGTGGGCCAGGTCATGGCCGCCGACGACGGTCGCGGATTCCTGATCTCGGCGATGTGGCATCTGGTGTGGACCGGCGAGCTGGTCATGGACATGTCGAAGACCTGGGACACGTCGACGCCTGTGAACGCACCTACGGATGCACGGTCATGAGTGTGCGGGTGCCGTTGTATGTGGGGGCCAGCATCCTGTTCCCGGAGGGCCCGCGGCTGGTCTGCGAGCTCACCCAGGCGGGGTATGTGACCCGGGACGTCACCGGCCGCGAGGAACAGGTGTCGTGGCAGGACGTGCAACCGGCCCGGGAGATCCTGGACGGCAGGGTCGATGCGATCGCCGAACCGCTGGCCTCCACGTTCGCTTCCCTGAGCCTGGATGGGCAACAGGAGGCGCTGGACAGGCAGGAAGTGGTCCTGACGATTCTGACCGGCTACGCCAACGGTCACGCTGCGCTGGCGCGCCCGGGGGAGCCGTTCACGGCGTTCGACCCGGTGAACGGGCTGTCGAACGCCAGGAAGTTCGCGGCGATGGCCCAGCATCTGGCGCACGAGGCCGACGTGGACCGGCGTCAGCGTCGCGCCCTCGAGGAAGGGCGTCGCGCACCGGGGGCACGCCTGAAGGCCGTGAGCCCACGGGCCATCGCGAACTGGCACCGCGATTACACGCAGGACATCAACGGTGGCCTGCTTGCCCTCATCGACGGCCGCCGCCGGCGCCACTATCGAACGTTCGACAACCTCGATGCGGAGATCAAGAGGGTCGCGGACCAGGTCGCGTCCCGGATGGACGGCACGTTGTCGATCCTGTCGATCGACGAGCTGTACCGGCGCACCCGCCTCGCGCTGAAGGCCGAGGGGCTGCACGACCTTGCCGTCCCCGAAGCCACGCTCCGCGGCTATCTGCGTCATCTGGGCAAGGTGAATGGGTCGACGACAGGCGCCCAGGTCAGCCACAAGCTGCGGGGAGTGCTGGCCCTGTCGGCCTACCCGGCGCTGCGTCCCGGGCAGGTCGTAGCCATCGACGCCACTCGCGCCGACACGTTCTGTGTGGACCCGTGGACGGGAAAGGTCATCTCGGTCGAGATCCTCACCGCCATCGACATCTGCACCAGGGTGGTCTTGGCTTTGCGGGTGGTTCCGCGCAGTGCCTCGACTGTTGAGGCCGGGCTCCTCCTGTACGACGTGCTCCGACCCTTCAGCCAGGTCGTCGAGGCCGGACGCGCCGATGACTGGCGCTGGGCCGGTGTCCCGGAGGCCATCGGACCCATCGGGGAGGCGGTCGCGCACGCCGAGAAGCTGTCCGGGCGCCCGTTGATCGGGGAGCACGCCATCCCTGGCCTCTTGCCGGAGGCGGTCCGCGCAGACAAGGGCAGCATCTTCACCAGCGGTCACTTCCGCCGCATCTGCGACAGCCTCGACATTCACCTGCTGCACTCGCGAGGGAAGAAGGCCACCGACAATGCGTTCGTTGAGCGCTGGCACGAAACCCTGCAACGGTGCCTGCAGATGCTGGCCGGGCACAAGGGCCGCAACGTCGCCCAGCGCGGCCAGGACGCCGGCAAGGTCGTGTACGAGAACGGGCAGGCCCACTTCAAAGGGGACGGGCCCGGCCTGACTCCCCGCGAGCTCGAGGTGCGACTTCGTGAGTTCATCTCCACCGACTACCACCGCACCCGCCACGAGGGTCTTACCGTCGTCGACCGCCACATCAACCAGAGCAGCACCGCGGCGGGATTCACCCCGCTCGAGGTGTTCGACGCCCTCCTCGCGGCCACCGGGCGCCTGCACGTCCTGCAACGCCCTGACCTGATGTACGACCTGCTACCCACGATGTGGCTCACCATTCGGCACGACGGGGTCGAGTACAAAAACCTCACCTTTGACTGTGCCGCGCTGGACGAGTTCCGCGCCGTCCCCCAGGGATTCTTCCGTGACCAGGACCGAGCCGCCCTGTTCTTCTACGACCCGCGAGACCTGTCCAACCTCTGGTTCCGCCACCCCACCACCACCGAGATCCATCAGGTGCCGTGGCGGCGCAGCTTCCAGCTGAGCAGCCCGATGACTGAGGTCGTCCTCGACGAGGCCCGGACCCTGGTCCGCCGCCGCGGCGGACGCAATACCCCGATCAACCGCAAAACCATCCAGGACGAAATTCTCGCCGTCATCAATGACATCGCGAGCATTGACCGTTTGCGCGCCAACCCGGACCTGTCGGACTGGGCCCGATCCCTTCCGGCGGCGCACATGCGGGTCTCCCGTTCCCAGTTCGACCATCACGAAGCCGCCCAAGCCGCTGCGCGAACCACGCACGGGGCATCACCCAACCCGACCGGGCCCCCTCCAGCACCCAGCGCCGCGGCACCCGCGGCCGAGGCGTTCGACCCCAGCGAGTACGCCTGGCCACCATTGGACGATGAGGGCCAGCGGTGAGGGCCTCCCGGCTCCACGCGGCCGCCTGCACCGCGCCCGCCCCCGCACCCGAGCCGTTGACGCTGACGCAGGCGCGCGCCCTATCCGAAACATCCCGTCACGGCTACGCCAGGCGCGTGCGTCAGTGGCTCAACGGTCACTACTTCGACTCCGACCGGGACCGGGCAGTCCGGGCGCGCATCGATCACCTCATGCTCGACAACACCGAGGCCCTGGTCGGCACCCGGGACATCGCCTTGATCACCGGACCCAACGTGGTTGGCAAGTCGACCTGCCTAGTGCAGTACGCACTCGGCGTGCACCGGAACAGTGTTGACTCCCGCGACCCCGCGCAGCAGGCCATTCGCACGGTCAGCCTCCAGATCCGGGGCCGCCCCGAACAGGTACAGACCCCGCACGTCCCGGTCGCGGTGCTCTCGTTGGAGGCGGCCACCACCGTCGCGAAGTTCGACGAGCTCGTCGTCGAGTCCTTCGACTACGACAAGGGCGCCTCGAAGCAGGCCCGCTACCTGGACCTGCTGTTGCGGCACGGGACACGTCTCCTCATCGTCGACGACCTGCACCTGCTCACCGTCACCGAGAGCCGGGGCCGGCAAGCCCTGGACCACCTCAAGGCGATCATGACCGCCGCCGGCGAGTACGGGATCACCATGGTGCTGGCCGGAGCGGATCTGTACGCCCACCCGGTCACCGACGACCCGCAGGTCACAGGCCGCGCCCACGAACTGGTCATGGCCCCCTACCGAGGCGACACGAACGAGCAGCGTCACGCCTGGCAGACGTTCCTGCGCGAAACCGAATCCACGATCACACCCCACCTTCCCGCCATGGCTTCGGGCGTCCTGCACGAACAGTTCCCCGGGCTGCTCCTCCCGCTGACCCAAGGACGCACGGGTGCGGTCGCCTCCCTCCTCCGGCAGGCCACCGTGCACGCCATCCGGGACGGCTCCTGGACCATCACCGAGAAGCACCTTCAAGACGGCCACCGGGCCAAGCTCCTCACCGACGCCACCGCCACCAGCACCTCCCGCCGCCCCGGCTCCGCCGCGGCGCGGACCCCCGCAAAGGCCTCCGGGGCATGACCGCGGCATTGCGCACCCGGGTCGCCTTGCGGGACGGCGAAGACATCACCGCCTTCCTGCAGCGCACCTGCGCCGCGAACTTCACCACGATCGAGGACGTCACCGGGTACCGGGCCTCCGCGCGCGTCTGGGAGGACCCACCGCCGGATCTGCTGGTTCGCGTCGCCGCGGTCACCGGCATCACGACCGAGCAGTTACGTGCGGCCACCCTCCTCGGCGCGTTTCCCGGCGTACCGCCAGCACGGGCCCGGATCGGTCGCCGATGGGCAGGGGAGACGGCCACCTGCACCGGGTGCGGCATTCAGACCGTCGCGGCCCGCCTCAACGTGATCGTCCTCTGCCCGCTGTGCCGCAGCCCCCTCACCGACCGGCAACCCAGCCCTGCCGCACCGGTCCCGACCGGCATCGGTCCGATCCACGACGAGGTCATGGACACCCTGGCAGCCGCAGCCCAGGACCGGCACGCCAGGGACCGTCTGAGGCGGCTGGAGTCCCTCATGGCCGAGTTCGAGCCCGCGCTGTGGAGGAACTGGCCCCCACTGGCCGAGGGTGAAACTCAGACCTGGCGCGACTGGATCGTGCGCTGGCACGTCCACCAGCGCGCGATCTCCGGCTATCTGGTGCGGCCCCCGGAGGTCTCCCTGACCAGCCTGTTGCACACATGGGCTGCCTCCGCCGACCCAGAGAGAACCCGCCGGTACCTCGACGAGTTCGCGCTGGCCGCAGACCGGTGGCAACCTACACAGCGGGAGCGTCCCGGCTGGGACACCTTGGAGCAAGCCGTCCCGGGTCTGCAGCGAAAACTTCGGCGCCTGAAACTTCACCCCCACCACGTCCCCACGATCCTGCGACGGCCCGGTGAGTCGATCATTCTGCCCGAGCACCTCCGCACCCGCCGCACCGCCGAAGCCCTCGCACTCACCCTGCACGCCGGCCTCGCTCACCACCTCATCGACTCGCTGCACGCCGCCGAACGCGTTCACGGCACCCAGGCCTCCCCTCGAGCCCGCCGGGTGGCCCGCCTCATCCTCGCCAGCCCCTTCGACCTGGGAGTGCTCGCCGTCCAGGCCAGCACTCTGCACGCGGCAGGCCTGCAGGACAGGCACCGGCTCCGCGGCGCGTTGGCCGGTCTGGACAAGACCCCGACCAGCCTGACCCGGCAGCTCCACGCCGCCGCGGCAGCCTTTCCCGACGTTCAGATACTGGCAGCCGCGTGGGTGTGGCTCGACGCCACCGCCGGACGCCTCGCCGGTGGGGCGCACCCCCAACTTGCACCCGCCACCGTCCTCGCGTTCGACGACACCCTCGACGGCCACGACCGGGACCTGCTCCGTGCCTGGTGGCACACCCACACCAACACTCTGAACCGCCCGCCGCGTGGCGTGGCCCGGGCAGGGTCGTGATGCACCCCACGCCAGGACTCGAGCGTGGCCTGCCCACCCTCGTGCCCCTCCACCCCGGGCAAGCCCTCGACTGCTACCTCGAACACGTCGCCGACGCCAACTACCTCAGCACCGCCCGCTTGGTTCACCGACTGCGCGCCGCGACCGACACCACCCGCCACCTGATGTTGGCCCCCACCGACCCGACCTTGCGAACACTGTTCGCATTCACGGGCCAGCCGGAGGCTTCCGTGCGGGCGGCGACCCTGGCCCGGTACGACGGGACCGCCCTCGACCTGACCGGTCTCGACCCACACACACCCGCCACGTATCGGGCGGTCACGGCACGGGGGTGGCTGCCCGGGCACGGCACCCAAGTCTGCCCGCAATGTCTGGCCGCCACCGGACGCTGGACCCTCGCCTGGCGGCTTCCCACCACGACCTGCTGCACCCGGCACGGCTGCTACTTGCTCACGAGTTGCCCCGGCTGCGGGCGCGCGTTCCGCGACCAGCGCCACTCACCGCTGCGCATCGTTGGGGCCACGACCCAGTGCGGCAATCCCCTCGGACGGGGCCCCCGCGAACAATGCGCCGTCGACCTCGCCCACCTGGCCGCGGCACCCGCCGACCCGGCGTGCCTGACCCGTCAGCGCCGCCACGACCTCGCCACCAGCGGGGGAGATGTCGCCGTCCTCGGAGCACCCACGACGGCGCGCGAATACCTGTCGACCGTCCGCGCCCTGGCCATCCTGCTGCTCCACATCGCCACCGCCGCCATGGACCACCACGACCTCCCCTCATGGGTCCCGAACGTGGCGACACCGCGCCATGAGAGGGCGCCACGGTGGGCGCTCAAGGCTCACCCCGACATCGTCGTCCGCTCCCACGCCCTCACCGTGGCCGACGTCGTGGTGAACAGCCCCGATCTCGACACCGCCGCCACCCTCATCCAGCCGTGGCTCCAGGCCGTCCCGGACACCGTCGGGGGCACCCTCGGCTGGCTCGGCGACCACACCCGCATGACCCCCACACTCACCACCGTCATCATGGCGGCGCACACGCCCCGACGTCGCCTCTCCCACCACCTCGACACTCAGCGACCGCTGACCAGGTCACCGCGGCAGATCCCGCAAGTGATCCCCACCGACCTCTACGAGCGGCACCTCACCGGGCTGTTCACCTCACGTCCCCAGACGGTGCGGCTCTTCGTGTCCCTGTGCATCGCCCGCACCCATCCGGGCGTGGACACCTGGGCACAGGCTGCGAGGATCCTCGGCCTTTCTGCCGACCTCGGGGAGCGGGCCGCCCGTGCATGCTCGGCCGCTCAGTTGGCGACACCCCAGGTCGTCGCTGCGGCGGTCGCGGCGACCGCCGCAGATCTCGACGGTCACGACGTCCGCGACGTTGAGAAGGCCGTTGTCCGCTTCGCCGCGACAAGCCGCATGTTCACCCGGTGGGCTCGCACCGAGCGCCCCGGAACCCGCGCCTCATCCCAGCGGTACGCCACGCACTGGCTCTGGACCCACGTCGCAGGGGCGCACCCCACCACCCTGGCCAGCGCTGGTCGCGTCGACGCAGCGATGGCCCGCGCGTTCGCCGCATCCCTCACCCAGCGGCAGCAGCACACGCTGACCAGACTGGTTCCACAACCCCAACCCACCTTGCCTGGACCGGAGGCCCGATGAGCCCACGCACCCCAGTCCCGCTGACCGACGACGTGATCGCCGCTCTCGCGATGTTCTTCCACAGCGGCACCGGCCCCTCCCATACCGCGATCTCCCGCGCCCTCACCGGCACCGGCTACGGCGACGACTACACCTACAACCCCAACGTTGTCGGTCCGAACAAGGAGCAGCGAGTTCTCCAGGGCCTCACCTTGGCCAAGCGCCAGCCGGCCCGTGCGCGCGACCTCGTCGACGCGATCCTGTCCACCCTGCGGACTGCCGGCCTGATCGGCAGCGGCGCGACCAGCCCGGACGTCGACCGCCTCACCCGCGCCCTTGCTTCCGCAGGTTGGTACCTCGACGGCGACGGCCACGTCCACCCGTTCGGGCAGATCGACCTCGACACCGGTGGCCGGGCCGCCCTCGACGAGCAGGTCGACCGGCTCCGCCGCTCCACCGCCGATCCTGCCTTGCTGATCGGCACCGCCAAGGACCTACTGGAATCAGTGTCCAAGTTCGTGCTCGAGGAACTCGGCATGCCCGTGCACGACAAAATGGACTACAACCAGCTGTGGCATCTGGCCCGAGAACGGCTCGGCGTGCTGCCACAGCAGGTGGACACCAACCTCTCCGGCGCGGACGCGATCCGCGCCATTCACCAGTCGACCTGGAACATCGCCGACCAAGTCAACAAACTCCGCAACCTCCAAGGCACCGGCCACGGCCGGACCCTGCCGTCCGGGGTCAGCGAAGACCTCGCGCTGCTCGTGGTCAGGGAAGCCGCGACCGTCGCCGACTACATGCTGGCCCGGCTCTCGCGAGAGAAAGGCTGACCCGTGTGGCCCTCGATGCCACCAGGTGAGGGGTGCCGCGCTTCCTCGTGCCCGGCTGTCTCACCGTCACGGAAACCTGCCCGGCAAAAACCGTGTCAAATATACCGATCCCATTACCGGATGATAGGATTCTGAGCATGTCAGAGACTCAGGACCGCGTCCTCGCTCAGGAGGGCCGCTCGTCGGCGCCGCTGCCTCGCCACATCGTCGCGCCGATCGTCGAACCCCACCTCGCCCGACTGTCGGCTGTCTTGACCGAGGCCTGGGCTGACTTCGTTGCCGCCCGTGAGACGCCGCCCGGTCACCTGACTCGGGTGCGGGCGGCCTCGCAGGGGATGGTGATCAGCGACCTGCTCACCGTGCCGGTCCACAAGCAGTTCGCGGGAGTGCCCGGCGTACAGGTCATCACACGATTCGACCGTCCCTGGGTCCACCTGGATGGAGGTCGCGTCCAGGTGCGGTTCCGGGCCTTGACCCCGACCCTGGGGGTGTGTCGCGGCCAGTCGGACCGGGCGGTGAGGCTGGCCCATCACTTGCCGGATGCCACCTTGGACCTTGAGGTCCCCGCCGATGGCACCGTCCTGACGGCCGGATATGTCCTCGACCCGTCACGGCAACGCATCGACCGGCTCGCGTTGGTGTGCCTGATCGGGTTCAGCACGGTCCACTACTGGTTCTCCCTGCCGGGCGGTGCCGCAGCCGCAGCCCCGACCCAGCTGCCGATGGTGCCGCTGTCCGAGCCCATCATCCGGTCAGCCCGGGCCGCCGCCGTGAAGCGACTGGGCGAACGGGATGGCTCGGCGTGAGCACTCTCGCCCAACCCCGCATGGTCGCCCTGGTGCGTGACGCCAAGGGCTGGTCGCAGGAGGAGCTTGCGACAGCGGCCGGACTGAGCCAAGGCTTCATCTCCAAGGTGGAGAACGGGCTGACCGACCTCGCGGGCGACCAGCTCGCTGCACTCGCACGGGCACTGGAATGCCCAGTGTCGTTGCTGACAGACCCGGCCCGGCTCCAAGGTCTGGAGGTCTCCTGCCTGCACCACCGGCGACGACACTCCAAGATGACCGCCGCCAAGAAGCGCCAGATCGAGGCCATCACCAACCTGACCCGGATCAGCGTCGAGGGACTGGCCGCCGGCATCGAGATCGTCCCCGAGGTCCAGCTGCACCGGATCGACATCGACAGCGTTGGTGACGCCGCCGAGATCGCCCGGATGGTCAGAGCGGCCTGGCGCGTCCCTTCCGGGCCGATCGAGAACCTCACCCGGCTCCTGGAGGCCCTCGGGGTGGTCATCGTCGCGAGGGCGCTGGGTACCTCGGCGCAGGACGCGCTGAGCACGTGGCCCACCGACCCAGCCAAGCCGCCACTGATGGTCGTCAACACCGGCCTGCCCGCGGACCGCTACCGGTTCACCCTCGCACACGAGCTCGGCCACATGATCATGCACGTCCTGCCCAGCGACACCCAAGAGGCCGAGGCCGACGCGTTCGCGTCCGAGCTGCTCGCACCGGCAGCCGAGATCGGGCCGCAGTTGGCCGGACTCACCACACGCGACATCCCCCGCCTGTTGGCGCTCAAGCAACAGTGGCGGATCTCGGTGGCCGCCCTGATCCGGCGGGCCAAGGATGTCGGCGCCATCAGCGACCGCCAGTACCGCCAGTTCTGGATGCAGCTGGGCCAGCTCGGGTGGCGCACCCGCGAACCGGGGGAGCTGTCGCCCGAGACTCCGCAGACGCTGCAGCGCATCCTTCAGACCCACCGCACCGAACACGGGTACACCGAGAAGGAACTGGCTGCCGCGGCCGCGATGCTGCCGCGCACGTTCGCCCGCAGGTATGGCGGGCAGCGCCCGAGCCAGCCCCCCACCCGTCTGCACGTGGTGCCGTCCCGGTGACCCGCGTCATGGCAGGCACGTCCCCCACGACAGCGCACGGCACGCCGTTGTCGGTGCCGCACCGTACCCTCGAAGAAGCAGTGCCGTGTCGGGTCACGAGTGCCCGGATCGGTCGGCGCACCGCACTGGGGTCGAATCGTCACGGAGGTCGCAGATGAGCGAGCTTGATCCGGCGCGCGATGGCGTCACGGTCGCCTCGGCGCCGTTGCCCGGCCTGACCACGACGTTGTTCGCTCAGGCACTCCCCGAACAGGCCGAACTGGTCACTCCGCTGCTGGACGCATGCGGCATCGGGGTGACATACACCCTGAACTCCCAAAAGCAACGGTGGTACTGGGCCGGGGGCCCGGTCGAACATTCCCTGAAGCGCTCCCGGCACCGCAACGTCCTGGTCGATGCCGCCCGGTACGCAGGCAAAAACCCGACCCCCGCCTCCGCTGCACTGGATCGAGCATGGGTGCGGTTCCAGCAAGACCGACTCGCCCTGCCCTGGGCCATCCCGGACCCCGGGCTCTGCGACCGAGGCGACCTGGCCGGAGTCGAGAGCATCCTGCGGGAGACCGAGAAGCTCCCGGGTCGGGTCCTGGCACACCTGCCCCTGTCGCGCTACCTACTGATCGAGGACGCGGACAAGGTGCGTGACCTCATCGAGAAGCAGGACCGCACCGTGCTGGTCAGCCTCAAACACGCCGACGACCCGTTCGGCCAGCAGGGCGTCGTGCCCGGCTTCCTGAACCTTTCGGCCGGTGGGGCCTCGGTCGGGTTGCTTCGCACCGATCAATCCGCGTTCGGGGCATTGGTGCACGGGGCGCCCCTGGCGGCGATCGGCACCACCCCGGGCCTGCGCCACATCCCCGACGGGGGAGGACCACCAGGAGAGGTGAAAGTCTCCATGTTCGTGCCCGCGCTGATGTCGTTCAAGTACACGAGCAACGTCGCTGACGCTTACCTGGCCGACCCCGCCTCACCGCACTGGGCCTGCCCCGGGTGTCTGGTGTGCGCGAGTCGAGGTCACCTCGGGTGGATCCCCGACCTGCCGGAGGAGGCTCTGGCCGCCACTGCCATCCGACACTCGATTGCGTCCTTGGCCGGGGTGGCTCGCGAGCTCGGTGTTGAACCCGACCCGCGGCGCGCGCTTCGAGCTCGTCTGCACGAGGCCCGCCCGCACACCCGCACCCTCTATGACGAGGGCGCCCCCAATAGCGGGATCAACCCGGCCACGACCCAGCGGTACTCCTTGGCCACCACCGAAACCAGCGGTGTCACCGACTCCGCTGCGACCGTCAACGCGACCGACCTCGAGGTCCTGTCGACGACGAAGACCGAGTACGGCAAGCTCAACACCGCTGACGCGACTGAAGGTGACGGTTGGGCCCTCGGTGCCGCGACCCGGGTCACCACGGTCAAGCCCGGAGACACGAGCGGCAACATCGTCAAGACCACCCGCTACGACACGATGGGCCGGGTCACCGACACCCGCCAGCCCCTGTCCACCGGCACGGACGCGGGCACCACGAAGACCGCGTACTACACGGTTGCCGCCCAGACGGCACCGAACGCGGTCTGCGGTGGCCGGCCGGAATGGGCCGGGCTGACGTGCCGCACCTACCCGGCCGCGCAACCCAGCGGCGCCACCCTCCCGGACTCCGTCACGACCGGGTACTCGATGTGGCTCAAGCCCACCAGCGAGGTCGAGACCTCCGGCACGTCGACACGCACGACCACGACCACGTACGACGCGGCCGAACGGCCCGTGACGTCCAAGACGGTCGCGTCCGGGATCACCGGCCAGTCCGCCGCGACCACGCGTCCCGGCTCTTTCACGAAGTACGACCCCGCGACCGGGCTCGTCGCGTATACCGGCAACCTGAACGCTGCCGGCACCGACGCGGGCACCGCCGGTCGCACCACGAGCACGTACGACCGGTGGGGGCGCGTCACGACGCAGGTCGGCGACGCTGGCACCGTCACCACCTCCTACGACGCCGCCGGGCGCGTGGCCACCGTCACCGACGCCAAGGGCACCACGACCTACGGGTACGACGGCACCGGTGAACGGCGCGGCCTGACCACGTCCCTCACCATCACTCGCGGCGGCACCGCCGGCTCGCTCACGTACGGCGCGACCTATGACGCCGACGGGAACATGACGCAGCAGTCCCTGCCCGGCGGCATCACCCAGGTCAACGGGTACGACGAAGGCGGCGAACCGACCAGCCTGCAGTACCTGGGGCAGGTCACCCCCGTCACCGAAACGACCGACCCCGACACCGGGGACACCACCTGGACACCCGGCACGCCGGTCCAGGACCAGCCGTGGCTCACGTGGTCCACCACCAACGACGCCGCCGGCCGTGTCCGGTTCGAAGCCACCGGCACCGGAGCCGCATTCGACAACGGCCTCGGTGTCGCCAGCATCGGTGAAGTCGCCCCGTGGACAGCTGACGCCAACGGGCAAGCCTCCAGCTACGCCCGCGAGTACCGGTACGACTTCGCCGGGCGCCTGATCACCGCCCAGGACGCCTCCTCGAGCCTCGACCCCGCCACCGGCGACCTGGTCGCAGCCTGCACCACGCGGGCGTACACGTTCGACAAGAACGGACGCCGCACCCAGCTCGCGACCACCACCCGCGACGGCGGCGACTGCGACACCACCGGCACCACCACGACCGTGGCCACCACCGGCTACGACGCCGCGGACCGGCCCACCACCGGCAAGGGCGGCACCGGCACTTACGTCTACGACACGTTCGGGCGGCAAACCACACTGCCCGCCGTCGACGCCCCCGACCCCAGCGGCGGGAACGTCACCCTCGGGTACTTCGATGACGACCAACCCCGAACCGTCACCCAGGGCGGAACGTCGACGACGTTCACCCTCGACGCGAATGGGCGTCGCTCGCTGCAAACCACCGTCGACGCCACCGGCACCACGACGACAACGCGCCGGTACGCCGACGACGGCGACAACCCCGCCTGGGTCGACACCACCGGACCCAACGGGACGTCGACGACCCGGTTCACCGAATCCCTCGGCGGCGACCTGTCCGCCACCATCGCAGCCGACGGCGGACTCAACCTGTCGTTGGCCAACCCCCACGGCGACGTCGTCACAGGCGTCGACATCCCCGCCGCTCAAGCAGCGTCCACGTCGGCGACCGCGATCACCGGCTGGGCCACCTACGACGAGTACGGCAACAACACCGGCGACGCAGGCAGCACCGACCAGGTCGACGGACCACTCGGCTACGGCTGGCTCGGCGCCAAACAACGCGCCACCAGCACCGCCACCGCCGGCCTCACCCTGATGGGCGTGCGGTTCTACAACGCGGCACGAGGACTCTTCACCAGCCTCGACCCCGTCCCCGGAGGCAACGACACCGCCTACAACTACCCCAACGACCCCGTCAACCAGTTCGACATTGACGGCCAGTGGAAAAAGTGGAAGAAGTGGGGTCGTAACATCCTAAAGTGGGGTGCAGGCAACTCCCGTAGCGCTCGATGGTTCCGAGGAGCCTGCGGCTGGGCTCCTGGACTTGCTGGGACGGCGTGTGGTGCGTACCTCGCTGGGTCTTATGCCTACTCCGGCAACCGGCGCGAGGCGGGTCGATGGGCCGTCAATGCCGCAGCCTCGGCGTTTGGTGGCGGCATGGTCGCCCGCGGCTTGACGCGGGGCCTCTGGGTGGGGAAGAGCTATAAGGCGAGCCGAAGGCTCTCCAAGTCATCGCGACGGTTCGGTATGCTGCGCAGCACGCGCTACATGTCCGCCCACGTTCATGGACTGGCCGCCAGTGCGGCTTCGAACCACGGTTACAGTGCATGGAACCGGAGGAGTTACCGGAACGCTTCCCGAAGGAGTTGGCGACCGTATGTGAATAGGGGCCTTCGTTGAGCATGGAGGACTCGCGAGTGGTTCCCGATGGACTGTTGGGGGCAGTCTGGGGTGCCTGGCCATTTGTCGGGATCGCTGTGGTGGCGTTCCTTGGCTCAGGCCGGTCCCTTGAACGCGATGCACTCCTCTTTTCGGCGGTCTTCCTGGGCATTGGACTAGTTAGGTCATGCTTGTGGCTGCGACATCGCCGACGCAACCGCGTCGTCGTGCGTCCGGGTCGCATCACGATCGTTTCTGCTGGTCAGGCCCTCGACATCGACGTAGCGGACGTTAATTGGGCGGAATGGTGGTTTGGTCATCCCTCGACCACGTTCGACAGAATGCGGGATTACGCCCAGCTAACGGTGGAAGCCGGCGGCGAGGAGTTGACCGTCGATCTGCTTCTATCGCGAGTCTCTGAGCAGAGGGGAACTCTAACTGTCCTGGGTGCCGCTATGCCTGAGATCCCATGGCGTGTGGGGTGGTCGACGGTGGGTGACCAGACCGTGCCGTGGGACCCCCAAGAAAGTCCGAAACCTCCGACTCGCATTAGCCACAGGTTGGGTTCTCGCCTTCGGTGACGGCGGACGCTCAAAAGGTTGGACTTCGGCCGTGGGTCACATGTGATCCATGGTCCGAGAACAGCTGCCGATCGGCTGACGGCGACTCCCCCCAGATACCCGACGCGCACCACCACCCGGCCACCCCCTCCTTTCCCGCCCGATCTCGACCCGTGATCCGTCATAGACCGTGACTTGCAGATGCGCGCCGCAGGCGCCGTCTCCAGACCCGAATGCGGCGCGGGCCGCCACGGCCGTGGGGTTTAGGTCGCGTTGGCCGCACCTTGCACAGTTTTTGCCGAACCGCCGCTTCGTGCAAACTGCCCCGCGCGAGTGCGTGCAGTCTTCGCTGCATCTCGACAGGCCTCTGTAGAGATGGGTCCTACTTTTCACAACCGCCAGGGACTGTCCGCCAAACGGTGTTTCTGGCCTGACACGCCGGCTCAGCTGGCGGG
>JAJTBD010000018.1 GCA_021287075.1 Micrococcales bacterium | reverse complement strand
CAGCGGCACGGTGGCCTCGGCGTAGGCGTAGATCAGCTTGGCGCCGCGGCGGATGATGCCGTTCCACTCCTGGTCGGTGCCGGGGAGGAAGCCCGGGACATCGACGAAGGTCAGCACCGGGATGTTGAAGGCGTCGCAGGTGCGCACGAAGCGCGCGGCCTTCTCGGAGGCGTCGATGTCGAGAGTGCCGGCGAACTGCATGGGCTGGTTGGCGACGACGCCGACCGAGTGCCCCTCGACCCGGCCGTAGCCGATGAGCATGTTGGGCGCGAAGAGCGGCTGCACCTCGAGGAACTCGCCGTCGTCGAGCACGGTCTCGATGACCGTGTGCATGTCATAGGGCTGGTTGGGGCTGTCGGGGATGATCGTGTCGAGCGCGCCGTCCTCGTCGGTCGGCTCGAGGTCGGCCTCCTCGTCATAGACGGGGGCCTCCTCGTGGTTGTTGCTCGGCAGGTAGGACAGCAGCGCCTTGACGTATTCGATCGCGTCGTCCTCGTCGTGGCCCATGTAGTGGGCGACGCCGGACTTGCTGTTGTGGGTCTTGGCGCCGCCGAGCTCCTCGAACTCCACGTCCTCGCCGGTGACGGTCTTGATGACGTCGGGGCCGGTGATGAACATGTGGGAGGTCTGGTCGACCATCACGGTGAAGTCGGTGACGGCGGGGGAGTAGACCGCGCCGCCGGCGCACGGGCCCATGATGAGCGAGATCTGGGGGATGACGCCCGAGGCGTGCACATTGCGCTGGAAGATCTCGCCGTAGAGGCCTAGGGAGGCCACGCCCTCCTGGATGCGGGCGCCACCGGAGTCGTTGATGCCGACGACCGGGCAGCCGATCTTCATCGCGAGGTCCATGACCTTGACGATCTTCTCGCCGAAGACCTCGCCGAGGGAGCCGCCGAAGACGGTGAAGTCCTGGGCGAAGACACAGACCTGGCGGCCGTCGACCGTGCCGTAGCCGGTGACGACACCGTCGCCGTAGGGGCGGTTCTTCTCCTGGCCGAAGTTGATCGAGCGGTGCCGGGCCAGCTCGTCGAGCTCGATGAAGGAGCCCTCGTCGAGCAGCGCCTCGATGCGCTCGCGGGCGGTCTTCTTGCCCTTGGCGTGCTGCTTCTCGATCGCCCGCTCGGAGCCGGCGTGGGTCGCCTCGTTGTTGCGGCGGCGCAGGTCCTCCAGCCGGCCTGCGGTCGTGTGCATGTCGATGCCCTCGGGGACCTCGGTCCCCGCGAGGCCCATCTCAGCGGTCTCGGGTGCGGTCGTGGAGTCGGTGCCTTGCGCCATGGGCCGCAGCCTAGCCTTGTCGGCGTGCGAGTGAGACTGGACCACCGATCGATCGAAGAGGCGTTGCTCACGTCGTCCACACCGTGGACGTCCGTGCAGGTCCACGACCGGATCGGCTCGACGAATGCCGCCGCCGCGGGCACCGGCGCGTGGAATGTGCACGTGACCGACGACCAGGTCGCCGGCCGCGGCCGGCTCGGCCGCAGCTGGGTCGCGCCGCCCGGCTCGTCGCTGGCGATCTCGGCCGTCCTGCCGGCTCCGGCGGCGGGCGACATCGGGTGGCTGCCGCTGCTCACCGGGCTCGCCATGCACCGGGCGCTGGCCGCCGAGACCGGCGTGGCGACGGTGCTGAAGTGGCCCAACGACGTGCTTGCCCCCGCCGACTCCGAGCGCAAGCTGTGCGGCATCCTGTGCGAGCTCACCCCCGCCGGCGTGGTCGTCGGCGCCGGCCTCAACATCGACCAGGGCCGCGAGGAGCTGCCCGTGCCCACGGCCACCTCGCTCGCGCTCTGCGGGGTCGCCGACGTCGACCGCACGAGGCTGCTCGCGGCCTATCTGTCCCAGCTGCACCGGGCGTATGCCGCGCTGCTGGGGGGCGGAGCGGCCCGCGAGGGCGAGCTGGCGGCATACCGCCGGGTCTGCGCCACGGTCGGCCGCGAGGTGGAGCTGCACCTGCCCGGCGAGGAGGGGACCACCCCGGCGCGGGCGACGGGCATCGACGCCGACGGGCGGCTCGCGGTGACGACCGGCGACGGACCTCGCTCGCTCGCCGCAGGCGACGTCGTGCACGTGCGCGGCGCGGGGGCGCCCGGCATAGGCTGAGCAGGTGAGGGGCGTCACCCGCCCCCGGCTGACGACGACGTCGAAGGAGGGAGCGGACATGGCCATGCCACCGCTGGACCCCTTCGACGAGATGCACGAGCACTGCGACCCGGTCGACCCCACCCCGGAGGAGATCGAGCGCGCGCTGCTCGGGAGGCCCGCCAGCATGGGCCGGCGCGAGGTCAGCCAGGGCGCCGGGGTCTCGTTGCTGTCGGCGCGCCGCTTCTGGCATGCCCTCGGCTTCCCCAATGTCAACGACGACGACACGATGTTCACCGAGGCCGACCTCCAGGCGCTCCGGGCGGTCGCCCGACTGGTGCGCACCGAGCGCTTCGACGACGAGACGGCGCTCGCGATGACCCGCGCGGTCGCCCGGACCACCGACCGGCTCTCGGTCTGGCAGACCCAGCTGATGGCCGAGACGCTCGCCCGCCCGGGCTTCGAGGCGGAGCCGGGGGAGCCCGACTCGCGTGCGGTCCCCGGCCACGAGGCCGCCCGCGCGGCGGCCATCCGGCTGGCCGAGCTCGCCGACGACCTCGAGCCGCTGCTCATCTATGCCTGGCGTCGCCACCTGACCGCCGCCATCGCCCGGATGCTGGCCGACGCCGATCCCGACGAGCCCGACGCCGGCCCCTACCGCATGATCGGCTTCGCCGACCTGGTCTCCTTCACCTCCTTGGTCCGCCGGCTGACCGAGAAGCAGCTCGCGGTGGTCGTGCAGCGCTTCGAGCGGCTGGCCAGCGACATCGTCACCGCCCACGGCGGTCGGGTGATCAAGACCGTGGGCGATGAGGTCCTCTTCGTGACGGTCGAGGCCGCGCCGGCGGCCGCCATCGCGCTCGACCTGGTCGAGGCCATGACCGAGGACGAGCTGCTGCCCGACGCGCGCGTCGGCATGGCGGCCGGACATGTGGTCAGCCGGCTCGGCGATGTCTTCGGCACGACGGTCAACCGGGCCTCGCGCCTGACCGCGGCCGCCGCGCCCGGTACGGTCCTGGTCGACGATGCCGTCGCCGCGCACTTGAAGTCGGTGTCGGGCTTCGAGACGGCGGCCCAGCGCCGGCGCACGCTGCGGGGCATCGGCTCGGTGACGCCCAGCGTGCTGCGGCGCACCTCCGGCGGGCGACGGGTGCCCGAGCCCGACGCCGACCCGGGGTCGGCCCCGACCGCGGACGCGACGGTCGACCGGCCGGTCGCCGGCGCCTTCGACGGGGCCGGCGAGCCTGCCGCGCCGCCCGTCTGAGCCCCCTCCGGGTCGCCGGGCCCGGCCCGCCCGCCTACGATCCACGGCATGACCCGTGTACTTCTCGCCGAGGACGACCCGGCCATCTCGGAGCCGCTCGCCCGGGCACTCCGCCGTGAGGGCTATGACGTCGACGTGCGCGACACCGGGCCCGAGGCGCTGGAGGCCACCCGCACCCGACCTGACCTCGTCGTCCTCGACCTCGGCCTGCCGGGGATGGACGGCCTCGAGGTATGCCGCCGCATGCGGACCGAGGGCAACCGCACCCCCGTCCTGATCCTCACGGCGCGCGCCGACGAGGTGGACACGGTCGTGGGTCTGGACGCCGGCGCCGACGACTATGTCACCAAGCCCTTCCGGCTGGCCGAGCTCCTCGCGCGGGCGCGGGCCATCCTGCGCCGCAAGGGGATGGACCCGGCCAAGGAGAGCGTCCCGGGGTCCCCGCTGCGCCTCGATGTGGAGGGCCGCCGGGCCTGGTTCCGCGG
This sequence comes from Micrococcales bacterium, assembly GCA_021287075.1. GTDB lineage: Bacteria > Actinomycetota > Actinomycetes > Actinomycetales > Dermatophilaceae > JAJTBD01. The sequence continues at coordinate 73,243 of JAJTBD010000018.1, read as the reverse complement.
CGAGCCGCTCCAGCTGACCGTCAAGGAGTTCGAGGTGCTGCGCGTGCTGGTGCGCGAGCGGGGCAAGGTCGTCTCCCGCGAGGACCTCATGCGGGAGGTCTGGGCGACCAGCTGGTATGGCTCGACCAAGACCCTCGACATGCACGTGTCGGTGCTGCGCCGCAAACTCGGCGACGACGCCGCCGCCCCGCAGTTCATCACCACGGTGCGCGGGGTCGGGTTCCGCTTCGACGACGGGCTCTGAGCGATGCCCCTGGACACCCGCGAGCCGGTCAGCGTCCACCGCAGCCTGCGCCGGTCCACCCTCACGGCGGTCGGCGCCGCCCTGACCGTCTTCGGGCTGCCGGCGAGCGCCCTGGCCGTGTGGCTCGCCGGGGGTGGCGAGGCCGCATCGGACGCGCTGCGGCGGCTCCTGCCCGGCCAGTACGTCGTGCCCGCCCTGCTGGCCGGTCTGCTGATGCTGGCCGCCGGCGCCCTGGCGATCGGCCGCCGGATCGCCAGCCGACAGGCGGTGCGCTTCACCACGCCGATGACCCAGCTGGCGGAGCGGGCCGAGCGGCTCGGCGCGGGGGAGTCGCGCTTCCAGCCGCTCGACAGCGGCATCGCCGAGCTCGACCGGGTCAGCGATGTGCTCTCGCGCTCGGCCCACAGCGTCAAGAAGTCCCTGGCCACCGAGCGGGACTTCGCCTCCGACGCCTCCCACCAGCTGCGCACGCCCCTGACCGCCCTGCTCATGCGGCTGGAGGAGATCGGGGCCACCGACGACCTCGATGTCGTGCGCGAGGAGGCCGGGGTGGCGATATCGCAGGTGGAGCGGCTGACCACGGTCGTCGACGGGCTGCTCGTGCGCGCCCGCAGCGCCGAGCAGACGCGCCCGTCGATCTCGCTCGACACCGTCCTCGCCTCGCTCCAGCGCGACTGGCAGCCCGCGTTCGCGTCAGCGCGCCGGAGCATCCTGGTCGAGGGCGAGCGCGGTCTCGGCGTGCGGGCCGCGCCGATGCCGCTCCAGCAGATCTTCTCGACGCTGCTGGAGAACTCGCTCAACTATGGCCGCGGCACCGTGGTCGTCAACGTGCGCCGGGCCGGGCCGTCGGTGGTCGTCGAGGTGACCGACGAGGGGGAGGGGGTCGATCCGGCGCTGGCGCCGCACATCTTCGAGCGCTCGGTCACCTCCGGCGGCACCGGTCTCGGCCTCGCGCTCGCGCGCGACCTGGCCGAGGCGCAGGGTGGCCGGCTGGAGCTGATCCAGGCCCGGCCGCCGGTCTTCGCGGCATTCCTCTCCGGCGATGCCTGAGGGATGCCGGGGGGCTCAGTGGTGGTGCTCGGCGAGCGGTGAGGTGTCCTCGGCGACGGCTTCCTCGCCGAAGACGAAGGCGCGATAGCACCAGAACCGGAAGAGGGTGCCCAGCCCGATGCCGATGATCGTCGAGACGTTCTTGGCTACCGGGCCGGTGTGGCCCAGCACGTAGTAGGCGAAGGCGAGCGTGGCGGCGCCGATGCCCAGGGCGATCAGGTTGACCAGGAAGAACAGCGCCGCCTCGTGGTGGACGGGCCTGTTGGTGCGGTGGGCGAAGGTCCACGACCGGTTGCCCCACCAGGCGAAGGCGGTGGCGACCAGGCCCGAGATGATCTTGGCCGTGGTGACCTTGCCCTCGAGCACGGTGCTCCACAGCAGGTTGGCCAGCCCGAGGTCGATGACGAAGGCGAGCGCCCCGATGATGCCGAACTTGAGGACCTCGCGATAGACGGTGTCGAAGAGACCGCGGAGTCGGTCGGTCACGGGCTGGGGCACCCGGTCAACGATACGGGACCGGCGCCGATATCCTCGCCGCGTGACCACACCGCGCCGCGCCCCCGGAGGATTCCCCGTCGTCGGCATCGTCGGTGGTGGGCAGCTGGCGCGGATGTGTGCCGCTCCCGCCGCTGAGCTGGGCATCACGCTCAGCGTGCTGGCCGAGGCCGAGGACGCCTCCGCCGCCCTGGTCATCCCCAGCGCCCCCGTCGGCCACCACACCGACGTCGAGGCGGTGCGGGCCTTCGCCGAGCACTGCGACGTGGTGACCTTCGACCACGAGCACGTCCCCGACGACGTGCTCGACGAGCTGGTCCGTGACGGTGTCACCCTCCACCCGAGCCCGTCGGCGCTGCGCTTCGCGCAGGACAAGATCGCGATGCGCGAGCGGCTGACCGAGATCGGTGTGGAGTGCCCGCGCTGGGCCGTCGCGCGCACAGCACAGGACGTCGAGGCCTTCGCGGAGGCATGCGGTGGCTGGCCGGTCGTCGCCAAGACCCCTCGGGGCGGCTACGACGGCAAGGGCGTGCGGGTGCTGGCCTCCGCCGCCGACGTGGCCGACTGGCTCGCGCTCGCCGCGGAGCAGGGGGGCGGCGACGGCCCGCTCTCGGGCGGCGTCCTCCTGGAGGAGAGGGTCGACTTCGTGCGCGAGCTCGCGGTCGTCATCGCCCGCAGCCCGTCGGGCCAGGCGGCGTCCTGGCCGGTCGTCGAGACCGTGCAGACCGACGGCATCTGCACCGAGGTGCTCGCCCCCGCGCCGGACCTGCCCGAGGGGCTGGCCGAGGCCGCCACAGAGGCCGGGCTGCGGATCGCCGGCGAGCTGGGCGTCACCGGTGTCTTCGCGGTCGAGATGTTCCAGGTGCGCCACCCCGAGGGCGGCCACGCGGCATACGTCGTCAACGAGCTGGCCATGCGCCCGCACAACTCGGGGCACTGGAGCATGGACGGCGCCGTCACCGGGCAGTTCGAGCAGCACCTGCGCGCGGTCCTGGACCTGCCGCTCGGCGACCCGACCCCGCGAGCGCCCTGGACGGTCATGGCCAATGTCCTCGGCGGCGACTACGACCAGCTCTACCCGGCATACCGGCACATCATGGCGCGCGACCCGGGCCTCAAGGTCCACCTCTATGGCAAGGATGTGCGGCCCGGCCGCAAGATCGGACATGTCAACGTGAGCGGCGCCGACCTCGCCGGGCTGCGCGAGCGCGCGGAGCACGCCGCCGACTATCTGCAAGGAGTGGTGACCGAGTGAGCGAGCAGACGCCCGTGGTCGGGATCGTGATGGGCAGCGACAGCGACTGGCCCGTCATGGAGGCGGCCGCGACGGCCCTCGAGGAGTTCGGGATCGCCTATGAGGCCGACGTGGTCTCGGCCCACCGGATGCCCGACGAGATGATCGCCTATGGCCAGAATGCCGCGGGGCGCGGGATCCGGGTGATCATCGCCGGCGCGGGCGGCGCCGCCCACCTGCCCGGCATGCTCGCGTCGGTGACGACGCTGCCGGTCATCGGTGTGCCGGTGCCGCTGAAATACCTCGACGGCATGGACTCGCTGCTCTCGATCGTGCAGATGCCCGCGGGTGTGCCGGTCGCGACGGTCTCGATCGGCGGGGCCCGCAACGCCGGGCTGCTCGCAGCCCGCATCCTCGGCTCGGGCACCGGCGAGGAGGCGCAGCGGATCGCGGCCGCCATGGGCGAGTTCCAGACGGTCTTGCGCGACCAGGCGCACGCCAAGGGCGCCGCCCTGCGGGAGCGGCGCGGCTCCTAGCGGTCGGTCAGCGCTGGGTGCCCATCGTGCGCTGGCGCTGCCACTCGATCTTGGGACAGGTGTCCATCACGACGCCGAGGCCGGCCTTCTCCGCGCGCTGGCAGGCGGCCTCGTCGATGACGCCCAGCTGGAGCCAGACGGCGTCGATCTTGAGCCGGTCCTTGTGCTCGATGGCCTCGTCGACGACCTTGCCCACCAGCTTGGAGTTGACGAAGCAGTCGACGACCTTGAGGTCGGTGCCGTCGGGCAGGTCCGCCAGCGAGGCATAGCCCCGCTCGCCATGCACGGTCTCGGCCTCCGGGTGGATCGGGATGATGCCCTTGTGCAGCTCGTGCTTGAGCCACCGGGAGACGCCGTATGCCGTGCGCTCGGGGTTGTCTCGCAGGCCCACGACCGCCCAGATGCCCGGGTCGTTGAGGAGCGCGCGGACAAGCTCGGGGTCGTTCTGGTGTCGCAGCAACATGGGGCCAGAGTGACAGACCGCGCGCGCCCGTGGGGGTCGCAACGCCGCGATCAGTCGGAGCCGAACAGGTCTCGGGTGTAGACCTTGTCGTCGACATCGGCCAGCTCGGGGACCCGCCGGTTGGCGATGATCACATCGGCCCGGCGCTTGAACTCCTCGAGGTCGCGCACGACCTCGGAGCCGAAGAAGTGGTCCTCGGTGAGCGCGGGCTCGTAGACGATCACCGGCACCCCCTTGCCCTTGATCCGCTTCATGATCCCCTGCACGCTGCTGGCCCGGAAGTTGTCCGAGCCCGACTTCATGATCAGCCGGTGCACGCCGACCAGGGCCGGGCGGCGGCGCAGGATGTCCTCGGCGATGAAGTCCTTGCGCGTGCGGTTGGAGTCGACGATGGCCTGCATGAGGTTCTGCGGGACGTCGGAGTAGTTGGCCAGCAGCTGCTTGGTGTCCTTGGGCAGGCAGTAGCCGCCGTAGCCGAAGGACGGGTTGTTGTAGTGGCCGCCGATCCGCGGGTCGAGGCCGACGCCCTCGATGATGTGGCGGGTGTCGAGGCCATGGGTGGCGGCGAAGGAGTCCAGCTCGTTGAAATAGGCCACCCGCATCGCCAGGAAGGTGTTGGCGAACAGCTTGATGGCCTCGGCCTCGGTGGAGTCGGTCAGCAGCTGCGGCGCGTCCTTGTCGATCGCGGCCTCGGCCAGCATGTCGGCGAAGCGCTGTGCGCGCTCGCTCACCTCTCCGACGATGATCCGGCTGGGGTGGAGGTTGTCATAGAGGGCCCGGCCCTCGCGGAGGAACTCGGGGGAGAAGACGAGGTTGTCGCTCCCCGTGCGCTCGCGCAGGCCCCGGGTGAATCCCACCGGCACGGTCGACTTGATGACCATGCACGCCTCGGGGTTGATCCGCATGACATCGGCCACGACCTTCTCGACGCTGGAGGTGTCGAAGAAGTTGGTGACCGGGTCGTAGTCCGTGGGGGTGGCGATCACGACGAAATCCGCTGCGGCATAGGCCTGCTCGGGATCGAGGGTGAAGCTCAGGTGCAGGTCGTCGCGGGCGAGGAACTCGCTGATCTCGGTGTCGTGGATGGGGCTGGTCCCGGCCTGGAGCAGGGCCACCCGGTCGGCGTCGATGTCGAGGGCGACGACCTCGTGGTGCTGGCTCAGCAGCACGGCCATGGACAGGCCCACATAACCAGTACCGACGACGGCGATCTTCAGGCTCACGCGCACACAGTACCGTCAGACATGGGTGTCGCCGTCGGCGCGCCGCACCGCACGCGAGAAGCAAGGAGATGTTCCCGTGAAGTTCGGACTCTTCGTCCCCCAGGGCTGGCGCATGGACCTCGTCGGGATCGACCCTGCCGCGCACTGGGCCGTGATGGCCGGGCTCGCCCGCCGGGCCGACGCCAACGAGGACTGGTCCTCGATCTGGGTCTACGACCACTTCCACACCGTGCCCGAGCCCACCGAGGACGCCACCCACGAGGCGTGGTCGCTGATGTCGGCGTTCGCGGCCGTCACCGGGCGGGTCCGGCTCGGACAGATGTGCACCTGCATGAGCTATCGCAACCCGGCCTATCTGGCCAAGGTCGCCAGCACGGTCGACATCATCTCCGAGGGGCGGCTGGAGATGGGGATCGGCGCCGGCTGGTACGAGCACGAGTGGCGCGCCTACGGATACGGCTTCCCGCGCGCAGGGGAGCGGCTGGCCCGGCTGCGCGAGGGCGTCGACATCATGCGCCAGATGTGGACCCAGGGCGAGGCCACGCTCGATGGCGAGCACTACCAGGTCGACGGCGCCCGCTGCTGGCCGCGCCCGCTCCAGGGGAGCGCCTTGCCGGGGTCGCAGCGCAACGGCATACCGATGTGGGTGGCCGGTGGCGGCGAGAAGGTGACGCTGCGCATCGCGGCGGAGTATGCCGACTACACCAACTTCGACGGCACGCCCGAGGGCTTCGCCGCCAAGAGCGAGATCCTGCGCGGGCACTGCCAGGACATCGGGCGCGACTTCGACGAGATCGTCCGCAGCGGCAACTACAACGTGGTGGTCGGGCGCGACGAGGCCGAGGTCGAGGCCCGGCTGGAGGGCATCCGGGCCCGGATGCTCGAGGGTGGGATCTCGCAGGCCAAGGCCGACGAGCAGGTGGCCTCGCTGCGCACCCAGCCGCTGGTGGGCACCCCGGAGCAGATCGTCGAGACTCTCCGCTCGCTGGAGCGTCTCGGGATGACCTATGCGATCACCTATTTCGCCGAAGCCGCCTATGACACAACGGGACTGGCGATCTTCGAGGAGCAGGTCATGCCCGAGCTGGTCGACCACGAGGAGCACGGCCACCTCTGGCACCTGCTGCGCGGCCGCTGACCCGGTGTGATCGACCGCTCCCCGCCGACGGGGCCGATCCCGCGGACGGGCCGCCGCCGGCGCGGTTAGGGTGACGCCGTGAGCACTGGGACTTCTGACTTCGACCTGTTCAAGACCACCGAGGACCACGAGGCGCTGCGCGAGGCGGTGCGCGCCGTGGCCGAGGCCAAGATCGCGCCCCACGCCGCGGACGTCGACGAGAACTCGCGCTACCCGCAGGAGGCGCACGACGCCCTGGTCGCGGCCGACTTCTTCGCCCCGCACGTGGCCGAGGAGTATGGCGGCGTCGGCGCCGACGCGCTCGCGACGTGCATCGTCATCGAGGAGGTGGCCCGCGTCTGCGCGAGCTCCTCGCTGATCCCGGCCGTCAACAAGCTCGGCTCGATGCCGGTCATCCTGGCGGGCTCGGAGGAGCTGAAGGCGAAGTACCTCACGCCGCTGGCCGAGGGCAAGGCCGCCTTCTCCTATGGTCTGTCCGAGCGCGAGGCCGGCTCCGACACCGCGTCGATGAAGTGCCGCGCCAAGGCCGACGGCGATGACTGGATTCTGAGTGGCCAGAAGTCGTGGATCACCAATGCCGGTGTCTCCGAGTACTACACGGTCCTGGCCGTCACCGACCCCGAGGGACGGCGCGGGGCCAATGTCACGGCATTCGTCGTGGAGAAGTCCGACGAGGGCTTCACCTTCGGCGAGAAGGAGCGCAAGCTCGGCATCAAGGGCAGCCCCACCCGCGAGCTGCACTTCGACAACGTGCGCATCCCCGGCGACCGCGTCGTGGGCGCCCCCGGCGAGGGCCTCAAGATCGCCCTCCAGACCCTCGACCACACCCGCGTGACCATCGGCGCGCAGGCCGTCGGGATCGCCCAGGGCGCGCTCGACGCCGCGGTGGCCTATGTCAAGGACCGCCAGCAGTTCGGCAAGAAGATCGCCGAGTTCCAGGGCGTGCAGTTCATGCTCGCCGACATGGCGATGAAGCTCGAGGCCGCCCGCGGGATGGTCTATGCCGCGGCCGCCAAGTCCGAGCGCGCCGACCCCGATCTGTCCTTCTTCGGCGCGGCCGCCAAGTGCTTCGCCTCGGATGTGGCGATGGAGATCACGACCGACGCCGTGCAGCTCTTCGGCGGCGCCGGCTACACCCGTGACTTCCCGGTGGAGCGGATGATGCGGGACGCCAAGATCACCCAGATCTACGAGGGCACCAACCAGGTCCAGCGCATCGTGATGGCACGCCAGGTCCTCAGGTAGGCCGCTCCTACTTGGTGACCGACAGCGGCTGGTCGGCGTTGATCTGGGCGAAGAGGGCCTTGGCCTTCTCGGAGTCCCACTTCACCGCCGAGCCGGCCGCTGTCTGGTAGTTGCTGTTGGCGACCGGGACGGTCACCGAGTAGCCACCCCCGCCGGACACCTTCTTCAGGCCCCACATCGCGCTCGCCGCGTCGCGCATGGAGTCGTCCTCGCCCACCGCGATCGCGTCGCCCATGGCGCCGCCGAGCGATGCGGTGCGCCACGGAAGCAGTGCGTTGGTGGGGGAGGCGACCTTCTTGATGAGGGCGGCCAAGAACTGGCGCTGGCGCTTGGCGCGGCCCAGATCGCCCTCGGGATCGGAGTAGCGGGCCCGGACATAGCCGAGCGCCGTCGCGCCGTCGAGCTCCTGACAGCCGGCCTTGAGGTCGATGTGGGCCTTGGCGTCCTTCATCGGCCGCTTGAGGCACATCTCGACGCCACCCACGGCGTCGACGACCTTGGCGAAGCCGCCGAAGCCGATCTCGGTGTAGCCGTCGATGCGCAGACCCGTGGTCTGCTCGATGGTGCTGGCCAGCAGCGGGGCGCCGCCGATGGCGTATGCCGCGTTGATCTTGTTGCTGCCATGGCCGGGGATGGGCACATAGGAGTCGCGCGGGAAGGACACCAGCACCGGCTTGCCGCCGCCGTCGGGCAGGTGCAGCACCATGATCGAGTCGGTGCGGGCGCCCTCGGCGGTCTTGCGGCCGCCGGTGCCGAGCTTTTTGATCTCCTCGGCGCTCAGGCTGCCGCGGGAGTCGCTGCCGACCATGAGGACATTGCGGCCGCTGCCACCGCTCGGGCGGTCGCCGGAGGCGGTCGCGGGGACCTTCTTGACATTGCCCCAGGCGTTGGCGACGGCGCCGATGGTGAGCACGCCCCAGAGCAGGGCGAGGGCCAGCAGGCCCGCCGTCCACCGACGTCGTCGCAGCTGGCCACCGGTCGGGCGCGACGGAGCGGGCCGGACCCGGTCGTCGCCTGGCCGCGACGCCGGCTGCCGGCTGCCGAAGCGGCCCTCGATGTAGTCGTCATCGGCCGGCTCACCCGGCAACGGACCGGGGCCGGAGAGCGGGGCCCGCGGGGCGGGGGAGGCGGTGGGGCGGGAGGCCGGCTTGGTGACCTGGCCCCTGGTGCCCCTGCGTCGGGTGTCGAAGACGATGGCGTCGTCGGACCCGTCCGACCGGGGGGTTTCACTCGGCATGGGGGAGAGGATAGGACCGCCGGCTGGACAGATGCTGAACCGACAGGCGGGAAGCAGGGGTGCTCTCGCCCACTGTCTTCCCGCCGCCTGTCGCTCTCAGGTTCGTCCCAGCCGTGCGGGTATTCTTCACGATGCCCTGTCGAGCGACCCCGAGGATGGTCAGGTGACCAGCACGCAGCCTCCAGTCAGCGTCATCATGCCGCTGCTGAACGAGGAGCGGAGCCTCGCCGAGTCCGTTGCCGCCGTGCTCGAGCAGGACTACCCCGGGGGCCTTGAGGTGGTCCTCGCCGTCGGCCCGAGCCAGGACGGCACCGAGCAGGTCGCCCAGCGCCTCGCCGCCGACGACCCGCGGGTGCGGGTCGTCGCCAACCCCTCGGGACGCACCCCCGACGCCCTCAACGCCGCGATCGACGCCGCCACCCACGACATCATCGTCCGGGTCGACGGGCACGGCTTCCTCAGCGCCGGCTACATCGCCACCGCTGTCCGGCTCCTCGAGGAGACCGGGGCGGCCAATGTCGGCGGGGTCATGCTCGCCGAGGGCGACAACGACTTCGAGCGGGCCGTGGCCTGCGCCATGCGCTCGCCGATCGGGGTCGGCGGCTCCCGCTTCCACACCGGGGGCGCGGCCGGTCCGACCGACACCGTCTATCTGGGGGTCTTCCGCCGCGAGTGGCTGACCCGGGTGGGCGGCTACGACAGCCGCTTCACCCGCACCCAGGACTGGGAGCTCAACTGGCGCATCCGCCAGGCGGGTGGCGTCGTCTGGTTCACGCCCGACATGACCGTCCGCTACCGCCCGCGGGGCAGCCTGCGCGCCCTGGCGAGGCAGTACCGCGACTACGGGCGGTGGCGCCGCGTGGTCGCGACGACCCACGAGGGCACCCTCAACCCGCGCTATCTCGCGCCCCCGGTCGCCCTGGTCGCCGTCACGGCCGGAGCCGTCGGTGGACTGGTCTGGCGTCCGCTGTGGGCCGTGCCCGCGGCATACCTCGCCGGGGTCAGTGTCGGTGGGGTCGCCGCCGCCCGCGGCGAGAGCCCGGCCGTGGCCGCCCGCATGCCCGCTGTCCTGGCGACGATGCACGGCGCCTGGGGATACGGCTTCCTCACGAGCCGGCCGGCTCGACTGCTGCAAGGAGCACACCGGTGACACGACTCCAGGCCATCCTCGACCGCCGGGCGATCCTGGAGATCCTCGTCCGTCGAGATCTGCGCGTCCGATACGCCCGCAGCATCCTGGGCTATCTCTGGACGATCATCGACCCGCTCGCGATGGCGCTGATCTACTTCATGATCTTCGTCGTCATCTTCAAGCGCAGCGACGCCGGCCACACGCCCTACTTCCTCTTCCTCATCGTGGGTCTGCTGGTGTGGCAGTGGTTCAGCGCGTCCATCACCGAGACCGGTCGCGCGCTGATCATGGAGCAGAAACTCGTCCGCTCCACCAACCTGCCGCGCGAGATGTGGATCATCCGCGTCGTCATCGCCAAGGGCATCGAGTTCCTGCTGTCGCTGCCGATCCTGGTGGTCTTCACGGCCTGGTATGTCATGGGCGGCGAGGCCCACCTCAACTGGCGGCTGCTGCTCTTCCCCGTGGCCGTCGTCCAGCAGTTCCTCATGCTCGTCGGCTTCGGCCTCATCCTCGCCCCGGTGACCGTGCTCGTGGACGACACGACCCGCGTCGTGCGGATCATCATGCGCATGATGTTCTATGTCACGCCGATCATCTATGTCATCGAGCGGGCACCCGACTGGCTCCAGACCATCTTCATGTTCAACCCGCTGGCCGGGCTGCTCGAGTTCTATCGCGCGGGATTCTTTGAGGTCCCCATCAACTGGGCGGCGGTGGCCGTCAGCTGGGTGATGACCTTCGGGCTCATCGGCTTCGGCCTCCACCTCTTCGGCCGCCTCGAGCGCGCCGTCCTCAAGGAGATCTGATGAGCGACCCGGTCATCACGGTCGACGATGTCGGCATCGAGTTCTATCGCTCGCGCAAGCGCAAGCTGTCCATCCGCGAGATGGTGCTCAAGGGCACCGACACCTCCTCCAAGGACACCTTCTGGGCGCTGCGCAACATCTCCTTCGACGTGGGCGAGGGAGAGGCGGTCGGTCTCGTGGGCCCCAACGGCACGGGCAAGTCCACCCTCCTGAAGGTCATCGCCGGCGTCCTGATCCCCGACGAGGGCCAGGCAACGATCAACGGCGGCGTCGCCCCGCTGATCGAGCTCACCGGCGGCTTCCTCGGCGAGCTGACCGCGCGCGAGAACATCTATCTCACGGGTGGGCTGCACGGACTCACCAAGGAGCAGATCGACGAGCGTTTCGACGACATCGTCGATTTCGCCGGCCCACAGGTGCGCGCCGGCCTCAACATGCCCTTCCGGCACTTCTCCTCCGGCATGCAGAGCCGTCTCGGCTTCGCCGTGATCACCTCGCTCGACGAGCCGGTGATCCTGGTCGACGAGGCGCTCGCCGTCGGCGACCAGGCCTTCCGCAACAAGTGCTATGGACGGATGGAGGAGCTGCTCAGCGCGGGACGGACCCTCTTCCTGGTCTCCCACTCACCCGCCGATCTCAAGCGCTTCTGCACCCGCGGCATCTATCTCAGCGGCGGGCGGCTGGTCGCGGACGGCCCCATGGACGAGGTCTCCGACCGCTACGCCGCCGACCAGAAGAAGGCCTGAGCCGCCGCTCAGCCCAGCAGCTCGCGCAGTCGCGCCCGCGCCGGCGCATCCAGCGGCCGGCTGACCGCGTCGGCGTCGGCGCGGAACTGCTCCGCGTCGTCACAGCCCACGACGACGGCGTCGCACCAGGGGGCCCCGCTGGCCTCGCCGATGGCCAGGTCGACGGCACCGGCCCGGCCCAGCTCCGCAGCGGCGGCCCCGAGCCGGCCGCCGGGGTCGGCCGCCAGCGCCCCGCCGTCGAGGACGCGGACCGCGAGCACGCTCAGCCCGGCATCGTGCACCTCGGTCAGCAGGTCCTCAGCGTCATCCCACGCGGGATCGCCGAGATGGCGGGCCACCTCCACGAGTGCGAGCCCAGGGAGGCCGCGGACGGCCGCGAGCTCGTCGGGGGTGCTCACCCGCACCCCGAGCAGGGCATCGCCGGCGAGCTCGCGCAGCCACTGCCACGCCTCGCCGGCCGCGTGTGAGGCGCTCTCCAGCACCCAGGCGTCGGCGCGTCGGCGACCGGTCGCGAACAGGGCCCGCTGCATGGCCAGCTCCACCGACTCACGGCCGCCCGCCGCCGGCCCGTCGCCCAGGCCGCCGATGCGAGCGAGCAGCCCCAGGCGCTGGGTCAGTGCCGGCTCGCTCGCCGCCCGCGCCAGGGCGAGGCCGTCACCGTCGGACAGGCCGCCCTCGATGTGCGTGACGCCGCGGGTGACGGCATCGGCGAGGATCGCGCGTGCCTGGGTCGCCTCGGGGCGATCCTCGCCGCCGCGGCCGAACGCGGCCGTGGCCACGAGCAGCCGGGAGAAGGGGCGTCCCGGCGCCAGCGGCACCACCGGCCCGACGACATCGAGCCGCTCCTGGAGCCGGAGCATCAGTTCCAGCCAGCCCACGCCGATGGGGTCGTCCACTCCGTCGAAAAGCCTTGTCACCCGGTCGAAGTCGTCGAGGCAGTCGATGGTGGCCCGGAAGCCCCGCAGGTCGCTGGGGCAGCCTTCGGGCACAAAGAGCAGCTCGCCGAGGGCGCGACGCAGCCACGGGGTCACGTGCTCCCGGTCATAGGGCTCGGCCGTCGTCGCCGCGGCCTCACGCAGGGCCCGCGCCGTGAAGCCCTCGCAGCCGATGCCCTCGGGGGCCTGGTCGATGTCGACGCGGCCATAGACGTGTCCGGACTCGTCCATGGCGGCGAGCAGCTCGTCGACCAGAGCCGCATCCGCGATGGGGTTGTCGCCGGTCAGGCGCACCACGCGGTCATCGTCGTCGAGGTCGCTCGTCGCCATCACAAAGCGGCCGAGCACGTCATCGAGGGGCCCCCGCACCGCCCGGATGCCGACGGTCTCGAGGTGATGGGCGATCCGCTCGTCATAGGGCTCCTCGCTCGTGGCGACCACCACCTCGTGCCCGGAGCGGGAGGCGCGCCGGGCCACCAGCTCGATGAGCGGCATACCGGCGACGGTCATCATGGCCTTGCCGGGCAGGCGGGAGGAGTTCAGGCGGGACTGGATGACGACGCGGGTTCGACGCATGGGCCCCACCCTAGATCGGTGCGGGGCCCCCGGACGCGCGCCTCGCCTCGACCAGGCCCAGGAGCGCATCGGCGACGGCGACCCGGCCCGTGCCCGGGACCATGGCCGTGCCCCCGGCAGAGAGGCGGGCACGCAGGCCGGGATCGCCCAGCAGCCGCCCCAGCGCGGCCGTCGCGTCTGCCCGGGCGACCGGGTCGTCGCGCAGGCTCTCGAGGTGCCCGATCGGGACCGCCACGTCTCGGCGGGCCACCTCGTCATAGCCGGGGACCTGGTTGTCGGCGACACACACCACGGCGCAGGGGAGTCCGAGGCAGAGCAGCTCCCAGACCGAGCTGCCGGAGGCGGTCAGCGCGAGGTCGCAGGTCGCCGCCAGGCCGGCGAGGTCGGGCACCGGCGGCGTGATGTGCAGCCGCTGGCCCGGTGCGAGAGCGAGCCCGTCCAGGCGCGCGGCGGTCTCGGGCCCGGCGGCCACGACGGTCGCCTCGAAGGGCAGGCCCGTCTCGGCCGCGAGACCGAGGACGACAGGCGCCGCGCCAAAGGGATCGGTGCCGCCGAAGACCGCCAGCACCCGGAGCGGGTCGTGCTCCTCGCGGGGTCCGGCCGGGCGGCGGTCAATCACCTCGTCGCGGAAGAGCACGTAGTCCAGGCCCGCGAGCATCCGCCGGTCGGCAGGGAGGTCGGGCAGCCGGACGGCGCCGAGATTCTGGTCGACATAGAGGTCGGCATCCTGGTGGCTGCCGAAGTCCGAGTCGACCATCGCCATGGTCGTCAATCCGGCGGCTCGGGCGGCGGTGCCGAGCGAGCGTGGCAGGTCATATCCGTCGAGCACGAGAGCGCCTGCCCCCAGCGAGAGTGCCTGCGCCGCAAGCGCTTCGGGGTCGGCCTCGGCCTCCAGCACCGGTATGCCGCGGCCGTCGGCCAGCGCTGCCACCCACGGCACGTCGAGCTCGCCGAGCACCAGGACGGGCACCGCCCTGGAGCGCAGCTCGTCGGCGAGGGCCAGGCACCGCACGGCGTGGCCGACGCCCATCCGCTGACCGGCGTCGACACGGATCGCCACGCTCCGACCGGCGGGCTCGGGAGGGGTGGCGCGCCTCCGTGTCGCTGCGGGTCCGGGCACGTCAGAATGCTACCCTCGATCGAGGGCCAGGCCGGGTTCGGCATGCCCCGCGCAGGCCCCGCCAACCGACGGGGCGCGCATGACTCACGGGCCAGTCCGCTGGCCCGAGCGGACAACAACGAAAGGCACGGCCTGTGAGCATCCTTGAGGGCTCGTCGATCCTCGTGACCGGTGGCACCGGCTCGTTCGGCAAGGCGTTCATCACCGAGATCCTCGCCAACCACAACCCCAAGCGGGTCGTGATCTTCAGCCGGGACGAGCTGAAGCAGTACGAGGTCCGCCAGATGTTCAAGGACGACCCGCGCCTGCGCTGGTTCATCGGCGACATCCGTGACCTGCACCGCCTCAACCGCGCGATGCACGGCATCGACTATGTCGTCCACGCCGCCGCCCTCAAGCAGGTTGACACCGCGGAGTACAACCCGTGGGAGTTCGTCAAGACCAATGTCATGGGCAGCCAGAACGTCATCGAGGCGAGCATCGACGCCGGCGTCAAGAAGGTCGTGGCCCTCTCGACCGACAAGGCCTCCTCGCCGATCAACCTCTACGGCGCGACCAAGCTGACCGCCGACAAGCTGTTCATCACCGGCAACCACTACGCCGCGGCATACCCGACCCGTTTCTGCGTCGTCCGCTACGGCAACGTCATGGGCTCGCGCGGCTCGGTCATCCCCTTCTTCCGCCGGCTCGCCGAGGAGGGCCAGTCCCTCCCCATCACCGACCTGCGGATGACCCGCTTCTTCATCACCCTGCCCCAGGCGGTCAAGTTCGTCACCGACTCCTTCGAGATGATGCAGGGCGGCGAGCTCTACGTGCCGCGTATCCCCTCGATGAAGATCACCGACCTCGCCCAGACCGTCGCGCCCGGCGCCGAGATGCACGAGATCGGTCTGCGCCCGGGGGAGAAGCTCCACGAGGAGATGATCTCCGCCGAGGAGGGTCGCCGCGCCCTGCTCCTCGAGTCCGACAACCGCTATGTCCTCCAGCCCGACATGGCCTCCTGGGGCTATGAGCCGCCCGCCGAGGGCAAGCCGGTCGCCGAGGGCTTCCACTACACCTCGGACAACAACGACCAGTGGTTCTCCGGCGAGGAGATGATGAAGATCCTCGAGACCGAGGTCTGACCCGCGTGCTTCCCTATGGCCGCCAGTCCATCAACGAGGACGACATCGCCGCGGTCGCCGAGGTGCTGCGCGGTGACTGGCTGACCACCGGTCCCGCCGTCACGGCCTTCGAGGAGGCCATCGCGGCATACACCGGGGCCACCAAGGCGGTCAGCTGCACCTCCGGCACGGCTGCGCTGCACATCGCGTATGCCGCGGCCGGCGTGGGCCCCGGCGACAAGGTCGTCACGACCCCGATGACCTTCGTCGCCACCGCGTCCTGTGCCCTCGCTCTCGGCGCCGAGGTCTCCTTCGCCGACATCGACCTGGAGACGGGGCTGGTTGACCCGGCTGCGCTCGAGGCCGCGGTCACCCAGGACACCAAAGTCGTTGCGGCAGTGGACTATGCCGGCCAGCCGGCCGACATGGACCGGATCAACGAGATCGCCCACCGCGTGGGCGCGCTGACGGTCGAGGACGCCGCGCACTCCATCGGCTCCGCCGACCGGGGCCGCAAGGTCGGCACGCTCGCCGACCTGACGACCTTCTCCTTCTTCCCGACCAAGAACATGACCACCGCGGAGGGCGGCGCCGTCGCCACGATGGACGCGGAGCTGGGCCGGCGCGCCCACCAGTTCCACTTCATCGGGCTCGAGCGCGACCGCGCCCGCATGCGCTACCCCGACGAGGGGCCCTGGCATCAGGAGGTCCACGAGTGGGGCCTCAACTACCGCCTGCCCGATGTCCTGGCCGCCCTGGGGCTGAGCCAGCTCAAGCGACTCGACGAGTTCAAGGCCCGTCGCCAGCAGGTCTTCGCCCGCTACCAGGAGGGGCTGGCCGGTATCGACGGTCTCGCCCTGCCGGTGCAGCGTCCCGACACCGACGCCATCTGGCACCTCTATCCCCTCCGGGTGCTCGACGGTCGGCGCCGCGAGGTCTTCGATGCCCTGCGCGCAGGCGGGATCGGCGTCCAGGTCAACTACCTGCCGGTCTACTGGCACCCGCTCTTCGAGGACCTCGGCATCAAGCGGGGGAGCTGCCCCAACGCCGAGCAGTACTACAGCGAGGAGATCTCGCTGCCGATGTTCTATGGGCTCACCGATGACCAGGTCGACCAGGTCATCGACGGGGTGCGCACGGCCGTGGGGGCCTGAGCCCCATGCACCACGGCAACCACTTCTACGGCCATGCCCACATCATGGCCCGCTATGTCGGGCTGGCCTACCCGCCACGGATCTGGGGCTACCTCCAGCACGGCTGGAACATGCACGACGGCTTCGCCGTCGGCACCGTCTTCGCCAAGAACTACCCCAAGTTCGTCTGGTCCGAGGCCTGCGCCCGGCGCGGCGTCGCCTTCGGCCTGCGCCACTACCAGGTGGTCGGGGCCCCCTGGGTCTACCTCCTCGATATGGCCGGCCAGGAGAAGTGGGAGGCGGGCAGCCCCGATCGTGAGGGCACGATCGTCTATCCCTTCCACGGCTGGGAGGGGCAGCAGGTCCTCGGCAGCCACGCGGCATACATCGAGGAGATCAAGGAGACCGAGGGCGACGTGCCCATCACGGTCTGCCTGCACGTCAACGAGTTCGAGAACGACGAGGTGCGCGCGGTCTATGAGCAGGCCGGCGTCCGCGTCATCAGCCACGGCAAGCGCGGCTACCTCTGGCAGGGCACCGACACCGAGTTCCTCTACAAGCAGCTCGCGGAGCTGCGCGCGCACAAGCGGATGATCTCCAACCGGATGTCCTCTGCGGTGATGTATGCCGCGACGACCGGTGCCGAGGTCGGCATCTATGGCGACCCGATGGTCCTCGAGGGCGATCACGCGGTGCTCGGCGGTGTCCAGAAGCCGTGGCGGCTCTGGCCCGAGCTGCACAACGTGACCATCCCGCGCGAGGTCATCCGCGAGGTCGCCGAGACCGAGCTCGGCGTGGCCGCCAAGATGCTGCCGGAGGAGGTCGTCGACGCCTTCGGCTGGGGGCCCGAGTTCGAATACCAGGAGTCCCTGCCCGAGGACTACCTGCCCCGGCCGCCCAAGGCCAGGCGCGGTCTGCTGCCCGGCAGCCCCACCGACAACCCCTACGGCTTCCCGCGGCGCTGACCCGGCAGCCCTGCGGAGCCGATCTCTGCTCCTCAGCCCGCCTCGCTCCTCTTCAGACCGCCTCGACCTGGATGCCGTCGACCCGCACACCCACCATGGCACTGGGCAGCGCGCTGCCCTCGCGGCCCGAGGCAGCCCCGCCCATCTCGATGACGAGCAGGGAGTCGGGGTCGATGCGAGCGGCCGGCACCTCGAAGTGGATGGTCGCCGGGGTCGGTGCCGGGGCCGCGGTCTCCGCGCGGGTGAGCGTCACGCTGCCGACTGCGGCGCCCTGACAGGAGAAGGCGATGACCCGCGGGCGCCACGGGCGCTCGCCGGCCCGCCCCTCGGGCGTGCGGGTGGCCCACCACTCGCCGGCGGCGTTGTCGAGCGAGAGCCGCACCGACACCCGGACATCGCGCCCGGCCGAGTCCAGTTTGAGGCCGGTCATCGTCTGGGTGGCCCACCCACGGCCGATGATCGCCTGCCCGCGGGCGAGACCATCCATCATCATCAGCTCGGGGGCCGCTCCGCTGGTGAGCTGCGCAGGCACCGACAGGGGTGCCACCACGTCGTCGAAGTCGGTCTCGATGCCGGGGTTGTGGCGCAGCTCGGCCTCGGGTCCTCCCTGGAGGCCGGCGACCGGTGCGAGCGCCTCGGCCAGGTCGGCGGGGTCGATCGCAAGATCGTGGCGCAGGAGGAAGGGCGCGCGAGAGCGCCACGCCCGCCGGGTGGAGGCGAAGGCGGGGTCACCGTCGGACTCCACGTCCGTCATCGCCAGTCTCACCGTCTGACAGAGGGCCTCACCCTGCCCGGTCTCCCACGGCGGCACGACGGGGGAGGGCACGTCCGTCGCGGACCGGTAGAACCACAGCCACAGGCGGGCCCGTTCGACCTGCTCGGCGGTGATCACCTCCTCACCGCGCAGGAGCCTGCCGATCGACCCGTCCAGCAGCGACCAGTACTCCTCGACGGAGTCGGCGCGCATGGAGAAGCCGCAGTGTGACCACTCCGACCAGCCGGCCTGCACGGCGGGTATGCCGTAGGCGGGGTACTCGTTGCTCGCGCTGCCCCGGACCGTCACCACCAGGTCCATCAGCCCCATCAGCACGTTCTTGGACAGCTCCATGCTCTGCCGGAAGACCATGTGGGGCACATCGGCGTGCCTGCGAGCGAGCGCCTCGAAGTGCTCGGTCCCGTCGTAGTTGGCCTGCGAGGGATGGTCGAGGAAGAGCCAGTTCGCCTCCGGGTGCGCCCGGGCGTGCTCGGCGGTCCGCTCGATCCAGTCGGCGAGGTCGTCGAAGATCTCGTGGTTGGAGCGGACCGCGTCGGAGACGGCGTGGTTGAAGACCGTGACGACCGGCTTGTCGGGGTCGAAGCCGAGGCGGGCGAGAGCGTGCACGCGCACCGCTGCCCGCTCGGCGTGGGTGCGGTACTCGAGCTGGGAGACGGCGCCACCGCCTCGCCACCAGGAGGGACGTCCCAGGTTGACCTTGGCGCGCCAGGCCGTGACCTCCGCGGCGCGGCGCAGGACCCGTCGGTGCCGCCAGACGTTGTCCTCGAAGTACTGCGCGATGAGCCGGGTCACCTGCATCCGGAAGGTCCCCTCGCCGCCGGTGTGGTCGGGGAAGAGGGTGTAGGCCTTGAGACTGCCGGTCGCCTGGACGTGCACCACCGGCACCCGGGCGCGCATTGCGGAGTCCGTGCCCAGACCCCACTGCGAGTAGTCGATGTGACTGGTGACAAAGGCCGCCGTGGGCATCGCGAACAGCGCGTCGTAGACGCGGCAGTACTGCTCGCTGCGCGCCGCGACCCGCTGATAGAGCTGCCCGGCGCGGATCTCCGCGGTGACCCTGGGCACCCGTGCGATGCGGACCACCGTCGCATCGAGCACCTCCGCGAAGAGGGCGGGGTCCACAGCCGAGGCCGCTGGCAGCGGGACCGGCCGCCCGTCGATGACCGGCTCGACCGCCCTGCCGTCGACGAGGTCGCAGACCAGGGCCCCGAGGTCGATGAAGTCGGTGACGCCGTAGGCCCGGGCGAGCGCGGTGAACCGCTCGAGGTCGTAGTACTGCCAGATCTCCTCGAGCCAGTCCGGGGCCGGCCCGACGAGGGCCACGATGCGCGCCGGGGTGAAGCGGCGGATCGCGTTGGCCACGGTCAGGTTGCGGATGGCCAGCCGGATGTCCTGCATGAGCAGGTCGACCACGATGACCTGCTCGCCGGCGGGCAGGACGTTGACCGGCCAGAACCGCTCGGCGCCCACGCACAGCTGGTCGAAGTGCTGTCCGTAGTTCTGGTAGACCGGCTCGACCGGCTTCTTCCTCGTCATTGGACGACGCGATCCTTCGCTGTGAGGTGGCCTCGCCGGGCCATCGGTCAGGTCACACGAGATCCCAGCTCATCGCGGTGCCCCGCGCGACATCGTGGGTGAAGGTCTTGCCCTCGAGCTGGGCGAAGGTGTCGGGCGGCAGGCCCAGCGAGGGGCGGATCGAGCGCACGTTGTCGGCCGTGACCGGGTCGCCGGCCTTGACGTCGGCCACGACATAGAGGCTGCGGCGGAAGCGCAGGCCCTCGCGCTCGGAGGCGTCGGCACCGATCTTGGGCTCGCCGAGGGCCTGCCACGCCGTGCGGGTCTCCTCCCGGAGGGCCTTGAGCTCGTGCGGCTCGAGGGAGAAGTCGGAGTCGACACCGCCCGCCTCGCGCGACATCGTCACGTGCTTCTCGACCAGGACCGACCCGAAGGCCACCGAGGCCACCGCAGCGCCGATGCCCATCGTGTGGTCGGACAGCCCGACCGGCACGCGGAAGGTGTCGGACATGACCGGTATGCCGCGCAGGTTGGACGCGGCCGGGTCGGCCGGGTAGTTGGCGGTGCAGGAGAGCACGATGATCTGCTCGTTGCCGGTCGAGCGGGCCGCCTCGACGGCGGCGGCGATCTCGCCGACCGAGGCCATGCCGGTCGAGATGATGATGGGCTTGCCGGTCGCCGCGGCGCAGCGGATCAGCGGGAGGTCGACGATCTCGGAACTGGCGATCTTGTAGGCCGGGACCTCAAGGGACTCCAGGAACTCGACCGCGGTGGGGTCGAAGGGGCTCGAGAAGGCAAGCAGGCCAAGCTCTTTGGCGAGGTCGAAGATGGGCGCGTGCCACTCCCACGGCGTGTGCGCCTCCTCGTAGAGGTCATACAGCCGGCGGCCGCCCCACAGCGGGTGGTCCTCAGACAGGCGGAAGTCCGGCCCGTCGTGGTCGATCGTGATTGTGTCGGCGGTGTAGGTCTGGAGCTTGATCGCGTGGGCGCCGGCGTCGGCGGCCGCACGGACGATCTCGAGGGCCTTGTCGAGCGAGCCGTCGTGGTTGCCCGACATCTCGGCGATGATGAACGGCTCGTGGTCGAGGCCGACGGGGACGCCGCCGATGGTGATGGTCTGGTTGCTGCTCAACGTGGGGTCCTTCACTGGTCCTGGGGCGCGGGGCGGGTGGCTCGGATGCGATAGACGGGCACCTGCTCACCGTCGATGTCGTGGGTGTAGCGCTCGATCTCCTCGAAGCCGTTGCGGGCGTTGAACCGCCGCACCGCCTCGTTGCGCTCGAGGACCTCGCCCTCGAGGGTGGTCAGCCCGAGCTCGTCGAAGGCCAGCCGCTTTGCCTCGCGCTGGATCTGGATCCAGGCCGGCAGCAGCTGCCCGCGCTCCTGGAGCCCCGCGTTGTCGAGGTAGTAGCCCCACCAGGACGTGCCGGCCTCGCGGTCGAGGTCGAAGAAGGTCACGACGCCGCTGGGGACGCCCTCGCGCTCATAGATGTAGACCTCGCGGTCGGGGCGGGCCTTGGTCGACTCCCACCAGGCCGCGTGCTCCGCGGGCTCGATGACGTGCTGGTTGAGCGAGACCTCGCGCACCTCGGGGTGGTTGCGCCAGGTGAGCATGACGTCGCGGTCTGCGTCCGTCGCGGGTCGGAGCATGGGGTGCCTTTCGGGGGCGGGGAGGGTCTGGGCGTGGCCTGCTGTCCAGTATGCCGCCTGCGTGCTCCCCGGCCGCATCTTGGGTGAGCTGGTGGGCGCGTCAGAGGCGCTGGCACCGGCATGTGCGTTGGTAGACTGGCCCGTGCTTTGCAAGCACCCTCCTGTGGCCGGACCGGCCGCATCCCACGACCAAGGCAGGACGATGAGCGCAGTCAGCCGTGAGCAGATCCGCACCATGATGGCGGAGGTCCTCTCCGCACAGGGCAAGGAGATGCCGACCGACGACAGCACCGAGCTGGAGGGCATCGGCTTCCGGTCCCTCGACTTCTCCGAGCTGGCGCTGCGCGTCGAGGACGAGACCGGCGAGGAGCTCAACTTCGACGCGCCGGGCCTGCGGCAGATCCGCACCGTCACTGACGTGCTCGACTTCCTCGAGCAGCTGCAGGGCGCCTGACCGTGGCGCCGGCTGGTGCCGACAACCGGATCATCACGCGGGGCTTCACCGGCACCTGGGCGGAGCTCGGCCGGCAATTCGAGGACACCCTGCCACCGGCCGCGGCCATCGCGGTGCGCGACAACCTCGAGGCGGCGCGGGCCGTGTGGGCCGCCGCGTCCGGCGAGCACGAGCTGCTGGTCGCCTCCGGCACCCGGCTGACGCCCGAGCTCAGCGAGGACCTGCGCGGCGCCGGCCTGGCCATCGTGCGGCAGGGCGAGGTCGAGCCGCCCCTCACCGAGCGGGCCGCCGACCCCGGCCGGGTCTGGCTGCTCACCTCCGGGTCCACCGGTCGGCCCAAGCGGGTCGCGCACACCCTCGAGTCGCTCACCACGGTCGGCCAGGGCCAGCCCCCGCGTGTGTGGCTGTGCCCCTATGCCCACGGCGCATATGCCTGGTGGCAGGTCGTCACGCTCGGCATCTCGCTGCCGGGCCAGGACATCCTGTTCGTCGAGCCGGACGAGCTCGACACCTGGCCGGCCGCAGCGCTCGAGGCGGGGGTCTCGGCCGCGTCGGGCACCCCGACCTTCTGGCGGCAGGCGCTCTACCGCGACCCCGAGTCGGTGGCTGCCCTGCCGCTCGAGCAGGTCACGCTCGGCGGTGAGCCGGTCGACCAGGCGATCCTGACGCGCCTGACCGAGATGTTCCCCGACGCCCGGGTGTCCTGGATCTATGCCTCCAGCGAGGCCGGCGCGACGATCGCCGTCCACGACGGTCTGGCCGGCTTCCCCGAGGAGTGGCTGGGTGTCGAGAAGCCCGGCCGCGCAACCCTTTTCGTCGAGGACGGCGAGCTGCTCATCGCCA
Source organism: Micrococcales bacterium (assembly GCA_021287075.1). Lineage (GTDB taxonomy): Bacteria > Actinomycetota > Actinomycetes > Actinomycetales > Dermatophilaceae > JAJTBD01. The sequence goes on along the minus strand of JAJTBD010000018.1, from coordinate 50,625 downwards.
GCCCCAAGCGTGGCGAGGGCATCCCCGAGGTGCTGCGCACCGGCGACCGCGCGGAGGTGGTCGACGGACGGGTGCTGATCACCGGCCGGATGGCCTCCGACGAGATCAACGTCGGGGGCGCCAAGGCATCCGCCTCGGCCGTCCGCGATGTGCTCCAGTCCCACCCCGCGGTCGCCTGGGCCTCGGTCAAGGGCCGCAAGGCCCCGATCGTCGGCAGCATGGTCACCGCCGAGGTGGTCCTCGACGGCGAGGCCACCGAGGCCGAGCTCGTCGCCTGGTGCGCCGAGCGCCTCCCCGACTACTCCGTCCCCAGGCGGCTGCGCTTCCTGGACCAGATCCCGATCAAGGAGACCCTGAAGAGCGATGTCTGACACCACCAACACCCCGATCGAGCCCGCATCCGTCGTCGTCGTCTCCGGTGGCTCGCGCGGCCTGGGGCTCGCGATCGTCGAGGACATCCTTGCCCAGGGCGCCAAGGTCGCGGCCTTTGCCCGCACGGTGACGCCCGAGCTCCAGGCCCTGGCCGACGCCAACCCCGAGCGCGTGCTGGCCGCCTCCGTCGATGCGACCGACGCCAAGGCCGTCGCGGCCTTCGTCAAGGAGGCCGAGACCAGGCTCGGCCCGGTCGACGGCCTCGTCAACAACGCCGCGATGGGCCAGGACAGCCTGCACATCCACACCTCGCCCGAGCAGATCAGCGCCCTCATCGAGACCAACCTCGTCGCGCCGCTGCTGCTGGCCCGCACCGTCATCCGGCGGATGATGGCCAAGGGCAAGCGCGGCCGGGTGGTCATGGTGACCTCCGTGTGCGCCCAGCGTGGCTACTCGGGCCTGGTCGCCTATGGCGCGACCAAGGGCGGTCTCGACTCCGCCATGCGGGCCCTGGCCCGCGAGATGCACGGCCGCGTGCTCGTCAACTCCGTCGCGCCCGGCTTCTTTGCCTCCGAGATGTCCTCGGTGCTCGGCCAGACCCAGCTCGACACGATCACCCGCCGCACCCCCTCGGGCCGGCTGGTGGAGCCCGAGAACATCGTGCCGGTCGTCAACATGCTGCTCTTCCAGGACACCAACCTCAACGGCCAGGTCATCACCGTCGACGGCGGCAACAGCATCTAGTCGGCGGGGCCGGGCGCCCTCCTGCCATGCACCTCGACCAGCGCCTGCGCGAGCTCCTCGCCGAGTCGCCGATCGAGGAGGTCCCCGCCGGCTCTGACCATCGCTGCGCGGGCGGCACCCACTCGACCCTGGCCGACGGGCGCCGGCTCTGCTGGGCACCCCGGCTGGCGCCGGGGGAGCGGGTGGCGCTCGATGCCGAGATCGCCCAGCAGCCGGTCCCCTCGGCCCTCGCGCGGCGGTGGGGCAGCACCGACCCGGCGTGGGTGTGGCCGGAGTGGACGGTCGCCGAGGTCGTCGCCAAGCTCACCGACACCCCGATCCTGCCGCTGGCCGCGCGCGGCCACGGCGCGGCATACACCCATGCAGGTGTCGGGCCGGGGCTGACCTGGCTGACCGGTCACCGGGGTGACCTGGTCGTGACCGTCGGCCTCCGGCAGGGCGGCCCTCAGGCCTGACCGCGGGGGCCCCGGCGCTCCAGCGAGGCGGCGACGCCCGTGTTGGCGGCGCGCTGCTCCATCGACTTCGCGAGCTGACGCGCGCGCTTGATGTTGCCGGGGCCGATGGCCTCCTTGGCCGCGCCCCGGGCCTTGGAGACGGCCAGGCGGCGGGGGGCCGACAGCGCCGAATAGGCCTTGTAGGACGCGGACTCGGCATAGCGCTCCAGCTCCTGCTCGAGCTCGTGGATGCGGCGGTCCCGGTGTCGCAGGGTGCCCTCGAGCCAGCCGATCCGGCCGCCGAGCTCACGCAGCTCCAGCGCGGTCGCGCGGTCGCGGGCGACCAGCTCGCGATAGCCGGTCTGGTCCGCGGCAGGGAAGTGGCGGTCCGAGGCCGCTTCCTTGAGGTTGGCCCGCGAATACCGCTCGGCCTCGTGCGGCTGGCCGTTGAGCACGGCCGCGAGCAGGCCCTCGGCCGTGCCCACGGTGGTGAGCATGTCGGGTGAGACGGTGAGCCCGGCCATGGCTGCCAGGGTCTGGGTGAGCGAGTCGGGCGAGGAGGTGGGCCGCCACGGGTGGGTCCCCGCGGAGCCCAGCAGGCGCTTGGCGAAGCGGCGCAGGCCGCGGACGAGTCCGACGGCCGCCGGCACCGGCTGGGCCAGCTGCCAGGAGCGGTCCACCATCTCGAGCGAGCCGTCGTCGGCGACCACGACATTGTCGGGGGTGGCGAAGAAGCGGCTCGAGGAGTCCTCGTCCCAGATCGCGTCGTCGGAGAGCCACTGCTGGTAGCGCTGCACGAGCTCGCGGACGCGCTGGTGGGAGAGCGAGGCGCAGGCCTCGCGCAGGTGGTGCTCGAGGGTCAGCCCGGGCGCGATGGCGGGAGCGACCAGGGCGCGGCTCAGCTGGGCCTCACTGGTCTCGGAACGCTCGGCGGGGGTGACCCACCGCGACGCGGCCTCGCCGGCAGTGCTGACCTCCACGGCTTGCCCCCAGGCAGCGGCCAGGGACTCCTCGACCCGGGTGATGGCCGGGATGTCACCGAGCTCGACGGCCGAGCCGCCCTTGGCCGCGATGACCAGCCACAGCGGCGCGAGCGCCCGGCCCTGCCCGGCGAGGGCGACCCGGTCGGCGACGCTGCTGGGCGACTGGAGCGCCTCGGTGTGTGAGAAGTGCTCGGTGAGGACCTCGACCAGCAGGCGGCGGGTCGTCGGCAGCAGCGCGGGATCGTCGAAGGCCTCCTGGCGCAGGACGAGCACCGGCCTGGACGCGCTCGGATAGACACTCATGAGCGCCGCACCCGCGAGCCCGCGCTCGGCAAGGGCCTCGTCGAGCTCTCGCTCGAACAGCGGGCGCGCGTCGAACCCCGTCGCACCGAGGTGCCAGCCGGCCGGGGTGCCGGCCAGGGTGCGCTTGGTCGCCAGGAAGGAGTCGAGGCCCAGGCCGTTCTCGACGCCGGCGACCAGGCAGCCGCCGTCGCGCACGAGCTCGGCGAGCCGCCCCAGCAGCTCGCGCTCCCCGATGCCGCCGGTGTCGGGGGAGGCCAGCATGCTCGGCCCGCCCAGCGCCACGACCAGGTCATAGCCCTCGTCGTCGGCGAACCGGTCGATGGCCCCGCAGTAGAGGGAGCCCCCCACCCGGGTGGCCATCCGCGCAGAGAGGGTCTCGCCGTCGACCCGCCCGCGCACCAGCACATCGACCTGGCATGAGGCGGGGATGGTCTCGAGCAGGCTGGCCGCCTGCGCGCCGACGAGCAGGACACGCTCCGGGTGACGCTGCCCGATCAGCCGGGCCAGGACCATGCCGATCGCGGTGGGGGTGGCCGTCTCGTCGAGGTCGGACCAGTCGATGATGTCGCCGGGGAGGATCTCGGCGCCGGAGACCGGGTCGAACTGGCGGTCGTCAGGGCTGGGGGTCTGCAACGGTGGGTCCTTTCACGCGACCGCGGTCGGCGTCGACTCGGTGCCGACTGCGCAGCAGTCTAGGCGACGGGACCGCTCGCAGACCGGAGCGCCGGCAGGGTGGCGACGGGCGCGGCATACCACGCGTCCTGGTCGCGCGCGAGGGGCGCGTCCGGCAGGGCGGCGGCCACCTCGGCGGTCCCGCGCACCAGCACGGCCTCGCCTCGCTCGATCACGGGGGAGAGGTACTCGTGGCCGGCCAGGTCGGCGACGAGGGTGCGGCAGCCGAGGGCGAGTCCCTCGAAGAGCGCGGTCGAGGAGACGCCCAGCTGCCAGGTCGCCCGCGACTGCCATACATAGGTCGCCGCGACCTCGGCATGGGCGCCCGCGTCCTGCCCCTGGCTGAGCACCACCGGCGAGCCGGCGACCAGGGGTGCCACGTCGTCGCGGCGCTCCGACGGGTGCAGGCGCAGGACCACGCGCAGGTCCGGACGGAGCCGGGCCACGTCGCGGGCGAGCGCGGCCAGCGGGGCGGTCACCGTGCCCTGCGAGAGGACCAGCAGCAGCGCGGGATCGCGAGGCCCGCTGAGGCCCCGGGGCAGCCAGGAGCAGCCAACCGTCTCGGCACGCACGCTCGCAGCCAGGTCGAGGGTCGTGGCCCAGGCGCTGCCGAGCGTCCAGAGCCGGTCCGGCTGGTGGGGCACGTCCGGGCGGCCCGGCCACGAATAGCCCAGGTGGTAGGGGGAGATGACGCCATGCTGCGGCTCGATGACCTCCGCGCCCAGGTCATGGGCGGCAGCGACCAGGTCCTGGTTGAAGTAGGCGATGACGAGGACGACGCTGCGGGTCCCGAAGTGTCGCAGCACGCGCCGATAGTAGGGATAGGTCAGCCGCCATCGCCCGGCCTCGGCGGCCGCGAGCCGGGTGACGGGCAGGCGGGCGCCCGTCTCCTGCTCGAGCCGCTGCTCGATGCGGGCGAGCACCTCGAGATCGCGCCGGGTGAGGACCGTGGCCGGCCGGCTCGCGGCCACCCGGCCGGCGGCGACGGCGGCGCTGCGCACCCCGTCGGCCGACATCGCGCCGGGGAGGGCGCTGCCGCCCCGTGCGGAGTCCAGCACCGGGGCGTCCGGGTATGCCGCGCGCACCGCCTCGGTGTACCACTCGCGTCCTGCGACCTTGCGGGGGTGGGGGAGCACCAGCAGCGGGTGGCGCCCGCGGCGCGCCAGCGGTCCGGGGGAGAGCAGGCCGGCAGCCTGCCGCCGGAGCACCGCGGTGGTGGCGGCCGCGTCCCGGCCGCGTGGATGGGCCCGCCCGTGGGCGCCGGTGGCCTCGGCGAGCAGGATCTGAAGCCGCGGCCGGATCACCGGCCAAGGCGCCATGGGCCCGCTGCGCCAGGAGAGGAGGTCCAGCTCGTCCTCGACGCGCCACATCGCCTCACACAGCTGCGCGACGCTCGCCGGGGCCTCCTCCACCCCGCCACCGTGCGGGCCGGGCCGCGGCGGCGCCACCGTGACACGCCGGATCATGGTCACGGAGAGATAACGATGAGCCCCACCTTGTGCGTGACTCGGTCGTGTGACCAGTGGGGCCTGGGGGACACTGGGGGCGGTCTGTGGTGCAGCCGACGCTTCGTGCTGCCCCGTTGCCCCCTGCCCACAATCTGAGGAGTGCCCGACGTGCGTCTGCTCACGAGCGCCGCAACCGTCCTCGGCGTCGCTGCCGCCACCGTGATCGTGCCCGTGCTGCCGACCGGTGCCAGCGCCGCACCGGTCGACCCGGTGGTGCGCACCGAGTCGATCCCGGCCCCCGCGGGAGGGCCCGCCCCCGCCTCCACGCCGACCGTTTCGCCAGAGCCATCGCCGAGCGCCTCTGCCGCCACGCCGACCACGTCACCGTCGGCCGCACCGGGCAGCGATGTCCCGTCCACGATGCGGGCGTCCGGCTCGGTCACCGGCACTGGCCGGGTCGCCGCACGGCTGAGCAAGCCGCGCACCTCGCGCTTCGACGTCCTTGGCGTCACCTTCGACGGGTCGGCGCCGGCCGGCACGCAGGTGGTCGCGCGGGTCAAGGCCGACGGCGAGTGGGGCGCCTGGACACCGTTGCCCATCGAGGACGGCGGGCCCGACGCCGGCACGGCCGAGGCCCGTCGGGCGCGCACCGGCACCGCGCCCATGCCGGCCGCGGGTGCCGAGGGGGTCGAGGTCGAGGTCACCAGCAGTTCGGGCGCCGCGCCCAAGGGGCTGGAGCTGACGATGGTGGACGGCAAGCGGGCCGCGGCCGACAGCGCCTCCGGGCCGGCCAACAGCGCCGGCGCCGCGGTGCTCCAGCCCACGATCAAGACACGCGCCCAGTGGGGCGCCAACGAGAGCCTGAAGAACTGCGAGCCCGACCCCTCCGACGGCTATGTCGCCGCGGTGGTCCACCACACGGCGGGCACCAACACCTATTCCGCGGCCGAGGCACCGGGCGTCGTGCGCGGCATTCTCGCCTATCACACCAGCTCCCTCGGCTGGTGCGACCTGGGCTACAACTTCCTCGTCGACCGCTACGGCACGATCTATGAGGGCCGCAGCGGCTCGCTGACCTCGAGCCCGATCGGGGCCCACGCGGGCGGCTTCAACTCGCGCACCCTCGGCGTCTCCGTCATGGGGGACTTCTCGTCGGTGGCCGCGCCCGCCGCCGCGACCTCCGCCGTGGCCAAGGTGATCGCCTGGAAGGCCGCCGTCAGTGGCTTCGACCCCAAGACGTCTACGCAGCTGACCTCGGCCGGCAACCCCACCTATCCGTCCGGGACCGTCGTCACCCGGCCGCGGGTGACCAGCCACCGCGATGTCTATCCCACCTCCTGCCCGGGCAACTCGCTCTATGCGCAGCTGGCCGGCATCCGCTCCTCGGCGGCCAGCATCTGGACCGCCGGCGGCGGCACGGCCGTGCGCACGATGGCGGCCTCGCCACAGGTCGAGAGCTACACCGCCCCCGCCGACGGGTCCATCGAGTTCTCCGGTCGCGGATCGGGCCACGGGCGCGGGATGTCGCAGTGGGGCGCCTATGGCGCGGCCACCCAGGGGCGCACCGCCACGCAGATCGCCGACTTCTACTACCCCGGCACGAGCGTCGGCACCATCGGCAACCGCAACATCAACGTGCGGCTCGACGCGCTCGGCACCGCCGGGACGACCGCGATGGCCCAGCCGGGGCTCGCGCTGCTGGACGGACGCACCTCCACCACACTGCTGGACAGCAGGAAGTGGCGCATCATCCCCGACGGCGCCGGCCTGACCCTCCAGTGGAGCACCGCGACCGGCTGGGCCTCGAGCGGCCTCTGGAAGCAGTGGACCGGGCCGCTGACCTTCGCCTCCCGCTACGGCACGGTGCGGGTGGCCCAGGGCAGCGGTGCTCGCGACTACCGCGGCCAGATCGGGACCGTGCGCCAGGGTGCCGGGGCGATCTCCGTCAACTACGTGACGATGGAGAACTACCTCCGCTCGGTCGTCCCCGCGGAGATGCCCGCCTCGTGGCCGGCTGCCGCGCTCCAGGCCCAGGCCATGGCGGCTCGCACGTATGGCGCCCGCGAGCGGGATGCCGCGCGCGCAGCGCGCCGGGCCTATGACACCTGCGACTCCACCAGCTGCCAGGTCTATCGGGGCAGCGCAGCCTACTCGAGCACGGGGGCGCTGTCGGCCAACCACGAGTTCGCGGCCACGACGGCGGCGGTCACCGCCACCGCCGCCAAGGGCCGCCTCTCTGGGGGGACGCCGGCGTTCACCGAGTTCCACGCCTCGAGCGGCTCCTACACGGCAGCCGGCTCCTTCCCCTATCTCACGGCGCACTCCGACCCCTATGACGCGGTCGTGACCACAGGGGGCAACCCGAACCGCTGGGCGGCCTCGATCGCCACCTCCACCCTCCAGGGCAAGTACCCCGCGATCGGTACCCTGGCGCGGATAGAGGTGCTGGGCCGGCAGGGCGTCTCCGACTGGGGTGCCCGCACCGGGTCCGTGCGACTGGTCGGCTCGACCGGCTCGGTCACCCTGACCGGGCCGCAGTTCCGCTCCGCCGCGGGTCTGAAGAGCGAGTGGTGGACGATCACCTCGCCGGCCACCTCGCAGCCGAAGGCGCCACCAAAGGACCTCGACGCCAACGGGCTGCCCGACATGTTCGCGGTCGCCTCGGACGGCACCGGCCGGATCCTCTCGGCCACCGGGCAGGGCGGCTTCACGGCACGCCCGGCCACGGCGGGCTGGTCGGGGATGAGCCTGCTGACCGCCGCCGGCGCCTTCGACAACGACGGCCGTGGCGACCTGCTCGCCCGCGACTCCGCCGGCACGCTGTGGCTCTATCGCGGAGGCCAGTCCGCGCTCTCGGCCGGGCGGACGGCCGTGGCGAGCGGCATGGGCGGCTACACCCAGCTGCTCGCGACCGGCGACTTCGACGGCGACCGCCTCAACGATCTGGTCGGCCGCCGCAGCGACGGCGCCATGATCCTGATGTCCGGCAACGGCGCTGGTGGCATCAAGGCCCAGCGACAGGTGGCCTATGGCTGGGGTGGTGTGGCCCACGCGGTGGCTGCCGGCGATCTCAGCGGTGACGGCCGCCCCGACCTGGCCGCCGTCTACTCCGACGGCTCGATCCGGGTCTATCCCGGCACCGGGACCGGCGGTCTCGGGAGCACCTTCCTCATGTCGGGTCCGGCGATCACCGGCATGGACACCCTCACCGGCATCGGCGATCTCACCGGAGACGGGCGCGCCGATCTCGTCGGGCGACGCACGTCTGACGGGATGACGCTGGTGTGGCCCGTCACGGGCAGTGGCGCGCTGGGCTCCCCGCTCGGGTTCGGCGCCACGGCAAAGGGATTCGTGACGCTCTCGCGCTGACCCGACGCCCGGCGTGACAGACAGCGAAGGGCCCCTCCACCGATCGGTGGAGGGGCCCTTCCCCGTCTGGGCTGCTGTGTCAGGACTGGTCGAGCTCGACGATCAGGGTCGGCTCGGTCCTGTCCTGGACCTCCTCGACGGTGACGCCGGGGGCGACCTCGCGCAGCACCAGGCCGCGCTCCTCCACGTCGATGACGGCCAGGTCGGTGATGATGCGCTGGACGACCTGCTTGCCGGTCAGCGGCAGCGAGCACTCCTGGACGATCTTGTAGGAGCCGTCCTTGGCGTTGTGCTCCATCAGGACGATGACGTGCTTGGCGCCGTGGACGAGGTCCATGGCGCCGCCCATGCCCTTGACCATCTTGCCGGGGATCATCCAGTTGGCGATGTCACCGGCCGCGCTGACCTGCATGGCGCCGAGGATCGCCGCGTCGACCTTGCCGCCGCGGATCATGCCAAAGCTGGTGGCCGAGTCGAAATAGGACGATCCCCGGCGGACGGTCACGGTCTCCTTGCCGGCGTTGATCAGGTCGGCCTCCTCCTGCCCGTCGACGGGGTAGGCGCCGACGCCGAGAATGCCGTTCTCGCTCTGGAGCACGATCTCGATGTCGTCGTCGACATAGTTGGGCACGAGGGTCGGCAGGCCGATGCCCAGGTTGACATAGGAGCCGTCATGCAGCTCCTGGGCCGCGCGGGCGGCCATCTGCTCTCGGGTCAGGGCCATCTCAGCTCTCCTCCGCGCCGCGCACCGTGCGCTTCTCGATCCGCTTGTCGGCCGCCTGCTCGGGGGTGAGAGGGAGCACGCGCTGGACATAGATGCCGGGCAGGTGGACGTCGTCGGGGTCGATAGCGCCGGGCTCCACGAGCTCCTCGACCTCGGCGACCGTGATCCGGCCGGCCATCGCACACAGCGGGTTGAAGTTGCGCGAGGACTTGTTGAACACGAGGTTGCCGTGCCGGTCGCCCTTGGCGGCGCGCACGAGGGCGAAGTCGGCCACGATCGCCTCCTCGAGGACATATTCGAGGTCGGCGCCCGTCATGCCATAGGTGCGCGTCTCCTTGGCGGGGGAGGCGACCGCGATCGAGCCGTCCGCGGCATACCGCCAGGGGAGGCCGCCCTCGGCGATCTGGGTGCCCACACCGGTCTGGGTGAAGAACGCGGGGATGCCGGCGCCGCCGGCGCGCAGGCGCTCGGCGAGGGTGCCCTGGGGGGTCAGCTCGACCTCCAGCTCTCCCTCGAGGTACTGCCGTGCGAACTCCTTGTTCTCGCCGACATAGGAGGAGATCATCCGGCGAATCCGCTTGTCGCGCAGGAGGATTCCGAGCCCCCAGTCATCGACTCCGCAGTTGTTGGAGATGGCCTCGATATCGGTGGTGCCCTGATCGTGGAGGGCCTGGATGAGGACGCTGGGGATGCCGCAGAGACCGAACCCACCGACCGCCAGCGAGGCGCCGTCGGGGATGTCGGCCACGGCTTCGGCAGCGGTGGCGACGACTTTGTCCATGGCTGTGAACCTAGCGCCCGCGCTCGCCCTCCCGCACTGGGGTCGGCGCACATAGGCGACGTGCGGCCGTTGTGCCGCGAGGAGCGGTCTCGGCAAACATAATCACATTGATGTAATTCGAATGAACCTTAATTACATGGATGTAATTAGATGCCAAAACTTGTTAATGAAAACAACACGTGGGAACAATGGGTATTTGTGGGGTCCTCACATACGTGTGTGACCCCTGTGACCAAGCCTGTGCCGCCACCCCCGCCGCGGCGCCGGTGCCCCGAACCGAAGGCCCTGACCTGTGACGCGCGCCCGCCTGCTCGCTGCCCTCACCATCCCGCTCACCAGCGTCCCCCTCGCCGCCCCGGCGCACGCTGTCATCGGCCCCCCGTCCCCGTCCCGGCCGCTGCCGGGCGCGCTCGACGTGGCCCCGCCCTACCAGGCGCAGACGCGGTGTGACCCCACCGCCAAGCCGGGCGTCAAGGCCTTCGGTGACCTGATGGTGCGCCACTACGGCACCGGCAACTACGGCATCGGCCGGGCCTGCACCTATGGCGTGACCGAGCACTCCGAGGGCCGGGCGCTCGACTGGATGCTCAGCGCCTATGACGCCGACCAGCGCGCGGTGGCTGACTCGGTGGTGCGCTGGCTGACCGCTCCCGACAGCCAGGGCCGGCCCGGCGCCATGGCCCGCCGCTTCGGGATCATGTACATCATCTGGAACCGGCAGATGTGGCGCGCCTACGCCCCCGAGCGCGGGTGGGCCTCCTACTCCGGCTCCTCCCCGCATACCGACCACATCCACTTCAGCTTCACCTGGGACGGCGCCTACGGCCGCACCTCCTGGTGGACCGGGACGGCCCTGACGACCTATGCCACCGGGCCGGGCGGCTATGTGCCCACGCTCCTGGGCAGCACCGCGCCCACCACCACGGGCACGCCGACGAGCGGACTGAGCGCCTACCAGACCACCACCCTGCGGCTGTGGTCGCGCGGCGCCGCGGTGACCGCGCTCCAGAAGGCCCTCGGCGGACTGACGGCAGATGGCGTCTTCGGTCCCCTCACCGAGGCCAAGGTCAAGTCCCTCCAGACCGCCAGCCGACTGCCGGCCACCGGTGTGGTCGACTCGGCCGTGTGGAAGGCGCTGATCGCGCGCGCCTCCTCGACCACGAGCAGCCCGGCCCCGACCGTGCCGTCGGCCAGTGGCCTGAGCGCCTACCAGAGCACGACCGTGCGGCTGTGGTCGCGCGGGGCCGCGGTCACGGCCCTCCAGAAGGCGCTCGGCGGCCTGGGGGCCGACGGCGTCTTCGGCCCCCTCACCGAGGCCAAGGTCAAGGCCTTCCAGACCGCCCGGCGCCTGCCGGCCAACGGCGTCGTCGACGCACCGGTCTGGAAGGCGCTGATCGCGGCCGCCGGCGGGCCCACCGCCGCCCCCACGACCAGGATGGGCAGCGCCCCCACCACCCCCGCGCCGGTGACCACCGCCAGCACCAGGACGGTCTACACGGCATACCTGTCGGCCGTGCTTCGCTCGGGCTCGCGGGGCGAGGCGGTCAAGGTCCTCCAGCGCGGACTCGGCGGCCTCGAGGTCGACGGCGCCTTCGGCAGCCGCACGGCTGCGGCGCTCTCGGCCTTCCAGCGGGGCAAGGGGCTGCCGGGCACCGGGGTCACCGACAGCGCGTCGTGGCGGGCCCTGGAGGCGCGCGACTACCCGCTGCGGTCCTACTACGGAGTGGTGGCCAGGAACGGCTCGACCGGTGCCGCCGTGAGCGCCCTGCAGCGCGCGCTGCGTGTCGGCGCCGACGGCGAGTTCGGGCCCCTGACGGAGAAGGCCGTCAAGGCCGCGCAGTCCCGGGCACGCCTCGCGCAGACCGGTGTCGTCGCGACCCTGACGTGGCAGGCCATCGAGCGCCAGTCGACCGGTCGCACCTACTGACCGAGGTCGATGGTGACCGCCTCGGCGTCGAGGCGGGCGGCCCGGTCCGCAGCGGCCCCGCGGCTGAGCACCACTGACCCGCCCGCGGCATACGCCGAAAGGCACTGTGCCACAAAGGTGCCCGTGTCACTCGTCGCCGTGTGCACGCGGGCGCCGCGCTGCTCGAGCGGTGCCGGCACGACCTGGGCGTATGCCGTGTCGTCGCCTCCTGCACGCAGGGCCGGGTCGCCGCCGTCGGGCTCCGCCCAGGCCTCGAACGCGTCGGGATAGGTCGCCAGCTCCTGCGCCTCGTCCATCGCACCGGACGGGACGGGCACGGGGGCGCGGCGGGCCAGCCCGGCGAGGGTGACCAGGGCCCCGGCGATGCCCGCGGACTCGAGGAGCTCCGGGTCGTCGGTGATGACCACATCGGCGTCGGAGGGGTCGTCCAGGCTCACGCAGGCGCCCACCGACCACACCGCCAGCGCCCAGCAGAGCGTGCGCCAGTGCGGCGGCAGTGCCAGCGCCACGACGGTGCCGGGCTCGGCATCCCACTCCTCCTGGAGGGCATTGGCGGCCTTGCTCACCCAGTTGGCGAGCACCTTGGCCGACAGCTCGATCCGCTCGCCCTGGGTCGGGCCGGGAGTGTCGTCATAACAGGTGATCCGCGGGGCGGCGGGGTCGTCGGCGAGCAGGCGCTGGAGGATGTCTGCGGGGGAGGTCACGGGGGCAGCCTAAGAGGTCCGTGGGGCGCCTCGGCGCGGGCGTCGCACCCTCCGTATAGCGTTCGTCGCGTGACCTCGACTCTCGGTGACCGCGTCCAGCGCGGCGTGCTGGCCCTGGCGCTGTGGGTCCTGCTGGGGTCGCTCGCCTGTGCGCTGCTCTCCATTGTCGGCGCGTGGAGCCCGTGGGTCGCGGGTGCGGCCCTGCTGGCGCTCGGCGCGCTGGCCTGGCGGGTCTGCGCCGGGCTCGAGGTGACGCCGCTGCCGACGGGGCCGGTGCTCGCGCTGCTCGCCGTCTCGGCGGCCATCGCGGTGTGGGCGGGGGCGACCCACTCCGAGCAGGTCGTGGTGCGCCGCGACTCGGCCAGCTATCTCCAGGCGAGCCTCGACCTCGCCGAGCACCACCGTCGTCCGATCGCGGTCGACGTCACCGCGCTCGGCGGTCCCGAGACGCTGCGGGAGGAGGGCGTCGTCCTCGACAGCCCCGCCTTCTATGGCGTCGGCAGTGCCGCCGACCCGGCCATCCAGCCGCAGTTCGTGATCGGCCCGCCGGCGTGGTACTCCGCGGCGAGCTGGCTCGGGGGCGCGACCGCGGCCTTCTGGGCGGCCGCGCTCTTCGGTGGGCTGGGCGTCCTTGCGATCGGGCTGCTCGCTGCCGTGCTGATCGGGCCCCGCTGGGGCGCGCCCGCCGCCGCGCTCGTGGGAGCCTGCTTCCCCTATCTCCACACGATCCGCTCGACCTATTCGGAGCCCCTGGCGAGCCTGGCGCTCGCGGCCGGCCTGCTCGCGCTGGCCCTCGCGGCCCGCGAGATCCCACGTGTGGCGGCTGCCCGTCTGGGGATGCTGGCGGGCCTGCTCATCGCGGGCTCGGCCCTCGTGCGCGCCGACGCGCTCCGGGAGGCCATCCTGGTCGTGCCCGTTGCCGCGCTCGCGATCGGGCAGCAAAGGCCTTGGGGCAGAAGCCTGCTCGTCGGCACGGGCCTGGGCACCGTTGTGGCCGCAGGGACGGGTCTGGTCACGTCCTATCGCTATCTCGGCGACATCGCCGGATCGCTGGTCCCGCTCGTGGCGGGCGGCCTGGCCGTCGGCGTCGTCAGCGGGCTGCTCATTTGGCTCGGCCGGCGCGGCTGGTCGGTGCCAATGGGTCTGCGCCGGCTGGTGCCGGCCGTGCTCGCGGCGGCGGTCGTCGTCATCGGGCTGGTGCTCGCCTCGCGCCCGCTGTGGCTGGTCACGCGGCAGTCCGCCGAGGACCCCGGCGCCCGCGTGGTCGCTGGCCTCCAGCTGCGCCAGGGACTGCCCGTCGACGGCGGGCGCACCTATGCCGAGGACACCGTCCACTGGATGAGCTGGTGGATCGGCCCGGTCGCGCTGGCCGTCGCCCTGGGCGCCCTCGCGGCCCTGGCGTATGCCGCGTGCGCGGCCTGGCGCGACGAGCGCCCCCTCCCCGCGTGGTCCGGTCCCGCGCTGGTCGCTGCGGGGTCGACGCTGCTGACCCTCGCCCGGCCAGGCATCACCCCCGACCACCCCTGGGCCGACCGGCGGCTGCTGATCGCCCTGCCCTTCGCGCTGCTGCTGGTCTGCGCGGCGGCTGCGGGACTCATCCGGGGTCTGCCGCGGGCCACCGGCGAGGGGAGCCCGGCGCCTCGCCTGTCGCCCCGCGTCGGCGCGGCCCTGGCGGGACTGGCGCTGCTCGCCACGGCCCTCCCCGTGGCCGAGGCGACGGCACGCCACGCAGGCGAGCGCGTCGAGCGGGGCGAGCTTGCCGCCGTGCGCTCGGTCTGCCGCCAGCTGCGGCCGGGTGACGTGGCGTTGGCCGTGAGCAACCGCGCGGCCAACGAGTGGCCGCAGGTGCTCCGGGGGATGTGCGGGGTGCCGACGCTGAGCACCAAGGGCAGCCTGCGGGCCGAGCCGGCGCAGCTCGCGGCGACCGCACGCCGCATCGAGGAGCGCCTCGCGGCCCGGGGCGGCCGGCTCGTGCTGGTCAGCGCCGACTCCCCGGAGGACATCACCCGCCTCGGGGCGAGTGCGACGTCCGTCCTCGACGTCACCCTCCGCGAGGACGAGCGGCTGCTCGAGGAGCGGCCCGGCCGCCTCGCCGACCTGCCCCTGCGCCTGTGGACCGGGCTGGCGGGGGAGACGCGTGCGGCCGGGTAGTCTCGAAACCACAATGAGCGAGAACCCCGCAGCCGAGACCACCGCCCCACCGACCGAGCGCATCCCGGTGCGCACCGGCGAGCTGGCCGGCACCGGAGCCGACCCCGCCCGCCCGCTCGAGGCGCGTCCCGCAGCCGGCGGCGGACGCCCTGGCGAGGCCAGCCGCTCGGTGGACGTGGTGCGGGCCGAGCTCGAGGAGCGCGGTGAGCGGCCGTTCGTGACGATCGTGCTGCCCTGCTACAACGAGGGCGCCCACGTGCTGCGCGAGATCGACCGGATCACCGAGGCGATGAACGCTGCCGAGTTCAGCTATGAGCTGCTCTGCATCGACGACGCCTCCACCGACAACACCCTGGAGGTGCTGCGCGACGCGGCCACCCGCTATGCGGGCCTGCGGATCTTGCCCTTCCGACGCAACGGCGGGTCGGGCACGGCCCGGCGCATAGGCACCCAGCAGGCCTATGGCGACATCGTGGTGTGGACCGACGCCGACATGACCTATGAGAACGAGCGCATCCCCGAGCTGGTGCGCACGCTGGTCGAGGACGCCTCCTATGACCAGGTGGTCGGGGCGCGCACGACCGAGGAGGGCACCCACAAGTGGGCCCGGGTGCCGGCGAAGTGGGTCATCCGCAAGGTGGCCGAGTGGCTGAGCCGGCAGAAGATCCCCGACCTCAACTCGGGGCTGCGGGCCTTCCGGCGGGAGGTGGCGCTGCCCTATCTGCGGCTGCTGCCCGCCGGGTTCTCCTGTGTCACGACGATCACGCTGGCCTTCCTGATGAACCAGCACGACATCAAGTACATCGAGACCAGCTATGCCAAGCGCGAGGGCACGAGCAAGTTCCACTTCGTGCGCGACGCCTACCGCTACATCCTCCAGGTGCTGCGGATGGTGATGTATTTCGACCCGCTGCGGGTGCTGATGCCGATGGCGCTGTGGCTGCTGCTGATCGGGGCCGGCAAGTTCGTCTATGACATGGTCGTCCACCCGCTCTATGTGCCGGCCAACACCGTCCTGCTCGTGGTCAGCGGGATCCTCGTCGGCTCGCTGGCGCTGCTGGCCGACCTCGTCGTCCGGTCCCGCGACGGGGTCTGACCTCGCGATGAGCCGCCTGCGCATCGCGATCGTCGGGCCGACCCACCCCTACAAGGGCGGGGTGGCCTCGCACACCACGACGCTCGCCCACGAGCTCTCCGATGCCGGCCATGACGTGACGCTGGTGGCCTGGTCGCACATGTACCCCACGCTGCTCTATCCCGGCGAGCAGGAGGTGCCCGGCGGCCGTCCCGACGTGGAGCCCTTCCCCCGCACGGTGCGGGCGCTGTCGTGGGCACGCCCCGACACCTGGGTGCGCACCGGGCGGCGGCTGCGCGACTTCGACGCGATCGTGGTCGTCCACGTCATCCCGCCGATCGTGCCTGCGCACCTGACGCTGCTCAAGGCCGCCGGCATCGGCCGCACCAGCTCCACCGGCATCGGGCCGCGCAGCATCGTCATCGCCCACAACGTCCTCCCACACGAGCGACACCCGGGCGACACGGCCCTGATGCACCAGTTCCTCACCCGGGTCGACAGCGTCATCGTGCACAGCGAGGAGCAGGCCGCCGCGGCCCGCGAGCTGGGTGCGCCCGTCGTGGCCGTCGCCGACCTGCCGCCCCACCTGCCCGGCGGTATGCCGCTCCCGCGCGCGCCGCACGACGGCCCGCCCCGGATGCTGGCCATGGGCCTGGTGCGCGACTACAAGGGCGTCGACCTGCTGATCGAGGCGATGAAGCAGGTGCCGGGGCCGACGCTGACCGTCGCCGGCGAGGTCTGGGGCGAGACCGGGCAGCGTCTCCAGCGGCTGGCCGAGGCGCCCGAGCTGGCCGGGCGGGTGACCTTCCGCCCCGGCTATGTCCCTGCCGACGAGCTGGCCGGGCTGCTGGCCGAGCACGAGGTGCTCACCCTGACCTATCGCAGCGCCACCGCCTCGCAGAATGCCCTCCTCGGCCAGCAGCACGGCATGGTCGTGCTGGCCTCTCGTGTCGGCACCTTTGGCGAGCAGGTGCACGACGGGGCCGACGGGCTGCTCGTCGAGCCCGGTGACGTCGGCTCGATCGCCGATGCGCTGCGCCGGCTGGCCGAGCCCGACGAGCTGCGCCGACTCGCCGACGGCGTCAGGCCACCAGACCTGTCGGCGCCCTGGGGCGCCTATCTCGAGACTCTCGCCTCGCTGGCGACGCCGCGCGAGCGCAACGCCCCCGCGCGCCGCAGCCTGCCGGCGATCCTGTCCACCGCCAGGGCAGCCGTCTCGGCGGCTCGCCGCCCGGCCGTGGAGCTCACCCCGCAGGAGCTGGGGGAGACCCGCCCGACAGACGTGCTCACCGACACCGACGTGGCTGCCGACGTGCGGGCCGGCGCGGTGGCGCTGGGGCTGGCCCGGTGCCGCGACGAGATCGCGGCGTGGGCGGCATACGGCGCTCTCGGGGCGGTGCTCGCGGTGGACCCCGAGCGGCGCCGGTCGGCGGTCATCGTCGACGAGTCCGGTCCCTCGTCCCCGTTCGCCGGGTGGGCCCGCACCGCGGGCTTCATCCCGCTCGAGCTGGCGATGATCGGGGAGCGCTCCAGTGTCTCCGCGCTCGACCTGCCCCCTGCCTCCATCGACGTGATCACCCGGATCCACCCCGAGGGCTGCGACGCCGACGACGTCGACGGGGCCATCGCCCACGCCGCCTGGGCGCTGCGGCCGGCCGGCCTGCTGATCCTCACCCTCCCGCTCGGCGAGCCGGGGGTCGCGGGTGCACTGGACCGGACCGGCGTCGCGGAGCTGGTGGCCCGGGCCGGCGAGCAGGGCTTCGAGCTGGTCGGTGAACTGCCCGACGCCGACGCGATGGCACGGCCCGGCGATGCCGAGCCCGGCGAGGCCTACGGGCTGGTGCGGCTGACCCTGGCCAGGACCGCTGCGGCGCCTCCCGATCCGGCTGCGGGTGCCGGTCGATGACCACCCCACCCACGTCGGAGCAGACGTCGGAGCAGGCCGCGACGCGCCCGCCGCGCACCACCCGGCAGCGGGTCGTGCGCGGCCTCCAGGTGCTGCTGCTCCTGCTGACGATCGCGGCGGTCGGGTGGGCGCTGGCCCGCAACGGCGAGCAGGCGTGGGCCGATGTCAAGCGCGCCGACCCGCTCACCATGGCCATCGCGACGGCCATGTCGGTGCTCGCGCCGATCTTCACGATGCTGGGGTGGCGGGTGCTGCTCGCCGATCTCGGCTCCAAGCTCCGGCCGTCCGACGCGGCGAGCGTCTTCTTCGTCGGCCAGCTCGGGAAGTACCTGCCCGGATCGGTGTGGAGCGTCGTCGCCCAGGCCGAGATGGCCGCAGCCCTGCACGTGCCACGCCGCCGCACGGCAGCGGTCGGCATCATCAGCCTCGTCATGTCTGTGCTCACCGGTGTCGTCGTCGGGCTGCCCGCCCTGCCACTGCTCCTGCGCCGCACCGAGCCCGCGGCGGTCTGGGCCAGCCTCGCGCTGATCGTGCCGATCGCCGTCGTCCTGCTCTATCCGCCCCTGCTCAACTGGGCGCTCGCGACGGCCCTGCGCCTCCTGCGCCGCGACCCCATGGAGCACGCGCTCTCCTTCACCGGCATCGCGCTGACCACCATGTGGTTCCTCCTCGCCTGGCTCGCGGCCGGCTGCCAGCTGCTCGTCCTCGCCGAGGCCGTGGGCGGCGACGCGCTGGAGGTGCGCCACCTGCTGCTCGTCGGCATCTGCGGCTTCGCGCTCGCCTCTGCCATCGGCATGTTCAGCTTCATCCTGCCGGCCGGGCTCGGCATGCGCGAGGGCATGCTCCTGCTGCTGCTCGCCCCCGCCATGGGCGTCACGACGGCCACCGTCATCGCGGTGCTGTCCCGCTTCACCAGCACCATCGCCGACATCGTGGTCGCCCTGGGCGGCTGGCTGTGGGCGCGCTCGCACCACCTGCTCGGGAGGACCACATGAGCGATCCGCACACCCGCACCGAACAGCTCGCCTACTCCGAGCTCATGGACAAGATGCTCGACGAGGAGGGCCGCCGCCACAAGGCCGCCAAGATCATCGCGGTCGTCTCCCACGCCCTCGGCAGGTCCTCCCTCGACGGTCTGCGGGCCCTCGACGTGGGCTGCTCGGCCGGCTTCATCGCCGACGAGCTCGCGACCGCCGGTGCCCAGACCACCGGTGTCGACATCGACGAGCCCGGGCTGGTCAAGGCCCGTGAGCGCTTCGGCGGCAGAGTGGAGTTCGCGCTCGCCCGCGGGGAGGCGCTGCCCTTCGACGACGACTCCATGGACGTCGTGGTCTTCAACCACATCTATGAGCATGTCGTCGACCCCGTCGTCGTCCTCGCCGACATCCGCCGCGTGCTCTCGCCCCGCGGCGTGCTCTATCTCGGCATCGGCCATCGCCACCAGGTCATCGAGCCGCACTACCGGCTGCCCTTCCTGTCCTGGCTGCCCCAGCGGGCGGCCGACCGCTACATGCGGCTGGCCGGCAAGGGCGACCACTACCACGAGCACTACTACTCCCGCCCCGAGCTGCGGCAGTGGCTGCGCGACTTCGAGGTGTGGGACTACACCCTGCCCGTCCTGGCCGACCCCACCGCCTTCGCCGGCGACGACCTGATCCCCGCCTGGGTGGGCAAGGCGCCCGCGCCCGTCCTCTCCGCCGCCGCACCGCTCGCCCCCACCTACATCTGGGTGGCCTCCAAGACCTCCCGTATGCCGCTCGGCCCGGCCCTGCGCGTCCCGCCCCGCCGGGTTGTCGCCGGCGTCTGATCCGGGCCATGGCGTCGCGCACACCAGGCGAGCACCGTTGACCCCCAAGGAGATCGGCCGCGAGTGGCAGCCCCGTCGGCCGACCCATCTGGGGTCCACCGTCGCGGTGCACCGGCGGGGCGGTGGCGACCCCACGATGGCTGTCGTGGGCGGGCGGTGGTGGCTCGCGCGGCATACCCCTGACGGCCCCGGCACCCTCGCGCTCCGCCAGCGGCCGGACGGGTCGGTGGAGGCGCAGGCGTGGGGGAGCGGCGCGCACTGGCTGCTCGACGGCATACCCGAGCTCCTCGGCGACGCCGACGACGACTCGGCCTTTGTCGCCCACCACCCGCAGGTCGCGAACGCGCACCGGGCCCACGCGGACTGGCGGATCTCGCGCTCGCGCCAGGTCATCCAGTCGCTGGTGCCGACCGTCATCGAGCAGCGGGTGACGGGGGCGGAGGCGTTCGCGTCCTACCGGCGGCTGGTGCAGGCGTTCGGCGAGCCGGCGCCGCGACCGAGCGAGGCGCCCCGGCTGTGGGCGCCGCCCGACGCCAAGGGGTGGGCAGCGATCCCCTCGTGGGAGTGGCTGCGGGCCGGCGTCGACGCGGGGCGCGCCGATGCGGTGATGCGCGCGGCGGCATACGCAGGAAGGCTCGAGGAGTGCGTGGATCTGCCTCTGGCGCAAGCGCATTCACGGCTGCGGGCGCTGCCCGGCATCGGGGTGTGGACGGCCGCGGAGGTCGCTCAGCGCGCGCTGGGGGATCCCGATGCGGTCAGCTTCGGCGACTATCACGTGGCGCGTGACATCGGCTATGCGCTGACCGGGGTCGAGACGGACGACGCAGGGATGGAGCGGCTGCTCGAGCCTTATCGCGGGCAGCGCTATCGCGTGCAGGCACTCCTCGGGCTGGCCGGCCACCGTCGCCCCCGGCATGGCGCCCGGCGCTCCCTGCCCACCCACCTGCCGCGGCGCTTCCGCTAGCTGCTCGCGTGGCTACCCTTGCCAGTCATGCAGTGCACGGGTGACTTTGAACTTGCGGTCGAGGTGGCGACCGCCGCGGCCACGCTTGCGCTGTCCTACTTCCGCTCGGGTGTCACGGCCACTGCCAAGGCGGACGGATCTCCGGTCACAGCGGCCGATCTGGCCGTTGAACGTCTTCTGCGAGAGTCACTCCACCAAGCTCGACCCGGCGACGCGGTCGTGGGCGAGGAGCATGGCGCGGTCGGCGACTCCGATCGGGTCTGGATCCTCGACCCGATCGATGGCACGTCGTTCTTGGCGAGCGGAGACCCCAACTGGCGGGTCCAGATCGCCCTCGCGGTGGCCGGTCGCACTGAACTGGCGCTCGTCGTCGCCCCCGCCCTCGGACGTCGGTGGTGGGCCACGGTGGGTGGTGGCGCCTTCGAGTCGGAGTGGCCGGTGGAGGGGGTGGCGCCCGCCGCCTCCGCGTGAGCTCGACTGCGTCCCCGCCGGAGGCGAGGCTCGAGGAGCTGGCCAGCTCCGTGAGAGCGGGGCTGTCCACGGGTTTCCGGGCGCCGACCAGCCCGCTGCCACTGGTTGGACTCGTCCGGGGTGAGATCGACGCGTTCCTTGTCGAGCGCTACTTCGTCTGGGACCACGCGCCCTGGATCCTCCTGGTCCAGGAGGCGGGTGGACGGTTCAGTGACCCGACCGGCGGCAGCGCCGCAGATCGGGGAGGAGGGCTCTACTCGAACGCAGCGCTCCACGACGCGCTTGTCGAGGCCCTCGGCTATCCCGCCGCCCGCTGACACAGCCACGAGGTGGCGTGACTCGGCGCTCGGGCTGGCCTGCACGCCTCCGCCCATTCGGACGTTCGTGGCGGCGGGCTACCTCAGGGGGGCGGGTGGCCGACTTGGCGAGATGTCCACAGGCGCAACGCGATTGGGCCAGATATCAACCGGTGGGGCGTGCGATCCTTCGGCTGTCGGTGGGGAGTTCTAGTGTTGAGATCGGGTCGAACAAAGGTTCGATCTGATGGGTTCCACGCCGGATGGTTCGGTGCTCAGCTGGCTGCGTGGGGAGGTGTTTCTGGGATGTCGGTCTCGCCGTTGGAGGTGGCCCTGACCTGGCCGGAGGCAACGCGTGCCAGGGCGACGACGCGGGTGGTGTCGCTGGCTGCGTGGCGGGCCGGGCGTCCTGGGCATGCCGGGGCCGGTTGGGCTGGGCCCGCCGCCCCGGCCACTGATGCGGGTGCTGGGTCAGGGGAGGGCCCGACGGCGGCCGACGACGCAGGAGGTGGCGCGGGCGCCGGGGTCCCGGGTGCCTCGGGTCATGTCGCCGAGGGCGCTGGTGCCGGTGGCCTCGGTGCTTCCGAGGTGGTGGAGCCGGACGCGCACGCGGATGTGGTGGTGCGTCAGATGCTGGCTGAGCTGGGGGAGCTGGCGGTGCCGGAGTCCGAGGCCGGCTGCATCGATGTGGTGGCGGCGTTGGAGGCGTTGAAGGGTGCTGCTGCGGCGGCGCAGGCTCGGGCGACGGCGCGGTTGGTGACGTTGCGGCAGTCGCGTGAGGAGGCGACCGGGGTGCCGGCGGGTGAGTGGGGCCGAGGTCTGGGGGCCGAGGTCGCGTTGGCGCGCAGGAGTTCGCCGCCTGCGGGGGACCGGTTTGTGGGCATGGCCCGGGCGCTGAGCGCGGAGATGCCGGCGACGATGGGTCTGCTGGCTGCGGGCGAGGTCAGTGAGTGGACCGCGACCTGTCTGGTGCGCGAGACGGCGGTGCTGTCGGTGGCCGACCGGGGTGAGGTCGACGCGCGACTGGCGGGGGTGTTGCCGGGGTTGTCGACGCGCCAGGCGACAGGTCGGGCGCGAGCGATCGCGAGGGAGCTTGACCAGGCTGCCCTCGTCGAGCGCGCGACGAGGGCGCTGTCGGAGCGGCGGGTGTGGTTGCGTCCGAAGCCGGATGGGATGTCGTTGCTGTCGGCACTGTTGCCGATGCACGAGGGGGTGGCGGTATACGCCGCGCTGCGCAAGGCCGCCGGACAGGTCAAGGCCGGCGCGGCGCCCGCCCCGGCCGACCCGGCCAAGAAGCCGAACCCGAGCCAGAGCAGCCCGGCCACCGCTGGTGCGGTCACAGCCGAACAAGCCGGCCAGACCGACCAGGTCGCACATGACAATTCGACGGGAACCGCGACGGCGGCGCCCGCTGACCCAGACGCACATGCCGAGGCGACGGTGCCGGCGCGGGCAGCCGAGCCGGCCGGGCCGCAGGGAGCCGGTGCGCAGCCGGCTGCTGCCGCCGACCCAGCAGACCGAGACCTTGATGGAGAGCGTCAACGTGAGCCGGAGCGGCGGGGGCTTGGTCAGCTGATGGCCGATCTGCTGGTGGAGCGGCTGACCGGTCAGGCCAAGGCGGAAGCAGTGCCGGTGGAGGTTTCGCTGGTGATGCCGGCCGAGTCGCTGTTCGGTGGCGGCAACGAGCCGGCGCAGCTGGCCGGTCCGGGCCTCGCGGTGACGGGTGAGCAGACCCTGGCGGCACCGTGGGCGCTGGAGCTGTTGTCGCGGTGTGAGGACGCCGGGGCGGAGGTGTGGTTGCGGCGGGTGTTTACCACCCCTGACGGGTCGCAGCTGGCGGGGCTGGAGCCGAGCCGGTCGCGGTTCTATGCCGGGACGCTGCGCAAGGCCGTGGTGATGCGAGACCAGGAGTGCCGGGCCTCGTTCTGTGACGCGCCCGTGCGGCACATCGACCATGTCGAGCGGGCCGCTGACGGCGGCCAGACCAGCTCCGACAACGGTCTGGGCGGGTGCGCGCGGCACAACTACACCAAGGAGTACCCGGGCTGGTCCGGGCGGGTGCGTCTGCTCGGACCCGACACCGATGCGGGCAGCAATGGTGGCCGCGGGGACGACGGGTCGGGACGGCCGGTGCATGAGTTCACCCTGCGCACTCCGACCGGACACGAGTACACCTCGATCGAGCCGCCCATCCTCCCCGGACGTAGACAGCCAGGTCAGCAGCCAGAGGCCCCTCCGCCTCCGGGACCGAGGCCGGGGCGAGGGGCGGGGCGGGGGCCAGGGCAGCGAGGGCGCGGGGCCGGCCGGCCCCGACCGCGAGAACCCGGCTGACCCGGTCAGCCGCAACCGTGACCCTCGACCACTCCTGGGATGCCGTGCCGGTGGCGAGGCAGAAAGCTCGAGGTCAGGTGTTGTCTGCAGCAGGCCGGTCGGTCTCCACCGCGAAGTCGAGGGACTCTGCGATGAGAGCGATCTCGAGCCGGGCGGCGATGCGGCCGCGTAGTTCGGGGTCGGATGCCAGGACGGTCAGGGTGCCGGCGGTCGCGTGATCCACGAACGCAATCTGGGCGCCGGCGGGCTGACCGTGGAGGGCGAGGGCGATGGCGCGACCCAGGGCGGCCTCCTCGGCTGCGGGATCGTGGGCCGCGCGGGTGGTGGGACGGAAGCCGACGGCGAGCGATTCCGGGCTGCCGGGCGCGACGCCGAGCGCCGAGCGGACCGCTTCGACATGGCCGAGCGCGAAGAAGTCGCCTGGTCCGGTACGGACGAGCCTGCGTGCCCCGGAGGTGCCTGCCTCAGCGTCTGCTTCATCAAGCGGCAGCGTGAGCTCCGCGAGGCCACGGACGAGAGCAACAGGGACACCGGACGCCTTGCCCTTGACCAGGTCGGCCGCGGCGGCGATCTCGTCGGCCACGGCGCGGGTGGTCAGCGACAGGGGTCGGCCGTCGGCGTCCACGCCTCCCCTCAGGTCGTCTGCGACGATCAGCCCGGCAGCGCCAAGCGCGAAGTCGGTCTGTCCGATCCGCCAGGGTCGACCTGCGGTATCGGTCACCAGCACGCCCAGGCGAGTCGAGGCGGAGAGGCGGAGTGTGGCATACAGGGCACGCCTCAGCTCGATCGCGGCGCCGTCGGGATCGCGGGGCAGGAGCAGCAGCCCGCCCTCGTCGCCGGTGTTGGACGCGTCGATCCCGGCTCCCGCCATCACCGGCCCCGCGAGGGTCTCCACGATCCGGGTGGGCCGGTCGCCGGCCGCGCGCTCGGCCACCACACGCGAGGACTCCTGCAGCACAACGGAATCGCGATCGACCTCGGCCTCGACGCGCAGGCCGAGTGCCTTGGAGACGATCTTGGAGCTCACCACGACGATGTCGCCATCGGCCGCCCCGTGGGCGCGCAGCGGCCCGCACAGCAGGGCCGCCAGATCGCTCCCGGCCGCCACCTCGGGCAGGCCGACGACCGGGCGCACGAGCAGGTCTGCCACTGCGGCGCGACGCTCCGGCCCGGGCTCGACCTCAGACCCGCCGATCTCAGACCCGCCGATCTCAGACCCGCCGACCCCGGGCCAGGCGGTACCGGCCTCCGGCTGTCCGGTCACGACCTCAGGCTCAACGCGAGGTCGAGGGCGGTGCCGGCGATGTGGGCAGCGGAGGCCACGTCGCGCATCAGGAGCGGGCCGTCGTGGACCGCGAGCCGGGCGCCCTTCACACGGCATTCGGCATCGGCAGGGTCGACGACCCACCCATCCAGGAAGTCTGCATAGAGCCCGGCGACCGCCTGCGCGCTCGCCTCGACACCGATCGCGGCCAGGCAGGCATCGGCGTGCCCGCGCACGGGGGCCCCGGCGATGAGCGGGGAGACCCCGACGACAGGGGCGGCTGTGCCGCGCAGCGCATCCCGCACCCCGGGCACGCCGAGGATGATGCCGATCGAGACGACGGGGTTCGATGGCGGGAGCAGCACGACATCGGCGCCCCGGATGGCCTCCAGCACCCCTGAGGCCGCGGCCGCCCGGTCCATGCCCAGCGCCACGAAGCGCTGCGCCGGGACACCGGCCTGGTGGCGGACCCACCACTCCTGGAAGTGGACCGCTTCGGTCTCACCGTCGCCCCGGTCGATGACCACATGCGTCTCGACGGGGGAGTCCGACATCGGCAGCAGCCGCACGCCCTGCTCGGACAGGCCCCAGCGCTGCGCGAGCAGCGCGGTCACCTCGCTGAGGCTGCGCCCCTGGCCGAGCCACTGGGAGCGGGCGATGTGGGTGGCGAAGTCCCGGTCGCCGAGGGCGAACCACTGCGGTTGGGCGCCGTATGCCGCGAGCTCACCCTGGACGACGTGTGTCTCGCCGGCGCGCCCCCACCCCTGGGACTCCTTGACGCCGCCGCCGAGCGTATAGAGCAGGGTGTCGAGATCGGGGCACACCCGCAGCCCGAAGAGGGTGATGTCGTCACCGGTGTTGCCGATGACGGTCAGCTCGTGGGGCCCGTCGCCGAGACCGTCGAGATGGCTTCGCAGGCCGCGCAGGAAGCGGGCACCGCCCACGCCCCCGGCCAGTGCCGTGATTCGCATGGGGGCTAGTCTCGCACCGGGCCTGCGGGAGCCGGACATCGCCCACGGCGGGGATTAACAGCAGTCCTCGGCTTGACTTCCCGTGCGCGACACGCGTGTAATTCCATTGTTGCATTTCCCGATTGGCGCCCACACCGGGTGCTCGGTGCCCCTGCCGGCTTCCAGACACCCGGCCACGAGTGGGTCCCGGGCAGCCGCTGGCCGCGGTGTCACCCACAGTCGGGCCGAGGACGCATGTTGGGTCGAGGAGGGGCCATGCACGAGCTTCAGCTGCTGACCACCATGACAGAGGTGGACGAAGAGCTGTCCTGGCAGGAGCGATCGCTCTGCGCGCAGACCGATCCCGAAGCCTTCTTCCCCGAGAAGGGCGGGTCGACGCGGGAGGCCAAGAAGGTCTGCGTCGGCTGCGAGGTGCGTGCCGAGTGCCTCGAGTACGCCCTGGCCAATGACGAGCGCTTCGGTATCTGGGGCGGTCTGTCCGAGCGTGAGCGCCGGAAGCTGAAAAAGCGCGCGGTCTGACGCGCCTGCCCCATCATGTCTTCGGTGCCCCCTGCCACCACCGCTGCCGCTGAGCCCGCCACGGCCCCCTCGCGGACTCGCCCCACCGTCTGCGCCATCCTCCTCGCCGGCGAGACGGGCCGGGCCCTGACCGCGACCCTCGACTCGCTCGCCGAGCAGACCCGGGTCCCCGACGAGCTGCTCGTCATCGACTCCAGCACCGACGACTCCCCGAGGGAGGCCGTGCGGGCCCACACCGCGCTCCGGGCAGCCATCCCCGACATGGAATGGGTGCGTGGCCCCTCGGGTGGCATGCCCCAGGAGTCGGTCATGGCGGCGCTGGCCGCCAACGCAGAGTCCAGCGGGCAGCGGCTGCCCAGCGCCGACTACCTCTGGCTGCTCACCGGCGACAGCGTCCCCAGTGACGAGGCGCTGGAGCTGCTGCTGACGGCAGTGGCGCACGACCTGACCGTCGCCGCCGCGCCCAAGCAGCTCGAGAGCCGGCGCCCGCGCACGCTGCGCTCCATGGGCATCCAGGTCACCCGCACCGGCCGTCTCCTGCCGCAGCCCGAGGCCGGTGAGCCCGACCAGGGCCAGTACGACCAGCGCACCGACGTCCTTGCGGCACCGCTGTCCGGGCTGCTGGTGCGCCGCGATGTCTTCGAGGAGCTCGGCGGCTTCGACACCGCCCTGGGGTCGCTCGGCTCCGAGCTGGACCTCGGCTGGCGCCTGCACGAGGCCGGGCACCGCCTGGTCGTGGTGCCGCGCGCCAGCGTGTTGGCGCACCCCGACCCGTCCGAGCTTGCCGGGCGCGAGCGGTATGCCGCGACCGTCCCCCTCGCGCACCGCCGCCAGGCCCGTCGGGTCGCCCTGACCCGGGCCCCCCTCTGGAAGCTGCCCTTCCTGGCCATGTGGATGGCCCTGAGCGGCGTGTTGATCAGTCTCGGACTGCTGCTGGTCAAGCGTCCGCGAGCGGCGCTGTCCGAGCTCCAGGGAGTGGGCGTCGCGCTCACCCCGTGGCGGGCCCGCGGCTCGCGCCGGCGATCCGGCCGGCAGTCCGGCAGACCGGTAGGCAGGCAGAGCGGCCGGCGCGGCTCGCTCGCCGGGCTGTTCGTGCCCTTCGGTGCCACCCTGACCCACCTCGGTGACCGGGTCCACGACGCGATCGCGCCCTCCGAGCGGCGGCGCCGCCGCTCCGAGGGCGAGGGCCTGGAGTCCGGACCGACGGAGGAGGGTGACACCCAGGGTCTGGAGACCATGCCCGACTCCGTCGTCGGGCGCGCCTCACGGCACCCGGCGATCCTCGCCGTCCTGCTCACCCTCATCACCACCGCGGTCGCCGGGCGGGCCCTGCCCGGCGGCATCTGGCAGCGCTTCACCGCGGGTCTCGCCGGTGGCGAGCTGCTCGGTGTGCGCGCCGACAGCTCCTCCCTGTGGCATGCCTGGCTCGACGGGTGGCAGGGAGCCGGGCTCGGCCACCCGGCGACCACCCCGCCCCACCTGCCGCTGCTCGCCGCCCTGACCTGGCTCGGCGAGCGCATCCCCGGCGTTGCCGACTCCGACTCGCCGGCCGGCGCGGTGCTGGCCTCGCTCCTGCTGCTGGGCCTGCCGCTGGCGGTCTCCAGCGCCTATCTCGCGGGCCGGGCCGTCACGCGGCGCCGGCTCCCGCGCGCCGCGGCCGCGCTGCTGTGGGGCACGACCGCGCTGGCCACCAGCTCCCTCGGCTCCGGCCGCTTCGGCGCCCTCGTGGTGCTCGTGCTGCTCCCTCTCGTCGCCGCCGGCCTGGTCTCGGTCTTCCGCACCACTGGCACCTTCACCGGCGCCTTCGCCACCGCGCTCGCCGCGGCGGTGGTGGGCTCGGTGGCTCCGGGGCTGCTCGTCGTCGCACTCCTGCTGGCCCTGGTCGCGCTGCTGGTCCGCCCGGCCTCCCGGTGGCGGGCGCTGTCTGTGCTGGTCACGGCACCGCTGCTGCTCGGCCCCTGGCTGGGCAGCCTCGTCGACGACCCCCGCCTGCTGCTGTCGGGCACCGGTCTCGCGGCGTGGGGCACCCCGGCGCCGCAGCCGTGGGAGCTGGCCCTGCTCCACCCCGGCGGGGCAGGCAGCTATCCCGTGCTGCTGTCCGCACCACTGGTGCTCGCCGGCGTCATGGCCCTGCTCCACCGCACCCGCCACCCGCGCGTGATGACTGGCCTGGCCGTCCTGGCCGTCCTCTTCCTCGCTGCCACGCTCGCGGCCCCGCGCGTCGCGCTGGCCCGCATCCCCGCAGGCACGTCCGGGGAGGGCGGACTCGTCTCGGTCTGGCCGGGCCTGCCGATGTTCGGCTACGCGCTGGCCCTGTGCGCTGCCGTGCTGGTCGCCCTCGACGACATCGCGCCCGGCGCCACGGTGGGCCGGGGTCTCCTGCGGGTGCCCATGACCGCCGTCACGGTCGCCGCCGCCGCGGTGGGGCTGCTCGCCTTCGGCTACTGGGGCATGGGCTCGGCGCTGCACGCCTGGGAGGACCCGCGCGCCGCCGTCGCCGTCGACCAGGCCGACGGGGCACCGGCCAACCGCGTGCTCCTCCTCGACCGCTCGGGCAGCGCACTGCGCTACCGGCTCATCGGCCGCGAGGTCACCGACATCGCCCGCACCCTGCCCTACACCGACCACCAGGCGGCCGCTGCCTCCCGGCGCGACCCGCAGCTCGACGCCGCGATCGGCGGGCTGGTCGACTCCGGCTCCAGCGCCGACAGTCCCGCCGCCGTCCTGGCCGAGCGGGCCGTGGGCTTCGTCAGCCTGCGTGCCGCCGGTGAGGACCCGATGGTCCGACGCCTGGACGCCACCGGCGGGCTGACCCGCCTGGGCGAGAAGGACGGCGTGATCCTCTGGCGCGTCGAGCCCCCCACGGCCGCCGGCGCGCAGACCGCCGTGGCACCCTCCCGCCTCCGGCTGGTCACCGGCGGCCAGAGCCGCCTGGTCCCGACCACAGGCCAGCACGGCACCACCACCACCCGCATCGAGGCGGGCGAGGCCGCGCAGCTGATCGTCGCCGAGCCCCTGGAGTGGTCCAGGCGGGCCGTCGTCAGCGTCGACGGCCGCGCCATCGCCCCGCTGTCCGACGCGCCGCAGCCGACCTATGCCGTCCCGGCCGGCACCCACGACCTCACCGTCGACGTGCGCCCCGCCCACCGCTGGTGGCAGCTCGCCCAGGCACTGCTCCTGGCCCTGACGGTCTTCCTCGCCGTGCCGTTCGGCCGGCGGGCCACCCGCACCATCGCCGCCCGCCCCGCAGCCGCGTCCGACGGCTCGGGAGCGAGCGCGAGGAGGCAGGCATGAGCATCTCCCCGACCTCGATCCTGCGCGGTCTGCTCGCGGCAGCGGCCGGCGCCGGCCTGGTCGTCGGCGCCATGCAGGCCCCTGGCGACCTGCGTCTCGACTGGCCCGGCACCGAGAAGGGCCCGGGCTCCTCGTCGGCGAGCGCCCGCGCCGCCGAGGCGACCGACCTCGTCTGCGTGGGACAGGAGCTCTCGGGTGTCGCGGGCGTGAGCAGCACCGACCTCCCCGGCACCCTGGCCGCCGCGGCCGCACCCGAGGGCACCCTCGGCGGGCTGACCCTGCCGACCGGCGCCGGGAGCGTCACCATGCGCACCCTCGGCGGCGACCGCATCGGGGAGGTGCTGGGCCGCCGCGGACTCACCGCGAGCGCGGCATACACCCAGCAGTCCCCGCTCGAGATCCAGGCCCGCGGGCCCCTCGCCCCGGGCGCCGCGGGCGTGCAGACTTATCTGGCGGGCGGGACCCTGCGCGGCCTCGGCGCCTCGCCCTGCGGCCGGCCCTCGGCCGACATGTGGCTCGTCGCAGGCGGGGGACAGGCCGGCCGTCAGGAGCGGCTCGTGCTGGCCAACCCCGGCGAGAACCCCGTCACCGTCGACATCGAGCTGCACGGCGCGGCCGGCCCGATCGAGAGCCCCACCGGCCGCAATGTGGTCGTGCCGCCGCGCGGCCGGACCGCCGTCCTCCTCGATGGCATCTCCAGCTCCGAGAAGTCACCCGTCGCCCACGTGAGCGCCACCGGTGGCGTGGTCCGGGCCGTCGCCGCTGACGTGTGGACCGACGGCACCCACGCAGCCGGCATCGACGACGCCGCGCCCACGGCCGCACCCGCCCGCACGGTCACGATCCCCGGCGCCGTCGCCGGGACGGGCGGCACGCTGCGGATCGCCGTGCCGGGCGAGCGCGACGCCGTGGTCCAGGCCCGCGCGCTGACGGCCAAGGGCCGGGCCGCGCTCGCCTCGGGCGTCACCCGGGTCAAGGCGGGGGCGGTGGCCGATGTCGACCTCGGCTCCTTCCCCAAGGACGCCGTGGCCATCCAGCTCAGCGCCGATGTCCCGGTCGTGGCCGGCGCGCTCGTGCTCGACCGTCCCTCCGCCGGCGGATCGGGCGACCTCGCGTGGGCGGCCGGCGCGGAGGCGATCACCACCCTTGCCGGTATGCCGCTGACGGCACCTGCCGGCGCCCCGTCGGGTCTCGAGCGCACCCTCGTCCTGGCCGGTGGCCAGGGCGACTCGACCATGTCGGTGACCACCACCGCCGGAGGCAAGGAGACGACGCGCACGGTCGCGGTGCCTGCCGACACCGCCCAGCAGGTCGACCTCGGCGAGGCCGACGCGGTCTGGGTCCGGCCCACGAGCGGGCGCGCCAGCGCCGCGGTGGTGACCCGTGGCGCGGCCGAGGGCCAGCCACTGATCACCGTGGTGCCTCTGGCGGAGAGCCCCGTGATGGCCGCCGCCACCACTCTGGTCCCGGTGGAGCAGTAGTCCGGCTCAGCGACCCAGGCCGGGATCGATCTCGTCGGCCCGCCGGCCGAGCAGCGCGGCCACCTGGCCGACCACCACCTCGTGGACGATGAGGGCGAGATCCCGGCTCTCGACCGCCCGGGACTCGACCGGGCGCCGATAGACGACCACACGCGCGCTGCCGCCACGACCACGGGCCGGATAGGCGCGTCCGAGCGGGACACCCCGCTCCTCCCACGGTGCTGGGTCGGCGGGGGGCACATCCTCGACGGCGAAGTCGACGCGCAGCCCCCGGGCCGAGATAACCGACTCGAGCCGGTCGGCGCTGTCGAGCACGAGGTCGTCGAACTCCTGCGCGCGAGTGGCCATCGCCGGCACCGGCGGCCAGGCCAGGGGCCCGCGCAGGCCGCGACCGCGCCGGTCACGCCGACGGCGGGGCGATGGGTTGCTCACGAGCGCATGCTACGGCGCGGCTGACGCCGCGCTGCCCCCACCTCGCCTAGAGTCTGCGGCGTGAGTCTGTCCCGCCAGTGTTCGCGCACCGCCTGCCCTCAGGTCGCGGTGGCGACACTGACCTACAACTACGCCGACTCCACCGCGGTCCTTGGCCCACTGGCCACCTATGCCGAGCCGCACACCTACGACCTGTGCACCGAGCACGCCGAGCGCCTGACCGTGCCCCGCGGCTGGGATGTGGTGCGGCTCGTCACCGACTTCCCCGAGCCGGCACCCACGCCCGATGACCTGCTCGCCCTGGCCGACGCCGTGCGCGAGGCCGCCAGGCCCCGCCCGCCCGCCGCGCCCCCGGCCCCCGCGACCCGTGAGGCCGTAGCGCCGCTGCTGCCTCCCGAGAGCCGCAGGCGGGGGCACCTGCGGGTGCTCCGCGACCAGTGACCGGGCAGTAGGGTCGTGCCCGTGACCGCTCCCCGCCTCAGCGACTTCGTCAAGGCCTATGACGTGCGCGGCCTGGTGCCCCAGCAGCTCAACCACGACGTGGCCTGGGTGCTCGGCTGGGCCTTCGCCACCGAGATCGCCGCCCCCGAGGGCGCGAGCGCCGTCGTCGTCGGCCATGACATGCGCCCGAGCTCCCCGGACCTGTCCGGGTCCTTCGCCTCCGGTGTCCAGGCCGCGGGCATCGACGTCATCGCGATCGGCCTGTGCAGCACCGACGGCCTCTACTACGCCAGCGGCGCGCTCGACCTGCCCGGGGCGATGTTCACCGCGAGCCACAACCCCGCGGCATACAACGGCATCAAGCTCTGCCGCGCCGGGGCGCGCCCGGTCGGCCAGGACTCCGGCCTCGCCGCGGTGCGCGACCGCGCGCAGGAGGCGCTCGACGCCGGTCACGTGCCCGCCACCGACGCCACCCCGGGGGAAGACACCCGGCGCGACATGCTCGCCGACTACGCCGCCTTCCTGCGGGGTCTCGTGGACCTCTCCGGCAGCCGCCCGCTCAAGGTCGTCGTCGACGCCGCCAACGGCATGGGCGGCCACACGGTCCCTGCCGTGCTCGACACCGCCGCCGGTCTGCCGGCGCTGCCGCTCGAGATCGTCCCGATGTATTTCGAGCTCGACGGCACCTTCCCCAACCACGAGGCCAACCCGCTCGAGCCCGAGAACCTGCGCGACCTCCAGGCCGCGGTCCTCGAGCACGGCGCCGACATCGGTCTCGCCTTCGACGGCGACGCCGACCGCTGCTTCGTGGTCGACGAGCGCGGCGAGCCGGTCAGCCCCAGCGACATCACCTCGATGGTCGCGGTGCGCGAGATCGCCAAGGAGGTCGCGGCCGGCCGCGACGCCGCCGACGTGCGCATCGTCCACAACGTCATCACCTCGGCCGCCGTCCCCGAGATCGTCGCCGAGCACGGCGCCGTCCCGGTCCGCACCCGCGTCGGCCACTCCTTCATCAAGGCCGAGATGGCCTCTGCCGCAGCCGTTTTCGGCGGCGAGCACAGTGCCCACTACTACTTCCGCGACTTCTGGTTTGCCGACACCGGCATGCTCGCCGCGATGCACGTCCTCGCCGCCCTGGGCGAGCAGGGCCGCCCGCTGAGCGAGCTGATGGCGGCATACGGCCGGTATGCCGCGTCTGGCGAGATCAACTCGACCGTCGCCGACGCCGCGGCCATCACCGACCGGGTGCGCGCCTGGGCGGAGGGGCACGGCGCCGAGATCGACACCCTCGACGGCCTCACCGCCGTCCATGCCGGGGGTGCGGGTGACCCGATGTGGTGGCTCAATCTGCGGGCCTCCAACACCGAGCCGCTCCTGCGGCTCAACGTCGAGGCGGCCGACGCCGCGACGATGGCCCGCGTCCGTGACGAAGTCCTGACCATGGTGAGAGGATCCGAAGATGCCTGAGTCGACCGAGCAGTCCCCCGAGAGCGCGCCCGCCACCCTCATCGAGCCGTGGCTGCGCGAGATCCTGCGCTGCCCCGCCTGCCACGCCGAGCTGGCCGACGAGGCCGGTGAGCAGGGCGCCGAGCTGCGCTGCACCAGCGGCGAGTGCGGCCTCGTCTATCGGATCGACGGCGGGGTCCCGGTGCTCCTCGTCGACGAGGCCCGCAGGCCCTGATGCCCTCGCTCGACGAGGGCCGTCTCGGCGACGCCGAGGCGCTCGCGGCAGCGGACCCGCGAGGCATGTTGCGCGCGCTGGCGACTGCGGGAGCGCAGATCCGGGAGGCGATCGCCCTGTCGGATGAGGCCGGCATCGCCGACGTCAACCGCGGCGACCGGCCGCGCTCGGTCGTGGTGGCCTCGCTCGGCGGCTCGGCCGTGGTCTCCGACATCCTCGGCGTCCTGGCCGACGGCGGCTCTCCCGTGCCGGTCACCGTGCGGCACAACGCGCCGCTGCCCGGCTGGGTCGGTCCGCTCGACCTCGTCGTCGCCGTCTCCCAGTCCGGCCGCGCAGCCGGACCACTGGCCCTGGCCGCAGAGGCGGCCCGCCGCGGCTGTGGCCTCCTGACGGTCGGCGCGCCGGGCAGCCCCCTGGCCGACGTGTGCGCGCAGGGCCGTGGGGTGCATGTCCCAGTGGCCACGCCGCACCCGACCTCCCGGGCCGCCCTGTGGTCGCTTGTCACGCCCGTGCTGCTCGCGGCCACCCGCCTGGACATGGTCGACGCTCCCAGCCAGACCCTTGAGACCGTCGCCGACCGCCTCGACGCCCAGGCCGAGGCCTGCCGGCCCGCCTCAGACGCCTTCGTCAACCCGGCCAAGGTCCTCGCCCTCGACATCGCCGAGGGCGTCCCGGTGGTCCTCGGCGACGGCCCCTTGATGGGGGTCGCGGCCCGGCGGGCCGCGTCGATGCTGCTGCGCACCGCCCGTTTCCCCGCGACGGCCGGCCAGCTGCCCGACAACGCCGCCGAGACCGTCTCGCTGCTCGACGGGCCCTTTGCCACCGGCGGCTCCCCGCTGCCGGCGTCGGGCGAGCGCGACATCTTCGCCGACCCCTTCCTCGACGGGCCTGCGCTGCCGCGCCTTGGCGTGATCCTGCTGCGCGACGCCGCACCCGAGCCCATGACGGTCGAGGCGGCGACGGCCATCCGGCTGGCCGACGCCGTCGCCGACGCCGCCCGGACGAGCGGGGCCCGGGTCGGCGAGCTCGTCGCCGACCCGGGCCACCCGCTGGAGCGGCTCGCCGGCCAGATCGCCCTCACCGACTTCGCCGCGACCTATGTCGCGCTCGGTCTGGGCCTGGACCCGGCGACCTCGCCGCACGTCGCCGACCTGCGCGAGCGCACCGGCTGACGCGCGGCGAGCGCTCTCGCCTGGGGCCTCAGCCGAGCGGCTCCTCGCTGGCGCCCTCTGGCGCCACCTGGTAGTCGCTCTTGACGTCGTCCCAGGTCTCGCCGTCCTCGTTGTCGGTCAGGTCGGTGATGTCGGGGTTGTCGACGATGGAGCCGCCGTCCTCGGCCGCGGCGACCTGCGGGACGTCCTCCTCCTCGGTGCCGTCGGCCTCGACGCCGGTCTCCTCTGCGCCGGTCGCGTCGCCGTCGTCGACGCCCCGGCCTGAGTCGTTGTCCTCGATGCCCTCGGTCGGGTCGGTGCCGAGGTCGCGCTCGCCGTCCTCGCTCGCGGGCGCGTTGGGGTCGGGCTGGAAGCCCGAGACGTCGGGGTTGCCCAGGTCCTGGCTGCCCTCGGGGGTCTGCTCGGTCATCTGATCCTCCTGGAGGTGGTGGGTGACTAGACGCCCATTCCTAGCACCTACGCTGGCGGCCATGGCGCACCACGATCTCGTGATCATCGGCTCCGGCTCCGGCAACAGCCTCGTCACCGCCGACTTCGCCGACAGGGACGTCGCGATCATCGAGTCGGGCACCTTCGGCGGCACCTGCCTCAACGTCGGCTGCATCCCCACCAAGATGTTCGTGTATGCCGCGGACGTCGCCACCGCGGTCCGCGGCTCCGCCCGCTTCGGCATCGACGCCACCCTCGACGGGGTGCGCTGGCGTGACATCCGCGACCGCGTCTTCGGGCGGATCGACCCGATCGCGCAGGCCGGCGAGGACTACCGCGCGAACGGCGAGCACACCACGGCATACCTCGGCCGGGCCCGCTTCACCGGGCCGCGCGAGCTGGCGGTGACCCTGGCGGACGGCCGCGTCGAGCAGGTGAGCGGCGACCAGGTCGTCATCGCGGCCGGCGCCCACGCCTTCGTCCCCGACGTGGTGCGCGACTCGGGCGTGGACTTCCACACCTCCGACACGATCATGCGCATCGAGCAGCTGCCCCGGCGGCTGGCCATCCTCGGCGGCGGTTTCATCGCGGCCGAGTTCGCCCATGTCTTCTCCGCCCTCGGCAGCGAGGTGACGATCGCGACCCGCGGCGCGGGCCTGCTCACCCACCTCGAGCCGACGATCGGGCAGGCCTTCAACACCGTCGCCCGCGAGCAGTGGGAGCTGCTCACCCACGCCCAGGCCGCCCGCGTCGAGCGCACCGCCGACGGCGTCCGCCTGACGCTGGCCGACGGCCGCACCGTCGAGGCCGACGCCCTGCTCGTCGCGACCGGGCGGCGGCCGAACGTCGAGGGCCTGGGCCTCGACGCGGCGGGCGTCGAGCTCACCGACGACGGCCGGGTCGCTGTCGACGAGCACGGCCGCACCAGCGCCGAGGGCGTCTGGGCGCTGGGCGACGTCAGCTCGCCCTATGAGCTCAAGCACGTCGCCAACCATGAGGCGCGGGTCGTCGCGCACAACCTCGCCCACCCCGACGACCTGCGCTCGATGGTCCACACCGCCGTCCCCGCCGCAGTCTTCACCCACCCCCAGATCGCGACCCTCGGCCTCAGCCTGGAGGAGGCCGTCGCGGCCGGCCACGACGCGGTGATGGCCACCAAGCCCTACAGCGACACGGCATACGGCTGGGCGATGGAGGACCGCACCGGCATCGTCACCCTCGTCGCCGACCGCTCCACAGGCAGGCTGCTCGGCGCCCACCTCATGGGCCCGCACGCCTCCTCGCTGATCCAGCCGCTGGTCCAGGCGATGTCCTTCGACCAGCCCGTCGTGGGTCTGGCGCGCGGCCAGTACTGGATCCACCCGGCGCTCGCCGAGGTCGTCGAGAACGCCATCCTCGCCCTCGGGCTGGAGGACCCGGGCCGCTGACCGGCGGGTTCGGCAGCCCTGTCCGGGTATTCTGTGGCGGTGACGACGACCCCTGCGCCGCTCCCGGACGCCGCCCATCACCTGCCTGCGATGACGGCGGGGGACGCCCGATGAGCGGCGGTCTGGTCGCCCTGCTCGACGACATCGCCGTGCTGGCCAAGGCGGCCGCGGCGTCCATCGACGATGTGGGCGTGGCCGCCGGGCGTGCCACGGCCAAGGCCGCCGGCGTCGTCGTCGACGACACGGCCGTCACGCCGCGCTATGTCACCGGCTTCACGCCCGACCGCGAGCTGCCGATGATCAAGCGCATCGCGATCGGGTCGATCAAGAACAAGCTGCTGATCATCCTCCCGGCGGCGCTGTTGCTCAGCCAGTTCCTGCCGGGTCTGCTCACCCCGATCCTGATGCTCGGCGGCACCTTCCTGTGCTTCGAGGGCGCCGAGAAGATCTATGAGAAGCTCGCCGGCCACGACGAGGACGCCGACCACGACGGGCCCGAGGGCGGTGGCCCCGACGAGGACGAGATGGTGGGCGGCGCGATCCGCACCGACCTGATCCTCTCGGCCGAGATCATGGTCATCGCGCTCAACTCCGTCGCGCACGAGCCCTTCCTCACCCGCGCCCTGACCCTCATCGCCGTCGCCATCGTGATCACCGTGGGCGTCTATGGCGTCGTCGGCCTCATCGTCAAGATGGACGACATCGGCATGCACCTGGCCGACACCAAGTCCGGTGTGCTGGCCGCGGTCGGCCGGGGCCTGGTCAAGGGCATGCCCAAGCTCCTGGCCGTCCTGTCCACGGTCGGCGTCGTCGCCATGCTCTGGGTCGGCGGCCACATCCTGCTCGTCGGCGCCGACGACCTCGGCTGGCACTGGCCCTATGGGCTGGTCCACCACGCCGAGGAGGCCGTCCGTCACGCGACCGGCGCGCTCGGCGGCGTGCTGGGCTGGCTGACCAACACCGCCATGTCGGCCGTCGTCGGTCTGATCGTCGGCGCCATCGTCGTGGCCGTCCTGCACCTCATCCCGCGCAAGGACAAGGCCGCGGCCCACTGAGCCGGAGGTATGCCGCGCGCCCGGCTGCGCGGCATACCCCTCCTTCCAGCCCCTAGACTTGGGGCCAGCCGGCGTGGGTGATAACCCGCTGACAGCCCTGATGGGCGGCGCCGGGTCGAGCACACAAACCGTCACAGGGAGTGAAACCCGCATGTCCTTCGACTTCAAGGTCGCCGACCTGGGCCTCGCCGAGGCCGGCCGTCACCAGATCCGCCTGGCCGAGCACGAGATGCCCGGTCTGATGAGCATCCGCGAGGAATACGCCGAGAGCCAGCCGCTCAAGGGCGCGCGCATCGCCGGCTCGCTGCACATGACCGTGCAGACCGCCGTCCTCATCGAGACCCTCGTCGCGCTCGGCGCGGAGGTCCGCTGGGCCTCGTGCAACATCTACTCCACCCAGGACGAGGCGGCCGCGGCCGTCGTCGTCGGCCCCGACGGCACCCCCGAGGACCCCAAGGGCGTGCCCGTCTTCGCCTGGAAGGGCGAGACCCTCCCGGAGTACTGGGACTGCACCAACGAGATCCTCACCTGGTCGGGCGAGCCGGCCAACATGATCCTCGACGACGGTGGCGACGCCACGATGCTCGTGCACAAGGGCAAGGAGTGGGAGGCCGCCGGCCAGGTCCCGCCGGTCGACGAGGACGACTCCGAGGAGTTCGGCGTCTTCAAGGAGCTCGTGCGCCGCACGATGGCCGAGGACCCGCAGAAGTGGACCCGGGTCGCCGAGGCGATCAAGGGCGTCACCGAGGAGACCACCACCGGCGTCCACCGCCTCTACCAGCTGGCCGAGGCCGGCGAGCTGCTCTTCCCGGCGATCAACGTCAACGACTCGGTCACCAAGTCCAAGTTCGACAACAAGTACGGCTGCCGCCACAGCCTCATCGACGGCCTCAACCGCGCCACCGATGTGCTCATCGGCGGCAAGGTCGCCGTCGTCGCCGGCTATGGCGATGTGGGCAAGGGCTGCGCCCAGTCGCTCGCCGGCCAGGGCGCGCGCGTCATCGTCACCGAGGTCGACCCCATCTGCGCGCTCCAGGCCGCGATGGAGGGCTTCCAGGTCGGCAAGATGGACGAGGTCTGCGAGATCGGCGACATCTTCGTCACCACGACCGGCTGCTATGACGTCATCACCGCCGACCACATGTCGCGGATGAAGAACAAGGCGATCGTCTCCAACATCGGCCACTTCGACAACGAGATCGACATGGCCGGCCTGGCCAAGCTCCCGGGCATCACCAAGACCGAGATCAAGCCGCAGGTCCACGAGTGGACCAAGGAGGACGGCGCCTCGATCATCGTGCTGTCCGAGGGCCGGCTGATGAACCTCGGCAACGCCACCGGTCACCCGAGCTTCGTGATGTCCAACTCCTTCGCCAATCAGACGATCGCCCAGATCGAGCTGTTCGCCAAGGCCGAGGACTACCTCGACGAGGAGGGCCGGCCGGTCGTGGCCACGCTGCCCAAGCACCTCGACGAGAAGGTCGCCCGCCTCCACCTCGACGCCCTCGGTGTCGAGCTGACCGAGCTGACCAAGGGCCAAGCCGAGTACCTCGGCGTCGATGTCGCCGGCCCCTACAAGCCGGAGCACTACCGCTACTGACGGCTTCTCGTCCCTGCCACGAGCAGGGGGTATGCCGCCCGCGCGCCGCGCGCGGGCGGCATACCTCGTTCTGTGGCCGGGGTGTGTGAAAATGAGCGATAACGAACTGGCCACGAACTGGCCACGGAAGGGGTAGGGCACACGTGAAAGGCCGCGTCCTCGTCGTCGATGACGACCTCGCTCTGGCCGAGATGCTCGGCATCGTGCTGCGCAACGAGGGTCTCGAGGTGGACCATGTCGCCGATGGCGCCGCCGCCCTGGGGACCTTCCGCGAGGTGCGCCCCGACCTCGTCCTGCTCGATGTGATGCTGCCCGGCATGGACGGCATGGAGATCTGCCGGCGCATCCGGGCCGAGTCCGGCGTGCCGATCGTCATGCTCACCGCCCGCACCGACACCGTCGACGTGGTCGTCGGCCTCGAGTCGGGCGCCGACGACTATGTCGTCAAGCCGTTCAAGCCCCAGGAGCTGATCGCCCGCATCCGGGCGCGGCTGCGCCGCGGCGACGAGCCGGAGCCGGAGCGCCTCGAGATCGGCGACCTCGTCATCGACGTGGCCGGCCACTCGGTCAAGCGCGATGGCACCCCGCTCTCCCTGACCCCGCTCGAGTTCGACCTCCTCGTGGCGCTCGCGCGCAAGCCCTGGCAGGTCTTCACCCGCGAGGTGCTGCTGGAGCAGGTGTGGGGCTATCGCCACGCGGGCGACACCCGGCTGGTCAATGTCCACGTGCAGCGGCTGCGCAGCAAGATCGAGCACGACCCCGAGCACCCCGAGATCGTCGTGACCGTCCGCGGCGTCGGCTACAAGGCCGGCCAGGGCTGAGATGACCCAGTCGGCGCAGCCGCAGGGCGCGCCGCACGACGCGCAGCAGCAGGGCACGGGCACCCGCCCCGGCCTGGTCGAGCGCGCCCGCTCCTGGTGGCGCTGGCTGGTGCACAAGTGGCGGGCCTCGCTCCAGTTCCGCATCGTCACCACGACCGTCCTGCTGTCGCTGATCGTCATCCTCCTCGTCGGCGGATATCTCTTCCGGGCGATCGCCGGGGGCCTGGAGGCCGACCGGGTGCGCCAGGCCCAGGGCGAGGCCCGCACGCTGACCCGGATCGCGCAGGACAGCTTTGACACCTCCGACCGCACCGGATCGGTCGAGGAGCTGACCGGTCTGGTCAACTCGGTGGTGCGCCAGCAGCTGGTGCCGCAGGGGACCGACCCGGACCGCCAGATCATCCTGACCCGCTCGATCAACAACGACAGCCCGACGCTGCTCTCGACCGTGCTGTCCGGCGACATCCAGCCCGCCGACATCCCGCTCGACCTGCGCCGCGCGGTGGCCGCCGACCCCACCCGCCAGCAGACCAAGGTCTCGCAGGTCAGCGTCGACGGCAACCGCCTCCCGGCCGTCATCGTCGGGTCGCAGGTCGAGATCTCGCTGGCCGGCTCCTATGACCTCTATGTCGTCTATCCCATGCAGCGCGAGCAGGACACCCTCGACCTGATCGCCCGCTCGCTGGCGCTGGGCTCGCTCGGCCTGCTGGCCCTGGTGGGCGGGGTCTCCTATCTGGTGACCAGGCAGGTGGTCACGCCCGTGCGCCGCGCGGCCGTCGTCGCCGAGCGGCTCTCGTCGGGGCGGCTCAACGAGCGCATGCGCGCCCGCGGCGAGGACGACCTGGCCATGCTCGGCAAGTCCTTCAACGAGATGGCCGACTCGCTCCAGAACCAGATCCGGCAGCTGGAGGGCCTCTCCCGGCTCCAGCAGCGCTTCACCTCCGATGTCTCCCACGAGCTGCGCACCCCCCTGACCACCATCCGGATGGCCGCCGACCTGATCTATGACAGCCGCGACGGCTTCGACCCGGTCGTCGGCCGGTCGGCGGAGCTGCTGCACAACGAGCTCGACCGCTTCGAGGAGCTGCTGGCCGACCTGCTCGAGATCAGCCGCTTCGACGCGGGCGCCGCCGCCCTCGACGCGGAGTCCACCGACCTGCGCGACAGCGTGGCCCGCGTCGTGGACTTCGCCGAGCCGCTGGCCAGGCGCCGCGGCTCAGAGGTCACGATCACGGCGACCGGGGAGTGCATCGCCGAGATCGACAGCCGCCGGGTCGAGCGCATCCTGCGCAATCTCGTCGTCAACGCCATCGAGCACGGCGAGGGGCAGCCCATCGAGGTCAGGGTCGCCGGCAACGCCACCGCAG
Organism: Micrococcales bacterium; assembly: GCA_021287075.1. Lineage (GTDB taxonomy): Bacteria > Actinomycetota > Actinomycetes > Actinomycetales > Dermatophilaceae > JAJTBD01. The sequence goes on along the minus strand of JAJTBD010000018.1, from coordinate 9,209 downwards.
TCGCGGTCGCCGTGCGAGACCACGGGGTGGGCCTCAAACCCGGTGAGGCCTCGCTGGTCTTCAACCGCTTCTGGCGCGCCGACCCCGCCCGCGCGCGCACCACCGGTGGCACCGGTCTCGGGCTGGCCATCTCGCTCGAGGACGCCCGCCTGCACGACGGGTGGCTCCAGGCCTGGGGCGAGCCCGGCGCGGGATCGGTCTTCCGGCTCACGCTGCCCCGCCGGCGTGGCGTGGCCATCGGCGAGTCGCCCGTCCCGCTCCAGCCGAGCGACGGCGAGGCGCCCTATGACCAGGAGAGCGACCGGTGAGCGCCCCTCGGCGGCTGCTGCGGGCCGCGTCAGGCGCGCTCGCCGTGCTGCTGCTGACCGCCTGCGGGCTGACGGGGGAGCGCCCGGTCCAGCCCGGTCTGGAGATCCAGGGGCGCGGCGACCTGCCCATCAGCGTCCTGCCGCAGGGGCCGGTGCGCGGCGCCACCCAGGAGCAGACCGTGACCGGCTTCCTGCGGGCGGCCCTGGCCAGCGACCAGGACCTCGACGTCGCCCGCTCCTTCCTCACCGAGCGGGCCGGGCGGCAGTGGGGCGCGGGCGGGGCCGGCATGACGGTCTTCTCCGGCCCCACCCAGCTGTCGATGGCGCGCCCCGGGACCGACCGGGTCCGGCTGTCGGCCCCCCGCGAGGCCTCGCTCGACGCCGCCGGGCGATACACCGCGGCCCCCGCCGGGGCGCGGGCCAGCGCCGAGGTGCAGCTGGTCAAGACCGACGAGGGGTGGCGGATCTCCGCCCTGCCCAAGGACTTCGGCATCTGGATCAGCGCCGCCGACTTCGAGCGCCTCTATGCCCCGCTGACCGTGCACTATGTCTCGGTGCGCGAGCGGGTGCTCATCCCCGACGTGCGGTGGTTCCCCCTGGGCCCCAGCCTCAGCACCCGGCTGGCCCGCGCCCAGCTCGACGGTGTCCCCGCCTATCTCGCGGGCGCCGCGCGCACCGACGTGCCGGTGGGCAGCCGGCTGACCGTCGACGCCGTGCCGGTGACCGACGGCACCGCAGTGGTGGACCTGACGGCGCCCGCCCTCAGCACCGACGAGGCGGTCCAGCAGAGCCTGTGGGCGCAGTTCCTGGCCACCCTCACCCAGGTGCCCGGCGTGCGGCGGGTCTCCCTCCGGCTGGAGGGCGCCCAGGTGGAGTTGCAGGGCGGCCGGCAGCCGACCGGGGTCGAGGACCTCGGCTTCGTCGGTGTCGACGGCGACCCCACGACCGCGCCGGTGCTGCGCCGCGGGTCCGAGCTGCGCGAGGTCGCGGCCGGACGGGTGGTCTCCGAGCGCGAGCTGGCCCGGCCGCCGCGCACGACCGGCGGCTTCCCCGCAGTGGCCCCCGGCTGGCGCCAGCTCGCGCTCAGCCGCAGCGGGCGGGAGCTGGCCGCCACCGGCGGCGACGGTCGCGAGATCAGCCGCTGGCGGGGGGCGACCCGCATCCCGGTGCCCCGCTTCGCCTCCGCGCTGAGCGGCACGACCTATGACCACCAGGACATCCTCTGGGTCGGTGGCGTCGGGCCCGGTGGGCAGATCTGGACCGTCAACACCTCGGCCGACCCCGCCGACACGGCCAAGTCGACGCCCCGCGCGCTCGATGTGCCGTGGCTGCGCGGCCGCCGGGTGGTCGCGCTGCGCGTGGCCCCCGACGGCCAGCGCATCGCCGTGGCCTCGACGACCAGCGCCGGAGGCGGCGCGCGGCTCGACATCGCGGGCATCCACCGCCAGCCCAATGGCATCCCCGAGGGCCTCGCCGAGCCGCTGCGGCTGGCACCGCGGATCACCCAGATCCGCGACCTGGTCTGGGTGGAGCCGGCCCTGGTGGCCGTGCTGGCGAGCGACGACGTGATCACGGCATTCCATCCGACGCTCGTGGGCCTGTCCGGGCGGGTGGAGGACCTGAGCACCCGCACCGAGCGAGAGACCACCGTCCCCGGCCCGCTGGCCCTGACCACCACCGGGGGGCGGCGCGGCCTGGCCCTGGTGACCGACGCCAGCGTCTATCTGCGCGCGGGCAGCCGCTGGCTGCTGATGAGCCGGGGCACCGACCTGGTCGTGCCCGGCATCTGAGCCGTCCACAACAGAGCCGTCCACAGGCCTGCCCCGCGCCGCGCCGCCGTCCACAGGCCTGCCCTGCGCCGGCCTCAGCCCGTGCCATCCTCGCCAGCCTTGCCCCATGGGGGGTGAGCGGCTCGGCGCGGCGCTGACCGGTGGGGCCGCCGGCCTCGCGGCACTGCTTGACCTCGTGCTGCCCGGCCGGTGCGCGCTGTGCACCGCGCCGGCCGCGCCGCTGTGCGCCCGGTGCCGCGACGAGGTCGCCGATGCCTGCTTCCCTGGCGGCGCCCGGCCCGTGCAGCCGGTCCCGTTCCCGAGGGGTATGCCGCCGTGCGTCGCCCTGGGCGGCTACGCCGGTCCGCTCGGGCGCCTGCTCTCGGCCTACAAGGACGATGGCCGCCGTGACCTCGCCCCGCTGCTGTCCGCGCTCCTGGCGCTGAGTGTCACCCGGGCCCTGGGGCCGCTCCCGGGCGGGGCGCCGGTCCCGGGCGGGGCGCCGGTCCTGCTCGTGCCGGTGCCGAGCAGCCGGGCCGCCCGCCGGCGCCGCGGCGACGCCCCGATGCTGGCGCTGGCCCGCGGCGCCGCCCGTGCGTGCGGGCCCTCCGACGACGACCACGCCCCGGCTCCTGCGCCCATCGCCGGGGAGCGGGTGCGGGTCCTCGACGCCCTCCGGCTGCGCCGCCGGGTGGCCGACCAGGCCGGCCTGGGCGCGGCCGCCCGCGCGGCCAATCTCGAGTGGGCGATGGCCACCCGGGCCACGTGTCGGGCAGCGGTCGTGGGGGCGCACATCGTCGTGGTCGACGACGTGCTGACCACCGGCGCGACGCTGGTCGAGTGCCGCCGCGCCCTGACCCGCTCGGGGGCGGCGTCGGTGACGGCCGCGACCATCGCCGCGACGGCGCGGCATACCCCTGCCGGGAGGTGACGTGGGCGTGCCGTGAAAACGACCATTTCCTCCCAGTTTCCATGGCGTTTGCCGCGGGGGTGGACTAGCGTTTCGGTATGGCCCCCGCCACCCGCGGAGGGCCCGACCACAGGCGTCTGCCGTGGGAGGAGGTGGTGCGACACAGCCCCTCAGCGAGTCGAGTCTCGTGAGCACTCCGAGGCACTCTCAGCACCAGTCACCACGCTCTCCCGAGGAGGAGTCCATGGACATCACCGTCACCGGCCGTCACACCCAGATCTCTGACCGCTTCCGCGAGCGACTCGACGAGAAGCTCGCCAAGGTCAGCCAGCTCGATCCGCGGGTGGGCCGAATCGACGTCGTCGTGAGCCGCGAGCAGGTCAAGCGCTCCGGCGGAGACGTCGACCGAGTCGAGGTCACCTGCCACACGCCGGGTCCGGTCATCCGGGCCGAGGCGTCGATGGACGACCGCTACACGGCTCTTGACGCGGTGGTGGACAAGCTCTACGAGCGGATGCGCCGGGCCAACGACAAGCGTCGGGTCCACCGCGGCCGCCGCACCCCCGAGTCCGTCGCCCAGGCGACCGCCCGCATCGAGGAGCCCATCCTGACCTCGCCCGCCCCCGACACCGAGACCGAGGGCCGCGACCTCTTCGGGGCCGTCGGCGACTCGCCGATCGAGGTCCGCGAGAAGGTCCACACCAGCGCCCCCATGACGCTCGACCAGGCCCTGCGCGAGATGGAGCTCGTCGGCCACGACTTCTACCTCTACAGCGACGCCGACACCGGCAAGCCGAGCGTGGTCTATCGCCGCCGCGGCTGGTCCTATGGCGTGCTGCACCTCGACATCGCCGAGGCCGAGGCCGAGGCCGAGGCCAGCTGAGCTGAGACGCACCGGCGGCGACAGCGTGCCCACGCTGTCGCCGTCGGTGCGTCGTGGCACGATGGCGAGCGTGAGCAGGGGGATGGCCAAGTGACCACCGCGACCGAGCCGATCCGTGTGGTCGTGGCCGACGACCACGTGCTCTATCGCCGTGGCATCCAGATGGTGATCGGCACCGAGGACGATGTCGTCATCGTCGGCGAGGCCGCCGACGGCAGGGAGGCCGTCGAGCGCGCGGTCGAGCTGCTGCCCGATGTGGTGCTGATGGACGTCAAGATGCCCCGGCTCTCGGGCATCGAGGCCTGCCGCGAGATCAAGCGCCAGGTGCCCTCCGCGCGCATCCTCATGCTGACGATGTCGGAGCAGGAGCAGGACCTCTTCGAGGCGGTCAAGGCCGGCGCGAGCGGCTACCTGCTCAAGGACGTCCCGCCCGACGAGGTCGCCGCGGGCATCCGGGCCCTCCACCAGGGCCAGTCGCTGATCTCCCCGTCGATGGCGGCCAAGCTGCTGACCGAGTTCACCCACCTGAGCAACGCCTCCCAGCAGCTGCCCGCCGCCACGGCCGTGCCCCGGCTGACCGACCGCGAGATCGAGGTGCTGCGCCTGGTCGCCCGCGGCCTGGGCAACCGCGAGATCGCCGCCGAGCTGCACATCTCCGACAACACGGTCAAGAACCACGTGCGCAACATCCTCGAGAAGCTCCAGCTCCACTCCCGCATGGCCGCGGCCATGTATGCCCTGCGCGAGAACCTTGTCGACCCGTGAGCACGGTCGCCGCCCCGCGCCGGCTCTCCCTCGCCCAGGCCAGGCGCATCGCGCTGGCGGCCCAGGGCTTCGGCCGGCCCCGCCCGGAGACCGTCACCACCCGCCACCTCCAGCGCGTGATCGACCACGTCCAGGTCGTCCAGATCGACAGCGTCAATGTGCTCTCCCGCAGCCACTACCTGCCCTTCTTCTCCCGCCTCGGCCCCTATGACCGCGACCTGCTCGACCGGGCGCGCGACCGCGCCCCCCGGCGCCTGGTCGAGTATTGGGCCCACGAGGCCAGCCTGGTGCCGCCGACCACCTGGCCGCTGCTGACCTTCCGGATGGAGCGCGCCCACGCCGACTCCTGGGGCGGCATGCAGTCGGTCGCCCGCGACCACCCCGACCTCGTCGCGGCCGTCCGACGCGAGGTCGAGGCGCGGGGGCCGCTGACCGCCCGTGAGACCGAGGCTGCTCTGGCCTATGACGTGCCGCGCGCCCGCGACGACTGGGGCTGGAACTGGTCACTGGTCAAGAACGCCCTCGAGCACCTGTTCTGGGCCGGCGAGATCACCTCGGCGGGGCGGACCGCCCAGTTCGAGCGACGGTATGCCGCGCTCGCCCGGGTCTTCCCGCCCCGGCTCGTCCCACCCGCCGAACCGCAGGACCGGCCCCGGGGCGAGGCCGCATTCGTCGAGCTCATCCGGCTCGCGGCCAGGGCCCACGGCGTCGGCACCGAGCAGTGCCTGCGCGACTACTTCCGGCTGCGGCCCGAGCAGGCCCGCCCGGCCATCGCCCACCTGGTCCGCAGCGGCGAGCTGGTGCCGGTGCAGGTCGCGGGCTGGCGGCGCGCGGCATACCTCCACCGCGACGCCAGGGCCCCGCGCCGGGTGAGCGCCTCGGCGCTGCTCAGCCCCTTCGACTCCCTCATCTGGCAGCGGGAGCGCACCTCGGCCCTGTTCGGCTTCGACTACCGCCTCGAGATCTATGTGCCGGCGCCGCAGCGCCGACACGGCTACTACGTCCTGCCCTTCCTGCACGAGGAGCGGCTCCAGGGGCGGGTGGACCTCAAGGCCGACCGCGCGGCCGGGGTCCTGCGGGTGCAGTCGCTGCACTGGGAGGAGCAGGTCAGCCCCAGCGCGCCCGCCGCCCTCGAGGCAGAGCTGGCGGCGATGGCCGGCTGGCTCGGGCTGGGCTCAGTCAGCGGCTGAGGCCAGCACCCAGTGCAGCGCGTCGTCGGCGCTGCCATCCGCGCGCAGGCAGAAGCCCGGCTCCCGACCCCACAGGGTGAAGCCGGCCCGCTCCAGGACGCGGGCGCTGGGCAGGTTGTCGCCGACGGTCAGCGCGACCAGCCGGCGCAGCCCCATCCCGCCCTCGGCCTCCGGCCGCAGAGCATGCCCGCTCGCCAGACGGGCCGCGACCGTGGCGGCGCCGCGGCCGCGCGCCGACCGGAAGAGCTGATAGCCCAGCTCGCCCGAGCCCTCGGCCTGCTCGGCCAGGATCACGACGGCCCCGCCCAGGGCCCGGTCGGTCGCCGCGTCGGCGATGCACCAGTGCAGGGCCAGGCCGCGGGCCATCGCCATCCGACGCTGGTCGAGCCAGCCGGGGAAGGTCTCGGGGGAGGGCATGGCACCCGGCGGGATGAAATGGCCGGGCAGGTCGGGGTCGGCGGCGGTGTCGTCGATGTCGCTCTCGGCCCAGGCCCGCAGCCGCACGCCGTCGCGCTCGAGCGTCGGCGGGTCGAGCCACGGGGCCGCGGGCCGGCCCAGGTCGTCATCGGGACCGACGCTGGCGATCCACGCGCCCACGGCGACGCCGCGGTGGTCAAGGAAGTCGGGCAAGCCTGTGTGCCAACGGAACCCACACACCGAGGCCACCCGCCACGACGCCATGTTGCCGGCGTTGGCATACCAATAGACCCGCTCGCCGCCATGGGCGAACCACCACCGGCAGACCAGTCGCAGGGCACTGGCCATCACTCCCTGCCCCCGGGCGTCCGGGTGCAGGCCGAAGCCGACCTCAGCGGTGTGGGTGCGGCCCTTGGGCCGCAGGTCGATCGTGCCCGCAAAGCGTGGCCCGTCGTCCGGGTCGTCCCACTCGATCGCCCAGTAGCGGTGGCCGTCGGCGTGCTCCCAGGCGTCGCGGATCAGGCCGAGGAAATCGCGAGCGTCCTTGTCGCCGTAGGGGACCGGCACCGTGGTCCACTCCGCCGACAGCGGGTCGCGGCTCTGCTCCACGATGCGGGCCGCGTCCTCGGGGCGATGGGCCCGCAGCCGGACGCGGCCGTCGACCAGCTCCGGCACACCCGTGGGACAGGTGGCGCCGCGGAGGGAGTCGGCCTCAGGGGTCATGCCGTCACCCAAACAGCGACCGCGCCTGGTGTCCAACGCTTTGGCGGATTCGTGACCGCGATGCGTCCTGTCGGAGCGGCCGGCCGGGTGGTGGTCGACGCGCCGGGGGACTAGGTTGCCTGCAAGTGACACCGGCACAAGGGGGTGCGTCATGATCGCCCTGCACACCGCGATCGCGATCGTTCTGGTCATCGGCCTGATCATCAGGTTCAAGGTCGACCCGGTGATCTCGCTGATCATCGCCTCGATCTATCTCGGGCTCGCCTCGGGGGTCGGCTTCGCCAAGACGGTGGAGGCGATCACCGGCGGCTTCGGCGAGATCATGGCCAAGGTCGGCCTGCTCATCGGCTTCGGCGTCCTGATCGGCTCCCTGCTCCATGCCATGGGCACCTTCCGCAAGCTCGTCGAGGCGCTGCTGCGCATCTTCGGCTCCAGCCGCATCCCCTATGCCATGGCGGGTGCGATGTCGACGATCTTCCCCTCCATCTATGTCGACGTGCAGGTCGTGCTCGCCTCGCCCATCGCCCGCTCGGCCGCCCCGCACCTCGGCGCGCGCGGCCTGCCGCTCATGGCCGGCGCCATCGGCACCGGCATCTTCGCCGGCTATGTCTTCATGGTCCCCGGCCTGGCCGCGGTCTCGATCGCGGGCCTGCTCGACATCCCGCTCGGCACCTGGCTGATGTATGGCATCGTCCTCGGCCCGCTCGTCGCCCTCGTGACCACCTTCCTGTTCTCCCTGCTCCTGCGCACCGGCTACTGGAAGCCGGAGAAGGACGAGGAGTACGACGAGGCCGTGGCCGAGCTCGAGGCCCAGGACGACGTCGCCGACGCCGAATACATGGCCCGTATGCCGCGGCTGTGGGTCGCCCTGCTCCCGATCGTCATCCCATTGCTGCTCATCGCGGTCAACGCCTTCGCCAAACTGAAGGGCGACCCGCCAGCGGTCATGACCTTCCTCGGCAACCCGACGATCGCGCTGTTCATCGGTCTCGTCGGTGCCTATCTGCTGGGCCGGGCCAAGCTCGGCCAGGAGGGTGCGGCCAACGCGCTGTCCGAGGGCTTCCACACCACCGGCGAGATCCTGCTCATCACCGGCATCGGCGGCTCGCTCGGCGCCGTGATCGAGGCCAGCGGCCTCGGCGACCAGCTCGGCGGTCTCTTCTCCGCCGACGAGGGCGCCCCGGTCGTGCTCAGCGTGCTGCTCGCCTGGTTCATCGCCGCCCTGCTGCACCTGGCGATCGGCTCGGTCTCGGTCGCGGCCATCGCCGCCGCCGGCATCATCGCCCCGGTGCTGCACACGATCGACGTCTCGCCCATCGCCATCGGCCTGGCCATCGCGGCCGGCTCGCTCTTCGCGCTCCAGGTCAACTCCAACTTCTTCTGGATGTTCCGCTCGCTGCTCGGGCTCTCGACTTCCGGGACGCTGAAATCGCTCACGGTCGTGACCAGCATCGCCTCCTTCGTCGCCCTGCCGATCGTGATGGCGCTCGCCTTCGTGCTCTGACGGGAGCTGCGTGCTCTGACGGGAGCTGCGCGCTCTGACGGGAACCGGGCCACACGCGCGGCCGTTGGGCACACGGCGGCCCGGGCTCGCGGCATACCCTCTGGAGTCGACTAGCCTAGGTCGGGTGTGTCCGGCGTCCGGGCACCAACGAACGCAACCCAGGAGTTCACGCGTGGTCAAGGTTTTCGAGAGGCTCCTTCGCGCCGGCGAAGGCCGCATCATCAAGCGGCTCGAGGGCATCGCCGCCCAGGTCAACGCGATCGAGGAGGACTTCGAGAAGCTCACCGACGCCGAGCTGCGCGCCGAGACCGATGTCTTCCGCAAGCGCCTCGCCGACGGCGAGACCCTCGATGACATCCTCCCCGAGGCCTTCGCGGCCGTCCGCGAGGCGTCCAAGCGCACCATCGGCAAGCGGCACTTCGACGTGCAGATCATGGGTGGCGCGGCCCTGCACCTGGGCAATGTCGCCGAGATGAAGACCGGTGAGGGCAAGACGCTGGTCGCGACCCTGCCCTCCTATCTCAACGCCCTCGAGGGCAAGGGCGTGCACGTCGTCACCGTCAACGACTACCTCGCGTCCTACCAGTCCGAGCTGATGGGCCGCGTGCACCGCATGCTCGGCCTGGAGACCGGCTGCATCCTGGCCAACATGACCCCCGACCAGCGCCGGGCGGAGTACGCCAAGGACATCACCTACGGCACCAACAACGAGTTCGGCTTCGACTACCTGCGCGACAACA